>NZ_JAKJSD010000009.1 GCF_029029505.1 Ancylomarina sp. DW003 | reverse complement strand
TCAAAAAAATAAAACAACACTTTAATTAACCGATACACACTTCACTATTCCTTTTTCTTTTGATGCTAAATACAAATTGTCTTTGCTGTCAACAATCATGGGAATGTGTTTGCAGCCTTCCACCAGTTCTTCTATGCCGGCAATTTGCTTTGCACCCTCTTTGCTGTAGATTTTAATACGTGTGGGGTCTTTTTCTACCGTTACAATGGCTCCGCTTGACAAACTGGTTACACTTACAGGGTTGCAACAGCCGTGGAAATCGTTTAAGGTTCTTCCTTTTTGTCCAAATGCAAATAGCTGTTTCCCTGAAAGATCGTATCCCTGAATCCGGAATGCTCCCAAATTAGCAACCAGTATTTCTTTCTTTTTGTTTACATTAAAATCAAGGATATAACAACATGTCCGCATATTTTCTATTACCGGGCCTACTTTACCGGTAGTCTTATCGAACATGGCCAATTTTTTACCTAACCAATCGGCAACAATTAAGTTATTATCAACTACCCTTGCCCCAGTAGCGATAACAATTCCTTCTAATCGAAATTGAGACTTACTTGCTCCTTTTTCATCGTAAACTTTACATTCTACAGCTGTTGGAGCCATGAATTTGTGCTCTTTTCCCCTGAACTTTTGGATTCTTTCTTCCTGAATGCCACATAAAAGGTAGATCTTGTTATCTGAACCTACAGCCAAACAAGAAGCAGCTCCGTTTAATTCAGTCTTAAAACTGTTGATTTGTTTTCCGTATGCATCTAAAATTTGTACCGTTCCATCTTTTTTTAATGCACAAATGTTATTGTTAGAAAATACTCCCAGGTAGATAATATCCTTAAGTTCTCTTCCATTAAACTTTTCATCAACCTTGTAAGATACATTACTCACATTGGCCATCATTTGATCAATGCCTACTTCAATATCTTTCAATTTTAATGCTTCCTCTAACACCTTAATAATAATTGGATTTTTCTGTAAGGCTGGATCAAGACTTTTAATCGTCTTTTCTATTTCAACCGCACTTTTATCTGACAATCTTTGTGCAAGCATTTTGGCAGAGAGTGAAATTGTAGGATGTTCTTTAATGAATTTCCCGGTAAGAGCATACCCCTCTTCTCTTTGCTTTTCTAATTCTTTTACTAATTCGGCTTTTCTTTCTCTGGTTATTGTTGACAAACGAAGTTCTTTTCTAAGATCGTCTTGAATCTTAAACGAGAGATTTTTCTGTTTGATGTAACGGACAAAATCTTCCTGCGTTTTTCCTCCGGTAATTTTAATATCTTCTAATACAAGATAATACTCCGGGGCACCGGGATAATTTCTACGATTATTCTTTTTTTTACGGACAAGCCCGGTAAGGTTCATTTTTGCATTCTCAACAAATATGCTGTGGATGCCAGATCTTGATAAACGCAAATGTAATTCTGTTGGGGCAGGATAATCCCCTTTAAATACAAATTTTCCGTTTTTAATAAGGGCTGAGTCTTTCTTTCCTTCATCACTATTCACCAGAAAAATTTTACCATCGGTAATCCCTTCAAGAGTACCGTGTAGTTCAAATTTTTGTTCGTTATCTTTTGCATTGTTGCAGGCAAAAAAAATGATTAAGATCAGCATACATACTGCCGGTAATTTAAATTTTGATTTCATTTTGTTGCTTATTATTTGATTTTATACCGTCCCAAGAATTCGGGATTGAAATTGAAATGATATTATACTTTTAACCGCTATCGGTTTTCAAAAAAATAAAACAACACTTTAATTAACCGATACACACTTCACTATTCCTTTTTCTTTTGATGCTAAATACAAGTTATCTTTACTATCAACAATCATGGGAATGTAAGAGCAGCCTTTTACCAGTTCTTCTATGCCGGCAATTTGCTTTGCACCCTCTTTACTATATACTTTAATTCGGGTTGGGCCTTTCTCTACCGTTACAATGGCTCCGCTTGACAAACTGGTTACACTTACAGGGTTGCAACAGCCATGAAAATCGTTTAAGGTTTTTCCTTTCTGTCCGAATAAAAGCAATTGTTTTCCTGAAAAATCGTATCCCTGAACACGGAATGCTCCCAAATTGGCTACCAGGATTTCTTTTTTCTCATTTACACTAAAATCAAGGATTTCACAACATGACCTCATGTTTTCCATTACCGGGCCTACTTTACCGGTAGTTTTATCGAACATGGCCAGTTTTTTACCTAAATAGTCGGCTACAATTAAATTGTTATCAACCACCCTTGCTCCTGTGGCAGTTAGTATTCCCTCTAATCGAAATTGAGATTGGCTCGCTCCTTTTTCATCGTAAACTGTACATTCCACAGCTTTCGGAACTATTTGCTTGCGAACTTTACCTCTCACCTTTTTGCTTACTTCTTCCTGAATGCCACATAAGAGGTAGATCTTGTTATCTGAACTTACAGCCAAACAAGAAGCATCTCCGTTTAATTCAGTCTTAAAACTGCTAATTTGTTTTCCTTTTCCATCTAAAATTTGTACCGTTCCATCTTTCTTTAATGCACAAATATTGTCATTTGAGAAGACTCCAAGGTAAATGACATCTTTCAGTCCTTCTCCATCAAATTTTCCATCAACTTTATAAGAAACGTTACTTGCCTGAGCCATCATCTGGTCAACGCCCAACTCAATTTCTTTTTGTTTTAATGTCTCTTCCAAGAGTGCAACGATGGCTGGATTTTTCTGTAAGGCTGGAGCAAGGCTTTTAATCACCTTTTCTGTTTCAGCTGCACTTTTACCGGAAAGTCTTCCACTCACAATGTCCGCAGCATGACGGGAAGTTGGGTTCTCTTTTATGTATTGATTTATAAGCTCTTCTCTTCGCTTTACCAATATTTTCGATAATTCTGTTCTTCTTTCTTTAGTTGTTGTTGATAAACGTATTTCTTTTTTAAGAACTTCTTCATCCTTAGACCAAGCCTTTCGTAGTTCATTGTAATGGGCAAAATCGTTTTGTGCTTTTCCTCCTCCTGTAATTTTAACATCTTCTAATACGAGAACATACTCCGGGCTGCCAGAGAACCTATATCTACTATTTTTTTTACGGACAAGTCCGCCGGTAAGGCTCATTTTTACATTTTCAATGTATAGAAAATGAGGTTCCATATCCTCCCTCTTCAGCATCAAATATGCTAGTGTGGGCTCAGGATAATCCCCTTTAAATACAAACTTTTCATTTTTAATAAGAGCGGAGTCTATCACATATTTTCCATCTCCAAGCACAATATTAATAAAGATTTTACCATCGGTAATCCCTTCAAGAGTACCGTGTAGTTCAAATTTTTGTTCGCTCTCTTTTGCATTGTTGCAAGCAAAAAAAATGCTTAAGATCAGCATGCATACTGCCGGTAATTTTGATTTCATTCTGTTACCTGTTTATCAATTTTTTAAAACTGTATTTTTATTTAGAAAGAAGCAGGAACCTCGCCATGATAGCTATACCAAAAATGATATTGAATAAGCTATTTCATAAAATGGTATCATGCTGATGCAAGCTTTGCGTAGCAGTGGCTAATATATTTTCGTGAATGGTATGAGAAGAATGGCATCCCATTATTAGTAAAAGAAACCCCAGCCCAGTATAAAACAGGGCTAGGATTAAAAAATTAATTGTAATGATATTCATTACAAATCTTCTTTATATTTGAAGTCAACTACTTTAGAATCTACTTCATAAGTTTCTAATACAGCGCCATCATTTTCCAAGTCTAATATCAGAATTGTTGATCCTGCTCCATTATCAACAGCAACACCAAGCATCTTTGAATCATAACTGGAAATCATACGGGTAATATTCCCAGCAACATCAAGAGTTATATAATTTGCTTGAAAAGCCTCTGAAGTATGGTTGAAACGATGAATGACATTACCATTTGACATATAGGCATATGGCTGTACATAATCCATTGCAAATACTGAATTGTCATTCAATAATCCGTCGTCAACTCTCATTTGAGACAGTGCATAGAAACGTGAGTTCCACGGTTGTGATTTTTGAATATGAAAAGCTCCGGCATCATCTTTTAAAACATGAACAACTATTGTATTTGCCGTAAAATCACGATAAGAGTTAGATCCCATCCAAATACAATCCATACCTAAGTTAGCAGGATCAAAAGCCGGAGTGTTCCATTCATCGTCCTGGAGGACATATTCAAGAACTTCACTATAATTAACACTCCATCCTCCGGCAATTCTGAGATATCTTCTGTTCTTTTCATCAAAAAATATCATGTTCTGATAAATATGCGACGTTCCAACATTACCTATATAATAATCGCCTTTAGCAGGAGCTTCCCACAAACCTCCCAGGCCATCTCCTGATGTAGCCATAAGGTACAACTTGCCGTTTGCAACAAGTGAAGGTAAATCCCCTGAAGTCATAAAGCCACCTGTAAATGGCAAATCAAGATAATCAGTACTATAAAACTTATCCTCCAAAATTGATTCTGATACTTTCATAGTAAAGGCATCTATAATTGCTCCACCATACTCCGTTACTATATTTATGTTAGAGCGAGGAGTCCACTTCCACCAATGTAAGTTTAAACTAATTGGTTTTCCTTCAAAAGTATCAGGCTCTTTAACAAATGTTGCAAGAACATCCTCATAAAAAACTCCTTCATTTGAAATAGAAATAAAATCCATTTCCGTTTCTCCGTCTTTATCCTTTAATATTGCCCATCCGGTAGAAAAAGGAGTAATAACATCGAGAGCCAAAGCTTTAAAATGGTGAACTTCATTTTTCGTATCATAAACAGAATATAGTAAATTACGCCCTAGACCAGGTACAAAATCCACAAAAACATGAAGATCTTTTTCATTGCTGATCGTATCAAACGCCCCTAATTCATCGAAATACCAGGCAAATTCTAAATCATTATCATCTACGCTTGTTACAATATCTCCCTTAATAGAAAGTGTATCTCCAACAAAAATATCTAGTTCAGATGGTATCTTCGAAAGATCTATGTTAGGAAGATTCTTATAATCATAATTTCCTTCGTCATTTACACAAGATGTAACCAGTAATACGATTACCAAGCCATATAATATTTTTAATCTCTTCATAATTATTTATTTTAACTTTCATAAAGTGTATCTAGTACTAACTCTCCATTTTCATCATAATAAGGAGCACCCGGAGAAACCTCCAGCCACCTTATAAAACTTTCTCTAGAAAGTTGTCTTTTTGCACGCTCACCATAGCCCCATTCATTGATAAATGGTGGAACAGCCCATGGATTTGAACCATCGGTTACACCCATAAATTCGAGCCATAATAAGCCCTTTACTTGTGTAAATGCCCCAAGAGAAGGGTTATAATAAGAGCCATCATACCACCAATCGGGTTCAGCAAAGAAATTACTAAAGCTTATCTCCATAACGGTACTCATTTCTGCCGTAAATAAATCACTACTAACAATTTCAAGACCCAGCTTGTATTCCACGGTCTCCATATCTGCTGTTTTAAGTAACTTAACAAGTAGATTACCTTCGACAGCATTCGCAGGCATAATTTGGCTGGCAGGATCAATTGTAAAGTGTACGCCTTCAACCGCAGTAGTTAAACTATCCACAATCTGATAAGAAAACAGACGATCATTCTCAGCTAATTTTCCAGCCGCAATCACAGGTAGTTCCAGCATTTTTTCAGTAAGTGCATCTTCCTCAAATACAAAGCTAAAGTACGTTGAAGGAAATACTCCATCAACTGCCTCTTCTTCAAAATAGATGTAATTTAAATCTCCATAGGTCATTGTATCATCCTGGGTACATGAGAATAACCCATGAAACAGTAATGCGACCATAATTAAATTTATCTTTTTCATTTATTTATGTTTTTAATTTTCAATGGTTCTCCCGAGTACTCGGGAGAACTCGTCCCGAATGTTCGGGGCTCATTTTATATGATTACTATTTAATTTCCATCTGAGTCATCTGAGTCTGGAATATTACCAAATTCAAGTTCATCGTCAGGTAATGGAAAAATAAAATTATCTGCTTCCACATCAACAGGAAGGTTACCCCAGTAATCCATTGTAAGAATGGACGTAGGTTTAAGCCTTTTATACAAATAGATTAACTGTCCTTCGAGATAGGTTTCTTTTCTAAACTCTTTCACAATCACATCCATAATTTCTTCTTCCGACAAAGTACTTAAGTCCTCAAGAATAACATCTCTTTCTTCTTTTATCTCTTCTATATATGCTATAGCCTGAGCTTTATCGGTATCTAAAACAGCTTCTGCAGCAATGAGCATCATCTCTGTAATTCTGATTAATGGTACTTTTTGGTAGTCATAAATCCCAGCCCTGCCTTGCGTATACTGATTATACTTTATTGATTTTGTTAACTCTCCAGAACCGTTCGGATCAAATAAGTATAAGAATCTCCAATCATTAATACCTGGCCCGGGAATTGATTCCCAATAATAAGAGCCAAGGTTCACTTCAAAAATATATTTAGCATAATTTATGGAAGAAGGACCGGCATTGTAATCGCCAAATTCAAAATTCTCATAATAATAGTCTTGTAATTTTTGAACATGTAGTGCAGCAATTACTTCATCAAAGAAAAGCCCATCAACTTCACTATTATGTGAAGATGTTAAATTACCAAGCGGAGTCCATGACCAAGCAAACTCATCAATTACTTTTTGGGCATATAATAAAGCATTGACCTTATCGCCCATTGTAATATAAACCCTTGCTTTTAATGCAAGAACAGCATAATAGTTCAAATGGTGTTTTCTAGAATCCTTAGCCTTATTGAATAAGTTACCATTATATGATGCCCCTGCAACAATAGGATCGAAATTCTTAAGCATCTCTTCAGCTTTATCTAAGTCATCAAGGATATGAGTATAAACCTCCTCTGCACTTAAATGCTTATATCTAACTAATTCAAAAGTTAAAGCATAAGGGATTTGAGATGCTTCACCTGCATCCTCATAAGTATCGCCAAACAACCTGATAGCATCAAAATGCAAAAATGCCCTTAATGCCAAAGCTTCCCCTTTAATAATATTGTAATCAGCTTCTACAAAAAGATCTTTTTTATCATCGATATTATCGAGAATAATATTATTGTTTGCAATGACATTATACAAACCCTGCCAAATATTTTTAATTGTATTTTTAGCATCTGTACCTTCATATTCAAATTTATTGAAAGGACGAGTATCAGTATAATAGTTTTGAGCAACATCTGCAACAGCACCATACATTAATTGGTGTCCGTACAAATTCTCATCTGCCATATTCAGATATACCCCATTTAAAGTTTCGATGAATCCTTCTTTTGAAGATATATGCTCTGATAAATCAACATCAGTAACAGGTTGTACATCCAGCCATTCATTACATGCAAAGAATGACTGGCATAAAATTAATATTAAGATTAATGTTTTATTTTTCATCATACAATATTTTAAAAATTAGCACGTAAACCTATAGAAAATGAACGGGCAAAAGGATAAGAAAATCCACGTTCTCTTTGAACTGTTGACCAATAGAATACATCATTCATATTGAAAGATAATCTCATAGACTCCGTTTTTAACTTTTCACAAATTTTATTAGGTATATTATAATTCATGTTTATAGAACTTAACCTTACAAGGTTTTGATCCTGTACAAAACGAGAACTGGATGGAGTATTAGCAACCTGAATACCCCTAGAATCATAATTTGTTTTGTATTTTACCACGTCACCAGGGTTTTTCCAGGTTTCTTCCAGTACTCTTCTGTCAACATTAAACTCTTTAGGAGAATTTTCAACTTTATCTACCAAAGTCGTATTATAAATTTGGCCACCAAACTCATAAGCAAATGCTAAGCCTAAATTAAACGCCTTATAAGAAACATTAGTTCCAAATGTACCTCTCAAATCAGGTTCAATGTCTCCTACAACAATCTTATCCTTCGGATTCCAATTAAAAGTTGCTAATCCCTCTTTAGTAAGGAATAGCTCTTTACCAGTCGCCGGATCAATACCAAGAGATTTTACTGCCCATATTGCAGAATTCGACTTACCTTCTTCAAAGCGAACAAGGAAAGAGTGAGATGCTACTTCATCTAAGTCACTATCACCTAATTCATTATATGATTTTAATGAATTACCAATAGATACTATACGTGACCTGTTTTGAGAACCGGAAACATGTACATTCCAATTAAAATCTTGTTTCTTAATCAGTTGTGCACGTAAGGCAAACTCAAACCCTGTGTTTTCCATCTCACCAAGATTTTCGAGATAGGAACTAAAGCCCAATGATGGAGGTGTGGTGATAGGGGTTATCATATCAGTAGTCGTTTTCTCGTAATAGTTAACAGTCATACTAAGCCTGTTATCAAATAAGCCCAATTCAAGACCTAAATCCATCGTCTCCGTAGTTTGCCATTTCAATCTATCATTACCAAGACCTTTCAAATAAGTCCCTAATCCGGATAAATACTTGGAGTCTGTATAATATTGTACAATATCTTTGGCCTGATAAGCAGAGAAGTTTACAGAACCTGTTTCACCAGTGGTTCCTTTTATTCTTAGCAAACTGATTAATTCACTATTCTTTAAAAAATCCTCATGATGTAGATTCCACCCCAGACCAACACTATAGAACTCTGCAGTTTTATCTTCGCTACCAAATTGAGAAGAACCATCAATTTTATAGGTAAAATCAAAAAGATATCGATTTTTATAAGAATAGTTTATACTGGCCAAACCACCGATTAATCTGGTTGTGGATTCCGACGAACTCGGGAGACCATCTATTCCATAACCTGCAGCAAAACTAGGGTCAGAATAACCTTTTGCAGCAAACCCCTGGGCAGAAAAACCAAGTTCTCGAGCTGAAGATTCTAAAACATTAACACCCAATAACGCATTAATGAAATGTCCATTAAACTCCTCCATAAAGGAAAGTGTTGCATTTCCTTGATACTTTTCAGCAATAGCATCTGAAAATCTATATTCCCCCACTTGTTCAGGTTGCGTTTCATTCCAGTAATAGTGCGATTCAGGAGATCTGAACCATTCGTTATTTGTGGAAGTATGTGTGTAGGAAATATTCGCCTTAAATTTTAAATAAGATAAAATTCTCCAATCCATAGAGAAGTTATTCACAATATTCATATAGGTAGATTCATTCTCATTACCAACAGTGCTCTCGTACAACGGATTATAATAGTTGAAATAATGGTATGAATTAGAAGGATCAGCATCATCATAAATAGCGTATCTCTCAATAGGATTCCCGTCTTCATCATGAATTGGGAAATAGGGTTGCATTTTGGCATAATAATCAAAGCTACCATAAGGAGAATCAGCACTATTATTTCTGTCAACACTTAACCTGTTTTTAAAACTAATTTTATCATTTACCTTGTACAACAAGCTTGCTGCCAAACCCATAGTTTCTTTTGATGATCCTTTCATTACACCGGGTCTGTTAGCATAAGAAAGGTCAAACATATAACGCATATGATTATCACCCCCCATTAAATTTAATGAATGTTTTTGTCCAACAGAATTACGTACAGGCTGTCCTATCCAATCTGTATCGACACCTGATGCAACAAATTGTTCAATTCTCGATGCTTTATCTCGATAGTTACCACTACTTTTGAACTGGAGAATATTCAAATCCTTTTGTAACTCAAAAAGTTCAGAGGCATTTAGTAAATCATAAGATTCTAAATCTGGAAAACTAAAGTCAGTACTTAAATTATAGCTAACTTGTAATTTACCTGACTCAGGTTGTTTCGTTCTAATAACAATTACTCCATTTGCAGCACGAGAACCATAAAAGGCAGTTGCAGCCGCATCTTTAAGGATGGTTACCGACTCTACACGGTTCATATCCAAATCCAATACAGATTGAAGGGATGTTTCAAAATCATCTAAAATAAAAGTTGGTAAATTAGGATCTCCACTTAAATTTGTCTGGTTTAATTCAGAACCGGGAGCACTAAGAATTGATGATCCACGTAACCTAATTTCAGGTAATGCATTAGGGTCAGAACCTGAAATATTGTTTTCTATAATATTAAACGAAGGGTCTATTAAACTTAAACTCTTAATAAGATTATCCGTACCCATAGCTTTAAGCTCTTCTGCTTCAACAACAGTAGCTGTACCTGTAAAACTTTCTTTTCTACGCTCAAAAATACCCCCGCGTATAGTGACTTCCTCAAGCTTACTTTGTCCCTGTTTTAAAACAACATTAACTATAAGCTGGTCTCCTATCACTACCTCTTGGGTTTCCATACCTACAAAAGAGAAGACAAGTGTTACGTCCTCTTCGGGAACGTCTATGATGTAGATTCCCTCTTTGTCAGTAGCGACACCAGAGTATGTGCCTTTTACAAGAACAGAAACACCTGGCAATGGAAGACCTGATTTATCAGTGATCTTTCCTTTAATTCTCTTCTTTTCTTGCTGAACGGGTTGTTCTACAACCAGGGCTTTCTTTGTGATCAAAACATAGTCATCAACAATTTCGTAGTTTAAAGAAGCTTGTTCACAAATTTCGTCCAATGCTACCTCCAAGCTTACATCAGAAAAATCTACATCGACAAGTAAGTTGCGATCAACTTCATCTTCACTGTACATAAAGAAGGTTCCTGTCTGAGTCTTCAACTCCTTAAAAACCTGTCTTACCGACATTTCGCCGGACTGCAAACTAACCTGCTGCCCAAGTATTACTGAGGCAGAGAGTTGTAGTGTACATACCAAAACTAAAAACACGCTTATTTTCATAACACGTACAATTTTTTGAATGAAGGATGGGATTTCCCTCCATTTCGCTAAATTTTTCATAAATTTGTATTAAGGTTATTAAATACCATTGCATCAACAATGGTGTTGATTATCACAGCGGGAGATACATCAATATCTTCCGCTTTTTTTTATGTTATACGCTTCATTCCATTTCGATATTTTGGCAACATTTCGACAAGCTCAATGCAACGGCTCAATACAGCGCACTCAGAATCCATTTTATATTATTGCTTTCCAATTAAAATATGCCTGCCTTTAATCGCAAAGTCGACATCTGCAATTCTCTCTATCATATCCAGTGCAAATTCAAAAGAATTTTCTTTTTCAAAAGCTCCTGTAAAACGGATGTGTTTATATTGTTCTTCCAGGAAAAAAAATTCCACATCGTAAGCTCTACCTAACTGGGAAATGATATATTCTAATTCAACATTCTCAAATTCGTAAATTCCATCAACCCAAGATGTGTACATGTACGTATCAACCTCACTAACAGTAATCTTATTCTCTCCTCGAATAATTATAGATTGATAGCCTGGCTTTAATACTGCTGTATTTCCTAAATTGTTAATCTCTACAGATCCTTCGACTAAGGTTGTGGCAATAAATTCCTGGTCATCGTAGGCAGAAATATTAAATTTTGTTCCTAAAACCTTCACCTTAGCATCGTGCGACTGAACTGTAAAAGGTGATTTCTTATCATGAGCCACTTCAAAAAGTGCTTCTCCATCTAGATAAACATCTCTTTTCCCTTCTGCAAACTTCACAGGATAACGCAACTTAGTATCTGCATTTAACCAAATTTTTGTTCCATCATATAAGGTCAATGAATACTCGCCACCTCTAGGGACTTCAATTGTATTATATTGAAGTTTTGTTTCTTCTCCTGACTGAGCTTGATATTTAATATGATTGGCAGCATCTTTCTCAATCTTTAAATTTTCATGATCTGCAATGATCTGCTCAACATCATCCTCAAGTTTAACTTTAGAACCATCTGCTAAAGTCAGAATAGCCTCTTTACTTCCTTGCTGTACCAATTCTGCAAAATTGTAATCTTTAGAAAAATCGACTTCATCAACCTCTTGCATCAATACAAACGTGCTGATAAAGGCCACAATAATAACTGCAGCTGCATATGGCAACCGTAAGTGTAATTTGCGAACCTTAGGCTTTTTAATTGTTCGGCTTATTTCCTTCCAGGCTTTTTCGTCATCTAACCGATTGGCAAAACCGAGAGCTCTTCCGTTGGTATATAAACGTCTGTAACGATTAAAAAGGTCTCTGTTTTCTTTTCCTTCCTCAAGAAAGGCTTTTAACTCCTTTTTGGCATCATCAGACAACTCCCCTTTAGAATAGTCCTTAACCCAAGTAATAATACTTTTATCTTCTACTTTCATTTCTCTTATAAAATTGTATGCACTTAAAATCATGTGCACTTCACTAATATGAAACAGAAATATAAAAATGGGTGACAAGAAATTTCAAAAAGAATCTCTACTCCTATTTTATAGATAGTAAGTTAGTTAAAAGTCGAAAGGTATGAAAGGACCAAAAAGTCGCAGTCAAATTAAGATTGATGATTGCAGATTTCAGAATAAGAAGTAACTATTATGGATTAGTGGTATTGATTACGTGATTTAATGGCCACAATGTTGAATCATTAAATTCAGAATTCAAAAATCCCTAAATCATAAATATATTAGGGTAACATTATCATGATGATAATATCTAAAGAAGAGCGTAATTGTTTAAGGGCTCTTGAGAAATGAGTTTTGACTGTATTCAAGGAAATGTCAAGTTCTTTGGCAACTTCTTTGTATCGCTTATCGTTAAAGATAATTGCTTCAAATACTTTTCTGCTTTGAGGAGATAAAGATTCTAATTCAGAATAAAGCTTCTGCTTTTTTAATTCCAAATCTTCCTTATCTGAAGGTTCTTCCATCAAAAGATCGAATTCATCATCCAATTCCTCAATGCGAAACTTTTTATTTTGTCGAATATAATTTAAGGCATTATTCTTAACTGCCATAAAAAGATAAGATTTTAATGATCCTCGCAGTTGCTCGACACGTTTTTTCTCCCAAAACTTGATGAAGGTTTCCTGTACCAGATCTTCTGCCAAATCAAAGGAATCGATGTATTTGAGTGCAAAAATACAGAGTGGAGAGTAGTAAATATCAAACATTTGGCGCAAACCTGATTCGTCGCCATTTCTTAACTTTCGTATGATATTCAGTTCTTGTTCTTTCATAGAGGTAATCAAAAATAGAAAAGGATATCGATTTTACAAAAATCGATCTAACAACTTACATCCGATCAAACTCGCTGGCATTATTCATCACAATACTTAATGATAGAGCTTTATGACAAAAAACAAACAAGTATTACATTCTAAATTAAGTCATTACATCATATTATTTTTATTCAAAAAAAAGCTTCCTTATATTTGATCTAAATAAACACTTAGATAAATGACCAAATATATTATTGTAGGACAAGGTTTAGCAGGTACTCTTCTTGCCTACCAAATGCATAAGAATAATATCCCTTTCAAAATTATTGTTGATCCAATACAAAAATCTGCTTCTGAAATTGCAGCAGGTTTAATTAACCCTCTTGTTTTTAAACGTCTCACAAAAAGTTGGATGGCTGATAGCCTATTCCCTAAAATGTATGAGACATACAATGAAATGGAGGAATTACTGTCAGTAAAATTCATCGAACAAAAAAAGATGATTAAGCCTTTAGTTGAGCAAGATATTCCCATGTGGCAAAAGCGAATCGATCAAGGCAATATGAATCATTATATTGATCGAGTAGATAATGATTTAAGACTGGAAGGTTATAAGGCTATTGAACATTATGGCTCCCTAAATCAAACAGGTGCTTGTAATTTAAATATCATGATACATGCCATGCGTAATTTCTTCAAGCAACATGGCTATCTTATTAAAGAGCATTTAAAAGTTGAAGATGTCACATTCGAAGACAAATATGTGTATTGGAAAAACTTATCAGCTGAAAAAATCATTTTTTGTAGAGGTTATAAGGATGCACAAAATGCACTTTTCCCTTCTGATAGTTTCTATCTAACTAAAGGCGAACTGATAGAGATTGAAGCTAATGCTTTAAATGAAGACTACATCCTAAACAAGAATCTCTTTGTGTTACCAACTGGACAAAAACGCTTTAAAGTTGGTGCCACTTACGATTGGGATACAATAAACGAATCCCCTACAAATGAAGGAAAATCTGATTTATTAACAAAACTTGATAAATTGATTGATACGGATTATACCATTCTTAATCATTGGGCGGGTGTGAGACCAACTGTGAAAGACAGACGCCCCATTCTGGGGATTCATCCACATAACAAGCGTTTAGCCATATTCAATGGACTTGGAACTAAAGGCGTGATGCTTGCTCCTTATTTTTCTGAACAAATGCTTCAGTTATTGGAAAATCCTCAAACACAAATTGACGACGAGGTCAAGCTTGATCGCTTCTTTTAAAATAAAAAGGCTGCTCCAAGATTTTTCTTGAAACAGCCTTTATACTAATATCAATTGTAATTATTTCACATCCTCTTCTATCCATTTAGAACGATTTGGATCTTTAGGAGCATTTACCTTTTTCATTGGTTTCTCTTTTAATTCTTTCAAAAGCATTTCTACAGCTTTTTGAATGGAAGGATCAATTCCTTTTGCAACCTTATGAGGTTCATCGTAAACTTCTACATCAGGATAAACACCGATACCTTCGATAATCCACTTCTGATTTTCATCAAAAATACCAAAACGAGGTACGGCAATATAACCACCATCTACTAATCCGGCATTACCCGACATACCTACAAGTCCACCCCAGGTGCGTGTACCAATAAGCTTTCCAAGTCCTTTCTTTCTAAAATAGTATGGGAAGGCATCTCCCCCTGAAGACGAATAGTGATTAATCAACATGGCTTTAGGTCCATCATGTGCAATTCCCGGAGTTTGAGTAGGTTCTAAACCTCTACGATGCCAATATGATAGCACATTACGATCTAGTAAATCAGCCATATGATCAGGAATAAATCCACCACCATTATAACGGTCATCAATAATCAAAGCTTCCTTATCATGATACGCATACATCCCTCGATGCAATTCACGGTTTCCTTCTACTGCAGTATTAGGAACATGAATATAACCAATCTTACCATCTGATAATTTGTTTACAATCTCACGACGCTCATTCACCCAGTTCAGATACATCAACTCCAATTCAGAAGCAATCGGCTTAATTGTATACGTTTTTGCTCCTTCGAAATTAGGTTTCGAATTTACGGTGATTTCAATCATTTTATCAACTGTATTCTCTAAATACATGTAAGGATTTTCTTCCAGACTTAGCTTATGACCATTGATACTTAGAAGGTAGTCTCCTTTCTTCACATTCACACCTTGCTCTGTCAATGGAGATCTTCGGTTAGGTGTCCAATTTTCACCTTCAAAAATCTTAGCAATAATATATTTTCCAGTTTTAGGATCTGCCTTAAGCTTAGCTCCAAGCAGCCCTGTTTCCAACGGTTTTACCTTCTCAAAATCGCCATAATTTACATAAGCATGTCCTGTATTGGTTTCCGAAATAATCTCACCAAGAATATAATCCAAATCGGCACGATGACTCACGTAGGGAATCAATTGATTGTAGTTCGCTTTAATTTGATCCCAATCAACACCTTGCATATTAGCAACGTAATAGTAATCGCGGAAAATTCGCCATCCGTCTGTATAGATCTGCTTCCACTCTTTCTTAGGATCAATTTTCATTTCCAGACCATCCAGAGCAAGTTCACCATCACCCACTTTTTTTCCAACACTTGCATCAATAATCCCATAGGTAGAACCAGCGCGGTAGATAATTTTCTTACCATTACCTGATAGTGCATAATCGGAAACGCGATTTAAAATTAACTCATCTTTTTCCTTAGCAATATCATAACGACGCAATTCTCTGTTAGTAGAATAAAGAACACCTCCATCAACGGCAGTTAAATCACGGTAATTACCTGATGACAATGGAAATACAGAAATACGATTTGAAATATTTTTAAAATCGATATTCACTTTTAATTGAGAATCCGTTTCTTTTTTCTTCTCCTTGTCTTCTTCTTTTACTTCTTCAACATCGTTTTTCAAAGCAAAAAGTTTCGGACCATTCTCTTTTAAAGAAATCGCATAAATACGAGTTGCTCTATTGTATAAATAATTGAACTCGAAACTTGAAAAATTCAAATTGAAATCACGATTTGATAAAAAGAAGATAAAATGACCATCCTGAGAGAAAACCGGCTCAGAATCGCTAAATGTATCATTGGTCAGCTGAACGTTTTTTCCACTTTTTAAGTTGTAAACCCAAATAGCTGACTGACTGTTCTTACTTTCTTTCGAATAGGTAATCCATTCTGAATCCGGAGAAAAGTTGTATTCTCTAATTTCGTTTCGATTAGCTATATCGACAACCTTTACTTTTCCACTTTCAACATCAAGGTACTTTAGTTTTAATGTGCGATCGAAGAAAAGAAGGTACTTACTATTGTCTGACCATTTAGCAGCATACATCCATGCTGATGAACCAGAAGTTATTTGTTTAGCCTTAGCGCCTTTCTTATTTTCAAGTAAATAAATTTCATACTCTCCTGTTGCATCAGAATAGTATGAGACATATTTACCATCAGGAGACCAGGTTGGCCCCGTTTCGCGTACGCCCTGTGTTTGAGTTAAGTTTATAGTAGGTCCATTTTTAGCTGGCACTGAGAAAATATCACCTCTGGCATCGAACAAAGCACGTTTACCCGATGGTGAAACAGCAGCACCTCCAATAAAATCTTTCACATTCTTGTAATAGGGTAAAATGTTTGGATTGTCAAAATGAATATTGACAATAACACGCTCTTCTTTACCCGTTTCAAGATTCAACTTAAACAGTTGTCCTCCATTTTCATAAACAAGTTGTCCATTCTCTCCTGAAGGCCACATCACATCAAAAGTCTTATGATGGGTCATTTGAGTGATGTTTTTAGTCGAAATATCATACTTGTAGATATTCAACTTTAAATCACGATCGGAAGCAAAGTAAATCGCATCCTTATACCAGGAAGGAATCTGATCTGAGCCTACAAATTTAGTGATACGCTGAGACTTATCATTCTCTAGATCATAAATCCAAAGGTCAGCAGCTCGTCCACCTTTATAACGTTTCCAGGTACGGAATTCACGACTGATTGGAGCAAAACACATTTTCTTCGCATCAGGAGAAAATACGCCCATTCCACCTTCAGGAATCTGTAATGGCTGCTCTAAACCGCCATTCAAACTCACTTTATAATAGGTTCCATTTCTTTCTCCGAAAGGTGTGCGATTCATACGAACCAAGATTGATTGACTATCTGGAGTCCAGTCCAGAACCACATTGTCAAATCCTCCTCGTGGAGGCATTAAACCAACCGAGTTGTAATAAGTCAACTGGCGAGGTTCCCCTCCTTCAGCTGGCATAACATATACTTGGCGACTTCCGGAATATTCGCCTGAAAAAGCGATCCATTGTCCATCGGGAGAAATCTTGGGAAACAGCTCCATACCTTTATGAGAGGTTAATCGAGTTGCATCTCCTCCTTCTGCATTTACCGACCAAATATCGCCCGCATAAACAAAGGCGATTAGATTTTTGTTGACATCAGGATATCGCATTAAGCGAGCATCTTTTTGTGCGCTCACACTACCAAGCATCCCCATTAAAATGAGAAAAAAGGCAGCAAATTTAAGGTTCTGTTTTCGCATTATCTTCTATGTATTTGTGTTAGGATATAGTTTAATTATATTTTTTACAATATAAAGTTCAAATCTACTAAATCAATAAGCTTACAGAAAGAGAATAGACTTAAATAATTTGTAAAATTTAGTCTTTGTTCAAGAGCAAAACCTTCATATTCTTCTGTGAATCCAACGAGGTAGTAATTTCATAATAATTGCAATTATTTGCCAGCGCCTTGAAATATAGCCCATTCCCTTTTTTCTTTTTATGAGCCTAAATATTTGCTCAGCAGCTTTTTCTTTGCTCGTTACCCAAAATTGTTTCTTCCCAACAGACATTTCTGTTTCAACGAAGCCGGGGCGTATATCCGTAATACAAATCGATTTTCCTGATCGGTAAGCTTTTTGTTTTAAGGCTTCCAAATATCGTATTTGATACGATTTTGCAGCATGATAGGCTGGAGAAACTCTGTACCCACGCAAACCAGCTATTGAACTGATAGCTACAAAATGACCTTTGCCCTGTTTTTCAAAAAATCGATAAGACCAATCAGCTATCTCAGTAAAAGCCATCACATTCAATTTATTGGCATGATTTTCTACCTCAAAACCCGGATTACCATTCAAATGGCCAATACCTGCACTAAAAATTAATAAATCTAATCCTCCCAGTGAGGCTACTAATTCTGTTATCCTTTCAGCGCTGCTCTCTTTTGTGCAATCAAAATACCTAACTTCCAGTTGTTTCTGATTGTTCTGTCTTAATTCCTCGATACCATTTGTGTGTAAACCAGTTAAACCAAGCTTATAATCATTATCAATCAACAATTTGACAAGTTCCTTACCTATACCTGATGTTGCACCAATTATAATCGCTTTTTTCATCTGTATTACTTATTAAAAGAATTATTGATTAAAATAACTTGACTCTTATAAAGTTAAAGAATTATAGTTGTAGATAAATCTTTTATTAAACGAACTTTAGAGTTAATAAAAATATAATTTGGTTTAAAGAAAAGAGGCCGCACAAACAGTGCGGCCTCTTCTTCATTTCAATCTTTTATTTTCCAAAGTCATCAGGAACCTGTATGGCCACAACTTCACCTGTGACACAAATTTCTCCTTTCGAGAGCAAACGAATAGCCACCACAACCTTTCTACCTTTAATTTCTTTTATTCGACCACGAATCTCGAGATCACTATCAATAGGTGTAGGTCGTCCATATGAAACCTGAAGTGACCCTGTCACACAACGAGGTGCATTATACTCTTCCAGATTAATACCTTTTTCTTTGGCTAAAGCCAAAGCTGCAGAACCCGTTCCATGACAATCGATCAAAGATGCCAATAAACCTCCATACACAGAACCGGGGATTGCAGTATGATATTTGGCTGGCGTAAAGCGACTCAGTGTTTCATCACCATCCCAAACCGTTTTTAACTGATAGCCATGCTCATTTAAACGACCACAGCCATAACATTGTCCAAAATGATCGGGGTAATAATCTTGAATGCCTTTCATCATTATTCTTTTTTCTTTAGAGTAATCACAACAAGACCATCACATTTCTTATCGGTATACAGTTTAAATTCGCCCTTATCCTTAACGATATTGATGGACTCAATTTCACTCGGTTTAATCTGTTTCAATTCTTCTTTAGTTATCACTTTTCCATCAGCTATATATAAGATAACTTCATCTTTAGTCCATCTCTTATTTTTGGTTTTTACAGTTACAACAACAACCCCTGCTTTTCCTTCGTCACCATAAAGTCGAACACCTACATCTTTTTTCAAAATATCAATTTTCCGAATTTGAGATCTGGTTAGCTCCAAAGGTTTTTCTTTCAACTCCTTTGAGTAACGATGTGGCACCCCATCAATTACAATTAATGGCCTAGCGGTTATTAGCCCCATTTCTTGAGATTCTTTTATTTTATCAATCAGAAATGTGTTATCATCAGCGGAGCCTGATAATAAATAACGATCGGTAGAACAAGCCATAAATAGGCTCATACACAAAATTGCTGTAAGTAATCGTTTCATGTTTTATAATTTAGGTTTAGGTTAGAAAAGTATATTCTATAATTCGTCAGTTTTTCCCTTTCTGTCTTCTAAATATATGAAAACAAGCTAATAAACAGTTCATTTATTCAAAAAAAAGAAATGTCAGCCCCTACTATTGTCATCATTTTATCTCCTGTATCTATATTATCTTTCAATATGATTGGTATTCCATGAAGATCTCCATAAATTTTTCGAACGAACTATTTTCTTATTATGAAATCGATTTTAAGGATGACCATAAATATATAAAATGAGGTCGATTTATTGATTTATTTCCATAATCTAACCAAACTCTTCAAACGGGTAAAAAAGAAATGGCAAATCATCTATTTAACAAGCCATTAAACTCAAATGAGCTTGAAAAATTGATCTATACAGCTTTAAGATTCATTAATCATTTTCAATAAAACCATTCTGCCTAGAAGATTTTAGTTAAATTGCATAGTGCATTTGTGTTTTTATCTATTCTTTTCAATACTCAAATGCATACTAAACTTACAATGATGACATCAAATAAAAAATTAACATTCCCTGCTCTTTTTGCAGAAACGGTAAATAAGTTTGGCCCTTCAAATGCCATGGCTCTTGTTGGGCAATCACCTATCTCATACAATGAGCTTAACAGCAATATTTATGCACTAATAGCATTTTACGAGAAATTAGGTATTAAGCCCGGAGATAGAATAGCTATTCTTAGTACAAATATGCCCAATTGGGGAGTCGCATATTATGCAACTACCTTTATGGGAGCAGTGGTTGTTCCTATTCTTCCGGATTTTACCGAGTTCGAAATTGAAAATATATTACAACATTCTGAAGCTAAACTTATTTTTGTCTCGAAAGCTTTGTCTTCCAAATTAGATAATATCAATGTTGAAAGTTTGCAATATACCATTGGTGTTGAAAATTTCAACATCATCGATGACACAGAAATTAAAGCAATTTTTGATCTATCATTTCAATCAGAGAACTCATACAGGGTCGAAGAAAACGATATGGCCGCGATCATTTATACATCCGGAACTACAGGAAGTTCTAAAGGTGTGATGCTCTCGCATAAGAATATTTGCTCCAATGCCACGAGTGCCAGAAACCTTCATCCAATTAATGAAACAGATCGTTTCCTTTCTATTTTACCGCTTTCTCATACCTACGAAAACACCTTAGGTTTTGTGATTCCAATGTTGGCTGGTTCATGTATCTATTATCTTGGAAAAACGCCGGTACCTTCTCTATTGATATCAGCATTAAAAGAGGTTAAACCAACTGTTATGTTCTCTGTTCCTCTGATTATTGAAAAGATATACAAAGGAAAAATACTACCTAACATCAATGGAAAAGCATTAACCAGATATTTGTACAAAATTCCATTTTTCCGTAGAAAATTAAATGCAATTGCAGGGAAAAAGCTGATGGAAACCTTTGGTGGTGAATTAACTTTCTTTGGTATTGGTGGTGCTAAATTAAACGATCAGGTTGAATTATTCCTAAGAGAAGCAAAGTTCCCTTATGCTATTGGTTACGGCTTAACTGAAAGTTCTCCTTTATTAGCAGGTATTGGAGTTAATCACACGAAATATCGATCTACTGGCCCAGCCCTAAAAGGCGTACAACTAAAGATCAACAATCCCGATCCAAAAACAAAAATTGGAGAAATATGGGCTAAAGGGGATAATGTAATGCTAGGCTATTATAAAGATCCAGAAAAAACGAAAGAGGTTTTAACTGAAGATGGCTGGTTTAAGACAGGAGACTTAGCAAAAATGGATAAAAACAATTATCTCTATATCGAAAGTCGATTAAAGAATATGATTGTTGGTGCTAGTGGTGAAAATATCTACCCTGAAGAAATTGAATCTGTTATTAACAACTTCAAGCATGTGGTAGAATCAGTTGTAGTTGAGAAAAAAGGAAAACTAGTTGCCATGGTTCATTTTAATTATGAAGAACTGGAGCAACAATATAAAACAATTAGGAAAGATGTTGAAAACTATGTGGATCAGCAAATTGATGATTTAATGCAGGAGCTTCACGAATACGTTAATTCCAGAGTAAATAAGTTCTCACAAGTGCAAATGGTCATTGCTCAGGTTGATCCTTTTCAAAAAACTGCAACTCATAAAATCAAACGCTTTCTATACTATTAGATAGATTAAATGTCTATTAAAACCCAATGATATGAAGATGCCCAAACTAGTAGTTTGGGCATTTTTATATTTCGTTACGCTTAGAAACTGTTTAAAATTTATCCTTCAGCTTTTTTATATGGAGAAATGAAGTCTAACTTCGTTAAATTCCACTTAAATAGAACCATTATTAGCATCGAGCTTGCCTTGTTATCCTTCATTTTTCATCGATAAAAAATTCTAAAAACAAATTTAAACCGTTTCTTATCTTATTCTTTCATCATCATATTAGCATCTAAAAACTTCTCCATAGCTCTATAAAACTCAAATCGGTTTTCCTGATTTCTAAATCCATGACCTTCATTATCCTTTACCATATATTCTACCGTTACTCCACGAGCTTTCATAGCTGCAACCATTTGATCAGATTCCGCAAGATTAACTCTTGGATCATTCGCTCCCTGCGCAACAAATAAAGCTGCTTTAATCTTATCTGCATGGAAAACCGGAGATACTTTAGCTAACATTACACTGTCTTTAACCGGATCACCAGCCATTTCGTAAAGCATCTGACGATATGGCTCCCAATATGGAGGCAGACTATTCATGAAAGTAAACATATTACTAACTCCCACATAATCAACACCACATCTGTACAAATCAGGCGTAAATGCTAAACCAGCTAAAGTTGCATATCCACCATAACTTCCACCATAAATAGCAACACGATCTTTATCGGCATAACCTTCTTTAATAGCCCACTTTACAGCATCTGTAATATCATCTTGCATGGATTGTCCCCACTGTTTGAATGATGATTCCCAGAACTCACGTCCGTAACCTGTAGAACCTCTGAAGTTCATTTGAAGAACAGCATAACCGCGGTTTGCAAGAAATTGAATTTCAGGATTAAATCCCCAATTGTCCCGTGCCCAAGGACCACCATGAGGATTAACCACCATAGGTAGATTTTTAGCTTCAACACCTACAGGTAGAGTCAAATAACCATGAATAGTTTTTCCATCTCTACTGGTATATTTAATCGGTTTCATAGCTGCCATTTGTGATTCATTCATCCATGGACTAACTTCAGAAATCAATTTTAATTCATCTGTATTTTTATCGTATATATAGTAAGCTCCCAAAGATCTGTCGCTGTAGGTACGAACCAAAAATTTATCTTCATTTCTATTGGAGCTGGTAAAATAGCAGTCATAAGCTGACAGTTCCTTTTTTACACGATTGTACATGTCCTCACTTTCCTTATCGAAAAATTTGAAATTAACCATGTCAGTAGTATAAGTAGCCTTAGTCAAAACTTTTCGCTTCTTTGAATACGACAAGCCTTCTACATCAACCATATCGTTAGCAAATAAAGTTTCGGTCTCTTTCCCTGTAGCAGGATCGAAAATTACAATTTCAGCTTTATCTCTACCGAGATTAGAGCTAGCATACAATTTCTTATTATCAAAAGTGAAAAACTGAGGCGACATATTCTCTTTAAAACTAGTCGTAATGATTGGCTTAAATTCATCCTTCTCCGTTTCACGATAAAGAACAGTTGCATTCACCATATCAGTTACTGCAGTTGCAATACGCAATTTACCATCATGATCTGTCATCCAACCTGTAATGTTTCCAGGGTTTTCATAAAGCATTGTCAATTCACCTGTCACAATATTCAAACGATAAGGATCAAAAGCTCTGGGATCTCTTTTATTCATTGAAATAATGATCTCATCAGGAATAGCATCCAAACGATCAATTATATTTGTAGTAACCTTATCAAAATCAGTGAAACAAACCTGATTCTTCCCATCAATATCAACACCATATAATTTGAAGTTTTCGTCTCCACCACTATCCTTCAAATAAAGAATACGTTTATCATTAGCCCAAAAATACCCTGAAATGTCTCTATCTTTTTCAAAAGTTATTTGCACGGCTTCCTGACTACCTATTTCCTGAACAAATATATTCATACGATCTTCAAAAGGAGCTCGATATGAAAATTTTGTTCCTTCTGGTGAAATACGATAAGAAGTCTTTAATGGATTTTTAAAAAAATCTTCGAGAGCGATTTTGGGAGGTTTTTCCACTTTTGTTTCTTTAGCTGTGCAGGCAAAAATAAATAAAGCTAACACTGGAATACACAAATACGTTGTACGGATTCTCATTATTTTTAAATTATTGATGAATAAATAGTTGACTCCTGAAATTACAACAATAATATTTATTAATCAATAAAACCTTAGTGATATAAAGTATAATAAAATTACTGACATAAAAAAAGCTCCTGAAATATCAACTTTCAGGAGCTTTCATCTTTATTTATATACCTAGAAAGTTACAACTTTTCGTTCCTTAATAAACTTTGTAAGGTCTTGACCTGCATATTTTACTTTTATACCCAAGGCATTCAATTTATTGGCAACCCCATATTGGTCCGCACAAGCTTTACAAGCCATAACATGAACGCCAGATTCTTGCATTTTCTTAACGTAATCTTGTAGGTCTTTATCTTCAGAAAGAAGTTTTGAAGAAGGCCCCCAAACCAAAAGAGTAACATCATCCCACCAGCCTTGCTTCTTGGCATTATAGGTGTACATGAATACCATTTTCATAGCTACTTCCTTATCTCCACTTGTCCAAACAACAACCAATTTATCTGCTTCCTTCATCTCAGTTTTGTTTTTTACATCCTCGTTTTCTACTCTCACATCAGCAGCCTTTAAGACTGGTATTGATAAAAATAAACTCATCAATACAACCAAAAATTTCTGTTTCATTTTCTATCGTTTAGTTTTATAATTCCTATAAACTCTTTATTTCATTAACTAAATTTTGAAGGCTATCTTTCGCGTTTCCGAATAACATACGTGTTTTATCTCCAAAGAACAACTCATTTTCAATCCCGGCATAACCTTTCCCTCTACCACGTTTCATTACAATGATATTCTTAGCCTGATGAGCATTGATAATTGGCATACCTGCAATTGGTGAACTTGGATCGTTTATAGCTGCCGGATTTACCACGTCGTTGGCTCCAATAACCATTACAACATCCGTATTAGGCATATCAGGATTAATGTTATCCATCTCTACGAGTTGATTGTATGGCACATCCGCTTCTGCTAACAGTACATTCATATGACCTGGCATACGCCCTGCCACAGGGTGAATGGCAAAACGAACATTCACACCTTTACCACTTAAGAGTTCTTCCAACTCATGACAAACGTGCTGAGCTTGAGCAACAGCCAAACCATACCCCGGTACAATTACTACTGATTTTGAGTAAGACAGTAAGATGGATGCATCACTTAGGTTAATTTCTTTCATATCGCCACCTGCTGCAGCTCCTCCAGATGCAGATTCACCTCCAAAGGCACCAACAATTACATTCAATAAAGAACGGTTCATTGCCTTACACATCAGTAAGGTTAAAATAGTACCTGCCGCTCCTACTAAAATACCACCAAGAATCATTGCTTGGTTGTTGTAGATAAAACCTGCCATTGCCGCTGCAATACCCGTAAAACTATTCAGTAAAGAAATAACGACTGGCATATCAGCTCCACCAATTGGCATCACAAACATGATACCATATAAAAGAGCAACAGCCAATAATAAATAAATTGCCCAATTCAATTGCTCTGGTGTTTGACCTGAAATCATGATAAAAATTGAAATTGCAATTACAGCTAGCAGAAGAAGCAGGTTCACATATTTCATGACACCTGAAAAAATATCTTTCACTTTACCATCGAGCTTCCCGTATGCAATCATAGATCCACTAAAAGCTACGGCTCCAATAATTAATCCCAGAACTGTAACTAAAACTGATCCCAGATTATTCATATCCGCATTAGGAAATTCAAGCAATGCAACCAAGGCTGAGGCAGCGCCACCTGTAGCATTAAAAAAGGAGACTAATTGCGGCATAGCCGTCATCTTAATTCGTCGTGCGACTATCCATCCTATGACAGATCCTATGGTTAGAGCTGAAAGGATGATCCACACATTAGTCAATTGAATACTATTCCCTCCTGCATCTTTATGAAGAATAAGAGTTGTAAACATGGCCAAAACCATACCGCCACCGGCAAAGAAATTACCACGTCGTGCTGATTCAGGATGACTTAAAAGTTTTAAACCTACAACAAAAAATAGGGCTGCTATTAAATAACTTAGTTCGAGAATTGTCTCACCTAAGGTGAAATCAATCCCATTTATATTTCCGATTATTTGTTCCATATCTTCTTATTTTTTCTTCTTCTTAAACATCTCTAACATACGGTCTGTCACAACAAAACCACCCACTACATTGAGCGTTCCAAATATGACAGCAAAAAAACCAAGTATCAATTCCAAAGAAAGTGACGTGGTATCGGCATGACCAACTAATATGATTCCTCCGATAATAATAACACCACTAATGGCATTGGCTCCCGACATGAGAGGTGTGTGAAGAACTGAAGGGACATTTGATATCACTTCAATTCCCAAAAATATGGATAAGGCAATCACAAATATTGCCTCCTTATATGTAAAAAAATAGACGAGTATTTGTTCCATTTGTATAGGATTTAGGATTCAACAACTGATTTGACACGTTCATTAAAGATCTCTCCGGCATGAGTGATGCAAGTACCTTTTACAATATCATCTTCAAAATTAAGATTTAATGAGCCATCCTCAGCTATCATTAGCTGAAGAAAATTAAGCACGTTTTTACCAAACATTTTACTGGCATCAATTGGCATTTGAGATGGATATTCAGACTGACCAACAATTTTGACCTCATGGTGAATAAGCGTTTCGTTATTTTTAGTCAATTCGCAATTTCCTCCGCTGGATGCAGCCAAATCAATAATTACCGAACCGGCTCTCATACGCTCAACAGCTACAGTTGGAATTAAAAGCGGTGCTTTTCTGCCCGGAATTTGAGCTGTACAAATCACGACATCTGCTTTAGCTGCATGATTATTAATGGCCTCTTGCTGTTTCTTTTTAAACTCATCAGTTTGCTCTACAGCATATCCACCAGCCGCTGAATCATCAATGGCACCTTCAACCTCAACAAATTTAGCTCCCAGACTATTCACCTCTTCCTTGACAGCAGCTCTTACATCAAAAGCTTCTACCTGAGCACCTAATTTACGTGCAATGGCAATGGCTTGAAGACCTGCAACGCCCGCTCCCAATATTAAAACCGTAGCTGGACGAATGGTACCCGCAGCAGTCATAAACATAGGGAAGAAATTTGGAAGTTCATTGGCAGCCTGAAGAACAGCTTTATATCCTGAAACTGTAGCCATAGAAGACAAGACATCCATAGCTTGTGCTCTTGTCGTTCGAGGAATAGAATCCATGCTAAAACTCGTGATCCCACTCGACTGGAAAGATTTAACCAAATCTGTTCTCCAAAGTGGGTTATACTGACTTAACCATATCTGTTTATCATTTAAAGTTTTAATCAGTTCCTCATCAGGCTCACCTATTTGCACAAACAGATCAGCTTTCTTCAAAAGATCTTCTCTCTTGATTATTTTAGCACCAACATCACTATATGCTTCATCGTTTTGAAATGCTTTAACTCCTGCGCCAGTTTCGACACAGACCTCCACCTTTGCTTCTACCAGCTTGGAGACAATTTCTGGTAAAAGAGCCACACGCTGCTCAGCGCCTTGCTCTTTCAATAATCCTAAAATCATAGGCTATGTTTATGGTTAATTTCGATTGATATTTATAGTAGAATTGTTTCTATTCATGAGCAACTTCCAATAAATATAACTCATTATAAGCACATTAAAAATTACTCTCACCAACTTTTTCCAGACATTCCATAAAAAAAGAAGTTTTGGTTTTATTCATTTGACACCTGTTCGTTTTTATTTAGACTAATTCTACATTAAAGCTAAATATAAAAATCAAACCTTCTATAACAATCCAAACTTTTCTCTTATCATTATTAAAAATCATTACATCTAGTGAGTCTATAAACTCTAGCTTGCAGAAGAAAGCACAAAAAAAGAGCAAACTTGCGTTTGCTCTTTTCAAAACTTTTCTACAGATCTGATCAATTATTTAACCTCTAAAAGCATTAGTGGCGAAATACCTGTTTCATACTCTTTAATCAATGTACCGTCAGTGCTATAAGTTACAAATTTGCCGTTAGCAGTTGTACTTGGAGAAACAAATGCACATAATTTATTGTCGTAAAAACCTACACCATTTATTCCAGAAACACCTGCAACTACATTTTCAGCCTCGAAGCTTTTAGTTGCTGTATCGAATACAGAAATAGCTCCAGTAAGATTATAACTAGCATCATAAGCCGAAGTCATTACATACAATTTTGAAAAATCACCATTGGCCGACATGATATTCACATAGCTTGAACTTACACCATCTAATTTATAAAGTTTGTATTCATCAGTTGTCGTATTAATATACGCCAAACCTATTTCAGTAGAAGGAGAAGAGTAACTACTAATTTGAGAAGCATATAGATTATCCTTATTGTCTTTAATAAAATAACTTGATACTGCTTGAGTTTCTATATAAGTGAAGTCTTCTGTATCCAAATCCATAACAGCAATACTCTTTTTATAGTTAAGAGCTGCATATAGTTTGCCATCAACAATAGCTAAACCTTCTGGTCCACCTTCCAGAGCAATTTTTTTCTCTACTTTTTTTGTATCAAGATTTACTTTCGCAATGTAAGAAAGTGTAATATCATCCCAAACATTACCACCCCAACATGAAACGTAAAGGTAGTTTCCTTCAGCTACGCAATAGCGCGGTTTAATAATGTCATCTGTAATACCATTTTCAGTTTGTTTAAATGTAACTTCATCTACCCAAAAAACCTGATCTGTATTATTTCCCATCATGTAAATATTCCCGTCATGATTGTAAGCATATTGTACATTGGAAACTATTGAAACATTATTTACCGCTTCGTAATGACCATTGGTTAAAACGTCATTTTCATTATCGTAAATCGAAATACTTGATTTAGCTCCCGAAAAACCACCATAATTTATCACATAACTGGTACCAGCTCCCGGAGCTTTATCATTATCATCATCAGAGCTACATGAAGCAAATAAAGTAGCCGCTATGGCCAAGATCGATAAGAATTTAATTTTCATCTTCTTTTATTTTAATTGATATTGTATGTTAGACTTATTCTGTAATTAATACCAGGCATAGCAAATCCATAAGTTGACTGATAATCAGCATCAAAAATATTGTTTAACATGCCCTTTATTTTGATTTTATTTTTCTTGTTTAATTTAACCTGCTGCCCGACTGAGAAGTTGAGAAGAAAATAAGATGATAAAATATTCTTATTTGTTCCATCGGTGTATTGTTTGTCAGTGTATTTACAATCTATTGAAACATCGGTGTTTTTATAAGTCGTAGTTGAATAAAAATTACCTGTATGTAGGGGAACATACTCCAGTTGTCGCCCAATTGGAATTGTTTCATCAAGTGATTTCCTTGGTTCTGTTGATGTATATGAATAATTAAACCCTGAAGTTGTCTTAAGACCAAAAAGAGAATAGTTCCATTGCGTCATCAACTCAAGCCCTTTACTTTCTACCTCCTGAACATTTAAAGGGACCCAAACAGTTATATTTCTCCACAGTATCCATTGATCAACATTTAGATAAAAGGTATTCAGTTGTATATGCCCCGAAGTCTCATTATTCGAATAATTCCACTTAAAACCTAGCTCATAATTGATCCCTTTTTCAGGTTTTAAATCAGGATTCCCCTGATCGCCCCAAAAGCGATCATTAAAAGTAGGTACACGGTAACTTTTAGCAATATTTCCATTAACGTTTAAAGCATGATTCTCTTTAGAAAAAATAAGGTATTTAAAACCCAAAGTTGGTGTAAAGGGTACGTCGTAATCTGTTACCAAACCTTGGCGTAAATTGATTGTAGCCGTTAGTTTACGATTAATCTTGTGAAAATAGGATGCATAAAAATCGATTCTATCTTCGTATTCTAAATCACTAGAATAAGTATAAACCGTAGGATATATTCGACTAACTTTTGCACCAATTTTATAACTTATCTTTTTATTTAGCTCATGTTCAATACATGCCTCTCCAATTACGCGTTGAGTCTGAATGGTATCATCTGTATTGTTGTTGTGAATACCATTATCGTATACATATCCCCCGCTAATCTCATATTTTATCGCTCGTTTTTCGTTTTTATACGATGTCCACAACCTGATGTGTTTATCCTCATAAGGCTCTTTATAATCAGGTTTAGAATAATTGCTTTGCATGTTTTGCTGAACCAGGTGCCAATCTTTCTCAAGCCATAGGTTAAATATAAATTTCTCTTTCTCTGAAAATTTATAATTTAATTCCTGGATCAAGCCTTTGTTCTCAACATTTGCATTCCGTTGTCTATCTTCAAGCTGAAAAATATCGTTTTCAAAGTCACGCACTTCTGTATTCGTAAATTTAAAATCGTTATCTTTTTTGTAATAATAGGCACGAGTTACTGATTCAAATTTTCCATTACCTATATATATTTTTGTACCATATAACTCTTCACCAAAAGAGCCATGAGAAGCTCTAGCCTCTGCTTTAACACCTTTGGTCCAGTTGTTTTTAAGACCAAGATGTATGGCTCCTCCGATACTTCCTGAACCATTTACAGTACTGGCACTTCCGAATTGAACCCCCACTTCATCAAATAAATACATAGGTACGTTACTCATATTCGACTGCCCAAGTGTAAGTGAGTTTAGGTTAATGCCTCCAAAGTTGACACTTGTGTGGTCAGGTGAAGTTCCTCGTAAACGAATGGTGGACAATGTACCCGCAGTTGATTTTAAAACTATTGGCAGAGTGCGTGACAATAACTGCTCCAAACTTCCATCCTGATGCTTATCAAAATCGCGAACTGGAATAGTTTCTATTTTTGCCCCAGATTGGTATTTTTTAAGCTTGCCATAACTCACCACTTCATTTAACTGAATAGTATCGACACCTACAGTTTGTCCATGGCTATTGAAGCCTATAAGACTTATTAGAAACACAAATAAAAACTTCAACTTCATCTAATATTTGATAAAGAAGAAAATACAAGGATAGAACAATAGAAATAAAATCTTCGATCGTCTTCCAAACACCTTCTCCGAATGTTTTGAAAATCAAGTTAGCATTGGCAGGTCTTCTGACTTACTCAACTTTTTCCGCCTTCCCATTCGATTATATCAAACAGTGGCATTGTGGTGAAAAAGCTTTCTTCTGAGCTTACAGCTACGGGAACAGCTCCGGACTTTCACCGGATTCCCTTTTCATCTCTATCTGACAAAAATCAGATTCACGAGAACCAATTATTTTGCAAATATAGATAAAAAAAAGACTTCGAGGTATAAATAATACAGAATTAAACACAACACACATCCCACTACAAATCAATACATTAAAACAACATATGTAAAATATAATTCTCAACACACATCACATTCTATCCTAAATCAAAGTTATTCTTACTCTAAAAAAATGAATAAAATATTCACCTTGAATAGTCCAAATGAATAAGATTTATTATCCTTGCACAGCTTAAGCTAAAAATAACTTGTGCTTACAATAAGTGCTTAAGCATTACGACCAAAGCTTAATTTTAAAACCGACCAATGATTAAAACAATTTCTAATTGCCTTCTATTATTTTGCCTTATGACATTAATAGCATGTCAAAATTCCCATACAACTACTGACCTTATTCAGGCAATTAACAAACGTGATACAAAAATTGCACTCCAAATAATAAATTCTGATATAAATTTAGATACTCCAGATTCTTTAGGAATGTCAGCTATCCATTGGTCTGCAAAAAGAGCCTTACCCAATGTAACTGCGGCACTCATAAAAAAAGCTTGTGATATAAATGCAATAAATTGTGAGGGCTATACAGCATTAAACTATGCTATCCGAGCAAATAATCAAGAAACAGTAGAGGTACTTCTTAGAAATGGTGCCGTTGTTATCAAGAATGGCTTATCAAACCTTAGTGATGGTCCCTTTGTAGATAGAACTGAAAATGGGCTTTATGCCTACTACCTAAAACATGATTCTATCGAAAGTAAATCTTATCTAACAGGAAAATACTTAGATAAAAAATCAACTGATTTTAAAGGCTGGGCTGGCGATACTTGTAAGTATTCAATTAGGGATAGTAAAATACCCGAATGGCAAATTGAAACAGAAGAATCTATTTTCGTTCTGGGCGATATTCATGGTCAGTACGACAGAATGATAAATAATCTATCGGAACATGGTGTGATTGACAAACAGCATAAATGGAACTGGGGCAAAGGGCACTTGGTTTTTGTAGGTGACATTTTTGATAGAGGAAATAAGGTAACTGAAACTCTTTGGTTCATCTACCGTTTGGAACAAGAAGCTGAAAAAGCTGGTGGTCAAGTCCATATTACATTTGGAAATCATGAATTGATGGTGCTTAATAGGGATAACAGGTATATTGCTGGTGATTATAAGCACCTATGTAATAATCTGGGATTAGATTACGATGCTCTTTTTCATCCAAATTCGATATTGGGCGAATGGTTACGTTCTAAAAATTCAATGACTAAGATAAATGATGTTCTTTTTGTACATGGTGGCATATCGAAAAAACAAGTTGAATCAGGCATAAGCCCGGAACAAGTAAATCGTATGATGAGACAATACCTTGTTGCAGGTTCGAACGCTGAAAATGAGGAAGAATATACACAAATATTGAGATCTTTTGGTCCATTTTGGTACAGAGGTTACTTTATGGATCGTGCGAAGTATAAGAAAATTACTGAAGATGAACTTGATGGTATTCTAGAAAAACTTAATGTTTCAAGAATTGTAGTGGGACATACAGAGAATGAAATATTAAGTGCTTCATTTAATGCTAAAATTATAAATGTAAATATTCCTTTGGCAGATGATGCCATACCAAATCAAGCTCTGCTAATTAAAAATGGAAAATTCTATCATCTGAGTGAAAACGATGATAAAAAGCTTTTTAAATAAAATTAAGAATAATGGCATACTACAAATACGGAGAAAAGGAAGTTGACTATTTGAAGAGTAAATGTGAAAAAATGGCAAAAGTGATTGATCGCATAGGCATGATTGAACGTCCCATTTTACCACATCCTTTTCAGGCTCTTATCTCCAGTATTATCAGCCAACAGATATCGACTAAAGCAGCAAAAACAGTTAAGGAGAGATTAAACAAGGTAATTGGGGCTGTAAGTGCTGAAAATATTCTTAATGCCAGCCATGAGTCGATTCAAGCTTGTGGTATGAGCAACAGAAAAGTAAATTATATAAGAGGAATTGCAGAAGCCGCACAATCTGGTCTGATCGATTTTGACAAGCTAGATGAACTAAGTGATGAGAAGATCATAGAAAAACTTGTAGCTTTAAATGGTATCGGCGTTTGGACAGCTGAAATGTTAATGATCTTTTCTTTATCACGACCAGATATTATCAGTTATGGAGATCTTGCAATTCGTAATGGAATAATGAAAATGTATGGTTTAGATAGCTTATCGAAAAAAGAGTTTGAAGTTTACCGTAAAAGATTTTCACCCTACAACACTGTAGCATCCCTTTATTTTTGGGTAATTGCAAAAGAAGCCCAGGTATAATAAAATACCTAGGCTCACATTTTTATACATTTTAGATATTACTCAGTCCAAAAGGTGCCAACAGAATAAGTTCTGGCCCGCCCACTAATTAAAACTCTATCACCACAGTTCTCACATTGTAAATTTCCCACACGTTCTGAAATTTGCATAGCTTTCATTTCCTGTTTTTTTAATACATCAGCCCAATAGGGGATTAAAGAACAGTGTGCTGAACCTGTAACCGGATCTTCCAAGATTGAAGCTTGTGGCGTAAAGAATCGTGAAACAAAATCACAATCGTTCCCTTTAGCTGTAACAATAACACCCCCCGGATCCAAGTTGATCTGATCGAACACTTGCCTATCAACTTTTATATTTCGAATATCTTCCTCAGCTTCATAAATCAAGACATAGTCTCTTGCTTTCAGAACTCGATAAGGCTTGATGCTTAGTGATTCTTGTATAACTTCAGGCAGCTTACATTCAACTGGCATTCTTGAAGGAAAATTTAGGGTAAATAATCCCTCATTAACACTTACAATTAAATCACCACTTAAGCTCTCGAAAACAATTTTATCCTGCGAGTAAGTTAAAAATTCTTTCAAAACATAAGCACTTGCCAGAGTTGCATGACCACATAAGTCCATTTCCACATCTGGAGTAAACCAACGTAAGTGTACTTTCTCTTCTTTCACAATAAAAAATGCTGTTTCGGGAACTGCATTCTCCTTTGCTATTTTAAATAATAACTCATCCTCCAACCACTCTTCTAAAGGCACTACACAAGCCGGATTTCCTCCAAAAACTTCGTCAGTAAAAGCATCTATTTGATAAATATCTAGTTTCATACTCTGTTCTATCTTTTTAAATATACATAGGCAGATTCTCCTGATGCAAATATTAACTCGGCTCTCCTGTAGTCATCAACCTCATAACTATCCGCTTGCATAAGTTCTTCCTCGCTAATCTCGAATACAGTTCCTTCTACAAAATCATTCTCATTGCCTGTATATTCCAGCATCGGATGCATATCTGTTCCGCTCGACTTTATAACTTTGGGATCCGTTATTTTTATCTTTGTTACCTTATAACTCCTTAACAGGTCTTTCTCACCACTCAACTTTCTTCCGAAAGTATCTAATTGGACTTGCTCAAATTGAAGTGTTCCGTATGAAAATAATTTCACCATATAATTGGGTCATTTTTATGAATTAGACTCGTCATTTATTTCAGTACATTTGATTCAAACTGATTCAATAAGTCAAAAAACGCTATTCTAAGGTTCTCATCGCTGATACCCTTTTCAGCAGAATATTTCTCGTAAAATGACGGCAATGAAAAAGTCAAAATCTCTTTCTCATTCGCACGTTCATATCTGGCTTTTGCCATGGCTAAAACAGATTTCCCTCCATAGCCTCCTGGTGAAGTAGCCATCAGAAACATCGGACGATTCCCCCAGACATTTGATTCAATACGAGAAACCCAATCATAAATATTTTTAAAAGCGACTGAATAGGCACCGTTATGCTCTGCGAAAGAAATCAGAAGCCCATCAGAGTTCTCAATTCGTTTTTTAAACTGATGTGCCAGTTCCGGAATTCCAGATTCAGCCTCCCTATCTGCCGAATAAATTGGCATCTCAAAATCATTTAAATCCAAGAGCTCAAACTCAACTTTAGCCAATTTCTTAGAAGCATAGTTTGCTAGAGTTTTATTGATTGATTTCGTGCTATTACTAGCTCCAAAGGCTATAATTTTCTTTGTCATAAAGTGTGTTATTTATAAATATGTAGAAACAATGACTCTTATCTAAAGATAGATAAACATGTTCGAATCTTTACACTCATTTTCATTCCCACCACTTATTTTTCTCATCATTTTTTGCTCTTTCAATCTCTTCATTCGAAAACACAATAAAATCTGTTGACAATCTCTTTTTATTGATATCAAACTCTTTAGGAACTTTTATAAATGAATTAAGTTTCGAAAGAACGTAGGATTTCCAACCCTTACTGATATATTTTGAATTAAATAGATAAAATTCATTATCGTAATGTTTAAATAAATTCTCTTCTTTCGATGGTGGAATTTTAAATCCCCAAGAACAATATTTCGTTTCTTTTTTGTTGTACTCTGTCCAGGTTCCTACAAATGCATTAAAATCTTCCTGACCTAGCGTGCCATAATTTAAGACAAATACATCCAACTTTCGATCAAATAGAGTTTTAAAATCACCTTTAAAAACACCAACATGGTTTTGTTTAGGGTTCTCATTGAATTTATAAGTTCCATAAATAATTCCTTCGGATAAACCTGGGTTACATCCTCCATTTGATTCATCCAAAAGCATAATCTTCTCAATTCTCATCACACCCTTAAAATCACAAACATTATCATGGACTCTTGACTTTCCTTCAACCAGATATTGAGATGCGATATCTGGATTTTGAGATATTTCTGTAAAACGAATTTCTATTCTCTGATTATCATCACCAATTGTCCCTTGAAAAGTTCTATCCAACCACAAATCGCAATAATTCAGTCTCATATTTTTCTCAGGAGCTTCTTTATAACAATCTTGTCCAAATGATTGTATCGTCAAAAACAAGAAACTCAAAAATAAGATTAAGGATTTCATATCTTTCATATTTTAATAACACAGATTTATAGCTGCATTATCAAATTTATACAAAGCATCGCTGTAAACAAAAAAGATGTGGTCATTTGACCGCATCCTTAAATTTCCTTATCCAATTACAAATTATTGCAAAATTGTTTTTTACTTATCCTGTAATAGCGAGAATTTTCAAAGCCATGACAGGTATCGTGTTTAAAGAACTGCATATTCAGCTTCTCCAAAACACGTATTGATGCTATATTTTCAGCAACAACACGAGCAATTATCTCATCTAAATTTAAAGTTTTGAATCCATAAGCTAATGTTGCTTTAGACGCCTCTGATGCATAGCCCTTTCCCCACCTACTTTTGAAAAACCGAAAACCAATATCAACATAACCTTCCTCATGGTATTTTAAGCCACACCAACCTATAAACTCATTGCTTTCTTTCAAGATAACTGCCCAACGTCCGTAAGCATTTTTCAAATAGTCTGAATAGTTTTCCAGAAAAACTTTGGCTTCATCTACTGAGCCAAAAGGAGGATCTCCCGTATAACGTATCACTTCAGGGTCAGCATTCAGATCAAACATATTCTGAGCATCTGAAATTTCAAACTCTCTTAAAATTAAACGCTCAGTTTTAAGAATGTACCTCATGACCTACTTGAATCTTCATTTTTAGTTTCTCTACCAAAGTATACAACTTCTTAATTATAGGTTCGTCCAGCAACCATTGCTCAGTGATATATATTCCAAGTGTCGATTTATTCTTCAAATCCGGAACAATTCCTGCATCGATATGATTCACACAAAGTTTTAATCTAGGATCCAACTTAAATATATCTAAAATTAGGGTTTGAATACCATGGCTATAGAATAACTTCCCGAAAGCTCTTTCGTCATTTTCTTCAATAACAACCTTAGAATCAAACTTTTTAGATTGAGTTTTAAACTCAGATTTTCTGGAGAATAGGTTCATCTTATCGAGAACATTTTTCTGGCGAAGCTTAACACGTGTTGTAACAGGGAAATCAACTGAAAAGAACAAACCACTAAACATTGAATTATCACCTATACCGGCCATATCACAGTAATTTACAAAATAAGGCTCATCCTCAATCAAGTTTGATATAACAGCGTGCTGCTTGACCAAATTACGAGGGTTAATTCCACTAGCCGCATATGTTTTATCATCAAAATCAATCTCTCGATTGGTTTTCTTTGCAAACGCCTTTAATTCTTCAATTGCTGTTTTGTCTTCTTCCATCTTTTTCTAAGTTAAAATTTAAAGATTATGAAAATCTTCTTTTTCCTTGCATAAACTCTTTATTCTTATGAGATCCGTTATTCCTCGTTCTTGTTAGTAAATAAATAATTGGACCAATTGTAGGAGGTATAAAAGCCAAAATCAGTCTGAAAGCTCCATGTCTACAATTGATATTCTTTATTGCATCTGCAATAACATAAACATGAAACCCAAGAATCAATATGTACCAAACAATATCCATTGGTTTCGTTTTAAATTTACATAAATCTAATAAATATATTTTCATTAATACGATTTATGAAAACTATATATACAATCTTAAATGAATCTAGTTTTAAGTTTTATGGGTATAAAAAAACGCTTATCAAATAAATGATAAGCGTTAAAATTATTTTAGAAGAATTAGATTACTCGCCAATATTTTCTTGCCATTTCCAGGCAGAAAGTAAAGTTTCATCTAAAGTACTTTCTGCTTTCCAACCTAACTCTTCATTAGCGAAAGTTGTGTCTGCATAAATTTGCTCAATATCACCTGCGCGGCGAGCAACGATTTTATGAGGAACTTTCTCTCCTGTTGCTCTTTGGAATGATTCGATGATTTCTAAAACAGAAACACCATTACCTGTTCCTACATTGAAATATTCACAGTTTGCTTTATTCTTATCATTTAACAAACGCTCGATTGCTACAACATGAGCTTTAGCCAAATCAACGACGTGAATGTAATCACGAATAGCAGATCCATCAGGCGTATTATAATCGTCTCCAAATACACTTAACTCCGGGCGAATTCCTGCTACTGTTTGCGTTAGGAAAGGTATTAGGTTATTCGGAACACCCAATGGCAATTCACCTATTTTAGCTGTTGCGTGTGCTCCAATTGGATTGAAATATCTTAAGGCAATTCCCTTTAATTCAGGGTAAGCATTCAGGGTATCGCGAATAATATCTTCACAGATACTCTTGGTATTTCCGTATGGCGATTCCGCTTCTTTACGAGGCGTTTGCTCTGTTACAGGCAATTTATCCGGCTGACCATAAACGGTACAAGATGATGAGAATACCAAATTAGGAACCTTATACTCTATCATGCACGACATGATATTCATTAATGTATTAAGATTATTGTTGTAATACATTAATGGTTTTTCTACTGATTCACCAACAGCTTTCGATGCAGCAAAATGAATAATAGCTTCTAAGTTTGAATATTTCTGAAAGAAAGCATTCACTTTTTGAGAATCAGTTAAGTCAAACTGCTCAAACTTCGGAAGTATACCAGTAATTTCTTTAATCTGGTCAAGGACTTCAATCTTCGAATTTGAAAGATTATCTACAATAACCACATCGTAACCATTGTTTTGTAATTCAACAACTGTATGCGATCCAATAAAACCAGTACCACCGGTAACAAGAATTTGTTTACTCATCTCTAATAATTTTATGACTTGTTTCTATTAATCGTGCTTCGTTCCAGTTCTATTTACTTCCACCACACAATAGCCCTTCAAAACAGTATATCAAAGAAACAATATTTCTCTAAATAAATTCAAATTCTTTCCAACATAAGTTTGGAAAATATTAAGAAAAAATCATGCAAACGTTTTAAATTCTTCTTCATCTTTCCATATATCCTTGTTGAGAGAATTCAAATATTTAGAGAACAAATAAAACCTCCAAAGGCATATACTATTTCCTATTGAGAATCCCAATAGTCCAAACAGAATCTAATCGGTTTAAAACTCGTAATCTCTTTCAACCTTTGCAATTCTTGTTTTAAAGTTCTTATACCACTCCTTACGCCCTCTTTCTCTCGCAATTTTATGTTCTGAATTTTCTTTCCACGATTTTATTGCATCCAAATCTCTCCAATAAGAAACTGTAATACCAACATCTTCGCGTGCACTCTCAACACCAAGGAAACCATTTTGCTGTTGAGCAAGTTCTAACATTAAATCTGCCATTTCAGAATAGCCTTTATCTCCTTCTGTTCTTACAGAAGTAAATATAACAGCATAATAAGGAGGCTTTGGTGTTTTTGCAATCATCGTTATTTATTTATAATTCAATATCTTTTTTAATAATAGCTTAACACTCTTCTTTTTCGAATAAATCTGATTTATACTTATTATACAAAAATGAAATTGTTAGCAGTAGTATTCCTAATGATATAAATACAATTGTTTTTGCAATAGTATTTAGGTCTGAGATATCGTAAACAAACAACTTAATAAGAGTAATACCAAACAGAACTATTGCTCCAATACGCAAATGAGTTTTCCTTTTCCATATTCCTAAGACAATAAGTCCTAAAGAGTAAGTTCCCCACAAAATACTTAAGCCAAGTTTGTACGATTCTGCTGACGAAGCAAAAGTCAGCCAATGAATCAATTCATTACTTAGTATCCATACCGCTGAAATATGTAATAAAAAATCAGAATATTTCTTAAAATTCCAATTTATAAAGTTTTGGAATTGAAGACTGTAATAAGTCCACAATGTAAAACCAACAAATAGTAGTGAAACATATCTCATTCCAATTACAAAAGCCATATCTCCACTTCCATCAACAAGATACAAATCTCTAATCTCACTTAAAACATATAAACCCTGAGTTAAGAAAATAAAAATGGTTAATACACTTAAACCAAAACTAACAAGACCAAGCTTCTCATCTTTAAATTTCTTTAAGTTTACAATTGACAAAAGAGATACAAACAGCAATGAATAATTCAGTAACCACATTATTTTTGCTCCTTTAAACTTATATACGGCATACATTCCCGAACCAGCTATCGATTTAGCTTCCCAATAAAGTTGGTTCCAGTGATTTAAAATTTCAATACGAAATGTAAGGTATAAGCTTACTATGAAAACAGCCGGGACTGTAAAAGTAATGATCTGTAATACCTCTTTTCTATCTAAAAAGGCAGCTGTGTATTTTTTTATGCTACTCAAATAGTTTATAAAACCGAAAGCACCAACAAACAATATTGAGCTAAAAAAATGAATATTAATAATTGGCATTACACTTGTTACAGATTGCCCCCTATTCAATTGAGATGAAATGCTTAACCAGTCATGTCCTATACTGTAGAAAGATAAAATCATCAGGATGTAAGACAATTTCTCGTAAAATGGTACGCCCTTTGTCCTCCCAAGCCAAAATAATAAACTTGCTTCACCAACCCATAGCATGGTAACCCAATTTCCGTCTAATTGCACAGGAATAGAAATGGTTACAAAAACTAGTACTAAACCAAATATCAAATAAAACAGGTTTTTATCGGCAAGCTTAAGTTTATATACTATCGAACTAACTATAAAATGAAGCAAGGCATTGGCTAGAGTAAAAACGCCCAATAACTTACCTCCTATTTCATGACTTTCTAAAAGAGCATAACCGATACCATAAAACACAAATGAGTTAAGTAAGATTAATACGACATCAACAATCTCGAATTTTTCCTTGTATCGCAGTTTGTAGATAAGGAACATTTGATAGAAAATGATAAAAAACAAACTCAAATACACCAAGCCTCTGACAAAATGAACATTAACATCATAAGTATCAGCTAACCATAATAAATAGATCAGCCAACTAAATCCAAATGATGAATAATACAAGGGTTTCCAATATTTTTTTATTGCTATAAAAAGAATCCCAATATTAATAATAGCCATATAGGAGAATAAAACAAGCTCGTTCCCTTGGCCTTCACTTAAAAGAAAAGGAACAGCATAAGCTCCCACCAATCCTATGTGAGCAATAACCTGCTGTTTATATTTTATAGCTGCGCCAACCGTGAAAACAGTTAATACCACCATTGATACAAAAGCGAAACTTTGATGCATGAGTCCGTATAAGCTATAGGCTAAAAAGGTAATAAAGTACATAATAGTCATAGCACCACTAACTAGTACCGCGCTATAGTTTTCATATTTATTTTTTAATTTCATCCCAAGTCCAAGGAGAACAAAACCTGCTAAATAAGCTAAGATAATTCGTGTTACCGGGGCAATTAAGTTGTGATCGATTGAATATTTTGCACCAATAGCTACTCCGATTATCGTAATAATAATTCCTATTTTATTTATTAGATTTTCTCCAATAAATTTCTCCAAATTGGACTTAAGCTCAAATTGTGATTGAAAAAACGAAGCTCTTGATTGTAGCACATCCTTCTTATCATTTATATATAATGGGGCAATACTTCGCTTCTCTCTCATCTGCACTTTTGGCTCAGTAACAGTCGGTTGATAAAGATTTGCTTTTACTGTTGGAGCTTCGTGAGCAACAGCAGATTTCAACTGATTAATCTCCGTTTGTAGGTTGCTTATTTCTCTCGAAAAAACCTCTTGTTTTTTCAAAAGCACATTCAATTTTGAAATGAGCAGGTTTAGTTTATCCTGATTATCTGTCATATTGTTACGGTATATACTGCAGCTAGCAGCTTTACTTCTTCAAAGAGTTGTCGTTTCTACTATTTCTTTTTAAAATAATCCCAAGTTAACTTTGCAATATCAGCGATTATTTTCTGATTCGTTTTAGTATCTTCCATAGAGTCACTTAGTAAAACGCTTAAATAGAAATACGAGCCATCGGGTAAAAAAACAATTCCAATGTCATTTAAGGCTCCTGTTAAACCGTTCTTGTTTTTGCCGGAATGACCTGTTTTATGTGCTACAACTGTATGGGGTGGTAAAAGACCTTTAATACTGTTTTTTCCTGTTTTTGTTCCTTTCAAAGTTTCCAACAGAAAATTATGGCTATCAGTACTTAATAGCTTATTGGTATTTTCGAAGAACAACTGTAAAGCCTGATTTGACGCCTTAGCCGTTGTCCAATTTTCATATTGACACTCCCAATTTGCTTGCATCACAATTTCGGGGTGTACTATCGCAATATCTTTAATCCCTTTTTCACGAAAATAGGCTTGTACAAGCTTAGTTCCACCTACTAAATTAAAAAGCATGTCGCAACCAAGATTATCGCTTAGCGCAACTGTATACCTTAGCACCTCTGCAATGCTTACTTCGGCTCCATTGGGATACTTTTTACGAAGCGGACTCCATAGGTGAGCGTATAAACTCACTAATTCTTCATCGATAGAAATCTTATCATCCAAACTCAACTTGCCTTGATCGACTTGATGAAGAACAACCAAAGCTAAGTGGTACTTAAACACACTTTGCATAGGCAAATGCTTGTCGCCATTTATTGAGAGTGTATCTTGTGGCTTAGTGCCTTTAATTGCAAGACCAACTGTTGCCGATTTATCTGCTAGTACTTCATTAATTTTTAAGCGTAAAGCATCTATACTTTGGGCTTTTGAAGAAACAAAAGCCAATACAAAAATTAGCAATATTAATATTTTCTGAATTTTCATTTTATTTTCTTAATATTTATGACAGAGCAAGTATCCTAAACTTCTTCTATGCTCTTAAAATTTTCTCTATTTTCTTTCCTCTTGCCAATTCATCAATCAGTTTGTCCAAATAACGAATCTGTTGCATCAGTTTATCTTCTATTTCTTCTACCGATATCCGCAAATAACACCCTTAATCTTTGAAACATTGGGGTTTATTTGTGGTGCTTGTTCAAAAAATGTTTTAAAATCATTCTTCAAATCAATCTGCTCTTGCAGAGATGCCTGGCTGTATCCGGTTAACCAACAAATGATAGTGTCAACCTCTTCTTTGCTATGTCCCTTCTTCTCCGCTTTTGCAATATAGTGTGGATAGACACTTGCAAATGACATTTTAAATACTTTTGAGTAGTCCAACGGTTACTTTTGTTAGGGGTAGTTTTTTATTGAGTCAATGCTCAAATAAATTACCCGAATATATTTATTTCTTAAAATGGAATCTAATGATTCAAAAGATTGATTTTGTATCTCTTTCAATATCTTATTGTCAATCTTATTGACAGATTCAAACAAATTCCTCACAACATTCCTTAATTCTGGTTTTATAATATGTTGATTGTAATTGTTACCTATTTCGTCTTCAAGGTTCTCAACCTTTGCTGCAATAGGTGCAAATCTATATGTAGTGTAAACATGACCTTTATTACCTTCTAGGTTTTTAACGACAAAACTTTCTCGTTCTTCTTTTTGCTTTAGGTCATATCGAATTATCTCAAGTTTCTCATCGATATAATATTTCCCAGGTTTAGTCAATATTTTATCAACCTTTCTAAGGTTTGAATTTTTCAATAAAACGACTTCGTTAAACTTCACTTCAACTTCACTCTTAGGCGTACAGGAAGCCAAAATCAAACAAATAATTAAATAAAGATATTTTGTATTCATAGTCTTATAATTGCCCCTAATGGTCTTGCTAAAATTTGTGGGCGATTTAAAACGACCTCTTTATCAGAACCGGCCAGTGTTTATTGTTTTTGTTGCATTATCAAATTGAGCCTCACCGCCCATTAATTTCAACTTTTATTACAGCTCGTTCGTTTTATCTGCGAGTAATCTTCTAGATGCCTCAATAGCACAAGTCGTGTAACTATCTGAATTGTTTATTATTTCACTTAACTCTCGTGTTGATTTGTCTGAATACACTTGAATAAAACGATTTACATCTTCTTCAAAAGTTTCCTCTTTTGGCTTTGATGAATTAGAATCTGCACTTTCAAATATTCTATTTAATTCTTTTTTATAAGCAATTAGATAGAATATTAGAAGTATCACGCAAATTGGATTGAATCCAAACGTAGGAAGTTCAGATAGCTTTATTGTAAATCCGACATCTATATGAGAAAAAACTATCAGATTGAAGCATGACAAAAATATTATAATGCCCAATGCTATTGTACTCATCTGATGTCCCCGAAAATTTAAATAAGTTAAGTAATATTCAATTTGCCATAACCCAAAATAACCACACAAGTACAATAATAATCCATATAAAAATCTGTTATCCGCAGTATAGTCGGAAACTGACAATACGTAAAGTGAATGAAAAATTGAAAACAAAGGAATACCGATGACTATGATTTTCAGTATTTTCTTCGTGGATAAATATTTCATATTAGTTCTTAAAATGTTTTTATTAAAATGAGCTATAACGTATGGCTAAAGTACAATGTACTTTAGCCCACCTATCTGTTTACTTTTATAATCTACTGTTATCCTTCTTATTACATATCAAATTACATATAATGGGCTTTTTATTTTTGCAAGAGATTTTTTCTTAGATGGTTTAATTCTCTCTTCTTTTGCAACAAACTGATTATTAAGGTTCGTAAATTTAAGAATTTGGAATAAACATCAGATATAAATACTGTAAAATATCATGAAGGATTATTATAAATAGAAAAACCTGACTAAGTATAGCATTTGTGAACAAAAAAAGCACCTCAGGCTTTAGCTTGGGCTACTTAGGTCCAGTTGCAAGTGGAATTATAAAAAAATGATGTTTATATGCTGAATTATTATTCCAATCGTACAAAATCAGCTCTGAGAATCGAGTCATAAAAATATGGGAAGCTCTTTTTTCAAAAAGATCGAAGCCATAAATTTATTTGGGCTAAATCAAGCCTGAAAATTGTTCTCATCATTCAAGTTACGCTTTCTTCGCCAAACAAAAGCCAAGCATATTTATTTTGTTCATTTCAAAACGACATAATTCTTTTTGCCATTTTTTAGTTACTCAATCGGTAATATGGAACTTGCTGAACATCTTCAAATCCTAGTTTTTGAGCCAATTTATATGAGCCTATGTTTTCCAATCGACAAGCCCAAATTGGTTCATAGTCATTCTCTAAACAGTAGTCAATAAGTTTACTACAAGTATATCTTGCGAGTCCTTTTCCACGAAACTTTGCTGTGGTCTCTATACCAAGTTCCAAAAAATCACCCAATATGAATGCTGCGTACGCTGTACATGCTAATTCATTCTCATAATAAGTACTGTAACCAATCGCATTCTCAAGAAAATCATTGGCATTGTTCCAAAAATTTAATGGAATAACCGAGCCTTGCATATTCTCAAATTCTTTCTTTCCTGTTCGAATCGTTGGTGTTTGGGCTATTTTTATATCTTTTTTTAATTCGTGATATTTTTGGGAGTTAAACTTAAAATTGACCCTTGTATTAAATTCAATAATATTTTTAGTACGATTAGATTCGTTCTCAGATGATTTTATCGAACAGTCGGAAAATAATTCTTTGAGGGTCGAATCCCATTGTTCTGGATAAGCTTGCATCCATTCGTACGAATCCCGAAAATCATTCTTGTTTATAGCATATTCTTTAAACGCTTCATTAAATTCTTGGTTGTCGTGTTTACCGAAAAGTAATGTCATTCCATAAGGGTGTACAACATAAAAAGTTGTTGGATTATTTATGTCATTCACGATTACTTTTCCCGATACGTGGTTTTCTACTACCGCACGGGCAAACAGATTATTGATTTTTACTTCTTTCAAAGCATCAATAACTTTTGAGTAATTTTCTTTAGATAGTTCTTTCATTTACGATTTGTTCGAATTACACACAACGGTTTTACTAAAATTTGTGAGCGATTTTTACATTGCCGTCTTATCAAAACCGCTTACGTTTATTGTTTTTGTTACATTATCTAGTTGAGCGTCAACGCCCATTAATTTTAACTTTTATTGTAGTGCATTTTACTACTTATTCTATTTCATTTCGGGTTTGACTTCTCCAGGCTGTTTCTTTTCTATTTTGCATTATTATTCTCTTTTACCAAATGCACTACAACGTATGGGTAAAGTACAATGTAGTTTATATCATTTATCTGTCGTTTTTTATAAATCACTGTTAATCCCAACCTCACCATCAATTTCGATATCTAAAAACTATTTATTTTACAATATATTCTATCAATATTTTTTAGCTTGACTAGGAATTAATCAAATTTACAAAAAGCTTAAACTAAACAATATTTATATATAGGGTAAAGTATAAAAGATCGATCAAATTAGAATACATCTACATAATATAGTTTAGAAATCACAATATACAAACGATCAACTTCTTATCGAGTTTACTAAACGCCCTAAACAATAAGGTAGAGACAAGAAACTCCAAGTCACTTTCAGTTTTGGTTCGGTATTTGTATTTCAGCTATCATACAAGGAGTCAAGAAGGAAAATAGAGAAAACTCCCCTACTTCGCGACTTTATTTCATATAAAAATTTAAATTTGCATACACATCTAAACCTATACTTATGAAGCAAGTATTTTACTCTACATTACTAATATTATCCATTGTGATTTCGGCCTGTAGTTCGGGAGAAAAAGCTCTACAAAAAGGAAACTATTACTCGGCCGTATTAAAATCAGTTGATCGATTAAGATCAAATCCTGACAAAAGCAAGGCTCAACAAACCCTATTGGAAAGCTATCCGCTAGCGGTTCAATGGTCGAAAAGAGAAATTGTTTCAATTCTGAATTCTCCTGATCCTATGAAGAATACAAAATCCATAGGACAATATCAGATTCTGAATAGAATGTACGATGAGATTAATCGTTGCCCGGCGGCTTTGCGTTTACTTTCTAATGTACAATCGTTTCGTACCGAAGAAGATCAGGCCAGACAGCTTGCTGCTCCCGAATGCTACGCGGCTGGTATGAGAGAAATGGCTAAAAACACACGTTCGGCTGCTAAGGTTGCTTACAATCATTTTGTCAAGGCCAATCAGTTTGTAGCCAATTATAAAGATGTTAACCTAAAAATGGATGAAGCCTTTGATATGGCAACCCTTAAGGTTATTATTGAACACATTCCGGTTAATTCGGCAAGGTACAGCTTAAGTGCTGAGTTTTTTCAAGATCAGGTTACTCAATTTATTACCAATAATATCAAGCGTAAGTTTGTTCGTTTCTACACACCCAAAGAGGCTGAGATGGAGAAACTGGAATACCCCGATCAGGTAATTGCTATGCGTTTCGAAGATTTTGTTGTGGGTGAGACTCACGATACCGATATTGAAAAGAATGTGATTAGTGCCGATAGTGTTGAAGTGGGTACTACCAAACTTAAGGATGGCTCTACGGTTAAGGTTTTTAATAAGGTAAAAGCCAAACTACATATTCACAAGCGTGAGGTTATTTCCAAAGGTTTACTTTCCTTAGAAATTGAAGAGTTTGACAACAGACGAATTATCAATAGCAAGCGCATGGCTGGCGAATTTGTCTGGTTTAGCGAGTGGGGGCACTTTAACGGCGACGAAAGAGCTTTAACTGATGAAGAATTGGAGATTTGCGAAAGCGAACCAGTTCAGCCTCCTGCACGACAGGATTTGTTTGTGGAGTTTACCAAACCAATTTACACACAATTGACCAATGAGTTGAGACGATTTTATAGTAGATATTAAATTGTCAGAGAAATATATGATGAAGGCTATCCAATTACGGATAGCCTTTATTATTGACCCCAAGTCACATTGAAACTCTATTTTATAATCTCCTTAAAATAGTTTAATTCGCTGTAGTAATTATAACCATTCGAATCTAACTGAATAAGATTTTCTCCCAGCTTTATAGTTAGATTCATTCGTTCAATTCTATATTCAGAAAGATGAATTCTAAAATATCGTGCATACCTTATGTGTATTCCTATAAATAAAAGGAACTTCATGGGACTAAATAATAAAGGAGAAGTTATTTCTTCACCTTTTACCACATTTATCGAACTTATATCATCATAGCTAAATGCAAGAAAATACAACTTCTGATTGTGATTAATTCTTAAAAGCAAACCTTTCTCATATTTTTCGAAGTTGCATCTTGTATTCAAGTCCATCAGGTATTTTAATTCTGATTTCATTTTCAAATCAATCAAACGATATAATTCACTGCCAACCGAACCTGATTTAAGCTGCTCTTTTATCAATTTCGATTTACCAAGAATATGCTCAACTTCAGTCTTAAGCTTACCTTTAAACTCTTGTTCTGAGTAGAAAATCATAAATTCATTTTACTTTAAAAGAAGGTATCCCTCTGCCATGAGAAGGGGTATCAAGTAAGCTCAAGGGAGAGCTGTTTTTTTTATAAACTATTAAGCCACCTTCCCCACAACAGGTATTTATAAGTAAATAGATTATTACTAATTATTCCCAAGGCACCAAAGCCGACGGATAATAATTAATTCCCATATGTTCAAATCGTGTCTTCTGTTTCCCCAATCGAAGCTTATACTCTTCCCACGATTTATTAGTATGTTTAGACCATCCCAGCTCGGCATACCCCAATAGTCGAGGAAAAACAAGGTATTCGATATCGTCGATGGTTTCAACAGTTTCCGACCACAGTGGTGCTTCTATACCAATGATGTTTTCACGAGAGATACCTTCTACATTGGTTTCCAAATTCCAGTCGTAAGCCTTATCTACTTCAAGATAACCTGCCCAATGTAAACCCAGTGGGCAAATGGAATCGTACTGCATATCCATATAGGCTCTTTTTGCCGGCGACATCAATATTTTCACATTCTGATTCACAGCATCTGTAGCGGTCTTGGTTCTTGTGTGCCAAAATTGGGCTATGGTATTTTCCTTTAGGTTTGCTGCTGAAATATCTGCCCAGCCCATCATCTTTTTTCCATGAGAATTCACAATATCCTGCACACGGTTTATAAACTTGATGTAATCTTTCTTCTTAGTCGCATTCGATTCGTCTCCACCAATATGAATGTACTCACCTGGTGTTAGAGCAACCAATTCACGAATCACATCATCGATAAATTTATAAGTGATCTCTTTGTTGGCATCCAGCGTACTAAAACCAACATTGGTTCCTGTATATAAGTCTCTTGCTTTACCATCAGCATTCAATTCGGCATACGAAGCCAAAGCCGCATTGGTATGACCTGGCATATCTATTTCAGGAATAATGGTAATAAACCTATCCTGTGCATACTTTACAAGCTCAGTATATTCTTCTTGAGTATAAAAACCACCTTTACCACCATCTACTTGTGTACTACCACCATGCTTTGTCAGATTGGGCCACGATTTAATTTCAATTCGCCATCCCTGATCATCAGTCAAGTGCAAATGCAGAACATTCATTTTATAGGCCGCAATTAAATCGATAAATCGTTTCACATCGGTCACATCAAAGAAATGACGTACCACATCCAACATGGCACCTCTGTAGCCATAGTCTGGTGCATCTTCAATTGTTCCACTAGCTATCTCCCATGATCCCATTTGCAAATCTTTCGATTCTATACGAGCTGGTAATAATTGTCTGATAGTTTGAACACCTCTAAACAAACCTGCCAATTGGTAGGCTTCCAAAACAACACGTTTATCGGTAATATTCAAATTATACCCCTCCTCGCCCAATGCTTTTAATTCCTTATTTAAAAGCAAAGCTATTCCTCTTTTCGATGCTGGTTTTTTAACAGCTTTCACTTCTGTTTTAAATCCTGTCGCCGGTGCAATAAAATCGACCAAGTAATCAGCAATTGCTTTCACATCATCCTGTTCTGCTGACAGGTAGATTTTTGTTTTCGCGGTCCAATCAAAGGAAGAACCTGTAGCAACAAGCTTTGTTGGTTTTGGAATCAGGCTTTCTTTTGAAAGATCTTTAGGAGTTGGTGTTTTGCATGAAACAAACATCACTACGATTAAGAATAATGGGCCTAAACTGAATGATTTCATCATTTTAATTCTAATTATATGTTAGTCGAATTTAAAAGGATTTTTAAATCCTGATGAAAGGTAAGCATTATAAAAGTTTATTCTGAGATCGGGAATTGATTCATAACATATAATGTAATAAAAAGGATACTTGCGCTGAATTATTTTAAGCAAGTTTGCTTCCTAACTCAAATTTGCCAAAATGCTATCGACTCTCATAGTAGCACATCCTCAAAAGAAAGAAAAACAGCCAACTTATTTCACTTCACATTCCTACCCATAAATCACTCATAATTATACCACTGGCATAATTTTTGATCATAAAAAAATAAAGTTTGTAAAATCAAACATATGATTTTCGATTTTAAAATTACTAATCAGAAACTTAATTACTAAAAATACATAAACAAAATACGGACAGACTAAGATCTCTGCTTATACATTTATCCCTAAATTAAATTTCCTCATCATGAAACACCATCTTCTAATTATTGGAATGAGTTTTCTATTCATGGGTTGTATGACCATGAGTCAATCTGTGGTAAAACCACCTCCCAATGTAAATGTTCCCGAACATGCTTTGTTTATCTCTCAGTCAGGAACACAAACTTATACATCTCAAACCGTAATCGACCTTACAAATAACGAAATGGTTATTCTTCAGTTTAATGAAAAAACAATTTTCAATGTCATCAGAACAGGAATCTCTTTAAATCCGAAGAATTATTCTGGCAACAAAATAGTAACATATGATACCCCTTTCGAAAAGATTAAAGAGCTTAAAAAAGAAGAGAAGAAAGAGAAAAAAGAAGGAGAATAAAAGAAATCGATTTTTAGTTATAATTTATCTTTCACTCCCCTTTATGTGTTTAAAGCCTCAGGAAAAACCGACGCAGATTTAGAAAATGATCATAAAATTATAAAGTTTGGACAAAACACCCTATGAATCATTTAAATCTGCGTCCGAATTATTTCTTATAGGCTTTGTATGTTAATGACTAAAAACTGCTTCACCAGGTATAATTCCCACACGCATTGTATCAATTGGCTTACCTTGTGATGAAATTCGATATACAAGGCCAGGTTGCACATAATCAATGGCATCAATAGCATAAATATCCGAGTCAACAGGGTCAATATTCAAACCATAAAACAATTTGTTTTCACCTGATATAAAAGCCTTGCTGGGCAAATTTTCGTCAGTAATTGACATGCGCCAAATACCTTTATTTATAAAATAAAGACTGTCTTTTGCCCCATTAAGTTTGACTTCCGATCCTCTATCCCCTTCTTTAAAATGAAAAACCTGTTCTACTTTTCGGCTTTTAGCATCAATTTTCCACAAGGAAGGAGCCTCAAAACCATATGGACTACCCTTATAGCCACCATCGGTTATGGTCCAAAGCTTATTGTTTTTATCTAAAACCAATGAAGTGGGTTGCAAACCTACATTAATGGAATCTACCACAATATCCTTTTCTGAATCAATCACTAGAAGTTTATTATCGTAACTCCAGCAGTTGGTAAACACATACTTATCGTACTGAACCATCTGCTCGGTTGGATGCTGGTAAAATTCGCTTGACTTATTATCAACAGATATAAATCCGGTTTTGTCTAATGTCTCAGGATTAAATATTGTGATGGATTTGGCATACAAATCGGTAATGTAAGCCTTACTATTATTTATAAAATGAATGTAACGAGGCGACACCAAGCCCGTTACTTTCCCAACATAGGCAAAGGCCGGCAAGTGAGGAAACTTCCCCATATTAATCACAAATATCTTCCCAGAATTATTAACCACAATGTATGCCAAACCATCTCGTAAAACAATAGATTGCACAACATCGCCAATGGGCATAATATTCTGTTTCGAAAACACATCATTTATCAGTTCATGAGTCGTTTTGTTGTAATAGCTAATTGATGCATTACCATACATAAAGTTTCCCTCGTTAGAAATCAAGACGTAATCTTCATTTATAATATCAGAAACAGTTTTGTTCAATTTCTGCTCATTCATATAGGCTTCATCATCCATACACGAACAACAAGACAGAAATACAATAATTAATAAAACAATATTTTGATGTTTCATGATTTAAAATTTGAGATCTAATAAGAGCGTGTAGTTTTGTCTTGGCATCGGTCTTTGGAGGATTGACCGGTAATCTTCATCGAACAGGTTGTCTATTCTGAATTTAATCTCAGCTAAGCATTTTTTCTTCAACAAAAACCTATGTCCAAAAGAAATATTATTCATGTAGTATGGGTATAAATCTCTCCCCGCTTGCTCTTTTTTTCTATCGTTAGATGAGGTTGTGAACCTCTCGCTATAATAAGTGAAGTTGTGATTTATAAACCAGTCTTTGTATTCTATATTAAGCAATAGATTGGATGAATGCTTTGGAATAAAAGGTAACTGTTTACCTTTTGATTGGTCGCCCAATGTGACACCATCGCCATGGTTTATTGATTTTGTGTAGGCATAATTCCCACTCAATCTATATTGTAAATCATTAAATAGTTTTCCCTTCAGTTTTGCCTTAAATTCTAAGCCCGTAACTTTTACGTTCTTTAAATTAAAAGGTTCCCAAAAACCTCTATCATTCGGCAACCATATAATCCAGTTGTCAATATCTGATTTATAGGCAGAGGTGGATAAATCCAAATCGTAATTCTTGCCCGAAACGGTATAGCCAATATTCCCTTCATAAGTAAAACCATCCTCAGGTTTCAAGTCCGGATTTCCCCCAGGCTGAAAATATAAATCATTAAGTGTAGGTCTGTTATAATTACGCGTGAAGTTGGCACCTAACTTAAACTGCTTCTTTTCTCCTGCAGTGTATTCAAGTGCACTCACATAAATCAAAGGATCAGCTTTCTCGTCTACGAAAGGTTGACGCAATGTTATATTCTGACTGATGTTCCTGGTCCATTGGTGTTGCATAAATAAAACAAAAGATTCTTTGTTGCGATTCTCTTTATAACCTGTTTTTTTCACACTCTCCTTAGTGTCTACCCGATTAGCTGAAAATTCCCCACTTAAACTATATCTTGTTCGTTCCTTAATATTTCCAGTCAATTCCGCCTTTGCCATATAGGTATCAATCTTACTTTCTGAATCGATAACCCGATTGCTTACTTTCTTCTCCCCCCTATTCTGTTTTACATCCAAATAATAATCCAAATTGGTATTGATATAACCAAAATCTACCTTCAAATTAGATTTGTTAAAATAGTGTTTCCATGAAGATGATATTCTTGTACTACGGTCAAGCTGGTTGTTTATATTATTTAGAATAAGTTTGCCATCGCTATCTTTATCATTCGATTCGTTAGTACTCAACTGAGGTAAACTTCTATCGGAATATTGGTTCCAAATTTTAAAGGATACCATGTCTTTTAAGGATAGCTTATAATAGAGTTCTTGCAAAAAGCCATATTTTTTGTAATCCGCATTCTTCTGCTTTTGAGTTTCATGCGATATTTCTCCTGTTTTCAAATCGACACTAGCAGGAATATCTTTATTAAAGAATTTAAAGTCATTGTCAGATACAGAGTAAAAAGCTTTGGTCTTAGATGAAAACTTCCGATTACTATAATTCAAGGAAATAAATTGGTCGTAAGTTTTATAACTTCCTGCCGATGACAAGGTATGAAGAGAAAAACCTTTTCTCCAATCGGCCTTATTAGTCATCTCTACACTTCCCCCTAGTGCACCGGCACTTTTCTTTACCGAAGCCGCTCCATAAGATAAATTCACATCGTCCATAAACCAAGTGGGAATCAGGGAAAAATCAACCATTCCCAGCATAGGTGAATTAATCTCCATATTATTCCACAAGACCTTAGTATGCGAAGGTGCTGTACCCCGAAACGATGCTGTGGCCATAGAACCTCTACCATAGGTTTTTATAAAGATAGGGGTATTCTCTGATAACACCTCTGAAAGAGATCGATGCGATAAGTTTGATAAAACAAGTGTATCTATCTTTTGAAACTTTAAGCCCGCACGTTTTTTCTTTACAATTAACTTCTCTACAATCTTAACTTCCTTCAATAAGATAGAATCAGGAATAGAAGCCTTTACGAACAAGGAACATATCGTAAAAAGAAAGATCAATTTTATCTTTAGTATTTTATGCATTCCAATAAATATGAATACGTTAATATAATTAATAGGGACAAGTCGAATTAGGAAAGTAGAAATTGCCAAACTCCATTTAACACACCTATAAATGAAATTTGGCAATAACAACACTCATTACTAACTAATATGTTATCTGATATTTTACTCTTCCAGTAGACTTATATCTGCCGCTCCCATTATTTCGGTAGAGGCTTCACCTAATATGCCACCATCGATATTAACAGCCGTATAAACTTTAATAAAGTCAACACCCGGTAATTTTACTTTTTCACCCTTGTTATTTACAGCCCATGAAATATCAAACTTATTACCTTTAAGTTCAGCGTACTCCTCACTGTAATTATCCACATAACCTTTTTCGAATTCGTTGTAAACGATCCAGCCCATATCATTAGTTCCCTTATTGTTTGGCAATAAAGTTCCTGTAAAAGTGATTTCGTCTTGCTCGTCGATAAATTCAGGATAATAATTGTGCTCATGCCAATCGTTGATTTTCACGAAGCCTGTATTGCCCTGATTATCTGTCCAAGGTACATCTGCATAGGTTTTGGGATTGGTATAAGTAATCTCGTAATTATGAATCACCTCATCTTTATTATACTCGCTACCTGCTAGTTCAAACCACGCGTCGTCAGCTTTACCATTTCCGTTATAATCGAAACTGACCATTACGATTCCAGCCTCAGAACTACCCTTAAAAGCATTGCCGTAAACAATAAAATCATCACCTTCTTCATCTATAAGCGTATGATCAAACCCGAGCGAAATATAACCTCCAAATCCACCTAGGCTTACTAAGCCATATTTGGGTTTCCCAAGAATGGCTTCGGCATCTTTCATCAAACCGTATCCTTCGTTTACAAACTGACCTGGTGCTGGCTTGTATTCAAATAAGCTTGTTAAATAGGCAGATGACTCATCCGTTTTTGTTCTAACCTTAATAACAACAATTTGATACTGGCAATCAACCGAACCACTTGAATTACTTGCGTTAAACTTAATTGTGTAAGTTCCAACAGCATCAGGATTAAAGGTATAAGTTGCTTCATTAGAAACAGCTTTATCATTTACTAACCATTGATAATCCAGGTCGTCAGTATTTATTTTGGGAGAAATACTTAAACTTTCTCCAAGTTTCAACTCCAACTCGTTTTTTTCCAAACCTGATGAGTTTAAAACAGGCAATACTGCATCCTCATCATCGCTACACGATGTAAGAAAAAACAAGATGGAACAGCTTAGTAAAAAATAATATTTAAGTTTCATTGTATTGAATTTTTGAGTCTTTAAATAAACTGTCCAAAAAGGATGATTACATAGAACAAAAACCTTCCTTTCCAGACAGTTGCTTCATTTTCAATTGAGGTTACAATTATTCATTAACGACACAAAGTGCAGCAAAATAGAAGTGCTCATAGTCAAGCACTTTTTCTTGAGTTCCATCCAGATCATATACATAAAGGCGATTGAAATTTGCAGCTTGTCCGTAACCTTTAATAGCTGTTACATATAGTTTATTTGATACAGGATCGACATAAGTTCCGGCACCATAAATCATATAATCAGAATCAATAGTACACACTTCTTTAGCTGCTTTAGTATCGATATTATAAGATGATACCTGACGGATACCACTCCATCCTCCTTTTTGCATAAAGTATAGCGTGTTATTGGTTTTACTGTAAGTCAAGCTTCCCGAGTTCCAAGCCCAACCATAACTAGAGTTAATGTCGATGCCATTGTTAAGGTCAAGCAGTTCTGAAGATAAATCTGTTGATTTAACTTTTAACAATTGAGTTCTGGCAGCAACCCAAATATTATCATCCTTATCCTTAACCAGTCCACCAGCATTATTAGCCAAAGTGAAGACTTTTTCAATCTTCGAACTAGCAATATCAATTACAATTAACTCTTTCGCTTTAAGTGCAAACAGTTTACCATTAAGTACCGTCAGGTTCCCAACTTCGCCAGATACACCATCAATTTTATTACCTAATGCGTATTGCGATAGATCTACTTCATAAATTCCGTCTGAGCTACTTAAGAAACCAGACGTTGCGTCGTGATATGCAAAGCCTCTTGCCTGGCTATTACCTTTTTCCAGAGATACTCGACCTAATTCCTTAAGCGTTTCAGAATTCACAACAACCAAATTGTCAGGATCCTTTGAAACCAAGAATAACTTCGAATCATTTATGCACGCATATTGTGTCGTTACCCCTAACTGCTTATCAGGGTTTTCCTTCTCGTAAACCTTGTGTTGAATATCATCGGATTGACGATCCCAGAAATTTACATTTCCGGGTTCATGTCCAAACCAACCTTCATTCACAATAAAAACACCACTTGAATAAGGACCGTAAACACGAACAGCATAATCGACACGTTGAGCGCCGCTTTTATTGCTTACCTCAAAAGTTAACTTAAATTGACCTGTTTGTGAAGATTCAAAATCATAGGCTGCTTCTGTTGAAACAGTTTTCCCATCCAGTTCCCATAAATATTCTGGTTCACCTTCAGCCTCAAAGCTTGGGGATAATTTTACAATTTCCCCTATAGGTAATTCCAACTTATTGTTTTCAAAAGCTGTGGTAATTTCAGAAGGTGCTTTAATACTGTCATCATCTGAACATGATACCATTAACAACGAATAGGCTAATACAAGAGCCCATGCCATTTTTCTTAAAATCATAACAATTTTATGTATAAAAAATAAATAGAAAATTGAATTTTACAACCCGAAAATTCAACGATTATATTTTGGCAGGTCTTCTGACTCATCTCATTTTCAAAGGCCTTCCCATCAGTTTTCTAAACTCAGCTTAGAAATATAACAGTGGCGGAGGTAGATTTGAATATATACGAGAAATACAGCAGCGGGTACTGTTTCGGATTCACACCGAATTCCCTTTTCATTCGCTCAAACGATTGTTTGAAACAAACACCAATATTTTAACAAACATGATATATTTCTCGTATCTCAATCAAGTTCATTCATCTAAACACAGATTCTTTAAAACAAGATTAAGTCAAGCACTTACAAGCAAGACAATTTAAGCTTGCCGATTAAGAATTGACAATCTTCGCATGTTTCATTGAACACGATGTCATAAACTTATGAGTAGAGAAAATATAAAATGACAGTAATTAGTTTCCAGGAGGAAAGTAAACCTGTAGATAAGACATAGAAATACGATGCAGGAAATAAGCCGGCATTTGATTAAGTTTATTCTGGACCTTAAATAATTGTCCAGCTCCATCAATGTTCATCACTTTTTAGTTTTAATGAATTAATGGTAGCATTGGGAATTTTAAAGAAAGGGACACTGCTCCTTCTTCGCCTTTCACCCGAAAGCTACGAAATACAAATTACCATGGCAGGTCTTCTGGCTCACCTTATTTTAAGCGATCTTCCCATCCACAAAATGTGAAAAGTGATCATAAAGAGGGCTTAAAATTCACAAGGCTTACAGCTGCGGGGACAGCTCCGGATTCTAACCGGATTCCCTTTTCATCCTGTTCTCTCAGACGAGATAAACAAGAACCATAATACGAGTGTAAATCTAGTTAATAATCTAGATGAATTCCAAACAAAATTCAAGTAAATTAAAAACAAAACGACATCAGACTATGAATCTGAATCTTACAAGTGTTGATTTTTATTATAATTATTGCTAAATCATGTTCCAAGGCAATCCGAAATTTATCAAAAAAAAAACGATTCCACATTGATGAAAATCGCTTTCAAATATTATTCTAAATCTAGTTGGAGAACTCTATTTTATACCTTCTCCACCTTCTTAATTCCTCTTCGGTTAAAGATAATACGATAACGACGATAGCTTGTTTCATCATCGAGTTTAAAACGAAGAACCATGTTTATAAAATAAACCTTTTCTCCTGATAGTTTTTCAAACTCATCATCGTCCAAATAATAAAGAGGAATCTCAGGGTTATCCATTTTTTGGATAAAGCGAGACACGTTGAAACGGATAATATCCGCAACACCTGTAATGTTATAATTACCATAGGAATTATCCAGTGCTTTCTGATCCAAGCGAAGCAATTTACGATAGAAGACAATCTTCTCACCTACGCCCCTGCTCTCAATATCGATAATTCGAGAACGGTTACGATGTTTCATCACACGCAAAGGAACTGAGTCTTCCTTTACGAAATCAAAACTCTCCTTACACCATCCTATTTTCTCATCCCCTTTTACTCGAATCACCGTTTTGTGATCGAAAAAGCGTTTGTTAATTTTTCCTACCAAGTAGAGACGACTCAAATCTTTGATTCTATCTTTTAGCATATAAATAATCACCAGAGCAACGTATAAGGGAATTGTGAAACCACCCAGGCTCTTTTGAAAGAAGAAAGTCAATCCAGCACCAATAATCATAGCCATTCCTGCAGCAATACTATAAAGTAATTGCATCACAAAAAGTCCCTCCTTTTTCTTTCGAGAGTTCAATAAAAGTTGCCCTTCGAAATATTTATTAAACACACTCCGGCGATGAACCAACCAGCGGTTTCTATCTTGCGAATCTTTCTCAACAACCAAATAACCTTTCGACCGCTTGTATGCAATCTCATCTCTAATCAGGTTTAGAATATCTTCCTTACTGCTAGCTAAATCATCGGGATACATTTTCTTCAAGCCACGATGTAAGTAATACGAGTGCTGCTCAAATTGATTGGACATAAACTCATCGCCAAACAAATAGTAATCGAACATTTCCTTTTGTATGGTAGACACGCTAACAATGCGACGCAAATTGCGATACTGCTCGGCAATCGTCCTAATATCTTCAAGATACTTCTCAATCAGGAAACGCCTATCGTCATCCATCCCATTTTTCAGCATATGCTGAATCTCTCGACGCAATGCCGATTTCAAAATGGAATGAAACATTCGAATATGATACTCGTAATTGGCCTCATTCTTCGAATTTGGGTAATTGGCTACCTTCTGAAAAGCTTCTTTCAAATAGGAGAAAACAGCACTCTCAGTTTGAGCAATTTCCCTAAGAGAATATGGCGGTGTTATCAGGCGAATATTGGAATTAAAATCATTATAAAAGTCCTCTTTCTTATAGGTAGATGAATTGATATCCAGTTTGCTTGGAATAAACAACCAAGTCTTTACTGAAAATTCATTCACCTTACGATCTTTACGAGCCTCGTAGCCCATTTTAATCTCCACCGAAAATTTATCGTGAACCGTTACAATTTCTTCTATCATTCGCTTTTTATTAGTGAGAATTACCTTACGGAAATTAAAGATAGTCAAATCCTTTTAATCTGAATCATTACAGACTGCCTGATTTTAAAGGGATACCAACGAAAACCTTTGCATTTGAAATAATTAATGAAAATCAAACTAGATGAAACAGCTTCCACAATCTATACCTCCTTATTTATGATTCTAAAAAACAAATATACCTCAACCTTACTAAATGTCATTTTTACTTTTCAATTAAATTAAATCCGACATTTTGACATTTGAAACTTAAAAATCGAATTCATAATGACATTTTTTCACACTACAATTCGATATAACACCACCTCAAGCAAATCACACCAAAATACTAACAATCAACACATTTAAAAACAACTAACATATCAATTATCTTTTTTTGGCATTGGATTTGATCGAATATTAACGAATCGCGATTCCAATATTTTTAAATCGAATTGATTATTAATTAATAATCTCTATAATTTAATTAAGGAGGACATATCATGACACTAGTAAAAAGAAACTCAGGTAATTTAATTCCATCCTTATTTGACAATTTCTTCTCCAGAGATTGGATGGATTGGAACAATTCAAACTTCTCGGTCACTAACACAACGCTTCCAGCAGTTAATGTTCGCGAAGACAATCAAGAATACTCAATTGAAGTTGCTGCTCCAGGTATGAATAAAAAGGACTTCAATATTAGTCTGGACAATAACCAACTCAATATTTCTTCTGAAATAAAAAAAGAAACAGAAAGTAATGATGGGAAATATTCGCGTAAAGAATTTTCATACCAGTCCTTTCACAGATCATTCCAACTTCCGGTAGATCTGATTGATGGTGATCATATTTCTGCAAAATACGAGGAAGGTATCCTACATATTAAACTTCCCAAAAAAGCAAAAACACAAGTTAAATCGTCACGCATCATTTCAATTAAATAAAAAGTGAGGGGCGGACTATATGCCTGCCCCTCAAATTATTTATCCAGTTTCAATACAATTACTACACTTAAACGCCTATAATACCGAAGTATAAAAAATCAAAATATATTCTTATAAATCATTAAAAAGTAAACTAAAATGAAAAAATTCAGCTTACTACTTTTATCCGCAATTATTGGAAGCGTTGTAACTTTAGGAGGCTTTTTGTTATTGGTTGAACAAGACAAATCAATCCAAATCGAACACATTACCAAAACTCCTGTACATGGAACAAGTTATTCGGTCACCAAAAATGGTGAAACCACCCCCCTACAATTCACCGATGTTTCCAAAAAAGTAATGGATGCTGTTGTTCATATTAAATCGACACAAGTTAGAAGATCTCAAAAATTTGAACAGACTCCATCGCCTTTCAGAGACTTTTTCCAAGATGATTTTCTTAGAGAGTTCTTCGGTCCGCACTCACGTATTCAGCCTCAAAATCCTAAGAAAAGAGGACCGCAGGCCAGAATAGGAACAGGCTCAGGTGTTATTATTAATCCAGATGGTTATATCGTAACCAACAACCATGTTATAGATGGTGCCGATGATGTAGAAATCAGTTTACATGATAATCGGATTTATAAAGCCAAAGTTGTTGGAACCGATCCTACAACCGATTTGGCCTTATTACAAATTAAAGAAAAGAACCTGACTTACATTCCATTTGTCGATTCCGATAAAATCGAAGTGGGTGAATGGGTACTTGCAGTGGGTAATCCGTTTAACCTGAACTCAACCGTGACAGCAGGAATTGTAAGCGCAAAAAGCAGAAACATTAATATTCTGCAAAACCGAAGTGCTATTGAATCCTTTATTCAGACCGATGCTGCGATTAATCCAGGAAATAGTGGCGGTGCTTTGGTCGATTTAAAAGGTGGGTTGGTCGGAATCAACACTGCGATTGCAAGTCCTACAGGAGCTTATTCGGGCTATGGATTTGCGGTCCCTTCTAATATAGTTAACAAAGTTATAGCTGACCTTATGGAATTTGGTTTTGTGCAACGAGGCTATCTTGGTATTCTCATTCGAAATATTGATGGCAATTTTGCAAAAGAAAAAGAACTAAAAGTAACCGAAGGCGTATACATCGATAGCCTGCCACAAAATAGTGCAGCTGCCGATGTTGGTATCAAAGAAGGTGACGTTATAATAAAAGTAAATGATATTAGAACAAAATCAACCGCCGAGCTTATGGAGCTTGTTGCCAGACATCGTCCTGGTGATAAAATGAACTTGGAAATTGATCGATTTGGTAAAAGCAAAAACTTTACCATTACCCTAAGAAATGAAAAAGGCAAAACCAGTCTTAACAAACAAGGTAAGAATCAGATTTTAAGTCGACTGGGCTTAGAACTTGAACAACTTGACAATAAAGAGCTCGATAAATTAAATATCACAACAGGTATACGTGTCAGTCAAATTCATTCAGGTATTATCAAACGACAAACCAACATGAAAGAAGGCTTTATTATCACTCGTGTAGATAATAAAAAAGTTGGTGGCATTGAGGATTTCAAAAAATACATTAACCAAAAAGAAGATGGTATCATGCTTTCTGGTATTTATGAAAACTACCCTGGAAATTATTATTACGCTTTTGGTCTCGATTAATCATTGCCATGATTAATAAAGCCCCCTATTTAACTTCAATAATAGGGGGTATTTTTTTGTAATTATAAAATCGATTCAAGAAGCTTTAAAGCTTGCTCGGCATCCGATTCCAATATCTTAATCTCTATGGCAATATTAGATGACGTAATAGCAAATGGTTCGACATCTCTGGCATTTTCATTTACAACTACATATTTTATTCCTGCCTAATCAAGCAAATCTTTTAACAGATTGTACTTGATTTCAATTGAAGTAGCAAATTCTGCCAGTGTTATTAAATGATCCATATATTATTGGTCTTATTTAGTTGTTACTATCACTACGCCATTTGCTCCCTTGGCTCCATAAACAGCCTTTCCTGCTGCTCCCTTCATCACATTAAACAACCTGACAAGGGATACCTATCCATTTCGAATTTGAAGGCAGTTTCTCCCCCTTCATCACCAATGACAATGGTGCGACTGATGTATTACTGTCAATGATGGAATCATATAAAACGATGGACATGTTTCCAATATTGCAATCTTCTTTTATCCGCAGCGATGAAGCTTTCATTATTCTGTCTTCGAACAAATGATTTTGAATGACAACGCCTGCATTAAGACTAACATTGTCCTCTATTTCAACTAAATCAAACTCTGAAAACAGGCTTGTACCCATATGCACATTTTTACCAATCTTACACCCTAGTAAACGCAAAAAAGGGGCAAAAAATGGTGTTCCAATAAAAGGGGAAAGCATTTGTGCCGTTATACTTTCGTAAGCTCCGTTTACAGCTTCGTTAAACCAAACAAATGTTGACCACAGTGGTTTTACGGTCGCTCTTATTCGTCCCATTAGCAGCCACTTAACAAAAACAACAATGAGTGTGCTTGCAATTCCAACCATGAGGGCAATTAAGGGCAATAAGCCAAGCATGCTATAAATACCCTGTGTTTCATAAAGAAAATAAGCGGTATAAAATGTGAATAATACACCCAATATCTCAATTGTGGATGGGATAAGGATTCGTAGAAAATCAATCAAATACCTTTGTATGTATAATTTTAAAGTCGGTTTAAAAATAACCTTATCATCAAAGCCTTTAACAATTTGCCTTCTGGGAAGATTGAAGGATGGAGATCCCAACCAATCAGTACGGTCTTCAATTTTCCCGCTTATAACAGGAGGAACGGACAATACCCCTATCAAACAGTTGTCTCCAATACTTGTTCCCACAGGAAGAATGGCACTGTTACCCACAAAACTTCGATTGCCAATTTCTGTAATGGAAACTTCCATATAGCCATTGTAAAAATGTCTCCCGCCTATAATTGATCCATCGGCGAAGAAACTCTCATCGCCTATAATCATGAGTTCAGGAGAGAATTGTGACACGGTTGATATTTCTGCATTCTTTCCAACTTTAGCCCCCAGCATTCTTAACCAATGAGGAAAAAATATCGTGGTGTATACTGGTTTCACCAACATCACACTTAGTCTGATAATACTATCGACAAACCACTTGCGCAAAAAGAACAAACTCTCTGTCTTATACGTTCCCGGGGTAATTTTATTGAAAACAATCTTTTTGACTAGGACTGCTGCAATACAGAAAGACAGCACTGCCAAGGGACCCGATACAAGAATACTGGCGATCTTGATTAACAGGCTTGGGGAATCCAGACCAAACTTGATTGTTACGATTGAAGGCATACCTGCAATCATAAGAAATGCGAAGAGTGCGAAGATGGCAAACAGGTGCATTGTACCCCAAAAGATGGGTTTCGACTTGTATGATTTACCCTTTGGTACATTAACTTGCGTTATTACCGATGGTGACCCCTGCCGTGATTCATCTGCTTTAACCTGTTCATTGTCTTGCAGGGCTGAAATGTCTCCAAGCCTCGAGTTGTTTACCATCTGGGTATTCAAGCCAATATAGGAGTGAATGCCAACAAAGCAATTATCTCCAATCTCAATTTTTCCGATTCTTAAATACCCATTCTCAATTGAGGTTCCCAATAGCTGAGTCTCATTTCCGATAGATGTATTGTTACCAATGCTAATATTGTCCCAACTTGAGCATAAGTGAGTATCAATAGTACAATGACGACCTATATTTGAACCCATTAAACGATAATAAAGGGACATCAATGGACTTCCTGCAAGCAATTGCGAACCAGTGAATGCCTGTATTCGATCGGTAAGCCACCACCTGTAATAATAGAATCCATTAACAGGATAAACCCCCGGTTTTATTCGACCTATGATCAACCATTTAAGAGCAACTCCCAATAAGAGAACAATGGGATACATCAGCATCATAATTCCTGCACTGCCAAAGATCAGTTTGTTGATGGAAAGCTCATTTTCGGTGTATTTCAGATAATAAAGGATTAATGCAACCATTGGTAAAACACCTAGACCGTAAATCAGGTACATCGAGAGTGCCTGCATGGCTTTAATCAATGTCGCAATTTTACTTTTGGGAGGCAGGTCCACAGACTCGTCTTCAACAGATGTTTCGCAAGCATTCATCTTCGAGTAGGCCGTATCGGATAGTTTTTCTATGGTCGGAAAAACATATAAATCCCGGATTGCTATTTCGATATTGTATTTTAGCCGGAGTACTGAGGCTACTTTTGCAGCAAGAAGGGAATGCCCTCCCAAATCGTTAAAGAAATTATCTCTAATTGAAATCGTATCCATTCCAAAAACCTCTTTCCAGGCTTCAACCAGTATCTTTTCAGTCTCATTTGAAGGAGGGATTATCTCCCTGTCCATCTTAATCAGTGGCGTCATGGCTACAGGCAATTTTTTCTTGTCCACCTTGCCACTCGTTAATAGCGGGAGACGATCTACAACTTCCAGATAAGTTGGAATCATATAGGCAGGAAGATGCTGTTCCATCATACTTAATATATCGTCGAAAACAACAGGCTTTGAACTGTCTTTTAAAACAATATAGGCTACCAGTTCCTTGATCATATTTTTCTCAGTAACACTAACTACCGAGCTTGAAACATTGGGAAACTCTCGCAAAATAGATTCTATTTCCGAGAGCTCTATACGGTATCCCCTCACCTTGACCTGTGAGTCAATACGTCCGTGAAAAAGAATTTCCCTATTCGCATCCAGACTGACCAAATCACCTGTTTTATATAGCTTTTCATTTTTTATTATTCCGTCAACAAAGGTATTCCTAGTCAGTTCTTCCTGATTTAAATACCCTTTTGCAAGCCCCTTTCCCCCGATATAAAGTTCCCCCTTATCACCATCTGATACAGGCTTTTGGTTTTCATCCAAAATGTAGATATCATAATTCGGTATGGGCTTTCCAATGGTCACCTTCGCTCCTGCCTTGCACTCCCAATATGTTGTATTGACAGTGGTTTCCGTTGGTCCATAAACATTTAACATTCGCGCCCCATTTTTTGACCATTTATTAACCAGTTCAGGGGGGCAAACTTCGCCACTCAGGATTATTAATTTCACCGAATAAAGCTCTTTCTCTATCATACTTAGAAAGGTGGGCACAGTTGACAGAAAAGTGACCTTTTCACTGTTTATTAATTTAATGGCCTCACTTGCCAGTTTGGTTACCTCATCATTTGCAACAATAAGTGATGCCCCACATGAAAAAGCCATCCAAATTTCCTCAACCGAGCCATCAAAACTGTATGCAAAACCATTGTAAATACGATCTTTGGAATTGAGCCTGCAGACTTGCTTAAAAGAATTGACGAAATGGACAACATTGTAGTGTTGTGCCATGACACCCTTGGGACGACCGGTTGATCCGGATGTATAAATGATATAAGCCAAATCATCATTCTTAATCTGAACTTGGTTTTCGCCCCCTCTTTCCAAAGACAGGTCATTTAATTCAGGAGAATTGATGTCAAGCAAGCAAGCGTCGACGTCAAGTTCTGAGAACAAACCCGTCTCGCTTAGTATGATTTTAATTTCGGCATCCTTAACAATATGCCTTATTCTATCCACAGGAAAGCTCCTATCTATTGGCACATAAGCTGCACCTGCCTTTAGAATTCCTAACATCGCGACAATGGGCAATTCGGAGCGTTTAAAATAGATCGCAACCAAATCTCCTGGTTTAACCCCCTTGGCAATGAGATAGTGAGCGACTTTATTCGCACTATCTTCGATATTTTGATATGTAAATTCACAACTCCCACTCTTTACAGCCAGGGCATTTGGAGTTAAACGGGCTTGTTCTTCGAATATTTGATGTAAAAGCATGTTTTGTTTTTTAGTAATTATTTGGACAGAAGCTTCATTAAGTTGCAACTGTCAAACTCAAAGATCTGTGGGGTTTGATTTGGGTTTATCCCTTTATGAGTTACTGACAAGGCATAGCTTTTGCCAGAGAAATAGATTGTTTCATTGTAAATAAGATTGGGTTGAACGTGTTTATTGCAGATAGCTGCATAGCATGACTCAGATCGACCAATAACATCGATTCCTTTAAAATCGATACCAATTCCCAATCCCAAGTATTTGGCATAGGCCTCCTTTATAGTCCACAAACGCAAATAATGATTCTGTTTTGACAGAGTATCGGCTCCCTGTAATTTTACTATTTCGCTATTAGTAAATACAGTTTGTGCAAGATGGTCATCAATTTTAAAGTCATATGATTCGATATCCAATCCAACTTCATTTTTAGAGGAAATCGCTATCGCAAAAATATCTTCGCAATGCGAAACATTAAAAAAAAGTTTGGATTCACAAATGGAATTAATTGTATACGGCTTGTTTTCAGTGGTTTTATCAAACTTCCAGGATGCAGGTCGTATTTCAAAATTACAATACTCTGAGAGTAGATATCTTTTTAATACTTTTGATGAAAGAACATTCATTTTGACCTGATTATTTCCGATTAATGCAATTTCTTTTTTTTCAACAGGTGATAGAATATCCAAATCTTGGTATATAAATCGAAGTAATTTTGGCGTTATTTCTGCTATATAAATCTTCATAGCCTATTCCAAAGGATAGCTAAAATGTTTATTTTCAAAATTTATCAAAATCACTTCTCCTTTTTCCCTTGAAGAGATTGTGTCAGGCATAATAGGGATTTTTCCTCCTCCATGTGGAGCATCTATTACCAGCTGAGGAATGGCCATTCCAGATGTATGCCCCCTTAATCCTTCAATTATATCCAATCCGGCCTGAACTGAAGTTCTAAAGTGACTAGCTCCTTGTACTAAATCCATCATATAGATGTAATATGGTTTTACTCTTATCACAAGTAGTTTTTGCATCAACAACTTCATGGTTTCAATATCATCGTTAACACCCTTGAGTAAAACGCTCTGATTCCCGAGTGGAATACCAGCATTGGCTAATTTATTACAAGCTTCGGATGATTCATATGTAATTTCATCTGGATGATTAAAATGCGTATTGATATAAAGAGGGTGGTGCTGTTTTAGAATTGAACACAACTTATCTGTAATTCGATCTGGGTTCACAACCAGCATTCTAGTACCAATTCGAATAATCTGCACATGTTTTATCTTTCTCAAATTTGAAAGAACAAAGTCCAATCTTTCATCAGATAAGGTTAAGGGATCGCCTCCTGAAACAATCACATCTCTTATATCAGGATGTTTTTTTATATATTCAAAACCTTCATTCCAATCTTTTTCTGAAACAGTATTTGTTTTTCCTACTTTTCGTTTTCGGGTACAGAAACGGCAGAACATAGCACATTCAGAAGTGGAGTAAAACAAAACTCTATCAGGATAACGGTGCACAATACATTTAACAGGACTATCGTGCTCTTCACTTAAAGGATCAGTTAAACCAGAATCCTCTAATTCTTTTAAAGAGGGCATAGATTGTTTCCATATTGCATCGTTTTTTTCCTTAATAAGGCTTTTGTAGTACTTTGTTATTCTCACAGGATATTTTGAACTAACTAATTTTAGTTCTTCTAATTCTGTTGTTGGACCATTCATCTCAAGCTGTGCTATCTTCATTATTTATTCTTGTTTATAATTGTGTATTTCCAACAACTTCATAAATGACATCACCATTCTCGATACCTACAGCCTTGTAATAGGTTTTTCCATCAGACCAATAGGTTATGCCTTCAATGACGATCTTATTGTAGCCATTTGGCAAGACATCAACCATTGCACCAAGTGGAGGAGTAATGACTTCATAATTGTTCGCATTGGGAATATAGGTGTAATAAGTACCGTAATAATAGTAGTAAGTATGCCCATTGTGCATAATACGCGTATGCATGGCAGGGATAAGTTTGACTCTCAGCCCCACTGGAGCTTTCGACATATTGTATTTTCCAGCCATATACGTATAGTAAATTCCATTTTTTAAATGATAGGTGACGCCCCTATACTTAATAAGGCTTGCATTAGAGGGTTTATGAGTAACCTTTACACCCCATTTTGGCAATGTTTTATAGTGTTGCCTTTTGGTAGATATCACTGCTACTTTAGTCTGTTTTTTGTTGTGTCTCTTGGCTTTTTGAGCTTGGATGCTTAAGCTGCATGAAAGTAGTATCAGCACTGTAAGCAATTTAAAGAACTTAGTCATAATCATTCTGTTTAAAATTTATATGACTCTTGGACTCAATAAACGAGCCTTTAGTACACAAACATTGGTGAACGACATATATCAATTGGCGAACGACAAAGAAGGGCGGAAATTAATAGAGAAATCTTAAATTAAAAGACACCAGCAAGTCCTCCCAAGCTATCGGGAGAATAGCCAGTAGAGATCAAAACTGAATAGAAAGTTAAGGTTTAGCCCTGTAAAAGATCTCTAAATTTATTTAAATAGACACGTCCAACAGGGATTTCAAAATGACCTATGCTAATCCTATTATTCATGAAATAATCAATCTTTCCTAAGGATACCACATAGGATTTATGCACTTGAATAAATTGATCATCAGGCAGTTCTTCGAGCATGGATTTTAGACTCCGTAAAACAATATGGCATTTACTTTCGGTAAATATCTTCACATAATTATCCATCGCCTCGATATGAGTGATGTCCTGCAATTTAATCTTAAGGCTTTTGTAATCAACCTTCACTGTAATCGAATCTCCTTCTGAAATCTTAGACATCGTTTTGCTGCCCAACATGTCCAAGTGCTTTTTGGCTTTTTGAACTGCCTGATTAAACCGCTCAAAATCATAGGGCTTAAGAAGGTAATCAATAGCTTCCAAACTGTAACTTTCAACAGCATATTTACTGTAAGCCGTTGTGAATATAACCAGGGGCTTCTTCTCAAGATTCTTAATCAGTTGTATACCCGAAAACTCAGGCATATTGATATCAATAAAAATGATATCCGGTAGATTGTTTTTTAGATAGTCATATGCCTCAATGGGATTATTAAAGCTTTCAAGCAAGCTTACTGAAGGTATGCGATCGCAATACGATTCAATTAAGCGTAAAGCCCGTGGTTCATCGTCAATTGCGATGCACGATATGTGTGGGTTATAAACCATACTTACAAAGTTATAGACAAATCAACCTGATAGGTATTTGTTTCATGATTAATTCTTAGATCATGCTTGCCGGGATAAATCAAGGCAAGTCTTTTCTTAACATTGTCTAATCCACTCTGAGTGCCATCTGCTCCCTTATTCATAAAAATGCTATTCTCAACCTGAAAACTCAGATAATTCTTTTCCACCCTTAATTTTATACTTATTTCAGTATCGGAACTGGAACTTACGCCATATTTAAAGGCATTTTCAATAAATGGGATTAATAATAAAGGCGCAATCATCACCTTTCGATTTTCTATCAAGAGATCGAAATTCAGATGGGTTTTATAGGGCAGTCGTAGTTTCTGCAGTTCAAGATAACCATCTATATAACTAATTTCCTGATCCAAACTAACATATTCCGATTTTGCATCAGTCAGAACATAGCGCATCAAGTTTGAAAGTGACATAATTGCTTTGGGTGCCAAGTCTGTTTTCTCAATGGCTTCGTAATAAATCGAATTAAGACTGTTGAAAAGAAAGTGAGGATCTATTTGTGACTTTAAGAGTGCTAATTCTGCCTTGTTTTTTTCAATACTTATCTTTTGGCTGGACTTACGAAGCTGAAAAGCAATTTCGAGAATGTTTATTGCCAATACCACAAAAAACAATATCGACAAGCCCTGTCTCATTCTATTAAGCCGATGACGACCACTACTGCCAATAAAGTCTAACAGGGAATCATTTTGCGGTAACATCTTAAAAATTAGCTCTGGTAAATATAGATACACGATAAAACATACAATGACGACAATGATATAGATAATACTCTTCTTCTGCAAAAGGTAAATACGACTGATATAATAAATGGGTATAAGCAACAAGCATGATAAATAATAATGTTCTGGAGCTACGGTACTAATACGTTCAAAATTATCAAAAAGAAATGGAGGTAATAAAAACAATAGAATCCAGCCAACTGTATGGAGAATTATATTTTTTGTCATGTCTAATTTAATCGAAAGCATATCTATTCTAAGCTATTATTGACGAAATTTACAATTTTATTACCATTTGCTTAAGGTGTGTCATATTCGTTAAAATATAATGTTAAATACCAGATTCAAATCACACAACGCAAACAACACTAAACCCTGAATATCAAATAATTTTTATAACCCAGAAAAGCAAGCCTGACCATAACTTTCCAACAAAAACTTATTATCAATATTCGAACTATTTCGTTGTCACTATTACAACCCCATTTGCACCTTTTATTCCATAAACAGCCTTTGCTGCTGCTCCTTTCATCACATTTACATTCTTAATGTTTGCAGGATTAATACTCGAAATATCTTCGGTAAACTTTCCGTCGACAATATACAAAGGTGTCTTCAGTGTACTATGAATTGGATAAGAATCTCGAATTACAAATTTGGGTTCGTCAGGTTCTTTATATCTCAACAGATTATCTGCAATCACCTCCCCTTTCAACTTTCGTATAATAAATTCCAATGTTTTATTATAAGCTTCTATTTTCTGAAAAATTATTCGACGTCTATCGGTAGATGCTTTAATTATCAACTTATAAGATGCTATCCGATAATTGCAATATCTTCTTAGTAAAGCATTCCTTTGATAAATCTCTTCTGAGAAACCTGGTAGCTCGTCAAGATTTAGAATAATGTCTTTACATTTTTCCCAATTAGGTATTCCATCTTCATTTATAGCATCTAAATTAGCTTCGGTAACATACTGTGGGTAAACACTCAAAGCTTTCTGTTCCAGCTCAATAAACTCAGCTAATCGCATTTCGTAAACAACTGATTTTTTTGGTGTTGATATTATAACAAATCCACAGGTGACTATAAAAATCATCAATATAGATGGCACCAATAGGCCTTTTACTTTAGCTTGTGGATTCGATAATACTGGGTAATAAGAAAAACCCAAAAGAAGACCTGAAAGTAAACCACCAATATGAGCTGCATTATCAACGCCTCCTCTTAAACCAAAAAGTAAATTATAAGCAATAAATATTAGGATACTGCTTAAAATCCCCTTCTTACTTTCCTTGTCAATTAAACTGGTGGTGAGTAGCGCAATATACACCCCATACAAACCAAAGATTGCTCCCGATGCTCCGGCACTTACAATCATATCGTGCCATGCCAGGCTCATAAGACTTCCACCTATTCCTGTTAGAAGAAAAGCAAATCCTAACTTCCATTTTCCAATAACGGGTTCCAACAACATTCCAATATACAACAAAGCATACATATTGAATAAAAGATGAATAATACCTATGTGAAGAAAACAGCTACTTAACAATCGCCAATATTGACCTTGAAAAGTTAAGGTGGTAAAGTTCGCTCCCCAAGCCACCAAATCCTCCATTGTCGGATCAATAATATGTACATCCGACATTAGCATTGATGCGAATACCAAAAGACAAAAAATGATGATAATGGGACTCATAAAAAAGCCCTGCTTAGGCTTTAATATCGAAATGAATTCTACGAACTTTTTTTCTACAAAACCTCTTTCCTCCTCTGGTGCTTTATAAACGTACACCTCCTTATTATTCCCTGTAAAATCGGGACATTCTTCTTCGAAATCAGCCTTGGCATTTGTTAAACCACAAACGATACCTTTCTTCGTATCGAATTTGGAATGATCACAAACACTACAAAATTTCATTCGTTCTTCTCTTGTCATAAAACCGATATTATTTAAATCATCTCTTGTTTCAAAGCTTGAATTTAAACAATATTCAACAAATCATCTTCATCATAATTTGATAACTATGATATTAATTATGATTCCAAATTATATTTGTAAAACGTAATATCACAAACAAAAAATAGCGACTTTAATTTGAATTTAAATCGCTATTCTAATATCCATTTTAATTTCTTTTAAACGTAATCGGTATACCCCTTATCCCCTGAAGTATAGAATGTTTCCATATCGGGTGCCATCAAGTTTTCCTTATTCTGAATTTTCTCCACAAAATTCGGGTTTGAAATGAATGAACGTCCCACATAAACCAAATCTAAACCACTTGACAATATGGCCTGAGCTTTCTCTTCAGAATCGACATCCCCACCTGTTATAACAGTTCCCTTAAAATTGATTTTGATACTATTCTTTATATCCGTTGTGAAAGCTGGTGCACCAAAAGCAATTCTCTGATCTACAATATGAATATAAGCCAAATTCATCTTTGCCAACTTCTTAGATAAGTATATAAAGGTTTGCTCCAAATCTTCATAATCAGGTAACATATCGTTAAATTCTCCGTAAGGAGAAAAACGTATGCCTACTTTATCTGCTCCAATGGCTTCGACAACCTTCTGAGCCGTTTCCAACACAAATCGAGTTCTATTCTCAACTGATCCACCATATTGGTCGTCTCGCTGGTTCGATTTTGGATTGAGAAATTGATTCAACAGGTAACCATTGGCTGAATGCAATTCGATACCATCAATTCCCGCTTCATTTACCAATCGCTTGGCCGAGTTCACAAATTCATTTTGAGTCGATTCAATTTCTTCCAGATTCATTGCCTTGGGCATTTCGTGAGGAAACATACCTGTTTCGGTAAACATCTCGCCTGCTGCTATTATACTCGATGGAGCCAGTGTTTGACTATCTTCGGGCATATTCAGCTTAGATGTAATTCTACCACAGTGCATCAGTTGTACAAAAATTTTCCCATCCTTAGCATGAACAGCATCGGCAATCTTTTTCCATCCTTCAATCTGCGCATCAGAATAGGCACCAGGAATTCGAGGGTAACCAAGACCATTGGGCGATGGCGATGTACCTTCGCTAATAATCAATCCGGCACCAGCTCGCTGCTGATAATACTCAGCCATCAGCTCGTTGGGAATATTGTTTATGGCTCTACAGCGTGTTAGTGGCGCCATTACAAATCGGTTCTTTAATTCAGTGGTTGAACCTAATTTGAAACTTTCGAATAAACTCATCTTATTTATTTTTAGTTAATAGTAAACAGCTTCATTAGACCAATCGTCTAGTAATTGGGTAAATTTTTTTCACTTTAAAATCATCATCAAACCTTCTATGAAATCGTTCAAAGGCGAAACGTTTTTCTGACATTTCATACGTAGCAAAGCACCTTCCCAACTATTTAGTATAAAAGATGCAAACATGCGAGAATCGGAATCGGAACTGATTTCACCACTTTCTTGAGCTGCCACAATACATTTTTCCAAATGATTTTGCCAAAGCATAAATTCCTGAGAAATAGCCTTACTAAAATTCTGAGTCAAGTCACTTAACTCGTTGCTCGCATTCCCTATTAAACATCCCTCAGAACAGTTTTTCTGTTGATAGTGCTCAATCATAGCTTTGTAAAAACTGATAATTCGAGATTTGGGAGATAGTGATTCATCTTCAAGATACTGCTTAAAAAAGCAAAGTCCCACAGAAGAATACTTGCTGATTACTTGAATACCAAAATCTTCCTTACTCTTAAAGTAATGATAAAAAGACCCCTTAGGCACGTTAGCAAGCGCCAATATCTCTTTAAGGCCCACATTATTGTAACCTTTCTTCGATAAGATATCGATACCAACTTTTAATATTCTATCTTTTGTTTCTGACATTCCTTGCATCCTATTAGACCAGTCGTCTATAAATATATGATCTTTTATTTAAAAACAATCTTAACAAGGGAAATATGTGATGAACAGCCTATTTCAAGCTGTTAATAATCAAATCAATTTTGTGTCAATTTATTTCAGGACGGGACAGAGTCACAAAAAAAGGCATCCCAAATGGAGTGCCTTTTCAAAAATGTAATATCTAATATTAGTTCTGAAGACTCTTAACAGACTCTCTAGCCGCCTCAATCATAGGCTGAGTTGATAATTTACTACCAGTTGCTTCAACCATCCACTGGTTAGGAGTTAAACGACCTTGCTTAAAAATTCTATCAACCTCATTCGGGAAACTCTTACCCTTAAGTTGCTCCTCTAACTGGAATTCAATCACATTACCAAAAGCATAGTTCGATAAGTATAAAGGACTATTTAGCATGTGTGAATACACAGCAAGAATTGTCTGATCTTTCATTCCATAAACAGGCGCATAAAACTCATTCCAAACCTCCTTAGCAATTTGCATCGTTGCATCACGCAATTGAGCTGCATTTGCCTCAGGATTTGCATATAACCACTTCCAAACACGGATGTCAAGAACTGATACTCCCATAATCTCGTATGCACTCCAGAATAAGTCTAACTTCTTTAAAGCATCCTTCTCTGCCGATTCAACATTTCTCTCTAAAAGAACCATATCTCTCTTCTGAAAGATGAAAGCTAATGCCTCAGTAAATGCTGTATTTGGCACACCATTCATCGTGAAATTATCAACATCATACAAAGAAATGGTTTGCTCAACATTGTGTCCAAACTCGTGAATCGCAATATTATAACCTTTATAATCCATCCCTTTTTCGCTAATACGAGTACGAAGGTGAGCCTTCTGTCCTTTTTTAGCACCACCCCAAGCGTGTCCTGATCCTCTTGCCGGATCAACAGCAATATGGTCGGCAAGGAATTTAGCTCTGGCTTTATCGTAACCAAGCTTCACCAATAAGTTAGAAAGATCTGCTTCAAGGGCAGCCGCATTAGGATATAGTTTTCTAGTCTGAGCATCAAGCTTAGATTCATCCATACCGCTACGTGCTTTAAACCCATCGTACCAAATATCGAAAGGTTCAAGATCACGACCTAATCTCTTCTTAATTAACTCACCAACTTGCTTCGTTTCTTCAGATCTTAAGAAATCAGTAAAGATTTTCTCAGTATTCTCATGAGAAATCTCTTTAGCTCCAGCATATTGTCTTTCGATGAAAGTACTCTCACCTGGATAATAAGGGTCAATCGCCTTATTTGCGTGAAAATTATTTAAAATCTGCTGATATCTCTCATTTGGCTCCGGAGTCGCTTCAATCGTTTTACCATTCTTATAAACCACGTTTGCATATGGATCCCATTCAAAGTCTCCGCTATTGATTACTTTTTCAGGAATTTCCTGAGAAATAATGCGCTGCATTACCTGATAAATAATCTTCTGCTTCTCTAGTCCGTCTTTTGAATTTGCATAGTTTGCTTTAATCTCATCACGTAGATTCCAGTGCGAAAGAAGCACCTTATCTTCTGGGAAGAAACGCTTACCAGCTTCATCTGTCAAATGCCCCACATAAATATTGTAGTCCATAATATAAACATCAGATCCTGCTGCTGCCTTATTCGCATTCTGCAACAATTCTGCAGGAACTCTAGCTGTAAAGTAATCACCTAAACGAGCGTATGCCCATTCCTGACGTGTCCATTCGCCTGCCAATTTTTCTTTCTCTTCTAAACTAAAAGGAGGAAAATTTAAAGCAATAATGAAAGCTATTTTATTCTTATAGAAATCATCTTGCCAATGTGCACCAACACTGTAAGCACCAAACTGGTTATCAATAGTATGCTGTTCGAATGTATTCAAATGAACAGGCTCTAATAAATCAAGTGTAATTTTATTAAAATGCCCCGTAATGATTTCGATATTGCGAGATATTTTATTAAAAACCAACTCTCGTTCTTCTTCGCCTGCAATGTAATTTACTTCACAGAAAGTTTTAAAAGCCTCAGCATTACCATCATCAGCAATCCAAAGATTAGCAACGTGCTTCACTCCCCTTTCCAATAGGCTTCCATCAGCCTCAGGAAATTTAGCTTTTAAAGCTTTGACAGTAGCATCTACAGTCGTTTTCTCAATATTCGATTTCTCAACACAAGTTGTCTTTGTAGTTGTTTCGTTTGGTTGACATGCTGCAATGAACAGAGCTGTGCATACAAACAGAAATAGTTTTTTCATGATTATTAGGTTTATTGCTCAAAGGAGCGTTTTTGTTAGTTTAGATGATAAAGATAAGGCTTTATCACATACTGAAATATGACAGGACTCAGTATTTAATGCAGAAATTAAGAGTTGTGAGTGATGAATAAACAAAGAACAGACGAAATTTAGATTCAGGTTCAAAAACAAATTGTACTTTATCAACTTCAAAAATCAAACTACATTACACATCAAATCATAATTCATAATTAGAAAATCATCATTAATCAACGCCTTTCAATCCTAATTCATCAGCAATTCCTTGCATGGCAGTTAGTACACCTTCGATTAACACACCCCGTTCAATACCAAGCATCTCAGCTCCTTTTGCAATTGTTTCACGATGACAACCCGCTGCAAAATTTTTAGTCTTCCAAGTTCGTTTTACAGATTTAACTTTCACATCCATAATCGATTTAGAAGGACGAACAAGAGCAGTTGCTGTAATTAATCCCGTAAGTTCATCTATGGTATAAAGCGTCTTCTCCAGAAGCGAAATAGGCTCAACTTCAGTACACGATCCAAAAGCATGAGATTCAACAGCACGAATATAATCTTCTGGCCAATTAGCTGCTTCCAATATCTCTCGGGTTTTAATGGTGTGTTTTTCCGGTGCTACTTCCCAATCCATATCGTGCACCAAACCTATTACACCCCACTTCTCCTCATCCTCTCCATTAAGTTTTGCATAGTATCGCATAACAGCTTCTACTGCCAATGCATGTTTCACTAAACTATCAGTTTTAATATATTGCTTTACAAGTTCGAATGCTTCATTACGAGTTGGTGTATGTTTCTCCATCTTAAAAACGATTTGATTTTATACTATGATTCCATAAAAATATTTAAAAGTTTTATCCTCAAGCGTATTCCACCCAAATAAATAACAAAACCATTGCCTTATCAAGGTCGATTCTGATTTTTCATTTTCAAAAGCAATTTCTTTTAAGTATATTCGGATCTTGAATTCTTATTATATAATTTATGAAGAAAGACAATAGAAGAAAATTTATACAGAAACTAGGAGTAACAGTTGGTGCAACGGCACTTTTAGATAACGAAACTATGGCATCGGTTGCAAATATGCAATCGGGCAAAGATATAGAACGATCAATATTTTTAAGCAATTATGAAAATTGGGTTAACCAATACATCGATGTGGTTGAGAAGGAAAAATCTGACAAAAACAATATGGCCAACAAACATCGTATTATGGAGCTTTCGCATCAAGCAAAAGACTGGCAGGAAAAAATTGCACTCTATTTAAATGACGATAATTTTAAAAAGCGTTACATTCAATTATCTATGCGTTTATCGGATAGCATCAATAATGAGCTTGAGGCCTAACCAACTTCCAGCTCAATAAGGACGAGACAACTAACTAAAAAAGCCCCGACAAAATCGGGGCTTTTCTGTAAACAAGAGAATTCTAGTTCTCTGTTAAGATATTTTCGTCGTATTCTACTTCGAATCTTAACTTATGCTTAGCCTCTTCTTGAGCTAAGTTTAAGAATAACTTCTTCGCAACTTCATCGGTAGTGGCAGCAGCCAAATCGCTATATAACCTGAAAGCAGATTTTTCTTTTTTCATAGCAATGGTTAATGCCTCCTGATAAGTCATATTAGTTTTATCCTCATCAACTTCAACTAAGTAGTCTGCAATTTTCATGTCAGCAACTTTTGCATCAGAAAAATCCTGCCCTTTACCATTCTTGATAGCTTCAAGCTTAGCACGGTGTCCTAATTCTTCAATTGCGTATTGCTCAAACGTTTCTTTAATTTGCTTGTGCTTCATTTTAGCTGCAAGTGCAGTATAAAATTCAGCCGCCATAGCTTCTTCGTTAATGGCAAAATCAAGGATGTCATTTATTGATTTGAACTCTTTCATATTAAGAATTTTTAAAATCAGTATTATAATATTAAGTGTACGTATTAAACTTACACTTTTTATTCCAATTAGTTCGACAGATATTTCTCAGTCAAGAAGATATCCATATTCTTAGCAGCTTTTCTACCATCACCCATTGCAAGAATTACAGTTGCACCACCACGAACAATATCACCTCCAGCAAACATTTCCGGAATAGATGACTGCATCTTATCTTTTACAACCTCAATAGTTCCCCACTTAGAGACATCAAGACCTTCAACCGAATTAGGGATTAATGGGTTTGGTGATACACCTACAGCCACTACCACAACTTCACAGTCTAGAATATACTCAGATCCTTCAACTGGAACTGGTCTTCTTCGTCCTGATGAGTCCGGCTCACCTAATTCCATCTTCTGAACCTTCATTTGAGCTACACGACCATTTTCGTCAGCAATATACTCAATTGGATTCGTCAATGTCAAAAATTCAACACCTTCTTGCTTAGCATGGTGAACCTCTTCAACACGTGCTGGCATTTCTTCTTCCGAACGACGGTAAACGATCATTGCACGCTCAGCACCTAAACGTTTAGCAGTACGAACTGAGTCCATAGCCGTGTTACCACCACCAACAACTACAACATTCTTACCTCTTAATACAGGAGTATCAGATTCTTCGCTATCAGCACCCATTAAGTTTACACGAGTTAAATACTCGTTAGATGATAAGATACCATTTGCATTCTCACCAGGAATATTCATGAAACGTGGTAAACCAGCTCCTGATCCTACGTAAAATGCTTTGTATCCGTCAGCTTTCAAATCATCAAGACTAGCCGTTTGACCTACAATATAGTTCGTGATAAACTTCACTCCCATACGGCGTAAACTTTCAATTTCTACATCAACTACTGCGTTTGGTAAACGGAATTCAGGGATACCATATTTCAACACACCACCAATTTCGTGAAGTGCCTCGAATACTGTAACGTCATAGCCTAATTTAGCCATATCGCCAGCAAATGATAATCCTGAAGGACCTGAACCAATTACAGCAACCTTAATACCATTTGAAGCAACCATTTCCGGAGTAGCTACGTGCCCTGATTCTCTTTCGAAATCGGCAGCAAAACGCTCAAGGTAACCAATTGCAACAGCAGGTTGGTTTAATTTCTCAACATAGAAACACTTTTGCTCACACTGCAATTCCTGTGGACAAACACGACCACAAACAGCTGGCAAAGCAGATGTTTCTTTCAATACTGAGGCAGCTTCAAGAGTTTCACCACACTCAATATGCTTAATAAACTTAGGAATGTTAATGCTTACAGGGCATCCTTCCATACAAGTTGGGTTAACACAGTCCATGCAACGGCTAGCTTCAGTAACTGCCTGCTCCATGGTTAAACCTGTGTTTACTTCGATACGTTGCGATTTGATACGAACTTCAGGCTCTGTTTCAGCCATAAGTGCTCTCTCAATCGACATACGATCTTTAGCTTTTGTTTTTTTCTGAAGGGCTACTCTCCAGTCTTGTTTTCTTTCGTTCTTAATATATTCTTCAGACCTTTCCATTGTCCTGGTATTTTTGTGTTGCTATTCTTAGATTGAATTCTCTATTTCTGAAATTGATCATACTTATCAACTTCTTCCTGCTTATAACCACCAAGTCTTGACATCATCTCTTCAAAATCAATTTGATGTGCATCGAATTCAGGACCATCAACACAAGTAAATTTGGTTTTACCTCCAACAGTAACACGACAAGCACCGCACATTCCTGTACCGTCTACCATGATACTATTCAAACTAGCAACAGTAGGTATTTCATACTTCTTAGTTAATAAAGAACAGAATTTCATCATGATTGCAGGACCAATAGTCACACACTCATCAATCTTCTCTCTTTTAATAACCTCTTCCATTCCTTCAGTTATTAAACCTTTTTTACCATAGGAACCATCGTCTGTCATTACAATCAACTCGTCTGAATGCTTGCGCATTTCATCTTCAAGAATGATTAAATCCTTATTACGAGCAGCCAAAATGGTAATTACCTTGTTTCCCGCTTTTTTATAAGCTTCAACAATTGGTAATAAAGGTGCATTTCCTACACCACCACCACAACAAAGTATAGTACCTAAATTGTGAATTTCAGTTGGCTTACCAAGTGGTCCTACTAAGTCGGTAATATATTCACCAACTTCAAGATCACATACTTTTGTAGAAGAAACACCCATTTTTTGTACTACCAGGTCGATTGTTCCTTTTTCTACATTAGCTCCTGCAATGGTCAAAGGAATACGTTCTCCTTTTTCACCAACACGTAAAATAACAAAGTTTCCCGGCTTGCGAGATTTTGCGATCAAAGGCGCTTCAACAACGATTTTTACGATTTTCTCTGAAAAATGTTCTTTTTCAACTATCTTGTTCATCACTTTCTATGATAAAATAAATAAATTCTTAAACCCAAACTTACATTAAAAAACTGAACAACAGTCATTTTAGCTCAGCAATATCAACATCAATTCAGTTCTCAAATGTAAAGAGTAAGTATTAATCAACATTCATTTTCCAGGTATTTTTTTAATGTCTTAAAACATTTTAGTTTGAATCTAAATTAAGTCACAATAGAGATTAATTTCTTTAATTTTTATAACATTTAAAGCAAATTAAATATCAAGTCAAAAAACGAAGCATCAATACGATATAGGTCATGAGTAAAATCAATAAGCTAGAGATTAAACAACAGATTGAAGAAAAAATTATCAAATTAAAAGACGATATCAATAAACTTACTGATCTTACTAAACCTATTTCTCCGGATTGTGCTATCGGTAGAGTTAGTCGTATGGATGCCATTAATAATAAAAGTATAAACGAAGCTGCCCTTCGACAAAAAAAGACTCAATTGAAGGCTCTGGAATACACCTATAATCATTTGAATGACCCCGAATTTGGTTTATGTATAAAGTGTGGCAGAGAAATTCCTCTGGGCAGAATCATGTTAATGCCCGAAAGTAAAAAATGCGTAACATGTGCAAGTCGCTAAAATTAGTCGCTATATTTGCAGTATATAAATAGATAAAGCATGGCAAAAAAGAATAAAAAAAATATTGTGTATTCAACCAATCCTGATTACAACTACGAATATGACGAGGATGAAGTGATGGAGACACTTCCACCTCAGCAGCAAACCTTAAAAGTAATGATTGATAAAAAACAGCGAAAAGGAAAAGCTGTTACTCTTGTTGCTGGTTTTATAGGAAGTGATGATGATTTAAAAGATTTAGGTAAACTTCTCAAATCAAAATGTGGTGTTGGAGGATCAGTAAAAGAAAGTGAAATTCTTATTCAAGGTGATCATCGCGACAAAATCATTGAAATTCTAAATAAAGAGAATTATAAGACAAAAAGAGTTGGAGGTTAATATCCAACTCTTTTTTCTTACAGTCAATATTTAGACTCATCCCTACATTTAAAATCTAGATTCACAAGTTAAATAATCTCATCATTGTCTCCAACCTATTAACTTAATAATATTAGCAACGCAAACTGAAAAAGCCATACATTATCATTTCTTTTTCAATCAAACAAGTACACCCCTGATAACTAAACAATAATAGAATTTTTAATTCAGCACAAAATCACACTAACGTCTAAGAACTTTCACAATCACTTAAAATAATATTTATCCGAATTTTGTATTCGCAAAATATTACAGTAAATAATTACTATCACACATCTAAGTAACACTTTTCAGTCTATTAAATAAACTCCGACACAAGTTCATCTCTATTCAGATTTATTATGATACATACATATAAGAGTTAGAAAATATAATAAGAGATAACATGCATATACCTATGAGTTCCTTCGTCTTAAATTTCAAACTGAATATCCTTAAATCGATGCATTTCATGATAAAAGTGGAATAAACCTGAAATACAACACTTTTATAATAAATAAAACTAAGATTTCAATCATTAGTTCATCTTTTTCATACTATTAAACAAACTTGACAGATTTGACAACTTGAGTTCTGACATATAATTCATACATTTGTGTTGTATTTTGAAAATCGAAACTAAACTTATGTATCCGTTCACACACCATTTCTACATTGTTGCTAGTTTTCTTTTCTCTCTAATAGTATGTTACAAGATTATTCCATCGGTAATACATCTTGCAAAAGAGAAAAAACTATATGACGAGCCCAATCACCGCTCTTCACATACCAATATTGTACCTTCTTTGGGTGGGATTGCTATTTTTATTGGCTTTTCTTTAGCAATATTGATATTCAGCAATGGCTTTTTAATACATGAGTTGAAATATATTATTGCAGCAACCCTTATTGTATTTGGATTAGGTGTTAAGGATGACATCATGGTTATTTCACCTAAGAAGAAACTTTTAGGGCAAATATTTGCTGCACTAATTGTTATTATACTTGGTGATATTAGATTCACAAATTTTCATGGCATACTAGGCATTCATGAACTGAACTACTTCGTCAGCATACTCTTCACAATATTTGTGATTATAGTTGTTACCAATGGCTTCAACTTAATTGACGGAATTGACGGACTAGCTTCTGGAATTAGTGGAATCTGTACGCTTACATTCGGTATTTGGTTCTATATTACAGGACACTACGAATATGTTGTTTTGGCTGGTAGTTTATTAGGTGCCTTAATCGCTTTCTTCCGTTTTAACGTATTTGGCAAACACAATAAGATATTCATGGGTGATACAGGATCTCTTATTTTGGGACTTCTAATCTCAATTTTAATGATTCACTTCAACGAACTAAACATTTACCCTGATTTCAAATATGCTATCAAATCAGCCCCTGCTGTTTCAATAGGTATTCTTGCAGTACCGTTATTTGATACTTTGAGAGTCATGTTTATTCGAATCAAAAATAAAAGATCACCTTTTGAGCCTGATAAAAACCACGTTCACCATCGTATGGTAAGTCTTGGTTTTAAACATGTACACGCTTCTATCCGAATTATGGCTGTGAATATTTTCTTTATAGCTGTTGTATTTACATTGAGAAATATTGGAAACCCAAGCCTACTGGTTATTGTTGCTATAATGGGAGCATTCTTCTCGTGGCTACCTTCTCATCTTCTTCATAGAAAGAAAGCTAAAGAACTTCAAACTGCTTAAGTACAGCTTAAAATATTTATAACGCCTCAATCGAGGCGTTTTTTTTGCGTTCAATTCAACAAACTTAAATTAATTCTAAATAAGATCGATCCATTAAGAAGAATAATGTAATTTAGCTTCACTATCTAAAAAAGAACAATTGCAATGAATCCAATACTACTTAAGGACAATTTAAACTCTCAGGACATAAATCTATTGATAAAGCAAGGTTTAAATGATATGGTACTTAATCTTGAACAGAAAGAACAAATTTATTTTGAAGTTGAGAAACTCGTTACAAACTTTGTATTATCTGTTAACTTTCATCTGGAAAACAAAAACAGTAGTGATGCTTCATATTCTTTTAAGCTTGCCAATCTTTTCAATAATTTCACTGAACATTTTAGAGAAATATTTGTCAAGAGCTATAAAAAAGATGTGATTACAGGCTTCGGAATAAGTGCTATATGGATGGGAATTCTAAATGGGCTTGATGCTGAAAGTGGTATTATGCCCAATCATCCATTCAAAAGGGAAATTGCTACTTGCCTAAGAACTATAAGCGAAATACTAGATAATAAAGCATAACCTACATTTACAGGTAAACAAAAGCCTCAGCGATAAACACTGAGGCTTCTATATTTTCACGACAATCGGTAAATTGTTCGTTTTAATAGCTTATTTATTGTCCTGTGAGAATTTACGCCCCGCATGAAGAGCATCGATGTTCATTTTAACAACATCCTCACCTTTTCTACCAAAAATCTTACGAATACCTTCTTCTAAATACTCAAAAGGCACATCAATAAATGGAGAAGCTGCACCTAACATGACGAAGTTGAAAGCTCTTGTAGAACCTGTTACTTCTTTTGCAATCTCATCAGCATCAATCAATACATAGTTTGGAAGAGCCTCAATCGTCTTTACCAACTCTTCTTCATTTGGATAATTAGGAATGTTGATGAAAGGAGATGAATTTGCTACCACATAACCACCTTTTTTAAGGAATGGCAAATAGCGCAATGCCTCCATTGGCTCCACTGACAAAATAATATCAGCGCCACCTTTAGGAATTAAATCTGAATAAATAGGTTTATCAGAAATTCTCATGAATGACTGAACATCACCACCACGCTGACTCATACCGTGAGTTTCAGCTTGTTTCATGTGTAAATTGTTATCTAAAGCAGCAGATCCTAAGGCAGCAGCAATGGAAAGAATTCCCTGTCCGCCTACACCTGCAATAACCATATCTGTTTTCATCTGTTTATAATTTTAAAATTTGGTCAGATGGAAGTCGCCAATATAAATCCTTTTCTATGCTTGAAAAGTTCTTTACTGGCTCGTTTCATATGTATGCTATTTTATTCTCAGGAAGTAATCGAAACTACTTCCCGATTTATTGAATTAATGATTTATTTGGGCAAAGATTAAATTAAGCTTTTGCAGCTGCTTTTTTCAATGCTTTTTTGATCTTCTGGTCACGAACATTTTTCTGAACGCAAATACGACGTGGAATAATTACTGATACACCTTGGTAATCTAATTCCTTACGAATAATATCCTTTACATCATCATGCTTCTTAGGTAAAGAAGTGTAAACATGAATATGATCAGGATGAACACCTAAACCAGCACATATATCTTCTAATTTACCTTTAGCAGAAGATTTTTGTCCACCTGTCATTGAGATAGACTCATTATCAGAAATAATAACAGTAATTGGAGAATTCTCGTTGATTGCATCCAATAAACCAGTCATACCCGAGTGAGTAAACGTAGAGTCACCAATCATTGCTACTGAAGGAATAAGACCTGCATCAGCAGCACCTTTAGCCATAGTGATTGAAGCACCCATATCAACCACTGCATTAATAGCACGGTATGGAGGTAAAGCACCTAATGTGTAACATCCGATATCAGAGAAAACACGACCTTCACCATATTCAGCGATTACTTCATTCAGCGCCTTGTATACATCATGATGATGACAACCAACACACAATGCTGGTGGACGTGCTGCTACCATTTCCGGAACCGGCATACCTTCAACAACTTCAAAACCTAATGCAGCTCCTACCATATCAGGGTTCAACTCCCCATCACGAGATAGTGTACCATCAAGACGACCAATTACCTTATCATTTTCTAAGAAGCCTTTTAACATCTCCTCAACTACTGGATAACCATCCTCTAAAACCAGAACTTTATCACATTCCTCAACAAGCTTCGTTACTTTGGTGCGTGGTAATGGGTATTGACTCAATTTTAATACCGGGAAAGGGCAATCACCATTAGGGTAATTTTCCATTAGATAATTATAAGCAATACCACAAGCTACAATTCCTAGGGATTTATCTTTTCCTTCAAAATACTGATTATATGGTGAATCTTCTGAAGCAGCATCAAAATTAGCTTGATTACCTAAAAGAACCTTATATCTCTTACGTGCAATACTTGGTAATAGAACAAATCTTTGTTTATCCTCTGGTAAACACAATTCGTTTTCTGCAACAATATCAGATGCTGGAGTTACACCGGCACGAGAGTGAGCCAAACGAGTTGTGATACGAATCATTACTGGTGTACCGCAAGCTTCAGATAATTCAAATCCAAAACGAGTCATTTCATATGCTTCCTGCTGATTTGATGGCTCCAAGATTGGAATCATAGCAAATTTGGCATACACACGTGAATCCTGCTCATTTTGAGAAGAGTGCATAGATGGATCATCAGCAATGGTAACTAACATACCACCATTAGATCCTGTAATAGCCGCGTTCATAAAACAGTCAGCTGCTACATTCAAACCTACGTGCTTCATACAAACCATAGATCTTTTTCCAGCATATGACATACCTAAGGCAGTTTCCATAGCCGTTTTTTCATTCGCAGACCACTCACTGTGAATCTTACGTTCTGCGGCAAGTTTTGAATGCTGAATGTACTCTGTAATTTCTGTAGAAGGTGTTCCTGGATAAGCGTAAACACCTGACATTCCAGCGTCAATTGCTCCTTGAGCAATAGCTTCGACACCTAATAATAGTGACTTTTGCATGTAATTTTATTTAACGATTTTGATTAATCTATAGGATACGGCAACTTATAAATAAGTGCCTTATTATATAATCATTGATGCACAAATACATCAATTACAAATATTCAATAAATAGATAGGATAGGTCTAGAAAAAGAGATTCTAGAATAGATCGCAAGGATCGAGAATAGGAAGTGGATTAAAGTCCTCCGAAGATTTCAAGGTAGCATACAAGGTAAGCCATCACATAAAACTTAATTGCAAGAAAATCCATTTGTTTACTTAAAAATTGTAATTAAATACAAGTGTTATTCCTAATAATTGTTAGCAATATTACCAATATTTGATTTAAAGTCAATAAAATTAAAAGTAAAAACAAGAAGTTTAGAATTATTTCAAATAACGAAAACGGTTGCGAAAAACACATCACACTATAAATTAGCTGATTACAAAACTATTTCAACAAGGCTATTATTCGCAAAAACACTAAGATTAAGCTTTATTCTTAAATAAATAGAGTCTTTTAAATCAAGAAGATTATTTTTGTAAATTGGAACATAAAAACAATAAAGAAACCTTTCAACTAAACGAGACTTAACAAGCCCTGCAATGGATTATATAGAACTTAAATGTGAAATCACCCCTTTTAACGAAGCCGTAGCTCAAATACTAATTTCTGAACTTGGAGAATTGGGGTACGATAGTTTTACTGAAAATGAAGATTCAATAGACGCTTATATTACTGAAGATCTTTTTGACATTAATATAGTAAAGGCTATAAACCTTGATTATCTACCAGAAACTAACTTTACACTAAACTACTCACACAAAACTGTCATATCTCAAGATTGGAATACCGTTTGGGAATCAAACTTTCAACCCGTAATCATTTCTGATCAAGTTGTTATTCGTGCATCTTTCCATACCGACACGCCCAAAGTACCGTATGATATTGTTATCGATCCTAAAATGTCTTTTGGCACAGGTCACCATTCTACAACATCACTAATGGTTCAAAGTGTTTTAGATAGTGATATTAAAGGGAAACGAGTTCTAGATATGGGATGTGGTACGAGTTTACTGGCTATACTAGCCTCAATGCGTGGAGCTAAAATGGTAGATGCTATTGATATAGACGAGTGGCCATATAAAAATTCATTGGAGAATATTAAAAACAATAAGGCTGACAATGTTTCAGTATTCCTAGGTGATGCCAGCCTGCTTAAAGGCAAAGAATATGATGTCGTTTTAGCTAATATTAATCGTAATATTCTTCTTAACGACATGAGGTCATATGTAGATTGCCTACCGAAAAATGGTAGCTTAATCATGAGTGGATTCTACACAGAAGATCTAAAATACATTCTTGATGAAGCTGAAAAAAACAACATGAACTACATAGACCATAAAGTTGACAAAAATTGGGTAGCTGTAAGATTTGTAAAAAATTAAGTGAGTCGATATTGATTAACAATTTTTAAAATCAAAAATAGTCTAACATGTCAAAGTACCTATACTCACTTATTATATTAGGATTTTTCTTAGCAAGTAGTTCCACAAAAGCCAATGTGACTATTCAAGATTCCATAGTTACAATAAGTGAGATAGATGTACTCTTGGATCATCCCTCATTAAACAAAAAAGAGAAAACGGCATTTAAGGAGAAATTTAAGGCATTTTGGGCTCAAGCTCAAACATCGAGTACAAAACGAGATTCAATTCTTTCCATTTGTAAACGATTTAGAAAAAAAAGAGCTCGTATTGTTCCTGACTTTTATGATTATTTTACCAGTTTAATACTTCTCCACGAAAAAGGGTTAAGTGAACAAGATTATGCTAATTGGGAAAAAGGATTATTCAAGGAGTTGAGCAAACCTAAAGTCAAACTTAAGAATATCAACAACTTCTTAAAACAAACAAATCATTTACTTAAGGATAGTTTGTTATACAAATCATTCTCAACAAAATGGAAAACCAAATCGATGGATTTTCATTACTTATTTGAGGATACATTGAAAATCGTTTTTAATAAAACCGAACTTGTTTGTCATTCACAAAAAGATAGTTGTAATATATATCAAACAAATGGTGCCTACTATCCTTTCGAAAAAAAATGGAAAGGTAAAAAAGGTAAAATAGCCTGGACCAGGGCTGGTAGATCACAAAGTGAAGAATATGCTGAGTTTAATAATTACCACCTGGATATTACGAAACCCAAAATAACGATTGATTCTGTTTCGTATATGAACACAGAACTATTCTCTACTCCTGTATTAGGTTCATTAATCGAAAAAATCAATATCGTTAAAAATCCAGCTTCTGCATCCTATCCTCGCTTCAAATCTTTCGAGCAAAATATTAATATAGACAGCCTATTCCCAAATATAAGTTACAGAGGTGGTATTGCAATTCAAGGTGCAAAATTTATTGGAAAAGGTACGTCTCAACATCCAGCATCAATTCAATTAACAAGAAACGACACTCTATTTATTGAAGCCTCTTCGGAGTATTTTAGTTTTTCAGACAATAAAATTATTGGGAAAGATGCCGAAGTAATACTTCATCTGGATACTTTTAAAATATATCATCCCAATCTTCATTTGAAGTTTCTAACGAAAGAAAAGAAACTCGTTTTAACAAGAGATGGAACAGGTATGTCTCGAGCGCCTTATTTCAATAATTATCACAACATTCTAATGGATTTTGGTATTCTACATTGGAAAATGGATGAAAACATCATTCATTTTCAAAAAATGAAAGGAGCGTCGCACCGTTTAGCAAAGTTTGAATCAATTAATTATTTTACGAACAACCATTATCTCAGACTACAAGGCATGGATCACAAGCATCCGCTTGTCCAATTAAATGCCTGTGCAAAATATTTTTACTCCAATACATTTACGGCTCAGGAGTATGCCAATTTTATTAAAAAACCTGTTAGCCAGGCCCGACAACAGGTTATAGGATTATCATTTCAAGGTTTTGTTAGCTATAACACTTCAACCGATGAAATTACAGTGGCAGAGCGAAGTGTTAATTATATTTCAGCTGCTATGGGAAAACAAGATTATGATGTTATTCGCTTCACATCGAATACTGAAAAGCTCCAGGATGATGCAACTCTAAACCTAAAAAACTTTCATCTACAAATAAATGGTGTAAATCAAGTGTCAGTTAGTAACTCACAAAATGTAACATTTGTTCCAAAGGCTGGAAAGCTATTAGTAAAACAAAATCGGGATTTCGAATTTAGTGGTTTAGTTAAGGCTGGACCTTTAAATATGTATGGTAAGAACTTCAATTTTTCCTACGATAACTTTAAAGTTGATATGGGGATGATAGATTCATTAATAACTTTTATCCCACAGGAAGACAAAGGTAAATTTGCCAAGAGAAATGCTATTTTCCTAGAAAATATTGTTCAAAATACTACTGCAACTCTCCAAATTGATGATCCTTCGAACAAATCAGGTAACGAGCATTTAGAACAATACCCTATCTTCAATTCATATGATTCATCGTACGTGTACTACGAAAAACCTCACATCCAAAACGGTGTATATAAACAAGATAGCTTCTACATTAAAGTAGATCCCTTTACAATTGAAAATCTAAAAAAACTATCTGATCAAGATATCCAATTTCTCGGTGAATTTCAATCTGGTAGTATTGTACCAAAATTTAGAGAAATCCTTATCGTAAATGATGACAATTCTATTGGATTTGCTCATGCCATAAAAGAAGGTGGCGTAGAGGTTTACAATAAAGCCCTATTTACAGATTCTCTATTCCTTAATAACGGAGGACTTTGGGGAAAAGGTACCTTTACCGAAAAGAAAACAAAAATTGTATCTGATCATTTCATTTTTTTACCAGATAGAGCAAAAGGACAAGCCGAATCATATACACTTATGGCACAAACCGATCCCTATTCTCATCCCGACATAAGTGGTAAAAACATCTATGTTGAATGGCAAATGAACAAAGATCAATTTAAGATTCAAAGTCAAGGTAAAGCTTCTCCTTTAAGCATGTACGAAGATCATGCTTCGTTATCGGGTATTGTAAATATCACCAATGATCAGATGACGGGTTCTGGAGAGATGATTTATGCACATGGCTCTTTCACATCAAATCACTTCCATTATGAAGGTAGAAATATATCTGCTGACACCTGTAAATTTAAACTTCTAAGCAATAACGAGGCAGGTTATTCTTTCAAAGCTGATTGGTGTAATGCACTTATCGACTTAAGTGTTCAACGAGCAGATTTTATCAGTACAATTAGTGGAAACTACAGTTCTTTCCCCGAAAATAATTACATCTGTCAGCTAAATAGCTTTAAGTGGAATATGAATAATGACCAAATTGAATTTGGTACCGAAGAGCTTGCTAACTTGAACAATCTATGGGAAACAGGTAAAATCGAGAGTCTCCCAAAAGAATCGTATAATACATTCATATCAACCCACTTCGACCAAGACTCTCTGAGCTTTAAAACACCATATGCTGTTTACGATACAACTAATTATACCATTGCTGCCAAATTTGTTGAGAAGCTAAAAATTGCGGATGCCAGCATCTTACCTCTTCATGGAAATATAAACATTAAAAATGACGGATATTTAGCTCCTTTAAGCAATTGCAAGATCCTTGCGGACACACTAAACCATTTCCATGTAATTACAGATGCTCTTGTAGAAGTGAAGGGAAAAAGAGATTATACGGGATCGGGGTTCTACACCTACATTGATGAGCTTGAAGAAGAACAAGAAATCTATTTTAAAGAAATAAGTGTTGATTCAACCGGACAGACGATTGCTTCGGGAGCTTTGCCAGATGCTATGTCATTCACCTTAAGTCCAGATTTCGATTTTAGAGGACACACACATCTTGCTGCAAGAGAGAAACACTTACGTTTTAATGGTGAGACACAAATCCATAACAAATGTGAAAATATCAAAAGCAGGTGGCTAACATTCAACTCCCCTATTAATCCTGAAGACATATTAATTCCTATTGACACAATCGGTCGTGATAAAGAGAATGTGAAATTATTTAATTCATTCTATCTTACAAATGACTCTATTCACATCTATCCGGCTTTCTTATCAACACGAAAATTCTACACCGATAATCCATTACTTAAAATAGATGGTTATTTAAGCTACAACAAGAGTAAAAATCTCTACCAAATTGGTCGAGAAGAGAAGTTGAAAAACCCAGAATTACCAGGAAACATACTTTCATACAATATGAACAACTGTAACCTAAATGGAGAAGGTTTAATAAACTTAGGAGTAAAACTTGGGCATGTAAAAACCACAGCTTCCGGTACGGTAAATTACAATGCTGATAAAGAAACAATCGATATTACAACATGTTTAGGCTTTGATTTCTTCTTCTCAGAACAGTTGTTGAAAATAATGAATAAACAATTTTCAAATTCAGTTCAAAGGCCAAGTAATTTAAACAACGAACATTTTTTACGAACTTTTCCTTTAGTTCTCTTAGATAAAGATAGAGCTAAAATGGTCAAAGAAATTAAAGAAAAAAGCACATATAAATCCTTACCCGACACCATTAAACAAACTCTATTCTTCAACAAAATTAAGTTAAAATGGGATGCTAAAAATAAGGCATATTACTCGTACGGAGAACTTGAAATAGGTAGCATTCTCAACACAACACACAATTGTTTTATCCAAGGTAAGCTTGAAATTCGAAAAAGAAGACGAGGTAGTAGAATGTACCTTTATTTAGAGCTTGAAGACGGAAATTGGTTCTACTTCGAATATCAAAATCAGGTCATGTTTATGAGATCATCCGTGCATGAAATTAATATTGCCATGGAAGAAGTGAAAGAAGATGAAAGACGTTGGAGAGATCCAAAGAGTAGACAAAATTATCTTTATTTGCTTGCTCCTATGTCAAAAGTAACACGATTTAAAAAGCTGCACGAAATCGGAAAAAAAGTCGAATAAATTCACTCTATTCAAAAAAAACTCATACTTATTTAGATTGATCAAGGAGTAAAGCCTGACTAAATTTTTATAATTTTGTTAGAATACAATTTGAAGCAATTAAATATATGTCAAAATATCAGTTTTTCAATCGAGATTTAAGTTGGTTATCATTCAACAATAGAGTTCTGGAAGAAGCTAAGAACAAAGATCTACCTCTCTACGAGCGAATCAAGTTTCTTGCTATTTACTCTTCAAATCTTGATGAATTCTATAGAATTAGAGTTGCTTCCTATCAGAGATTTACCGAATTGCCAATAGAAGACAAACTGCAATTGAGAGAAAATCCTGATCACATGCTAAAAAAAATAAAGCAACAAGTAAATAAACAACAACTTGAATTCGGGCAGATTTTCACGAATGAAATTGTACCCGAATTGCTTGAGAACAATATTGTATTGATGCAGGGTGAGAAACTATGTGATGAACACTATGAATTCACCAAAGAATTTTTTCTAGACAATCTATTGCCGCATATGCAGCCTATGTTGCTTCTAAAAAAACAAATTCAACCTTTTCTAAAAAACAATGCCATTTATTTAGCGGTAAAACTTTATAAAAAACGAGGGAAAAAAGATAATCCTGATAAACCAAGACGTGCGAAATATGCAATCGTAAGAATACCCAACAATCGTTTTAATCGTTTCGTAGAACTACCAGCCATTAATGACAAACATCACATCATGTTTCTCGATGATATCGTAAAATTACATATGAAGGTGGTATTTCCGGGATTCAAAATAAATTCCACATACAGTTTTAAAATGAGTCGTGATGCTGATATTCTAATAGAAGAAGAATATTCTGGAAATATCATGAACATGATAGAACGCAACTTGAAAAAACGCGAAACTGGAGAACCGTCTAGATTTCTGTATGACGAAAAGATCCCTCGTGATTTTTTAAACTTATTGAAGTTGGCATTTAATCTTACAAACAATGAATTGGTGCAAGGTGCGCGTTATCACAATTTTAAAGATTTCTTTAAATTCCCTAATCCCGCAGGGCCAGAACTTGAGGATCCTAGTTTTCATGCACTAAAGGCTAAGGAACTGGGACAAAGCAAATCTATATTTAAAGCCATTAGAAAAAAGGATATTTTATTGCATTACCCCTACCAAAGTTACGAGTATGTCATTCGCTTTTTGAATGAAGCTGCTCTTGATCCTAAGGTAGAAGAAATTAAGGCCACACAATATCGAGTTGCTGAGAATTCTGCTGTTGTAAATGCATTAATTAATGCAGCCCTGAATGGAAAAAAAGTAACTGTTCTTGTTGAATTAAAAGCAAGATTCGACGAAGAAGCTAATATGAATTCGGCAAGAACAATGACGAAGGCTGGTGTTAAAATCATTTACAGTTTGCCAGGGCTAAAAGTTCATGCAAAAATTGCTTTAGTCATCAGAAAAGAAGATAAAGAGGACTACGCCTACTTAAGTACAGGAAATTTTAATGAAAAAACGGCTCGTATTTATGCTGATCATGGTCTTTTCACATCTGATACAACAACTATATCTGAACTAAAACTCTTATTCAATTACCTTGAAAATCAGAAGACAGAGTGTGAGTTTAACAAATTACTTATTGGGCAATTTAATATGCGCGATAAGTTTCTGGACAAAATTGATCGTGAGATAAAACATGTTGAACAAGGAGGTAAAGGATACCTAATTCTGAAAATGAATGGCTTGCAAGAGCGCCAAATGATAAAAAAACTGTACGAAGCTAGTAGTAAAGGTGTCAAAATTGATCTGATTATTAGAGGCATTTGTTGTCTAATTCCAAACAAGTCTTACTCTAAAAATATTCGAATTGTTCGAATCGTCGATCAATTTCTTGAACATGCTCGCGTTTTCTATTTTCACAACAATGGCAACGAAGAAGTTTACTTATCGTCTGCCGATTGGATGTCGAGAAACTTACATCGTAGAATTGAATGTGCCTTTCCAATTGAAAAACCTGAATTAAAACAGGAACTTATTGATATTCTGAACATTCAATTAAACGACAATACCAATGCTCGATTAATAAATGAACGTTTAGATAACATTAAAATCGACAATGGAAATAATGAGATTAAAGTTAGAGCTCAAAAAGAAATTTTTAAATACTTGGAGGAGTTAGAACTTGCAAAACAAAACAAGAATTAAATTCTGATTTACTTTATCATTTTAAACACTAAGAAATGAAACAACTGATCTTATCTCGACACTCAAAAACGGAAGTTATTCGTTACGATATCAGTGATTTTGAGCGCAATCTTACCAATAGAGGAATTAACGATTCAAAACTAGTTTCTTCTCATTTATTCCAGAAAGGTATCGAAACAGAATTAATTATTTCAAGTCCTGCAAACAGAGCTATTGCCACTGCTAGACTTTTTGCACATCAATTCAACATTCAGCTCGACAGCATCCTGCAAATAGATCAACTTTATGATGGATTTAGTACACAGGAATTTTTAGAAATGTTACAAACTAAGGCTAAAGATCAAAGTAAAGTTTGGGTATTTGGTCACAATCCAGACATTGCTTCATGGGCAAGTAAACTTCTGGACGAAGGTTACTTACATGTACCTACAGGTACAGCAATTGGAATAGAGTTTGACGTGGAGAACTGGACAGACATCGATGCACGTTCAGGAAAACTAGCTCATTATACAAGTCCAAAAATGCTAAAAGAGTAAGCTCAGCATAACACTGAGCTTTATTCATAATTTCATTATTGCTTCCCGAAAACAATTTTACCCATATTATCTAGAATTAATTTTGCATCACCTTTTTCTTGGGTTTTAGGATTAATAAACCCTTTTATCAATTTTGTTTTTCTATCAACAATAAGCGATTTTATTTGTGATTCGGTCAATGTCTTTCCATAAAATTCGAAAGGAACTATAAAGCGACAACCTTGTTTATAATTCGAACACCCATAAGCTGCTTTCCCTTTTACCATTTTACCATCCTTACACAAAGGGCAACTCCAAACTTCAGCTTCTTCAGCTATAAAGCTCAATTCAAATGATGGATCGAGAACAACAACTCCATTTTGTTTTTTACCATCAATTTCAAAACCTTTAATTTTTGGCGTTTTTTGTTTCAATATTAAAGCCTCAACCTGCTTGTCAGTTAACTTCTTATTCAAAAATCCAAATGGTAATCTTATATCACAACCATTCTTCCAGTTGCTACACCCCCACGAACTCTTCCCTTTTAATATTGCACCTTCTTTACACTTCGGGCAAGCTAGTTCTTTAGTCTTAGCAACTTTCTTTTTCTTCGGCTTATTTTTCTCTTCTTCTACAGCTTCAATTTTCTTGATCTGAGTTCTGGATTTTACATCTTTCACAATATTAAAAACCATTTGCTTCAATTCAAGCATAAATTGATCTACTTCATATTCTCCTTGCTCAATATCTCTCAGTTTCTTCTCCCACATACCTGTCAATTCAGCTGATTTTAAAAGTTCATTCTGAATGGTATCGATTAACTGAATACCCGCAACTGTTGCAACAAGTCGTTTCTTCTCTTTCTTGATGTATTTACGTCGGAAAAGTGTTTCAATGATATTTGCACGCGTTGATGGACGTCCAATACCATTTTCTTTCATCAGCTCTCTCAACTCATCATCATCAACCTGCTTACCAGCTGTTTCCATAGCACGCAGCAATGTCGCTTCTGAATAATATTTAGGTGGTTGTGTTTGCTTCTCGGCTAAATCAGGTACATGTGCTCCACTCTCTCCTTTTTCAAAAACAGGTAAAATTGTCCCTTCTCCTACATTACTATCCTTCGAGAAAAGCACGCGCCAACCTGGCTCTACAATTTGTTTTCCTGTTGCCTTAAAATCAATATTTGTAACCTGCCCTAAAACTGTTGTGTGACTAACTTTACAGTCAGGATAAAACACAGCTATAAAACGACGCGTTACCAAATCGTAAACTTGTTTCTCCTCGTATCGTAATCCTCCTGGTTGAACTCCTGTAGGAATAATAGCATGGTGATCGGTAACCTTTTTATTATCAAAAACCTTTTTAGATTTACGTAATTTTTCGCCCAATAAAGATTCAGTAAACTCCTTATATGGGGTCAATTTCTTTAGAATTTCCGGAATCTTCTTATAAATATCATCAGTAAGATATGTGGTATCAACCCTTGGGTAAGTCGTTAATTTTTTCTCATACAAACTCTGAATAATACGTAAAGTTTCTTCTGCGGACAAATTCAGTTTTCTGTTACAATCAACTTGTAAAGACGTTAAGTCATAAAGCTGTGGTGGTAATTCTTTCCCTGCTTTTCTTTCAAAAGAAACAACTTCAAAAGGTTCTGTTTTTATCTTACTAAGAAACTCAACACCTTCCTCTTTCTTATCAAATCGCCCTCGCGTTGCTGAAAAAGTAACATCACGATATACTGTTTTAAGTTCCCAATAATTCTGAGGAACAAAATTATCGATTTCTTTCTGTCGATTTACAATCAAAGCTAAAGTAGGAGTTTGCACACGCCCTATTGAAAGAACATTCTTACCACTACCATACTTAAGGGTAAATAATCGAGTTGCATTCATCCCTAAAAGCCAATCTCCAATTGCTCTCGATGAACCAGCTGCATATAAACGATCAAATTCTTTACCTTCTCTTAAATTTTCGAATCCTTCACGTATTGCCTCTTCGGTAAGAGATGAAATCCATAAACGCTTAATTGGTACATTACATTTTGCTTTATGAAGTACCCAACGCTGGATCACTTCTCCTTCCTGACCAGCATCACCACAGTTTATGACTTCTTCAGCCCCTTCGATCAATTTCTCCAGAACATCGAACTGCTTTTGAACACCGGTATCATCAATTACTTTAATAGCAAAACGTCCCGGAATCATTGGTAAATCATTTAAATGCCAATATTTCCAATTAAGATTGTATTCACCAGGTTCTTTAAGTGTACACAGGTGCCCAAATGTCCAAGAAATCTGATAACCATTTCCTTCATAGTATCCATTTTTCTGACTTTTAGCCCCTAAAATCATTGCAATTTCACGTGCAACACTTGGTTTCTCGGCTATACAAACTTTCATCCGCAGTAATTTAAATTTTCAGAACGTAAATTAAATGTTCTTGTTTTTATCTATAAATATTTTTCGATTATTTCGAAGAGTGCTGTTTTAGTTACAGGTTTCGAGATATAATCATTCATTCCTGCTTCTTTTGATTTGGTCTTTTCATCACAATAAGCATTAGCAGTCATGCAAATAATTGGAATATTGACACCAATCTCTCTCAGATTTATACTCACTTCATAGCCATTTATTATTGGCATCTGAATATCCATTAAGACCAGAGAATATGCTGTTGAGTTGGGTATTAAAACATCCAAAGCTTCCTTTCCATTCTTAACCCACTCGACTTGATATGCTGCCTTTTCCAGTAATGTTTTCACAATCTTTCCATTGACAAAATCATCCTCTACCAGAAGGATTTTATAGCTTAACTTATCTTTCTCTACCATCTTTAGATTAAATTCTTCTCGACAACATAAACAAAACCAATTTCTATCACTAAAACATATATTTAAACTCCAATGAGAAGATTTTATCTTCCTTTGAACAACTATAGTTAGCTGTTACTACCATAAGTTTAAAAGGTGAAAGCCATAAACCTCCACCATATCCATGATGCAAAGTCTCTGAACGTTCTCCAGAAATCCAAACACGACCAACATCATTAAATGCTAATAAACCAAATTCACCTGCTAGCAAATATGATCTAAACTGTGACAATCGAAATCTGACATCAGTATTTTGATAAAAAACACCATCTCCTGCAAATCGATCTAAAGGAAAACCTCGTAAATTATTTTTCAATCCTAATTTATTGGACTGAAACAATGAATATCCTTTCGTATTATAAGCACCTCCAACTCTCAAAGCAATGACTGTCCTCGTTGTTCGGTTAAAATTCAAATACATCCTCATATCGGTAGAATAACGATAAAAATCGTGATCATATTGTTCTAAACCCTTGAATGCCTGATAAGCCGATTGCCAGTAAATACCTCTCGAAGGAAGAACTTTTGAATTTCTCGAATCCCAAATATAATTAATATTTATTCCTAAATATTTCCTTGTTGAAAAATCCTTTTCCGGATCTAAATCGTTAACTGGGTTCGAAAAATCTGTCACAAACCGATTATCAGTCTCTTGCAGCCTGGATTGCTCAAAAAACAGGCCCGTAATTATTTGATGCTTTGAATTAATTTTTAATCGCAACTGTGGGTTAATTATCAATTTCTCAAAACGAAGACTGTTGTATCGATTATCATCCGATTGAATATTTTCACTTTCATTTCCCATACCATAGTAATAGCCTTGGAAATTTGGTGAATTATAATCTACTGTTCCTACCAAATCAAAATTTCTGAATACAGAATTTATTTCACCCACATATTTTATTTGTAAGGATGGGTATTGAAAAGCATAATTTGCAATAAATTTATGATTAGATCCAAAAGGTTCTTTTTTAAAAGCCTGTGTTCTATAGTTAAACCCTGCTCCCATAACCAAGCCATCGTGACTAACGAAATTCGCACTTATAATTGGGCTAAGAAGATCATACTTAAAAGCTTTTCTATTATAAATATTTACATCTGAGCGCTTTGCTTTTCTATTCTTATAAGATCCATCACCAACAATTTTTGTTTTTGGTTTATCGTAAATAGTGAGTAATTTTTTTCGGGTATTCGTCAAGTCAAATTTATCTTTCCCTTTTCCCCCAACAAGCTTCAGCTTTATAGTCTTATGACTTGATTCACCTTTTATGTGAAACTTATCTTTCCCTTTTAAACCAAATAGTCGAACTTCATTTGTCTCATTAGGATAAAACGTTCGTTCAAAAACAGCGGTATTTTGTTCATGCTTTTTCAAGTTATGCACTAAAACCGTTAAGCTACCATCTTTATTCCAATTGGCCTGAAACGACTCATTATCATCCGTCCCAACGACATCAACTTCTTTAGCTAAGAATGAATAAAACTCATCAGCCATTTGCGGAAGAATATCTCTTCTGGCTTTCAGCTTAGAGATTAAGATATCACCAGAGATAGGTAACACTTCATTGGGAAGATCGGCAATTGCAGCTTCAAGAACATCATCCTTAAGCTGAGACTTTAATTCTTCAGCCATTTTTATCCAATCCTCTCTAGTTTTAGAAGATAAAAAACTACGATCGAAATAACGTGAATTGAATCCCAATCCTGAAATATTTTCTGTTATTGAATCGAAAACTTGAAATTTTGGGATCAACCATTTACGACGCATTACCTTAGGAATTACACCATCGCTATAAAAAAATACTTGATCTCTATCCCTAGGTATTGGTTTTGCAATGATCTTACCCTCTCTCTCAAAGCTTGCCCAACGCCACTGGTCATCATGCCTATCCCAATCATTTAGGAAAATATCGAACAATCGCGCTCGTAAAACAGCCTCTTCATCAATCTGAAGTTTATTACTATATCTTTTTTTCAAAAGTTTATCAGTACTCAATATTTTCTTGGTTCCACCAAACAAATCAGAATCTGACCAATCTCCTGATGCTCGTTCTTCAAACAAGAAAAGTTCATTCTTAAAATTATCTTGATAAATTCCCAAACGCGGGTCATCAGGCACATACACAATCTTAGGATTGGTATGATAAATACCTGCAGCTTGGGCCATTTTGGGTACGGTTAATGCTGCATATGGGTATGAATCAGAAATCCCATCCTGAACTATCTGTGCGGCAAATGTTTTTTGCAGACTTACAGGGATAGCTTTTTCGGTGTACTTCTCAACTGATCGCAACACATATTGCTTTCCATCTTTAGCTTCCAATCTTAAGGAGCGAGTTTGTTGTCCTCCTCCTCGTTTAATTATTTTCAATCCGCCCTTTTCTTTTCCAATATCAAAAACAGGAACCTGAATTGGCGTTTCCCATTCCCTTCGATAATTCGTACCAAAAAACTTTAACTTTAATTTACTATCTGTTTTATAAAGCTGACTTGCTGCAATGGTAATTGTACTATCTGAAAAATCAATTTCATCATATTGTTTTAACATGTCATTGTCAGAAACATTAACATGATTGTACAGAAATTTCCGATAAGCCAAATGAGCTGTTTTATCTCCATTCTCTCCAACACTCCAAAACTCAAGATATACACTCCCGTTCTGATAAAAATTCAACTTTGAAAAACCAATCTCACTTAAGGCAAAGTCCATTTTTTTCTTGTTCACATATTCTGTTTTACTGGCAGAACCAGAAATAACCTGAAAGACATCCTCAATCTTTTTTAACTGCAGACTATTATCATGTGCAGAAACAGAAATCATCCGAGGTGACTTCCCAATCATTTGCTTAGCCATATATCGCATCTGTTTATAATAAGGGGATGCAAAATCTTGAGGTGTTCCAATAAATTTGCGGTACAACTCTACAGGGCCCGGGAAAGGAAAATTTCCTGCATGTTTTCCTCCACTATATACAGGGTGATGACTCGCAAGAACTAGCTTCTTATTCTCATTTCTCTTAAAGACATCGCTCAATTGAATCAAGAAGTCGGCAGTATTCTCAAAACCGCATTCTGCTTCTGGCTTTTCTCCCAAATGTAACCACCATTGCGAATCAACTATCAAGAGTACAATATCATCGGTTAGTTCAAGCTCTATTGGTCCAGGACAACCTCCTGAAGGTAAAAACACATCTCCTTTTCCTATATATTCTTCCACGTAGTTTTCAAAACTCTGAAGAGATTCCCAACCATTCTTACGATCCAACGTCCATTCTCTATCACCCGGAATAAAAACAACTTCACCACTAAAATCTTTGGCTAAAGTCAAAAACCTGTTCAAATCATGACTTACAAATTCATCATCTTCCCGATCTTTATCCAAATATTCCTTAGAAATAGAATTTCCCAAAACAACCAATGTTCCATTCTCTTTTGAAAAGTCGAGTTGCTTTTTAAGCATTTTTATATTTGAATCAACCAATGGAGCCTCACCCATATCACCAATAAAATAGATGCTATGTTTTAACTTCAAACTATCAGAATACTGAATATTTGAACCACCAAACACATTGCAACTTATCGATAAAAAAAATAGATATAGTAAATATTTATTCATGTGAAATGTTTGAAATTTAAACTATGAGAAACCTATTAAGGCTTGTAATCAAATCTATGAATTCTGCCTTGACTCACTTTCCCTTCTGTTGATATATAGAGTGTTCCATCCGGGGAAAAACAAATTCCTTCTGGCTGAGGAAATATCTTTCTCTTTAGTCTGTTTATAGCTAATAATTCTCCTTCAGAATTCGTTACCAATAACAATTTACCAACAGAACCAAGAATATAGATATTTTTACTAATTGGATGTATTGCAATACCAGATGGCTGAAACGTTAAGTTCCCCTTAGACGGATTAATACTGTTTAAGAGTTTATTCGAGAACTTCGTATAGGCATCCAGCTTTAATATTTTTTCAAGATCCCGCTGATCAACTAATATGCTGGGCTCAGAAATTAGAATGCTATCGGTAAGAGAAAAACGGTAAATAGCTCTTTTATCTGCATATTTCGGATGCACATGAGATAACCCCTTACATGCAATGAGTAATGTTTGAGTTGAAACATCATAAGCTAATCCTTCAGTATCATTTTTCAAACTTAAGCCAGTCTTTTTCTTTTTAGATTGAGTTTCTGCCTCAACTAAACTTTCAACAAAATACAATTTTCCATCGCTACGTAAAACAACGGCTTTCTCTCCTACTAATTCAATGCCTTCATAATCGCCTTTCTTTGCAAATTTAATTTTACGATTGACTTTTCTTTTTTGTAAATCGTATTCAAATATATAGCCTTGCTCATCGTTTACACAAAGTAGATTATCAGTATTAGAAAAACTCAATCCTGAAATTTCACGTAAGTTATTAGGCAATACATAAGTGTCACTCGGTTTATTAATAGTATAAGGAAAGTGCGAATAATTCTCTGATAAAAAGCAAGTTTGTTTCTTTTTCTTATTCTTAGAACAAGCTGCGAAAGCCACACTAAAGGCTAGTAACATCAATAGATTAACTTTCTTTAAACAGAGCATAATTAGATTTTATATTTACCGATAAAAATAAACAAATCCATAGCATTTTCCCAATAATATTTAGGAAAACAAACCCCATTAATCCAGCTTCGACAGTCCTTTATTCTTAATTACAGATTCTCTGTAATATTGATCCCTAAAGACAAACAGAAGACATTCACTCATGAATCAAGAATATTACTATCTTTAGTCACATCTATATCATTGATCTCAAAACATAAATTTATGTCTATTATAGAGCAAGCTAAAGCTTACGTTACTGATTATTTTGAAAAGAATCATAAACCCATATATACTTATCACAATTTAGCACATACCGAAAATGTGGTAAAGCATGCAAGTAAGATTGCAGCTATCATGGAGTTTTCTGAAGAAAATATGGAAGTTGTTATTTTGGCCGCATGGTTTCATGATACGGGCTATTTCGAAGGTTTTATGAAACACGAAAAAATCAGCGGAGAAATTGCGGATAAGTTTCTAAGAGAACAGAATTACCCAAGTGAAAAAATAGCAAAAGTTATTTGTGCAATCCAAAACACCAAAATTCCATATACAACCTGTGAATGTGATATTTCTATGGTTCTTTGCGATGCTGATTTACAGCATTTAGCTTCGAAGAATTTCATGAAAACTTCTGATAAATTACGTGAGGAAAGAACAGCACTCACCAATCATGAATTCTCAACAAAAACCTATTGGGAAGAGACTTTAAATTTTCTAAAAAGACACTCGTACAGAACTGATTACGGGAAGAAGGTTTTGGCAAAAAAGAAGGAAATTAACATTCAAAAAGTCACTGAAAAAGTAAACTCTTACCAAATTAAGGAAATTCAGAAGCTCAATGACAAACTGATAAAACTCGAGAATCAGAATCTTAAATTAAAGATGCCTCAACGTGGTATCGAAACCATGTTTAAAGTCACTTCTCGTAATCAAATCAACTTGAGTTCTATAGCCGATTCGAAAGCGAATTTGATGATATCTGTAAACTCAATCATCATTTCAGCAATCTTCTTTATTTTTAAAAATATAATGGAAGTTCCACATTTTATAATTCCTTGCTTAATTCTATTAACAGTCAGTTTAATAACAATTACCTATTCTGTGTTAGCAACAAGGCCCAATGTTACTTCCGGAACATTTTCCGAAGAAGATGTTGAAAAAAAGAAAGTTAACTTACTTTTCTTTGGTAACTTTCATAAAATGGATGTAACAGATTACTCAAAAGCTCTTAAAGGGCTAATGGTTGATTACGATGATTTATATGACAGTTTAATCAAAGATCAATACTATTTAGGAATGGTTCTTGGGAAAAAATACAATTTACTTCGCAGATCCTACACTATTTTCATGTTTGGTTTAATTATATCGGTACTTAGTTTTATTTTTGCAGCCATCTATCAACCCGTTTTCTTCTAATTTCAGATTGATGATTTAAGAATTATGATTTAAATCATAACTCAAAGTTCTATTATATCGAACGAACAATGAATTCAAAAGATCTACAAAATAGGACAAAGAAATTCGCCATTGAAATTATCAAACTAGCCGAATTTCTTCCCAATAAACAAATCGGTTGGACAATCACAAATCAAATTGTACGTTCAGCCATGTCTGTTGCCGCAAATTATAGAGCTGTATGTAGAGCTAAAAGTGATCGAGATTTTATTTCTAAAATGGGTACTGTTATTGAAGAATCAGACGAAACTCTATTTTGGCTAGAGCTTATTGAAGAAAGCAATATTATAAAAAGTGATCCCAAAATAGATCTTCTTAAACGAGAAGCAAATGAGTTAACTGCTATCTTTGTAAGCTCAGTCAAAACAATTAAAAAACGAATCAAATAAAAATAGGTTTTAGGTATTCTGAATTACGAAATTCATAAATCCTAAATCGAAAATCATAATTTCTAGAATGAACTTGTTTTACACCCCCGATATAGAGGATAAATTTTATCAATTAAACGAAATTGAGTCTAAGCATTGTGTTCGTGTTTTGCGCTTGAAAGAAAATGATCAGATTCACCTAATTGATGGAAAAGGAAACCTCTTTACGGCTAAAATCATAGATGCACATCCTAAAAGATGCACGGTAGAATGTATAGAGACTAAAGAAGAGTTCGAAAAGCTTGATTATAAGTTACACATAGCTGCAGCACCTACAAAGAATATAGAGAGAACCGAATGGTATATGGAGAAGTGTACCGAAATAGGGATTGATGAATTCACACCTCTTTTATGCCAATTTTCAGAACGAAAAGTGGTTAAAATTGAACGTTTATTTAAGGTAATAACTTCAGCGGTAAAACAATCCTTAAAAGCTTACCATCCAAAATTAAACGAGTTAACTAAATTTAAAGATCTTGTATCTGCTCCATTTGAAGGAGAAAAATATATCGCTCATTGTTATGAAGGTAAAAAAACACATTTAAAACACCTTTGTAAAGCCAAACAAAATGCATTAATTCTTATCGGTCCCGAAGGAGATTTTAGTCTGCAAGAAGTTGAGTTAGCTCGTGCTAATGGTTTTAAAGAAATCAGCCTGGGAACAAGTCGATTGAGAGCAGAAACTGCTGGTGTTGTTGCTTGTAATATTGTAAGTTTGGCCAACCAATAAATCAAGAATTTTGAGATTGCTGATTTTAGAATTAGGATTCCTTACAAACAGAAAAATTAAGATGTTTAGAATTATTTCCATTATTGTTTTTTTAATACTAAGCTTAAACGCATACGCTCAAGAAAGTAGTGTACGTATAGCCTTGCTTAAATACAATGGTGGTGGCGATTGGTATGCGAATCCAGGATCCTTACCTAATCTTATCGAATTCTGTAAAACAAATAAAATAGCCAATATTCAAGCCGAACCAGCAACTGTTGAAGTTGGAAGTAATGAGCTTTTTTCATACCCTTTCATACATCTTACCGGACATGGGAATATTGTTTTTAATAATCAGGAAGTTCAAAACCTTCGACGTTACCTTGAAGCAGGTGGCTTTTTGCATGTGGATGATAATTACGGATTAAACGCTTATTTCCGTCGAGAAATAAAAAAAGTATTCCCCAAAGAGGAGTTGGTAGAACTTCCATACTCTCACCCTATCTATCATCAAGTATATGATTTTAAAACGGGATTACCCAAAGTGCACGAGCACGACGGTAAGGCTCCACAAGGGTTCGGAATCTTTCATAAAGGACGCCTGGTTTGCTTTTACTCATACGAATGTGATCTTGGAGATGGTTGGGAGGATCCGTCTGTTCATAGCGACACAGAAGAGAATCATATTAAAGCTCTTAGAATGGGAGCCAACATTTTATCCTTCGTCTTTTCGCATTAAAAGATAATTTATTTAATTTAGCATCGCCTACCAAGGGCACCCTACTATTTCAACCATCCCATTTTTTATTAACTCAGCTGAATTCAATTCAGCAAAACAAACTTATTTAGTATGTTAGAATTTTTAGGCATTTCTTATTTGGAATGGTTAGGTTATGCAGCGTCAATAATCGTATTTGTGTCTTTATCCATGACTTCAATTGTAAAATTGCGATGGTACAACATGCTTGGTGCTATGCTATTTTCTTTATATGGCTTTTTAATTGGTTCGTACCCTGTAGCCTTTATGAACTTCCTAATTGTTTGCACCAATATTTATTACCTGGTAAAAATGAATAAGCATAAGGAAAGTTTTAAAGTGATTGAAGTGAAAGACAACGACGGGATTTTAAACTATTACTTGGAATCATATAAAAAGGATATCGCAAAATTCTTTCCTGATTTTAAAAGTGCCGAAGGTAAACTAAGTGTTTTCGTATTGCGAGACATGTCGGTTGCAGGCATTTTTATCGGTGAAATTAAGGATGATATGTTTAAAATAGATATTGACTATGCCCTACCCCAATATCGTGATTTTAAAGTTGCCAACTACCTTTATAATAAACTCAGCGATTTACTTTCTCAACATCAGGTAAAATGTATTGTATGTGATTCAGATATTGAAGATAACCTAAAGTATATAAAGAAAATGGGCTTCCAAACTTGTAATCGTGACGGTAAAAAAGTGATGTGCAAATCCTTATAAATTTTGATTCCTGATTTGTGGTTTCAGAATTTAATACACAAAACACCCCATCAAAACCATGGTTTTGATGGGGTGTTTTTTTACATTTTTATCAAGTTATATTTTTCTACCCCAAATTTTAACAGCTCCTCCCATTCCTATATTCATCAATCTTTTTCCAGCATGACCAAGTACAATACCACAAAAAAGAGCAATTGAACCACATACAATTAAGAGCAATTTAGAATTTAGGCTATCGATATCGTTCCAAACTAAGAATGGCGTAAATACCGACGCAATAGTCATAATGACACTATAAATAATTTTTTTCTTCAAAATAGGTGTTGTTACTGATTTGAATCGTAATTTACCATCAACCAAGCCACTAATGAACGCAGCAACAACGGTAAATGGGAATATCGCACCAGCAAAACGAGCAGCACCCAATAAAACCTCTGGGAAAAAATTAGGAAAAAAGAGGTTTATCAGCAATGCTTGCAATAAGAATACAAGTAAAGTCTGTGGAAAATGAACAGCAATTGGGTGTAAATCTAAATGCAAGATTCGACTCCTACCAGGAGACATTCTTTCTTTGTACTGCTCAAAAACCTTTTTGGGTAAACCGCATGCCGGGCATATATCTTCAAGCTCACTTTCTTTCATTACATAGCCACATGGCTTGCATATATAAAGCTTTTCCTCTTGTTTCTCCTTTTTCATATCAATCTATAGGTATTATAATTTCAGGTTGGTTAAATCATACCCCTAAAGTTGTGAAAAATTATTCCTATTTGCTTAACAAATCATTTTAGAATCTATTTAAATTTCATGTCTAAACTCGCCCCTCATCTGTTCCTTTTTTAATTATGTACTTGATAACAATAGACATTATTATTTTGGGAATTGTGTCATTTGACAGTAGTAAGTATGAAGATCTCACAGATCATATGTTTGATAACTGCAAGAACAATCATACGAGTCAATATTTTATTGAAAAAAAAGCAACCTTTTAACAAATTTCCCATCATTGAATCAAACCCTAATCACTTTAAAACCTAAACAAATGAAAAAAAATTGTCTATTTACAATGATGTTATCAATACTCTTTGTCTCATGTGATTTATTCGATTCAGGGAAAAATGAAACAGCCCCACTCCTTTCCCAGAAAATATGGAGATGGAAGCAAAATCTGCCATTGCATCCAATAATGAATTTGGTTTCGATTTATTCAAAAAACTATATCAGGATAACTCATCAGACAATATGATGATATCTCCTGTTAGTATTTCTCTTGCTTTAGCGATGACATACAATGGTGCAGAGGGGGAAACCAAGACAGCATTTGAAAACACCCTTCACCTTGAAGATCTCTCACGAGATCAGATCAATATCATTTACCAAAACCTTCAGAATTACCTTAAGAAAACTGACTCAAAGGTTCAAATGAATATAGCCAATTCGATATGGAGTAAACAGGGAACAAATGTTGAGGAGAAATTCAAAACCAATATCAACGAATTTTATAATGCTGAATTTAGAATAGAAGATTTCTCAAACCCGGCAACTCTTGACGCCATTAACAATTGGGTAGAACAAAATACAGAAGGAAAAATTCAAAATATTTTAGGTCGCATTCCAGATAATGCTTTCATGTACTTAATCAATGCCATTTATTTTAAAGGCATATGGACAAATTCATTTGATACCAAGGATAGTTATTCCGGAGAATTTACTGACGAAAAAGAAGGCGTTTCTCAGGTTGATTATATGACGGCTGAAATGGACATCAACTACTTTAATAATGATCTTTTTACAGCTATCGAGTTACCTTATGGCGATAAAGATTACGCCATGATTATTTTTTTACCAAACGAAAACAAAAAAGTAAGAGATATTATTGATGAACTTAATGATTCCAACTGGAAATATTGGATGGATTCTTTTTCAGTTTTAGGATTGAATGTACATCTTCCAAAATTTAAATTTGGATATAAAGAAGAACTAAATTCAATTCTCACAGATTTGGGAATGGGGAATGCTTTTTCTAATGCTGCAAATCTCTCTGGAATAAGTAAAGATGTTCAGCTACAAATTTCAAAAGTCATTCACCAATCATTCATCGAAGTAAATGAGAAAGGCACTGAAGCAGCAGCCGCTACAGTAGTTGAGATAGTAAATACTTCAGTTGGTGGAGAACCTAGAACTATTCATATTAATAAACCTTTTTTCTTTGTCATAAAAGAAAAACAAACCAACTCTATTGTTTTTATGGGAGATGTCAAAAATCCATAAACAATAAGTTCTACCGAATAAAAATCCTCGTAAATATAAACTTATGAGGATTTTATTATTTTTTTTATATACTTACTCTTGCTTACCAGCAATTTTCATCACCATTTTCATCTTACTCATAACATGGTCATGCCCATCCTTTGCATGAGTTATTGTGCATCCACTGCAATCTTTAAACCCATTGGTATATTTAAAATTCCCACCACACTCTTCTTTTAACATATAAAGAGGGCAAAAGCAAAACAAGCAATTAAATTCATCTTCATTTTCAACCTTATGGCAAGGAAAGTATTCACATTTTCTATTTTGGACAAACTTATAATTTTCAGACATAATCAAACTCTATTATTTTATTTAATACTTAACTTCTCTTAAACCAATAACTCCATTTGCTGTTTCAAATGATCACCATATTCAGCCATTGTCGGCGTAATGAATTCATGAACAACAGTGTGAGGCTGAACAAATTTAACAATCTCTTTTACTCGCTCTGTCTGGAATGGCAGATGCTGATCAATTTTTAAAACATGATTTCTTGCCAAATTATACTTCTCAGTATGAGTAAAATTTTCCCAACCAGAAGGCAAACCTTTTCTCATTTGTTCTAACTGATACTCTCCTGACAAACTCAGGTTTAAATGCATAGACTGAATTCGTTTTCTAACATCACCTGAAAGTTGGCTTAATTTTTCCAAGACAAAATCCACAGCCTCATCCTCACAACGAAGTTTCGGGTTGGTATTCATTAAATGCCCTGTATCTAAAACCAAGTTCCATCTATCAAAGTTTAACGATCCTGCAAAATCATCCGTCAGTGCAGAATCTGAAAAATTCAAACCTGGCCACCATAGATTTTCAACACCAATAACACAAGGTGGTTCTCCATCCGAAAATTCCTGCGCCGTTCTATTTAGAAACTCTGCAAAACTATTCAAAACCTCAGAGTTTGTATAGGTAAATTTGCGTGTAAAGGCATGTTCGAGCTCAACATGAGCCGCATGCATAACTGCTTGTTTAGGATTGTAAGTAGCTGCTAGTTCCCACAATTTCTTCTGCGTGGCAATCATATCTATTTGATTGGAACCTCCGCAACAAAATTGAATACACTCATCTGACATAGGTGGAAAATAAGTTTTTAGTCCTCTCTCTCCTTTTCGCCACACATCAAGCCAGGTTATCCAAAAAGGCAAATGAATACTTTTTACAAGTTCCTTAGGTATTTCCTCCGATGCAGCTTCATAGCCTATCAATAGTTCTAATCCATCAGTATCAGACTGTTCTATATATTTTTTTAAACCTTTCCATCCACCTTCTATACGCTTTAGGTCCGAAGGGTGCACTGAAAAATCTACTAAATTCTCATAGATCATATTATTCTCTTTAATCAGATCAAAAGTAGAATTTATTTCAATGCCAGGTTCTGATCTAGACCAAAAACTTAGCCTTATATCAATCCTATTAACTCGCTGATATAACTGATGAATACTAAAAAAGAAATTAGTCAAAAAAATCTCATAAAAGATGCGTACTTTTGGACTCTAATCCCTATTTCTAAATAGGATTGACTTATACATTAAAGATACAAAGCCTGATCTTGTTATACTTAGGGCCGACGTACCACATACTAAAACAAAGAAACGTGAGTTTAATTGGAAAATATGCCGAACTAAAAGTTGCCAAATTGGTAGACTTTGGCGTTTACCTGCTAGGTGAAGACGAAAGTGAAATTTTATTACCAACCCGATATGTTCCAGAGAATACACAACTGGACGATACCATTAAGGTTTTCATTTACCGCGACTCAGAAGACAGAGTGATTGCAACTACAGAAAAGCCTTATGCTATTGTTGGTGAATTTGCTTGGTTGAGAGCTAAAGCTGTAACCAAAGTAGGAGCTTTCCTTGATTGGGGGTTAATGAAAGATTTACTTTGCCCTTTCCGCGAACAGAAAATGGATATGGTAGAGGGTCGTAGCTATTTAGTCTACGTTTATGTAGATGAAAAAACAGGACGTATTGCTGCTACAGCTAAACTAGAACAAATTCTTAAGGATCTGGATGCAGAGTTTACCGAAGGGCAAGAAGTTAGCATCATGATTGGACATCAATCTGATTTAGGTTACACAGCTATCATCGATAATAAAGGTGTTGGAATACTTTATAACAACGAGATTTTTGGAGCTATACGTGAGGGTGATGTTTACAAAGCTTGGGTTAAGAAAGTTCGTCCAGACGGAAAGATAGATCTAAGCCTCCAGCAGCAAGGTTACCACCTTGAAGTACCAAGAGTTGGTGAAGAGCTTTACGAAATATTGAAAAAAGAGAATGGTTTTCTTCCTTTAAACGATAAAAGCTCACCTGAGGAAATATACGATAACCTGCAAATGAGTAAAAAGAACTTTAAGAAAGTTATCGGTTTACTTTACAAACAACGTTTAATCACCATCGAAAAAGATGGTATACACCTTGTAAAGGAGCAAAAATAAAGAACACTAGGAGACAATAGCGAGATTCAATATCTTTTTATTGTCTCTTTTTACATACACAAACAACTAACTAACAAAATCATGAGTTTTAAAAGATTAAAATCGCTTTTATTCATCGCTTTGGCTTTTGCTTCGACCACCAGTATAGCTCAAGATAAATCAGACTGGCAGAATGGCGTACCCGAAGGTTGTACCACAATTACAGTTGGTAAAAAAGCAACATTTGATGGATCAGTTATCACATCTCATACAGACGATAGCCACCGTACACGTGCTTGGATGTCAGTTACGCCAGCAAAATCTCACGACAAAAACAGTAAGTTCGAATTGTTCGAGCGTTCAGCATATGATAGCTTGCGTATGCCAACCTATCAGCATAAAAAGATTGGTGAAATCGATCAGGTTGCTAAAACTTACCAATTCTTAAATACAGCTTACCCTTGTATTAACGAAAAACAGTTAGCAATTGGCGAATCAACATTCGGTGGACGTGATGAATTGTATTCTGATAAGTGTTTAATCGATTGCCAAAGACTTCAGCAACTTATGCTTGAGCGCTGTACAACAGCTCGTGAAGCAATTAAGATGGCTGATGATTTATTGACAAAATACGGATGGAGAGACTATGGTGAGTGTTTGACCATTGCCGATAAACAAGAGGTTTGGCATTTTGAAGTTGTTGGTCCTGGTAAAGGTAAAGTGGGTGCTGTTTGGGTAGCTCAACGTGTTCCGGATAATCACATCTCAGTTAATGCCAATGCATCAACTATTAAGGAAATCGATTTGAAGAATAGTGACTACTTTATGGCTTCAGCGAATATCTTTGAAATAGCAAAGGAAAATAAATGGTACAATCCTGAGGAAGAAACTTTCCGTTGGAACTATGCTTATGCACCTAAGAGTCGTCGTTCTATGGCATCTCGTCGTAGAGAGTGGCGTGTGCTTTCAATGGCAGCTCCTTCACTAGATCTTGATCCTACTGCTAAAGATTACCCATTCTCTGTTAAACCCGATGAAAAGGTGACAATGGATAAATTGGTTGAGATATTTAAGGACTACTATGAAGGTACTCCTTTCAACTTTGTAAAGAATATCAAGCAAGCTGATAAGGATGGTAAAGAAACGATCTCTCCATTTGCCAACCCATTTATGCCTTACGGAATGAATAAACTTTTTGGTGTAAATGGCGGATGGGGTGAACTTGGTGAACGTACTATTGCCCGTTGGTACACCATGTATGCAACCATTATTCAATGTCGTAGCTGGCTACCAGATGATGTAGGTGGAATCGTGTGGTTAGCTCAAGATAATGTTGCGACTTCAGTTTATATTCCTGTGTATGCAGGAACAACTGACTTAGCCCCTTCTTATAAAGTTAAAGCTCGCCGTACGGGTTACACTCGTAAATCAGCATGGTGGGCATTCAACCGTTTAAGCACACTAACTGCTCAGCGTTGGGGTGATATGCGTCACGATGTTGATAAAGTATTTGTTCCATTACAAAAGAAATACTTCGAAGAACAAGCTAAAGTTGACGAGCAATATCTTTCACTTAGCAAGCGTAAGCGTCGTGCTTTCTTAACCAATAGAAGTATTGAGCTTGGAGCGGAAGCTGTTGAAAAAGCATGGGAAATTGGTGATGGACTTTGGTCAGATTATGACGAGAAGTTTTAATTTACTTACTAGAATAATTTAAGCAGCTTTCGGGCTGCTTTTTTTGTGCTCATTAAGTGCCTCACATTGATGCTAAACACATAGCTATTAATTATCAAAATGTTTTGCTAAATTAGTCTTTTTCAAAATCAAACAGCATTAATCACAACTCACTACACGATGAAAAAACTAATTCTAGCGGCTATTTGTTTAATATCCGTATCCACAATTTCAATTGCTCAAGACGATATTCAAAAGGAAAAAGAAAGTATCAAAAAAGTTATACAAGATGCTTATGTTGATGGTCTTTGCAATAATGCCGACGAAGTAGCTGTAAACAAAGGCTTTCATCCTGGTTTTAATTTAATAGGTGCAGGAAAAGGCAATACCATGTGGAAACATCCAATTTATAACTGGATTGAGGGTGCCAAAGAAGGCAAAAAGAAACATAAATATGCTTTCCAAGATGAGTTTACTACCATCAAATTCTTGTTCGTTGATGTTACTGGAAATGTATCAACTGCCAAGATAGAATTCTACGAAGGAGACGAGAAAAAATTCATCGATTACCTATCGCTTATTAAATTTGAAGATGGCTGGAAAATAATAAGTAAGATATTTTATGCTATTCCTAAAGAGAAAAAAGGAGATGCATAATTCTTTGTCTTAAACAAAATTCAGAGCCTTACGAAAAATAAGGCTCTACCTATCTCACTTCAAAATCTAAGTTGTAAATTTCACTTTTGTAATCAGTGCAAAATTCTATTATCAAAATCAATCTTCTACTAAACCATATAGCATTAGAGACTTAGCCTTAAGGGGAGAAAACATTCTAAAATTTATTTGATAATTTTATTTAAAACATTTTATCTAGACTCAATTTAAATTATATTTGCCTAAGAATGGAAAGCGTTAGACACTACATAAAATCATTTACCTATTTGGGATTGGGGCTAATTGGGTTACTACTTATAAATAGTATCTTATTTACGCACAGCCAAACCTTAGCTGATGGCTCAGTAGTTGTTCACGCACACCCCTATAATAAAAGCGACAATGCTCCAATTAATCACAATCATCATGAAGATGAATTGTTGATTCTAGCAAATATAGCTTTGCTTTTCTTTACAGCAGCTTTAAGCTTTGCTTTCAAAAAACAGCTTGTAAACCTTGATGATATTGATTTTCAACAAATAAAATATATCGATATTTTATTGTTCCGAAAATTAGGTCGAGCTCCTCCGGTTTACTAATTCCATCAATTTCCGATATCTTTATTATCAAGAAACAAAAGATCTAATTAGTATCATACTTATGATACTATGAGGGATAACTACATCAATTTCAAAAAAACAATCACCTCATTTTTAATAACTGAGGTAAAGACACACGAATATTCTTATGAAAAAAATAATTATCAGTATAACAATACTGTTGCTAACACAATTAAGTTACAGCCAAAAAAAACATAGCGATGCTGTTATTGTCGGACACGTTGTTTGTAAAGGCGAACACATCCCCTTCCTTAATATAGTTGTAAAAGGAACAACTATAGGTGTTGCCACAGATGCAACAGGCCATTACAGGTTAATCGATCTTCCTTTAGGAAAGTTAACAATTATGGCTTCGGGCATGGGATACAAATCTCAAGAGAAAACCGTTGTTATGGAAGCTGACAAAACTTTGGAAGTTAATTTCGAAATTGAAGAAGATGCTTTAGGTATCGACGAAGTGGTTGTAACAGGAGATAAAGGGGCTAGTAAAAGAACCGAAGCTCCCGTTATCGTTAGCTCTATTTCTCCAAAACTTTTTTCAGTAAGCCAATCTGTTGTACTAAGTGAAAGTCTAAACTTTAGTCCTGGTTTACGAATGGAAACCAATTGTCAAAACTGTGGTTTCAATCAAGTTCGTATGAATGGTATGGAAGGTCCCTACTCTCAAATACTAATCAATAGCAGGCCAATATTTAGTGGATTAGCTGGTGTTTACGGTTTAGAACTTATTCCAACCAATATGATTGAAAAGGTTGAAATTGTACGTGGAGGTGGTTCTGCTCTTTACGGCAGTAATGCCATTGCGGGAACAATTAATATGATTTTGAAAGATCCTCTCAGCGATGCCTTTGAGATTGGAACAAGCTCAAGTTTGATTGGTGTAGGTGTAGATGGAGCAGACAGTCCAGCTTTAGATTATAATGTGAATTTTAATGCTTCTGTCGTTTCTGATGATTACAAAACAGGTCTTTCTGTGTATGGTTTTTACAGAGACAAAGAAGCTTTTGATGCCAACGATGATGGTTTCTCAGAACTAACACAATTGGATAATACGACAGTCGGTTCCAGATTTTTCCACCGTTTTGGATTCCGAGGTAAATTAGCTGTTGATTTCTTCCATATTAACGAAGAACGCCGAGGAGGTAATAAATTCAACTATTTACCACATGAAGCTGATATTGCAGAACAATTGGAGCACAAACTAACAACTACAGCAATTTCATACGATCAATTCTTCAGAGATGAAGATAAGTTATCAATTTATCTTTCTGGTCAGAAAGTAGATCGTGCCTCTTACTATGGCGTTGAGCAATCTCTTGCCGATTATGGACAGACCGATGACTTTACCTACAATATGGGTGTGCAGTATAATGGAAAATTAGAGAACTCATCTTTTGTTTTGGGTGTTGAGAATACAAGATCATCATTAAGAGATAAAAAATTGGGTTATTTCGATTACGTAAACAATGTTCATACAGATAATACTTTAGTTGCTGATCAGACAAGCAGTACGACAGGTTTATTCGGTCAATACACACACAAATTCAATAAATTAAGCGTTTCATTGGGTGGACGATTCGATCATTATGAAATCAAAGATAAAGCCGATGAAAATGAAGCTACCAATATTGACAAATCAGGGAATGTTTTCAGTCCAAGAGTAAATATCTTGTACGACATTATTCCAGAATTACAGTTCCGTCTGAGTTACTCACAAGGCTATAGAGCACCACAAATTTTCGATGAAGATTTACACATCATCTCTTCCACAACTCAACGAATCATTCACAAGAACAGTACTAATCTAAAAAAAGAAACCAGTCATTCTTATATGTCATCTTTAGATTATAACACAAAGATTGGTTCAACAAAAATTGGATTCCTGGTTGAAGGTTTCTATACCAAACTGGATGATGCTTTTGTAAATGTTGATTCGGAACCTGATGCCAATAATGTTGTTGTTCGTACCAGAACAAATGCTAAAGATGGTGCTTTAGTCTATGGTATTAATACAGAATTAAATATAGTGCCCTCAAGAAACTTTTCTCTAACAGCAGGTTTCACTTCTCAGAAAAGTAAATACGAAGAACCTCAGGAAATTTCATTTGGAAAAAAAGCTTTTATGCGTACACCCAATAATTATGGTTTTTTAACTGTCGATTGGGATTTTTCAGAAAAATGGTGTTTCTCAGCCTCGGGTAATTACACAGGTAAAATGTATCTGCCTTACTATGGTAATACGATTGCAAACCCTATTGATGGAGAGTTGAGAGAGAGTGATTCATTTGTCGATTTTGGAACAAAAATAGAATACACAACTAAAATTAATAAAGCAGATGTTCAGTTCTGGGGAGGTATCAAAAATATTTTTAATGCCTATCAAGATGACTTTGATAAAAGTATAGATCGCGATCCAAACTATGTTTATGGTCCAGGTACCCCTCGCACAATAAGTTTAGGTATTAAGATTGGTAATTTATTATAAGTCAATTAAAAATTAAATTGGAAGGTCGCAACAAGCTTATTTTTGTTGTGACCTTTTTCTTTAGCAAAAATTATAATTATTGCCTGATGGAATTCCTGATTAAAAACACCTGATCTATCCTCAGCTTTTAGAGAATAAAAGCTATTTTTAGCTTCTCTAAAAGCTAATCATTAAATCACAACAGATATGAATAAACGAGGATTTGCCAGCGACAATTTTTCAGGGGTTCTACCAGAAGTAATGGAAGCCATTCAAAAGGTTAACCATGGTCATTCAATGGCCTATGGTGGTGATCAATATACAGCTTCGGCAATTGAAAAATTCAAGCAAGTCTTTGGTGAAAATATTGATGTTTATTTTGTTTTTAATGGAACTGGCGCCAATGTAATTGGCTTATCAACATTAACACAATCCTGGAATTCTGTTATTTGTCCTTCAACGGCTCACATCCAGGTTGATGAATGTGGAGCACCTGACAAATTTACGGGCTGTAAATTTATTCCAATAGAGGTTACAGATGGAAAATTAACACCTGAATTAATCAAAACACAACTTCATGGTTTTGGTTTTGAGCACCATTCGCAACCTAAGGTTATTTCTATCACTCAGTGTACCGAATTGGGAACTGTCTATACGCCTGACGAAATTAAAGCAATTTGTGATTTGGCTCATGAACATGACATGTATGTGCATATGGATGGTGCACGACTTGCCAATGCAGTAGCAAGTTTGGATGTTGATGTTAGAGAAATCACAAATAAAGCAGGTGTAGATGTTTTAAGTTTTGGAGGAACTAAAAACGGGATGATGTTAGGTGAAGCAGTTATCTTTTTCAACCCAGAGCTTTCAAAAAACGCTAAATATGTGCGTAAACAAAGCATGCAGCTTTGTTCTAAGATGAAATTTATTGCTTGCCAATTTGAAGCTTTATTGACTGATGATCTTTGGTTAAGAACAGCTCGTCATGCCAATAAAATGGCCAAGCTCTTAGAAGCAGAAGTACGAAATATCCCGGCTGTAAAAATCACTCAGGAAGTTCAAACCAATGGAATTTGGGCTTATATTCCTAAAGACAAAATCGAAACGCTTCAAAATGAATACTTCTTCTGGGTTTGGGACGAACACGCTGGTGAAGTCAGATGGTTGTGCTCATTCGACACCACAGAAGATGACATAAAAGGCTTCGTTGCTCTTTTAAAAGAACAACTAACCTAAACTTACTTATTAATTACGAATCACAAGTTTCTAAATGGCTATTCTACATAGAAATTATTCTTTAAAATCATACAATACCTTTGGCATAGAAGCTAAAGCTGATTATTTTTTCGAGTTCGATACAATCGATGAAATCAAATCATTTTTAAATGAAAACTCAATAGACAACAGCAATTACCTGATTCTTGGTGGTGGGTCTAACCTACTGTTCACAGATGATTATGAAGGCTTAATTCTGCACCCAAATATAAAAGGTATAGAAGTTGTTGAAGAAAACAACGACTCTGTTTTGGTTAAGGCTGGTGCCAACGAAGATTGGGATGAGTTTGTAGCTTGGGCTGTTACAAACGGCTATGGTGGCATAGAAAATTTATCTAATATACCCGGAGCTGTAGGTGCTGCACCAGTTCAGAATATTGGTGCTTATGGTGTAGAAGCATGCCAAGTGGTTGAAAAGTTGGATGCCATTTCAATAGAAAGTAAAAAGCAGGTTGAATTTCAAAATTTCCATTGCGAATTTGATTATCGTGATTCTGTTTTTAAAAAGGAATACAAAAACCTTTTTATTATCACTCATGTTTATTTTCGTCTGAAGAAGAAACCGGAATTCAATTTGGAATATGGTGCTATACAGGCTGAGCTTGAAAACTATGATGAAGTCAATCTTAAGAATATCCGTGAGGTAATTATTAAGATTAGAGAGTCGAAACTTCCCGATCCTGAAGTGATTGGGAATGCAGGTTCTTTCTTTAAAAATCCCATTGTAGAAACCCGATTTGCAGAAAAATTATTGGCTAAGCACCCAAACTGTCCGAATTACGAAATAGATAACACGAACACAAAACTGGCGGCTGGTTGGTTAATAGAGCAATGTGGCTGGAAAGGGAAACAAGTTGGACAAGCCGGTGTTCACAAAGATCAGGCTTTAGTACTGGTAAACTTAGGGGGAGCCAAAGGCTACGAAGTGCTTCGACTTGCTAATGACATTAAAAAATCTGTTCTAATAGAGTTTGGAGTCAAACTTGAAATGGAAGTCAATGCAATTTAAGTCATTAAATAATATACAAAAAATGAGTGATTATTCTTAATCACTCATTTTTTTGACCTTTCAGAATTGAATAGATCAACATCTTTATGAAGAATTATCTAAAAATCCTTTGCTTGTTTAAAGCTCTCTGATATTTCTCAGCATTCTTATTATGCTCTCTTAGACTACGAGCAAAAATATGATAGCCATTAAATTCCGGACTCGCACAAAAATAAATGTATTTGTGATTTTCACAATTCAATACTGAGTTTAAACCCGAAATTGAAGCTTGACGAATTGGGCCAGGAGGTAAACCGCCATATTTATAAGTATTATAAGGCGATTTAATTTTCTTGTGCTTATTTAAAACACGGCGCATTGTAAAATCTCCCCAAGCAAACTTTAAAGTTGGGTCAGCATCCAGCTTAATACCTCGCTTCAATCTGTTCACATAAACACCAGCTACTCTAGCCTTCTCATCATTCTTTATCGTTTCCTCATCAACAATTGAAGCCAGTGTACTCACCTCAATAGGTGTTAGATTTAACTTTGCAGCCTTTTTCATTCTGTCCACATTCCAGAACTTAACATACTCCTTATACATACGTTGAGTAAATGACTTTGGTGTCATGTTCCAATAAACTTGATAGGAATTCGGAATAAAAAGACCAATTACTGTCGCAGAATTAAAACCATAAGGCTTTAAATTAGCTTCATCTTTCAAAAAATTCAGAATGCTGAGAGAATCAGCCTCAATCTGTTTACCAATTTTACCTGCAAACTCCTCAAGAGTACGTGTGTTATTAAAAGTCAACTTAACAGGGCTTTGATTACCTGATCTCAAAAGATTGACTAAATCATTATTACAAACCCCCTCTTCAATTCTATATTTTCCCGATTTCACCGACTCATTGTAATGCTTCTTTTCCATCACCCATTGCAGTGAAGAAAGATTTTTTACACAAGAACTCTCTTCAAAAATTCGAAGCACATCCTGCATATCCGATCCACTGGGAATGTGAATATATAGTTCTGTTTTATCACCTAAGTTGGTATTAGATGAAAATATATCCCGGTAATATTTTAATAAAACTGTTCCAACCACAACAAAAAGAATAAAAATTGCAATTAAAGCATATTTTAACTTCTTCGATTGTAGTTTCTCTAGTCTGAATAAATTGATCATATTTCTTTGTTTTCAGGTCTTATCCTTACCCACAAATTTATACAAATAATTAAGTTTATCAATAAAATATAGCTTTTCCGAACTTTAGATTTTACACAGAAATAAAGCCAAACTATAGGTCTAAGTTTCCAAAAAAATTATCTTTGGTTATCGATAAAAAAAGACAACTTAAAACAAAGAAATATGAAAATTAATTCAAATTTTGACAGTGGTAATATCAAAGTTATTGATTGTACCACTGCTTCAAATATTCAACTTGAAATAAATAAGGATACCAATTCTGATTTCTTCCAATGGTTTCATTTTCGTTTACAAGGCGCACAAAATCAAGCCTGTAAAATGCGTCTAATGAATGCTTCTGAAGCATCGTATCCTGAAGGATATAATGGTTATTCTGCAGTAGCTTCTTACGATAAAGAAACTTGGTTTAGAGTTCCTAGTAGCTACGATGGAAAAGAATTGGTGATTGAGCACACTCCAGAATTCAACTCAGTATTCTACGCTTATTTTGCACCTTATAGCTACGATCAGCACCTTAACTTGGTACACAATGCGCAGCTTTCACCAGAGTGCGAACTGGTATCGATAGGTGAAACCATTCAAGGTCGCGATATCGACATGCTTATTGTTGGTGAGCCTGCTCCTGAAAAGAAAAAGGTTTGGGTCATTGCACGTCAGCATCCAGGTGAATCAATGGCAGAATGGTTTATGGAAGGTTTCATTGGTAAACTTCTTGATGAAGACGACGCTGTGTCGAGAACATTATTAAACAAAGCGGTATTCTATATTGTTCCTAATATAAATGTTGACGGTAGTATTTTAGGTAACTTAAGATCAAATGCTGCTGGTGCTAACCTAAATCGTGAGTGGGCTGAGCCTAAACTTGATTTTAGCCCTGAGGTTTATCATGTTCGTAATATGATGGATCAAGTTGGTTGTGACTTAAATCTCGACATTCATGGTGATGAAGATTTACCTTATAACTTTATTTCAAGCATTGAAGGAATTCCTTCTTTTGATGAGAGATTAAAAAATCTTTTAGAAAATTTCACCGAATCGTGGAAGGCCTCTTGTCCTGATTTCCAAGACACTCATGGTTACCCAAAGAACGAACCTGGTAAGGCCAACCTTGCAATCTGTTCAAAACATATTGGGGAACGATATAAATGTTTATCTTTGACCGTTGAAATGCCATTTAAGGATAATAATGATCTACCAGATCCTGAATTTGGATGGTCTCCGGAACGAAGTATTTTATTTGGAGAATCTTTCCTTCACCCTATTTTACAGGTGGTTGATCACTTAAGATAATAAAAATATATACACTCTGTATATTACTCAGAGAATGCCACATCTATGCTTCCTTGATGTGGCATTTTCGCTTTTTATACCCTTCCACCATCAGACAATACCCAAAGATTTTCATTCTAATAATTGCTAAAACACAGCTAATTATTAAATATATTTTACTAATATTAGGATCGACTTGAAAAGCCTGGAGTGTCACACACTCACCCCTTCCTTAGTAAAATCGTTTATCCCCTAAACAATTTATAAACATATGAGTAGTAGAATCTACAGTATTATCAAAGGAACAGGAAAGTATATCCCATCAAAAAAAGTGAAAAACGAGGATTTCCTCACTAGTGAATTTTACGACACTTATGGCAAGAAGAGTGAAAAATCCAATCAAGAAATAACTGAGAAGTTTGAAAATATAACTACTATTGCTGAGAGACGGCATGTTTCAAAAGATTTAGTCACTTCGGATATTGCTTTTTTTGCTGCGGAGGATGCCATAAAAAGCTCACAAATAAATAAGGAAGAGCTGGATTATATTATTGTCGCTCACAATTTTGGTGATGTTAAACATGATAACAGAAAATCTGATCTTGTTCCCAGTTTGGCTGCACGTGTCAAGCATAAGCTAAAGATTCAAAATCCAAATTGTATTGCTTACGATTTGCCATTCGGATGTCCGGGCTGGTTACAGGCAACTATTCAGGCCGATTATTACATCAAATCAGGTGATGCAAAACAAATATTAGTTATTGGTGCCGATGTTTTATCTCGAATTTCCGATCCAAACGATAGAGACAGTATGCTTTATGCCGATGGTGCTGGTGCCGTAATTTTAGAAGGTAAGGTAAATGATACGCCCACAGGTATATTAGCCCATGCCACTCGATCAGATACCTATGAGTACTCTGAAATGTTGTATATGGATAAATCTTTCAATCCTGATAGTGAGCATAAAGATGCTTTATTCTTGAAAATGAATGGTCGTAAATTATACCAGTATGCACTAACAACAGTTCCTCAAGCTATACAAACCGCTCTCCTTAAGAGTCAGACTCCACTTAAAGAGATTAAAAAAGTATTGATTCATCAAGCCAATGGAAAAATGGATGATGCCATATTAAAACGATTATATGCTCTATATAATATAGATGAACTACCTGAAGACATTATGCCAATGACTGTATCGTGGTTAGGGAATTCATCGGTTGCAACTGTACCTACTCTACTTGATCTTATTCTTAAAGGAGAATTGCAACCTCATAAAATAAATAAGGGTGATAGTGTTGTATTCGCATCGGTAGGTGCGGGAATGAATATCAATGCTATGGTTTATAAAGTCTAGAGTTCGTCACTTTTATCTTTTCTTTTATAAGCCCTATAATTTCAATTATAGGGCCCGAAATTAAATAGTTTTAATTCTAAACCTATGATTTCAAATTCAGATTAAAAAGATAAATATTTTCATTATGTTTGAAATCCAAAAATCAAACTAATCTTCAAAGAAAAACATAATGATCAAAACTCTACTCAAGCTAAAAACAAAATTTGCTGTTCTGCTTTTATCCACTACTATTTTATCAAGCTGTGGTGTAATCATTGGTGGAAGCAAGTATGTAGCACATGTAACTGTAGAAAACCATCCCAATGCTGTTATTTCCTACGAAGGAAATGCTAAAGGAATCGGACAAGCAGAATTCTTAGCTCCCAGAAAATATGCTGATTCCTTCTCAATTAGTATAAAAGAACCTAATTGTGATGAACAGATATTCGATTTCACAGAAAAAAGTTTTAGAGGATGGACACTTGCAGGAACTTTAGTGACATGGACAGGTGTAATTGGAGGTGTTCCCGTACCTTGGGGATTAATTGTTGATGGTGCATCAGGTTCTTTCTGGAAACCAAGTATTCATGAGAATGGGGTATCAAAAATTGATTACAAAAATTACCATTACATGCTTAATTACACAGGTTGTCCTGATAATTACAAAGAAACACCTACAGAAACAATCATAAAATCAAAAGCTACAAGGCTTACTGAGCTTAAAAAGTTATTGGATCAAGGGATTCTGACCAAGGAAGAATTTGATGCAGAAAAAAAGAAAATATTAAACCAAGAGTAAGGTAAAGTATTACCAATAAAATGGCGGCTTATTTCCCTAATCAGGTTATAAGTCGCCATTTCTTTTTAATCATAAGTTTCTAATGCTAAAACTAGCCGTTCTCACAAATCAATTCAAGACGTTTACGGTCTAATATCTCAATTGCTTTTCCATCCACTTTAATCAGCTTATCGTCTTTAAATTCCTTGATAACACGCGATAAACTTTCCACTGACATCACAGTCAATTCTGCCAGGTCTTTTCGAGATAATCCTAAATTGAAACGTGGACTCTCATAAATTCTATTCGACAGGCATAGTAGTATTTCAGACAATCTACCACTAGATTGTTTCTGTGTCAAGCAAAACAATCTGCTATAGCTTCGAATAGTATTTTCATTCAAACGGGCAATTAACTTTGCTGCAAATTTAGCATTATGCTCCAGTAAATGACTCAAGGCACTCATATTAAATAAACACACTGCAGTTTCCTCGTAAGCCACTGCAGTGTAATGGAAAACATTCTTGCCAAATAATGATTGTAAACCGATAAGGTAGCCCTCCTTTTCAATGGTCAAAATAATGTTCTTTCCATTGTCTCCTTCTATATAAAGTTTCACAAATCCCTTCCGAATATAGATCACATGTGACGCCAACATGCCTTGCTTACAAATAACTTCACCTTTTTTAAAAGTAACTTCCAGTCGTCCTTCTTCAATTTTTTCGAGCTGAGAATCATTTAGTTCTTTAAAGCATTCTGATTTAGTTAGGCAATTCTTGCAAGTGACTGTTTTTTCGGGGATAGTCATAATATTTGGTCGTTTAGGTTTTCAATCTAGGGATCTAAATATATACAAATCTATCAAGATAAAACATGTTATATATCAATTTTCGACATGTAATAGATCAAGTTTCTATACCAATCCCATCAATTTTTTTCTTGCATATTCCAAAAATCAACTTGAGTTATTGCATTGCAAATCACAAGTATATCTTCCCATAAAGCTCTAATATTACATTAAAGAAATTAATCTTTATTAGACAGCTTATTATAGATCTATTTCTATTGAATATCTTTTTATAAAAGAAATTAACCAAAAACCCGAATCATATGAAGACAACAAAAGTCCTTCTTTCAGTCTCCTTAATAATATCAATGTGGGGATGTAGTATGAAGAGTATTCCTGAAGAAAAAGCTTACGAGAATATTGATGAAATGATTGCCGAAGCTCGATCGTTGACCGACGATTTAAGTATAGATGACTTTCACGCACTAATGAATAGTGACTCTGCTTATATTCTTATAGATGTTCGTTTACCTGAAGAACACAAAAAAGGGTTCATTCCCGGATCAATTTCTATCCCAAGAGGTGTAATTGAATTTCGTATCAACAGCGAGAAAGTATGGGATGAAGAAGGTATGTATGTTCCTGAGAAAAATGAGTTTCTGGTTTTGTATTGTAAGAAATCAAAGCGATCTGCTTTAGCTGCACTTGCTCTTGAACAATTGGGCTATACTAATATAAAAAGCATATCAGGTGGCTGGGCCGAATGGACTGCCAAATACCCGGAAATTAAAGAAGATAAAATTGAAGTTGGTGCCGAAATGAACGCAGCTGCCGAAGAAGAAGATTCAGGAGGGTGTTAATACCAAATTATAATCCTTCCAACCCGCTAATAAAACCTAATAATTAAAACCTAAATCCGATTACAATGAAAAAGTTCACAAAATTTCTAGTCCTTTTGGCTTTATTGCCGATGTTATTCCTTTCGTCTTGTAAAGAAGATAATGATACTGCTGGTGTTGACAACCCTGCATTTGAAACACTTCAAAGCTACCTTGTAGATAATCAAATGGACCTAAACCAAGTTATCTCGACTACAGAGAATGGTAAGTTTGCCACAAAAACTATTGATGGCAAATACATTATTGATATTCGTAAGGCTGTAGACTTTGACGCTAGTCATTTAACTGGAGCTGTAAACTCTACATTAGGAAATATATTAGAAACTGCAAAAGGTGCAGATAAAGAGATACTTGTTGTTTGTTATACAGGTCAGACTGCTGCCAGAGGTGTTGTCGCTTTACGTTTGAGTGGTTACCCCAATGCTAAACTTTTAAAGTGGGGTATGAGTGGACAAGGTAGTCCTGCTAAATGGGATGCAAATGTTGGTGATGCAGCTGTAGGTCATGAAAATTGGACTAATGATGCTCCTGTTAACCCTTCAACTTTCCCAGCTCCTATTTTATATACGACAGCAACTGAGCCTACTGAAATTCTTAAGGAAAGAGTACAAGCAATGCTTGAGAACACAACTTGGTCTGTTGGTAATGCAGATGTATTAGCTACTCCTGAAAACTATCAAATTAACAACTACTTCTCAGAAACTGACTGGAATGGTTTTGGTCATTTTAAAGGTGCTTACCGTTTAAACCCTCTAACACTAGATGGAAGTCAGATTTTCAATCTTGATCCTAACCAAACTATCGTAACTTATTGCTATACTGGACAAACTTCAAGTATTATTACTGCATACTTACACGTACTTGGATATGACAAGGCAAAGAGTTTAATGTTCGGAATGAATGGCTTAAATAATTCACACAGCCAGTGGACTGACAACACTGCTATTACCGGCAATCGTTGGGTAGTTGGTGCTCACTAGAATCTAAATTTACTTGGGAGTGAACCTCGCTCCTAAGTCTTTTAGCCCATTACCTAAGGACTTCAAACGCGCAGTCCTATTATACAACCTAAACCAAACTAAAAAAATTAAACATGAAAAATATTCTATTAGCTCTAATGGTTATCATCATGGTACCTGTTTTAGCAAACGCACAAGGTTGCGACGAACCTTCAAGTGAAGGTGTTAATGTATTTGGTTTCTTCCAACCAAAATTCGAGTATAACCAGCAAGAAGGTATTGATGATAGCAATACATTCAATTTCAATAGAGCTCGTATTGGAGCAATGGGAAGTATTCCTTACGATTTTAGTTACTATATGGTTCTTGAAACCAGCCCTTCGAAAAATGGAGGTACACCTTATTTACTTGATGCCTTTGTAACCTACTCTCGCTACGATTTTGCACGTGTTTCTTTTGGTTCATTCAAATCTCCAATCTCTATGGAATTAAACACGCCATGTCATAAACTTCATACCATTAATCGTTCAAGAGCTGTAGAGCAATTGGCTACACCTGATCGCGATCGTGGTTTCATGGTACTAGGTGGTGCTGACACAACCCTATTCCAATACAGTGTTGCTTTGACTAACGGAACTGGTTTGTTCCAAAATGATGACAATAAAAGAAAAGATATTGCTGCTCGTTTAGTTGCTAATCCTCATAAGAATCTAAAAATTGGTGCTAGTTACAAATTTGGTAAAGCAACGGCTGCTGTAGACGGCATGCCTGAAGACGAAAGAACACGTTGGGGAGCTGATCTTCAGTACAAGCAAGGTGGTTTCATGTTACAAGCAGAATATTTATATGCAAAAGATGTTGGTTCGTATACGACTGGTGGTGGCTGCGGTGAGCCTATCGAAATGCACCAGGGAGACATCAAACGTGATGGTGGTTTCATTATGGCCATGTATGAATTCGAAAACAAATTACAACCGGTTCTTAAGTTTGAATTCTTCGATTCAAATAAAGATATGGGTAACAACACTGAATTTTGCACAACCTATGGTCTAAACTATTTCTTCAACGACTGGACAAAAGTTCAAGCTAACTATGTGTACAGAGCTGAGAGAGAGAATGAGATTGATAACGATATTTTCATGTTACAGGTAACTGTTAAGTTCTAAAACAGGAACGTGGGAGCCTTATGGCTCCCTTTATACCAAATTAACCGAAAACCAAACTAATATATATAGACTTATGAAAAAATTGATATTAATGACCTTTGTTTGCTTTCTTGGCATTCAAATGTCTTTCGGACAAGATATAATTTCAGTAAAAGAATTCTTAAAAATTAAGAAGGACCCTAATGTGGTTCTGGTTAGTGCCAGAAAACCTGCTGATTACAAAAAAGTTCATATTGCTGGTGCAATAAACATCAACCATAAAGATTTATACAAAGCAAGTCCTAAGAGCACGCTTAAGACAGTTGCTGAAATTGCTAAAATCCTTGGAGAAAAAGGTCTTAGCAACACCAATACCATCGTTCTTTACGATAATGGTTCTGGTAAATATTCAGGACGCATGTACTGGATTCTAAAATATTTAGGTGCTAAAGATGTAAAGCTTTTGGATGGACATATGAAAGCCTGGAGAATGGCTCGTAAGCCTGTAACCAAGAATCCTGCTAAAAGAAAAGCAACAACATTTGCCGTAAAACTAAACAAAGGTATCATTGCCTCTATCGCTCAAGTTAAGAAAGCTTCGAACAGTGCTGCTTCAGTAATCGTAGATGTTCGTGCTGCTGACGAATTCAAGGGTATTAAAGAATCGAAGCTACCTAAGGGGCATATTCCATCTGCAATCAATCTTGAATTTAAAAAGGTGTTGACAACAAAAGGTAAACTAAAGTCTAAGGAAGATTTACAAGCTTTATTCAATGCTGCTGGCATAACTAAGGACAAAGAGATCATTCTTTACTGTGAATCTAGTGTACGTGCCGGTGTTGTTTATTTAGCTCTAACATCAGCCTTAGCTTATCCAAATGTAAAAGTTTATGATGGTGCTTTGTTCGAATGGACGGCAAGCGAAATTGTACAAAAATAAACTTTAAGCTTTTATAATCTGTTTTTCTCCTTTGGTTCCAGCCAGAGGAGAACAGATTGAATCTAAAATATCGATCTGATGAGCAAGTCAAGAAGAGAATTTATTAAGATATCTGCATTGAGTTTTGGTGGCTTAGTGATGGCTAATCCTATTTTGAACGCAATGATTGGGCAAGTGCAAGCAGGCGAGCCCATAGATGCCTCCAAAATAAAACCTGTACCTACCTATTGTGAAGTGTGTTTCTGGAAATGTGCTGGTTGGGTGCATACCGACGAAAAAGGTGAACTATGGAAAATAGAAGGTAACGAAGATGATCCTCATTGTAAAGGACGTTTCTGTCCGAGAGGTACAGGTGGTCTTGGCATGTACAATGATGAAGACCGATTGAAATCACCATTGATGCGAGTTGAAGTTAATGGTAAACAAACCTTCAAAGAAGTCAGTTGGGATAAAGCATTCCGATTTATCGCTGACAAAATGAATCAAATTTCCGAAGAGCATGGGCCAGAAAGTTTAGCCTTATTCAAACATGGATCAGGTGGCGCTCACTTTGGTAAATTATTCAAAGCCTTTGGTTCCAGAAATATTACTGCTCCCTCCTATGCACAATGCCGTGGACCAAGAGAAGTTGGTTTCCATGCGACCTTCGGTGCAAACATTAACTCACCTGAACCTGTGGATTTAGAGAACACAAAGTGTTTAGTCCTGATTGGTAACCATATTGGTGAGAACATGCACAACTCCCATGTGCAAGAAATGTCTAAAGCAATTGACAACGGCTTGGAAATTATAACTGTTGATCCTCGTTTATCAACGGCTGCAAGCAAATCAGTACATTGGCTTCCAATAAAACCGGCTACTGACATTGCCCTTCTACTGGCTTGGATGCACGTTTTAGTTACTGAAAAATTATACGACAAGGCATACATCGACCAGTATGCTTATGGTTTTGAAGATCTTGAAGCACATATAGCTGATAAAACCCCTGAGTGGGCTGAAGAAATTACAACAATCAAAGCTGACGTTATTAGGGAAACTGCTAGAAAAATGGCTTATCACGCTCCTGCTACTCTTATTCATCCTGGTCGTCATGTTACCTGGTATGGTGATGACACACAGCGATTGCGTGCCATGGCTATGCTAAATGCGCTTCTTGGTTCCTGGGGACGTAAAGGTGGTTTCTATTTCCCTGAAAAAGCCAAAGTTCCTTCTTTCCCTCATCCTGCCTATCCTTCGGCTTCATGGACATGGAAAGATTATTTGGATGGCAAATATGCCTTAGCAGGCTCTTCAATTGCAAATGTATTTGTAGATGCTTCACATCCTGATAATAAAACAGATAAAAAAATTAAAGGTTGGTTCGTAGTTGGAACAAATCTGATTTCAACTATACCTGATACTAAGAAAACGCTGGAGGCTATTGATAACCTTGATTTATTTGTTGTGGTTGATACCATGCCAATGGAGATTACGGGTTATGCCGATATCATTCTTCCGGAATGTACTTATCTGGAGCGTTACGATGATATTCGTGTATCGCCAAACAGAGAACCTAATATTGCTGTGAGAATACCAGCAGCAAAACCAAAGTATTTAACGAAACCATCCGATTGGATCGTTCGTAAATTAGCTGAGAAACTGAAATTGAGTGCCCACTTCAACTATAAGAGTTATTCTGAAGTTTTAGATTGGCAGTTGAAGCAAATGGGCTTCTCCTTAGCGGAGATGAAAGAAAGGGGAATCATCAAATTCGATAGAAAGAATGCGAACCTTTATCTTGAAGAAGGTGAAGAATATGAATTTGGAACGCCAACGGGAATGATTGAGCTTTATTCTACAGACCTGGAGATGGAAGGCTTTGATCCACTACCAAACTACACCCCTCATCCTGAGCCACCAGCAGGTTTCTTCCGATTGAATTACGGACGTGCCCCTATGCACACCTTTGGTCGTACAGCCAATAACCCAAACCTGAATGAGCTAATGAACGAAAACAAGCTTTGGGTGAACCCTAAAATCGCTAAGAAAGCCGGAATCGTAAACGGACAAGAAATTTGGTTAGAAAACCAGGATGGTGTTAAGTCTGAATTTCCTATTAAAGTAAGAGTAACCGAACGTATTGGTATGGATAACGTTTATATGGTACACGGTTTTGGAAAATCGAATAAAAAGCTGAAGCGTTCGAACGGACGTGGCATAAGTGATTCTCAACTCGTCACCAATGTGATGGTCGATCCGGTAATGGGTGGAACAGGCATGCGTGGTAATTTCGTGAAATTTGTAATTGACAAGCCAGAAAGGGAGGTTATCTCATGAGATATGCAATGGTAATTGATACTAAAAAATGTGTTGGATGCAGCGACTGTGTTGTTGCCTGCCAAAACGAAAATCGTGTGCCTATTGGCTATTGCCGCGACTGGGTAATTGAACATGCTAAGGGAGCTTTCCCTAATGTTAGCATCGAATTGCGCTCAGAAAGATGTAATCATTGTGAGAATTCACCTTGTGTACGCTGCTGTCCTACTGGCGCCAGTCATTACGAAGAGGGTGGTTTGGTTATGGTCGACAGAGGTGCCTGTATTGGTTGTGGTGCTTGTGTTCAATCTTGTCCGTACAATGCACGTTTCTCTCACCCGGAGGGCTATGTGGATAAGTGCAGTTTCTGTAATCACAGATTGAAGGAAGGTAAAAGCCCATCATGTGTTTCGGTTTGTCCTACCAACTGTATGTATTTTGGTGACTTGAACGACTCTGAAAGTCAGGTGAGTCAGCTTCTCAAAAACAGAGACTGGAAAGTACTCGCTCCGGAAGTGGGGACAAAACCACAGGTATATTATTTAAGCTAAATATAGATACTAAGATCATAGAGGAGAATTTTTTAAATCCATATTTTCTCCAACCTAGAATCTTAAATCTTAAACCTAAATTTTTATTATGAACGAAGAAATTTTAATTAGTGGAAGAATGAATCCCCATATCGACCCTACCTTGGGTATTTGGGGATGGGAAATTCCTCTTTACCTATTTCTGGGAGGTTTGGCTGCCGGCATCCTATTCTTTGCTTCCCTTTATACCCTACTGGGAAGAGAGAAAGAATTGCCTACTGCTGTTAGAAAAGCGACATTCTTAGTCCCTATCATTTTGATTGTAGGCTTGGGTGCTCTTTTTCTTGATTTAAAAAACAAACTGTACTTCTGGCAACTATACACAACCATACGAATCGAATCTCCAATGTCGTGGGGAGCTTGGATTCTAATGCTAATCACGCCCCTATCTATGGCCTGGTGCCTTAGTTATTGGCGTGATTTAGCACCTAATTGGACTTTTCAAGTGAAGTATCTGGAGTGGATAGAAACTTTTGTTGAAAAGTACCGTAAGGCTTTTGCCTGGACCATGATTATCTCCTCGGTGATTCTAGGTATCTATACCGGAATTCTATTGTCAGCATTTAACGCACGCCCGCTATGGAACACATCTATTTTAGGTCCTCTCTTTCTGGTTTCCGGTTTGTCTACAGGTGCAGCTACCATCATGTGGCTATCCAAAGAACAATTGGAACGTAGCTTATTCAGTAAAATCGACTTACTTCTGATTGGTATCGAGGTTTTCTTTATTATTCACCTGTTTATGGGATTCATGGCCAGTAATGCTGCCCAAATAGAAGCAGCTCAACTTTTCCTTGGTGGTGTCTATACCCTTCCGTTTTGGGGTGGTGTAGTATTGCTTGGTCTTGTGGTTCCTGCCGTTCTCGAAATTATGGAACTTAGAGGCAAACATATTCCTGTGGCTATACCAGCTTTACTCATTTTAATTGGAGGTCTTGTTTTCCGATTCATCATGGTCGATGCAGGGCAAGTCAGCCAGTATTTATATTAGTGGTTTAGGTTAATTCAGAGAAACTCTCTGACATTTTATTGCTAATAGACCGTCTTATTTGGTTCGTCCCGAAGAAGGCGGTTTTTTTATGAGCTTATAGACTGTGCACACTTCTCTCTGCAGAATATCATTAAACTGAAAAGGTTTTTCGAAGATACTTGCACCCCTCTGTCCTTCGGACATCTCCCCTGATAGAGGAGAATTGATACAAATTATGTATTTTACATGATATAAGATCGTTAGAATGAAATATCACGAAATTAAAGAAATAAAGCGTAAACTCAGAAATAATACAACACCACCTGAGGAGTTGTTATGGAAACATATTCGTAATAGGAAGCTTCGAGGAAGAAAGTTTTTGAGGCAACATGCCATTGTTTACGATTCTCGTGAGGATGAACATTTCTTTTTCGTACCTGACTTTTACTGCAAAGCTGAGCAACTAGCTATTGAACTAGATGGAAAAGCACATGATTTTTCAAAGAAAAAGGACGCTAAGCGAGATGCCATTCTTTCAGAGAAAGGGATTAAAGTCATTCGAATAAAGAATGAAGAACTCATTGATCTACTTGGTGTATTGGAAAAGATAACATCATCTTTTAGACATAAAGATGAATTGCCTGCTTTTAAACGAAAATCTTATCAGTAAACATTCTTTCAATTTTTACTAATACAAAACAATAAATTGTCTTTCCCTAACAGGGAAAGTGGCGGTAGCCGATAGGGTGAACAAAAGTTTTCTTTATGAGCTTATAGACTGTACACAAAAAAGCCAACAAAATTTCTTCTGTTGGCTTCTTTCCATAGATAAAGCATATGCCCCTAAGCATATAGCTTATATGTTTGCAGGTTCTTATTCATCCTTATGGCACATATTCATCAACTAGCCTTACCATTAAGTCATTCAATTTTTCAACTTCAAACTCTCCAATAGTAGGTTCCAAATGGGCGTTACCAACACCACTATCATCCGTAATAAAAACGTAGGTACCATTAGTTAATATGGCAAAAGAACGCATTAAATATTCCGTAGCCTTATCTATACCGGAAGCTGTGATTGGTATTATTTTAATCCCTTTTTCTGCCGCTTTAATTAAGTTCGATTCCAAACTTGAAATAACTTTTTGAGTGTAGTGTGGTGGAGCATCTAATAATAAAAATAAGATGCGGGCAGAAGCATTCTCATCCCAGGAATTTTGTGTTATGGCAATATCCAGAGCAGTATGTACAGCCTCGGGAAAATCGCCTCCTCCATTGGCATGCTGTTCCGATATAAAAGAAATCAGGCCTGCTTCGTTTGTTGTGAAATCAAAATTACGGGTTACATATTCATCGCCCTCATCTCTATAGAATACTGATCCAAAACGCATTTCCAATACAGGATTCTTTTGTTTTATCCGCTCAATTACATTGTTTAATTCAGCTTTTAAATAATTAATCTCATCCCCCATTGAGCCAGTTGCATCAACCGCAAAATATATATCTATTATTTTTCTATTCTCTATGGTTTTATTCAAGGACACTTTATTGACCCCTTCCGCATACTCTTTTACATCTAAAAGAACCTTTTCAACTTCTTCGAACTTAAGGATAGCAGTCAGTCCGTCAAGTTCTAAGTCTGACCATAATGTGGCTTTCCCCTTATTATCTGTTTTGGTTTTCCAAACTTCTACCTGATTAGATAAAAGGCTGATTTCGGCGTTTGCTACAGGTGCTTCATCCTTACCTGTAAGCACAAAACTGTACCTTTTTATTTCTTTAAGCTTCCATTTATTTACATCCTCGTAGTACTCCTGATTACTTAATAAATCATTCCAGAAATCCCAGTTATTAAGATCGTTCCATTCACCCGCAGTTAAAATCCCGGGGTCGTATTGCCCATTGGGATTTCCGTCTCCCCAAAGGCCCGAGCTTGTTATTCCCACTCCATCGGCAGTACCTGAATATGATGCATCGGTATACATCCCCTTTCCTTCCGAACTTTCTTCCGGCTCAGTTACCTTCTCGAATAAACTTGTTTTACCATTTACACGTGTGCCTTCATCTTTAAAGCAACCGTATACCAATGTTATAATTGCTATTAAAACTAATATTACTAACCTGTTTACTTGTCTCATGATATTTCGTTTTACTCTAAGATGAATATAAAACAAAAGGTTGCGCCAATAGGAAACAAATTTTAATACGCAACTAACAAGACCAATGTTATTTAGATAAAGCTTTATTCAGAACTAATAGTTTGAAGGTATCTTTCAAGTCCCTTAGCGCAAGATTCGTAGAACAAATCTTCTATTTAGGATTATTTCCATTTCAAATGTATTTTCAATCGTCCCAGTTCCTTGGGTAGTTCATCTGATTTGGAATCGTCAGTGGCAACAAAAAATAAAAAGATATCTTTTCCTTCATCGCTTAATAAAATCTTTTCCTTTGAGTCTTCATTAAAAATACGACGAATTGTTTTCATACCTATTACGCTGTCTCCTTTTGTAATCACACCTTTATCAAATCGATGCCAATTCTGTGTTTTATCATAGAACAGATAGGATACAATTTCATCATCAACCACCAATTCTTTATTCTCGTTAAAGTTTTTTTCTGCTCGAACTTTATGACTCAACCATTTATAATCTTTAATAGCTTCATCTTCTTCCAAATCATAATAGTCTCTACTATAAGAAGCACTCATAAAAACGCCATCATGATTATTCAATATCACTTTAATTTGAAATTCTTTTTTCTCCAATTCCACAACATGATCAATAACTTCAACTGTTTTACCATCTTGTAAAATCACCACCTTATATGTATCCGATCCTAATGCAGTAAAGCTGATGCTTGTTATTAGAAATAGAACTGCACTTATAATTCTTAATGTATTTCTCATTCTATATGATGTTTGTAAACGTTAAATCTATTAGTGAAGCAACTCTATTGAGTTTTCGATCACTCACCCCTCTGTCCTTCGGACATCTCCCCTTTTAGGGGAGAATTCTCTGCATGTTTCTTCATTACAATTCTTTCAATAAAGGGAACCGTAGCGTAGCGAAGTCGTGAATGTCTTTCCCTAATAGGGAAAGTGGCAACAGCCGATAGGGTGAAACCCAATTACACTTTTCCTTGCATCCGTACAGACGTGATTAATCGCACCTCTAGCAACATGACACTCTTTTTTAAGGCATACCTGTGTATCGTTTGTACCGAGACTCAATTTGACTTGTAAGCCATCCCTTAATCGTGTATATTCTTCGAACTGATTTTATTTTTATGATTTCACTTCCTTCGATTTGTATCGATTCCACACTTATTAAGGTGTTTACTTCATCTTCCTGAACATCCTTAAGTAATTGTATTTCTGCCTGATCGGTATTAAGCAGACAAGTATTTAAATTGTAATATGAATCATAATTCAAGCCATTTGTCGAATACACTTTATTGGGATCAAAAACCTCATTCCTGGATATCTGAGACGAAACCATAGGCCACATTTCCTCTATAAAATGATAGCCATAATCTAAAATTCGAATGCCCAAACGAGCTTTCTCTAACTTTGGATTTTCCAACAACAAATCAGTCGAAGATGTACCATCCATATTTATGTCCATGGCTTTGTCTGCAACTGAAGAAATCAATTTATACCTCCCCTCAAACTTTTCTGTAAGTTCATCTAATTTTATTTGTTCCGACTTGTCATTCTTATCGCAACTCATAAGAAAAACCGAACAAATCGATATTAATAAGCCTATTCTCAGAATAGCTCGTAATTGTAAATTCATATGTTTTATTTTTAATCAAGGAAGGTGACATAAGCGTCAAGGGAAACTTAATTTAATTTCCCTCTATTCAACTCCTCACCCGTAGTGCTAGATATATTAATGTAATATTCACCCAAGAACTCAAAGGTTTTGTTCCCTGAAACATTGTCGGTTGAGATTTGTTTTTCCCTGTATTGTATTTTAGTCTTGCCCTCTGAGTTTGATATCGAAATATTTGTATAAACAACATTCTCTAGGTCCTTATCATCGCCAGCTAGTGCAACTCTCTTTTCAAATATCAAGTCGTGTTCTTTAAGGTTTACTGATTTTATGACACAAGTTTTATCTCCCGAATAAATATGATATCCATTTGCCTCGTCAAAACTCATGAAATTGCAGTAAACAATTGTGAATGCATCTAAAAAAAAGTTTTGATAATAAGCCTTAATCCCTCCATCATATTCGAAACCGGCTACCGTATTTCTTTGCCATAAGACAGTACCATCTAGGTTAAACACATAAAAGTTGCTGGTTGGTCCTCCATCATACCAGTCGGCACTTTCAGTAAAATAAAAGCCCTCTTCTTTTCTCAGGTTCTTGAATGCATTCTTCTCTTTTATCGATTTTACTCTTGAAATTTCTACACCCTGGTTCAAGTCGATCACAACAAGCACTGCTGAGAAACCATTCGTCGGTGCAGAAGGCTGATCGGAATCAGTTAGGTAGCAAGAAAGAAATAGTTTATCATCGTCTATTAAAAGTTTAGAGGATGCATTGCAATGAGAATATTTTAAAACCTCAGTAGCTTCGTTTTCGAGTACATATGAAAATATCTCATCCCCATTACTTTTAAACTTTGCTACCCAAGCCTTTTCTAATTTCTTTCCAAAAGCCAACTTATACCCATCCTCGCTAATTACATCTTCAATATTATTAATTGATTTTGGATCAGATGGTTTAATGCCATATTTCGCAAATATTTCTTCTGTACGCACATCAACGACATCCTCTTTAGTATCGTCACCTTTATCGCAAGCTGTAAATAAAATGCTTATTAGCATTGCTATCATTAATAATCTATTCATCTTATTCTTTAGGTTTTAAATTATAATTCTTTCTTAGTTTTTAGAACGCCAGCTCGCTAATGCAGATTTTTATTCTCTGCCTTTATCACTTCAATTTTCTTTCCCAATAGACTTAGATTCTGTCCACAGGGGGTAATATCTATTCTAATATTCTTCGCTTTTCCGAACTTCTCAATAATCAATGTTTGCGTGGTTCGACTCAAAAGTGGGTTATTATTATTCACATCGATGAAGCTCGAAAAATAGTATCGAATAACATCCTTCCATTTAATCACAGAACTGTTGTGTAAACGCAAGCCATCTTTATCTATTACCAAATGGGGCTTCTGTTTAAACCTCTTGTTTAGCGATAAGAGAACAGCAATAAATACAAGAGCAGTAGTTGTTCCCGTATACTCAATGGGTACGTTTAAATTACTGATGACTAAAGTGAATACAGATACCGTAACCAGACATAGGGTATAGAACTCCCACGACTTAAACACTCTTTTAAATAGAGATAATGAGCTTAAGTTGATGGTCTGTCTATCTTTTTCTGAGATATAAGGAAAGATGTACTGTGTAGATTCATCCGAAGTCATACGATAAGCTCCACTTCCTCTTTGGGATTTCTTTAGTTCTTCAATGTCTTTTTCAAATTGCTCACAGCGCTTAGTAAAATTAGCTTTCTTCTTTGTGAAACTACAAATTAAGCCTTGGCTGTTATCAAAAACAGATTGGGTACAATATTTACAGTAAGTTAGTTTATCGGCTTGGGTCATTATTTTTTTTAATTTAAAATCAACTCTGAAGGAATTCAATGTAAGAGTGCATCAACAGGGTTTATTTTTCTTGCTGACGTGGAATATATAAATACTCTTCTACTGTATTGTTGGGAGAATTTGAGTATAGCGTGCCACTAATGCTCCTTCTAATACTTTAAATTTATATGGTTCATCCTTTGTTGGAACTTCACCCCAAAAAAACAGATATGCATGCTTTTTCTTATCCTTAAATGCATTGATTTTATCACCAACAGCGTATTGAATTTCATTTTTAATTCTAGTTACCTTATTCTTCGATATAAGTGACTTATCAATATTTACGATAAATGGATTAATTTGAACTGCTGATTTATTCTTGCCACCTTTTTCCCAAGCTTCACATTCATATAATGCAATCTCTAGAGTTTCCTCAGTTTCTATAATTTTACGGTTGCTAGTATGTAATCTCCCAAAAAAGATACGCTTTCCTTTATAGTTACCTGTAGACAATGGTTTTTCAATCCTTTTAAACCAGTACATGTACATTTTAAATGTTTTCTCAATCTCTAGTTCTACATTTCTATTAAATGGACACTTAATGTAAAAATCAACAATCGGAGAAATAGATGCAACAACTTTTGATTTATTAAATATTTCAACAAAATCTCCTGACGTTTTTTTTCTTATACCTCCTTGACCAACTTTCTCTTCTCCAACAATACTTGACTTAAATATGGTATCTTCTCCTGATTTCTGTTTTACTTTCTTAAACTTCGTTGGAAATGGCATATCTTCCATTTCAGATTCTGTCAATGCCCTATTCTTAGCTTTTTCTAATAATTTCAAGTACTCACTAAACTTACAGAGATCTTTATGATTCTTTCCATCTAGTGACTTAAAATATGGCCTAACTTTGTTTATTGGTTTATATGAGCACGGTAGTAACTTTATTCTGCATGCCTCATCAATACATTCATATTCTGATAAGCCATCTTCATATATATGCTTCAAAGATTCCGCATCTATAATCTCACCATTACTTTTATCTCTTGCTTGTTTCATTTTGGCTCTTCACACTTTAGTCTTAAAAATCAAACAGTTATACACCTCCATCGCTATCACACGATTTTATCGTGTGGCTATATTTACCTAAAGGAACGCGATATAATCGCGCACCAGCACAGCTAAAAACTTATGGATTATTTGCTTTTGGTGATGTCGTATTAATCCATTTTAATTCATTAAAATGGATCTCAAATTCTTCAGAAACTATCTTTTTCACATCATTGGTTAACTCCCTTAAGTTAAAAGCAATATAATCTTCAACATTAAGCTTATCCGAAGAATAGAATTTACTAGTAAATACTCCTAATAAAGATTCAATTTTCAATTCTGTTAACCTATACCGTTTATACTTTTTATCAATTTGTAATGACTGATTTATAACAAGAATAAAATTCAGAAGCAATGAAAAGACTGCCACATAAATATTATCTAATTTCAATAATAACACTGTCGCTATACTAAAACCTAATAATAATTGAATCCAAATAACAATCCAATACGAATAACGGTGGTATTTCGCCAACTTCTGATAGTAAGACAACTTACTAACAATTGGACTCAATAGAACATTATTCAGAATATCGTCATGTGTGATACCACACCTGTTTTGTTTATTATTCATAATAATTGCTTTTTGTTACCACAGTTTACATCGCTACCGCAGAATTTTATTCTGTGTTACCTAAAGGAACGCGAAGCTCATCGCGCACCAGCAAGTATTTATCTCTTTTCTAATTGACTAATCAATCTTAAATTATCTTTCTCTAGTTCTGTTAGAAAACTATTTACATTCTTATATTGTCCATTATACCAATCTTGATTTTGAAAATAGAGATCCATTTTCTCCCCAGATTTAAATATAAATCCATACCGAGCAAAAACCTCATTCCTCATGATTTGTAAATTGGATTTAGATAATTCGCTTAATTCCTCTCGGGTCAACTTCCGCATCGATGCTTGTGGATATTTTCCAGGAAAATTAGAATTTATTAAGCCCTTCTGAATTCCGATTTCAAATTCGCCTTTTTCCATCGAAGGACTCCAAGATTCATATATCTTTAATCCTTTAATTCGTTCCTTGGATTCGTAAATCACAAATTCTCCATTTGTTTTATCTGAATAAAATTTGCTTCCTTCGACACGAACACTTTTTAAGTTCTCCCAATGCCAAATCCATAATTTACCATCATCAGACCAGCTTCCTGTTTTAATTTGAGCGTAATCCTTATCAATCCCCAATATGAGAATTAATTCAGATTCCATTTCAGAATCTCCAAAATGATATATAGATTGATATTCAAAGGTAAATTTGGGTTCCCAAGTTTTAATCTTTGATGTATCTATTCTTTCAGCACCCATCTTTTGTCCACTTACAACAAAGGGAACTATAATTAAATACAAAAGAAGTAATCTGTTTCGCATAGTTGCTTATTAAATTCTCTAAACTTTCAAACGACTCACCACTGCCCATGACAATTTAGCTTTTGTTATAACGTCGTTATTTATTTCCGTTCAAACCTTTAATCATTAACTCCTTAACAACCTCTTTGCTTTTGATAAAAGTTGGTGACGTTATAGGGAACGCTATAATTTTATCTTTTCTTACAGTGTATGTCTCTCCAATATTCTCAATTGTTGATTTTGAAGTTTCAACATTATCCTTTCCTACAAGAATTTCAATATGGCAATATCCATCTGTCTTTCGAGGTCTTAGCCACATAAAGTTCTTTGATATTGTTCCAATTGCAACATGATGTTTATTATAAGTAATTCTCAGATCAGAATATTCGATTTTACAAATTTGAATTATTTCGTCAAGAATGTTTATTGATTTCGGAGCTGATTTATTTTCCCAAAATGCTCTGTCAACTATTTCTAATCCTAGATCCTCCTCATCTTCTGGAGATTCATATATATCCAAAACTTTTACGAAGTCTAAAAATACATTATTATCATGTTGAAATGCATTAAGCTGGATTGCTATAATCGGAATTGATTTATTCATTAAAGAAATAACATTGAAGAATCGATTTGTTATATTTTCTGCAATGATTACTGCTTTATGCTCTCGTGAAGGAAAGCGTCTTTTTTCTAAATCCCAATATTCAATTGTCCTAATAATATGACTTTCATCTGTCGCGCCCAACATTACCTCAACTTCATACATCGTTGTATTATCCGAATTTACCATCAAAAAATCAATCCTGCCTCCTGACGACTGCTTTCGTTCTCTTCTATAAACTTCAATCTCTCCTAATCCAATTATAGACGGATCTTTTTCAATAATATCTTGAAGCCACCTTTCAGAAAAATGCTCTCTTAAATTTATTTTTTCAATTTTTGAATATTCCATTCTAACTCATTCTGATTTGTATTGAATAATGTGTCACAACATATGTTTAAAGTACAATGTACTTTAAACTACCTATCTGTTATTTACATTAAGTCATTCTTATGACTTTCTATTATAAATTGTATCTAACGGCCTTTTTATTTTTGCAAGATTTTTTTCTTACTCGCAAAAACAATAGAAAAAGAAACACAGATTTAAGGCAAATATTCTGATGTCTTTAAAATGATTCATAAAATTAATTATTCCTTTCAAGCAGCCCAACTTATATTCTAACATAAAGCCTTAGAATTATTATAAACTATATGTTAATCCCCCTCTGTCCTACGGACATTTACTCACATTATAAAATAAATTAATCTGTTCGTGAGCCTCCGGGTTCCCCTAGAAGGGGAGAATTAAACAAAACGGCTTTCCTTAGCAAGCCTTATCACGCATCGGCATAAAAAAAATGATGGATTGGGCAATAAAAGAAGCCTCTAGCATCTCTTTGATTTCTTACAATTTTGCTTAGTTTTGAGTCAATAGCGTCAAAATTCATTCTATGACTAATTTCATTAAGCAATTAAGTTTCACAACTTTTCTCTTGGCTAGCCTAAGTGGTTTGGCTCAAAAGAATTCTGTGGAAGATAAAGTTTCAACTTACCCCAGTCGTTTTGCTTCTGTGGAAGCATTAGCCAATAAAATTGAGTCTGATTTCGATTCTAAAGAAGACAAGGCCAAGGCCGCTTACGTATGGATGGCAAAGCATATAAACTACGATGTAGAGCAAGTTAACAAGACAAGCAGAGTTGCATTCAAGTACTTTTCCAAAGAGGAGTTGCTCGCACAAAAACGAGCCTTTAGGAAGGAACTCGCTCAAAAGACTTTGAGACGTAAAAAAGCGATTTGTGAAGGCTATGCCACTCTTTTTAAGGAGCTTTGCCTTGCATTTAATATTGAATGTGAAATTATAACAGGAAGCTCCAAAACCTTCATTTCTGAAATTGGTTACCCCAAACTTCCTTCCAATCATTCCTGGAATGCCTACAAGCTAAACGGAAAATGGTATTTGGTCGATGTCACTTGGGGAGCTGGCTCTGTCGATTTTAATCAGATGCGATTCAAAAAGCTCTATACAGCAGCTTATTTCAATTGTAAGCCAGAAAAGTTCCTTATCAATCATTTTCCTGATGATGAGAAATGGCAACTGCTTCCAAACAAACTATCTCTCAGTGATTTTGGTAAGCAATATCAGGCTTATCAAGCCTATTGGGATTCCGGAATCGAACTTATCGCACCCCAATCCGGCATATTGAAGTACAAAAAAGGGGACAGCATTCAATTTACCATTGAAAAATTATCCCCTAAGTATGATATTGCTTATAAGTATCGAAACGAGAAATATGGTAATAAGGTCACGCTTAAGCGCCGTGGTAAATCTTGTACTTTCTCGGTTCCTATGACCCACCTTAGGAAAAACGAATTGATTATCTATATCGACACAAAGCCTACTTTAGGTTTTAAAACCCAAAGGCGATAATTTAGTTCTTCACGTTTTCTTGCAAGTCCAAAACGTCTTTCCCTAATAGGGAAAGTGCCGGTAGGCGATAGGGTGAACGGAATTTCATTTTTTGTGTTTTTCGATTATTCACCCCTCTCCCTGCCAGGATCTCCCCTTATAGGGGAGAAAACATACCAGTAAGTCTTTTCCATTAAGGAACTGGAGCGAAGCTAAGCTCATGAGTGTCTATTTCTTCAATTATAAGTGAGCCTTCGGGTTTTCCTATAAGGGGAGAATTAGCATAAAATGCCTACTTTGTAAAGTTGTAAAATCTTTGGAATGAAATATCACGAGATAAAAGATATAAAACGGAAGCTCAGAAGTAACACAACTCCATCTGAGAAACTACTATGGAAACATATTCGTAATAGAAAACTTCGGGGCAGAAAATTCTTAAGACAACATGCCATTATTTACGATTCCTTTCAAGATGAGTATTTCTTTTTTGTACCTGATTTCTATTGTATAGCTGAAAAGCTTGTTATTGAATTAGATGGGAAGATACATGATTTTACAAAGGCAAAAGATACTGATCGAGATGCCATATTATCAGACAAAGACATTAGAGTAGTTAGGATAAAGAATGAAGAGCTTCTTGACTTAACAACTGTCTTAGATAAGATTATATCATCTTTTAGACTTGATGATGATTCTCCTGTCTTCAAAAGAAAACCTCTTAAATAAACTTGAGTTGCCTACGATATTTATTCAGATTATAAGATTAATTAATGTATTCGTGAGTCTTGGGATTCTCCTCAAAGAGTAAAATTTATTTACTAATCTTTTCCCTATTTAGGGAAAATGGCGGCAGCCCAAAGGGTGAACAGAATTTCATTTTTTGTATTTTCGATTACTTATCCCTCCCCTGTCAGGATCTCCCTTTTTTAGAAGAGAATTCATTTATAAATCCTTCCCAAATTAAAGATAGTGGCGTCAGCCGATAGAAGAATCTTCCTAACACAAAAAAAGCCAACAGAATTAACTCATGTTGGCTTTATAAAATGTTTTATTTGAGTCTTAATTCTCCTCTCTAAAGAACAACTTGTAGAAACTCATATCGCGAGCTGCATCGAAACCTTTCTCTAAGAATTTACGTTGTCCGTGAATATAAACATGGAAATTCTTATCCAACTTCAAAACTTGCTTGAAGAAACGCTGTTCACCTTTTACAGCATCCTTATTGATATTAAAGTCTGCATTAATATCATTGTCATGCTCGCTTTGGTAATAGTTTTTATATTCGTCGAAGGCATTTACAACCTCAGGCTGCTCAATAACTTCTTGCTTAAACATATCCTCGTTAAACTCTTTTTTGTCCTTAAAAAAGTTGATTGACTTATTCATTAGGTCAATCTGATCGGCCTTGGCAACCTCATTTTCGTCATTATAAACTTCTCCAATGAATCCCTTACACATCTCCAGGTAGTTCTGAGTGTGATAGAAATCATCTTCACGAAGTTTTAAGTTTAAGAAATCTTCTTTCCAGTAAATTGCCTCATTATTCTTATTGGTTTTATCTACGATACAAACCTTATAGCCATTCTCTTTCTCGGTATTAAAAATCAGACAGCCTTTATCCAATTTTTTAATGTTAATACCACTCTCGCAGCCCAATTCGAAGTTTTCCTGATTCTGATAAACCTTTAGGAAAGTATCCTTATTTTCCGATTTGAAGATTCCCAAAGCATCACACACTTCTCCATCGACAATACAACCAGAGAATGCAACCAAATAGAACTCACCACCTTTAATATTTGGATGATTCGATTTATCGTAAAGGTGCATAGCAATATTCACCGATTGATCGTAGAAACTTTCATTCTCGTCGAAAAACTCAGAAGCAAAGCAATAAACTTCATTCATGCTCAAACCTTCTTCGTGCTGAAAATTAAAAAATTCCTCTTTATTAAAAGCCGATAAGAAATACTTCAACAGAATATCTCTCACATCGTCATCTTCTAACTGTATGCCTTGCTTCGAAAGCTTTAAGGTTTCCTCATGATGTTTGTTACCTACATTATGAACCACAATTCGGTCCAGATTTATATCATCGAAATTAAACATGCTTACTCTTTTATATTTTCTTATTTGATTATTGCTTCTTCTCCAAACATGAATTTGTATTGGAAAGGAAAGGCAAAGATAAAGACTTTAATTCAGGATAAAACACTCCCAATGCTTTGATATCTGCAAAATGAACATAAATCTCCAATTCTAGTTTCTAACACTTACCTTTTCTATTGTACTTAGTACATACTCATTTTGATACTTTGTTTTAACCACAGCAACAATAGGAATATCACGATTAATACTATGTCCTCTGGGAATACTAAACTTGAAAACAGCTTTCCCTTTAATTGTCTCAAGCTCACTCAAAACAGAGTTAACTTTCAAAGGAAGACACTTGCCATTTAATAATTCCCCAATATAAAACTGTACTTTTCGGTACTTCTTATCCATACCAATCTCCAGATGGTACATATCTGATTGTCTCAATAAATTCACTTGTTTCACCAAAATCTTGGGTTCAGCCTTTTGCTTACCCGTATTTGTAAATTCCTTTAAGCCTTTGCACATCATATTGTTCTCGAAAAGCATTTTAGATTTTATCTTACCACTCTCCCAATATTTTTTCTGCATTCCGTGCTTGTTCCCAGCCTTATAAGTCGTCGATCGGTATAATCTTCCACTCTTATAAAACCACTTAACCACACCATCTTTTTTTCCATCTACGTAGGGAATCTCATATTGTTTCTCACCCGTTTCATAATAGGTATGACTGATACCTACTTTTTTATTATCCTTATAATTAACGATGGATTTTAGTTTCCCACTCGGGTATTTATAGCGAACTTTACCATTTAATGTTTTCTTATCTGAAGAGTTACTGTCAACAACAACAGATTGATCGTACACCTCACCTTTAGACGAAAGCTTCTCGATAATATAGTTACACGATGACAACAAAAAGATTGATAATACAACTAAAATTAGTCTCATTTTATGGGAATTTATTGTTTGTTTAAACTTCTACAATTTCATCTAATTTTCCATACAGGATGAAGGCATTTACCTGCTTATATTTCATTTTTTCAAGAAGCTTCTTATAAGCAGCAACCTGACGAATATGAGATTTTTCTTTCTTCTTCCCAAATTTATAATCAATTACAATAGCCTGATCTTCTTTCACAATAACCCTATCCGGTCGCAAAGTGTTTCCTTCTCCAAGTAAAATATCTCGTTCATTAATGACGTTCCACTCCTTTGAAAACCATGAGCTAATTTGAGGATTTTCAAATAATAACTGAACCATTTCTCTAACTTCAGTCACTTGTAATTCGTCCAACTTTCCTTCAAACTTAAGTTCAGACAAAGCATTCTCAAGATCATCAGCGTACTTTATATTCTGAAACAAGGTATGCAAAATATTTCCTCTATTAACAGGTGCAAAGCTATCAATTGATGCCGCTTCTGAAAAGTCGAAATAATCGGCTGCATGCGAACGTAATTTTAATCTATCATCGAGCATGGAAGCAGGGTACTCAGTCATACTTGATCCCAGCACAGCTTTTTCTTCTTCCTTTTTAATTTGAGACAGCTCACCTAACTCGAAACACTCATCTTCATCGTTCCAATAGGTATTCATATCAATGATTTCTTTCTCATGAAACGTATTAGAATACTTAGCAGCATTCTCAAAAATATGATGCAGTAAATGACTTATCTTTGAAAACTTCTGAGTCGTTGGTAAAGGACAATAGGTGATTAAAACTTCTTCGGCACGAGTGGTTGCCACATAAAGCAAGTTCAAATTATCGATATAGGCTTGTAGTTTCTCTGCAAAATATTCTTTGTAGTATATCGTTTGCTTCAAATCGGATCCATATCGAATTGGCAACACATCTATGCTATTGAAGCCCTCTAATTCCGGCTGACACCAAAGTATTTTTGTATGTTTTACATCGTCCAAATCCCAATCGCAAAATGGAATGAGTACAGCCTTAAATTCCAAACCTTTGGATTTATGGATGGTTAAAATTCGGATAGCATCCTGATGATCGGAAACGGAAATAACCTCTTTATCCTTTCGCTCTTCCCAATAGTCAACAAAGGAATTCAAATCTGGCGAATCGCTGCGCGAGAATGATAATACAAGATCTTGAAAGGCTTCTAAGTATGGGAAATCGGTTGAGTGCTTATTCAAGCCAAAAATATCGATCAGTTGCTCCACGAGATCGAATAAGGCCTGGCGCTTTAGAAAAGAAATATTCTCGGTAAATTCCTTTGGGAATAAACCTTTGAACACATCATCAGGGTTCTCTGATTGAGCAAATATCTCATCATAATCGTTCTGCGAATCTTCCTTTAAGTACAAACTATACTCTTGAAGCAGATATGCCAGATTAATTTTATCTTCCGGGTAAATAAAATACCTTAACAGGTGAGTCAGAAAACTCACAACTGAAGCATTCTTGAGGTAGAGTGATTCGTTTGAAATTACGTTATAATTGACATTTGCTTTCGCTAATTCGGAGTTTCGGTATGCCATTAAGGTATTCGCAATTAAAGCGCCTTCTCGTCCATTTCTCACAAGAATGGCCATATCTCCTGCCTGATATCCTTTCTCCTGAATTTCCTCAATTTGAACAGGTAAAAGGTCCAAAACTTTATCTGTCCACTTCTCCCCTTTCTCTACTTTAAGCATATTAGCTTTCACGTAGCCAGGGCTCTTATCATCTCCTCCCGGATAGTTCTGAAAAACGTCGGCATAAGCATTTTGTATTCTTTCTCGCTCCGTGCTCAATTTGTCTTCCAATCCTGATGGAATCGCATTATTATAATCGTTTTGTAAGACTTGCGATGCTATGGCATACAAAGCATTATTAAAATTGATCACATTCCTGGAGCTACGCCAATTGTAATCCAAGGTCAAACCATTAATACCTTGCTCTTTAAAATCAACATCCAATTGTTCGGCAAGTAGTTTCCAATCGCCATTTCTCCAACGGTAAATCGATTGCTTCACGTCTCCTACAACCAATGATTTATTATCTTCTGCCAGCGAATTCCCAACCAAAGGTCGAAAGTTGTCCCACTGCATAGACGAGGTATCCTGAAATTCATCAATCATGAAATGCTTGTACACATTACCAATTTTCTCATAAACAAAAGGGGTATCATTTGTTCCGATAATACTCCTAAGCAACCTGGAAGCATCAGACAATAAAAAGAGATTCTCATCCTCGGTAAAGGCCTGAATCTTTTTAGATATATCGGTTAAGATACCAAGCGTATAAATATATTTAAGTGTCTTGTCTGTAGAAAAATATAGATGGCATTCATTCTGAAAAAACTCAACCGCATTCTTTAATAAGGATCCTAAACCAGCAGAATAAACCGAAGAAACAGCAGCTTTTATATCGGCACTTGCTTTGGCACTTGTCCATTTGTCTGGATTGTCTACTGCTGCCAGCACACGCGTTCCAGGCTCGGCCATATCCCCTGCTTGCAGTTTATAGAAATAGTTTGCAAAACCTGATTTACCAAAAGAAAAATCGCTTAGAGATAAGCCTTGATTTTCGATCAAACCTATCGCTTTAGTCCCAATTTCCTTAAGTGTATTTTCAAACTCGTCTTTTATTTGCTTTAAACCTTTTCTATAGGCATTCAAGAAATTCTTATCAGAAAGTTTTTCAATCAGAACCTGATCGAAATTCATATAGTCTTCCTTAAAAACTTCGGTACCAACTTCCAGAATATCATTCTTAAAATTCCAGGTCTTTCCCTCTTTTATTTTCGATTCAGCAAAATCTGAAAGCCAGGCTCTCAACTGTGCATCTTCATCTACATCGAGAAACAATAAATCAACAACTTCATTTAAGACTTTACGTTGATCGAGCTCAATATTAAAGCCCATTTGCAAACCAATTTCTCGGGTAAAAGAGCGAACAACTTTTTGAAAAAAACTATCAATGGTTGTCACTGAAAACCGGCTGTAATCATGTAATAATCGATTAAGAATTTCTTTTGCCTTTACTTGCAAAGCATTATTGTCGAGCTTATTCGCAGCTTTTAATTCCTCGGCATAGGGTGATTTTTCTCCTTTCGAAAGAATATAAATTTCCTTCAATATGCGAGACTTCATTTCGTCAGTAGCCTTATTGGTAAAGGTTACAGCCAGAATACTTCTATAGTTTATAGCCTCCTCGAAAACAAGCTTAAGGTATTCTCTTGTAAGTGTATAGGTTTTCCCTGATCCAGCAGAAGCTCGATATATATTCAGTGATGACATAGTAGATCTAATTTATCCCGAAAATACAATTTTTAAGCTAGCTTAACAGTAGAGAATTGGATGTTTTTTTTAGTACAGATTCATCTATACTGTATTTTTGAAACAAAAATGCCTCTCAAGTATAAACTCAAGAGGCATTAATGTTTTATGTCTTACTTCTAGAAGCTGTAGGCTAATCCAATTCCTAATATCTCTTTGAACTGAACTTTTACGCCTTTGTTAACGCCATCTTTATTCACATACTCAACATCATCGTCATATACTAACGTGGTATTGATAGAAGCTGTTAGGAACTTATTAACTTTCATGTTAATCATCAAGTCCCAATTCACATCAATATTTCCAAACGTCTCATAGGCCGTAAAAAGGTCTAAGGTACTCTTTAAGTCAACATTCTTTGCAATTGTTTTTTTCAAAGTTAACTTCGACAAAGCACCAAACTCTGTTCTTATTTTATCACCAGGATCAACACCAAAAGCGCCAGCATCTGATAAGTCATCATCGTTTACAACTGTTGTTTTTCCTGTGATAGGAGAAATATATGCTGAGAATGTTTCATTTGGCTTATAATCCATACCCAGTGATAGTAAAATATAAGCAGGAGCCATAAAATTAGACACTTTCACATCCGATTCATCCTCATTTTTTGCATAGTTATAGCCTTTAGCAAATTGTGTTTTAAAATCCAGTAATGCAGAATAGTACCATTTTTTACTTGCCTGATGACCATACTTGGTAACGAAATCAATCTTATCAATACTCTTACGAACACCTTGATCACCTTGTTTTAATAAGCCATACTCTAATTTCAACGTATTATCCCACGCATTCTTAGCCTTAGTGTAATTAGCAAATAAGTTTAATTGAGCATTGGTCGAAATGGCATTGTCACCACCACCAGACCAATTACTTAAAGAAGTCTGTGAAAATGTTAAAGCAGCCGTACCGCCCTTTTTCCAGTAGCTAGTATCCTGGCTCTCTTGTGCACTCAGATTCAGACACGAAAGAGCAAGAAACATGAAGAATAGATTTCTTATCATTTTATTTAATGTTTAGTTAATAGTTTCATCCAACAGTATACGAAATTAATTTATTTTGTTTAAAAATAAGCATTCTAATCATCGAAAAAATCGATATTGCTCTTCAGAATTTTAATAAGTACATTTGCAGATTCAAAACGAAGGAGAATTAGAAATGACAAAAAAAGTTGTAATTGGGTTGTCGGGTGGTGTTGACTCAAGCGTAGCAGCCTATTTACTTAAAGAGCAAGGCTACGAAGTTGAGGCTTTATTTATGCAAAACTGGAATGATACAGTTGGGCTTAAATCTGAAGAATGCCCTTTTGAAGAGGATGTTCTTTTTGCTCAAATGGTTGCTAAAAAATTAGGTATTCCATTCCATTTTGTCGATTTAAGCACAGAATATCGTGCTCAGGTGATCGACTATATGTTTTCGGAATATGAGCAGGGACGTACGCCTAATCCAGATGTTCTCTGTAATCGTGAAATTAAGTTTGATGTATTCTTGAAGAAAGCTCTTGAACTTGGTGCTGATTACGTTGCAACAGGACATTATTGTCGAAAAGAAACAAAAATTGTTGATGGTAAGGAAGTTTATAGTCTGTTAGCAGGTGTAGATAACAATAAAGATCAAAGTTATTTTCTTTGTCAGCTTTCGCAGGAACAGTTATCAAAAGCTATGTTTCCAATTGGAGAAATTGAGAAGCCTGAAGTAAGAGAAATCGCCAGAAAAGCTAAACTAGCATCTGCAGAGAAGAAAGATTCTCAAGGTATTTGTTTTGTTGGGAAAGTAGATTTGCCTGTTTTCTTGCAACAGAAACTTAAGGCTAAACCTGGTGTTATTGTTGAAGTTCTTGCGGAAAATACACATCGGGTTCTACCTAAATCAGATGAATTGGTTGACTTGGCTAAACCCTACAATTTCAAGAGACATCATGGAAAGAAAGTTGGCGATCACAATGGTGCCCATTTCTTTACTGTTGGTCAGAGAAAAGGTTTAAATGTTGGCGGGAAAGCTGAGCCTTTGTTCGTCATTGGAACCGATGTTAAGGAGAATATCGTTTATACAGGTATGGGACATTCTCATCCTTTGTTAGCACGCAAGGCTCTTTTCATATCAAAAGAGAAAACACATTGGATTCGTGAAGATTTAATGCCAAATGAAGAATGTGAGAGACGTTACGATATTCGAATTCGTTACCGTCAGCCTTTACAAAAGGGAACCATTTACTTTAAGAAAGATGGCTTGTATATTCTATTTGATGAACCGCAACGTGCTGTTGTTGCAGGCCAATTTGCTGCCTGGTACGATGGAGATGAGCTAATTGGTTCGGGTGTTATAGACGGAGAATAATAAATAACAATTTGATATACAAAAAGGGCTGATTCATATGAATCAGCCCTTTTCTATATTTTATAGTCAATTTTAAGCTTCTTTTTGCTCAACCAGTTCGAAATCCAATCCTACAATGGCATTATAATCTTCTCCTGCCTCCATCATATCCTCATCATCTTCTTCGAAATACCAGTTTACAGTAACCTTATTCCCACGTTTAGAAATTGCTTCAAGCTTTCTGAAAAAATCTAATATGCATTTTGATGAACTGGTATTAAAATATTCCAATTTCATCTGCACAACAGTATCCGTATTCACTTCATTCGAATAAACTTCTAACCACTCCATCAAGGGAATATAAAACTCCAACGAATTTTCGGGAATCGAACGCCCCTCAATTAATAATTCACCTGTTTCAGCATCGAATATTACTTTCGGTGTTTTAGAGCTGCTTTCTATAATTAAAGTATCCATAAAAGAATATCGTTATTTTATTGACTAAATTTTTACAGTTAGGACTAAAAAGAAATTTTCCCCTTCAGTTCGTTGAGAACAATACTTAAGCTTATTTCCACTTTTTCTTATCATATTGATAATGCCTAAGCCACCACCACCTTTTTCTGAATAATGATTATTAGCTAAGACTTTTCTATATAATGCTTTAAGCTCATTAGGTCCTAAAGAATTGGTATGATCAATATAATCTGTAAAAACTTTTAGTCTTTCAATTTTAATGAAATTTGCAGATACAATCTTCAAACCACCATCTTCATCGTTAAAAATTATACAACCATAACTCTTAAAAGCATTATCGACTTCAAATTTTTCACCATGATGGTAAAGATTCTGAACCAGTTCGATAAGAATATTCAGGATTTTTTTCCTCTCCTTTAGTGGAAAGTTTTTTTCATCCATAATTGCTTCAATCTTATCCAGTATATCAGTCACCTTCTTAGAACCAACACTCCCTTTGTAATAAAAAAGGGTGTCTTCGCTCACATTATCGGCAAACCACTGGTTAAGGTTAAAACTCATTGAAATATCTTTATATTAAATTATCTCTACCCAACAAATATAATAAAATAGCTAAAAGATTAACATCTCAATACTTATCTTTCTCTTTCTTTTTTGTTCTTATAGTTATCCTTCTTACTGCCAGCGAACATAGAGTATTTTTGGAACTTACACTCCAACGGACCATTGAATAAAGTTACTTTTCTAGATGGACGAAGTCCAACACTATCAAAACACTCCTTACCATAACTTAATATCCATGCATCATACCCGGTAAACTGGTGTTTCAATCTTTCACCAATCATAGAATAAAGTCCTTCTAAATCCTTAACTTTCAGACGTTCACCGTAAGGAGGATTCGTAATTAGAATTCCTTTTTCAACTGGAGGAACAAATTGTTGGAAAGGCATCACTTTAAGCTTTATTTTTCTTCTTAAACCTGCATTACGAATATTCTCTTCAGCTATTTCCATTGCTTTATCAGAGATATCACAACCTATGATATTACCATCGTAATCAACTTCAGTTTCTTCATTGTAAATCTCATCCCAAAGATCCTGATCAAAGTCACTCCATTTCTGGAAACCAAACTCTGTACGGTACAAACCGGCAGGTATGTTATAAGCGATTAGGGCAGCCTCAATTAACAAAGTTCCGGAACCACACATTGGGTCAATAAAATTACTTTTCTTATCCCACTCAGACATAAGAATCATACCTGCAGCCATAACTTCATTAAGAGGTGCAGCAGTTTCTGCTACACGATATCCTCTTTTGTGAAGAGATTCTCCGGAACTGTCCAGTGATACTGTGCATGTATTCTTGTCAATATGCACATTGATTCTTAAACTAGGATTTACGACACGAACAGAAGGACGTTCGCCAGTTTTCTCATAAAACTGATCGACAATAGCATCTTTTACTCTGTAAGTAACAAACTTAGAGTGTTTAAAATCTTCAGAGCTAATCGTACTATCAATCGAAATAGTATCTTTTAGATTCAAATATTCACTCCAGTCGATATCCTGAATACCTTTGTATAATTCATCGGTATCAAGAGCTGTAAACTTGTGAATCGGTTTGATAACACGAGTTGCAGTTCTTAGGTGTAGGTTTGTTTTATATAACAAAGCTTTGTCTCCTACAAAACTCACCGCACGCTTTAATATTTTAATTTCTTCAGCTCCTAAATTCTCTAATTCCTGAACTAATACTTCCTCTAAACCATGGAAGGTTTTCGCTATCAACCTAAACTTTTCCGAATCTGTTTTCAAAACAATTGTTATTAATTATACCCTTTTAATAGTCTATTAATTTATATACTTGATAAAATATAGACTACCGCTAATTTACGCTCACAAAAATAGTCTTTAGCTAGTAATATCAGCTATTTTCAAGAATATTTAAATAAAAAAAGCTGGAAAAATATCCAGCTCTCTTTTCTTATAGTAGATTTCTACTTCAAACTCTTCTCGTATAGCTTCGGATTATCAAGGATTTCCAAAGCTTTATCCAATATATCATTTTTCTGATTAACGATCTGATAATACTCTGCTCCATCCCAAATATCTCTGGCAATCAAGGCTTTTAAATGAATTCTCAAATGATCTTCAACAGCTTTATACTCTTCATCAGTATGTTCAACACCTTCCTTATCTCCTTGAGCTACCAAATCTTTTAACATGTCATCGGTAATCTGAAACTTCTTGTTGAAGGTCTCAAAATCAGGATATTTTCTTTTAAACTTATCTCTGTTATTATCCATCAAATTTAAAACAAATGGATAAAGCACATTTTTACGAGCTAAAAGGTTGAAGTATTTAAAATTTGCAGCTGTATCAATCGGAACAAAAACATCAGGCATAATTCCTCCGCCTCCATAAACAAAGCGCTCTTTCACCAAAGTTTTATATTTTAACGAATCTGCAAAATGAATACTATCTTGACTTATCATCTCACCAGAATTATATCGGTTGATGATATCCATACGGTAATCCATTAATCCATTGTCATAAGCTTTTTGAATGCAACGACCTGTTGGTGTATGATAATGAGCTGTTGTTAATCGAATCATAGACCCATCAGATAAAGGAAATTGACGCTGAACTAACCCCTTACCAAACGAACGACGACCAACAATCAGTCCTCTATCCCAATCCTGAATAGCACCTGATACAATTTCTGAAGCCGAGGCAGATCCTTCATCAATCAGAACAATAACGCGTCCTTCTTTAAAGTATCCGTTATCGGTAGACATATTATCACGACGTTTCGATTTCAAACCATCCGTATAAACAATCAATTGATCCTTTTCGAACATTTGATCTACAATTTTAATTGCAGCTGTCATGAAACCACCACCATTTCCTCTTAAATCCAAAACCAAATCTTTCATTTTCTGCTCCTTCAATTCTAATAGTGCTTTTAGGAACTCGTCAGCTGTTTTAGCTGCAAAACGATTTAATTTGATATAGCCAACATGCTTATTAATCATATACGATGCATCAAGACTGTAAATTGGAATATCATCGCGAATGATAAGAAAATCAAGCAGTTCTTTTTCTCCTTTACGCTGAATGGCAAGATTTACTTTCGTTCCTTTATCTCCTCTTAACTTCTTAAATACATCTGTATTTTTCATTCCAACACCGGCAACCATTTCTTCATCTATTTTGATGATTCTATCACTGGCTCGCAATCCTGCCTTCTCAGATGGACCACCCGGGATGGTTGCAACAACCATTAAAGTGTCTCGCAGAATATTAAACTGAATACCAACACCACTGAAACTCCCCTGCAATGGCTCATTCATGGCCTTCACCTCATCCTTACTGATATATACAGAATGTGGATCTAACTCTGCAAGAACTTTTATAATTGCATCTTCTGTTAATTTCTCAAGACTCACGCTATCAACATAGAATGCATCAACAAGAGCAATCAGATTCTGGTATTTAATAGTCTGATCTCTTACATCTTGAGCTTGAACTTGTGAGAATCCAATAAGAATAAAAAACAGAAATGTAAATACAGTTTTACTAATAGTAGAGTTCAATAATCTCATATATAATTTAGTTTATTTATACTTTGTTAAATAGTAAAAACGAAAGATACGATCTTTTTACCAACATCGCTTAAGCTAGCTGCTGAAATATAAGGCCTTTTAGAGAAAAATAACATTTATTCAGATTTACTCTTAATAAAAAGAGCCACCCTAAAAAGGATGGCTCTTGAAATATTATTCCCACTCAATAGTTGCCGGTGGTTTCGAACTGATGTCATACACCACCCGATTAACACCTTTAACACCATTGATAATTTTATTTGAAATCTTTGCAAGGAATTCATAAGGTAAATGCGACCAGTCAGCTGTCATACCATCAGTAGAACTAACTGCACGAAGGGCAACAACTCTTTCATAAGTTCTTTCATCACCCATAACACCTACCGACTGAACCGGCAATAACATTGCTCCTGCTTGCCAAACTTCGTCATAAAGTCCATCTTCAATCAAACCTGAAATGTAGATATGATCAACTTCTTGAAGGATACGAACTTTCTCGTGTGTAATATCACCCAGAATACGGATTCCTAATCCTGGTCCTGGGAAAGGATGACGAGCAATAAACTTTTCCTCAAGTCCCATACTACGACCTACACGACGAACCTCATCCTTAAATAATAGCTTAAGAGGTTCAACTACCTTAAGTTTCATATAATCTGGCAATCCACCAACATTGTGGTGAGATTTAATAGTCTGTGAAGGACCTCCAGTTACTGATACAGATTCGATAACATCAGGATAAATTGTACCTTGAGCTAACCATTTTGCATTCTCTATTTTATGAGATTCTTCATCGAAAACTTCGACAAAAGCGTTCCCGATAATCTTACGCTTCCCTTCAGGGTCAGTTACTCCAGCCATAGCTGAAATAAATTTATCTCCGGCATCAACTCCAGTTACATTTAAACCTAAAGTTTCATATTTTTTCATCACGTCAGCAAACTCATTCTTACGAAGAAGTCCGTTATCAACAAAAATACAATATAGGTTTTTACCAATTGCTTTATGCAATAACATTGCAGCAACGGTAGAATCAACACCTCCCGAAAGAGCTAAAATAACACTCTCATCACCAAGTTGTTCTTTTAATTCAGCCACTGTGGTTTCAACAAAGGCATCAGGTGTCCAACTTTGTGCGCAACCACAAATTCCAACAATAAAGTTCTTCAACAAAATTGCACCTTCAGTACTATGGTACACCTCCGGATGGAATTGGATACCGTATGATGTTTCACCTTCGATTGCAAAAGCCGCATTCTCAACATCAGCTGTACTGGCAATTACTTTATAATTTTCAGGCATGCGCTCGATGGTGTCACCATGTGACATCCACACTTGTGAATTCATGCTAATACCTTCTAACAAATCATTAGTTGCATCAACAGAAGTCAAGTTAGCACGACCATATTCTCTTTTGTTTGATGCCATAACTTCTCCACCAAAACAGTGAGCCAAATGCTGAGCACCATAACAAACACCAAGAAGTGGTAATTTGCCTTTAATTTCTGATAAATCTGGAATTGGAGCATTTTCTTCGCGAACCGAGAATGGACTTCCCGAAAGAATCACACCTTTAATACTATCGTCCAATTTAGGAGGATTATTATAAGGGTGAATTTCGCAATAAACATTTAATTCGCGAACACGTCTAGCGATAAGCTGAGTGTACTGCGAGCCAAAGTCAAGAATTAAAATCTTTTCTTGCATAATATTAAAATATATGAGGTTGTTTAGCTTCTCTATTTGGCGTACAAAGATATACAATTCATCATCATTAAATAATTATTATTTCCGATTGTTATAACAATTTTCAATTTCATTAGAATTAATAAATTCTTTCAGATAAGTAAGTAAAATAAAACGCCCATTTACTCAATGGTAAACGGGCGTTTAAAACTCTTTTTTTTATCGAAATTTACTTAAACTTCTTTAATAATTTCTTTACAGCATCTTTATGAACTGTAACGCCCATCATCTTAAGCTTCACGTAATCTTCGTGAAAGAAATAGTATCCAAATTCTGCTGAATTCTCGTCAATATTACGTGATCCGGAACTAGAATCTTTGATTAAATACCAATCTTTACCATTCTTATCAACATAGTATCCAATCAAGTGCATACCATGGTCATCAGTTGTTGTTCCATTAGAAAAACGGAACTGACGAGCATCTTCAGTAATATACTCAGATGGAATATCGAATGAAGGAATCATCGCACAGTTTGTTGTACGTAAAAAACCAGCTTCAGAAACATCACCACCAATACTCATAGTATAACCTTCGCGTACAGCTGCTTTAATCGCTTTCATATAAACATCAAGAGGTACATTATAATATTCTTTCGAATGCCACCAGTTATCAGGAACCTTATACTCTACTTGCTCCCAGTATGGTTCTTGTTTATATGACAATAACTCGATATAATCATCTGGATTCAACTTCAGGTAATTCTTTAAATAGGTTTGAGGTGTATATTCCTTACCTTCAACGGTAAATTTAGTTGGAGGCACACCAATATAATGATTCATGATTGACTTAATAGTCGCAATTGCCTCATCTTCGTTCCATGCATTGCTCTTCTTTAAGAATTTCAAATAAGCCAACATTTCATTATACATTTTCTCATGTGTATGAAACTTACGACCATCTTTCAATCCCGTGTATTCTGACTGAGGAATAACACCATACTGCTTCCACATACGAGCTACAGCATTCCCTTCCGATCCTTGTCCAAACTCAGAATCTCCTCTTTCTTTTACAAAACGACGTGCTTTTTCAACATACTCCCAGTATACAGTGTATAATTCAGAAATATCTACCTTTTTCCTATGAAGACGATACACCTCTGACTCATAAAATGATGTTGTAGAAAAACACCAACAGGTACCTGTATTTCCTTGAGAAATTGTTGGAAAAGCCCACTCTGTATTATTTTTATACAGACTGATATCATTAGGAAGATCATAAGAAGATTGATCCATAAAGAAACGCTTGTCTACAGCTTTATTCTCTAATTTTGCATCAACATTTCTGATATCCTTAAGAATGGAGTTCTGGTAATAGCCAGGCTCATATTCTTTAAAAGTTGATTTGTCTTTTTTCTGCTGAGCAAAACCAGAAGCACAAAGTGCAACTGCCACAGCTGATAATAAAATTCTTTTCATGTTGTCCTTAATTCTGTGAGACTAAAATTCCAAGTTCATAACAGAGATTTCAGTTTCAAATTATTAATAAAAGTTGGTTTTAGATTTTATCAAGAAGCTAAAGGTAGAAAAAATATGTTTTTGTGGTCAAAAGAAAATTAAAATCCATACAATATTTTAATAAACAATAATAAATTAAATTTAAATACGACTCATAACATCTGAATACAAAATATGCACAGTTCAACAGAACTGTGCATATCAACTCCATACTTATTCTTTGGCTATTATTTAACAACCAATCGCTTAGAAAAGCTTATTTCATGGCCTTTTACGACAAGCATATAAACACCTGAAACCAGATTTGAAATATCAACTTGTTTAGAATATGATCCAATACAATTCATTTCCTTTTTAGAAGATACCAAACGACCATTTATATCGTAGATTCTGATATCTAAATCTATTTCTTCATCAAGTATTAAATCAAGAGTAAAGTAATCGCTTGCAGGATTAGGATAAATGCTCATCTCCTCCTGAGAACCATTCTCTAATTCCAGACCTGCCCTAACAAATGTTGATGTCACTTTATCTGTATAATTCGATTTAGTTCCACCAGTTAAAGCTTTAATGGTTACAAGATCAACATAGATATCATCACTGTTCGAGCTGGCATCACACTGAAAACGAAACTTTGCATCGGCAGCAAAGTTATATTGACTGGCATCAAAACTTAATGTCGCCACATAATAATTGTTGTTATCGAAATCAACTCCACTCACAAAAGTCGCCACTGTTTGCCATGATGAACCATCGTAATACTTCACAAAGAAATCCTCATTTGCTTCCATACTGTATGAGTAATAATAAAACTCAATATCGATCTGATTGTAAGAACGAATGTCAAATGCAGGAGATGTCATGGATGATCTACTACCACTATTATCTTGTAAATCTATCGAATAATAACCTTGATATGAACGGGAACCTGAGTATCGGCTTGCATCGCTACCCCCATCGACCCAATTATCCCATCCTGATTCAAAATCGCTAGCAATAAGGATTTGAGAACTTGGAGCAGATTGGGTCGTTACACTAAGTTGAGTAGCTGATGATGTGTTACCGGCCTTATCTTCTGCCATCACCTTTACAATATAAGTTGTTCCTGAATTTAAAGAGCTAAAATCATAAGCTGTTGACAGTTGGCTTGCAACAAGAATATCATCTAAATAGATTTTATAAGTTGTTACTGCAACATTATCCGTTGACGCTGTCCATGAAATATCAAAACTATTTTCCGCAACATTAGTTGAAGTCAAATTTCCTGGCACCGTTGGATTTTCGACATCAGGGGTTTCTACACTACCATCAAAGGTATGTGAACCTAAACCTGTAAACACATCTTTTGATAAAACATCCCATTCTGACACAGTATAAATTGTGTTCGGGCTACCAATATTAGCTTTACGGCGTAAGGTTTTATCTGCGGCAAAACTGGTTGAACCTCCGTTAAAATTACCAATAATATCAATTAATACATCATTCTTAAACAGGCCAATTGCATCGTTACCATTAAAAGACATTTCTCCAACACTTCCTGTGTAATCAGCCCCACTCGTAATATCGGCTACAGCCGATGAATGCGCGCTAACATAAACATCCTGATTAGCCAAACTGCCACTTAAGTTTAAGCCTGATGACCAGTCACCAGCACCATTGGTTTGTTTCTTTATTGTGTAGGTTGAAAGGTTAACATCAACACCTGTGAAATTGGCAATCTCCAGTGCTTTATTATATGACGATCCTTCAACATACTCAGAAAAGAACAAATCGCCAGCTACACCACCTGAATTTTCGCCTGCAACAGTAATTTGAAAACTCTGTACTGTAGAAACTTGTCCATCGCTAACCGAAATGGAAATCGAATTTGCACCTACATTAGCTGCAAGGGGTGTTCCACTTAATACTGCTGTCGCATCACCATTATCAATCATATTCAACCATGAAGGCAAACTACCAGCCGAAAAATTTAAATTATCATTATCAGCATCCACAGCCACAATATTATAAATGTAAGCTATATTTTCAGAGGCATCAGTAACAACCATTGATGTAAATTCCGGAGCTGAATTTACTGGTGGCGTTATACCACAATCGTAAATTTCGCAAACAAACTCTGGGTGATCAATAAATGGATTACGATTGTTTTGATAAGAATAAACCACATCATTTCTTCGACGCTCCTCAGCATCAACCGGATCGCTTAAGTGCCATTGAATAAGTGTCGACAACCGAGCTTGTCCGGGAGCTGTACTTGACTTATCAAGATATGCTTCCTGCAATTCCAAATCAGGTTCTCCATCTAAACCTTCGTAACGAACAGCCATATACATTAACATTCTGGCCACGTCACCTTTTACATCTGCTGGTGGTTCCCAAATCCAATCTACGTCACTAGTATAAGATGGTGTAGATCCATTATTAACACCTCCATTATCCACATATGGATTAGGAGCCTCATCAAAATTACGATTGTTTCGAGCAGAATTGGTAGAAACATCGGCTGCACGCAAATGATGTAAATCCGTTCCTGCTCCTTTAGTTGTTCCAAAATTGCCTCTCGACTTTGCCCAAACGTGTTCCCGGTTCCAACCAGCAGCATTGTTATACTCTGCAGCAGCATTGACCGAGAATTTTGAATAAAGACACAAGACATTGTTAGAATTATTCGGATCACGGTCGGCTTCTTTCAATATATCCCAAACATCTGTCGCTGTCGAGCTATATGGATATTCGGTGTGTCCTTTTATAATACTATTGAGAGCATTTTTTAAAGCATCACCACTTAAACCTGTAGTCGAATCATAATACCCTTGGGGAACTTGCGCTAGAAGTGTCGACGATATCAACAATACAAGAGCAAGAAGAGAAAGTAAATTCCTTTTCATAAAAAAAAATATAAGTTAGTAATAATGGAGGGGAATGCTATAAAATGGTTAAAAGGCAACAGTTTGTTTTCCATGATAATTATTTTTTTAAACAAACTGATATCCGTCATTATTTCACCTAACCTGCGAGAAAAAAACAAACTAAGAATTTTTTTTTCCTTAATAATCAAAAATCTCTGACAAGTAAAATATAAATAACTTGACTAAACTATAAGATTTTTAAATAACATAAGCCTTTTAACATCTTTTTTTTTGAAAACATTAAGATAAATCCTTCCGCACACCAATCAAGTAGGTTTGTAAAATACTGAAAGATAAACGCCATTTTTCACTTTGAAACCTTATCAGGAATGCAATATGGAAAAAACTTTCCCATCTTCAGCAAGTTCTGTTTTGGGAAATACAGATTGAGCTTCACTTAAATGAGCGCTTAAATCGTGAAATCGTGCAGAAAAGTGGCCAATTAATAATTGACTTACCTCTGCCTCTTTCGCAATTTTTGCAGCTTGTTCGGCAGTAGAATGGTAAGTTGACTTAGCACGTTTTGCATCATTTTTCAAAAAAGTTGCTTCATGATAAAGCAAATTTACTTTTCTGATAATAGGTACAATCCTGGGGAAATAAGCAGTATCTGTACAAAAGGCATATGAACGTGGCTTAGATGCCGCAATTGTTAATTTTGCATTAGGGATCAAAACTCCCTCTTCGGTAAGATAATCGTCACCCAATTTTATTCCATGTCTGGCTTTGATAGGTATCTTATAAAAATCCAACATGTCCTTTTTAAGGAGTCTTGGACGCTCTTTTTCTTTAAACAAAAAGCCGGCACAGGGCATCACACCATGTTTTAATGGGAAAGATTGAACTGTTAGAGTTTCATCTTCAAAAAGTGTTTGAATCTCCTTTCCAAATATATTATGGAATACGAGTTTATAACTCAATTTAGAATCAAGAACTTCAAGCTGAAAGCGGATAATTTTTTCAAGCTTGCTATGTGCATAGATATGCAATTCATTTTTTCTTCCTTGTAAAGATAGGCTTGAAATTAAACCAATCAGTCCAAAGAAGTGATCTCCGTGTAGATGTGATATGAAGATATGGTTAATTCGAGACATGGGTACTCGAAATTTTTTCAATTGAATTTGTGTGCCTTCACCACAATCAATTAAAAAAAACCGCTCAAGTACATTGAGCACTTGAGCGGTTGGGAATCTTTTTGAGGTTGGTAATGCAGAATTACTACCTAAGATTGTTAATTCAAATTTCACTTACGATCAATATTAATTCTCAATCTCATTCTTCATAAAGGATTCAGCTACGCTCATATCATCTGATACGTTAAGCACTGTATCCAATTGTGAAATAATAATCAGTTTTTCAACTGCAGGTTGTAAGCCATAAAGAACAAAAGTTCCGTTGGCATTCTTACATAACCTATTGGCAACAAGAATGGCACTTAAGCCAGATGAATCACAGTAACTACAAGCATCTAAATTCAAAAGAATATTCTTCTCTCCTTCTGAGAAAATCAAAACTAACTTCGATTTCAGTTCAGGAGCAATATGAGTATCCAGTCTTTCATTAAGAACCTGAACTAAGGTGTATCCGTCTTTTTTGTCAATCTTAAAGTCCATATATAAACCTCTTTAAGTAATATTTAAAGCTTACTTATCTCCTTTTTCAAGTTGAGATTTTAAAGCAGCCAATTCAGAAATATCACCTAAGGTAGTTTTTTCTAATGAATCTTTCATCTTCTTAACTCCTTTTTTCATGTTAGCTGACTCAGATTTTTTCTTTTCAGAAACTTCTGCACGCTTCACATCTTCGAAAGTTCTAGAGTGAGAAAGGATGATACGCTTAGCAGCTTTAGAGAATTCAATTACTTTGAAAGTAAGTTTCTCATCAACTTTAGCTTGTGATCCATCTTCTTTAACTAAGTGACGTGGAGTAGCGAATCCTTCAACACCGTAAGGAAGAGCAACAACAGCACCTTTTTCAAAAACTTCTACGATAGTACCTTCGTGAGTTGAGTCAGTAGCAAAGATTGTTTCGAATACATCCCATGGATTCTCTTCCAATTGCTTATGACCTAGACTCAATCTTCTGTTGTCTTTGTCTATTTCTAGAACTACAACTTCAATCTCAGCACCAATTTGAGTGAATTCAGCTGGATGCTTCACCTTCTTAGTCCAAGAAAGATCAGAAATGTGAATCAAACCATCAACACCTTCTTCAATCTCAACGAATACACCGAAGTTTGTGAAGTTACGAACCTTAGCAGCGTGCTTAGAGTTTACAGCATACTTAGCTTCTACACCTTCCCAAGGATCTTGCTTCAATTGCTTAAGTCCAAGAGACATTTTTCTTTCTTCACGATCTAAAGTGATAATTTGAGCTTCAACCTCATCTCCTACTTTCATGAAATCTTGCGCAGAACGTAAGTGCTGAGACCAAGACATTTCAGAAACGTGGATAAGACCTTCTACACCAGCAGCAATCTCAACGAATGCACCGTAATCAGCCATAACTACAACTTTACCCATTACTCTGTCGCCAACTTTCATTTCAGCGTCAAGAGCATCCCATGGATGAGGAGTAAGTTGCTTAAGACCTAAAGCGATACGTTTCTTATCATCATCGAAATCAAGAATTACAACGTTCAATTTCTGATCTAATTCAACGATTTCACTTGGATGAGAAACTCTACCCCATGATAAGTCAGTAATGTGGATCAAACCGTCTACACCACCAAGGTCGATGAATACACCATAAGAAGTGATATTCTTAACTGTTCCTTCAAGAACCTGACCTTTTTCAAGCTTAGCGATAATTTCTTTCTTCTGTTGCTCCAACTCAGCCTCAATAAGAGCTTTGTGAGATACAACAACGTTTTTGAATTCGTGATTGATTTTCACAACCTTGAATTCCATAGTTTTTCCTACGTAAATATCGTAGTCACGGATAGGCTTAACATCAATTTGAGAACCTGGCAAGAAAGCTTCAATACCAAATACGTCAACGATCATACCACCCTTAGTACGACACTTGATGTAACCCTTAATAATTTCGTCATTTTCAAGTGCAGAGTTCACACGATCCCATGAACGTAATGCACGAGCTTTTTTGTGAGAAAGAACTAACTGTCCTTTTTTGTCTTCTTGAGACTCAACGTAAACTTCAACAGTATCACCAACTGTTAATTCCGGGTTGTAACGGAATTCGTTTAATGATACGATACCGTCTGATTTGTAACCAATATTGATTACAACTTCTCTTTTGTTCATTGAGATAACGATACCATCGATAACCTCTTTTTCAGCAACAGTAGATAATGTTTTATCGTACTGAGCTTCTAAATCTGCTCTGTTAGCAGCAAAACCTGCATCTTCATTTTCAAATGCATCCCAATCAAATTCTGCTTCAACAGCAGCATTTTTGTTTTCTTCAACCATACTAAATAGTTTGTTTACTAGTAAATTAGACATTATATTATTTAAATCGCTGCAAAAGTACTCATTATATTCCAAATTACACCCGAAAAAAGTGGAAATATCACGAAAAATCCACAAGTATTTTATCATTGCTACCCTACATAAGCTACTTACAATTAACACAACTGCTCAAATCCTTAAAAACTACGCTTTTCAACAATTATCATATTCGCTATTAAAGACATAAGGTTTTAGCTAAAGGAAGGTTTTCTTAAAAACACAAATACATCTAAAAATGAATACCATTAATCAAGAAAAGCCTTTGATTAATCCAAAAAAATGAGATATTTTTGAAACTTAATTCTTGAGGGGAATACAGAAGTAAATACTCGAAAGTAAATTATATCAAAAAGCTAAAACATGAATCAGACAGATATACTAGACATTGTAAATTCGAAAGCAAACGAATGGCTTAATGGCAATTACGATAAAGACACAAAAAAATCAATCTCAGAATTAATGGCTAAAGACGATCAATCTGATTTGATCGATTCTTTCTATAAAGATTTAGAGTTTGGAACTGGTGGGCTTAGAGGTAAAATGGGGCCAGGCACTAATCGCATGAATATATATACAGTTGGTGCAGCAACACAAGGTTTAGCCAATTATCTAAATGAGTGCTTTTCCGGAGAAGAAATTTCGATTTGTATTGGATACGACTGTAGAAATAATAGCAAATTGTATTCGGATACTGTGGCAAATATCTTTTCGGCAAATGGAATAAAGGCTTATATTTTCGATGATTTAAGACCTACTCCTGAAATGTCTTTCGCTATTCGTCAACTAGGCTGTAAGTCTGGTGTTATCATTACTGCGTCACATAATCCAAAGGAATATAATGGCTATAAAGCTTATTGGGACGATGGATCTCAAATTGTAACGCCTCACGATAAAAACATTATCGATGCCGTTAAAGCTGTAAAAATCGATGATATCAAATTCGAAGGAAATCCTGATCTTATTGAAGTTCTTGGAGCTGACATGGATAAACTTTATTTGGATACGGTTAAAACTCTAAGCTTATCTCCTAAATCAATCAAAAATCAAAAGGATTTAAAAATTGTTTTTACACCTCTGCATGGTACAACAGTTAAGCTAGTTCCGGATTCTCTAAAGAATTACGGCTTTGAAAACATTATTCACATTCCGGAGCAAGATGTTGTTGATGGCAACTTCCCTACCGTATGGTCTGCCAATCCTGAAGAGCCAGAAGCTTTAAAAATGGCTGTTGATAAAGCAAAAGAGGTCAATGCTGATTTAGTAATGGCTTGTGACCCTGATGGAGATAGACTAGGGATAGCTGTAACTAACGATAAAGATGAATGGGAGATTATTAATGGAAATCAAACCGCATTAATTTTCACATACTACCTTATTAGGAGAAGAAGAGAACTTGGTTTATTGACAGGAAACGAATACGTTGTTAAAACTATTGTCACAACTGAACTCTTTAAAGATGTTGCAATCAAAAATAAGGTAGAATGTTTTGATGCCTACACAGGTTTCAAATGGATTGCTGATGTTATTCGCAAAAATCCTGACAAAAACTATATTGGCGGAGGCGAGGAGTCATTTGGCTACATGCCAGGCGATTTTACTCGAGATAAAGATGCTGTTTCTTCATGTAGTATCATGGCTGAAATTGCAGCTTGGGCTAAAGATCAAGGAAAAAATCTATTTGACATTTTAAAAGAAATATATGTCGAATATGGCTTTTCTCGTGAAAAAATGATCTATATTGTAAGAGAAGGCTTAAGTGGCGCTCAAGAAATTGAGAAAATGATGCATGATTTCAGATTTAATAGTCCAAAAACAATTAACAACTCTCCGGTTGTTCTTGTTAAAGACTATACCATCCGTAAAGCAACAAACCCGACAAATGGTGAAGTCTCGGATCTTGATTTTGAAACAACGGCAGACGTTTTACAATTTTTCTTAGAGGATGGATCAAAAATTTCAGTTCGACCTTCAGGAACAGAACCTAAAATCAAATTTTACTTTGAAGTTCGTGAAGAGTTAAATAAAATTGAAGATTTTTATACAATTGAAGCTCTTGCAGACAAAAAAATAGACGGAATTATTCGTTCATTAAAATTAAACTAATAAATTTAGGGTAGTTAAATAAAAACTACCCTACATCTCTTTTGCATGGATAACAAACGTATCATACTATCTATCGATGACTCACCTATTAACAATAAGTTAATTGAGGCATATTTTAGGAAAGATTACAATATTATATCTAAAGATGGCGGACAAGAAGCCTTAAAATGGCTGGAAGAAAACCTACCAGATGTTATTCTTCTCGATGTGATGATGCCAGTGATGGATGGCATGGACGTACTTGAAAAACTACAGGAAAGCGAAAGATTAAAAGAAATTCCTGTAATTATGGTTACTGCAAAAACTGAAATGGAAACCATTAAGGCTGCTTTAACCAAAGGTGCTCTTGACTACGTAAAAAAGCCTATTGATTTTACAGAATTGCAATCAAAAATCATGATTGCATTCCAAATCAACCAGCAAAAGCAAGAAATCTCTAAATACAAATCCTATTTTGACATTCACCAAGGCATGATTCATGCTCAAAGAATTCAGCGATCAATACTGCCTGACACTGAACACTTTAAGCGCATGTTTCCAAAATCATTCATCATAAACTTGCCAAAACATGTTGTAAGTGGTGATTTCTATTGGATTAATCAGAATTTCCAACAAAAAAACATTGGTGTATTTGATTGTACTGGTCATGGCGTTCCTGCAGCAATGCTGACAATGATGGGGCAAATGGAATTACACACCATATTCGAAAATGGAAGTAATATTCAAGCTGGACAGATATTCTCAAAACTTAGCCAGAAATTCAGCCGATTATTAAACACTTCTAGCGATACTTTTACCCAGTATGACGGTATGGATGGTGTTTTTCTTTCTATTTCTTCACAAGAAAACACTTTAGAATATGTTGGTGCCAAAAGACCTCTTGTAGTTATTAGAAAAGGGAATGATCAATTAAATTTGAATAATGAATTGATTGAGCCCAAAATGGCAACTGAAGATTTTTCATTATTTGAAATTAAAGCTGATCGGTTTTCAATAGGAAAAGAGAGCGAGCTTGCCGAATTTCAAACCCAAACAATTACGACAAAACCTGGTGATAGATTATTTGTTTTCTCCGATGGCATCACAGATCAACTTGGAGGAAGTCAAACAAAACGTCTGAAGAAAAAGGAATTTTATAGCAAGCTTATTAATCTTCAAACAAAATCAATCAACCTTCAGAAATCTGATTTTTTCAATTGGCTAGACGAGTGGAAGGAAAACAATGAACAAACCGATGATATTTTATTGGTAGGTCTAGAATTATAATTCCAGTTCCTCATCCGGGAAGAAATCTTTTTTAAAATTCACCAGATACAATTTTTCAGTTGCTCGAGTTAATGCGGTATAAAGCCATCGATAAAATTCACGATTCAGCATATCTTCATTAATAAAACCCTGATCAATAAAAACCGCACTCCACTGCCCTCCCTGCGCTTTATGACATGTGATAGCATAAGCAAATTTCACTTGCAAAGCATTAAAGTACTTATTGTCTCTTACTTTCTCATAACGTTTTTTCTTTGAACGAATATCAGCATAGTCTTCTGAAATAGTAAAGAAAAGCTTTTTATTTTCCTCGTAACCTAATGATGCTGCTTCTATATTAAGCGTATCAAGCATGATCATTGTATCCAACTCAAGATCTTTATAATCCGGAAACCTTAAACTCACTTCTACATATCTGCAACCATAGAGCTCAACATGCTTACCAAGTCTAACAATCTCAACAATATCACCATTGGCAATAAAATCAATCTCTTTTACATCGGCAGTCCAGAAATAATTATTCTTTACAACCATCAAGTAGTCACCAACACAAATTTCATCCTCTCTATATAATATACTATTACGTATACCCTGATTGTATTGATTCGCACGTTTATTAGATCGACTAAGTACCATGGTTTCTTCTAAACCATATTTATAGTGTGCCGATGAAATTTCTTCGATAAGCTCTCCCCCACTAATCCGCACAATATCGGGGAAGTTTTCAGATTTAAGCTTTGGGTAACCCCAATCGTCTTCATCCAACATACGACGCAACTCAGTTGCATTCTTTAATATACCTGACTCGTCAGCTTGACGAACAACTTGCTTTAAAGTCACTTCCTTAACAGACAAATTGTAACAAGATTCTAATTCTTTAGGATCTAAAGCAGGACTAATATCGATTCCAATAGGTGGCAATTGAGCAACATCACCTATTAGTATTAAACGGCAATTGCTTCCCGCAGAAACATAATCAACCAAATCATCCAATAAACAACCCGATCCAAAAGTGGAAGCTTCATGTGAATAATTTGATATCATTGAAGCCTCATCAACCAAAAATATCGTATCTCGAGACAAATTTCTATCTAGATTAAATATACCGAAGCCATCAGTAAGAGATTTTTGGCGATAAATTTTTTTGTGGATTGTATGCGCATTTTGCTTGCAATAATGAGAAAGAACTTTTGCTGCACGCCCTGTAGGTGCTAATAGAACAGTCTTTATTTCCATCTCAGAAAGACTATTAACTAATGCACTGACTAGAGTCGTTTTTCCGGTACCAGCGTAGCCTTTCAGCAAAAATATACTATCATTCCTGCTGCTGGTTAAATAACCGGACAACTCATCAATGGCAAATTGCTGATCAGCAGTTGGTTCAAACTTTAATTTATTACAAATACTTAAGCTAATGTGCTTTTTTAACATTTCCACTCAAAATTAGTGGTTATAAAAATAACCAAACAGATTTTTTTTTTAAATTTGCAAACAAACTTACACAAACTAATAAACTATTTGTACGTTACGAGCATAAGAATACACTTTTATTATTGTCTATTTATTGTTACTACCGTATAACTAAATTAACACAAATTATAAACTATGAAATTAAAACCAATCTTTCAAATCTTACTTGCTTTTGTAATTGTTGCGCTTGGATACTTAAGCTACCAAAGCATTATGAAACCAATCGAATTTAAGAAAATCAAAACAGAACGTTATGAGAAGATTATCAAACAATTGAAAGATATTCGTAAAGCTCAGAACGCTTACAAAGAAGTAAATAAAAAATATACCGGAAGTTTTGATACTTTGATCTCATTTATCAAAACTGATTCAATGCCTATGATTAAGTCTATCGGTTCTTTAACTGATGAACAGATTGAAGCAGGTATGACTGAAAGAGAAGCTGTCTCTAAAGGATTTATTACTCGTGATACAATTATGGTATCAGCTTTAGAAACAACATTCGATTCAAACTTCGACATTGAGAATTTAAGATATGTTCCTTTTACTCAAGAGCAAAGTGAATTTAAGATGGCATCAGGAATTGTAGTTACTGGTTCTAATGTAAAAGTTCAGGTTTTCGAGGCTAAAGTTTCAAACACGCATATTTTCGCTGATATTCGTGATGAATATTTAGACGAATTAAAAGAAGAAAACGGTAACCGTATTCGTATAAACAAGTACCCTGGACTAAAAGTAGGTTCTCTTGAAGAAGCTAACAACGGATCAGGAAACTGGGAATAATCCAAGAGGAACATTATGGACGAATTATTATTTGTTGATTCAACATTTGAAAAGGATAATACGTCAAGATATATACTATCCATCCAGCTTAGTCTGGATGGATTTTCTTTTTCTATCCTTAACCTAGAAAATAAGTGCTTAGCTCTTTTTCAATCTAAGAAACTCGTTTCTCAACCAGAAAACAGTTCCATAGATATATTAAAAGAGAAAATCAGAAACTGTGAGTATCTCAATTTATCTTACAAAACTATTTCTGTCATTTGGCTCAGTAAAAAATCATGCCTGATTCCTTCAAGTCTTTTCTCTGAAACTATAGCTGTTGATAGCTTTCAACTCTGTCAGCCACTTTTAAAGGATGAAATAATCAGATGGAATGAAGTAAAGGAGATGAATGCCTATCTTGTATATGCATTACCCTCTGCCCTTCCTGAATTTCTAAATTCTCAATTCTCTGAAGCTAAAATTTCACATCAGAGTTTTGGCTTCTATAGACAAGCCTTAAATCAGACTATAGATAGTAAACATCCCAAAATATACATTCAGGTTTTTGAGCACTTTTTCGATGCTTTTATACCAGATGTAGAACAAAAGCATTTTGCTAACAGTTTTGCGTTTAAAGATGAAGTTGACATGGTTTATTTCATATTAAATATCTACAAACAGCAAAAATTAAATACAGAATACAGCCAGCTTCATCTTTCTGGAAAGATTGATGAAACAAGTAAAGCTTACGAAACTTTACAGCGTTATATCAAATTCATAAAGCTTGAAACAATTGAAAATATATCGCCATTGAAAAATGATGTTTCAAACTCAGAATACAACCAATTTACCAAACTCATAAATACTAGTCTGTGCGAATAATTAGTGGTACACATAAAGGAAGACGAATAAGCCCTGATAAAAGTTTTAAAGCTCGTCCTACAACCGATTTTGCAAAAGAGAACCTTTTTAATGTTTTAAACAATACAATCGATTTTGAAGACTTAAAAGTACTCGATTTGTTTGGTGGAACAGGTAGCATCAGTTATGAATTTGCCTCACGAGGAGCCGAACAAGTAATTTGTGTAGAATTAAATTTCAAACATTGCGCTTTCATAAAGAAAACGATTAATGACATGGGGTTTAATCAAATTCATGCTTTGAGAGCTGATATTTTTAAATATATCAAAGGATGTAAAAAGAAATTTGACCTTATTTTTGCTGACCCCCCTTATGATCTTGATACAATTGATTCAATTCCTGATACTATTTTAAAGCAAAACATACTAAATGAGGATGGTATTCTTATTATAGAACATTCATCAAGAAACGATTTTTCCCAACACGCATCTTTCGATGATATGAGATCTTATGGTAGTGTTAATTTCAGTTTCTTTAAGTTAAAAGATTAAAGCAAAAAAAAACGCTTTTTTTCATGAAACGTAACATGCTCAACACAGCATATTTAGTAGTGTGAATCATTTTTAAAGCAAAAAAAAATCAAAACCTCTATTGCAAGTAAAAAAACTTGCATTATCTTTGCATCGCATTCAGGAAAAGGTCAGACTAACGAGTCGACTGTAAATATTCCTATTGTATTTTGGTTTGGTAGTTCAGTTGG
>NZ_JAKJSD010000008.1 GCF_029029505.1 Ancylomarina sp. DW003 | reverse complement strand
CGAAAACAAGCATCCCCTGGTAAGAGCAACCCATGGCTTAGTGTATATGAAAGAAATGTCTGCCGATGAGTTTGTAGCTATGGCACAAGACCTGGAAAAAGCAGTTGAAGAAAATCCGTTTTAGATCCACACTCTGAAATGGAAGAGGGTTGGAGGCTTTTAGGCCTTCAACCCTTTTTTTTTATTTTTGAAATAAATTTTACCTGTTAAAGAGCTAATATGAAAACATACCAAGTTAAACACATAATTTCCAATCAACTTACTCTAGATTCAAATACATTGAATCCCTTTTGGGACAAGGCAAATGTTATGAGTGATTTTATTTTTCCATGGGAAAAAGAAGAGCCTCCAAGAACAAATTTTAGAGCACTGTATGATGATAATTATTTCTATTTTAGGTTTGATGTTGAGGATAACAATGTTCTGACTCATATTAAGATAGATAATAAGATGGAGGTGGTTGATTCTGATCGAGTTGAAATATTCTTTCGTCAAAATGAGGAGCTGAATCCATACTATTGCTTGGAAATGGATGCACGAGGACGTATATTAGATTATGTAACTAAATATTATCGTGACTTCGATTACGATTGGCAGTGGCCAGAAAATGATAACTTGAAGGTTGAGGCATCGGAAAATGAAAATGGATATGTAGTAGAAGGTGCCATTTCTCTATCTTCTTTGAAGGAACTGGGCTTGCTAAAAGATAATACTTTAGAAGTTGGATTATATCGAGGTTATTGTATGCAATTACCTAATCCTGAAGCCAAATTAAGGTGGATATCATGGGTGAAACCTAACTCAGAGAAACCTGATTTTCATATACCATCTTCGTTTGGGATTTTAGAACTAAAGTCTTAGAGCCATTTATTAGGTGATAAATTTAGAATGACAATTAAAAATCTTGGTGACATAGAGAGAAATTCTTTAAGAAAAATGAAGTTATTTATATTAAGGTTGAATAGCGGAATATCTGTATAGGGATATGAAAATTGTGAAGGATTAATAATATCCATTTTAGTATGACAAATGCCAATAAAATAAATACAATTTGATTTTCCGCTATCTATTTTTATTTTTGATCAATCTAAATCAACCATAAATGTCCCAAACCCATCTCTTTCAAAAAATAAAATCGGGCAATGCTAAAGCATTCGAAAGTTTTTTTAATCAGCTATATCCATCAATGTGTGTGGTTGCTCGTGAGTATGTGAAAGATGATGGAGCAGCTGAAGATATTGCCCAGGAAGCTTTTATTAAATTATGGAACGCTCGCGATAAATATGACAGTATTGCATCTTTAAAATCATTTCTTTACGTAATGGTGAAGAATTTAAGCCTGAACTACCTGAGGAGAGATAAACTAGGAAGTAAGTATACAGGTAGCTTGAACAAAGAAGATTATTATCATTTCAATAACCAAGTAATAGAAGAGGAAACCTACCGCATACTGGAACAAGCCATAAAAGCCCTGCCAAAACAAAGTTCAAAAATAATGATGTTGAGTTTAAAAGGCTTGCAAAATCAGGAGATAGCAGAACGATTAGGTATTTCAGTTAATACGGTAAAAACCTTAAAATACAACTCCCATAAAACTTTAAAAACGACTTTAAAGGATTACTTTTTTATTCTGGCACTCTTATTAGGAGAGGTCTAAACCAATTAATAATAACTGATAGCGGAAAAGTCAAACAATCTTGACAAAGGCAACAGTTGAGAAGAAATTCTGGAAAAGTCCAAATAAATTACTCCTTTCTTCTTCATCTTTACCAATCGTAGTATCCGAAGGCGGTGAACTCTCATCTTTTAAATTTGAGCTTGAAACTTACTCCTTGGAGTTTGGTGCTTTAAAATTAACCTTTCGCCTTTAAACTTTTTCCTTACTCCTTTTTCGCCTTTCTTATCACCCACCTTGAAGTATAGGTATTGTTACAATGCCTTAGTTAACTTTTCAATTTTTTTTCACTTCTTATTCATCTATTAAAAAAAATAGATTGTTCTATGTATATAAAATAAACGTTTGAAACGGAAGGAGTGTTGACAAACGACAAAAAAAGGCAATAAAAGAATGTTTTGATGTGTATCAATATATTCATAAGTAGAAATAATGAGCACGGAATAGAGAATGAATAGCGTGTAATAAAATTAAAATATTGAAGCGATGCCTTAGAAAAAGCTAAGAATGAAATGTTTCGGAAAAAAAAGTAAACAAATCTATAGTTGGATCTGTTTGAATGGAAATTAATACGTTTAAATAATTAAAATAGAATAATGAAAAATATAGGATACTTATTGTTGTTAAGTTTGTTTCTCTTATCCTCTTGCGATAAGGAAGTTATACGTTTGAAGGGGTATTATGAGGATGTCGCTAATACGGATTCTTATTTAGTTGTAAAGATACAATCTCATACTGGTGATAAAGAGCAGATTATTGATACTGTTACTATAAGAAAAGGAGAGTTCGAATTTAATTCAAGGCTTATTAAACCACCAGTAAAATTGACCTTTTTAAGTGATGATAGTTCTGAGTTTGAGGTCTGGATAGGTGAGTATGGAACAAAAAATCTTGAAATTAAAAGGGGTGCTAAATATGAAGCTAAAATAATTGGTTCGTTTTTTTGTGATGAATTGCAAAGAATGAATAAAAATTTGGACAAAATGTATATTGAGCCGATAAAAGAAAAAGAGTTAAAAGCCGCTGATTTAGGAATGTTAGCTGAGAATAGAAAGCTCTCTGAGGAAGATGAAATATATTTAGCAGACTTAAAAAAGGCTATTAAAATGGCTTATAGACTTCGTAAGAAATCCATTCTAACAACTGTCCGAAAAAATAAACAGAACCCTGTAGCTGTAGCTCTAATGTGTCAGGAATACGAAAGATTGACCTCACATCAAAAGAAAGAATGTCTGAAGTATTTAAGCAGAACTTTTAGTGATACAGGTTTAAATTGGCAAATGAAGAATTAAAAACACTTATTGGTTAGTTGATATAAAGAGCAGAACCCTATGTAATCTTTGTTTGGTGTGAAAAACCGTTCATTTAATCCTCTTTAGTTAGGTTTGATTGAATGGAAATTGAAAACAAGATCTTGGGTTTTTGCTCTTTTTTTACTACTTGGGATTGTTGAGTGGATTTTTATAGACGAATCAACAAGCTAATTTATGGTTCAATCTGGATGTTGATAGCTCCCAAACTATCTAATTTGGGTGCTGTTTCGATATAAATGAAAGGTATTGTTTGTTACATATTGTCTATATGTGGACAAGCTGTTTGTTCTTAGCTTGTTGATACAATGCCCTTATAAGGATATAAGAAGGAGCAAGTTATAGAAGCTTTGCTAAAACAAAGTTTAAAAATAATAATATTGAGTTTAAAAGGTTTGCAAAATCAGAAAATAGCATAATGATTAGGTGTTCCGGTCAATACGATAAAACCTTAAAAACGACTTTAAAGGATCATTTCTTTATTCTGTTACTCTTATTTGGAAAATATAATACAATTAGTAATTACTGATAACGGAAAAGTCAATCAACTTCTACAGTGGTAATAGTCTGGAAAAATCCCAATAAACCTCTCTATTCTTTTTTTCTACCTTTTCGCAAACCGTAGTATTACGAAGGCGGGGAACTTTCTTGTCATCCTCCTTGAAGTATCGGTATTGTTGCGATACTTCATCTACTTTTCAAACTTTTTTCACCCCTCATTCATCTACTTAAAAATCTGGGTTGTTTTAAGAATATAAATAAACAGCTAAATATTGATAAAATTCATGGCATTATACTAATCGAATCTCCCTGCCGGAGATAGCCGTCGCAAATTCACATGAAATCGTTAGATGCTTGTTTTGGCAAAAGAATAACAAACAAAATACTAATCATTCAGGAAATACCTGAAAAATTAAAATGAACATGATGAGAAAATTATTCACATTAATTACTGCATTGTTCTTGTGCAGTAACTTATTTTCACAAGGAATTGAATTTGAACATGGCACTTTTGTAGAAGCTTTGGCAAAAGCTAAGAAAGAAAATAAGATGGTTTTCATGGATTGTTATACCAAATGGTGCGGTCCGTGTAAAAAAATGGCAAAAAATGTATTTCCCCAGCAAGAAGTAGGCAATTACTTTAATGCAAATTTTGTGAATGTGAAAATGGATATGGAATCGGAAGCAGGGGAGCTTTTAAAGGAGAAATACCAGGTTACTGCATATCCAACTTTATTGTGGTTAGATGCTGATGGTAATATTCAACACAGAGCTGCAGGAGCCTCTAATGAAAAAGCATTAGTAAAATTGGGAAAACAGGCATTGGATACCGAAAATAATTTTGCTGCCTTGAATAAGCGATATGATAATGGTGATCGCGACCCGGAATTCATAGCAAAATATGTTTTGGCCATAGTTAATGCAGGTGTCGATGCCAAAGATGTGACAGACAGCTACTTTTCCGGTAAAAAGTCTGAAGAGTTAATTAATGCGAAAGATTTTAGATTGATTATAAGTATCGCTAGAAAATCCTCACACCCAATGTATCATTTCGTACTGGAAAATCAGGAGAAATTTGCTGCTGTTACTGGAGAAGATAAAGTAGATATGTACTTGGGGGGTACACTATACGGTGAATTAATGTCATTGGAGCATTCAGGAGACCAGGATGCATTAGAAGCGAAAAGAAAAGAGGTGAAAAAACTGGGAAAAATAGGAACTAAAGTATTAGAAAATATAAATCTAATGAAACTTGGAAGAGATCCTGATAAATCAAAGTTTTACCAGGCAAACCTGGATTATACAAGCAAGTATAGCTTTAACAAACAGCAGGAATTGGTAGAGTGTGTAAGAAGTATTGCTAAAGCTAAAGAAGGAATTACCAAAGAGATTTTAGAACAAGCCCTTGAACTTTCTAAACGTTCAATAGAATTGAAGAGTTCTTTTCTTGCTATTGATACTTATGCGCATTTGCTTTATCGATTAGAGAGGGGTGAAGAAGCTAAAGTGCAAGCTTTAAAAGTAATGGATTTGCTTAATAGTGAAGATTTTCCTGAGCGGGTAAGAAAAAATATTAGCAAAGGCCTATGGTCAGTAAAATTTTTGAGTGAACAAGAATAGGTCTCGATCTTATGCAGAAAAATTATACAAGAATCCAATGGCAAGATAATTTATAGTCATTGAAATTGAATTTTGAACAAATACCTTATGATATCTAAACAATAAAAATCATTGGTTTGTCCTCGAAGAAGGATATGAAATCAATTAAATTTTAATTTATGAAAAAAACAGCACTATTATTATTAATAGCTATGGCTTTCATTACATCCTGTAGTGATGATGATGATGATCCAAAGCTAAACAAACTATCTTTCGATAATGAAACGGAAGCACTAGTTATTGGAGAAACCAAAACTTTTGAATTTAATTATGAGCCAACAACAGTAGATAAACCTATAGTGACTTGGTCATCTTCTGATGAGAATGTAGCTACTGTTGATGCTACAGGTTTGGTTACAGCTCTATCTGCTGGAGAATCAACTATTGCAATTCTAAGTGAAGAATCATTATCCGCTTCATTTGAATTAACAGTTTCAGCAATTGAGGTTACAGCAATTACGTTTGAAACTGCAAGTTCTACTGTCCTGTTAGGTAAAGATGTAACTTTGCAAGCAACTGTAGCTCCAAATGATGCAACAGATAAAACACTAACTTGGGAAAGTTCTGATGTTAGTATTGCAACAGTACAAGATGGTGTTGTTACAGGAGTTTCTGTAGGTACGGCAACTATTACAGCTAAACACGGTGACATATCAGCTACGCATACAGTTGAAGTATTGCCTGTTGCAGTAACTTCAGTTACTATTACTGGTATGCCAGCTTCAGTGCTCAAAGACAGGACGTATCAACTTGCAGCTGAAATTCTCCCTGAAAATGCAACAGATCAAACAATTGTTTGGGCAAGTGAAGATTCAGCTATAGTAACTGTTGATGAGACTGGATTAATAAAGGGGATAGCTGTAGGAAAGGCAAACATTACTGCTACTTCAGTGAATGGTATTGTTGCGACGATAGAAGCTAATGTTATCTCAGGTGGCGGAGGACCACCACCACCACCAGGAGTTCCTGCTCCATAATTTTGGAATCAAATAATAGATATCATATGGTAATAGAGGCTGTCCCAAAAGGCAGCCTCTATTTTTATGCAGTAAATTTGATTTTGTCCATTCTGGCGTCAAAATTTAGTTTCACATCAAAATTTAGACAACAAAAGTAGTTGTCAAAGCATAAATTGAATGAAAAAACAATTTTTTCTTCACCATTGGTTATCATTTGGACTAATTCCCTCAAATTATGGGATATTGCTACCAGTCCAAATTCAATTTCTATTTTGTCCGGTCCTCTGAGAGTAATCCTGTTGAATTTATTATTGAATTTGACTTGCCCAAAGACTGCTTCAGGCTCAATGGAGCGTTTGCTTCGATGGAATGCCTGTTTCCGTAATTTGATTAAATTGTGATTTTCTAGGTTCTATTATTCTTTCCTTTATGACATTGTGATCTTAAAGGGCATCCATTGCAGTCTATAGCCTGATACACATTGGTCTGCGACTCAAAGCCCAAATCGCTTTTCTTATTGCAGATCCCAATTTTGTTCATTTCAAACTCACATAACCCATTTCAAGCATCAGCCTGACAAGCTGGGAAAACACTGCCTGAATCTTGCCTTTTAAGCGATGGCTTCAAAAATTATTGATGGTTCTAAAATTTGGAGTGGCTTTCAGGCAAACAGTTTCCCAAACACACCTTTCATTACAGTAGGTATTTTGTCTTCAGCGTGAATTTTTTTGTAATGGAAAGCATGAAATCATGTTGAAAATGTGTGCGGATCAGATTAAAGCGGTTGCGAATAGCTTGAACGCATATGGATAAAAGACAGAAGGTATGTGTAAACATGCTGAAAGCAAGTGAAATAAGTCTATATCGATTAGTATTTAACGTGAGTTCGGGCCTAAGTTCCACAATTTTAATGTTTGGTAATTTGTAAGTTGATACATAAATCAAGAAAGCTTTCAGCTGTTTGCTCTTAGCCTTTAGCTTTCAAGATTGTTTTTTTTAAAAGACATAGAGCTAAAAATTAACCTCTAAAGGCTACAAGCTTGTTGAATAAAAATTCATATCGCTCAAATTATTAAGCTTTTGATTTGATACCTTTTACATCGAACTGACGTTATTTAAACTTAGTTGAATATACAGCACTTATTATTGATTTTTAATTCCGAATTGGTCGGGACGGTATTTATACTACCAGTGCCAAGCATACAATTGTAAAATAAAAAATGGGTAAATCTTTAAGTTTGATTTACCCATTTTTCGAAAATTTTGTCGATCTGCTGAACATCCCTCTATATAAACTAATAAAAGTTATTCAGAGCTAGTTAAATTCTAATCTTTAATTAATCAAAATCTTGACTAGTTCCTACGTTTACTGCTTGTACATTGTATATATCATAGTGTGGAGCATCCTCAATTGTCTCCGGCCCATAAGGACCTTCAACAACAACTGTTTTAGTATATGTGTTTCTAACAAATGCATATACTTTAAGTTTATCAAGATTTATACCTAAAATTGGTATAGAAAGTCCTTTCATTGTTTTAGTGTAAACACCACCAGCACCTGTATGATCACTCGGTATTACATCTCCTTCCCGATCTGTACCAACTTCCCTTAAAACATCTTTATGAACATAGTTTATACCTTCGTCAGAACCTTGTTGCGCTGCAGTACTAGTTACATCATCTTCAACGACATAAATCATTAGTCTGATTTCTTCTGTCATGGCAGATTTAAATCCTACTTTAACTTCTAAATCTAATTTTCCTCCGATAACTTCAGCACTAACAGCTAAACCAACGCTAGCATCTTCAGCTAATTCGTTATTAACTTGAGTCATATCCGGGTAATCCCATCTGGTATCTGCTCCATTCGCAAATATGGTTGGAATAGATTTCACATAATAGTTGTTGATAAAGAAAGTCCCTTCCGAAATCATCATAGGATCCTCACTAGAATGATGAATCCCTACTCCAAAAACTTTATTACTATTCTCTTCAACTGCTAATTTAACAGCCTCGGCTGCTGCCGGGCAATACGGACACCATGTACCGGTAAAATCTTCTAAGAGTATTTTTTTAGTAAAAGATGCTGGCGCACCAGATGCACTAAAAGATTCTACAATACTAAATTCTGATGGTGTAGTAGCTGTTATAGTAACTTGAGTTGTTAAACCTTGGTATGTAGCTTCAACAGTATAGTCTCCAGAATTAGAAAAAATATATGGATTAGTAGTTATAGCTTCTCCATCAACTGTAATTGCTGATAAAGCTGTTACATTATTTCCAAAATTATCTTCTACCTGAAGATCTATTGATTCTCCGGGATTAACAACAGACTTACTTGGTATTAAAGTTATTGATGTAGCCTGACTAGCATCTTCAACTGTGATTGAAACATTCGATGTTAGTGAATTTAAAGTTGCTACAACAACATAAACACCTTCAGCATTAAAGGTGTGTGGATTTGATATAGCTATACCATTTGCAGTTAATGTTACCTTTGCAGTAACATTATTGTCTAAATTATCTTTAACAGTAAAACTAACCGGAACCCCTTCTAATATTTTGTATGCATCTGCAGATAGAGTAATTTTAGTTACCGGATCATCATCATCTGAGCTGCAAGCAAAAATAAAAGGCACCACTATTAATGTGCATAATAAAATCCTTGTTAAAACATTTCTTGTTTTCATTTTTGTTCTTTTTTGTTTAAAATTTGAGACTGAACATAAGATGTAGATTTACAACAACCATTTTCTGAAATATGGTTCAAACAATGTGATGTTTTGTGTGTAATATCTATCATTCGTATACATGCTTTTCTATATTCAGAACAATTTAAAATCTCAAGTAGATGAATTAGAGGGTAAAAAAAATGCAAATTATTAATTCAGATGTGAAGATGTAATTAATATATTATTGCTATACAGCATGTTGTGACTTATAGGAAGTCCGAAAAAGTAGATACTCCCTCGCAAAGGCTTCGGTTGACATGAAAGTTGGGAAAGATTAAAGCGTAGGGCTTTAGGGAAGGGTATTATAAAAAGAACTGTTATATTTTTTGACTCTAAACCTATAATACTAGTCAACCGCTGATTGAAAACCTCAACTTATTAAAAATAAATTTAATCACTATTGAACTCTGACATCAACCTAAAATCCGCAAGTATAAAATTTAGAGAAGCTAAAGGTTTCTTTTTGCATTATTTAGATTATAAAAAAGTGAATTTCATACCAATTTGAATTTCTAATTATTTTTAAAAACGATTTAATCGAAATCCTCTAAGATTATTGAATAGAAGAGTATTTAGATTTTATTCTATTAATTGTATTGCAATAAATTAAGTGTTTAATTGAGGCGTTTATTTGTTAAGTTTTACAGCTTTTTTTATTAGTAACTTGCGGATTTTAGGATGAAACCAGGTCAGTGTTGACGTATGGTTCTCATATGACATTTTACTTATAAAAAAGACTTGTATCCTCAAAATAACTATTCTTAGATTTTTCTTTGTACTCTTCCAGAAAGAGCTTCTTGTAAAGATCATTTTACAGTGTTAGCTAGGTGTAATTATTATCTGATTGAGGTCATATATTACGCCTTGTCTGGAACGAAAATCATATCGACTGAAATGACTTTCCGGAGGATAGCTATACACCTTACCCATCCCTTCAACAATAAGTACTAAAGTAATTTGAAATTCAAGCGTAAAACCTAATTCATCATTTCTAAAATATTCTTCATAAGCATTTAAGTGTTGATATTCAATACCCAAAGTACATCCATAAAACGAAGAATTTATAAAGAAAGTGTTATATCCATTGTAGGAATTTCTGCCATCAAGCATAACTGGTATATAATTTAAACCGCAACCAAACATAGACAAATAGCGTTGATCAAAGAAATAGTATCCATCATAGGTTTGAGATTTTACCAATGGTATTGATGATTGAGAATCAATATTCGGGATAATAATGTTTTTTTCTAAATCTTTATTTAGTTCAAGAAACTTAGGATTATTTCTTGCAAAATCATATACCTTATTGACATCACTATTTACGTATGTTAAAATTCGCGAGCATCATCGATATTTTCAAAACGAATTGCATTTTCAATTAAGTCGGTTTGTTCGCCATTTATATCATTAAGGTTAAATTTACAAGTTAAGGAATCTAGATCATATCTTTCATCGACATCTTCATGCGTACACCCCAAAAAATGTGAATAACAACAAAAAAAACAGATTAATACCGTTATTTCTATTTTTTTTATTCCATCTCCGTAAAAGATAGACTAAAAATACTATTACAGATAGAATTAATAAGATAATAACAGTTTGCCAAACATAGGTTGCAAACGATGGTTCTAATAATTGAATTAACATAGATGTGTGTTTTAGTAAAAAAAAATAAATTTATTTTGTGAAGATCATCGTTAAAAATGTGTGGATTTGATATCGTATCACCATTTGCCGATAATGTTACATCTGCCGTAACATCATTACCTGAATCATCTGCAACAGTAATTTTATATATATTAGAACAATCTAAAATTTTAAGTAGATGAATGAGGGGGTAAAAAATCTTTTTTGCAAATCAATAATTCAGACGTGAAGATGGAACTAATACCATTTTAAAATTAAATCTTCCAGGTATAATACCGTCCCTATATGCGACATTTTGGTTGATAATTGGTATAATACCTACTAAATTAGCCCAATTAAAATGTTTTTCTGTGTTGATTTTTAACGCTAAGTCGCTAAGACACAAAGAATGTTAAAGTTTCTTTCAATTTAGTTTTTAATCATTTTACCTTTGTGTTTTTGTGTTGTTTTTTAATACTAAGGCCATAGATAATTATTCCATCTGATTTTTTTATGGGCAGATTAACAAACAAAATGGTATTATTAATAGTTGGGCAGCTAGTGTGCGCCAAACCTCTGTTCGGATAGTATTTTCATTCTCGTCATAGAAGTCATGCAGTTGAAAGTTCTGTTTCATATTTTTTTAAAGTCGTTCAATACCCCTCGTTTCTTATAAACTTTTCCCCTCTCATTCATCTGTTTACAAATATGGATTGTTTTATAAGTGATAGGAATAACAGTTTGAAATGGTAGATCATACTGTTCTAATCCTATTGTAGAAGATGAATTTTCATCAAGCATTAAAATGATTGTTTTGACAATAGAGTATAAACTAAAATGCTGACAAATCAGAAAATTACCTAATAAAGCAATACCTGTAAACAGACATAGTCAATTGAACTTTGCAACGCATGATTCTGATTTAGTCGGACAATAGTGGAAAACTTAATCGTATTGAATGTTTTTAACTAAAATTAATGAAAATGAAAAACTTATTATTTGTATTTATTTTATTCTTCTCTTTAATAGCATCAGCACAGAATAAAATTCCTAATACGCAATTAAAAACTTTAGATGGCAATACCACAAACCTTGTGGATATCTCGAAAGAAAACGATTTAATAGTGGTGTCTCTTTGGGCAACCTGGTGTGTCCCTTGTAAAAATGAATTAGACGCTATTAGTGAAGTTTACAGTGACTGGCAAGATGAAACCAATATTATATTGTATGCTGTTTCGGTAGACGATTCCAGAACCATTAAACGTGTAAAACCTTTGGTAAACGGTAAAGGTTGGGAATTTGAAATTTTATTTGATCCTAATAACGAACTGAAAAGAGCTCTCGGCGCTGCAACAGTACCTGTAACTTTAATAATTAAGAATGGTGAAATCGTTTACAGACATACCGGTTATACACCCGGAGCTGAAGATAATTTATATGAAGAGATAAAAAAACACTTATAATCACAATCTAAAAATATGAAAAAAATCATCATTTGTTTTGTAGCCTTGGCAATACCTTTTGTGGTTTTAAGCCAGGAAACAAATACACAGGAGAAAACGAGATTTAAGCGATTTTTAAATAATTTGTCGGGCAGTTTTGAAAGTAATGCACAATGGTATTTAGACGATGATAAAACGGGGGATTTTGAAGAAGACGAGCACATTAGAGCAAACTCCTATTTAAAATTGGATTATAATTTCCTCGGTAACTTTAGCATTGGATTACAGGCTGAAAGCTATATGCCTGAACCGCTTTTAAATTACGACTGGTTATACAATGAAAAATTTGATCTTGCTCAGTATTATGTCAATTACAAAACTAAAAAATTAGATGTGACTGCCGGGTATTTTTATGAGCAATTTGGAAATGGTTTGGTGTTTCGTGCCTGGGAAGACAGGGCTTTAGGTGTTAATAATTCAATAAGAGGTGGTAAAGTCAGGTATAATCCTACTGATTTTCTTGAGTTAACAGCATTGTATGGAAAGCAAAGGCGAGGATTAGATGTATCAGAATCAAATGTATTGGGTATAAATTCAGAATTTAATTTAAGGAACCTTTTGGATGTTGATCTATTTGACGAATTATCATTAGGTTTTAGCTATGTAAATAAAAGTGAAGATTACGGATATGTAAACGATGTTGTTAGTGTTCCTAATCATGTTGATGCTTACTCAGTTAGGTTAGATCTTTCAATCAAAAATCTTTATTCAAACATTGAGTATGTTAAAAAAAGTGATGATTTAAGGTGGAAATCAGAAAATAAACTTTTTGACGGTAATGCTCTATACTTCAATCTGGGTTATTCAAAAAAAGGATTGGGTATTAATTCTACTTTCAGACGTTTGGAAAATATGAATTTTTATTCACAGAGAGAAGACTTAAATGGAAGGATTAATCTTACAAACAGAGGAACCCTAAACTATTTGCCGGCATTAACAAAGCAGTATGATTATACTTTAGCAAATATCTACTTGTATCAAGCTCAACCGGGTTTGTCTGTTGAAGATTATCAGACAGTACAAGTCAAAGCCGGAGAAATTGGTTACCAAATAGATGTATTCTACAAATTCAAAAAAGGTAGTCTTTTAGGCGGAAGATACGGAACCAAAGTTACTGCAAACCTATCTTATTGGGCTGATCTTAACACAAAGGTGTCAGACCCTAATGGAATACCATACTTTTCCAGTGATGCCCTAACTTACGAAACAGATTTTTTTAAGTTTGGGGAAAAACTATTTAGAGATTTTAATCTGGAGGTAAGAAAAAAGTGGTCTCCAAAACTTAGTTCAATATTCACATACATCAACCTTTATTATAATGCCGATTATTTTAAAGCAAACAATAAGGAAGTGGATGCATGGATAGGAATAGCAGAGAGCACTTATAAATTTGGAAAAGGAAAATCTCTTAGGTTGGAAGCTCAACACTTATTAACTGATGATGATTCAAAAAACTGGCTTGGTGGAACAATAGAGTATTTTCACAATTCTAACTTTGGAATTTACTTTAACGATTCATACAATTATGAAGAAAGTGATGTAGAAGAGAATTCAAAAATTCACTTTTTCAATGTAGGAGGAAGTTTTACCAAAGGAGCAACGCGCGTTGCATTAAATTATGGGAGACAACGTGGTGGTTTAATATGTGTTGGTGGTGTTTGCAGACCGGTTAGTAAAAATACCGGAATAACACTTAATTTAACAACATCTTTTTAAATTGATACGCTGGCTAAAAAAATAAAAAGATATTTTTACTCAAAAGCATTTGTGAGATAAAAAGGGAGGCTGAGAGACTAGTACTAGTGACGTTTACATCCCCTAAAAAGGCCTGAACCCCTAAAAATCGAGGTAATTTCAAAAAACTTGCTTGATCAAAATTTCAAAATCCATTTTGGAGATCCTTATTAATCCCTTACCTTATATATCAATATAATATTAGCCGAGATCTGTCATTAGGAATTTGAAAAATTCCTATATGTCAGCAGATATAAGCCATATCGAGTAAATCCTGGTTTAGAAAATCTTACGTGGCAGTATTACTGGCATGTTAGACATTCTTGATCGAATTGTTATTATGACGAAGTCTAATGACAATTTTGGAATTAGTCTTTACTATTTCATTTGAATAAATGATTTTAAAAAAGTAAATTTTTTTTAATTCATTCATCTAATTGAAATTTTAAATTGTTCTAGATATAGAAAAGAATATTAAAAAATGATAGAATTACACACAAAATATCAAATTGCTCAATTGATTTCTAAAGAGATAGTTGGAAATATGTCCAGTGAAGAAAAAGAAAAACTTCAGAATTGGATAGACGAGTCAGAAGAAAATCTCAAACTTTATGAGAAGATAAAAAAGGGAGAGAGCAGGCAAATCCGAAGTGATTTTGTCAATGGCCTTGATGTGAAATCAGCCTGGCAAAAAGTTGGAGCAGGAATTGAACCTCAAAGAAAAACTTTCAAATTATGGGAGTGGGGATTACGTGTAGCAGCGGTTCTGGTAATAGGAGCTTTTATAGGCACACTTTACCATATCTCCACTAGGACTTTAGATTTGACAGCCAAGTTGGAAGTAATACAAATCGAGCCGGGATCATCGAAGGCAGTGCTTCAATTACACAATGGGGAAACATTACATCTGGAGGATGAAAATAACGATAGTATTGTTGAAAAAGACGGCACGTTAATTAGTAATAAAGAAGGACTACTGGCATATGCTACTCAGGCTGATGCTGCTGATCAAATACTTTACAATACGGTTAAGGTACCAATTGGCGGCGAATATCAACTCACTCTCGCAGATGGTACAAAGGTGTGGCTGAATTCGGACTCGCAGATAAAATACCCTGTTCAGTTCAATCAGGAGAAAAGAAAAGTATGGATAGACGGAGAAGTCTATTTCGATGTTGCCCACGATAAGAATAAAGCATTTGTGGTAGATGTGAAAGATGTAGAAATAGAGGTGTTAGGAACCGAGTTCAATATAGAAGCATATCATGATCAGAAATCGGTAACAACAACATTGGTAGAGGGAAGTGTAAAGCTGAGAAAAGATAGCGAAAGTGTTATTCTTGAACCCAACCAGCAGGCTATTATTTCTGAAGGAGAAAAACAATTCGCAGTAAATCATGTAATTGCGAGAAATTATGCCTTATGGAAGGATGGAATTTTCTTTTTCGAAGAAGCAAGTATTGAAAATATTATGGAGAAACTGGAAAGATGGTATGGACTCAAAGTCTTTTATATGAACCCAAGTGTAAAGGAGAAACGATTCTCTATTGAAGTAAAGCGTTATGAATCGATAGATAAGGTGTTGGATATTTTATCCAGAACCAATAAAGTTCATTTTGATGTAAAATCCAATGCCGTAACTGTAAGAAAATAATTTTGTTTCGTATTTAAAAAGAGCAGAAGTTGCTGCAACAACTTTTGCTCTCTGATTAAGAACCCAATTCCTAAAAGGAATTGAATTGTTAAACCTATAGTACAAATCTATGAAAAAAAATGGAACCCTGAGTTTCTCTAAAAGGAAACTTAACAAACCTTTATTAGCTATGAAGATGACTCTAATGCTAATAGTCGTGAGTGTTTTGCAAGTATCAGCAAGTGTGTACTCGCAAAATACAAGACTAAATCTAAGCTTGAATGACTTAAGTTTGGTTGAAGTGTTCAAAGAGATCAGGAACAATAGTGAATTTACTTTCGTTTATGATCTTGAAGATGTAGAAGATATAAAACAACTAAGTGTTGAATATCAGGATGCTACCATTGAAGAAATTCTTGATGCTTGTTTGGAAGGAACCAATCTTACCTACGAAATTGTTGATGAGGTTGTTATTGTGAAACAAAAAACTCATAAGCCTCTTGAAACTCCTGTTAAGCAAGAGAAAAAAACGATAACAGGAGAGGTTCAGGATAAACAAGGTTTACCCCTGCCAGGTGTTTCAGTTGTAATTAAGGGAACTTTTGATGGTACGGTTACCGATGTTAATGGAGCATATTCTATTGTGGTTGATAACAAAAATACTGTACTGATATTTTCATTTGTGGGAATGGAAGCTCAGGAGATAATGGTAGGAGACCAAAGCAATATCAACGTAACACTGGAGGAAGATACCAGTGAGTTAGATGAGGTTGTTGTAACAGGTTACCAGGAGGTGAAAAAGGAACGCATGACGGGTTCTGTTGAAGTAATTGGCATAGAAGATATTCTCGATAAACCATACGCTTCGGTAGATCAATTGTTAGCAGGGAAAGTAGCTGGTCTGTCAACTTTTATGGCATCAGGGCAGGCCGGACAAACGGCCGAGATCCATATTAGGGGGATTAATTCTATTTCCGGAAGTACCACACCACTTTGGATTATTGACGGGTTACCACTACAGGGAGAATCTCCTGATATAAGTGGTGGTGAAGCTAGTCTCTTGACTAACGGGATTGGAAATATTCCTGCTTCGGATATTAAATCGATTACCGTACTGAAAGATGCTGCTGCAACATCCATTTACGGGGCAAAAGCGGCAAATGGTGTCATTGTTGTTACAACAAAGTCAGGAAGCGAAGGTGATATGTATGTCAGTTTTGATGGGTCGGTTTCTATATCAGATGGTCCGGACCTGGATCTGGGTTTTATGAATACTGCCGAAAAAATTGAGTATGAGAAAGGGATTTTTGAGGATTACTATGGAAGTGATGCAATGTTTAGACACCAGGGAGGGACTGTTTATAGAGCACTTTATGACATGAATGAAGGTCAGATTTCCAGAGAAGAAAAGAATAGTATAATTGAAAACTTGTCGAAAATCAATACAGACTGGTTTGATGAACTTTTTAGTGCCTCTATATCGAAATCTTACGGGCTTAACATCTCTGGGGGTAGTAAGAAAATTCAGTACTACGCTTCTATAAATAGAAAGGAAGAAGATGGGATTTTAAAAAGTGACAGTTACGATAATACTGCAATAAGGACCAAAGGAACATTCCAACCCAATGATAAACTTAAACTTGTTCTTGGAGTGAATACCACCATGAAAGGTAAGGACTATCACAATTCGTCAGTAGATCCTTTTAAATATGCAGTATATGCAAATCCTTATGAAAAGCCTTACAATGATGATGGAACTTATGCTTACGATAACACTTATCTGAGTTTTATTGCTAAACAAGGACTGGCTGATGTGCCTGCATATGGAACCTTTAATATTCTAAGCGAACTTGAAAAGACCCAAAGAAATGAAAAGTATACAAGTACTAGTATGTATGCAAACCTTTCCTATAAGATCATAGATGGTCTTACGTTTTCTACGAAATTTGTGTCAACAAAGACTCAAAAAGATGTTGTAAGATTTGCACATCCCGGAACCTATAGCTCTTTTCAACGGAGTTTCTTTAGAAGCGTAATAGAGCGCGATTTAACAGAAGAGGAAAATCGTGGTTATTATTCTGAAGATGGTCAGTTTACTGATGAATATTCGTTTAATAATACCTTGGAATTTTCGAAAGAGTACGATAAGTTATATGTGAATGCATTGTTCGGACAAGAAATTTCGGCTGTAAAAACCAATAGTGTAAGTGCTTGGTTTCCGGAATATTACCCTCAATACGATTTGGTAGGTTACCCGGAAATTAGCGGAATAGATGCAACTGTAGTTGATTTATCTAAGTTTGGTGACAAATGGAATCGTGAAGACAGATATTCTTCTTTCTTTTCATCAGTCACAATGGGATACGCCGACAGGTATATCTTAAACTTTAATGCCCGATACGATGGAGCTGATTTAATTGGAGAAGCTGAAAGGTTTACACCTTTATGGTCGGTTAGTGGAAGATGGAACCTTCATAAAGAAGACTTTTTACAGAATATTTCGTTCCTGAATAGCTTGCATATAAAAGGAGAGTATGGTTTTACCGGAAACATAAACAGATCGGCTTATCCTTTTACAACAATTACACTCTCAGAAGCAAACAGGTATAATGGGGAATTAATTGCAGACTCTTATTCATATCCTAATCCTGGAATTAAATGGGAGAAAAAGCAAGAGAAAAGTATTAGTGTAGGTGCAAAAATGTTTAATTCCAAGTTTGGGTTTGTTTTTAACTACTATCACAATACTGTTTCTGATCTTTTAAACAGCCAACAATTACCTATTTCATCAGGCGTACATTCCTTAATAGCAAATGTGAGTGATTTGCTTAATGAAGGTTATGAGCTTAGCCTTAAATATACGGCTGTAAAAAACAAAAATTTTTCATTGACCTTTGATTTTAATGGAGCCTATAATACGGATGAAGTGTCAAACGCTTATTACGATAGTTTAGACGATGTGAAGCTATCAGCACTTATTGCAGATGATCCAAGTGTGAGTGGACAAGGTGTACAGGCTGTATATGGTTTAATAGATAAAGGTGTTAATGTTACTACAGGCCAAAGAATGGTAGAAGGTAAACGTTTACAAGAAGATGGTACATATGCACTGGAAACCGTTGCCAGAGCGTCTGTTAGTATAAGTGATGACGTTACACGAGGGGTAAATCTGGGGCAGCTAAATCCTACATTTCATGGTGGGTTTGGTTTTTCAGCAAGCTACAAGAATTGGGATCTGAGTACCCATTTCAAATATGAGGCGGGGCATATCATTCCTAAATTTGCTGAAAGGCTTTCTTCTCCTGCTGGCTCAAATCCACTCTATTACAGTAAACTGAATGTGTTAAAGAATAAAACAAACCGTTGGAGAAGGGCAGGCGATATTACCGATATAGAATCATATTCTGACAATGTGTCTAGTTCTGTTCCACTGGATACTGATTATGAAAAGGGAGACTACATAAAAATGAAAAGTCTTATTCTTGCTTATCGAATGCCGGTAGCCAAACTTAAAAAAGCAAATATTGGAATTAAAAGATTGAGAATGAGCTTGCAAGCTGATAATTTACTTACAATTACCGGTTATTCAGGTATAGATCCGGAAACCAGGAATAACTTTGGGTATCCGATTGCAACAAGCTACAGATTTGCTTTAAATTTTGGATTTTAATTTTTCTGTACTAACTCAGCGTAATTGTAAACAAAAAGATCTTATGAATTAAAAAGATTGAACAGACATGAGAAATTGCATTAAAACTGAGAGCAGTATCTTATCATTTCAAAATGAAATTAATAAATAAGTCATAGCAAGACGTCTAACAACAAGTATGTGCGGTGTCTACTATGCAACTTTAACATGAAAATTATAAACAGATGAGAAAGTTATATATATTATTATTGTTATTCTTATCGTCATTAGTTATGTCCTGTGACGATTATCTGGATGTCCAACCCAAGAATGTGCTTAGCGTTCAAAATGTAGATGAACTTAAAATGTTGATAGGTAGTTACATGAAAAAGGTAGAACAGGGTGACATAGGAGCAACGGGTTACCATGTGTTTAAGCCGATGGGCTTATATGGGCAAAATATTTTCAGAGAATATGAGGATGATTTGGATTTTACCAACCTCTTTTCGACTAACCTGAAATGGTTTGAACGATACACAATTAAATGGCAATACGCCTATGTTACTGACCTCATTTGGACTGGTATGTACACTAACATTGGTGATTTTAACTTGTTCGTGTACGAGATTAACAGGGTTGGTGACAATTCAGACGGTATAAACGTAATGGAAGCCGAAGTGTTGATGAGTAGAGCTTATTATTATCTTAAGTTAGCTCAATATTTTTGTCCATACAGAGCAGTGCCGGAGTACGGTATAACTGATCCGGAAAGATATGGTTTGCCAATTATGAAAAGTGTTGAAGCTTTAAGTGAGGATTCTTTCGCTGATCGTCTAAGTCAGAAAGAAACTTATGACTTTATTTTAAATGATTTGAAGGCGTTGGAAGAACTGGATATTGACCCTAGTGATTTTAATATAATTTACAATAGAAGAGCCATGTACGGTTTAATGGCAGAGTTTTATATGTGGCGTGCAGAGTCTCCTGCAGGTGAGCCTGACGACTGGGAAAATGCTCGTATTTGTGCAGAAAAATCAATCGCTGGTACGGCTTTGGTTGAAACACAAAATGATTTACAGAAAGTGTTTAATCCAGCCGAAGGATCATCTACTTCTGCATTACGTGTAACAACTCCAATCAAAACCGAGACAGATGGATATGAATTCTATTATCATAGTGATCTTGGTGACGATATCTATGTTAGAGATATTGTGTTTGATTTGTATGATGATAATGATATTCGCCGTGATTTTTATATATCAGGTATACCGGGATTGAGACAGCTTGAAAAATTTGGGTTAGCAGATGATGCCGGTAGAACTGTTCAATCTTTATGGCGAGTTGCTGACATGAAATTAATTATTGCGGAATCATATGTAAGAGAAGGAGATCCAGGCAATGCACGAGTACATTTAAATGAAGTTAAGCAAAGCCGAATTCCTGGTTTTGTATCCTACGGAGGGGATGATGTGTTGGATGAAATTGTGAGGGAAAGAAGAAAGGAATTCTTGTGTGAATCCAATTACCGTTGGTTAGATATGAAGCGACTTGGCCTAACTTATACCAGAACCTCTACGGGGGGGGACAGCTATACCTTGCTACCAGACGATTTCAGGTATTCATTTCGAATTCCAGAGGACGCTGAGATATTGCATAACCCTAATTGTTTCCAAAATCCAGGTTGGGATTTCATCTCTGAAAATGAATAAATTTTACGACTTGTTGTTTTAGATCTTAATAATAAATTTAAACAGATGAAAAATATAAAGTATATACTATATTCCTTGCTCGCTGTGTTTTTTCTTTTCACAGCTTGCGATGAAACGGAAGATTTTCAATATGATCTTCATGAAACTACGGCTGCAGATATTGATTCAATAATTTTGAAAACAAACCACATCATGTTACTTCTTGATGGGGTATCGGAATTAGAACTCGATTTAAGCCTGATTCAATTTGGAATACAGATAGATTCCAAAGGAGATACAATTGAAGTTGAGCATGACTTGGTTAAGACGAACCTGCCTGATGGTGCTATAAAGTACTATTATCAATACGTAGGGCAGGAGCCGGTTGAATTTGATACTGAAAACTATGTTGGCGATGTAGATACCAATGAAGAAAAAGTGTATCTATTTGCAAGAGTGTTCGGACAAGAAACAGCAAAACACGAAGTTCTCTTGAAAAAATTTGAAATAGATGAGGCATTACGTACCGAAAAAACAATTCCTGTAATCTTTCATATTTTTGAGCCTGCTTCACTTCTTCCCACTGATTTTACGTTTACTGAGGAGCATATTCAAGATAAACTAGATCAAGCGAACCTCGCTTTTCAACGATTGACAAATACAAGTCCAAATGGTTTTGATACAAAAATAAAATTTGTAGCTGCTAAATATGATAATAAAGGGGCACCCCTGGCTGTTCCGGGAATGAATATTATTCAAATGAGTACAGATACCGCCGAAGAGGAACATGCTGATATGTTTAATCTACCTATGGGCGGAAATGGTCTGTATCCAAAAGTAAATATGACTCCGTACATCACAGAAAAAGGAGCAATGTGGGATCACACCAAGTTCTTTAATGTTTGGGTTATTGCAGTTAAGCAAAGTTATGCTTATGATCAATACAACTTCATGCCGAGACATATATTAACCGGGCACAATGACGGTACTTTGGCAGGCGTATACCCTGCCTTGACAGAAGTTGATGAAGGAGCACCAATTGAATATGGAGCTCTGGATATAGGTGGATTTATCCCGCGTAAAGACTTTATTAATCAGGAATTTGCTCAAATTGCCGGAGAATGGCTTGGATTATTAGATAATTATAGAATAGGCCCATTCCCTCCTAGTTCTGATTTAGATTACTGTGACGATACTTTTACATTTAATTGGACATTATATAAGAACAAACTGTATAAAGTGGATGTTGTAAGCGGATTTGAGTATAAATCAACCAATATAATGGACCTGGAATCTTTGTGTACTACTCTTACTTATGAGCAGGGTAAGCGTGTTCTACATGCCATAAATTACTGTCCAACCAGGATGTGTTGGAAATCGGTAGAGGATTAATGATATAATTTTTTAAATATGGCCTGGCTTCTTTCTCTAACACGTGAATGGGAGCCGGGCTTTATTTTTTACCCCCTACCAATATCATAAACAGGTTTTCTCCCTATAGGTTCGAGGTGATACGCTGTAATGATTAATTGTGCTGGTTCTAAATGGAGAAAACTTTGTAAATTTAACGTTTACAAGGTTTTTTTTGTTAATTTCTGCATGGCGGAGAGAGAGGGGTTTATTAAGATTGTAAATTAGGCTTGATTTGTTGTCGTTTGCATTAGTGTGATTATTTGTACTTACTTGATAGTTCACTAAGAGGTAGGGTGTTGAAATTCTATTAAAATTACTACCACTAGCTTTGGGTAATATCATTGAATTTCAATTGAAGTGACAAATTACAGGTAAAAACTTTACTTATGAGGGATACGTATCATTAAACAAGAGGATGATTCTTGCTGCTAAAAAAAAGTGAAATGATTGGAGAAGTTGAATTGATATTTTAAAAAGGCAATCTGATAGGTTTGTCTTTTTTTGATTAGCTGATGAAAATTTCTGATTTTAGAGTGAATATTTTCAAACAAATTTCACTGAATTAATCTGACAGAGTTTTGTTATTGATTAGGATTCATATTATTTTCCCTATCTTATTACTATGTATTCCTTTTTCCAAGTTGAGGAAGTGGGGAATTGCCATACATATTCTCGTACCCCGGGAGACAATTATTATACAGCTTATTTACTCTTTATCTATATACTAATCTTTCTGTTTATTGTGAGAAAAATCATCAGTTTAAGTTTAATCTTTTGTTTTGTTGCCAGCAGTGTTTTTGCTGAGGTTAAAAGTGTAGGGATTCCATTTATTCACAGTTTTTCGAAACGGGAATATAAAGGGGGCTCTCAGAATTGGAATATGGTGCAGCGCTCAAATGGCTTGATGTATTTTGCCAATAATGAAGGTGTTTTAGAATACGATGGTAACTCATGGCGTTTGATTCCAATGCCCAATAATTCTGTCGTACGATCCTTGGCTGTTGATAGTTTACAAAGGGTTTACGTGGGGGCTTATAATGAGCTGGGGTATTTGGAATCCGATCAGCAGGGCAAGTTAAGCTATCACTCTCTTATTGATTTAATACCTGAATCGGAGCGAGATTTTTCTGAGATTTGGCAAATCTTTCCCTTTGAAAATGGTATGCTTTTTCATTCTTTTCAAAAGATACTTTATTATAAGGGAGGGAAAATTACGGTCTTTAATGCTGATACTGAATTTCACTATAGTTTTTTGATAGATAATCAGCTATTTATCCAAGAAAAAGAAAAAGGCCTATGCTTATTGAATAAGCAGAAAGTTGAGCAGGTTAGAGGTGGCGGATTTTTTAAGGATATTGAGATTGTGAGTATTTTGCCTTATTCAGATCATTCTAGAATTATTGCCACTGTTACATCTGGTCTGTTTATGTTTGATGGAGATAAGGTTCAAGTTTGGGATACCTCATTAAATGAGATGTTTAAAAAGAATCAGTTGTTTTCGGGTATTTCGCTTGGTGATCGCTATTATGCCTTTGGTAGTGTAATGAATGGACTTTATATTCTAGATAGGGCTGGTCAATTAGTTCAACATGTTAATTCTGCTAAGGGCTTGCAAAACAATACAATATTAAGCCTTTTTCAAGATAAGGATAAAAATCTATGGTTGGGGCTCGATAATGGAATTGATTATCTCGAGGTTAGTTCACCTCTGTCCATGTTTAAAACAGATAAAGATATTGGTACAGGGTATTCTTCTATTGTCCATGATAATTACCTTTATTTAGGAACCAATATGGGCTTGTTTTGTAAAGAGCTATCTGGTGATTTTAATGTGCTATTAAAAACGAAGGATTTAGAGTTAGTTAAAAACACATCAGGTCAGGTTTGGTCACTGCAAGTAATTGATGGTGAGTTAATATGCGGGCATAATAAAGGAACTTTCCGTATTGAGAAAAAGCAGGCTGATTTAATTTGTGATATCGAAGGAGGATGGAAATATTTGTATAAAAAGGAATTTCCAAACCAAATGATAGGGGGAACCTACTCAGGATTAGTTCTTTTTGAGAAATCGTCAAAGACACAAGGGAAATGGCAGTTTGTGAAAGAAATTAGTGGTTTTAAAGAATCATCTCGTGAAATGATATGGAGCGATGATAATTCCATATGGATGTGTCATGGATATAAGGGCGTATACCGTATCTTTTTAAATTCTGACTTGGATAGTTGTGTTAATTATAGATTTTTTGGTGAGGATGATGGTTTTGCTTCCAAACTGAATATCAATGTTAATAAAATTCGTGGTGAAATTGTATTTTCCAGTCCCAACGGCTTTTATAAATACCTCCCGGAATTAGACCGTTTTGATAAGCATAAATATCTGAATGACTTGTTTGGTTCAGATGATCGAGTGAATAAATTGATAGAAGATGAGAATGGTGATGTTTGGTTCTTTCAGGGAGGAAGTCTGGGTTTATTGAAGAGGCAAATAGGAAATTCTTATGAAATGGTGAGAAAGCCCTTTCTTTCTTTAAAAGGTGCTTTTATTGGTGCTTTTGAAAATGCATACACCTATGATCGTAAAAATGTTTTGTTTGGAACTGAACGAGGTTTTGTACATTACAACCCGACCATAACAAAACAATATGATTCAGATTACGATGTTCTTATTCGTGAAGTTAGTATTACGGGGCCTCAGGATTCTATTATTTATTTAGGCAACAACAATCAAACTGATTTAAAAGATAATGAAGAGCCTCTTTTATTAGCCTATCGTGATAATGCTTTGAGATTTAAATTTTCTGCACCTCAATATAGCGAGCCAGATTTGGTGCGTTATAATTATCAGTTGCTTGGTTTTGACGATGAACCTGTGTTGTGTGTTAATAGATTACAGAAAGAATATACAAATTTACCAGAAGGAGATTATACCTTTAGAATTGGTGCCGAAAACCAATATGGGATTAAAGCAAGGCCTTCCGAATTCCATTTTTCTATTGCTCCACCTTGGTACAGGTCGTTAATTGCCTATTTGGTTTATTTGCTTGTTTGTATTTTAATTCTACTTCTAATGGTTTATTTGGTTAGGAGAAGAATAAGATTTGAACAGATGCGCCTTAAAAAAAGGCAGGAAGCAGAGTTGAAAGCAAACGAACAGAAATTCAGAGAAGAAGCTCTTATTGCAGAAAAAGAAATTGTTCAACTTCGAAATGAAAAATTAAGAAGAGAAGTTGAATTTAAGAATAGAGAATTAGCTGGATCGACCATGAATATTATTCATAAAAATGAAGTCTTATCGTATTCAGTAGGGGAACTAAAGAAGGCACTTAAGAAGATTAAGGATCCAATTGCATTGGTGCAAGTTAGGGAATTGATGAAAAAGGTGGATGCCGAATTTAATAGCGAACAAGATTGGGAGCAGTTCGAGATGCACTTCGATCAGGTACACGAAGATTTCTTAAAAAGATTGAGAGTAGAATACCCCCAGTTAACACCTAAAGATTTGCGGATTTGTGCTTATTTAAGAATGAATTTGTCAACAAAAGAGATTGCACCACTAATGAATATTTCGGTACGAGGTGTTGAAATTAGTCGATATCGTTTGCGCAAGAAATTTGATTTAAGTCGTGAAGAGAATCTAATCGATTTTATTTTAAGAGTCTAATTGGGATTCTTTTAAAGTAAAAAGGGGGAATGAGTCTAATCATTTCCCCTTTATTTATTTTGATGTATTGACTTGTGAGCAATTTCATATTTGTGTATATTGTTAAATGTCTGAAAAACAACACTTAAGGTTTGTTTGTTTTGCGTGTGATGTAGTAATGATGTATTGTGTTTTGATCTGTGTTGAGTTTGTGATGTAGTAGAATTTTTCCTTAGGGAGATTCGCCTATTTATATTGCAAACGATGTAGGAGCTACTAGCCAAGCACTGCATTAAACTTAGATTTTTAACCTAAACTGATATTTTATGAAAAAAACGGTTTTGTTTTTATTTCTCACATTTCTTAGCCTGCAGATTTTTGCACAACAGAATGTGGTGACTGGTGTCGTTACTGCAGCAGAAGATGGGAGCCCTGTCCCTTTTGCTTCAGTTGTAGTAAAAGGAACTACAATAGGTACCTCAACAGATTTTGATGGTAAGTTTTCTATAGAAGTTCCTGAAGATGCAACTTTAGTGTTTTCTATGATTGGATTTGTTTCAGAAGAAATTCTTGTCGGCGATCAAAAAGTTATTAATGTGACTCTAAAAGTTGAGACAACTGGTCTTGATGAGGTTGTTGTTGTTGGGTATGGTACTCAAAAGAAAAGAGATGTAACGGGAGCGGTTTCTGTGCTTGGTGCTAAAACAATTGCAGAATTAAAACCAGCTAGAGCAGAACAGGCTTTACAAGGAACAACTTCAGGTGTGGTTGTGTCTTCTGGTTCTGGAGCTCCAGGTGCTAGTTTGGATATTCGTATTCGTGGTATTTCTACGAATGGTGATGCTTCTCCAGTGGTTATTATTGATGGATACCAAGGTTCACTAGAAACTTTAAATCCTGATGATATTGAAAGTATTACCGTATTGAAAGATGCACAGGCTGCTATTTATGGTACGGTAGGAGCAAATGGTATTGTATTGGTAACTACCAAAAGTGGTAAAAAGAATACTGCTCCAAGTGTTCGTTTTAATAGTTCTTTGGGTATTCAGGAAACAACAAGAAAGCTTCCTGTCTTAAATGCAACAGAATATGCTGTTTTATTAAATGAGGCTTATGCCGCTAATGGTGAAAGCCTTCCTTTTACCAATATTTCGAGTTTGGGAAAAGGAACCAACTGGCAAAATGAAGTTTTCGAAACGGCTCCAATCTTTAAAAATGATGTGAGCTTAACAGGTGGATCAGATAAGATTGTTTACGCTATAAGTGCTTCTGATCTTGATCAGGAGGGTATTGTAGGTAAAGATAAATCTGGATATAAAAGAAATACAGCAAGAATTAACCTTGGTGTTGATATCTCTGAAAAATTAAAATTTAAGTCTTCATTAATTTACACTTACTTAAAAAGGAAATCGATTAATGAAAATGGTTTGGGTTCGGTTTTATTTAATGCATTAAATATGCCATCTACCATGCCAGTATATGATGATGCGGGAGATTATTTTCTTGCACCTAGTAGCTTAGGAAATGAAATTATCAACCCTTTAGCTCAAATTAATGACACGTATAACGATTACAAATCAAAACGATTAAGTGGAAGCTTTAGTTTAGATTATAAATATTCTCCTCATATAAAAGCAACTGCTCGTATTGGTTTCAATACTGGTAATAGCGATGAAAAAGTATTTAATAAGAAGATTTCTTATGGAGAGGGGAAAGTATTTAATAGACAGAGAAGTAGTGTTTTTCAAGCTAAAGAAAATTTTGCTGATTATACTTTCGATGCCTTTGTTACTTACGATAATACATTCTCTGATAAGCATCATGTAACAGCTACTTTGGGAACAACCATCTTTAAAGAGGAAGGTGACCATCTAGATGCAACAGGATTTGATGTTCCTAATAACTCATGGGAATTTGCAGATATTTCTCTTGCCGAGGGAACTAGTGATTCAAAATCGAATAATTCATGGGATTACGACCAGAGAAGATTATCTTATTTTACACGTATACAGTATGATTATGCAGGAAAATACCTTCTTTCTGCTATGATTAGAAGAGATGCTTCTACCAAATTCGGACCAGATGAGAGTGTTGCCTATTTCCCTTCGGCTACGGCAGGTTGGGTTATTTCAGATGAAGACTTTTTGAGTAGTATTGAAAGTATTGATTTTATTAAGCTACGTGCAAGTTATGGTATCTTAGGATCTGACAAGATTGACAGCTATAAGTATTTATCGCAACTTGATGGTGAAGCAACTTATGTTTTAGACGGTAAGTTAGTTAATGGAAAAGCCATTGGTGTTCTGCCTAATCCAATTGTTAAGTGGGAAGAGTCGGAACAGATTGACTTTGGTTTAGATGTTAAACTTTTAAATAACAAGCTTGATATTAATGCGGACTACTTTGTAAAAACCACTAATGATTTATTGATCCAAGACATACCTGTTTCTGGTATTTTAGGAGTAGCTGCACCTGGTGCGGCAGGTCCAACGATTAATGCTGGGGAGGTTCGGAACCGAGGCTTTGAATTTGCAGTTGGTTACCGTGGTAAAATAGGTGAAGATCTTGTCTTTAAAGTGAATTACAATTTTACAACACTTGACAATGAAGTAACCAAAGTAAATAATGGTTCAGGATTTATTGAAGGTGGTAATTTCGGTGTAGGCCAACCAAAACCTTCGAGAATGGAAGTTGGTTTGCCGATTGGTTATTTCTATGGCTACAAAACAGATGGCGTATTCCAGAATACAGCAGAAGTAAGTGCCCACCCTTCACAAGTTGCATTGGGAGCTGAAGCACAGCCAGGTGATATCAGATACAAGGATCTAAATGGTGATGGTGTTTTGGATACAAAAGATAGAACCAATCTTGGAGACCCAATTCCTGATGTAACCATGGGATTAAATCTGTCTCTTAACTATAAAGATTTTGACTTTACGGCTTATGCTTATGCTTCAATCGGTAACGAAATGGTAAGGAACTATGAGAGAGCAAACGTCAATGTGAATAAATTAGGCACAAACCTAAATAGATGGACTGGTGAAGGTACTAGTCATTCTGTACCACGATTAACGACTGGTGCAACAGCCAATGGAATCTTCTCTGATTATTATGTAGAAGATGCTTCTTTCCTAAGAATACAGAATGTACAGTTGGGTTATACTTTAGCAAAAGGTCTAACTGAGAAGCTGAATATTTCGAAACTTCGTTTTTATGCTGCTGTGAGTAACCTGTACACTTTTACAGATTATACGGGCTATGATCCAGCGGCTTCCACTGGAGATCCTATTGGTGGTGGAATAGACTATGGTTTCTACCCAGCTGCCAGAACTTATACTTTCGGATTAAATCTTAACTTTTAAAAAGCTCGATCAATGAAAAAAATAAAATACAACATAGCAATACTCGGGTCTTTTATACTGACCATGAGTTTAATGTTTGCTTGCTCTGATGATTTTGTGCAGGAAGATCCGCAGTATTCGATCGATTCAGAAAATTACTTCAATTCAGCAGACGATTACTATAACGCCTTAATTGCCTCTTATGATCTTTTACAGCCTACATATGTGAATGTTATATTGGGTGAAATAGCTTCTGATAACACATTGTGTGGTGGCGAAAGTGCTACTGATGTGGTTGGATGGCAACAGGTTGATGATATGATTCATACACCTGTTAACAGTAACCTTCACGATGTTTGGAACTGGATGTTTGCGGGTGTACAGCGTTGTAACTACTTTATGGAATTCAAGAATAAAATGGATTTCGATGATAGGGAAACAATGATAGCTGAGGTTCAGTTTTTAAGAGCTTATTATCATTTTGAGTTAGTGAAATGGTTTGGACCAATTCCGCTTAAAATAGATGAGAGATACAAAATTGGTGATGAAACAAGTATCCCTAGATCTTCGGTGAATGAGGTGTATGCTCAAATAGAAGCAGATTTGTTAGCCGCTATTGACATTTTACCGGAAGTTCACGAAGTAACAGGAAGAGCAACAAAAGGTGCTGCTCAAGCCTTACTTGGGAAAGCATACTTGTATCAAGATAAATTTGCCGAAGCAGCTACCGTATTGGAAAGCTTAATCACAGATGGAAATTACTCTTTGGTTCAGGATTATGATGAGATTTTTGAAATGGCTGGAGAGAATGGATCAGAATCTGTTTTTGAAGTCCAGTATACCGATGTAGAAGGTGCTAGTTTTGACTGTCTGCAATGTGTTGAAGGTAATGTAGCTGTTGGTTTTAGTGGTGTAAGAGGATACACTGGACCATTATTTACACCTGGTTTCAGTTTCAATGTGCCTACACAGGAAGTTGTTGATGCTTTTGAACCTGGTGATCTTCGCAAGGATGTGGCTATTTTAGATATTGAAGCATGGGCGGCAAGCCAGGGTGCTGAATATACTGAGGGGTTTGAACATACAGGATATTTTAATAGAAAATATCTTCCAAGAAAAAGAAGTGAAGCTGCAGAAGGAGATTTGAACTTAACCAACCCAAATAATTATCGTGCTATACGATATGCAGATGTTTTGTTAATGGCTGCTGAAGCCTTTAATAGAGGAGGAGTTTCAGATTCAAAAGCACAAACTTATTTATCAGAAGTAAGAAGACGCGCCTTTGGTGATACCAATCATGACATAACCCTTACGGGAGCTGCTTTGACCGATGCAATTTACCACGAAAGAAGAGTTGAATTGGTAGGAGAAGGACATCATTTCTTTGATTTGGTGAGAACAGGTAGAGCAGCAAGTGAAATCGATGGTTTCGTCGTTGGTAAGCATGAGATCTTCCCAATCCCATTGGAAGAAATTCAGTTTTCAAATGGATTATGGGAGCAAAATCCTAATTATTAAACTATTCAGAATATGAAAATACTAAATAAAATAGTCGCATTTATTTTCATTTTATCGTTGGTTTCCGCTTGCGAAACAGATGAGGATAAACAATATTCATTGGATTATATTTCGGCTCCTGCTAATGTTTCAGTAGTGGTTAATATAACCCAGGATAATACGGGTCTTGTCTCAATCACGCCCAATGCGGATGGAGCACTATCTTTTAAAGTTGACTTTGGGGATGATTCGGAAATGGTAGAATCTAAGCAAGGTGAAACGCTTACGCATATATATGGGGAAGGTGTTTATAATATAAACATTATAGCTGTTGGTGCTACTGGCGAAACAGCAGAGATTACTCAGGAGTTAAATGTTTCGTTTAAAGCACCTGAGAATCTTGAAATTGTTGTTGAAAATGATGCTGTTGTTTCGCAACAAGTGAATCTTACAGCTACAGCTGATTACGCTACTGTATTTGATATTTATTTTGGTGAAACACCAGATGAGGAGCCAACATCGGCTTTACCAGGTGATGTTGCAACACATATCTATGCAAATGCTGGTGATTATGAGATTAGAGTCGTTGCGAAAGGTGCTGCTATCGCAACTGTTGATTCGACATTCACTTTTACGGTAACTTCAATTTCGGCACCTGTTACTGCTGCGCCAACGCCACCTGCTAGAATTGCTTCTGATGTTATTTCTATTTTTAGTGATGCTTATGCAGATGTAGAGGGAACAGATTTTAATCCTAACTGGGGACAGTCAACTGTTGTTTCTACTGAAGATGTTGCGGGTAATGCTACACTTAAGTATGCTACTTTAAATTATCAGGGAACTCAATTTGGAAGCACTCAAGATGCTTCGTCTATGGAGTTCTTACACATTGATATGTGGACTGTGGATGCAACATCTGTTCAGGTATTCCCAATTAGTGAAACAACTGGTGAGAACAGTTATGACTTAACTGTTACCGAAGGTGAGTGGGTAAGTTATGATATTCCTTTAACTTATTTTACTGACTTAGGTTTATCTATGGCAGATGTTTTCCAATTTAAATTTGTAGGAACTGATGGATCTACAATCTACCTGGATAATATTTACTTCTATAAAGCAGGTTCTACATCTACAGGTGGACTGACTATACCTCTGAATTTTGAATCGACTACGCTTAATTATGAGTTTACCGATTTTGATGGTGGAGCTGTAACAGTTATTGATAACCCTCAATCTTCAGGTATCAATACAAGTACAAAGGTTGCACAGATGCTTAAGAGTGCCGGACAAACCTGGGGTGGAAGTTTCATTACTTTAGATAGTCCAATTGATTTTTCTGCTGGTAAAACTTTCTCAATGAAGGTATACTCACCAAGAATTGGAGCAAAAGTACTTCTAAAAGTCGAGAATATAGATGATGGTGGTATTAGCTTCGAAAAAGAAGTTTCGACGACTGTTGCCAACGCTTGGGAAGAATTAACTTTTGACTACACAGGTATTAATACTTCAAATTCATATCAAAAAGTTGTTTTAATATTTGATAATGGGACGATGGGAGATGGTTCGGCTGACTTTACATTCTTATTTGATGATATTCAGCTAGTTGACAATTCGGGAGGTTTGACTCAAATTGACTTCCCTGTTGACTTCGAAAGTGCGACTGTAGATTATAGCCTAACTGATTTTGGTGGAAATTCTACTGTTTTAGGAACTGATCCTGCAGATGCAGGAAATAAAGTAGCTATTACAACAAAGGAATCAGGAGCTGAAACATGGGCTGGTACTACAATTGGAACTGAACTAGGCTTCGCGTCTAATGTTCCATTATCAGCAAGTTCATCTGTAATGACAGTTAGAGTTTATTCTCCTGCTATTGGTCTTCAAATTAGATTGAAGGGTGAAGATCATACGGATCCGACTTTGACTGTTGAGACAGAAGCAACAACCACTGTGGCTAATGGATGGGAAGTTTTAAGTTTCGATTTTAGTGATGTAGCAACAGGAACCAACCCTTTTAATCCAGCTACCAATTTCGATAAGTTTTCTATCTTTTTTGACTTTGGAAACAATGGCGATGATGCAACTTATTATTGGGATGAAGTGAAATTCATTAATTAAAGAAAAACTTATGAAAAAGTATAGTCAATATATATTAGTCATCTTTCTCAGTACATTCCTAATGTTAGCAGGTTGTGACGAAGAGAATTATGAATTAGGAAAACTTAAGACACCTTCGAATGTTTCATTAACATATGAAATTGTAGGTGTAGATGATGCCAATCCTTTTGGAGATGGTAGTGGAATGGTCAACTTTGTTGCCAGTGCTGATGATGAAATTAATTTCACTTATGCGTTTGGTGATGGAACAGACAAAAAAGTTTCAGCAGATGGTATAATAAGTCACCCATTTGCAAAGAATGGCGTTAATACATATACGGTAACTGTTATTGCTGTTGGCTCAGGTGGACTTTCATCAACGAAGTCGGTTGAGGTTGAGGTGTTCAGTAGTTTCAGTGATCCTGAAGCAGAGGCATTCTTAACAGGTGGTAGTTCTAAAACATGGTATTGGGCTGCAGATCAGCCAGGACATACAGGTTTAGGACCAAACTTCGAAGATGCTGGTAAAGCTTACGCTGCTTGGTATTCTGCAGCTCCATTTGAAAAAGAATGTATGTACGATGCTGAATTTGTATTTACTCAAACAGCAGATGGTGTGACATTTGAACAAATTGCTGGATCAGCTTATATTCCTGGTACCTATGCTGGTAAGATTGGTGTAGAGGGTGATTTATGCTATGGTGAAGATGTTGCAACAACACTTTATGGTGTGAAAAATGTTTCATTTGCTCCAGCAAATTCGATTGCTACTGTTGATGGTGGATATAGAGGTACAAGTTTCAGTTTAACTGATGGAGGATTTATGTGCTGGTATGTTGGATCAAGTACTTATGAAATCATCCAGGTAACTGATAATATTCTAACAGTACGTGTTGAGGAAGATGGAACTTTTGCCTGGTATCATACTTTCACAAGTGTAAAACCGAGTGAATCTAAAGAAGTCGATGTTGAATACACGAATCTAATTTGGTCTGACGAGTTTGATGTAGCTGGTGCTCCAGATGCAACAAACTGGACCTATGACTTAGGTGCAGGTGGCTGGGGAAATGGTGAGGCGCAAACCTATACCAGTGATGCAGCCAATGTAAGTGTTTCTGATGGGACATTAAAAATTACAGCCAAAGCGGACGGTGGCTCTTATTCTTCTGCACGTTTGAAAACTCAAGGATTAAGAGAGTTTACATACGGTAGAGTAGATGTAAAAGCTAAGCTACCAGTTGGTGGTGGAACCTGGCCTGCAATTTGGATGTTGGGAGCTGATTTTCCTACAGCAGGATGGCCTGCTTGTGGTGAAATTGATATTATGGAAGCAATTGGAAATAATCCAGGTCATATTCAATCTGCACTTCATACCCCATCAAGTTCGGGAGCTACTGTAAATATGGAAAGTACTACGGTAGAAGATGCATCAGAAGCCTTTCATGTTTATTCGATAAACTGGTCGGAAGGTGAGATATCATTCTTAATTGATGATGAGGTTTATTATACCTATTCGCCAGCTGAAAAAACAGCTGCAACCTGGCCTTTTGATGCAGATCAATTTTTAATTCTAAATGTAGCCATGGGTGGTACACTTGGTGGTGTGATTGACCCTGCATTCGTAGAAGCATCTATGGAGATTGATTATGTGAGAGTTTATCAATAGATCAAGATAATTATAAAAAAACAAGTGATTTTAAGGGAGCAATTCCGCTCCCCTTAGATCGCCTTGTATCCTCTAATTTTTATAATACGCTTTAAATATTTCATTAAAAAAGCTTTTGATCATGATAGTACGAAATATATTACTGGTAATTATACTTGCCTTTGGTTTTGTTAGCTGTGGCTCTAAAACAAAACAAAAATCAGGTGAAAGCATCCCCTCAGATTACAAGCTGGTTTGGAGCGATGAGTTTGATTATACGGGTTTACCCGATTCAACCCTATGGATTTACGATACCGAAGGTAATGCTGACGGATGGGGTAATAATGAAGATCAATATTATACCAACGCCAAAAAAGAAAATGCCTGGGTTGAAGGTGGATTCCTAAATATCATTGCCTTAAAAGAGCAAAAAGATGGAAAAGAATATACTTCGGCACGCTTAAATTCAAAAACAAGTTGGCTACATGGAAAAATAGAAGTGCGAGCTAAACTTCCAAAGGGAAGAGGAACTTGGTCTGCCATATGGATGATGCCAGATGGCTGGACCTATAATGATGGGAATTGGCCAAATATTGGTGAAATCGACATTATGGAACATGTGGGACACAACTTAGGAACCATTCATGCTTCGGCTCACTCAGCAGATTATCAGTGGCAGACTGGGACACAGCAAACTGACACAATACATATATCTGATGTGGCTGAAAAATTTCATTCCTATATATGTGAATGGACGCCAGATGTTATGAGGGCTTATGTCGATGACAAACTTTATTTTGAGTATAAAAATGAAGGTCTGGGCAAATCAAAATGGCCATATGTCAAACCATTCTATCTGATTCTTAATGTAGCTGTAGGTGGCGCTTGGGGCAATGTACAAGGGATTGATGAAGATGCATTCCCTCAAAGTATGCAAGTTGACTATGTCAGAATATATCAGAAAAAATAATCTCCCTCATTACTAAATGGTGTAATGAATTTAAAACAAGCTTAGAATATATGAATTTAAGATATACAGTTTTTGTATCGTTTATAGTGGCATTGGGAGGTTTCTTAATGGGATTCGATGCGTCGGTTATATCGGGTGTTGTGAAATTTATTGAACCTCAATTTGATTTGACAAAAATTCAATTGGGCTGGGCTGTTAGCTGTCTAACACTAACCGCGACTTTGGCCATGCTTATGGCTGGTCCCTTAAGTGATAAATTAGGCAGAAGAGCGGTTCTTAAATATGCCGCAGCACTCTATTTTATTTCTGCAATAGGATCAGCGATAGCTCCCAGCTTTTGGTTTTTAGTTCTGGCCAGAATGGTCGGAGGGTTTGGTGTTGGAGCATCGCTGATTATTGCTCCTATGTACATTGCTGAAATTGCTCCTCCAAAGATGAGGGGAAGGATGGTTTCTTTAAATCAATTGAATATTGTGCTAGGGATATCCGTCGCTTTTTTTACCAATTACATGATTTTACAATTGGGTAAATCCAATGCAGGCTGGGCTGAAGTATTACAGTTTAAAAATTACAATTGGCGTTGGATGTTAGGACTGGAAGCCTTACCTGCAATCATATATTTTATATTTCTGTTTTTTGTTCCACGCAGCCCAAGATGGTTAGCGATGAATGGCTTGGATGATGAAGCATTACAGGTGATGGAGAAGTCATTGGCAGCTGAAGAAGCAAAAATTCAATTACAATCGATCACTCAAAGTATAAAAGTATCTCCACAAAAGGAGAAAACTTCACTAAAAGAATTGTTTAAGCCTTCCATGAAACTCGTATTGTTGATTGGAATTGTCATCGCTGTCACTCAGCAGATTACCGGAATCAATTCAGTGTTCTTTTATGCACCTATGATCTTTGAACAGACTGGAATTGGAACTGACGCCTCATTTTCGCAGGCCATTCTAGTTGGGCTTATCAATCTTGTATTTACACTTTTTGCTATTTGGTTGGTCGATCGTATTGGAAGAAAACCACTTTTGATTTTTGGCTTAACGGGTATTGCAATTTCAATGTTTATCCTTTCTGCTGGATTTGGCAAAGCAACTTATCAATTGACAGAAAAAGATATTCAGGAATGCGAGTCATTTGCAGGTTCAGAGAATTTTTCATCAATGCAAAATATCGTTTTCTATAGCGATTTGGATTTTAATCAGGCATTAAAAAATAATATAAGCGATAAGGCTTTTAAAGAGCATCAAACAGATTTTATCTCGAAAGCAATTAGCATTAACCCATGGTTAGTCTTAATTGGGATTCTTGGCTTTGTTGCCTCTTTCGCTATTTCTATCGGACCCGTTATGTGGGTCTTGTTTTCAGAGCTATTTCCAAACCGAATTCGGGGACTGGCGATTTCCTTTGTTGGTTTGATCAATTCAGGAGTAAGCTTCCTCGTTCAACTTGTGTTTCCATGGGAACAGATGAATTTTGGGAATGCAACAACCTTTCTCATTTATGGAATCTTTGGAGCAATAGGACTCGTGTTTGTCTTTTTTATGCTACCTGAAACGAAAGGAAAATCTTTGGAAGAATTAGAATTGATACTTGTAAAAGAATAATAAACGGACTCTTAAATCGGTAAAATCCGATTGTAAGTTTTAGATATAAAAAGCAGAAGTTTTTACTATAGAAAATGATTGAAGTAGAATCAATTAATATTAAAATGAAGAAGAATAACATTTATTTGGGAAACACGAATTTGAATTACAGCGGGGCTGAAGTTGAGGGGAAATTCGTTGAGCTACATAATGAAAAGTTTTACAAGATCAGCAATTCTGATCAAATGTCAGACTTCTTTATGAGTATTGTCAGTGATTCCGATCACTGGATGTTCATATCGAGTAATGGTTCTTTATCGGCTGGAAGAAAAGACAGGAACAATGCCTTGTTCCCTTATTATACTGTTGATAAAATTCACGATTATAGAGATAAAACAGGGAGTAAAACTATTGTTCTAGTTGAAAAGGATGAGAAAACTCTTTTGTGGAAACCATTCTCTAATGGTCTTAGAAATATATACAAGATTGAAAGAAATCTGTATAAGAGTATTTACGGCAACAAGGTCATTTTTGAAGAGGTCAACTTTGACTTGGGGATGAGTTTCCAATATGCTTGGAGTAATACCGAGAAATTTGGTTTTGTGAAAACATCCAAGGTTTCCAACCTAAGTGATAAAACAGTAAAATTCGAGATTATTGATGGGATTGAAAATATCCTTCCTAGTGGTGTTGATTACGATTTTCAGAATGAATATAGTAATTTATTAGATGCCTATAAAAAGTGTGAACTACTTGAGGAAAGTGGTCTTGGTTTATATATGCTGAGCTCAATTCCTGTTGATAGAGCGGAACCCAGTGAGTCCTTGAAAACTTCAACGGTTTGGTCCCATGGATTAGAAGGTAGTAAAATTCTGTTGTCAGCTAAACAAGTTGATCGCTTTAAACAGGGGTATCCTGTTGAAACTGAAGTTGACATAAGAGCTGCTAAAGGCGCTTATTTTTTGAATTCAGAGCTTGAGTTGGAGCAAAATGAATCCAGAGAATGGATGATTATTACAGAACTGAATCAGGATAGCGTAGCAGTAGCCAATCTGGATAAGTTTATTAAAACCGAAAAGAATATTGCCGATTTAATAGCGGAAGATATTGCTTTAGGAACTAAGAATTTGATCAAAATTGTTGCTGATGCCGATGGTTTGCAAATGGGAGAGGATGATTTGAGTTATGCTCGTCATTTTTCAAATACCCTATTCAATGTGATGCGAGGTGGTATTTTTGTAGATAATTACCTTGTAGACTCTGCTGATTTTAAATTGTTTGTTCAACAAACGAATAAACCAATCGCTAATCAGTTTCAGGAGTGGATTGATCAATTACCAGCTGAAATTACTTATACAGAACTGAACCAATTGGCTGAAAAGACAGGCAATTCAGATTTGATCAGAATCTGTTATGAATATCTTCCTTTAACATTTAGTAGAAGACATGGTGATCCAAGTCGACCTTGGAATCAGTTCGCTATCGAAACAAAAAATGATGACGGCTCACCAAAATTAAACTATCAGGGAAACTGGCGTGATATTTTCCAAAACTGGGAGGCTTTAGGGCTTTCATACCCTGAGTTTTTGGAAGGTATGATCAGTAAGTTTGTCAACGCTTCAACTGCTGATGGTTATAATCCATACCGAATTACAAGAGAAGGTATTGACTGGGAGTGTCCAGATCCTAATGATCCATGGGCTTATATTGGGTACTGGGGCGATCACCAGATCATATATCTTCAAAAGTTTCTTGAGTTATCCAATGAATACCATCCTGGGAGATTGGATAATCTACTTACCAAAGAGAATTTTGTCTATGCCAATGTGCCTTACAGAATTAAATCATATAAGGATATCGTAAAGAATCCACAAGATACGATTGAGTTCGATTATGATCTAAATGATCAGATTAGAGAAATGGTTGACCATATTGGTGCTGATGCCAGATTATTGAAGAATGGTGACGATGGCTTGTATCAAGTTAATCTAACTGAAAAGATATTAGTAACACTTTTGACTAAGCTGAGCAACTTTATTCCTGAAGCGGGTATTTGGTTAAATACACAACGTCCGGAATGGAATGATGCCAACAATGCCCTTGTAGGTAATGGTGTGTCTATGGTTACTTTGTGTTACCTAAGGCGATTCCTAAAGTTCTGGTCTGAAAAGTTTAATGAAATTTCAATAGAGGAAATTCATATTTCAGAGGAAGTCAAAACCTTATTGGATTCCATTTATAGTCTGTTTGTTGCAAATGCAGGTCTTTTAGAAAATGGATTTTCAGATGAAGACAGACGTCGTTTCGCAGATATCTTGGGTGAAGCAGGAAGCACGTATCGAAATGGAATTTATGAAAATTCTTTTTCAGGTTTGAAAGAAACTGTAAAAGTGAGCGAATTACTCGAATTCACCAATCTGGCTCTAATGTATATGGATCAATCCATAAAAGTGAACAAGCGTGAAGACGGGCTTTATCATGCCTATAATCTCATTTCTTTTGCGGATGATACTGTTTCTGTTCGCTATTTATATGAAATGCTTGAAGGACAGGTTGCTGTTTTAAGTTCTGGTTATTTAAATGCTGAGGAAAGTCTTGATGTGTTGAATTGTTTAAAGTGGAGTGAACTGTTTAGACGAGATCAATACAGTTATTTCCTCTATCCAAACAGACAATTACCGCGTTTTACCGAAAAAAATAATATCCCAGAAAATCGTGTTAAGGAATCCAAATTGTTGAGTCAGCTGATTGCTGATAATGATTCTTCAATTATTACTGTTGACGGCATGGGTGGGTATCACTTTAATGGCACATTCAGAAATGCAGAAGTATTGAATAATGCAATGAACGATCTAAAATCAGATGTTTACGCTCAGCTTCTTAAGGAAGAGAAAGACAAGGTGCTAGATATTTTCGAAGAGATATTCGATCACCAATCTTTTACGGGTCGTTCGGGTACTTTTTATGGTTTTGAAGGATTGGGCAGTATCTACTGGCATATGGTTTCAAAATTATTACTGGCTGCACAGGAAAGCTATTTTAACGCCATACAAGAAGGGGGCAGCCCGATTACTTTAGGCAAAATTAAAGACCATTATTTTGAGATTAAGGCTGGTATTGGATTATATAAATCACCTGATTTATATGGCGCTTTCCCAACCGATGCCTATTCTCATACACCTTCTACTGCTGGAGCTCAACAACCAGGTATGACAGGTCAGGTAAAAGAGGATTTCATCTCTAGAATGGGTGAACTGGGTATCCATGTTAATCACGGAGAAATCGTATTTGACACATCTCTATTAAACGATCAGGAATTGTTGAGTCAAGGCGAACGATTCGTTTACTATGATATGAATGGAGAGAAGCAGATAATTTCTCTTGGTGCAGGGCAATTAGGATTTACATTCTGTAAAGTGCCTGTAATCTATACTTCAGGTGAAAAGACTCAAATCGTAATTGCATTTAAAAGTGGAAAAACAGAAGTCATTCCAAACAATAGAATTGACGAGGAGACAAGTGCTTTGATATTTAATCGAGGTGGTGAAGTTGAAAGGATTGAATTATCAATCACAACGAATTAATAAAATAAGGTATCTGTATAAGCATCGTTTTATGCTTTGCTTATGCAGATACTTCTTAATCTAACTATTTAATCCCTATACCATGTCTGTACGCAGTGAATATTTAATGTCCCTAGCTGGTAGTGATTTTTCTAACAAAACAAAGGCTGAACTATTAGCTCTTTATAATCAAATGTTGAATGATGGGATGCATGGACTATGTTTCAGCCCTTATCTCGATGGACAGGAGCCCGGCACAGAAATAAGCGAAGAACAAATCAGAAGACGAATCGATATTATTAAACCGCATACCCAATGGGTGAGATCATTTTCATGCACCGAAGGAAATGAGTTAATCCCTAAAATTGCCAAACAGAATGGTATGAAAACCATGGTTGGAGCCTGGTTGGGCAAATACAAAAGTATTAATGAGCTGGAAATAGAGGGGCTTATTAAGGTCGCGAAAGCTGGTGATGCTGATATTGTTGCCGTAGGTAATGAGGTGTTATACCGTGAAGACTTAACTGAAGATGAACTTTTGGACTATATCTACAGGGTGAAAAAAGCGCTTCCAGGGATTCAGGTTGGCTACGTTGATGCCTATTATGAATTTGGCAATCGTCCAAGAATTACTGAAGCTTGTGACCTAATATTGGCGAATTGCTATCCCTTTTGGGAAGGTTGCAGTTTGGAACACTCTTATCTTTATATGAAGGATATGTACAATCGTGCACTTAGAGCTGGTAATGGGAAAAAAGTAATCATCACAGAGACTGGCTGGCCTAATGTTGGCGAAAAATTTCATGGTGCTGAGCCTTCTGAAGAAAATGCTCTTAAATATTTTATCAATACACAATTATGGTCTAAGAAAGAGGATATTGATATTTTCTACTTTTCATCTTTCGATGAGACCTGGAAAACCGACGACGAGGGTGATGTTGGAGCCTATTGGGGAATTTGGGATAAGGATGAGAAACCAAAATTTAAACCATCAGTTGAATTACAATCACAAGCTAAGCACACACATCAGTAAAGTATGAAGATCAAAGAACAATTAAATATAGAACCTGGAAAAGCGATTTGTTATTCAGGTTTCAGAGAGGGACAAAGCCCTGAATCAGGTATATTTCCAAGCTACGAACAAATAAAGGAGGATCTTTTAATTCTTCATGGCCATTGGAAATACTTGCGTTTGTACGACTGTGATAAGCATACGGATATTGTTTTGGAAGTAATTCAAAATGAAAATCTGGATTTTAAGGTTATGCTTGGAGCTTACATTGGGGCTGAGATGAATAATTTTGGCTGCCCATGGGGAGGTTTTTATTCTGAAGAGGAATTGGCTGAAAACAAGGCGAAGAACCTTAACCAAATTAAGAAGCTGATTCAATTGGCAAATGAATACCCTGATATTATTTTTTCCTTATCTGCAGGAAATGAAGCTTTGGTGCATTGGACAGATCATTACGTACCGATTCAAGATGTAATTAAGTATGTGAGGCTAATTAAAATGGGAACCAAACAGCCTGTTACATTTTGCGAGAACTACGTGCCATGGCAGGAAAAATTACACGAGTTGGTGGAAGAAGTTGATTTCATCTCGATACATACCTATCCGGTTTGGGAATATAAAAATATTCATGAGGCTTTAGAATACACCAAGCAGAATTACTATAGCGTTGCTGACAGGTACCCTCACAAACCAGTTGTGATTACTGAGGCTGGATGGGCAACAAATTCTAATGGTAGAGGGATTGATCCTCATAATGTGAGTGAAGATTTACAGGCGATTTATTTTGAAGACCTAATGAGTTGGACAGATGAGGAAGAGATTCTTACTTTTTATTTCGAAGCTTTCGATGAGTCTTGGAAAGGATCAAATGAACCCTTGGAGCCTGAAAAACACTGGGGGCTGTTTACCATTGACCGAAAACCAAAGAAGCTCATGCAAAAAATGGAACTCAGTATGGTTTAGAGATTCTTAACGGAATAAAAAGAAAACCTGACTGTCTGAACTAAAACGAACCTAACACCTAAAATACAACTCATGATTTCAGATCAACGAATCAATAGAAAAATAGCCAATTTGGCACTACTCATCCTTTTTTCATTTAGTCTTATTTGCTGTAAACAAACGAGTAAGCCCAAACAAGCCATTACAAACGAAACAGAACTGGAGATGAAAGCGATTAAGCAAAGTACAGATGATTTATTATGCGGTGTTTCGCGAGCAGTTTGTTATTCAGGCTTTAGAACGGGACAGCATCCAGACAGAGGTGAAGGTGCTATAAATCCTACAGATGAGCAGGTTCTTGAAGATTTGAAGATTATTTCTCAGGATTCACTTTTCAATTTGATTCGTCTTTACGATTCTGGTGAAAATTCAGAGGCCGTATTGCGAATAATCAAAGAAAATAAGCTTGATATCAAAGTAATGCTGGGCATTTGGTTAAAAGCAGAATTAAGTGCTCATGAAACTTGTGAATGGTTAACTGAACCTATTAGACAAGAAGTTCTTGATAAGAATAGTATAGCAAATCAGGAAGAAATTCAGAAAGGAATTCTCTTAGCAAATCAATATTCAGATATAATTGTTGCTGTTAATGTTGGTAATGAAGCATTAGTTGAATGGAATGACCACAAGGTAGATACAGATTCTATTATTACCTATGTTCAGAAAGTTCAGAAGGCAATTAAACAACCAGTTACCGTTGCTGATAATTATGACTGGTGGGCCTTAAATGGTAAAAAACTTGCCAAAGCTGTGGATTTTATCTCTATCCATGTCTATCCGGTTTGGGAAGGAAAAGATATTGATGAAGCCATGTCTTACACAATAGAAAATGTACAAAAAGTGCGTAATGCTTTACCCAATAGTAAAATAGTGATTACTGAAGCCGGTTGGGCCACTGTTGCTTCAGAATTTGGAGAGCGCGCAAGTGAAGAAAAGCAAGAACAATATTATAACGATTTGATGAGATGGTCTGCTGATGTGAATATAACTACTTTCTTTTTTGAAGCCTTTGATGAGGATTGGAAAGGAGAAACAGCCAATCCTTTAGGAGCTGAAAAACACTGGGGATTATTTACAGTCGACCGTAAACCCAAAAAAGTGATTCAAACTCTTTATCCTGAGCTTTAAGGATTAAAATCTCATTTTTAATGTCTCACATCTAAAATAAAAATATTATGGCACCCTATAAAACGGCAGTGGAAGATATAGTTCCTTTCGGACAGAAAGCAGCTTATGGAGCAGGACAGTTAACAATTAACCTATATCCGGCGGCTTTGGGTGTTTTTATGTTCTACCTTATTTACGGATTTAAAATGGATCCGGTTTTAGCTGGTTTATTGTCTGCCTTACCAAAGTTTTTCGATGCACTGATTGACCCGATTATGGGGTATATTTCAGACAATACCCGTACTCGTTGGGGGCGAAGAAAACCTTATATTCTTTTGGGAAGTATGATTACCGGTATTGCTTTTATGGCATTATGGCAATTACACCCAGAGAATTCTGAAATGTATAATTTCTTTTACTTTTTAATCCTATCAGTAATTTTCTTCCTGTCGTTTACTATTTACTCTACACCATTTATTGGATTGGGATACGAAATGACACCGGATTACAATGAACGAACCAGATTAATGGCAGTTGGTCAGTTTTTTGGACAGATGGCATGGGTGATTGCTCCATGGTTTTGGATTTTGATAGGTAACTCTGATTTCTTTTTCGAGGAATCAACAACCGGGGTGAGAGTATTGTCGGTCTGGGTTGGTGGTGCAAGCATCATACTGGGAGCTTTACCTGCACTGTTTTGTAAGGAACTTAAACTACCAGATTTGGAGAGCGAATCCAAATTAAGTATGAAAAAGCTTGGAGCAAATCTTAAAGAATTTTGGGCAGCAATAGTTCAAACTTTAACCTGTAAGCCATTTGTTAAATTGTGTGGTGCTACATTTTTGATATTCAATGGATTTCAGACTATTGCGCAGTTTTCATACTTCATTATTCTGTATTATTTATTTGATGGTAGCATAAGTGCAGCTGGTGCTTGGCCACCTTGGTTTAGTACTGTTAACGCTGGGTTTACGGCATTTCTTATTATTCCACTTGTAACTTATATTTCCACAAAAGTTGGAAAGAGAAAGGCCTTTATAATTTCTACTTTGCTTTCTATTGTTGGATATATATTAAAGTGGTGGGGATTTAATCCTGCTAACCCGTGGTTAATGTTTATACCATTGCCATTAATCTCATTCGGTATAGGCGGTTTGTTTACCCTAATGATGTCGATGACTGCAGATGTTTGTGATTTAGATGAATTGAATAATGGAACACGCCGTGAGGGAATGTTTGGAGCCGTGTATTGGTTGATGGTGAAATTGGGAACTGCCCTTGCATTTTTGGTAAGTGGTGTGGTTTTAAAAATGGTTGGATTTGATCAAAATGCAGAAATACAAACCGCAGAATCGTTGATTAATCTGAGGTTGGCTGATATAATTATACCAATATTTTTTGCACTCATTGCCATCTGGATGATGATGAAGTATAGTATTTCGGAAGAGCGAGCACTCGAAATTCGCCAAGCTTTAATTGCACGCAGAGGAAAGGTAAAACATTAATAAAACTTTATTCAATCATGAAATTTAAGTATCTAATAGGAATATTTATAAGCGTTGGTATGACGGTTTGTAATACAGAAGATAAAAACTTACTTGTTGATGTTTTTGAAACGTCAGCAGCAGGAAACAAGCTTCAAAAGATAGAGACATCAGAATCAAAATCTACTGATGTGCTTATCATGATAAAGCCTGACGAAAAATATCAGACGATTACAGGTTTTGGTGGGTCTTTTACGGAATCATCGGCCTATTTGCTTAATCAGCTTAGTCCGAAAAATCGTCATTTGATTTTAGACGCATACTTTGGTTCTGATGGAGCGAAATATTCGTTAACTCGAACGCATATTAATTCATGTGATTTTTCATTGAGCAACTATTCTTACGCTCCTGTAGCAGGAGATATGGCTTTGGAGAACTTTTCAATTAAAGAAGATCAAGATGATATCATTCCAATGATTAAGGCTGCAATGGAACTATCAGAAGATGGATTCAAAATTCTTTCTTCCCCATGGACAGCACCACCTTGGATGAAGGATAACAAGGATTGGAAAGGTGGTAAATTATTACCTGAATACTACGATACCTGGGCGCTATTTTTCTCAAAATATATTGATGCCTATAAAAGCGAAGGAATTGATATTTGGGGATTAACTGTAGAGAATGAGCCTTTGGGAAATAACAGCAACTGGGAGAGTATGCATTATACACCAGAAGAAATGGTAGAATTTGTAAGCAAGCATCTGGGACCAAAATTAAAAGATCACAGTCATAATGTTAAGATTTTAGGATACGATCAGAACAGAGATGAGCTTAAAGAGTGGGCAGATATCATGTATAAAGATGAAGAATCAGCAAAATATTTTGATGGAATGGCGATCCACTGGTATGCCAGTACTTACGATTATATGCCTGATGTCTTACAATATACGCATGATAAAGCACCGAATAAGCTAATGATTCAGTCGGAAGCCTGTGTTGATGCAGAAGTGCCACATTGGAATGATGATGCCTGGTATTGGAAGAAAGAAGCTACCGATTGGGGCTGGGATTGGGCACCGGATGATCAGAAATATCTTCATCCGAAATATGTACCGGTATATCGTTATGCACGAGATATTATTGGTTGTTTAAACAACTGGGTACAAGGATGGGTAGATTGGAATATGGTTTTGGATACACAAGGTGGACCCAATTGGGCCAGTAACTGGTGTTTGGCACCTGTAATTGTTGATCCTGCAAAAGATGAGGTGTATTTTACCCCAATGTATTATACTTTGGCTCATTTTAGCAAATACATCAGACCAGGTGCTGTTCGTATTGGCTTTGAGAATTCAGATGATGATTTGATGATGACAGCGGCACAAAATCCTGATGGATCTATAGCTCTTGTTATTTTGAATATGAAAGAAGAAGCTAAAAACATGAAGATTTCCTTAGGAAATCGTTCCGTTGATGTGCAGATTAATGCTCAGGCATTACAAACTGTAATTATTCCTGTTTAAGTCTTGATAGTAATAAAACCTAATAAATATGCTTACTATGATGAAAAATAGTGTATTGATTTTTGCAATAAGTTTGCTGCTTATTTCATGTAAAGAAATTCATATCAATAGCATTTCAATTGATGGTAGGAATATTTTATTAAACGATTCAGTTTATACAATCAAAGGGATATGCTATCATCCTGTTCCCAAAGGCAGTGATAAAAGAAATTTTGATAATTTGTCTGAAGACTTGGCTTTAATGCTTGAGGCGGGAATAAATACCATTAGGGTTTATGCTCCCATAACAGATGTTTCTGTTCTTGATGAGATACATGAGGCCGGACTAAAAGTAATTATTGGCTTTGGTTACAACCAAGGTGGGCATAATGATATTCTTTCAGGAACCTTTATCAATTACATAAACACCTACAAGAATCATGATGCAATTCTGCTTTGGGAACTTGGCAATGAATATAATTATCATCCCGAGTGGTTTGGTGGTGATATGAAGAATTGGTACACAGCTTTAAACAAGGCTGCAATGCAAATTCATCAGCATGATCCTTCTCACCCTGTTACCACTGCTCATGGAGAATTACCGGATTCACTGGCGATTAAAATGTGTCCAAATATTGATGTGTGGGGGATGAATGTCTATCGGTGGGATAAGCCGGGAGAGGTTTTTTCACAGTGGGCTGAAATAAGTAATAAGCCCATGTATTTGTCCGAAGCGGGAGCAGACAGTTACATGACGATTTCAAAGAACGGCTATAAGCAAGGTGAAAACCAGTTAGCTCAGGCTGATGCTACATCACATATTTTGGAATCTGTTTTTAGCAATCAGGAAATTTGTTCGGGAGTAACTCTTTTTGCTTTTGTTGATGAGCTATGGAAAGCTGGGAATAATAACAGCTTGGATACTGGTGGATGGGCACCTAATAGTAGCGGCGTTCCATATGACGGAGCACCAAATGAAGAATACTGGGGGATTGTTGATATTGAAAGAAATAAGAAAGAGGCTTTCCATATTGTGAAGACAAAATACATCAACCTAACTAAGTCGAACTAGCTAATATTCAAAGTCTGGAAGAATGAAAAAAGCGATCTTATTTCTAATGATATGCTTACCATTTGTAAGCTTTGGTCTGCATCAAAAAAAACGAATATGGTACATATCCTTAAAAACAAGAATCTGGAAGTTCATATCGACTTGCCATTGGAAAATTATCAGCTCTCAAGATTTGACTGGACAGGTAAAATTGTGTCTGTGAAGTTTAAAGGGGTTGATGTTGTTGGAACTGAGAGGTTAAATAGTGATGATGATAATCGCTTTGGCAAAGGCTTCTACAATGAATTTGGGATTGAAACACCAGTAGGCTTTGATGACTGTGAGGAAGGAGACTGGTTTCCTAAGATAGGAGTCGGCTTATTAAAAAAAAGAGGGTGATTCATACAGTTTTATCATTAAATATCATTTACACAATACGGGCGGAAAAAACATTTCGACCAATGAATACAACCACAATTTTTTAGCCATCAATAAAGAGTTAATAGGTTCTGATTATATCTTAAAATTTCCATTCCAGATTAAGCCAGAATTGTTTGGAGCTGTTGTTAATCCTGAAGGAATCGTTGAAATTGGAGATCATAAAATCACGTTCAATAACATCCCAGATGAACAGTTCTTTTTTAGCAATATTTCAGGAGATGAGTCTGTTGGTGCCATATGGGAATTGATCAACACGAAAAGTAAAATTGGTATAAGAGAAACAGGCAGTTTTAAAACAAACAAAGTCAACCTTTGGGGATGGAAACATGTTGTGAGTCCGGAGTTATTTTTTGATGTAAATGTAAAGTCAGGCCTGACAATTGAATGGACTAGAATGTACAATCTGTTTGAAGTAAATTAAAAAGTTTTTGAATCATATAGAGATGAATGAAATAGAGTCAAAACTATCGATAAAAGAAAAAATAGGCTACAGCTTAGGAGATACCGCCTCCCATTTTGTGTGGGACATGGTCGGTTTCTGGATTCTAATTTTCTATACCGATACCTTTGGAATTTCTGCAGCAGCAGCTGGTACCATTATGCTGATTGCCCGTTTTTGGGATATGCTTAGCGATCCCTTAATGGGGATTATTGCTGATAGAACAAACACTCGATGGGGAAAATTTAGACCCTATATACTATGGATGGCATTACCCTATAGTGTTTTGGCAGTATTGACTTTTACAACTCCAGATCTGGGCCCAACAGGTAAAGTGATTTATGCTGGTGTGACCTATATGTTATTAATGACAGTATTTACGGCTATCAATCTTCCTTATTCATCATTAGGAGCTGTAATGACTTCTGATTCATACGAGAGAGCAGGCCTTAATTCGTACCGATTTATCTTTGCTTTTATTGGTCAGTTTATCGTGTCAGGAACAGCTCTTACTTTAGCCTTGTATTTTGGTCAGGGCGATAATGCGAAAGGTTATCAGTACACGTTGATTTTGTTTTCTATTATCAGTTTTGCACTCTTCATGATCACCTTTAAAACCACTAAGGAGAGAGTGCAACCACCTAAAGAACAAAAAGAGAACCTAAAGGAAGATTTTAAAAATCTATTTAAAAACAAACCTTGGGTCATTCTGTTTTTTGTTGGCATTATATCGTTTATCATGTTTGCAATGCAAAATTTGTCCATTGCTTACTACTTCAAATATTATATAGGAAATGAAGAAAATGTTCAATTGTTTAATGTGATTGGTACAGTTGCTTTAATTGTGGCAATTCCATTTTCAAAACCATTGGCAAAAAGATTCGGCAAACGTAATGTGTTTTTGGCTAGTTCATTACTTTCTGGATTTTTCTTCATTTGCCTGTATTTGCCTGGGAATAAAAACACAACAATGATTTACGTTTTTAATATTCTGGCTAAAATGGCTTATGCGCCTGCAGTGCCTTTGTTGTGGACTATGCTTGCAGATACTGCCGATTATTCGGAGTGGAAAACAGGAAGAAGATCTACCGGCTTAGTATTTTCAGCGGCTACCTTCGCGCAAAAAGCAGGTTGGGGTATAGGAGGTGCATTGGCAGGTTGGTTGTTGGCTATATTCAAGTTTACTCCCAATGTAGAACAAACAGAAACAGCTATTACAGGGATTAAGCTAATGGTTTCGGTTATCCCAGGCATATTGTACATGTCCTGTGCTATTCTGTTATATTTCTACACCATCGATCATGAAACCTGTGTTATAATGAAGTCCGATTTGGATGAAAGAAGATTGACCGAATTAGAAAATTGAATGGCTAGTGATTTTAAACACAGGTTAAGAATCAAGTTTACTTGGTTCTCAATCAATTTTTTTTAAAGTATATTGAACAGATAATTAAGTTAGCCAGTGGTTGGTATATAGCGCCTCTGTAGTATCCCTCATGCTATATGCGTTATATTCTTACTTCATTACTAATAATAAATGGTCAATTTTAACTTGAAAATTTTGTTTTTAGCTTAAGCCCTTTTACTCATTTATCATTTAATTCTAATCTTGATTGTTGTAGGAAATCGTCTATTTTAAGTGGATTGCCTGAACACGAGTGAGGCATCTTATAGAGGTGAGAGGTTCTGAATATCTTATTAGCATGACTTGTCCAGCACCTTTCTTCTTAGTTATAGCTTTACTGAGCTTACTATCCTTGTCTTGAGGATACCTGTAGAGATTTCAACACTTTCATTGTTTATAGAAAAACGGATGCATATAGGGATTGTTCCTAGTTTATTAGATTTAATTCAGCTTGCTATGTCGACAATGGCAAGCAGAAAGGATTCTGTAATTTGTTCTCCGTAGAGTACACCTTCCTATTGATTTTATTTATAATAGAATGAATTGGGTGAAAACAGAAAAGACTGTAAATCAGTAGATTTACAGTCTTTTGGATTAGGATGATTCCTAAATTGCGGAGAGAGAGGGATTCGAACCCCCGGTACGTTGCCGCACAATAGTTTTCAAGACTACCGCATTCGACCACTCTGCCATCTCTCCAATATGTGTTATTATCTGTTCTGATAACGGGTGCAAATGTAAGTCAAAAAAGGTCTTCTACCAAATAAAAAATGCACCCAAAGCCAATATTTATAGGAATACTTTGATAATCAGATTAAGAGCTTTGAAAAAAAAGTTTTATCCGTGTAAATCCAGCTCATTTAACATGTAAAGTGAGTGTTCAATGGTTTTGAAAATCTCAGTACAATACTCGTTCACGGCTTTAGGACTACCAGGTAAAGTATAAACCAATGTTTTACCCATTACACCGGCAATACCACGGCTAACAAGTGCATTTGCTTTTTCCATACCATACTTAACGCGAATTAATTCCATTATACCTGGAATTTCTTTTGTAAGCAGGGGTTTAACCACATCAGGAGTAATATCTTTGGGACCAATACCTGTTCCACCTGTTGTGAAAACCATATCATAGTTTTCTGCTTGCGCTTTTTTGAGAATAGTTTTTAATTGTTCTTCGTTGTCAGGAATAATTAATGTTTCAATTTCAAAGTGGCGGTTTTTTGATTTGAAGAAATCTTCAGCCAGCTTTTTAAGTAATGGTCCACTCTTATCGGCATATTCTCCTCGGCTAGCACGATCGCTAAGCGTAATGATAAGCGTTTTCATGATTCGTGGTTGATATTCCAGTTGATTACCCGCTTTTAATTCACCACCCTTAAGAACACGGCAAAAGATACCTTCTTTTGGCATTACACAATTACCAATTTCACGAAAAATACTACAATTATCGCCGTGGCATTTTTTACCAATCTGAGTCACTTCAAGTACCATATCACCCATGATAAACTGGTCAAGAGGTGCCGTCTTGTGCAATATAATTCCTTCAGTTGTAATATTCTCTGCAAATTCCCCGAATTCGATTTTCCGCTTAGCTTGCTTGGAAAATTTATCTATACTTTCTTGCGCCAATAAACTAACCTGACGGTGCCAATTACCAGCATGAGCATCGTCTACTACACCCGTTTCGTTTAGTCTTATTGATGGAACAGGCTTCTTAATGACGCCTTTTTTCTCAGAAATATTTACTGAGAGTATATCTACCTTATTCATTTTAATGAGTTTGTTAGTTTGTGTGTTTGATATTTTGCGGGAATGGCTGGAGTGAATAGTCATCGGGTTTTGTTATCTGTTTACAGCTTGAAGTTTGCCTAAGAGATAAGCATTTATCGAATCATTACATTACCAAATCATCATATCTATAAATCAACTTTTGTTTTTTCATCTAACCTAATGGCTTCAAGAATCATGTTCTTGTCTACAGCTTTGCACATATCGTAGATGGTTAACAAAGCAACACTGGCTGCTGTAAGAGCTTCCATCTCAACGCCTGTTTGTCCAATACATTTAACTCTTGTATTGACTTGAACACCATCGCTAACAAGTTTGCATTTGACTTCTGCTTTAGTGATTAGCAATGTGTGGCAAAGAGGAATTAAGTTACTGGTTTGTTTCGATGCTTGAATTCCCGCAATTTCAGCTATGGTTAAAACATCGCCTTTTTTCATGTTATTATCGCGAATTAGGTCGATGGTTTGAGGTTCTAATCTGATTTTTCCAGATGCTTTTGCCTCCCTAATTTGTTGTTCTTTATGTCCAACGTCCACCATATTGGCTTTACCGTCTTTATCTATATGACTGAATTTACTATGGGTCATGTTTTATTTGTAAAAAGTGTAAAATGGTAAAAAAGTGAAAGCGTTTTATGTTTTGAAGAGGAGGAGTTTTTTTGTCTTAAATCTATCCTTTAATCATCACATCATCATTTCACCTAATTATTAAATTAAAATTAGCCACCTATATTATAAAATTTACCAATTTTATTTTTGCTTCCCTGCTCCGGTTTACTTTCAATGGTTTTTTTGATGGCATTTTTTGCACCCAACTCCTTTACATCAAATTCATTTTGATTGAATAGACAGGGCTTAACTTTACCATTGGCCGTCAATCGAATTCTATTACAAATTTTACAGTTTCCACCTTCACCACCTTCTACAATTGAAAAATCACCCGATTCAAGATCCATCTGACGTATAAACCGAAGATTCAGATTATTATCTTTACAAAAAGCCTTAAGTGCAATTAGCTCCGTTTCGCTGCTGTCTGGCATACGAACACAGTTGATTTTAATGGGTGTTAGTCCCGCTTTTTTTGCTGCATCAATTCCCTTAAACACATCGTTTATATCGCCACAACGTGTAATTTTTCTGTATTTCTGAGGGATTAATGTATCCAAGCTGATGTTAACCCTGTTAAGACCAGCTTGTGCTAAATCTGCGGCATATTTTTCAAGCAAAATACCATTGGTTGTCAGGCCTAAATCTTCAAGACCATCTATTTTAGCAATTTGTCTTACCAACTCGATAATACCTTTCCTAACCAGTGGTTCACCACCAGTTAAACGAACCTTGGTAATACCAGTTTTGACAGCTTCTTCAACAAAGCTGACAATCTGCTCAAAACTCAAAACATCTTCATGTGCCATCAGATCGATACCTTCCTCGGGCATGCAATACGTGCAGCGAAGATTACATCTGTCTGTAACTGATATTCTGAGGTAGCTTATGTTTCTATTATATTTGTCTAACATGTACAAATTCTCCTTCTGTAAATTCATCAACCCCTCTGGGAATAGCCATTATCCCATCAGCTTGGGTGAAAGCATTTATATGTGCCGAACCATGGTAATCTACCGGGATAACCTGATTATTTGCATTCAATCGCACTGGAATATATTCTAATCGGTCAATTCTTTTTCGTTTATAGTCACACGATATTGGTAAACGAACAATTGCCGGATGATAGTCATGTCCCATTAGTCGGAAAACCAAGGCTTTACCTAATAGTTCAAATTGAACAAATGAGGATACAGGATTGCCTGGCATAGCAAATACATATTTGCCTTGACGCGTTGCAAAAACAGTATGCTTCCCTGGTTTTACAGTTAGTGTGTGAAACCAAATGTTGAATTCTAATTCCTTTAATATTTGTGGTATATAATCGTATTCTCCAACCGAAACACCACCGGATATGATTAATAAATCATTCTCATCTATACATTTGGATATGACCTCTTTGGTAGCTTCTTTTGAGTCGGCCACAATACCATAATAATTGCCTGTAATCCCAATTTTTTCTAATTGAGCCAGTAGTTGCCATGAGTTGACATTTCTGATTTGAGTGAGGGCCGGAGTCTCATTCGGTTCAACAAGTTCACTACCGGTTGCTATAATTCCGACTTTAACTCTTTGATAAACCAAAGGCATAGTGCATCCTATTTCAGCAAGAACAGAAATGTGTTGAGCCTTAATACGAGTTCCCTTTTTTAAAACAACATCATTTTCTTGTATATCTTCACCTTTGATACAAATGTTTGTTTTTGTTTTACTTTCAGTAAATCGAACAAATTTATCATCAGTTGTCTCGGTATGTTCTACCATAACAACACAGTCTGCACCTTCAGGAACCATGGCACCTGTCATTATTCTGGAACATTGCTTTTCTCCAACAGTCTTGGTTGGAGGCGTACCTGCCGGAATCGTTTCTAATATTTCCAAAGAATCCGATAGGTCTGCTTGACGACAGGCAAAACCGTCCATTGCAGACTTGTTGAAAGGAGGAACAGCTATCGTAGATTTAACATCCTCAGCTAAAACACGATTTAAACATTTAGAAAGTTCGATGTGCTCTTTTTCCAACTTTTTAGTTGCGTGTTTTACAGTTTTTAGGGCTTCATTAAAAGTAATCATAGGGTTAATTTTGAATTGACCAACCAGATTGGGAGAATTTAACTTTAGATGGATTTAAGTCGAATTCCTGATCATTAAATTCGATCCACCTGTCTGCAAGTTCTTTATTTCTCAGTGCTTGATCTTTTATTAGCTTATTGTTTTTTTTATTAATCATTAAAAATAGGCCTGGTTTTAAAACCTGACGTAAGCCACCCGATTCACAAACAATTGGAGAATCCGTCCTAATTAATTGTGATAGTTTTTCGAATACAAGAGTTAATTGCTCATCCATGCACTGGACGTAATATACTTCCTTCGATCCGGCAATTAAAAAGCGCTGACTATCTTTATTGCCAGCTGTATTAATTTCTTTCGAAATAGTATATCCATCTGTACTTTCAATTAGTTGTGCATCCGAATTTAAAGGGTGAAGATGTGGAGAAATCTTAATACTAATAATAGGAAATTTAGAAGCATTGTTTTCAATAACTCTACTTGCAAATAATGTTTTGCCAACATTTTGTCCCGTTCCTGCTATAAGTAATATGTTCTTGAATTTTTTCTCCACTCTGCTAAATTTAAGAAAACTCTAGTTTATTTATTAGATGGAGTTGTCTGTTATTTAGCATGTTGGCTTACCTATTGGATATAAGGAGCCCAAGAGCTAAATCACAAATCTCTCCTTTCCAATTTAGGATCTGGTCCACGGGAGGCAAATAAGTTTCCTGATTTACCCATCGGTCAACAGAACATACCTACGGCTTAGTGTCTGATAACTCGGAGTTTTCATGATGAAGTAAAGATAGAAATATTAATGAATCTACAAATGTGTATATGTTGTGCTTAAATCAATTTTGTATAGAATTATTTGTAAGTGAAAGGAGTGAGACTGATAGTCAGGTGTTTATGATGAGATCTGATGTGTTTGATTTTTTCCATTGAAATTCTATTTATAATTAATTTCGATAAGAATTATATTTTTACCTTTAGGCAAACCGAAAAAAGAAAAGATAAATTCAATAAGAGCATACTAATGGGAGATCATAAACACGAACACAAGCATGATCATGGCAATCTAAAAGGAAGAAATCTGGGGATAGCCATTCTTTTAAATGTTGGTATAACTGTGGCACAGATTATTGGTGGTTTTATTTCTGGTAGTTTAGCACTGATGTCAGATGCATTGCATAACTTTAGTGACGTCCTGGCTCTTATAATATCATGGTTTGCAAGTAAACTTTCAAAAAGAGATCAAACAGCTGCCCAAACATATGGGTATAAAAGAGCCGAAATATTAGCTGCTTTGATTAATGCGATATCATTAATTGTAATTGCTTTTTTTCTTACAAAGGAAGCCATTTCTCGTTTTTCAGAACCTGTTGAAGTGCAATCCGGCATGGTCATGATATTAGGTGGTTTATCAATTGTTTTAAATGGTTTAAGTGTTCTTTTGGTTCAGAAAGAGGCGAAGGATAGTATGAATATGCGTTCTGCTTATTTGCATTTGCTTTCTGATATGATTTCATCGATAGCTGTTGTATTGGGTGGATTGGCTATGTATTTATGGGATGTCTCCTGGGTTGATGGTGTTCTATCTATTGGTATTTCTCTTTATTTGATCTATTCTAGTTGGGGTCTGGTAAAAGAGAGTGTCAGAATTTTAATGCAATTTACTCCCTCTAAAGTAAACCTTGAGATAATAAGTTCAGAGTTGGAAAGTATTCCTGAAGTGATTAATATGCATCATGTTCATGTCTGGCAATTAGATGATAAACAAATTAACTTTGAAGCTCATATTAGTTTTAAGGAAGATCTTAATTTAAGTAAGGTGAATGAAATTCTGCATAAAATTGAGTTGTTATTAAATGAGAAGTTTGATATCAATCATGTTATACTTCAACCCGAAATTAAAGGATATTGTGGAGATGATAGTATGGTGAACCAGGATGTGAAAAAGTAAAATAATTAGGATTTGTTGCAAGTGATTGTTTAGTAGTTGGTTTGGGGTGTTAAAAATAGGTGTGATTTATCTGATTATTCATTTTTGTAAAAAAAAATGAATGATTCTTATCGGAGAATTAACATTAATTCGCATTTTTACGGAGCTCAAAATCTAATTCCTTACCCAATTTTGCAATATAATCAAGATCATATTAAACAATTACTATCTCAACTCGCTTTAAAAGACGATGAGCGAGCATTTGAGCAATTGTATAATTTGTTCTATGAACGAATGTACGCAACTTCGTACAATTATCTTAAAAATAAACCTCTTGCTGAAGAAGTTGTTTCTGATGTTTTCTATAAAATTTGGCAGAAACGTTCTGAGATGAATGAAGTTAGAAATTTTGAAAGCTTTTTATTCATTTCTGTTCGCAACCTGTCCTTTAATTACCTACGAAATAACACACGGGTCTCCAATGAATCTTTGGATGATAGTTATTCGCATATTTCCGACTCCCAAGCCTTACCAGATGAGGAAGTGCAAGCGCAGGAACTTCAGGGTTTGTTAACTAAGTCAATAGATAAACTACCTAAGAAGTGTAAAGCTATCTTTAAGATGATTCGATTTGAAGGATTGAAATACAAGGAGGTTGCTTCCCAATTAGATATTTCTATTAATACAGTTGATACTCAGATGCGGATAGCAATGAGAAAATTAGCTGAATCCTTAGGAGATTTTTCAAAATAAGTTAATTTATTTTACAGGTGTTGTGTTGTTGTATAGTGTAGATATATAGGTGTTTATGTGTTTGGCTATACAAGTAATGTGAAAAAAGTTTAAATTGTTTTTAAGGGTATCCTGTATTTTCCGGGTCTTTAGGTTAAAAGCTATTATTTCGAAATAAACAATGACTGAAATTCATCATATAATATTAAAAGTACTGGCAAACAGTGCTAGTATTGAAGAGCAAAGTATGCTTGAAATCTGGATTGAGGAAAATCCAGAGAATAAAGCCAGTTTTGAACTTCAACGTAAGCAATGGGAAGATACGCTTCTTGTGGTTGAAGAAGAAGATAAAAAGCGTGTATTTTCTAATTTAAAGAATAGGATAAGGGAAGATAAGAGAACCAAATTGATTGATATTAATAGGAATGTTGGTAAAAAGAAATCTTGGTCCTGGATGAAAGTTGCAGCTTCTGTTGTGGGTTTCATAGGGATTGGATCTTTAACTTTTTATGAAATATCTGATCCTTTTTCTCATTTAAATATGATAGGTTATGAATTGGTACAAGCTGATGCTGGTACACAGCAAGCTCAATTGTTAGCTGATGGTTCTACTGTTTATTTAAATGGAGACACCAAGTTGAAATATAAAATGGGTGCTGAAATGAATCAAAGAAATCTCTATCTTGAGGGTGAAGCTTTTTTTGATGTTGCCAGAGATGTAACAAAACCTTTTATCATTGGGATGGACAATAGTCAGGTTAAGGTTCTTGGAACATCCTTTAATATTAAGGCTTATCCTGAAGATAAAAAGATAGAAACTTCAGTAAAAACAGGTCGGGTATCTTTTAATAGAGCCAAATCAGAATCTCTGATATTAATTCCTGGAAATAAAGGCGTTATTGATAAGGATGAAAAAGGGATTAGTAAACTGAGTGTTGATAATTCTTTGGATTTAGCTTGGATGAGTAGAACTTTGTTGTTTGAAAATACTCAATTGTCAGAATTAGCAAAAACTTTATATAGAACTTATGGTGTGAAGGTTAAATTTACAGATGGCAGTCTGAAAAATTTGAAAATTACAGCAGAGTTTGAAAATGAAAAACTTGAAGAAATTCTTAAAATCCTTGGGATGACAAATGAATTCTCATATTCAATTGATGGAGATGAAGTTGTGATTGGACAGATTGGAGAGTTTTAGTCAAAAAAAGAATACCGAAAAGTGGCAGCTTTTCGGTATCTAAATAACATGTAGTAAATTTACTTGTCAAGTAAATGTAATTGAAATAAATATATTTACTTCAATCGAACATTATGTACTGCAAAATTAAGAAAAAATATCGATACAATTCAAGCAAATGCGTATTTGTTTGTGAACCTGTTATTATTTATAACAGATTCAGGTTAGATATGATCTTGATTTTGCTTTTTTTATGTTTGCTAAACCCCAGCCTGTCTTATTCACAGACTAAGCTTATATCCTTGACTAATTTTGATAAGGAAATGAGTTTTGAGTTATTTATAGATGAACTACAGAATCAATCTGATTTCTCATTTGTTTATAACCCGGAAAACCTTCAACATGTAATAGTGAATCCCATTCGAGGAGATGAGATGTCCATTGATGCTATATTAAGTATTGTTCTGTCGCCTATTGGGCTAAGCTTTATAATCTATCGTAATAAAATAATTATTAAGAAACAGAGTGAAGTTGTTCCCATGACTTTATTAGAATCTTCAAATCGAAATCAGGCTCAAAACATGATAAAGATTGAAAAGATTATAGTAGGAAGAGTTTTGTGCGAAGATGATGGTCTGCCTATTATTGGAGCCTCTATTCGTGTTAAGAACGATGTGCATGGAACGGCTAGCGATAGAGATGGCTATTATAGCTTGCAATGTAATATAGGAGACACTATTCTGATAAGTGCAGTTGGTTTCGTTGATTTTGAAACGATTGTTGGGTTAAAGCTGATTGAGGATATTCGTCTAAAAGCAAATTTAATTAGCCTAAAAGAGGTTAATGTTATTGGATATGGAGAAGAGGCTACCCGTGAATTGCTTGGAGCTGTAAGCACAATAAAACCTATGTTAGGTGGTGAAGTTCCCAATGATTTTGATGATATTCTAGCTGGTAGTGCAAGTGGTTTATGGTTTCAAAAGAACTCTGGTGTTCCGGGGAGTGCGTCTACAATTTCTATCCGTGGGGTAACTTCGCTTCAGCCAGATGCCAATAGTCCATTAATAGTTGTTGATGGAGTTCCTCTTTTTTCGAGTGAAGAAAATTTGAATAAAATTAAAGTGAAATCATTTGGTGGCCCGGCATTTAGTTTCGCTAATAATTACATTTATGATGATATTCGAGAATCTGATGAATTTCAAAAGAATGGTTTAAATATGCTTAATACGGATGATATTGAATCTATATCTGTATTAAGAGACGCATATTCAACTTCTATTTATGGTTCGAGAGGAGCTGCAGGTGTTATTTTAATAACAACCAAGAAGCCAAAAAAGAGAGGTCTTTCTGCGAGTTTTCTATTGGAAACAAGTCTCTCGAAACCAGTGGGGAAGCCAGATTTGATGAATGCTAAACAATATTCTGATTTATATAGTGCCTATACTGGAGAGGTATTCCCAAATGCGATTAACACAAACTGGTACGATTTAGTCGTGCGAAATGCTGTTGGAAACAGATTAAGTCTGTCGATACAAAACAAAAAACATAATGGCTTTTTCTATATGAGCTTTTCTCAAATTAATCAGGAGAGCTATATTCTTGGATCTGATTACAAAAAATACACCGGTCGATTGAACTTTCAGCAAAGGATTCATGAACGTATAAATATAGGAGCAAACCTATCAATAACTGCTGAGAAGAATAATTCTCTTTTAGCTCCAAAAATTTATCGGGATGCAATTTTAAAGGCTCCAAATGTACCTGTTTACGACTCAGAGGGAGATTTTAACTTTAAACATATGGGCAATCCTGTTGGGAATTACTATGCCAATCCTCTTGCAATGGCTAAATCAGACAATGGCGAAGTAATTGATACATATACTATCGGGAATATATTTATGGATTTAGAGTTTACAAATTGGCTTTCATATCGTTTTGATTTTGGAGTTAACCTTATAGATACTGATGCTGTCTCGTCATACCGAATGGGCTTTACTCCTAATATAAAAGAAACGATTGAAAGTGATGGCTATTCTAGAAAATGGGTCGTAACCAATACCATTAATGGATTCAAACAGTTTAACGATCATTACTTCAAGTTTGTTCTGGGACAGAGTTTCGAACACTCAAGGCAAAAAGAGGAAGAAGTATATTATGAAAATTTTTGGGCAATAAATTCTGGTGATGAACATGATCTGGATGAATATTTTGCAGATAAGAGGCGATTTGCTTTAGCTTCGTGGTTTGGTCGTATAAATTATAATTACAAGCAAAAAATATTTGCAGGACTTTCGTATCGTATCGATGGCTCCTCTCGTTTTCGAAGAAATAATCGTTACCAAATGTTCCCTGCATTCTCTGCAGGATGGATTTTGAAGTCAGATATAGAAGATACATCTGTAAACCTATTAAAAATTAGATCGAGTTTTGGATATTCTGGTGTTGAACAATCCACCTATACTTACGGAGCACTGCGTACTTATCAAATACATCCTCAGAATTTAAATTATGCCGGCAATTCTATTCTTTCCGAAGATAATGGAGCTGAGCTTGATATTGCATGGGAAAAAACGAAAAATTTCGACTTTGGTATTGATATGTCTTTCTTCAAAGAACGATTGAAAATGTCAATAGATTATTATTCCAAAGAAGTAAATAACTTATTGCTATTTACCGATGTTCCCGCAGTTTCCGGATATCAAAAACAATGGGTGAACGTTGGTAAAATGAAGAATACAGGAATTGAACTAAACTTAGATTGTAAGATAATTGATAATGATTTCAATTGGGATTTACTTCTAACTTCAGCTTATAATAAGAATGAAGTACTTGAAATCAATCAGGTTGGTCAGGAAGTTTGGGGAGCGGAGCAAGCATACAAATATTTTAAAGAAGGAAAGGAAGCTGCTCAGTTTTTTCTTTACGATTGGAAGGGTGTTAATCCAAAAACAGGAAATCCAATCTGGGAGTATCCCAATAATCTTCTAAGCGAAACACCACCTAGTAGCGATCTGGACAGAAAACCATTTGGCTCAGGAGCACCAAGTTTAACAGGAGGAATGAATCATAGGTTTGCTTATAGAGGATTTGAACTTAATGCCTTTTTAACATTTGTCAAAGGAAAAAGAATGATGAATGGCACATCGGCTTTATTACATACTTATACAACTACGGAGACTTATAATTTATCTCCGGATGTTTTAAATTATTGGAGAAAAGAAGGTGATATAACAAGTCAGCCAGCTCTGATTAACAATTCAATAACACCTTTTAGTAATTATACCACCAGCCGAACAAGTTCTCGTTTTTATGAAGATGCTTCGTTTATTCGTATGAAAAGACTTGTGTTGGCCTACTATTTACCGAAACAAATTGTAAGTAAATGGAGACTTGACAGTGTTAAAATATTTGCTCAGGCAACCAATTTATTTACAATTACAAACTACTCTGGAGTTGACCCCGAAGTGAGTGCTTTTGGATCATCTTCATTGCTTACTGGTTATGACGAAGTAACCATGCCCCTTGCAAAATCCTTTAGCTTGGGTTTAAGAATTAACTTATAAAAAAAATTGTCAAGTAAAAACGAATAATATATGTAGTAAATGAAAGGTTGTTGAGTCTGGCAGGATAAAAATAACCGCACTGGAAAAATCCTTAAAAACATATCGAATATTACATAATATCTGCTTTGCAGCAGGTAAATAGGAATGTCTTTTTCAATGTTTTTAAAGATACTAAGTGATTTAAGTTAAATAAAATAATGGATTGTTAAAGTGAGATACAGATGAAATGATTGATCGTGAATCGATTGAATCAATCTATTAAATCGAATTTGAACTATTAAATCCGAATAATAAACCCAATAAAAACCTAAAATTAAAGTTTATGAAAAATGTAAGAATTTCATGGAGAATGGCTTTACCTCTTGTAGCCATATTGTTGAGTAGTGTGTTCACATCGTGTAGTGATGATGATAAGAAGTTAAGTGATTTGACAGGATTTTTAAGCTTTGGCTTTTCTGATGCTGCCTTAGAAAATTACGAGTTTGCAATTGGAAGCGATGGCGTTATTACAAATCAAATTGCTTTGCCTTATGGATTTGATGCTTCTGCTTTGACTCCTGTTTTTAGTGTGGCTCCGTTGGCAACAGTAAATATTGCCGGTATTCCGCAAGTAAGTGGTTCTGCAGCAATGGATTTTACAAGTGATATCGTTTTTTCTGTTGTAGCTGAAAACGGAGATAATACCTTGAACTACACAGTAAAAGTAAATGTAGCTACTTCTTTGTCAGCATGGACTAATCTTTCGCCTGATGCCGGATTTCCAATGTATACACAAATGAATGCTTTCGAAATTGGAGGTAAGTATTTTGTCGTTGGTGGTTTAAAAGGACCTTCAGGTTTTGGAGAGCACGAAGCGGGAATTTATTCATCAACTGATGGAGTTGAATTTGCTGAAGAATCAACGACCATTTTTCAGGATTACGGATTTGCTGTAGGTAGTGCAGTGGTTAAGCATGGTGATAAGCAATTGCTTATTGGTGGCATGTCATATTCAGATTATTTTGGTGGTGGAACAGGTAATGGTTCTGGTAACAATGCTGCATGGGCTTCTACTGATGGAACTACATGGGAAAAAGTTACTACAACAGATGCAGACTATACGGGTTGGGGAGCTGCTCCTGAACTTAACTCATTTTCAGCCAGAACTGAAGCTGCTGCTGTTAATATGAATGGTGATTTATATTTAGTGGGTGGTTTTTCTGTTGCTTTTGGTGCTGCACAAGGTGCAATGTCTGATGTTTGGAAATCGACTGACGGTGGTGCAAGCTGGACAAACTTAGAAGCTGATTTTGGGGCTGAATTTGTTGCCAGAGCTAAAGGACAATTGATAGCTTATAATGATGAGTTATACTTAATTGGTGGACGTACAGGATATCCTAATAAATATTTCAATGAAATTTATAAGTCAGCTGATGGTGTAAACTGGACTAAGGTTGAAGTTGCTACTCCATTTGATGCTTGTGCAGGTCATATCTGTTATATATATAACGATAGATTTTACTTAGTAGGTGGTGAAGTTGCTAATGGTGAGTTGGATGGAACTGCTGAAGTGGCTATCCCTTCCAATGCAACCTGGGTGTCTGAAGATGCTGGTTTAAATTGGACTAAGGTAACTGAAGGTGCACTTCCGGAAGGCTTTGTCGGACGTTCAGGTCACGCTTTTGTTAAGGATGGAAATGTGGTTCATATTTTCGGAGGATTGGGAGTTGACGCTGATGGTGCAGCGAAGGTGCTTACCGATTCTTGGAAAGGAACATTAAATTAATTTGGATTCAAAAAGGGAGACTACTGGCAGGTAGTCTCCAAATATCAACTTCTCATCGAGAATCATCATTTGTTTTCAAATACCATGTAGTAAAATCCAATATAATGAATAAAATACTCTGTGTTATATTTTCTATTTTCCTGCTAACAACTACTTTGAGTACGCAGGCTCAAAGCGTAAAGGCTCAGGAATTAAAGAAGATTAAAATTACGGGCACGCTCAAATGCTCGGAAGATAATCATCCTGTTGTAGGAGCTACGGTTATCGTAAAAGGTACAACTAATGGTGTAGCGGCCGATTTTGATGGTAATTTTACCATTATTGCTAATAAAGGAGATTTCCTAATTGTCTCATCAATAGGATATCAATCCAAAGAAATTAAGATAGGGAATGAAACAAAACTGGAGCTATATTTATCTCCTGATAATGTTTCCCTAAAAGAAATTGCCGTAATTGGTTACGGTGTACAAGAAAGACGTGATTTAACCGGAGCCGTAGCATCTGTAAATATTGAGCAGATAGATCAGGTAGCTTTAAGTGTTGATAATGCACTTGCTGGTCAAATTGCTGGTGTACAGGTTAATTCATCTAGCGGTACTCCTGGTAGTGCTACAGCTATTACCATTCGAGGTATCACTTCGCTTTCTGCAGATAATAATCCACTTTATATTATCGATGGTGTTCCTGTTTATGGTGTGGGAGCCGGTGCTTCAACCTCATTTCAATCAGGCTCTGTATCTGCAATTGCAATTGGTGGAAATTCTACTTCTGGATCAATTGGTGCGACTTCAGAATTTGAAAGAAATCCATTGGCTAGTTTAAATATGGATGATATTGAGTCAATTGAGGTTTTAAAGGATGCTTATGCTACTGCAATTTATGGATCGAGAGGAGCAGCTGGTGTTATCTTAATTACAACTAAAAAAGGTAAAAAAGGTTTACCAAAAGTAAATCTTAATATTTCAACTCAGGTAGCTAGCCCTATAGATGTGCCAGACGTTTTATCAGGTGATCAATATGCTAAATTTTACAACGATTATTATGGTGGAAACACATTTCCTACCGGAGTAAATACCGATTGGTTTGATGCAGCAACTCGTACCGCCGTTACTAATAATATTACGGCAACAGTATCTGCAGGAACCGATAAGAGTACCTACTTCTTGTCTCTAGCTTATCTTGATCAGGATTCTTATGTGATTAATAACGATTTTAAACGTTATTCTGCTCGTATAAACTACGAATATAAATCAAGTGAGAAATTCAGATTCGGAAACAATATTACTCTTTCATATACAGATAATAATTCATTAAACTCGGGTAGTGTTTACCGTAATTCATTACTAGCATCTCCTAATACACGAATTAAAAATGAAAACGGGGATTATGAATTTGTTCAGAGTAATCGTGATCGATTTAACCCAATAGCTAAAGCAAGGGAAGATATTAATTTTGTAAAAGACAAAAGAGTTATTGGTAATGTTTACGCCGAGTATAAAGCTTTACCTTGGTTGACCTTAAAAACGGAAATAGGAATGGACTTAATGTCTTCAAAATCTTATAACCGAAATAAGGAATACAAAGGAATTGTTGGCGGCGAGGAAGTTCAAATAATTCAGGGAAGTGCCAGCCAGACAAATATTAATAATCTAAAACTGGTTATTAATAATACGGCCTCAGTTTATAAAGAGTTCGGAGATCATGTAATTAATGGAGTTATAGGACAAAGTTTTGAAACTTCAAAAGAAGACTATGTAAGAATTGCAGGTTCAGACTTTCCTTCGAATGATGTGTTAAGTATCGGATCGGCTAATGACTCTCGTGTAGATGGTGCTGTTTTAAGAGAGTGGGCAATGGTTTCTTTCTTTGGTCGTATTCAATACCGATTGAAAGATAAATATATGGCGGGGATAACTTACCGTATTGATGGTTCATCTCGATTTAATAAGAACGAAAGATATGTTGGTTTCCCTTCATTTTCGGCAGGTTGGAGAATTTCAAATGAAAACTTCATGGAGCGATATATGTGGCTTGATGATTTGAAACTACGTGCAAGTTTAGGTTTCTCAGGGATTTCAGGTTCTGGTGGCTATTATGGAAATCAAGGTCAGTATGTAGCAAGAGATTACGCTAAGCAATATGGTAATACAAATATCCTTGAAGTACAACAGGCCAGTAATCCTGATCTGAAATGGGAAAGAACCCATACCATTGATTTAGGCTTAGACATGTCTATGTTTAATTCAAGAGTTTCTCTAAGTTTGGATTATTACAATAAGAAAAGTGTAGACATGTTAATTGGTTCAAGCGTACCTTTATATTCAGGTTATTCAACGCAAACTCAGAATTTAGTTGATATGGAAAATAAGGGTATCGAGGTCTCATTAAACACTATAAATATTGACAAAGAGTTTAAATGGACTTCGAATATTAATTTTGCAAGAAATACCAATAAGATTACAAAATTAAACTTAGCTGGATATGTTGCAGGTGGAGCAGAAATCGGTTACGCCTATTATCAAGTTGGGAAGTCAGCAACGGCTTGGTTCTTGTACGATTGGCACAGTGTTGATCCATTAACGGGTAATCCATTGTGGCGTTATTCTGATGGTAGTATTTCTACAACACCTCCCGCTTCTGAAACGGGGAACGAAGCCTATGAGAATAAATTTGTGATGGGTGACAGGTTGCCTGAGTTTACTGGTGGATTCACGAATATATTCACATATAAGAATTTTGAATTGAATACACTTTTAAGCTTCTCATACGGTGGAAAAATTATGAACGGAACTCGCGCAGAGCTTTTAACATATACAGATAATAAAAATAGAAACCTAAGTACGGAGATACTTGATGAGTGGATTATTGCCGGACACAAAACTAAAATTCCTAAAAAGTATAATAAATCTACGCCAAGTAAAGTAGGTGGAGGAACGGATTATACCGTTAGTCGACAGTCTGACAGATTCCTGGAAGATGGATCATTTATACGATTGAAGAATATTTCATTATCTTATCGCTTTAATCCTGATAGAATCCGCAAACTGGGATTACAAAGTTTAGTTCTTTATGCTAAAGGGTCGAATTTAGTAACCTGGACAAACTATTCAGGTCCTGACCCGGAGGTTAGTGCTTTTGGTTCATCGGCGGCCTATGCAGGTAACGATGAATTGACAATACCACAGCAGAAAGCCATTCAAATTGGAGTTAAAATCGGCTTAAGGTAATATAAGAGAGTTTATTGTAATTATTCCAAATGTGATATTCGTATTTGGATACTAATTTCAAAACAATGAAAAAAAGAATAATTAATATATACAGTCTTGCCTTTCTAGCCATTATGGGTAGTTTATCGGCTTGCGACAAACAACTGGATCTGGCTCCTGAGGATACTACTGTTGAATCTGAAGTTTTTCAGACGGCAGCTTCTGCCGAATCAGCCTTGATGGATGTTTATAACAAAACCTATGAAGCTAACAAATCGACGGCATACTCAATAGGTGATGTTACGACTAGACTTATTGAAGTAACAAGTACATTTTCAATGGCATTGGTTTCTGGTAATCTTCTGACAGATGATTACACGCCAGAGAAAATATGGTCTGATACATATTCGGCTATAAACGTGGCAAATGTTATAATCAAGTCAGTTCCGGATTTAGGAACCTACAATGAGAATTTAGAAAGACAACATGTTGCCGAAGCTAAGTTTTTAAGAGCTTATAATTACTTTGTCATGTTAAGATTATATGGCGATGGTGCTTTGCAAGGTAAGATGGATGGTTTATGCTTGCCTTTACAGCTTAAGCCTTATGCAGGAACAGAATTTGTTTCTAATAATGCATTAACTCGCTCTACAAATAGTGAAGTTTACACTCAAATTATAAATGATTTAACTGAGGCATTGCCTGATTTAAATGATGAATATGATGATGATTTAGAAACAAGAGCACGTGCTACTAAAGGAAGTGTTCATGCTTTATTGTCAAGAGTTTATCTTTGCATGGGGAATTATCAGAAAGCAGCTGAAGAATCAGCATTTTTCGTTAATAATTCGACTTACAGATTAGCTTCAAACCTACGTTCTGTATTCCCAATGAGTGGGGGTGTAGACGTGGAGCTGGACGAAGAGTTTATTTATGCTATACCTTTAACTTATAATGGAGGTAATCATCAGTTTGGAACCCATTTTTACCCCTATTATTCAAAAACTCTTGGTTATGTTTCTGACGATTATTTAGGGAAATTTACAGAAACAGATCAACGAAAGTCGGAGTTAATCTGGAATGGCAATCCATTATCAAGTTACAATCCTGGAAAACCGACCACAAGTAAGTTTAATAATAATGATGGTCGTGATAATATTCCAATGATACGTCTGTCAGAAATGTATCTAACGCGAGCAGAAGCACTTGCCAATACCAGTGGAAAGGTTCAGGAAGCGGTTGATTTGTTGAATGCTATAGCCTCGCGTGCTGATGCAGCTTTTGTTGACTACACCTTATCAGATTTTACCACAGCAGATGATTTAATTGATCGTATTCTGCTAGAGCGTGAAAAGGAATTGGCTTTTGAAGGCATACACCGTTACGACATCATCCGCACAGGAAGAAAACTTCAGTTTAGAAATGAAGATGGAGTTTATGAAGACGTACCAGCTGATCGATATGTGCTGCCAATCCCAAAGAGAGAAATTGATATTACAAAAGGTAGCCTGGTTCAGAATCCTGGCTACTTGTAAACCTAATTTCTAAGGGACTTTTTAAAAGATTACCAATTAATTACTAATCATTCCTTATGGTATTTGAATGTGCTTGTTTAGCAAGCATGTTCAAGTGCTATGGGAATCATACACCCCAAAACTCCAATGTCAAAAATTAGAACAATTGTATATGTTGTAGTGGGATTATTCCTTTTTACCTCTATTCTTCAGGCTCAGAATAAGTCCGTTGATGCGAAGCAAACCGGCATCTCATTTGAACATTCATCGTGGGAAGATATTCTTAAGAAAGCAAAAGAAGAGAATAAACTTATTTTTATCGATGCTTATACTACTTGGTGTGGGCCGTGTAAAATGATGGCTCGAAATGTATTTACCGATGCAGAAGTGGGAACATTCTTCAATCAGAATTTCATTAATGTGAAGTTAGATATGGAAAAGGAGCCGGGTTTAAGCTTAAAATCAAAACTGAGTGTAACAGCTTATCCAACATTGATTTTTATTGATGCTAATGAGAAAATTGAACACAAAGCGGTTGGTGCTTTGCCAAAAGCAGAATTCTTAATATTCGGGAATGAAGTTTTAGGCAATGAGATGAAACTTTCCGATTATAATGAAGCTTATAAAAAGAATGGTGTTTCTGATTTTAAATTTCTAATCAGCTATCTGGAAATGCTAACATCAGCTGGAGAGAATGCCAAGTTAAAGGAAGTTGTTATTCGTTATTTTGATGAGCTGGAACCTACAAGATTACTGAGTAAAGAAAACTGGGATTTGTTTAAAAAATATATCAATAATACCGACAATAAAGCCTTTCAATATGTATTAGATCAGAGAGAAGTATTCGAAGCAACCTTTGATGCAAAAGAGGTGAGTGAGAAGATCTATTATACATTCCTTCGTCAGGGGAATCAGCTTTGTGATAAACTTGAGTCAGGAAAATACAAGCTGAATACGAAACGTCAGACTAAGTTTTTATATCAGCTTGAAAAATATAAAATAAAAGATAGCGCTAAAATAATAGCTTATTCAAATATATCTACTGCGCGAACTTTAGGAAATTGGAAAGCATTTGTAGGCCATGTTTCCGAGAATTTAAAATTAGAATTGGTTGATACTGGCATTATGTCTTTGTATAATTATGCTTTGCCAATTAATCGAGGAACTCAGGATAAGGAACTTAGAAAAGAGGCAGCTAAGTGGTGTGATATGGGTTTGGTAACTGAAAATTTAGACGGAGGATTCAAGAATGCCTTTATCAAACTAAAGGCAGATCTTCTAAAGGCGGATTAAAAAAGTACTTTATTACATTATTTAACATTTACTTTTTAAGGATAAAGTCAAATGCAGGGGTCTTTAAGTTGATGACAGCGTCATTTGAATCTAGTGTTACTGATGTTGCTGTTCGTTAATAAATAACTAATTTTTTGCTAAATGATCTTCTTATGGCTCATACAGCTGGCAGGCTGTTTCATTTTGGCAACTGAAAACCAATTTTAAAGAATAACATGAAAAATTTACTAACAGTATTTGTATTAGCTCTTGCCGGGCTTTTCATTTCAACAATTTCTGTGGCTCAGAACCGTTCTGTTGAGTTCGAACACTCAAAATGGTCTAAGGTTTTGAAGAAAGCTAAGAAAGAAAAAAAACTCATTTTTGTTGACTGTTACACATCGTGGTGTGGTCCATGTAAGATGATGGCTAGGGATGTGTTTACACAAGATCATGTGGCTGATTATTTCAATACCAATTTTGTGAATTTCAAAATTGATATGGAAAAAGGTGAGGGGCCAGAGCTAAAGCCAGGGTGGAAGATTAATGCTTATCCAACTTTTCTGGTTATTAATTCAGAGGGAGAAGTCGTACATCGTGTTGTTGGAGCTTACGGAGCTGATGAATTTATCGGTTATATGAAAGAAGCTCAGTCAGAAGATAAGAATTTTGCAGCCTTGCAAAAGGCATACAAAGCAGGTAAGCGCGATGGTGAATTCATGTTTTCTTATTTGAGATCGCTTCGTATGGCTAACCTTGGAAAAGAAGAAGCCAAAAAAGCGGATGCTTATATTTCAAGTCTTGAAAAAGAAGATTTGTTGAAGAAAGAAAACTGGAATATCGTTAAGTATTTCATGAAGAACCCTGCTACTGATGAATTTCGTTTTGTTGTGAAAAACAGAGCGAAACTAGCTGAACTTGTTGGTGTAGAGGAAATCGATGCTAAGATTTACAGAACTTACAATAAGAAGATAGAAGAGTATTCATATTTCTACCCGGGAAAAGGGCGTGTGTATGATAAAAAAGGATTTGATGCACTCGTTTCTGACCTTCAGAATTCAAGCTACGAAAAGGCGTCAGAACTGATTGCTATTGCTCTGAAGAATGAGTATTCTCGTTTGAACGATTGGGATAAATATGCCTATGTAATTGATGCTGCTCTTGATTTTTCACTATGGAAAAATAACGAGAAGAAGTTTAACTATTTTGATTCAGCCGCTTCAATGATTGCAAAAGCAAGCAAAGATAAAGCCATGTTGCAACGTGCACTTCGTTGGGCAGATTATGCTTCAACAAACGAAGATCGAGTTCAGTACAAATCAGGCTATTTGGCGACAAAGGCCAATTTGTTGGAGCTGGTAGGTAATGCAGAAGCAGCTAAAGCAACTAAGTCGGCATCGAAAGAAGCAGATTTAAAAGCAGAGAAAGAGGGAACAAAAATTATCTCTATACCAGCCTTTAAAATGGGTGGCATGAAACCTGCAAAAGGAAAGAAAAAATAAATGGATTTAGCTTGTTGATTTATGGTGAATCAGCAAGCTATTTACTTATTGAAATAAACTACAAACCGATTGCATATGATTTAGGTTTGGCAGAATCTAAACACAAACTAGCAATCAAACTATCCTTTTAAGGATGGCTTAAAAAAAGACTAAATGAAAAATTTACTTGTTGCATTTTTAGCATTAATTCTTTTCTCGTGCCAGGCACCCGTTAAAGATACAATTACCATTACTGGTAAAGTGAAATTTCCAGACAACCGTTTTAAAATGACTATTGTAGAGCGAAATGGTTTTGATAAAACAATTATCGATTCGGTTGAAGTAAAGAAAGACGGCACCTATGCTTTCGAAATGAAGGTTAATAAGGTTGGTGTTTACACCTTAGATTGTCAAAAGTGGCAGTCGGTTCAGTTTTGGGCAGAAGACGAAGATCTTGTTGTAAATTTTAGAGGACAAGATACGGCTAAGATAAAGATTAAAAACCCACCTTACGTGTATATCAATGGGGGACCTAATAATGAGGTGATGAACCTTTTAGCTTTTAATTATTACAGAAACTATCAGAGCATGATTGCAGCAGGTCAGGTGATGTATAAAGCTTCCCAATCAGATAGTGATGCCTGGAAAGAAGAAGCTGGGAAAGGCTACAATACCTGTTACGATGATTTGGATGCAAGAACGCGTTATATAGCCGAACACTATGCCGATCGTAATTCAATTATTTCTATGTTGGGCTCTTTAAGAAAAGATAGCGATAAACCTTTGCTCGAGAAGATTATTAAAACATTAGAAGCGAAGAACCCTAACTACCAACCTTTGTTAGATTATAAGGAAGCAACTGCTAAGGCTAAGGCTCAAAAGGAAAGATTAGCCATTGGAAAAGAAGCACCGATTTTTGAATTCCCAACAGTTGATGGAAAAATGGTTAACCTTAAGGATTTTAGAGGGAAGTATTTAGTTGTCGATTTTTGGGCATCGTGGTGTGGTCCTTGTCGTAAAGAAATTCCTCACCTTAAGGAGTTGTATGAAGTGTATAAAGATAAAGATGTTGAATTTTTAAGTGTTTCTATTGATAAGAGTAAGAATGCCTGGAAAAAAGCCATGCGTCAGGAAGATATGCACTGGCCACAAATTCAAGCTCCGGGATCAGGAAAAGATATCATGAAAGAATATCAGTTTTCGGGAATTCCTTACATTATTCTTTTGGATAAAGAAGGTAAAATTGTAGGAAAACAACTGCGTGGAGAATCTCTTACCGAGAAATTAGAATCAACCGTTAAATAAGAAGTATGAAGAATTCAAAATTAAGAATAGCTGTTCTCTTTTTAATGGTTTGTGCTTTGTTTGGGAGCGTTTCAGCACAAATGAAACCAGCTAAAATGTTACCACCAAAAGTAAAGAGAGAAATCGGTATAAAGGCTCCTGCTAGTGATGTTTGGAAGCTTATAGCATCTCTGGAAAAGGTTGAAGAATATGTGCCTGAATTGGTAAAATCATCTTTAGCAGATGGGAATGGTCTCGATGCAGTTCGTGAAATGGTAATGGCTGATGGAACGCCAAGATTGGAAACTGTTTTGGTTTTTGACCCTGCAAACAAACACATTTGTTTTACGCCTTTTGATGAATATATGCCTGCTGAGTATGTGGCCGTTCATTGTTATGTGCAAGCTAATGGCCCTAATAAGTGTAAAGTCATTTTTAAGGGCTATTTAAAAGCAAAAAAAGGTACTTCTGAAGGCAAATTGATTGCACAACTTGGATCTGAATTTTCTAAAACCCTAAAAGGTTTGAAAAAATACATGGAAAAGTAATAAGAACCGACTAATTATACGATAAAAGGTGAAAGCTCTATTTTTGAGCTTTCACCTTTTTTATATGTTCTGATATTGCACTACGACCGTTGTAGTCGTAAGTTTTAGGTTAGCCTGCTCTGACTATATTAAGGAGTAATTATTGAGAGCCTCACAAAACAGTGAGACCCTCAAAGTAAATTTTATTACCTCAATAAATTCGACCATAAGCAATCCTGGAAATCGGTGAGCATGTGGAAAAGTAAGCCAATGGCTACAATTCTTAGTTTTGGGAAGAATACCATAATAAAATAGATGGCAATGGCATAATAGGAATGTAGGGGGTGGAAACCTATGCTGCATCGGCCAGGCTCGAATATGGGGGTTGCCAATAAGTGATCTAAATCGACCAACATGGTAGCAAGCATTATGAGCCAAGCCTTTTTCCATCGATCTCGGAAAAAGAACCAAGCAATTAATCCTGGAAACAAGAGATGTAGGCTATAGTGTACCACGAATTGAAGAAGGTGTAGAAATTCGGTCATCCTATGTATTAGTCTGTTTTCAGATAAGAATTGAGTTAAAAAAAGCTATCCCGATAAGGATAGCTCTTATATTTTAATCAAGCTGACTTATGATTTTTCAGCTTTACGCTTTCTTTCGTGATCTAAGAAACCTTTCAAATTATCAATATCTAAGCGTTTAGCAACAATCTTTTTATCCTTATCAAGCAAATAGATGGTTGGGGTCGAAAAAACATCGTAATATATTCTAAAATTAGTCCTGTAGTTGGGATCGTAGCAATTGATAAAATCGTAAAGTTGATTGTCATCGATATACTTTTGCCATGCTTCTTTTTCCTGTTGTGTGTAGATGGCCATAACTTGAACATTTAGATCTTGGTAAGCATCTAGAATCTCAGGCTTTAAACGTGGTGTAACCTTTTTACAGTGTCCGCAGTCAGTCTCAAAAAAATAAAGAACTGTATAATCAGCATCTACCTCGTGAAGTTTTACAAACTCACCGTCTATAGTTTCAAGAGCTAAATCCTGAGCTTTCATATCAAGCAAATTGTATTGAAGCTTAATCACTCTTTCTTTAATGTTGGCCATTAAGCTTGAGTCTGCCCAGGTAGCTTGTCCACTAATATAATAGCGCTTTGCCAAATCCACAAAAGCAGCATCTACACCCATAATCTTCGATTTAATAGCATAGTTAAGGGCATATTGTGTGTAATACTGAAAACACTTTTTGTTTGGTCTGGCCTGCTCAATTAGTTTAATCGATTCCTTTACAATTGAGTCGGGTTGCTGTATCACAATTTTCTCAAAGAAAAACTTCAGTTTATCTTTTAATAATGGGGTGCGAAGGTATCTGTCGTCAGCAGGATTTAAATTTGAAAGATAATTGCCTTTTGTCCAAATATAGTTTCTAAGCTTTATCTCCTTATCTCTGTCAGGAAAATCAGCAGCAATTGATTTGCTAAAGTCCGGAGCTTCAGGTGAAAGTGTAAAGCTGGCGAATGCTGAAACGAAACTTGGTTTAGGGAATCTCTCGTTTAATGATTTAACGTAAGCTTTAACTTCTAAGTCCGCTTTTTTAAAGCGTTCTTTATACTCAGCCTTAGCCTTTTCATCATTTGTCTTTTTCTTATATTCTTCCTGTAGTTTTCTGCTGTTTTCAGTTTTGGCTTTCATGAATTTTTGAAAATCAGCGAATGCTTCACTTTCTTTAGAACCGGAAATACTCAGATTGTTGACAAAATCTTTAGAGTCTGAATGAATAGAAAACTTTTGATCGTTGCCTAAAAGTAAATCGAAATATTTTTGTGATGGTAAATACACAACATAAATACCCTGATCGAGTAAACTATCTTTTTTAAATAAGCCAACACCATTTACAAGTTTCGTTGTATCATCGGCAAATATTCTCCCATCTAAATAATGGGCAAGATAAGCAGAACTGTCACTAACATTTTCAAGCTTGATATCAATATGCAAATTCTGAGAATGACCATTTAAGTTTGCGAAAACAATTATTGAAAGAAGAATGAGAGATCGGTATAAATATTTCATGTGTATGAGTATATGTGATTTTAAAGCCGAAAATTACAAAATATTGAATTTAAAACAGCCAATCGAATCAATTGAAACGTCAATAATTGTTAATTGAATCATAAAATATTGAGATTATCCTGATTTATTGCTTGCAAACAGGCTTGTTATGTAAGAATTACCGACATCATAAATTTCATTAAGAGATTATGAAGAGACTTATTGATATCTAATAATCAATTGTTATTTTTAGGCTTTCAAAAATCAAACTATTTCTAGCATGACAAAAGAATTTCAAGCTACTCAATATAAACTGGAGTCAGTAAAATCAGGAAAACGATTTGATGATGAGGGGTGGACTTTGGATGCGCCGGGAGAAAGCGATCCATCTTTGATTAGAGCAATTTATGAGAAGAAGCAATTGGAGGTAAAAGATGAGTCTTTAGGGATTTATAAGTTTTCTGATTGGTTGCCAATTCATAAAACACTGGAGGGGTCTTCGGCACCTGCTACCTATAAAAGTGAAGGCTTAGCAAAGTATTTAGGCTTGAATAACTTGTATATCACATTTAGTGGTTACTGGCCGGAGAAAGGTGCTAACTTTCGTACTTGTTCGTTTAAAGAGACGGAAGCTTATGCTGTAAGTGGACGATTGAATTCAACTGATCAGGTTTTGGTGGTTGCTTCTGCCGGGAATACGGCCAGAGCATTTGCACGTGTTTGTTCCGATAATAATATACCATTGCTTCTTTCGGTTCCTGAAGATAATTTATCGGCCCTTTGGTTCGATGAGCCGATAAAGGATAACGTTCGTTTGATCGCAACTAAATCAGGGAGTGATTATTTCGATGCCATCCATCTCTCGAATATTGTATGTGGACTTGATGGTTTTGTTGCCGAAGGAGGAGCAAAGAATGTTGCTCGTCGCGATGGTATGGGAACAACAGTACTTTCTGCTGTGAGCGAAATAGGTCAGATTCCTGATTATTATTTCCAGGCTGTAGGTAGTGGAACGGGCGCAATTGCTGCTTGGGAAGCTAATATGAGATTTATTGAAGATGGTCGTTACGGAGCAAATAAGATGAAACTAATGGTTTCTCAGAATGTACCATTTCTACCAATTCATGATGCTTGGAAAGCAGATTCCAGAGCTATGTTACCATTAGAGGATGAATTAGCTCGTAAGCAAGTTGAGGAGATTGACGCAAAAGTTCTTTCTAACCGTAAGCCTCCATACCCAATTGCTGGTGGTTTGTTCGATGCAATGAAAGATGCGGGTGGCGATGTTTTAGTAGCAACGAATGAAGAAGCTATAGAGGCGGGTAAACTATTCCTTGAGACCGAAGGGAATGATATTCATCCTGCAGCAGCTGTAGCTGTAGCAACTTTAATTAAAGAAGCTAAGGTTGGAAATCTTGATAAGGATGCTTGTGTCATGCTAAACATCACTGGTGGTGGCGAAGAGCGTATCAAAAGAGAAAAAGAAGTGATTTATTTAAAACCTTCTCATGTTTTCGATATCGATGCTGATATGGAAACTGTAAAAGAAGTGCTGGATAAGTTATTCTAATCCTAAAGGATAAAGGATAAAGGATAAAGGATAAAGGATAAAGGATAAAGGATAAAGCCGCGAATCAATTGTTTGATTCGCGGCTTTTTTTATGAGCTATTATCTGTGTTAAATTGGTATATGCCAGGTTTTCACAAGATTGTTGAATTTTACTCCATTAAAACCTTCCATATCTCTCATTTAAAGAGAGTCATGTGTTTTTTCTTAAACAGCATGATGAGCCTTCAATAACGTTTATTTTTTCAGTTAGAGTTCCATTTTGGTTACAAGTATTTGGAAATAGAATATAATTTATAAATGAAGCACAATTTTTCGGAATTGTGCTTTTTTATTGATTTTGTTCTGGTGATTCAACGATTTCAAATTCTTGATTGATATAAGGTGATATATTATTACTGAATTATAATATTTAAATTTAGTTAAGTAGTAGGGGCAGTTAAGTCTCTGCAATTTGTTAAAAGTTTTAAAGATGTAATTCGAAAAGCAAAATAGAATTAAATCACCAAATATATTTCATGTTATGGCAATGAAGAAAGCCTATAACATCAATTGAACACATTAAAAACAGGAAAAAGATATTATGGGTCGAAATGTAAAAATTACCTTAATCAACAACACTGATTATAATTGGGAACTTTCATCAAAAGATGTTAAACATGGAAAATTTCAAAAAAACAAAGAACCGCTAAAAACAATTCCTGGAGGAAGTCAAATGACTTTTGAAGTTAGTAATAAGGTTGGTGCAAAAATTGGACCTAAAGGTTCCGTGACATATATTATGCAAGATTCTAACGAGGCTAAAATTGTTACTACCTGGAATCACCCTTTCAGTAGTGCGACTAGTAAATATGCTTGTTATTCAGTGACCGAAGGGCTTATCAGTTCAAGCATGAGTCCCCATAATCCTACGGGACATGATCAAAGTATTACATTTAATGTAAAACAAAATGTTTTAGCGGACTCTTGACAAATTTTTTCTAAGGGGCTGTCCAAAAATGGAAACAGCCCCTTTTTATATTCGCATGCCTATTCGAGATTAAATTCAAATATTAAAATCTCGTGAGGGAATGTCTGACTTTTTGGACAGCCTCTTTCTTTTATGAGTGCTATACTCGGTAAATAACACCAGGGAATAAGTCCTTCAAGTGGTCAGTCTCGAAAAAATAATTCCCAATCAAAGTTTTATAAAGTGCCTTCAGGTAATTGGTTGTAAACCAGAGGATAAGACAAAAGGTTTATTTGGTGAAGTAATTATAAGAATGCAAAACATACCAAAAAATATGCCTTATATATAAAAAACTTCTACCGGTGATTTGGCAAAGGTTAAGTTTTAGAATGCGACAAAGGCACGTCCTGACTTGTTGGATAAAACGAAATCTCTGAAGGAAATTTTGACAGTGCCAATGTTTCTCGCCACCTGTTAAGAGAAGTGAATGTGTTAATAATTTAAATCAATTGAGTAATGTCGAAAAAAAAAAAGAATGATCGTGATGCTAAGTTAGCCGTGCGTAATGAAAGAGTTGCAAACTTCCGAAGTAAGATTTTTGAGGAATTCAGTATGCATATTTATAAAACTGAGCGTGAGCGACCGTTGAAACAAAAGCCTAAAGTTAATTCCAACAAGGCTACATCAGATGTAAATGTTGGTATTGTAGGTGGAGGTATGACAGGAATGTATGCTTCACTCTTATTATCTGATTTAGGCATAGGACACCGTATATTCGAAGCTTCAGACAGCAGGTTAGGTGGACGTGTTTTTACTAAATATTTTAATAATTTACCATATCAGTATGCAGAGCTTGGCGCAATGAGATTTCCTCATAATCAATTGCAGACAAGGTTGTTCAATTTTTGGAACTACTTGAATGATACTGTTGAAGATGTGCCTGGTGCTGAGGAAATTGAAAAAATACCATATATCCTGTATGATGAAACAGATAATCAGGACGCAGGAAATTTGCTGTGTTATAATGGTATGCCACCAGTAACTCGTAATGAGGCTGCTTTAGATAATGCATTATTGGGTTTTGATCAATTCTTTGTAGGTCCTGAATGGGATTATTTTAAGGATGAAAATGGCCAATTGAAATCAGCAAGTACGCTTCTGGATGCTGCTTTAGAACCCTTTATTTCTCTTCTGGAAAATGAAAATATCTATAGAGCGTGGGAGGAAATTTTGAAATACAACTCCTATTCTGCTCGAGGATATTTACAGGAATTTGGCGATGGAGTAAAACCATACCCAATAAAAATTGTTAATTATTTAGAGACGGCACTAACGTATACCGGGGTTTACGATTTGTCATTCATAGAACTTATTTTGGATAGTTACAGTTTCGATTATACGGGTGAGTGGTCGGCTATGAATGGGGGAACATCCAGAATAACTGATGAGATGCACAATCGCATACCTACTGAGGAGTATACAACAGATAGACAAGTTGTAAAACTATCGGAAGAAGATGGTAAAGGAAAGATTCATTATCGTATTGGTGATGCAAATAATGAAGAAGTTCAGGAATTTGACCGTGTTATTGTTACGGTTCCATTTAGTGTTCTGAGATTTATTGATACTCCATCTACTTGGAGTGCGGGGAAATATGAAGCAATTCGCAGCCTAAAAATGACAAACGCTGTAAAAGTTGCTCTTGGATTCAAAAGTCGTTTTTGGGAAAAAGATGGCGTGCATAGTCAAGGTATGGCAGGTGGCCAAAGTAACACTGATTTACCTTCAAGAAGTATTGTATATCCTTCATTCGGAATTGGAGAAGCAGGTCCTGCATATTTACTTTCCAGTTACTCATGGCAAGACGATGCCGATAAATGTACGCATTTAACCAAAGAACAAATGTTCGAGGCTACTTTAAAAGATGTAATACGTTTGCATGGTGAAGTGGCTCGTGAAGAATATCTGGGAGATGGCGATGCTATAGTTTGGAATACAAATAGACTAGCTGGTGGTGGATTTGAATTTTTTGCCGCGGCACAATTCGGGGAGATGTTCGTTAACGCTAGAGAGCCTGAGGGAGCTTTCAATTTTGGTGGTGAGCATTTGGATATGGTTCATTACTGGATTGCAGGTTCTTTTAACTCCGCATTCCGTACAGTTTGGGAAATTTTAATACAGGAAGGTTTAGATACACAGGAGAATTTAAAAACGCTCTTTACTTCTCTGGGAGGGGGCTCTATTCTTCCAACAATGATACCTCAGTTTAGTACTCATACTGTTGATACCGTTGATACAATGGTAAAACAGTGGGGTGTGGAAGAACCAGCAATATAATAAGCTAAGAATGGGTTTTATCTGTTTTAAATAATCTGATTTAAAACAGATAAAACGCCTTAGTTGTGTATGATTGAAAAATGAAAATGATTTTGAACTAACCGTAGTATGTGGTTAGTTAATTTGAAATATTACAAAAAACAAGAACAATGGTAGAAGTAAAAACAAAAAAAGAAGTTAGACAAAAAACGGCTATGGAGATGTTTCAAAGAACATTGACTAGTGCACCAAAAGCAAACCATAGAACGGTAAAGGAAGCAGCGACAGAAGATACACCTTTAACCGAATATATATATGAATTTAATGAAAGTGATCGAATTTACGATACTTCACAGTATGATGTAAGTGGCGTATTTGATAAAACGACAACTCCATGGTTAAATGATATCAATACCGTACCGAAAGATTTACAATGGACGGACGAAGATGTTAGCCTTCAGGTTGAGAGGACAGCACAAGTAGAATCGGAGAATACCTATATTCAGGCCAATGCGAAAGATCAGGAATATACGGGTACTGCAATTGAGCAGATTCAGCAGCGCTTTACCAAAGGTTTGTGGGATACCTCTGTATTCAGTCAGGAGCAGATAGATACTCTAACAGGAAATTGGATTAATGATGATTATGAGTTTGCACGTCAAAGGCTTGGTAGTGCCAATCCTAATGTAATGTCCAGATATACGGGTACAAATACGGATTTGAATAATTTAATAGATAGTGCATCAGGCGCATTTGATAAATCAGAACTGAAATCAAGATTAAATGGCTTAAACGACAGTGCAAAATTGTTTGTTTGTGATTATAATACGACTCTTGGGAGTATAGAAACAAATAAATTTGTACAAACCAATTCAAAGCCAGATTACATGCCTGACGGCTTCTTCTTTAGTGTTCCGATTGCATTTTTTAGTGTAGAATTAATCAATGAAGAGGAAGTATTTAGACCCGTTACGATTCAAATAGACTCGATAAACAAAGGCTACATTTTTACAACTGAAGATGGGGGAAACGCATGGTTGTTAGCTAAATTATGGGTGGCAAGTGCTGATGCGCAATGGTGGTTTAGTGGTACACATCTATTTAATACGCACAGTATCGATATGATATTTGGTATTGCAGCCGTAAACTTAATGGAGCAAGGCTTGCTGGATGAAACCCATCCAATGGTAAAATTAACACAGCCACACTTTAAAAAAGTATTTAGCATTAATAGTGGTATTTATGATCCAAGTAAAACAGATGGTTTATATCAAAAGGGTAATTTTTGTGATCAGTTTTTACCTACTGGGATAACAGGTATATACCAGTTGATCAATAATCTCTACGAGAACTACAGTTTCGATGATCAAGCTTTTGATGTGAATATAGCAGCACGTAATGTTGGGAAAGATCAATTTTCGGGGCATTTCCCATACAGAGATGATTCACAAATATGGTGGAATTCTATTAAGAAATTTGTTGCAGAAATCGTTGATGCGACTTATAGTTCAGATGCTGAGGTTAGTGCAGATACACAATTGAATGGATGGATGAATTTTGTTCAGAAAGCATTTAATCATGATGGTAAAACGCGTTTTACATGGACTCCAACAGTTAGTTATTTAAAGCAGGCATTTACTAATTTATTCTTTTTAACAACTGTACAACATACAGCTGTAAACGATAGCATGTTTAATAGTTGGGGGTTTATACCTAATGGAGCTTTCGCAATGACGTCTGTACCACCAACAGCAGGAGGTGTTGGTGATGATCAACTTATTAATTCATTACCCAACCCTCAGTTATTTTCGCAAAATGGTGGTGGTAATTATGCATGGCCTATTCAAAACCAAATAAACTTTGTTATGAATGGTACAGCTAAAGTGACTGATGTTGCAGCTGGAAATGGTAGTGAGCAAAGTTTACAGGATATATATATGTATGATTCTTCATCACCACAGTATAAGGCTGTAACAAATTTCTTTAATGATTTATGGACAGGTGAAGATTCTGTTTTAAACCAGATAATAGCCAACCAAAAAAAACGGGTAGATAATTATAAAACAAATAACCCAGAAGCATCAACTGTACCGAATAGTGTTTTATATGAATACTTGAGTGTTAAACTCGGAGAGGATTCTGATTTGAATGCACCTGTTATGAGCTGTATACAAATCTAAGAAATAATAAGCTTGCATAATATTTTTTATGGCACATTAGTGTGGTGTAAGACTACATATAATTGGGTTTTATATTTTAGCTCCTTATCCCAATACTTTACAATTCCTGTGAAGTATTGGGTGCTTATATCAAGTTTATTAAATTTTCAGACGTGAGGCTTTTGGCAATGTAAATGGTGGGGCATGAGCTAGATATGTCTTGTTGTCTGCTGCTGAAATATGAATGTTTGACAAATATTAACACAGAAATTTATAGAAAATATAAAATAATGAAAAGTAACTTATTACATTCGAATGCGTTTAAAAAAGCCTATTCTTCGTCAAAAAACATCACAAAAACGAAGATAAAAGGTGTTACGGAAGAGGCTGACACGATCTATACATACTTAAATAAACGTTTAGCTGAAATTGGCGTTAAACATGTGATGGCAATTCCAGGGGACTATATTGCTGAGTGGGTTGAAACACTGGATAATGAATTGATAAATGAAGGCTTAATTCGTGTTCATCCTAATAATGAAATGTGTGCGACTTATGCTGCCGATGGTTATGGGAGAGCAGCCAATGGTAAAACTATAGGCTGTGTTGCATTTACTTATGGTGTAGGTGCACTTAATGCGGTACAGGCTGTTGCGGGAGCTCATGTGGAATATTCGCCATTGGTATTGGTTAATGGTAGTCCATCGCCGGCACAATTTAATTCACAGCGCGACCAGGGAGTATTGTGGCATCATATGTTTGATGGATCAAAAACGGATCTGAAAGTTCTTTCTGAAGTAACAGAAATGGCTGTACGTATTGATAATCCTGCTTATGCTCCAGATTTAATAGATGCTGCATTAACGGCTTGTATAACTCATAGTCGCCCTGTATATATAGAAATAGCAAATACTCTAGGAGAATTGCCTTGCCAATCGGCATCAAGCAGGCCTGCGTTAATACCCTCACCTCTTCCACAAGATCATGCTGATTTGGAAGCTGCAGCTAGTTATATAATGAACGTAATGCAGAAGTCGGAGAAATTGATTGTGATGGGTGGTGTTGAAATAGCTCGCAGCAATTTACAAGGTAAATTTAAAGAACTGATACAGTTATTAAAGGCGCCTTATATAAGCAGTTTACTTGGTAAAAGTATACTTAGCGAATACGATAATGATATCTATTTTTCGGGAGTATATAATGGGCGAAATTCTCAGCAAAATGTACAAGATTTGTTTAAAAGTGATGATGGAGTTGTTCCAACACTATTATCATTAGGAGTCATGGAGACGGATTTTAATTTTACCGGAGTTGCTTCAGTAGATTATGATCCCGAACTTGATTTACCATTAACAGGACAAATAGAAGCTCGTATGGGAGCTGTTAAGATTAATGCTCGTGCATCAAAAGATGTGGATAATGAGGTGTATTGGGGAAATATCAATTTAGGAGATTTAATTGATATATTAATTAAAAAAATAAAGAACATTGGAAACTGGCCACCTAAACCATTTCCTGGTCTGCAGGAAGGTACTCCCTGGGACATTCCAACCGGTTACGATCCTACAAAGCAGATTACTTGGGACAGTTTTAAATCATTATTTTATCATGATTACTTGGCAACATTCGAAGAAGCAGATGCCCCTGTGGTTCTTGCAGATACTGGACTTACATTTTATTCTCTCAATAATATAAAAGTGCCACAAAATGGATACATAGCACAATTAGCATGGGGGGCTATTGGATATTCTCCTGCAGCTAGCTATGGTGTAAAATTAGCTTTGGAAGATATTGGCGATAATCGACAGGTTGTTAGTATTTCCGGTGATGGTGCTATTTCTGAAAGTATTAACTGTTTGGGTACTATAGCAGAATTGGGACAAAACAATATCATATTTGCCATGGCCAACGGGGTTTTTGCTATTGAGCAATTTTTGGTTGATGTGAATGCGTTTAAATACGAGGAGGGTGCTCCAAAATTCAAGTTATTGACGCAAGTTCCTCAAACTTCATTGTGGGATTGGAAAAAACTAGCCGAAGGATTTGGAGGTGTTGGTTATGAAGTTACAACTAATCAGGAGTTAAGTGATGTATTGGCTCAAATTAAAACCCCACCAGCTCCGGCAACTCCTTCTGGCCCTTGTTCAAATTCTACACATGAGGCAGGCTGCTGCGAATTTGATGCTAATTGGAATGATCCAGTGAGAAAATCAACATTTACGCTCATTGCAGTTCGAAATGTTTGTAAGGATCTGCCTAGCAATACTAAGTGGAAGTTTAGTACTTAATAATATATCAGGTTTTTTCTATACAAAGTTATTAATTATTTGAAAAATAGTTTATGGAACAATCAAAAGAGTATTATAAAAATCAATTTTATAGTATGGTTAACCCGGAACAGAGGGCATCATATTATAAAAGGTATATTAATTCTGAAGTCGTAAATTTATCCACTGCTGAAAATTTACTTTTATTAAAATTTTATCAGGAAAAAGCGTTCAAAGATCTTGGTCAAATTGAAGCAAAAGAATTAAGGTACCCTCCAGTTGTTTATGGAAGTCCTGAATACATGGAAAGTATAGCCCAATTCCTTGCTCATCAATGGGGTGCGTCTGTTAATCCTGAAAACATATTTGCAGTATCAGGTGTATCTGCCGGTTTAGAATGTCTGGCATTCTCTCTTTTTAATGAAGGAGATGAGGTGCTTATCCCTGCACCTATGTGGTACGGTTTTGTTTGGCCTTTTACTCAACGGCCAAAATTGAAGTTTATACCCTTTCAGGTAAGTGATGATTTTACACTTACTAAGGCTGATGTTGAACGAGCAGTAGATGAGAATCCCAATGCAAAATTACTGGTACTCACAAATCCCAATAATCCTCTGGGAGTTAACTATTCCCGAGAATTATTAAGTGAAATTTATGAGTTTTTTCTTGCTGATGAAACACGACATATTATTTCGGATGAAATATATGCTAATTCTCAAGTTGAAAATAAAGATGACTTTGTGAGTGCACTTAATTTAGATATATATCAAAATCCTGAGTACAATGAACGTATACATGTGGTTTGGGGCTTATCTAAAGATTTTGGGCTCTCGGGTTTTCGTGTGGGTTTTATTGTGTCAACATCAGCTAAGGTTCATCATTTTCTTAAAGGAGATAATTGCTATAAAAGCATGAGTTGGTTTTCTCCTTTTGGTTCATTAAACCCATATATGCTGAAGAATCTTTTTCTTAATCAAGATGAAACACCTAATCCTGATTTAGCTAATGAAGCAATGCTTGTGTATAAGCAATTGCTGAAAGAACAGTACAGGCAAACAGCAGATGCACTTACGGATGGAAATATAAAGTTTCATAATGCTAATAAGGGAGCATTATTTTTCTGGATAGATCTTCGTCCTTATCTAAAATATGCACCAGAAAGTGTTAGTAACCAAGAGAGATTGTGTCCTTCTATTTATGAACACGATAGTGACAGTGAACGTTGGCTTACGGAGTATATTCGTGATAAAGCCAATGTGCTACTGGTTCGAGGCCAGGAGTGCTTTTCTATCGAACCTGGATATTTTCGATTATGTTATACTTCTGAAGAAATAAGCATTGTTGTACATGGAATTCAGGAAATGATTAAAGCATTGGAAGAGCTTCCCTCTTTGTCTAAAAGAGCTTTACAAGCATCATCAGTTTAACTGAACTTTCTGTTTATCTACGTTTCTTTCTGCTTAACAGGAATGAAAGTTCTCTATGAGAGGAATTTTCAAAGTTTCGACAATTGAAAGTGGTTGCTTTCTGGTTGTAATTGTTTGATAAAGGTTATGAGAAGTTCTGTTCTTCTTATAGCCTTTGTTAATTAAAAAAAATGGCTAAGTTCTAATATAAATACGTACCATTTTCACAAAAGAAAATCTTTGCTTCTCCATTATTTAGTATTTTTATCTTGCTACTTACTACTCAAAATATCGAAAGCTCAGACTTCGTCGTCAGCATTTCTAAGGCTTGAATACCTTTATATGAGTTTCCTTTTTTATTCAGTCTTGGACTCCAAACAGCAACTGTATATTCACCTGGATGGATAGCAACAATGCCACCACCTACGCCAGATTTGCCAGGTAAGCCAACCTTAAAGGAGAATTCACCAGCTTCGTCGTAAAAACCACAAAGTTGCATAATGGCATTGATACGTTTCGATTGGCTTGTTGTAATCACACGCTCTTTACTCGATGGGATACAGCCATTGTTTGCAAAAAGTTGAAAAGTTTGTGCTAACTCTTCACATGTCATCTCAATTGAGCAGATATCATAATAGAAATCTAAAACGTCTTCAATAGGATTTTCAATATTCCCAAAGGATTTCATCATATTAATGAGAGCTGCATTTCGGTAACCATGATCTTTTTCCGATGCTGCAATCTTTGGATTATACTGAATTGTAGAGTTAAGAGCCAATTGATTCACAAAGTTTAGGAACTCTTCTTTAGGTTTATCTAATTGACTTAGAAGAATGTCACAAATAACAATTGCTCCGGCATTTATAAAAGGATTACGCGGAATACCTTGCTCATGTTCCAATTGCACTAAAGAGTTGAATGGCGTTCCCGATGGTTCAACACCAACGCGTTTCCATATTTTTACACCTTCTGTTTTAAATGCTAAACATAGAGAGATAACTTTAATAATACTTTGAACAGAAAATTTCTCTTGATGATCGCCAAGCCCGTAATGTTCACCATTTACAGAGCAGTAATGCATACCAAATTTATCAGGATCGATATTTGCTAATTCGGGTATATATGATGCAGGTTGACCATTGCTTTTTGTTTGCAACAAATCAGTGTAAACTTCTTTTAGAATTGTTTTAAAATCCATCTTATATCAAATAATGTTCTTCGCAAAAGTAGTTAATTAGCTGTTTCCTTATTGTAAACTTTACGATTAAATGACATAGATATTGAGAGAATAATCATGATACCAGAAACAATGACTAAAGAAAAGCCAATTCCCCAAATATCAGCAAAAACACCAAATGTAAAGGCGATGATAGCTGAAAATAGCGTTCGGAGTTGTGATTGTGCCGAATAGACAGAGGTTAATATCTCATTGGGAACTTGATCGGCTACGAAAGCTGTAAGTATAGGCTTTCTAATATTCTCGATAATAAATATGAGGGTAAATGAAACAAAAGCCCAGACCCAAATTTCGTAAATGAAGAAAATACCACAAATTAAACCAAAGAATAAACCTAAGAGGAGTGTTTTTTTTGTCAAGTTTGTTGGCGCTTTTTTTAAGATATTCGATGAATATTGGGATGCATATGCGGTAAGTAAATAGATGATGAAATAGAGTATTCCGATGATTATTCCATTTTGTCTATCAACTTGTATGTCGTTTATACCAGGTAGAAGTAATGCAAGGCCTAACATGATAGCTTGAATGTAGTCCTTAAGAGCTTTTAGATAGGCTGTATGAAATGCAGAAGTGCTCACTAGTTTAAGAACCGATTTTTGCTTTAAAACGCAGAACAAAGCTTTTACGCTATCTCTAAACGAATTTCGTTTCTTCTTTTTCTCTGATCGATCAATCTCAGAAGGATAACTTAAGATGAGAACGAAATTGATGGCATATGGAATAATTGAGTAGACAAAAATGTTTTGGTAATTACCATCAATAAACACTAATAAACCTGCAAGTAATGCAGAAATAGCTGATCCTCTTTGTGACCATGAACGCGTGTGTCCATAATATTCAGACTTATAATTGCTCCAATTATTTAGTTTTAGATAATCCATCATCATGCCCTTATGAGAGCCGGAACGAAATGCATCTGCTATTCCAAATATGAGAAAACCGAATAGATAAAGCCAAAAATTAAGTGAAAGCCAAAATATCAGAAATGAGAGGACGAATATAAAAAGAGCAGCCGCTAGCGATTTTTTTCTCCCATATATATCTGCAATTAAGCCTGATGGTATTTCAAACAAATTAGTAATGATTTCCCTTGTGGCATAAAGTATCCCAATCTGTGTATAAGTCATGCCTTTATCCATTAGGAAAAGAATCAGGAAGGCGTCGAAAAACCTTAGATTTTTGAGAAAACCATAGGTGCAGAATTTTCGATATTGAATGTCTTTTACTTGGGAATTCATATAAAAAGAGTGTGATTTTGATATTACAGATGCAAAATAGGGAATGATTTTTAATTCAAGCAGTAATATTTTTTATAAAAACGCTAATTGGGGTTAATGTTTTTCGTGTGTTCTACAGCATGAATTGATTGTTGTTCTGAATTAATAAGAATAATTAAATAGTTTGTATGTTAACAGTATGTGAAACAGGTTAACTATTTGTCTATATTACTTGATTTAACACCTAAGGTATTGAATGTTAGTGTGCTTGTTTTAATTACTGTAAAATTATTTTTATGATCGATATCGATTGCGAAAAAATAGTTTAAATAATGAAAAAAATCATTAATGATAAAAGTCATGTAATTCTCTATTTACAGGTATTGTAGAACATAGAGACTTTAATAATGAAAAATTTCTCCAATAGAAAAATGTTTTTAAATTTGAATTCGGAATTCAGACAAGATATACTGGTTTGATATCAAGTACGGACATAATTAATTAAACGCAGCATTTTTTTGCGTTTGTAATCAAGTTTAGGGATATGGTTAAAAATCGAAAATTATTAGTTAGAGATCTTACCTTAAGAGATGGACAACAATCGCTTTTTGCGACTAGAATGCCTCAGGCAGAAATTGAGAAGGTTTTACCACTATACAAAAAAGCTGGTTTTTATGCTTTAGAAGTATGGGGGGGAGCAGTACCTGACTCAGTGATGCGTTATTTGAACGAGGATCCTTGGTATCGTCTTGAATCAATTAAAAAAGAGATTGGCGATGTTTCTAAACTGACAGCTTTGTCACGTGGTCGTAATCTTTTTGGATATAGTCCTTACCCCGAATCGGTTATTGAGAAATTTAATACTCAATCGGTAAAATCGGGACTTGGTATCATGCGTATTTTCGACTGTCTGAATGATATTGAGAATATGAAATCGACCATTAAGTATGTTAAAGCTGCTGGTGGTATTGCCGATTGTGCAGTGTGTTATACGGTTGATTCAAAATTTCCGGAGAAAAAAGAAGATCGTGAGAGGTTGACTATTAAGAATCTTCCTGATCAAATTTTTGATCTTGAGTACTTTGTTGATCTGGCAAAGAAACTAGAGGCTATGGGAGCCGATATGATTTCTCTTAAAGATATGGCTGGTTTGGCTTCACCATTGCGTGCGGGGCAAATTATTCGTCGTTTTAAGGAGGAGTTAAATGTTCCTGTTGATTTCCATTCTCATTCTACTCCTGGTTATGGTTTAGCATCTGCTTTGACAGCAATTATTAATGGTGTTGATATTATCGATACGAACATCATGAACTTTGCAGGTGGATCTGCTGCTCCTGCATACGAGTTAATCTACCTTTTCTGCCAAAAGTTAGGCATTGAGTTAGATGGTGATGCGAAGACGGTTGTTGAGATCAATAAGATTCTTAAAGAGATTCGTATGGGAGCTTTAGCTGAAGTTGATAGCTATAAGCAATTCCCAATTGAATTTGATATTACAAAAGATAAGCTACCTGCTGATATCGATCAGTTATTCGATGATGCAATTAAGTATGCTAATGAAGATAAAGAAGATGAGCTTTTAGCAGCTTGTCATGCTATTGAAAAGTATTTTAATTTCCCGGCTCCTAACGAAATGGTTAAGAAAGCCGAGATTCCTGGAGGTATGTATACCAACATGCTAAACCAGTTGAAAGCTTTAGGTTTGGAAACCTTACTCGAGAGAGTGTTGGAAGTTGTACCAGTGGTGCGCCTGGATGCAGGTTGTCCGCCATTGGTAACTCCTTCTTCTCAAATTGTAGGTGTTCAGGCTGTAAATTGTGTTATTGATGAGAATTCAGGACGTCCATTTTATACGAATGTGTCTAACCAATTCTTTAGTCTTGTAAAGGGAGAGTACGGAACAACACCTATTGAAATTGCTCCGGAATTCCGTGAGAGAATCACAGGTAATCCGGTAAGAGAGGATTACGATGTGAGCAAATATAAAGCTCCTGAAAATCCGGTTTTATCACAGTTTGGTGATGCGAAGTTGGCTAAGGATGATAAAGAATTCATGTTGCTTGAGTTGTTCCCATTGGTAGCTAAAGGTTACTTGGAAGGCAAGCGTAAAGCAGAATTCGAAGCTAAGAGAGAAGCTAATCGTCAGAAGATTGCGGCTGAGAGGGCAGCAATTAAACGAACAGGTAAATTAAAGATTCGTGATTTAACCCTTCGTGATGGTCAGCAATCTTTGTTTGCAACACGTGTGCCTCAGCACGAAATTGAAAAAGTATTGCCATTCTACAAAGCAGCGAATTTCTATGCAATGGAAGTATGGGGTGGTGCCATTCCTGATTCAGTAATGCGTTACCTTAACGAGGATCCTTGGTATCGTCTTGAGTCTATTAAAAAAGAGATTGGTGATGTTTCTTATTTAACAGCTCTTTCTCGTGGACGTAACCTTTTCGGATACAGTCCATACCCGGAGTCTGTAATTGAAGGATTCAACAAAAATGCAGTAAAAAGTGGTTTAGGAATCATGCGTATTTTCGATTGTCTGAATGACGTCAACAATATGGAGACTACCATTAAATATATTAAGGAAGCAGGCGGAATTGCCGATTGTGCAGTTTGTTATACGGTAGATCCTAAGTTTACACGTAAGCAGCGTATTCAGGCTATGTTCTCTGGTAAGAAATTGCCTAAGAAGATTTTCGATGTCGATTATTTCTTGAATAAGGCGAAGAAAATGGAAGCTCTGGGTGCAGATATGATTTCTGTAAAAGATATGGCCGGATTAATTCCTCCATCGCTTTCAGGAAAAATTGTGAAGCGTTTGAAGAATGAGGTGAAGGTGCCTATCGATTTTCATACACATTGTACACCGGGTTATGGTTTAGGTGCGGTATTAATGGCTATTGTGAATGGTGTTGATATTGTTGATACTAATATCCTGAACTTTGCTGGTGGACCTGCAGCTCCTGCATTCGAGATTATCCAGATTTTTGCAGATAAACTAGGTTTAGATACTGGTGTTGATTTGGATTCAGTTGTGAGAATTAATGCTGAATTGAAAGGGATCCGTGAGCGAATTGCAGAATTTGATTCATACAAAATGTTCCCTCGTGAATTTGATATAACAGCTGATTACTTACCTGCTGATATTGATGCTTTATTTGACAAAGCTATTGCTTTAGCTAAAGCCGATAAGGAAGAGGAATTACTTGAAACATGTCATGCAATTGATGCTTGGTTTAATTTCCCTGCTCCAAATGAAGAAGTGAAGAATGCTGAGATTCCCGGAGGAATGTACACCAACATGTTGGCTCAGTTAAAAGGTTTAGGTCTTGAAGATTTATTGCCAACGGTACTTCAGAAAGTACCTGAAGTACGTGTAGCTGCTGGTTGTCCTCCTTTGGTAACACCATCTTCTCAAATTATTGGTGTACAGGCTGTAAATTACGTTTTAGATGTGAATAGCGGAAAAGCACCTTATACAAACGTGAATAATCAATTCTTCAACCTTGTGAAAGGTGAGTATGGTGAAACTCCGATTGAGATTGATCCGGAATACCGCCAGAAGATTTGTGGACAGCGTGAGGCTTCAGAATATGATGTGGCTAAATATAAGGCTCCGGAAAATTTACTTCTTGAAGAGTTCGGTGGTGTTAAATTAGCTCAGAACGAAAAGGAAATGTTGTTGTTGGAATTGTTCCCAACTGTAGCACTACCTTATCTGAAAAATCTAAGAGCAGAAACTTTCTATAACGAGCAAGCTGAGATTGAAGAGCAGAAGCAGAAAGAAGCGGCTGAACGTCGTGCAGCTTTCGATGGTATGACAGCAGAACAAAAGGAAGAAAAGGTTCTGAAAGCTTTGTATAACTTCGAATGGCTATCTGCTCAGGAGAGTCCTGAAATTAAGCAACCAGAGTGGAAAGTATCTAAGTTAGATCAGAAAACCATCGACATGCTTAATAGTGAAAAGCCAAAAAGCAAACTGAAAAAAGATTAAATTCTTTTGCAGTTTTACTCTAGATAAAAGCTCCACCAATTAAGGTGGAGCTTTTGTCTTATATGCGAGTTAATTCGTTTACCAGGTTAAGAAAACAGAAGTCCAAAAAGCTAACGGCACAACTATATTCCAAATTACATTTTCTCTATGTCTTGCCCTTTCAAGTCGTCGCGATTCAGCCTGATACTTTAAAATATCAATCCGTTCTTGTTTTTTAATTTCCCGATATTCTTTTTCTCTCTGAATATTCTCCAGATAATAGTCTGCTTCAAAGTTTTTAGAAGGATTCCCCTTTTTAACAATGAGCAGGTCTTCTTCTGCCTCATAAATGTGATTCAAGTGGTACAGAGCCATACCTCTTTGTAATCTAACTTCTTTGAGATAAGCTTGTTTTTTTAGAACATGATCAAAATCTCTTAAGGCAGCTTCATAATTTTTTATTTGCATATATGCATAACCCCTGTCTTGAAAAATTCGGGCATAATAGGGCATGATATTAATAGCTGTATCCAGCTGAATAATGGCTTCTTTATATTTTCCTTCCAAAATAAGTAACCTGCCTTTGTCGTGATACGTTTTATAGCGCTCTACATTTTGAGCTTTTACAGCAATATTACAGACCAGTAGGAGACAGATTAAAGTGACAATCTTATTCATTTTGTAATTATTAGAGCATTTTAAATTTTGATCTTGATTTTAATCTAGGCAAGATTTGTGCCATTTCGTTCAAAATCAAAAGTGTGGCTCTTAAATTACAAATTCTTAACTTATTTTTTCAACTTGTCTTTAAATACTTTTCTGAACTTATCTTGTTTAGGTTTGATTACGAAACTACAGTAGGGTTGACTTTTGTTTAGATTATAATAATCCTGATGATAGTTTTCTGCCTTGTAGAATTTTTCAGCTTCTGTTATTTCTGTTACGATTGGATCATTGTATGCTTCTGATTTATCTAATTCTTCCAATAATTCTTTTGCAATTTTTTTTTGTTCTTTGTTGTGATAGAATATAGCTGAGCGATATTGTGTTCCCACATCGGCACCTTGTCTGTTTAGTGTCGTTGGGTTATGTACTTGCCAGAAAACCTCTAAAAGTTCTGTAAAGCTTATTATTTCAGGATCAAAAGTAATTTGACATACTTCTGCATGTCCTGTTTCACCTGTACAGATATCTTTATATGTTGGATTTTTTAATTCACCCCCCATATAGCCTGATTCAACTTTTTCTACACCTTTCAATTCTTGAAATATAGCTTCTGTACACCAAAAACAACCTGATCCAAGTGTAGCAATTTCTGTGTTTTTTTGATTCATTTTATTTGTTTGCTTTGCTTGAACTGCTCCAGTGAGGAGTAGCCCAATTATTATTAATCTCAGTTTCATGATTTTAATTTTTAATGGATTCTAATAATCTAACTAAAATCCTTATTTGAAATCATTCTAAAGATAAGAGCTCGATTTTTAAAATAAAAATAAAAAGATGTTAATGTCCGGTTAATTTTTAGCTCAGATATATTGAAGATTTCTAATTGCTAATACAAATTTTTATCTAGTTTTAAGTATGCAAAAATTAGAGAAGAAAATTGTTGGTATTGTATTGTCGGGGGGTAAAAGCAGAAGAATGGGGCAGGAAAAAGGCTTGGTAAAGTATCAAGACAAAACCTTAATTGAATATGCGATAGAAAGTATTCAACCTCTTTGTGATGACCTGGTGATTAGTACGGCAAATGAAAACTACCAATATCTATCTCTCCCCTTAATTGCGGATGAAATTCCCGATTGTGGTCCAATTGGAGGAATTTATACCTGTATGAAAAATAAACCTGCCGATGTTTATTTAATCATCTCTTGTGATGTTCCTCATGTTCCTACCGAATTATTTGTTGAGTTGTTGCAGAAACTTGATGGCAATGCAGTTATTCCTGTTGGAGAAGATGAAAGGAAACAACCCTTAATTGCTTGCTATTCGTCAGAGGCTTTTTCATTTTTTGAAGATGCAATGAAATCGAATGATTTAAAAATGATGAATCTACTAAAACAGTTGAATCCAAAATACTACAAATTATCTCCTGCGGCTGATTTTTACAAATCAGATATCTTTTGCAACCTAAACTCTAAAGATGATATGTTAAAATAGAGCATATGTTCATAATCTATTTAGGAATAGTCTAAATAGAATTAGAGTGTTGGAATTCAGAGCTTAGTAAATGTTTTATTCTTTAGAATAGGTCTAAAAAGATATCATCCATTTTAAAACATTTTTTCAATTCATCTTTTTATATATGTTTACATCCATAAATCTAAGTTTGTAGATATGTTGTTGTGTTTTTATGTCACCCGATATGATTTATGATGATGTATGAAAATGCAAATATGAAGTAAGAACCTAAACTTATGGAGTAATCTATAAGATCTAAATATGAAAACTAAATCATATGAATAGCAGAAGACAATTTTTAAAAATTAGTTCTTTAAGCGCTGCTGGATTAATATTTGGAGGAGGCCTGCTAGATGCTTTCGCCGAAAATCTTGTGAAAAAAAATCCCTCTCATTTTAAAGGGCCATTCGATTTTGTGCGTACACCAACCTACTGTGAAGTCTGTTTTTGGAAGTGTGCAGGATGGGTGTATAAAGATGAGAATGGTCGCATAAAGAAAATCATTGGAAACAATGATGATCCTAATTGTAATGGACGTTTTTGCCCTCGAGGTACCGGCGGTGTTGGTATGTATAATGATGAGGATAGACTAAAAACACCTTTGATTAGAACAGAGGAAAGAGGCGAGCAGACCTTTCGTGAAGCTAGCTGGGATGAAGCCTTCGACTATATAGCTGCAAAACTGCAGAAAGTCAAAAAGGAGCATGGTCCGGAATCATTAGCTCTGTTTTCGCACGGATCCGGAGGGAAATATTTTGGTAAAGTATTAAAGGGATTAGGTTCTAATAACATAGCAGCTCCGTCTTATGCTCAGTGTAGAGGACCTCGTGAGGTTGCTTTTCTTGCAACTTATGGACAAGGGATTAATTCACCTGAGAATACCGATATTCGGGATACGAAATGCTTGGTATTAATAGGTTCTCACTTAGGTGAAAACATGCACAATGGTCAGGTTCAGGAGATGTCTGATGCCATTGATAAAGGTGCGACGATTATTACTGTAGATCCCCGTTTTTCGACGGTGGCAAGTAAATCAAAATTTTGGTTGCCAATTAAGCCATCTACTGATATGGCTTTACTTTTAACTTGGATGAACGTCATCATTAACGAAGAACTTTACGATAAAAAATACGTAGAGAAATACTGTTATGGTTTTGACCAATTAAAAGAACACGTTCAGCAATATACGCCTGAGTGGGCTTATGGTGTAACAACACTTAAGCCGCAACAAATTAGAGAAACAGCACGTGCTATGGCTGATGCTGCTCCTGCTGTTATTGTGCATCCGGGGCGACATGTAACCTGGTACGGTGATGATACCCAAAGATTGAGAGCTGTAGCTATTCTTAATGCCTTATTAGGATCCTGGGGGCGTCGTGGTGGATTTTACAATCCTGAAAAGGCCAGTGTTCCTCACTATAAGATTCCAAAATTTCCTAAACCCAATAAATCGTGGCGCGAAGCTTTAGGTGGCAAATACAATTTAGCTGATTTGGCATTGGCTTCAGGGCTTTGTGATGCATCAATGCCGACACCAGATTTGGGGCATCAAATTAAAGCTTGGATTGTTAACGGAACTAATTTAATTAACACTTTACCCAATCAAGCTAATACACTTAAGGCAATTCAGGAACTTGATTTAATAGCTGTGGTTGATACCATGCCAATGGAAATAACTGGTTATGCTGATGTGGTTTTACCTGAATGTACTTATCTAGAGCGTTACGATTCTTTAAGAGTATCACAAGGCAGAGAGCCAAGCATTGCACTTAGAATGCCAGCTGTAGACCCTAAATATAATACGAAGCCAGCCTATTGGATGGCTAGAGAAATAGCTAAAAGACTTGACTTATTAGATTATTTCCCATTTGAGAATCTTGAAGATGAAATTGATTGGGAACTTCAGCAGGTTGGTACTTCATTGGAGGAGATGCAACGAATTGGTGTTAAGCGAATCAAACGTGAGTATGACGATTTGTATTTTGAGAAAAATGAAGATATCGAATTCGATACCAATACAGGTAAGATTGAGCTTTATTCTACAGCACTTGCTGAAGAAGGATTTGAGCCAATACCAGTATTCGTTCAGCATCCTGAGCCTCAGGAAGGTTTCTACCGTTTGATATACGGACGTGCACCCATGCATACTTTTAGTCGTACAGCTAATAATCCGAATTTAACTGACTTGATGGATGAAAATACCCTTTGGGTGAATCCTAAAGTGGCTAAGGAGTGGGATTTGAAAAATGATCAATATGTTTATCTGGAAAATCAAGATGGCATTATTTCCGATTTCTCAATTAAGGTAAGAGTAACCGAGCGTATTCGTTTCGACTCAGTTTATATGGTTCATGGTTTTGGACATGCTGATAAGAGAATGAAACGTTGTTTCGGTAAGGGTATTAGTGATACTCAACTTATCTCTAATGTAATGATCGACCCAATTATGGGAGGAACAGGTATGAGAGGGAATTTTGTAACATTCAGATTTGATAATAAAAAGGAGGCCTAAACTATGAGATATGCAATGGCTATCGATACCAAAAAGTGTGTAGGCTGCAGCGACTGTGTAGTCGCTTGCCAAACGGAGAATGATGTGCCGATTGGTTACTGCCGCGACTGGGTTGTAGAGGTAATGGATGGAACCTACCCTCAGCTTGAAATGGAAATCCGTTCTGAGCGATGTAACCACTGTGAAAATTCACCTTGTGTGCGTTGTTGTCCAACAGGAGCCAGTCATTATGGCGAAGGTGGTATTGTACTTGTTACAGAAAATAAGTGTATAGGTTGTAGTGCTTGTATTACATCTTGTCCATATGATGCACGTTTTGTTCACCCTAAAGGATATGTAGATAAATGTACTTTCTGTTTGCACCGAGTGAAAAAAGGATTGCAGCCAGCTTGTGTTGCTGTTTGTCCTACAAAGTGTATGTATTTTGGCGATTTGGACGATCCCAGATCTGAAGTTTCTATGGTTCTTAAGAAAAGAAAATGGAAAACTTTGATTCCGGAAGCAGGAACAAAACCACATTTATACTTTTTAATATAATTAGTAGTGATGAGATGATAGAGGTGAAATCTTGTAATTTTTCTTAAATCTAGAATCTCAAATCTTAAATCTAAATTTTAATTATGCGTGAAGAAATAATTGTTAGTGGTAGAAATAACCCGCTTATCGATCCCCAACTTCATATTTGGCATTGGGAGATTCCATTATACCTTTTCCTAGGTGGATTGGCAGCAGGTGTTCTGTTTTTTGCCGCTTTATATACGATTCGAGGTAGAGAAAACGATTATCGTACGGCAGTAAAGATTGCTCCTTTTATAGCACCTATTGCTCTTACGGTTGGATTGATTGCTCTATTTTTAGATCTGCACCACAAGCTTTATTTTTGGAGACTCTACACAACTATTAAGTTGGAATCGCCAATGTCGTGGGGTGCATGGACTTTAATGTTAGTGACACCATTATCAATGCTATGGTGTGCCCTGCATATTAAAGAATTATTCCCAAAGTGGGATTGGAAATTTGATATCATAAAAGATGTTCTGGCTTTCTTCGAAAAGCAAAAGATCGTTTTGGCTTGGATCATGTTAATTTCATCTGCTATACTTGGTATATATACCGGAATTCTATTTTCAGCCTTTAATGCACGTCCACTTTGGAACACGTCCATCTTAGGACCATTGTTTTTAGCTTCGGGATTATCAGCAGGTTCTGCTATCACCATCTGGTTATCGAAAAATCATGATGAGAGAAAACGTTTTGCTCAGTTAGATCTAATGATTATTGGAGTTGAGTTATTCTTAATTGTCCACATGTTCATGGGATTCTTAGCAAGTTCACAAGTTCAAATCGAAGCGGCTAATTTATTCTTAGGAGGCCCTTATACAGCTCCTTTCTGGATTTTTGTTGTTATTCTGGGAATGATTGTTCCGGCAATACTTGAGATTTTAGAACTGCGTAAATTTAAAATACCAGTTGTTATTCCAGTTGTTTTGGTTTTGTTCGGTAGCTTAATGTTACGATTCATTATCGCCTATGCTGGTCAGGCAAGTCGCTGGCTTTATTAAAATTATAATTAAGAATTTATAATCTTTTCTCAATTCAGATTGAGATAGTAAAATATAAATCATATGAACGAAGTAAAGAAAACTAAATATTGGAACCCATATATCGGTGGTATAATGCTGGGTTTGGTTCTTTTATCTGCCAATTTTATTTCTGGTAGAGGACTAGGTGCTAGTGGAGCACTAAAGTCAGTTATTGTAAGTACCGTAAACACGGTTGCTCCTGATCATGCTGAAAATACGACTTTCTATAAAGACTACAATGAAACTCATGAAAACCCGATGAAATCATGGTTGGTTTTTCAAGTTTTTGGTGTTTTAGTGGGTGGATTTTTATCAGGAACTTTTGCGAAAAGATTAAAGTTTAAGGTGGAACATTCACCTAAAATCTCTTCAAAAAGAAGATTGATTTTTGCTCTGTTAGGTGGTGCTTTATTTGGATTTGGTTCTCAGTTAGGACGAGGTTGTACTTCAGGTTCTGCACTTAGCGGAATGGCCGTTTTATCCCTTGGTGGATTTATAACAATGGCCTGTATTTTCGGAACAGCATTTGCCTTGGCATATTTTTTTCGTAAAAACTGGATTTAACAAGTATATTTTTCAAGTGTTTAAGTTTTGAGTCTTTTAAACTCAATACTAAAATCTAAAAAAATCAAAATATTATGGGACCATTAGTAGTAAATGAATTTATTTCTCCGGACACGAACCTGTTCTTAGCCTTTTTAATAGGTATTGGTTTCGGATTCGTATTAGAATCAAGTGGCTTTTCATCCAGCAGAAAATTAGCTGGTATGTTTTACGGTTACGACACAACAGTATTAAAAGTCTTTTTTACGGCGGCTATTACAGCACTGGTAGGCATGTTATTTTTCAGCCTTTTTGGCTGGGTCGATCTAGATCTAATTTATATTAATCCAACATTCTTACATTCTGCTATTGTAGGAGGTGTAATTATGGGTGTTGGCTTTATTATGGGTGGCTTTTGCCCTGGAACAGCCTTTTGTGCTATCTCAATTGGTAAGCTTGATGCACTAGCATTTATTGGCGGACTTTTCTTGGGAATCGTTATTTTTACAGAAGGTTATCCTCTGTTCGAAGAGCTTTACAAAGCTGAGTTTATGGGAACACCAACAATTAACGAGTTCTTAGGTTTGTCTCGTGGTTTATTCTCTTTCATGCTAATTGCCGCTGCATTCGGTATGTTTTGGGTTGGTGAATGGGCTGAAAAGAAATTTCCTAGGGAGGAGTATTAAAAATCAATTCGGGATTATGAATTATGATTTTGGAATAAATTCGTAATTCGTAATTATAAATTTGTAATTCTATAATCATGAATATAAGATTAAAATTAGCAGCGATATTTTTACCATTAGGTTTGATTATTGCCGCTGTACCAGAAAATACAACAAAAGCTTATAAGTTAACTGCTGAAGAGTTACTTGTAGAAGCGCAGGAGGGGGCTCAGTTTATGAGTACTGACGAAATTGCTGATGCTTTGGTTCAGAAAGATCCATCTTTTCGATTGATTGATGTACGTGCTCAAGATGAGTATGAAAAATTCCATTTACCAAATGCAATCAATATCCCATTAACAGATATTTTATCAGACGAATGGGCCGACTATCTGGATCAAGATGTAAAAATGAATATATTCTATTCTAACGGGAATCTAAAATCTAACGAAGCATGGATGATTACGCGTCAGTTAGGGTTTGAGAACAATTACGTGATGCAGGGTGGTTTAAATTATTGGGCAGAAACAATTATGAACCCAACGGCCCCGGCATCTACGAGTCCTGATGATGAGATTGCCAAGTACGATTTTCGTAAAGGTGCGAGTATGGCTCTTGGCGGAGGTGCAGTTGGCACTGCAAAATCTTCGAAGAAAAGTTCACCAAAGCCTGTGATTAAGAGAAAGAAGAAAAAGAAACGTGCAGCGGGAGGTTGTTAACCTGCTTTTGATATCGGATATGAAAAAAAAAGTGCTTATCTCAGTTGATAAGCACTTTTTAAGTATGTAGTTGTTTGTAAGCTTATTTCTTAGCTTCTTTTTTACAACATTCTTTTGTACAATCAGCTGAACAAGCTTTTTTTGCAGTTTTTGTACAAGTAGATTTTTTACAATCTTTCTTTGCCGTTTTTGAACAAGCTTTCTTATCTTTTGAACAGCAAGCCTTCTTATCTGCTTTACTACAAGCTTTTTTATCAGCTTTCTTACAACAAGCTTTCTTAGCTTTTTTCGTGTCTTTCTTCTGATCTTGCTCCTGAGTTAAAGTAATATCAGTGTCAGCGTTAATAATATTATTAGCTGCTACGCTTACTAAGCTCATAGAGAATACAAACAGAAGTCCGAATACTAATCTTTTCATAACTATTAATTTAAAGTGTTTATAAAATTCAATTCTAGTTCAAAATTGTACGTTAAAGGTAATAAAAAGATGCGCGAGTCTTCTGTTAATGATTTGTTAATACATTATTCTTTTAATAAATAAAGCTTATTTTTGATCACGAATTAGATTGAGTAAAAGTGCTTTAGAACAATATTTAGGCTATTCATTATTTATCATTCTATTCATTACTTTATATTTATAACACTCCTAATCAATATATGACTCGCTATAAATCACAAATTTTCATAGGTATTTCCATTGTGGTTCTTATTGCCCTTTTGGCAATTCAAGTTCAATGGATTAATCAGGCTCGTAAACTCAATGAAGAACAATTTAGACATCTTGTAGGACTCGCTTTGCATGAATCGGTAAGTGAGTTTATGAAAGATCAACAGTCTTGTTACGAAATGAGTGAGTGCATGAAAAAACTCAAGTCGAAAACTGATAGTGCCAGATTGAAATCTGAGATTAAGCGATTGAATCTAATTATTGAAAATAAATTCAAACAGCATCAAATTAATTCGAACTATACCATTGAGGTTTTATCGAGAGCTGATAAACAGCCCAAAAGTCGATGTTTTTATTATAGCATGCAAAGAGCTTTGAGTGATGATAAAGCCATGTTGAATGTCTATTTTGATAAGCGAGAGAAAAATTTATTAGATAGCATGGGAACCATGTTTACGGCTTCTCTTATAGCTATTATTATTCTCTTTTCTCTTTTTGGTATTACGGTTTTATCTTTACTAAGGGATAAAAAGATATTGGGTCGTACCACAGATCTTATTAATAATATTGCTCATGAATTTAAAACGCCTATGGCCAGTATTGCTCTTGCTTGTGGAATGTTAAAGCGTGATAAGGTGTTGGCAAATCCTGAGAATGTAACTCATTATTCAGATGTAATTTATTCTGAAAATAACAGATTGCGTCATCAGGTTGAACAATTATTGAAATTGGCTTGTATAGAAAGAGGTGAGTTGAAGGTAAATGCAAATGAAATTTCTATTCACGATCTTTTATCTGAGTGTGCTTCATGTTTGGATATTCATATCAAAGAAAAGCAAGGTGAGATAAGTTTTGATTTGAAAGCTTTAAAGGACAAAGTTAATGTTGATGAAGCTCTTATTCAAAATGTGTTTAAAAATCTAATTGATAACGCTATAAAATATTCCTCAGAGAATCCTAAAATAAAAATATGTTCTGAGAATAAGAATAATGAACTTCATATATCAATAAGCGATAAGGGAATTGGTATGTCAAGGGAGGAACAAAAACATATTTTCGATCGTTACTATAGAGCACATACCGGTGATATTCACAATGTAAAAGGCTTTGGAATTGGATTATCTTATTCAAAAATGATTGTAGATGCACATAAAGGCAGCATAAAAGTTTGGAGTAAAAAGAATATTGGTAGTACATTTACAGTTGTGTTACCATTAAGCTAAATTTATGAATAGCAGAAAATCACCAAAAATACTTCTTGTTGAAGATGACCCAAGTTTGGGAATGTTAATGAAAGACTTTCTGGGAATGGAAGGTTTTGATATTGTATTGGCAAAGGATGGTGTCGAAGGTTTGTCTTCTTATATATCAAATAGTTTCGACCTTTGCATTTTGGATGTTATGATGCCATTGATGGATGGTTTTACTTTGGCAAAAAAAATCCGAAAAAAGAATACGGATATTCCAATCATTTTTCTAACTGCAAAATCGCTTAAAGAAGATAAGCTAAATGGTTTTGATTTAGGAGGAGATGATTATATAACCAAGCCATTCGATGAGGATGAACTCATACGCCGAATCAATGCGGTTTTGAAAAGATCTTTTAAAGCAAGTAAGGAGGAAGATTGTAAATGCCAACTGGGTTTATTTGAATTTGATCATTCTAATCTGGAATTATCTCTTAATGGCGAAGTAACCCGAATTACGAAGAAAGAAGCCGATGTTCTCATATTGTTATGTAATAGTCGCAATTCTCTGGTAAAAAGAGAAGAAATCTTAGTAAAAGTATGGGGCGAAAACGATTACTTTATGGGTCGTAGTTTAGATGTGTTTATCACTAAGTTGAGAAAACATTTAAAACCTGACCCAGCTATAAAGATCGAAAATGTACATGGTGTAGGTTTCATCTTGAGTGATGGTGAGAAGTAAATTTCTCATTTTATTTTTCAAAAAAGAAATTCTATCTGGTTATAGATAAATGATATTCTAATTATTCTTAACTAAGTTTCGATATCCTTTCTAAAATTGTAATTTTGGGAAGGATTTTTAAATTAGATATAATGAGTATTTCACAAAATATAGATGAGGTATTAAAAGCTATACCAGAAGGTGTTAAGCTTATTGCTGTTTCAAAGACTAAACCTAACGAAGCTATTGTAGAAGCTTATGAAGGTGGCTATAAAATTTTTGGAGAGAATAAACCTCAGGAGTTAAAGGGGAAATTTGAGGCATTGGCTAAGGATATTGAATGGCATTTTATTGGTCACCTTCAAACAAATAAGGTGAAATACATTGCTGAGTTTGTTCACCTTATACATGCTGTTGATAGCATGAAGCTACTAAAAGAAATCAACAAGCAAGCTTTAAAGCACAATCGTATTATCAACTGTTTATTACAATTTCATATAGCTGAAGAGGAAAGTAAATTCGGATATAACCTGTCCGAAGCTCAGGAAATGTTGAATTCTGACGAATTTAAGTGTTTGGAGAATATCAATATTGTTGGAGTTATGGGAATGGCAACCTTTACAGATAACGAAGATCAGGTAAGATCGGAATTCAAGCAGCTAAAAGAAAACTTTGATATATTGAAAACTAAGAACTTTGCAGATAAAGATGATTTTGTTGAAGTTTCCATGGGAATGTCGGGTGATTATAAAATTGCTATTGAAGAGGGAAGTACGATGGTTCGTGTAGGGAGTTCAATTTTCGGTGCGCGTCAGTATGCCCCAAAGTAAATCTACATTATCCTAATTTGCTTATTGAATTGTTTTCTGAATAAGTAATAAGTCAGATTTAATGTTAATTGATTCCTTGAATTAATTATATTTGTTTCAGTCAAAAAAAATAAAGAATACTAGCATGATAAATCTTGAAACCACCTATATGGGATTGAATTTAAAAAATCCCATTGTAGTTAGCAGTTCTGGTTTAACCAACTCTGTTCGTAAAATAAAAATATTGGAAGAAAAAGGTGCTGGCGCTGTTGTACTGAAATCTCTTTTCGAAGAGCAAATCACCAACGAAGCGGCTCATTTAATTTCATCTGACCCTAAAAATTCGGCCTATCCTGAAGCTGAAGATTATATTGTGAATTACGTTAAAGGAAATTCAATTTCGAATTACCTGGAGTTGATTCGTGAAGCTAAAAAGGCAGTCTCTATTCCAATTATTGCTAGTATCAACTGTGTATCGGCTAAGGATTGGACCTCTTTTGCAAAAGAGATTGAACAAGCTGGTGCTGATGCTATCGAGTTAAATGTATTTATCGTTCCTAACGATAGAAATAAGTCATCAGAGGAGTATGAAAAACTTTATTACGATATTTTTTCTGCTGTGAAGAAACAAGTTAATATTCCAATTGCTATGAAATTGGGAATTTACTTTACAAATATGCTGGGTGTTGCAAATCGATTGAATGCTGGTGGAGCAGATGCTTTGGTACTGTTCAACCGTTTTTACGAACCAGATATTGATATTGAGAAGCTTGAGATGACTTCAGCTGAGGTTTTAAGTTCGCCTGCGGATATTCGTAAATCTTTGCGTTGGGTGGGTATGGTTAGTGATAAAATTCGTGGTATTGATGTTTCAGCTTCCACTGGAATTCACGATGGTGAAGCGGCTATCAAGCAATTGCTTGCAGGTGCTAAAACGATTCAACTTTGTTCTACCATTTATGAAAATGGTTTCGATAGAGTTTCTGATGTCTTAGCTGATATCAAAAAGTGGATGGAGAAGAAAGAATTTAAGTCGGTAGACGAATTCAGAGGTAAGTTGAGTTACGGACAGGTTGAGGATTCAGCTATGTACGAGAGAGCTCAGTTTATGAAATACTTTTCGAATAGTCAAAAAGAAGTTCTGCAATAGAACTTTCCTGATATAATGAAGAAGTCCGAATGTTTATTCGGACTTTTTTATGCTTTATCAATAATTGCTCGATTATTCTTCTTGTGGATTAGAAAATAATTATTAAATTTGCGGCGAATTCGTGCGTAATCTCTGGCATCAAGACAGTTATATATGTTTACATTGCGTTCGTGAATCTAAAAAAAATCATTACGATGGATTTAATTAAAGTTGCTGAGCAAGCATTTGCTACTAACGTAGAGCTTCCTGAATTTGGAGCAGGAGACACAATTAGTGTTTCTTACAAAATTAAAGAGGGAAACAAAGAAAGAATTCAGATCTTTAGAGGTGTTGTTATCCAAGTTAAAGGTACTGGATCAACTAAGACTTTTACTATCCGTAAAATGTCTGGTAACGTTGGTGTAGAAAGAATTATTCCTTTAAGTTCTCCTTTTATCGACAAGATTGAAGTGAACAAAAGAGGTCGTGTTCGTAGAGCTAGAATTTACTACTTACGTGAGCTTACAGGTAAGAAAGCTAGAATTAAAGAAAGAAGATTCTAATCAGCTTTTGAAAATATTGAAAAAAGCCTTCCATTTGGAAGGCTTTTTTTATGCTCTGACTTTATTTGTATGAATTAGTATTCGAATGATTAAATCTTTCGATGGCAATTTTGCCCATTTCTTTTCCAATCTTATAATCATCTATAAGCGTCTGATAATCTTGAGTGAACCGACTGGTTTTGAAGTGTTCTGGCGGGCAAATTTCGATAAGCTCTACGCCTTCAGGCGGATTGTGAATAAAATCGATAGACTTATTGTACACATTAAAACGGTTTTTTATGGCTTTAATAAGGCCTTTATGCTTAGAAAAAACAAACTTGGCAATTTTAAATTCCAGACCATTTTTCATTCTATACGATTTTGGTCGGGATCTTAAAACCATAATGCGTGTTGCCCCTTTTTCATAGGCTCTCTCAACAGGAATAGGTGCAGCGACACCACCGTCAGATACAACTTCATCATTAATTTTAAGAAAGTTTCGGTAAAATAAAGGAATGGTGCACGACGCTTTTAAGTAATGGCTTAAATTCTGAGCATTGGGATTTAAGAAAAAAGCTTCACCAGTCTCATTTCGTGTAAAGCCAATTTCAAAATCGATTTTTTTATTAAAAATAAGATCGGTGTTAATTGGCAGATCTTTTTCAGTGACTTTCCATAACCAATCGAGATCGATAAAGTGTTTCCCTTTTATAAAATTCCTAAGGCTAATATAACCCGGGTGTAGTGAGTATTTGGTGTAAACCTTAAAATTACGTTCTTTGTGTTCGCCCAGGAAAGCAGCAGCATTAATCGATCCGGCAGATACACCTATAACCATATCGAAAGGATTAAAACCATCTTCCAGAAATTGATCCATAATACCGGCAGAGAATATACCTCTCATGGCACCACCTTCAATTACCAATGCTGTTTTTTCCTTCATAAGTTTATATTATTGACCCAGTTCTATTCTGATAAGATTTTCAATTTTGATGCATAATTCATCAGCAGTATAATCTTGAGGTTCGATAGGTTCTAAGATAGAGTAGGTACCTTTTTCTCCAAACGAAAGAGGGAATCGCCCTTTACTTTCAATTTTGTAGTTGCCGTCTACAACAAACGGAACAACAAGAGAATTTGGAGCTTCTTCGAGCAAAGTAGCCAAACCTCCAGATTTAAATTGCCTTAGTTTGCCTGTTTTGCTTCGGGTTCCTTCGGCAAAGATACAAGCACAATAATTCTTTTCGGCTATTAATTTACCCAGTTTTTTGATTTCGCCTAAGGCTTGTGCCCGGTTTTTTCTCATTATCAATGCAGCACCTGAATGACGCAGATTATAAGAAATGCTGGGAAGATTTTTAGCTAACTCAATTTTTGAAATAAACTTTGGATGATGCTTTCTAAACAACCAAACAATGGGGGGAATATCATAAGTTCCCTGATGATTTGAAACAACAATTATTGGGCGATCGGTAGGTAAGTTTGCTCTATTGTTGAATTTAATTCTAAAGCCAATAACCCATACGAGTCGCATTAAAATGTAATTTAAAATATCGACTGATACTTTGTGCGCTTGATAGCCAAAAAGTGTTCTGCAGACAACCTGAATTGGGTGAAAAATAACCAAGGTAAGCAAGAACAAGAAATAGAAAAAAGGTGTTGTTATATAGGATAAAATCGTCTTCATTGGTAATGTGGTGATAATTGGTTTAAACAGCACAAAAATAGAAAACGATAGCTAAATTATAGCTATCGTTTATAAATATCTTTATTTATTTGCCCTGTTCAGGCCAACCTTTTTCAAAGTTTTCTACTTCAATTCGAAGCGCACCATAATGTTGTGCTCCAATTTTATTTTCTGAAATTCAAGTTCAGGTGCAGCATCTGCCATTTCTGAATTTGCCATACCTCTAACCATCATTCTTTTGGCCATAGGACGAGCCTCAAATTGGTTTAAATAACCTTGACCAATATAAATTGCTCTTCCAATTTCTTGATCTACAGCTTGAGCAAGTACTTCGGCACTTGTTTTAGCATTCTTAATGGCTTTAACTTTTACTTCTTTTTTGAATTCTTCAATTTTAGAATGATCTACTCTTACGATCCTAATATTCGAAATATCTACTTTTTCAAGTAATGTAAAGAGATTCGAAAGTGTTTTAGTATCGTGAACCAGAACCTGAAATGATTTAGATTTCATAACATCCTTTTTCTTTAGCCAGTAGCTTTGGAAATTACTGGTAAAATCAAGAACTTTAACCTGCTTTTCAAGATCAAGTCCAATCTTTTTTAAGGCTCTAAACATTTTGGTTTCCAGTTGAGCAATGCTTTCCTTATCCTTATTATCTTTTTCACGTAAGTCAATATTCAAATAAATCTCGTCAGGAACAACCTCTATTTTAGCTTTCCCGGTTAGCTCTATATAATTCTGATCAATAAAGTTTTTTGTTCCACTTTGTGCAAAAATAGATTGTGTCAATATTAGAGCCAGGCTCATTACAATTAATCGCTTCATATCTGTAATTTTTAAGTTTAATTTTTTCTATGAGTCTATTTATCTTGATTGGTTGCGTTAAGTTAACATTTTTTCACATGTTAATTTCAACATTTGAGATTGAAGTCTAATCAATTTTAATGCCAAATTGTTTTCAAATGAAATGTAAAGATCAATTGCTAACAAGAAAGCCACCCTTTGCAGGATGGCTTTTAGCATATTAATCTCGGTTTAGTTGTAAGATAAACTTTTGAAAATAGTAATATGCTATTTCTAACTTATATCTGTAGCACATTTTTTAATAACGCTATTGTTATTGAAATATTGCTTTTTAAATCGTAATGAGAGATTAACTAAGGCTATTAGAACAGGTACTTCAACCAATGGGCCAATAACAGCTGCAAATGCAACACCTGAATCGATGCCAAATACAGCGATAGCTACCGCAATTGCCAGTTCGAAATTATTACTTGCTGCCGTAAATGATAGCGTAGCTGTTTTTTCATATCCGGCATTGCTTTTTTTACCCATAAAGAATGAAACCAAAAACATGATCACAAAATAGATCAAAAGCGGAATAGCAATTTTGACAACATCGAATGGCAGCTGAATAATATGCTCACCTTTTAGAGAGAACATGACAAAAATGGTGAATAATAGAGCGATTAGTGTTAGTGGACTAATCTTAGGAATAAACTTTTCCTGATACCATACTTTGCTCTTTCTCTTAAGAAGAAGGTAGCGTGTTAACATGCCTGCAAGGAAAGGGATTCCCAGATAGATGAATACAGACTCAGCAACTTCGCTCATAGTGATGTTTACAACAGAACCCTCCAATCCAAAATACTGGGGCAACAGGGTGATGAAAACATAGGCGTAGATTGAAAAGAAAAAGACCTGGAAAATACTGTTGAAAGCAACCAGGCCAGCTGCATATTCCGTATCCCCCTTTGCTAAATCATTCCATACAATTACCATGGCAATACATCGAGCCAGTCCGATTAGGATCAATCCGGTCATATACTCCGGATAATCACGTAAGAAAAGAATAGCCAATCCAAACATCAGAGTAGGACCTAGAATCCAGTTTTGAATAAGTGAAAGAAGCAGAACCTTACGATTCTTAAATACATCTTTCAACTCTTCATATTTTACTTTTGCCAATGGCGGATACATCATAATGATTAAGCCAATTGCAATAGGAATATTGGTGCTTCCATATGACATTGAATTCCAGAAGTTAGCAATGTCTGGAAACAAATAGCCTGAGCCAACGCCTATAGCCATGGCAACAAAAATCCATAGGGTTAAATACCTATCAAGGAACGATAATTTTTTAGTTAAACTTCCCATAATTTTATGTGGTTTATTTTGGTCGATAGTTTTTGTTAAGATCTAACTTTAGGCTTTCTTATTAAGAATATAATCTTCGTTAAACTTGGCGAAGTCACGACGAATTTCGTCACGAACTCTACGAAATACATTCATTACTTCTTCTTCGTTTCCGGGAGCATAAGCCGGGTCGTCGAATCCAATATGAACTCTTTTTCCAACAGGTCCAAGGAAAGCTGGACAGGCATCTTTTGCTCCACCACAAACAGAGATTAAGAAGTCAACGCCTTCTTCAAGGAAAATATCAACCATCTTTGGTCTCAGATCACTAATGTCAATTCCGATTTCAGCCATTGCTTTAACTGCCAGCGGATGAACTTCATTTGCGATTTTGGTTCCGGCGGAAACGACAGTTAATTCCGGATTAATATCTCTCAGAATAGCTTCACCCATTTGGCTTCTGCATGAATTACCTGTACATAAAATAAGCACTTTCATTATTGTAGTTTTTTAGTTTTTATAATGTGTTAACACGATTCAATATTGTTCGACTTTAGATTGCTGATGAGATTATTGAAATTGGAATGAAGCATTTCTATGCCTTCTTTATTCAGACAATATTTTATTTTCAAGCCTTCAACTTCTCCTTTTATTAAGCCAATTTCCTTTAGTTCCTTCAAATGCTGCGATACAGTTGTACGACTCAGTGGCAAGTGATCAGAAATATCACCGGAGATACAGGTGTCGCATGAAGCCAGGTATTGAAGAATAGCAACACGGGCAGGATGCGATAAGGCCTTAGCCAAATTAGCAACAAGCTGTTGCTCTTCATTAAATAATTCGAGTTTCTTCATCCGGGAATTGTTTAAGTGTTTAATGACGCAAACATACGACATAGTTTTGAGATTCGAAATATATTCATTGATAATTTCTACCTATTGAACAAAAATCTAAGCTAACAGCTTAGCTATATTCACTAAATGCTTAAATATTTGGATAAAAGAGAGTATCTTTTGAGCTCAAAAAAATAAGATCCATGAAGAGAGTCATTATAGCTTTTATTATACTTCTAAATATTACATTCTTGTCTCAAGCTCAATATTATAGTACGGGGCAGGATCCTGTAAATATTAAATGGAAGCAGATTAATACCGACGATTTTAGAATTGTTTTTCCATCAGAATATGAAGTTAATGCCAGATATCTTGCTGCTTTATTTCAAGATCTGAAGAATAAAGGAGGGAAGAATATAAAGCATGTACCAAAGAAATTCTCAGTTATATTGCATACTAAATCTGCTACATCTAATGGTTTGGTAGCATGGGCACCAAAGCGAATGGAATTGTATGCAACACCACCTCAAGATGATGATACTCAGGCATGGCTCGATCATTTGGCAACGCATGAGTACCGACATATCCTTCAAATGGATAAGCTTGAACGTGGTTTCACACGTGTACTGAATGCATTTCTGGGTCAACAAGCTACAGCGCTGGTTGTTGGTTTGTATTTACCGCCATGGTTTATGGAAGGAGATGCTGTTTGTACTGAAACGGCCATGAGTGAATCGGGTAGAGGGCGTAGCGCTGAGTTTGAACAGGAATTAAAGGCGCAGTTACTTGAAAAGGGTGCTTATTCCTACGATAAAGCAGTTTTTGGCTCCTATAAGGACTATGTGCCTAACAGATACACTTTGGGTTATTATTTGGTTGGAACATCGCGTATTAACTATGGTGATGAGCTTTGGGATAAAACCCTAAATAAAATTGGTGAGGCGCCAATGAAAGTGAATTGTTTATCATCGAGCTTAAAACTGGGAATGTTGAATAAAAGGAACGCTTTTTTCCGGAAGATGAAGGAAAAGCAAGCCACTTATTCGAACTTAGATTTTCGTGTTGAAGAAGTTGATTGGGAAGAAGTAAAAGAATTGAATACCCATAAGGATGGAAAATTGATGCTGTATGCCGATGTGATGTCTGAGCTGAAATGGGAATGGCAGATAAAGGATCATAAGAACCAAACAAATCCGGTTAAATCTATAGTAGAAAATAAAGGCATATATACCAACTATCAATATCCGCATCTTGATGAAAATGGGAATTTATTGGTGATGAAAAGTGGTTTGGCTGATGCCTTGTCATTTGTTGAGTTGAACGAGAATGGGATGGAAAAGGAGATTTTTGTGCCAGGTTTCGATTACAGAATAGGGTATGATTATAAGGCTAAGAAGTTGCTTTGGTCAGAGTATCAGGCGAATTTAAGATGGCAACATGCCGATAGAGCAATTTTAGTTAGTTATGATATCGAAACAAAACAGAAACGAAAGTATAAGTTGGATGGTAATTGTTTTGCACCTGTTTTTTCTTCTGACGGAAAGAAAATTCTTGCTGTTAACCTTAATTCAAAAGCTGAAAGTTCACTTCTTATAATGGACGAAGCCTCTGGTTCAATTTCCAAAAGAATTGTTGCAAGAAAAGGGGAGTTCTTTATGACACCTCAGTGGGCTAAGAATGATAAATCTGTTGTTTTAATTATACAGGCAGAAGGAGAGAAGCGATTGGTTGAAATTGACCTTGAAACTGAAAACCAAACTAATTTGTACAAGGCGGGCAAAACAAACATTTCGCAGCCTGTTGTTAGCGACAGGTATATTTTCTTTACATCATCTCATTCAGGAACGGATAATATTCATGCTTACAAGTGGAAAACAGGTTTGATCTCACAATTGACAGCTTCACGTTTTGGTGCCAGAGATGCACATTTTTCCGGAGGGAACTTGTATTATTCAGATTATTCGGCAGATGGTTATTCTCCGGTAAAACTAAGTTTGGATGACTGTTTATGGAAAGAGCAACCTAAAGAAACTGCTATCTTTCCTTTAGCGGAAGAACTCTCAGATCAGTTGGGAGAAAAGCTTCAGCCTGATACAACGAAGCTTAACGAATGGAAAGTTGAGAATTATTCACGCTTAGCACATACCTTTAAATTTCATTCCTGGGCTCCTGTTTTTGTTGCTCCTACCGATGGGAAAATAGACATTGGTATATCAGCATCAAGTCAGAACTTACTAAATACGGTTTTTACAACTGTAGGATACAAGAAAGAAGAGGGCTACGATAAGGGACAATTCTATTTGAATTTATCCTATCAGCGTTTCTTTCCAATCTTCAACTCGAAGCTTGAGTATGGAAAACGATCATTAGTGCATGATGGTTTTATTAAGCATCCGGAAGATGGTTCCGATGTTCAGTTGCGACTCGACACTGAGTGGAAACGCTTAGAGTGGGAAAACTCTGTAACATTACCATTCAATCTTTCTTCTGGTAAGCATGCTACCTTTTTGAAACCTAAATTTTCTTATAATATTTTTAAATCTACGGATTATCAGTCGGATATATTAAGTTCTTCTGTAGAACTTCTTTCTGATAAATTGAGCTTGGAAGACAGTCAATTCGAAGAGTTGGAATATCAACTTTATTTTTCGCATTCAATAAAGTCGTCGCAGAGAGATTTACAATCGAGTTGGGCACAGTTTTTACAATTTGATTACCGAACGAGTCCCAAAAAGGATTTTGATATTGGGAATGTATGGTCGGGGATTGGTCAGTTCTATTTCCCAGGTTTTGCCAAACATCATGGCATTAGTTTATATGCCGGTTATCAACAAAGATCGAAAATGAATAAGAGTTTTGGTAATACAATTAAATCTCCCAGAGGTGTATCTAATCTATATGGCTTGGATTGCTCAACTGTCAGTTTGGATTACCGAATGCCGATTGCTTATCCGGACTGGAGTATGGGTGGATTAGCCTATATTAAGCGTGTGAAAATGGGTGCTTTTGTGGATTATGGGATGGAAAAAGGAGAGTATATCAGTAATGAAAACCTGTTTCAATTTGATAATAGAATCACATCGGTAGGACTGGAGTTTACAGCCGATATGCACCTTCTTCGTTTGCCATTACCTTTAAATATTGGTTTCCGTTTGGGTTACGAAAATGAAACGAATGCCGTTTTTGGTAATGTTCTTTTATCTTATAGCCTGGCATTTTAGGAGGCCTTAATCTGTTAGCGTCTGAAGAATGAAGTCCTGACAGTATTTAAATAGGAATAAAATATTAATTACATGTTCTGGGATAGCTCGAGCATTTCTATTTTGTCTCTTTCGCTCAAGCCGCTAGGCTCTTACTTTTTTCTTAGATAAAAAAGTAAGCAACCCCGAAGGGCTCATGAGCACCAGAAATTATATTTCGCGAATAAAAAATCAAGTCAGTCTGATCCTTGTTGGTTCTTTGTGGTGTAAACTGAATCACGCCTCACGGCAGACTGACAATGCCCGCACCAAACTACTATTTTATAATTTTTAATTCATCATTTATAATTGAAAAGAAAACCATCCCAATTATTATTGAAATGGCTTTCCTTATTAGTTAAGCTTGTTTATTCGCTACGTGTGTAAGTAAACTTATCACGATCCTGCCAGGTTTTTCCCTGGTCACGAGAAATGCGTCTGGTTAAGGTAAAGCCTTCATCACCGATATCACTTAAGGTGAACTGAGTGAAAGTAGCCATCTTTTCCCCGGCATTATCAAAGACAAAAATATTATCCGAGAAATCACCTTCAAAGACTTCGAAACTTGAAGACAGATCTTCTAAAAGAGAAATGCGATACTTGCCACAATTGTCGTTATAAGTGTACGAAAGGGTGATGTTGATAGGAAAAGTACGCTCTACTTTAATCTTCTCCTGCAACACGCTTGTTGAAGCAAAGTCGATAGTGGAAAGGGTTTGTCCCATAGATCGCCAAGTTCCTCTTCTCGACATGGCTTCCATTTTAACATCCCATTTTCCTTCTAAAAAAGCCAGCTTCTTTATTTCTTCACGCTTAGGCATATCAAGTAGTTTGTTATCGAAAGTAGGGTTGATCTCTACATTTTCAATTTGCATAAGCCTGTCGCGCTGCCAAAAGGTACGTTCCACAAAGAATGGAATCACAAGGCCATCTACTTTTCTGAAATCATCGAAGAATGTTTCAGAAGGTAACTCCTGTGCAAAGTCAACCCATTTCGATTCGCATTTGTATTCCAGATAGGTGTTGGCATCCAGATACCATTTTTCTTCTTTTCCATTATTACGAGTCAGTTTCAAAACAAAGACATCAAGACCTTCCAGTTTTTCTTTGGCGACAAATTCTACTTTGTGCCCTTTTTCCTTATAGTCGAAAAATGGGGTTAGGATTTCAGCCTTTTGTGAAAAGACATTCTTTTCTCCTGTGTTAATTCGTCTGGCATATGTGATTTCTTGCCAGGGGTCAATGGTCCAGCCTTCTTTGCCATCGAAAGCTTCAATCACCTGATGCTTTCCTAATTGCAAGTCGGCATAATATTCACCTGAGCGATTTTTATAAGCCATAAAATCCTTTTCAATACTAAAGGCAGTAAACTGACCGGTAACTTTAATTGATTCAACCTTATTCCAGTTTTTTAGACCACCATGAGCTTCGATATGTTTGGCGATAATGCTTTCTGCATTTTCAGCAAAAATCACATTGGGTAAACACAATGCAAGGCAAATTATGACGAGTTGGTATATTTTTTTATTCATTGTTTGAATATTAATTTGGTATAAAACACTTATCCAGTTAATTAAACTTGTAGCAAGCCATTTCGGTTTGATTTCTTAGATAGAGCTTTCCATTAACAAATGATGGAGCTGTCCACGATTTACCTTGAATGGCCTGAAAGCGCCTTTGCTCGGTGTACACATCCGGTGTCGCTTTTACTTGAATAAGCTGTCCTTTGTCCGATAGTACAAGTAGCTTATCTCCAACTAAAATTAAACTGCCTTTACCAAAACCTCTTTTAGTCCATTTTTTCTCACCCGTTTCGGCAGAGATACACTGTAGTGCAGCTACATTAAAGCCATAAAAGTGACCATCGTAGTACAGCGTTGAACTGTAGTCGTTTTTCATTGTAGGTGCTTTTAAAAGCTCGGTAACTGTATTGCCCTTAACTTCAACCACAATAAAACCTGAGCTACGCACTGTTGATACGAATATCTTGTTGGCATCAACCAGGGTTGGCATTGATGTTGGGCCATTCATTTTCATGGCGAAAGACCAAAGTACCTCGCCTTTGCTATTGTAAGAAGATAAGGTTCTCTGATTGGCGAATATGATTTGAGTTTGACCATCAATTTCGGCCACAAGAGGAGAGCAATACGAAGCATTCCCTTTTCCCTTAGCCCAAAGTAATTTTCCATTGGTAGGGTCAAAGGCAGTGAAAGCTCTTTCTTCAGTACCACCAGCTTCAATAATTAGAACACCGTCGACCATAACAGGAGAAGATGAGAAACCCCAACGTGGTGTCGTGCTACCAAATTCCTTAATAAAATCGACTTGCCATAACTGTTTGCCATCTGTCTTAGAATGCGCTGTCAGTTTACCATAGCTACTAAAGCTAAAAATAGCGTCCTTGCTAATAAGTGGGGTTGATCGAGGGCCATCACCAAAATCGTCCTTATCGATAAAAATCGAATCGATTTTGTTACGCCAAAGTTCATTTCCTGTTTTGGCATCGAATGCAGCCATATACTCCCAGCCCGAAAGGCTATCGGTTTTCTCACTAAGTGTCGTATAAAGTTTGTCACCCGATATGGTGATTTCAGAGAAGGCACAACCAATATCCTTCTTCCAAACGAGTTCTGGCATTGGATCGGTTGCATTGGCATCAGTAATCTTTTCTGCAGAGATACCCGAACGGGAAGGGCCTCTGAATTGTGTCCAATCTTCACTCATTTGAGCGAAAGTTATTGGGCCTTGCAGCAATAGGAAAACTGCTAACAGACTTGAGTAAATTGTTAGTTGCTTCATTTTAGTTCTTTCTTCAGGTTTAGATTGTGTTTTGTTTTTTCAAACCTAAGATACGCATGTTTAGCCGTAAGAACTTACTATAAAATGAGAATTAGACGAAGATCTATCTTGACACGTTTTCTTATAAAGTCTAAAGGTTGAATGGATTACGAATTACGAATTTCAAATTAGGAAAATAACCTGTCAGCGTCGGAAGAATGAAGTTTTGACAGCGTTTAACCGGTAAAACTAAGGGCAGTTGAAGTCCTGTTTAATTTCAACTTTGCTTAGAGCCCACTCAAACAGATTAAATTTAGCAGTCTCGTAATTCGTAATTAATCATTTGTAATTCATAATTATTTCGTTCTCGCTTCTGCCATTTTATCGTATTCCTCGTCAAAGGCTTCCCAAAGCTGAATCTTGTTGCCTTCAGGATCTATAATATGAGCAAACTTACCATATTCCACAGCTTCAATCTCATCTAAAACCTGTACACCTTCCTTTTTAAGTTCTTCTAGCAACCATTCCAGGTTTTCAACGCGGTAGTTCACCATAAACTCCTTTTTCGAGGGCTCAAAATATTTGGTATCGGCATCGAAGGGACTCCAGGCTGAGAAACCTTTTTTGTTGGTGTCATCGGTTTGTCGCCATTCGAATGATGTACCATAATCATCGGTATCGAACCCCAAATGTTTGGCATACCAATTCTTCATTTCTTTTGGATCTTCACATTTAAAAAAGATACCACCTATACCTGTTACGCGCTTCATAATTCTAATATTTTAATTTGTTATATAGCCTGTCTCCATCTTTTCGGGAGTTGAACCCAGTAGGGAGAGTGTTGATTAAATTCGATATCTTCCTTCCTGCGGAGTGTTTTAAATTTTCGCTAAAGCCGCTGGGCTCTTACTTTTTTATTCATTCATAATTAAACGGGCATTCATGAACTCGCTTCGCTCGGTTCTTAGATAAAAAAGTAAGCAACCCCGAAGGGCTCATGAGCACCAGAAATTATATTTCGCGAATAAAAAATCAAGTCAGTCTGATCCTTGTTTACTCTTATTGGTTAGAATTGAATCACGCCTCACGGCAGACTGACAAGGGACGCACAAAACAATGTAATAGGAACTTTTACTATTTCGTAATTCGTAATTGACAATTTGTAATTAATAATTCATCATTAATTGTAATTCCCATTGAAGATAAAAAATAATGCTCAATCGGCATAAATTAGTTGATGAACAAAGCAGCCTATTCATTTTTTTCTATTTTTGTGAATGAAGATTTAAAGCTATCGGGCCAACCATATTTGCCATTGATATCTACTGAAATGCTTCAGCTATTAACAAACATTAAAAAAATAAATCAAATGAAACGTTTTATCAATTCAGAGAAGGCACCAAAGGCGATTGGCCCTTATTCACAAGCAGTAGAAGCTAATGGTACTTTATATATTTCGGGACAAATTCCAGTTGACGTAACAACAGGTAAATTTGTAGAAGGTGGCGTTAGAGAGCAAGCTGAGCAGGTAATGAAAAACATTGGTTACATTCTTGAAGAAGCGGGGTACACGTTTAAAGATGTGGTTAAATCGACTTGCCTATTGAGCGATATGTCAGGTTTTGCTGTAATGAACGAGGTATATGGCGAGTACTACAAAGAAGATTGTCCGGCACGTGCAGCTTTTGCTGTAAAGGATCTACCTATGGGTGCTTTGGTTGAGATCGAAACTATTGCTGTAAAGTAATCACTCACTTGCGTGATAATAATAAAGAAAGGCTGCTAATTTGATATTGGCAGTCTTTTGTCTCTGCAAATATTTACTTAAAACAAGGGCTGATCTTCTTTTTAATAATACTGACAATGAAACTTAAAACCTATTTCTTATTTCTCATTAGCTTTGTTATTGTCACAGGTTCTGTCGCTCAAGATTTATTTAAGAAAGAACAGATATCTTTGCTCGAACAATGGGATCTTGCCGATACCATCAGGAATCAGTCTGGCTTATTCAAGATAAAGCAATACAAGCCGGTTTATATCTTATTGGGTAATTACACCACTGATATAAATCAAATGCCTCAAAGTGGGAATCCTAACAATTCGGTGTCCGATAATATGGCATTGACACAGGTTGAAGTTAAATTTCAAATCAGTTTTAAAACAAAGGTTTTTGATAACCTAATGGGATCAAAGTTAGGTGGTGATATTTGGATGGGCTATACCCAAACATCCAGATGGCAAGTGTATAATCCAGATATATCCCGCCCATTTCGCGAAACAAACTATGAGCCTGAGATCATGTATATCATGCCGACACCCTATAGAATATGGGGAATAAAGGGCCTTTTTGCAGGTGTTGGATTTAATCATCAAAGTAACGGGCGTTCTGACCCCATGTCGCGTAGCTGGAATAGATTAGTTGCACAAATAGCCTGGGAAAGCAAAAACCTAAGTATTATATTTAAACCCTGGGTGCGCTTACAAGAGCCCACTGATAAGGATAATAATCCAGGTATTGAAAATTATATGGGCAGGGGAGAGCTGATGGCTTCTTATGGTAAAGGGCGGCACGATATTAGTCTGATAGCACGACACTCTATGCGCTTTGGTAAGAATAACAGAGGAAGCTTCCAAATTGATTATGCCTTACAGGTATGGGATAATTTGAAACTCAATGCTCAATTATTTCACGGTTATGGCGAGAGTCTGATTGACTTTAACCACAAACAAACAACTATAGGCATAGGCCTTTCTCTAACTCAATGGCGATAATTAGGATTTTGAGAAAAATATTGAAAGGCCAGCAATTTTGAATTACTAGCCTTAAATTTTTTTTGATTAAGATATTATAAAAGGATATTTTTTTTAGAATGAGGTTTTATTAATTATTCCGATTGGTTTTTATAGTGTTGATTGGCATACCTAATGTAGAAAAAGGCAGTGATACTCCAAAGAACCAGTAAGGATTATCAGTTTTTGTATTATATGATACACCTACCGACAGTACATCTTGTAATACTGTAACAACCCCTCCAATTCCTACTTCTGGTACACCATCTAAATCAAAATCTGGAGTTGAGATATTAAAGCCAAGTCCAGGATTAAGATAATTCCAAGTCTTGTATCTTCTTGAGCCAAATTTGAATAATAAGCTACCTGAAGGTGCAAACTGAAACTTATTATCAATTTTCACTTTATCAGTTGAATTAAATGGATTTGCTAAAATGATACTAACATTCGATTCAGAATAGAGTTTGATTTGTTGCAAGATTAAAATCTTTTTTTCAATTACTTCGCCAGTTAATTTTTTATCAATATCTTTTTGTGTTTTTATAGTTAATCTAATTACGATATTGTCACCATTAGACCGCTTTCCTGTCTTCTTTAAATCTATATATCCAGCCTTTGGTAAATCATCAATGCTATAGCTAAAAACTTCTTTCCCCATTTCCATTCCATTACTGGCAGTTTTTTTGAATGGAATCAACAGATCTGTGGTTAATTTTCTTAGTGTTGTAATTTTATCGATATCCTCTTTCAACGATTGATTACATGAATCAAACAGATCAATAATAGATTCAATTTCTGGTAAAGAAGTACTAACCTTATCTTCAAACGTTTTTATAATTTCATTGATTCTAGAAGGAAAAGTTTCCGACTTTGTAATCAATTCATTTTGTATCTTGTTAAATAATTCTAATGCATTTTCATCTTTGCCATTGTAATTATTCACTTTGTTAAGTATCTCAATAATATCAGTTAATTCGTTTTTTATATCGCTTAAGAATATTGTTGCGGCATCAAGATGTGTTGTGAAAATATCATCTTTTTCTTTAAAAGTAATTACAGTTTCTGCTAGAAGATCATCATAACAGCTAATTGACTTTAACTCATTGATAATGATGTTGCTAATATCTTCAGCACTTTTGCCTACAATTTCATTTAGACTATTTGCTAATTTCTGAGTTGTATTAAAGGCTTGTACGTCTTCTTCAGAAAATGATGTTACCCATCTTTCAACTTCGTAAAATTCGCCAAAATTGTATTCGTCAAAATTTTCAACATGAATTTTTCTATCTTTTTCTTCTTTTGTATTTAGAAATGCGTTGAGTTGAATTTTTATTTTTTCATTACTAATTGATTGTTCTATTCTTTTTAATTTCCTTGATGTTTCATTGGATAATTTTTCAAGTGCGTATCCGAGATAGTAGTCGTTATATCTTACTCTTTCGAATTTGGGAAAGTCATCAGATAAAAACTCTGTCATATAGGCGTTGAACTTTGTTTCTAAGCCTTTATCGTTTAGAATTTTCGTATTAAGGTCTGATTCTAAATCAGAAAAATCGCCTAACAAATCTATTTTTTTATCATCTGATAATCCAGACAAATCTTTATTTAATTTTTCTAATGTTTTTTTCTGACTTTCAATTAGTAAATTATATCGCTTAAGTTCATCAATAAGTATTGGATTAGAATTTGTTGATAACCCTATTGCTGGAATAAGGCTATCGCGATTAATTTGTAATTTTAAGTTACTGTTTATATCAACTATTCCATATGAAATTTCCTGAGGCTTTTCTGAAGTATAATTTGTTTCATAAACATCAATTAATTGACCGTGTGTTTGAATGCAACTAATTAGAATTAATGTGATTAATAATATTTTTTTCATATTGTTAATTATTTTTGGATCGCCCTGCTTGTGTAAAAGCATTATTAACTCGAAATAAATTTATATTAGGAGCATCATTCATTACCAGACCAACCTTATTAATGGTAGATAAAGAAAAGGCGATGCAATTATTTAAATTGTTTTGCAAACCAGATATTTGATCATTTATCTGTACACTATCAAAATCCTTTACCCAAACAACGATCCGTTCGATGCCAAATGGGGTTTGTTTAGCTGCAGTATCAGCTAGTTTAACGATGTCTTCATCTTGTGTTAAAATTACGATCTTGAGACATTTTTTGTTTAAAATATCGTCAGGAATAACAGTGTTACTGATGATAGTTCTTCTTGAATATTTCATTATGTTAGTTTTAATTATATATTGATTTTTAGATTGTCCTAATTTATTGATTAGATTGATCAAAACTCTGACATGTTTTGCTGTTAACTTGCTTGTTTATAATTAGATGTGGTGATATGAATTTAATCGTATGATTAAACCGTAGAAAGCAATTTGAAATCCTGATACAACAAGCGTAACTCTTTATAACTTTTAACCAGAGTGAGAAGCAGCTTGGCCCAGCCGATAACACCCGATATAGCTCCTTTAAAAATTTTAAATATCCAAACAATTATTCTGCATCCCACGCTAAAAGCTTTCGATTGGTTTTGAAACGCATCTATTGCCTTTTGTGCATTTGTATCCGTCATCGAAGTGGAAATAAGAACGACCGAATCCATATCCTTCGAAAAAGTAGTTTGCATTTGTGGGCTGTTTAATACCCCTTTACAGTAAATGCCGATGGATTTTACAACGGCCGAAATACCCCCTTTTACAATTTTGTATGCTTTTGTTGCAAAACGAAAAAATCCCTTGAAAACATTGTCTCTGATTGCAGAGAAAACTTTTTTACCAACCTTTTTCAACCACCTCCAAAGTCTTTTCATACCGTCCCAAAGTCTCAGCCCTTTCTTTTTAACAAAAGTCCAGGCATTCTCGATTTCTTGCTGCGAGTTTACTTCTGCGGCAATCTCAGCGCTTACATCCTCTTCCTGATCGGTGTTGACATCGACACATACGGCATCAATACTAAGGAAGATATCGGGTCTGATCTTTTTAGCCAGCTCCCTTGCTTCAGCTTTGCTTTTGTTCATAAAACTCTGATAGAAAGCAACCATTTCGGAATAGAGATCGCTACTTAAATCGATGGCATAATTATTAATACCATCGATTTTAAGCTTAAAACCATGTAGCCACAATTCGACCTTTACAACATTCACAATAAACTTTTGAGCCAGAACGACCCTGTCGTTTTTTTCCTTGGTATTTAAAAGGAAAGATTCCCCGCCGGGTGAAGATCTCTTGCTAATTGCTTTTGTCAAACCTTCCTGATCGAAAAGCAGTGAAATTGTATCGTAATTGAATGCTACGGGTAAGGCATGACCAATCAGAAATATTTGAAGAATTTTACGAAAATTAGTAAGCGCTCTTGTTTCAAGTCCTTTAAAATTTGGGTTAGGTTTGTTTTTATAGAGCCCGATACTCCACAGCCTAAGCTGAATGGCACGCTGAAGAGCCGATTTCCTTTTGGAATTAATTTCATCGCCCGAAAACCAGAAATCCTTCTTCAGTTCAGACTCAAAGCTTACCAGTTCGTGCAGAGCATACCAAGTCTTATCTCCAACCCAATTGTCTTGTTTCAAATTGGCTTCAAGCTGAAATTGCCCTACGGCAGCTTTAATCTCCGAAAGCCTTTTTTCCAGCCTTCTTTTGGGGATTTTCTTTTTAAGATACCCCAACAGGTAAAGACGGGAAGCGATGGTTTGCAGCCTTATTTGTTGATTCTTGTAATTGTAAGTCTCCGACTCGTTAGAAGGCACATCGTTGATAACACCTTTCTTTCTCGCATCCTCAAGTATATCATCGAACTGCCCTAACTGATCAATCTTGTTTCCGTTTAGAGCAGCGTGATTGTAATTCGGTAAGGTGAAATTTTCAGAACCCATTATTCAATTAAAAAAGATCTTTAAACAAAGTAAGTAAACCAAGTCTGGTATCGATTCCGGATTGAACCGCATTCTTATGAACTTCTAAGGCTAGTTTTGGAATATCATCCAGTTCTTGCTTGATAAAGTTGTAAGAGTCGCCATCGAATTGAGCCAATGTTTCCGCAACAAGTGTGATATCACCATTGGTGCTTGCTTTTTTAACAAGCTGTCTGATATTGTCATAAGATTGGCTTCCGTCAATTGTAGACGTAATTTCGCCGCTAAAGGTTTGTACATGAAGAGAGGTTAAATCTTTAACTGCATTGTCGAGTGCGCCTAAGGCTTTTTTTAGTCCCATTTCTGTGTAGATTTAAATTAGTAAATTGATTATTTGATTCTTGTAAATTGCTTCATAAATTTAATTATTTCAATTCAGCATTCATAATTTATTTGTTAAGCATAGGTGAAGATTCGTTTAAGTCAAGTGGCTTATTATTAGCTTGTATATAAGTTGAGGTTTATTACCGTATAGTCTTGAACAAGGACAGGTAGGCTTGCTTGTAGAGAATGAAGCTTTATGCAAGGTTAAAATAAGGCGAAGCCTCTTTTTTTTAGATTTTATCTCTGATGTAATTTAAGCCTTAGGCAGGAGGGGAAAAGCTATAAAAAAGGCTGTCAATCGGAGAGAGTGACAGCCTTATATGTGTTTTGAAACAAGAGTCTTATTTTGAGAACATTTTTACCAACCATAAAATTAAATACAGCCCTATTCCGGCACCAAAAAACAGTACAGACACAACAAAAGCTATTCTGATAAATTTCACATCCCAACCTAATTTTCCACTAAGCCATCCGGCAACTCCTAAAATCATAATTTCAATTTTTTAGATTTGTACAATTACCTAAATGTAATAAATATTTTTTAGTCTTGCTTTTTATACCTTATCGGGTGGTCATATTGTAGAAAAGCTTTAGCTCACTTTTCCTCTCCTGGCTTAGGCTGTGCCACCTGATGCCCTGAATGGCACCTTCCAAAGCATAAAGCATGTTCAGACAGGCATGTTTGTCTATGGTACTTAGTTTTAAAAAGGCTTTTTCGCTACCCATTTGTCTCAGGTTATCCGGGCTGTCAATACCCGCTAGTTTTAGCTTGTCTGTCAATGTTTTTCCCAGATTGGGCAAGGCGCTTAGTTCACTATCTGTTGTCACCATTTTGTGTGTTAGTTTATGTATTTAATACCTGTAATGTCCAATAATTTTAAAATCGAAAAGGCAGTCTTCGACGACCTGACCTGCACCAATATTGTGCACAATCAAATGCCTTTTTCCATCGGCCGATTTCCTGTTAACAACAATTCCGATATGGGTTAAGCCACCTTCCAGACGCCAACAAACAATATCGTTGGGTTGGTAGTCAGCAGCGTGTTGGGTAATGGCTTCCGAAGCGCCTTGTCTCTTAAAATAAGTCATAAGGTTGGGAACACGCCTGTGGTCGATGTTTTTATCCGTTGTTTTCAGACCCCAAATTTTAGGATAGAGCTTAAAGTTGGCCTTCATATCTTCGTGAACTTCCTTTTGTAAATCGATACCCTTTAGGCGATAGGCCCGAATCACCACATCGGTGCAAACACCCTTATCAGCAGGGACATCGCCATTGGGATAGGCAATAGAAAAATAGGAGGGATCGTAGCTCACCCTCTGTTTGGTTAATGCCAGGGCACAGTCCGACAAGGAGCTTTTTGCGTTTTGAGCATAGCCCAATTGCCCCAGCAGCAGGGCAAAGAGTAGGAATAGGGTTTGTTTTTTCATTTGTTCGCCAGTTTATTCAATAGTTCTTCGTATTCTTTAAATCGATGTTCCCGAATGGGCCTTATTTTAGGCTCCGTAATAAAATGCAAAAGCAAACAGGGACTAATGTTTTTATAACTATCCACATACTCGTAGCTTAGCAGTTCATTATTCCTTATTCGCTGTTTTATTTTATTGTGATAGGGATACATATATTTGTTTTTAGTCGCATCCTAAATTTAAGCCTAATTCAGTTTACTCTGCTGATGATATCAAAAAGGCTGCCAAACAGGGAGTGGCAGCCTTTAAATTGTTTAATTTTTATTCCTTACTACAGGACGACAAGTGAAACGAAGGCAGTGAACTCATAACTGTAAGGGGAAATAGTGCTAATCGCTCTGTAACAGTCTTGCTAAGTTGCGTGGGCGATTTATAACTATCGCTTTATCAAAAAAACACTAGCGTTTATAGTTTTGTTACATTATCTGGTTGAGTGTCACCACCCATTAATTTTAACTTTTGTTACCAGATGTTTTTATAATCCACTTAATAGAAATATAATCACAAGAACTATTGAGATCAATCCAACAATTCTCTTTTTCTTCCTATTATAATATTTTCTCCTCTTTATTTCAATTGTAGAAATTATTGCATTTCCAATATTAAAACCAGGCATAGGTAAAAGGTTTACGATTCCCAGCAGAATTAAGGTGTAAGAAAAATATATTGCATATCCAACTACATTAGTCTGTGCAGAAAACACCATAAAACCTCCAACATCTTTTGGACTTGGATTAATAAAATTCATCGCTTTATTCCATAATGTTTTAAACCGGAAAAAGACATCTGAAATATCATTATTCACAGTTGTAATTTTAATATACTTGTCTCCCTCATGCATAATAGGTTTAATATAATCATGATTAACTGATTGAAGTAGTTGTCCTTTAGCTTTTGAATCCAAAGTTATTAAGCTTTCTATTCCGTCTTTATCAATACTAACGCTGGATTTATCGTATTCCAATATGATTGTTGGAATAATATCTGAAATTTTATTTACAGCTTTATCATTAATGCTTTTGATCTTCATTCCATCTTCAAACCCCAAGTTTTCCATTACAGTATTAAATTCTAAACCATAAATAGCATTCTTATTCTCAATAAATTGCTTCTTTGTAGAGAATGTAACAATAGAAATTAAAATGAAGGCTAGACTTAAACTAACCAATAGCCCTGAAAGTTTAAATAATGGAATTTTCCAACTGAAATTATCGCATAAAGTTTCATAATCTTTCTTAAGTATCCATTTCGGAATCAATCCGACTAATATATAAATCGAAATTACAACTAAAATCATATGTTTCGTTTTTCAAAATTGCTGGTAACGGATGGCGCTGTGTAACGTAGGCGCCTTAGTTGATTTATGTATCAATTTTTATAAAAAGGCAAGGTAGCTATTTTAGGATTAAATTTAACTATAACTATTCTGAAATGGCTGCCTTGCCGTTGCCCATAAAAGCATAAAACCTTCGAAAACCCCCTATCCGCCTATGTTATGTGAGCGTGTGTTGTGTGCTGTTATTCTTATGGTTTTATCCTATTTTCAAAAATTTTATCACGCTCTTTTTTTTGTGAAATCTCGTCCACAAATTGTACAAATATAATCCATAGTATGAGTTCCTAAATAATACTCTTTTTCAAACTTAGTGTGGTCACAAGGTTCATCTCCCCATTCTTCTCTGAGTTTTTTTTGAATTAGCAGGTTGCATTAGTTATATTTTTGGTTTAATAATACTTTAGAACCTTAATTGCCTCACTTTCTCTAGTATAACTAAAGTCTATTAATTTGCGATATAATTCTATTTCCATCTTAAAGTATTCACGAGGAAAGTTTTTATCTAATTGAATCAATGCATTAATTGACATATTTAATCTTTCTCTTGTCTTCGATTCGGTGGATGCAAAAAACATTGAAGTATCTACGATAACTTCAGGGGTATTATAATGTTCAATCATTTTTTTAGCATTATAATGCCATGGATTTTTTTCGACATCATATTCCATCATTGTCAAATAACCTGAATTTCTAACAAAATCTGTTAACTCAGAATCAATCTCTGGCATATCAATAATTACTTGATTTACATTTTCAAAAGTCTGTATGTCAAGTCCTGAAAGTTCTCTTGCTCTTTGAAAAATATTTTTATGTATTTCCATTTGTTTTGCTAAAGGATTCTCAGAATTGGCAAATTCAATCTCCTTTTCAGATGCTTCTCTTAATACACCATCTATAATTTGTAACTCATCTGAATTTAGCAATTCTTCTGGAACACAATAATCGGGATTTTCAACAAGATCAATTCCTGCATTATGGTATGCTTGAGCAACAAATCTTGTGCAGAATTGTCTATTGGACTCCTTTGCTTTCAACTCTTTGCTGATTAAAGCAATTTTTGCTTCTTCAGTTGAATATTCGGTGCCTATTTTCCGCCTTGCAAACACTTCGACTTTATTTAAAACACTATTCTTATTTTCGTCCTTTAATCGAAGTACCACTGCATCATTTTCTTTCGCGACTAATCTTCTATGAATGTTATTTGATTGCACACCATAACCATCAGAATCGATAACACTGCAGATATCAACGTATAAGATTGCGTGAGAATATTGACTTTGGGTCAATCTTCGAACCATTTGAGATATCCGAGTCTCTGATTTAATCAAAATTATATCACCTAGTCTTAATTTTTCTATTTCAAATATGTACATAGTTTTTTGGATTTAATTGCACAGAACTAGTTTTATAACAAGCATATGGTTGTTATTTCTTATATATCGTATTAAAAGGTGTTGTTATAACTCCATATTGGAGAGCTAACAACACCTTTTCCATAAACCATAGCTCTCTTACCAAGTGTTGATTTATTTTTTGAATGTTAAAAGTAAGCATAATCCCACCATTTTATCTCCTGAGTCTAATAATTATGATTCTTTTTATCAAGAATTTATCAATACCTACACTTTAGGGTAGGTGTGTTCCAATAAAGGAGTTTTTTGTCTTATTTTGTTTTATCGAATTTTTTAGTTTTAGTTGATTTATTTTCTTTAAATCAGCCTTTTATTCCTGTTGGCATGTGTGGGTGTTAATTTGCAATGTAAAGTAAGTGTATTGTCGTTTTTCGTCTCTATTTTGCTAGTGTTATCTCTCTCTTTACTTTTATTTATTTCTATCCTGTTAAATATTTTTACTCACTTGCTTTCTTATTCTAGTGCTTTATTTTATGTTGGCTATCTGTTGGAATTTATGGGCGGCGGAACGCTTCAACGGAGCGGCGGAAGATAGCAACGTGATGGCGGAACGTATCAACGGAGTGGCGGAAGATAACAACGTGATGGCGGAACGTTGCAACGGAGTGGCGGAATGGATCAACCGAGTGACGGAAAACTTTAGGTGAGTGGCGGAAAATTACAGGTGACTGCCGGATGATTTCAGGTGAGTTATAATAAATTTCAACTGAACATATTGTTGTGTTAAAATAGTGGCATTAAATTACATTTGTGTCAGGTGTATGTTTAATCTTTTACTTCTGTGTTGTTTTTGTATTGCTTTTGTAGAAAGGGGTTTAGCTTTGTTTTTAAGTGTGTTTAAATAAATTTAATCAGAGGTGAAAATAATATGATGTTATCTTGTGTTTAAACATAAGTTTGACTATTTTCCATCCTTTAGTTAGTATTAATTAAAACATATTGATAAGATGAACCATTCGAGATTGTACAGTTGCTCCGATGCGGTTTTTATGAACTGGGTGAGCCAAAGCATTAATTTGATTAAAGAAGAGGAGGTGAGATTTACATCTTTCTCGGTATTTTTTACAGCTGAAAGATTACAGGAAATAGAAATCCTGTATGCTGATGCCAACACCATCCCATCGGATAAGGTGTATGTGGATATTCAGGCACAGGCTACCGAAAATATTAATACTTGTGTTGAGGAATGTGCCAAGTTTTTTCAGGCATGTAAGTTCGAGATAGAGAATGTATTCCCTAACAAGAAACATATTTGGAATCAGTTCGGTTTTAACGACTACGAGGCGGCCAGGAAATCGGGCAGAGCCATGTTCATGTTTTATTCAGACTTTATTTTGATTGCTAATTTGCATAAGACTGCCATGACCAAGGCGGCTTGGACCGATGCGACTTATACGAAAATTAATGAGCTGAAGGATAAGTTGAAAATGAATATGGATCAGCAAACCAAATGCCGTGTGGACAGAGGTCGTGCTACCGATGAGCGAATAGCATGTTTGAATAAAATATACGAGAAACTGGCCAAGTATATGAAGGCGGCGAAAATTATTTATGCCAGCAACGAGGAAATGCTAAGATGGTTTAAGTTTCCGATTGGTAAAAATACAAAAGACAAAACGGATTCGTCTGAGTTAGAACCTCAGGAAGGCACTGTTTAGTACACTTAAACAGTTTTTCATAAACTTGGGTCCCTCTATCGTTCTGATAGGGGGATTTTTTTGTCTTATTGGGAAAAGTGAAGCTTAAGATTTTTCTTTTTTGTGGAACAGGCCTTCCACAAGGCGCCCCAGCAAACGCCCAATGCTATTTTGTATAATTCTCTCAGTGCTCCAATTGCGTTTGGTATTTCGAATAAAAAAGTTGAGTTTGTATTGGGCCAACTCCCTTTCCAGGTGAAGGCGATACTTCTCTTTCTCTATATCTTTGAGTGATCTAAATCTGTTCATTTTATTTTTTTAAGTACAGGAGAATTAGTGCTTGTCGTCATACAATTTAGCCCATTGACTTGTGTTTTTTCTAAGGTTCTGATTGAGAAAAAACAGGCTTAATTCTTATTCCTTTTTGGTGTATAATACCTTATAAAAGAGCTTGATTAAGGGGCGTTCAATCAAAGGCTTTTTTAACAGATAAATCAGGCATATCAGTATCAGGTATATGGCCCCTGTTCCCAAATACCCAAGTATTTCGTTGCCCAACACATTAGTTAGCCACACGGCCGTACCAAAACCGAAAAAGAGCAAAGCAAACATAGCCAGCAAGAAAAATAAGGCTGTTAAACACAGGGCCACAGCAAGGCGAACAAGTTTTTCGAAACCCGAAAACTTATAATATTCTATGCTGGAGTCGAAATACTCCGTCAGTAATTCTTTCAATTGAGTGAAAAGATCCGGGATATTTTCCAATACGATCGATTTTAGTGAACTGATTTAATTAATGGTCGGTTTGTTGTATGAATAGCTGAGACAATCAGGCTTTAGCTTCTTGTTCCTCCTCTTTCTCTTTTCTTTTGAATGATTCAATTTTCTTCTCCAGATCCTCAATCAAATCATCGATTTTATCACGTACTTTTTCCATGTTTTTATCAAAAGAAGCTTCGAATTCTTCAGCTTTTTCTTTAGCCTTTTCTTTTATTTTTCCCCGAGTTACTTCTCCCTTGTCTGGTGCATAAAGTATTCCTATACCTACACCAATAGCACAGCCTGCTAATAAAGCTGTGATAATCCCACCTGAATTCGACATAATGATAAATTTAAAATGAAACAAAAATATCAGTAGAATGATATGAATTGTAATGTATTACATGAAATTAGTGAATTGTATTTAAGAAGTCAATTTTTTTTTGTCAATGAAAAAGCCTTTTGATGGGTTTGAATCGCTCTGCCATTGCAATAGGGATTTTTTATAAGCATTCACGAACTACACTTCGTTTCGGTACCCTAGAGGGAAAAGATCAATGATTTAAATTCTGAATTAAATATTTCGGCATTGAGCGGAGTTAGATTGAATTTGAGAGATTTCAATCTCACCAGGTGAACTTCCCCCTTTTCAGGGGGATCGAGGGGTGTTTTGAATTGTCAGATTGTAATTAAATACACTTGCTCTAATGTTTTTTTATTATCATTGAGCTTAGAAATAAAAAGGGAGACTGATGAGAGATTTTGCAGCCATCGATTTTGAAACCGCTAACCAACATGGGAGTAGCGTGTGTGCTGTTGGTGTGGTTCTGGTACGGGATGGCGAAATCACGGATAAATTCTACCGATTGATTCAACCTGAGCCAAACTATTACGACTATTGGAACACTCAGTGCCATGGCTTAACTGCAAATGATACGGATGAGGCTTTCGTTTTTTCTAAGGTTTGGAAAGAGGTCGAGCCACTTATCGAAGGTCTGCCACTTATTGCCCACAACTCTCGTTTTGATGAGGGCTGCCTGAAACGTGTCTTTCGTACCTATCAAATGGACTATCCCGATTATGAGTTTCATTGCACCTTAAAAGCTTCAAGAAAGAAATTCCCTGATTTAGAGAATCATCAGTTGCATACAGTATCGAGGCATTGTGGTTACGAGATGCGGAATCATCATGAGGCTCTTGATGATGCTTACGCTTGTGCGATTATTGCAATTAAGCTGTTTGTGAAGCCTAAGTTACCGTCTAATTATAAGCTGGATTTTTGAGAATGATGTGTTGATAATTATGAATTAGGATTTGAAAATATCTTTCCTTCGACTCCGCTCAGGAAACAAACATAGAAACAAACATAGAAACGGACATCGAGCGGAGTCGAGATGTAGTCGAAATGGAGAAATATTCATTTCTTTAATAGACCCTTCGACTCCGCTCAGGGTGCGCATCTTTATTGCACATCAGTTAAATTGCCTCAAGGGGGATTTTTGTAATTTTCAATTCGTAATTAAATATTCATTCCCATAATTTTTTCAAGAACTTCCCTAAAACCGGAAGGAGTGGTTCTATGTAATTCTATATGAGTACAAGAATTAAACTGCATGAAAGCTTCAAGCTCTTTTGATAGTGCTTGTGCAAAAGCCTCGGTTTTCTTTAGATCCTCTTCAAGAACAATGTGTCTAATGTGAAGAACAGACGTTTTTCTATCCGCTTTGCAATCCATACGAGCAACCAACTTCCCATCCCAAAGAATTGGTAAAGAGAAATAGCCATACTGACGCTTAGCCTCGGGTACATAACACTCAATTTGATAATCGTAATTAAAAATTGCCTGCATGCGCTTTCGCTGAATAAGCAGATTGTCGAAAGGAGAGAGGATTTTAAGCTTCGATTTGGACAAAGGTTTATTTAGTAATTCCATGGAGTCCGGTAAGGCGAAATAGTTGTTGTCACCAACACGAAAGCTTAAGAGTTCCTTATTAGCAAACATGTCCTTTAAGGTCGCGTTAACAAGAGGTTTTGTATTCTTTAGCAGATATGCCATTTCCGATGCCTGCCCTAAACCATTGCTTTGCAGGTAACGGGTAATCAAAAAACGAGCGTATTCTTCCTCTGTGGGCATCGAGGTGTCAATTCCCTTAGGCAATACACGTTCGGCTAAATCGTAAACTTTATGAAAATTCTGACGAGAGGGAATCATCAAATCGCCCTGCATAAACAGATATTCAAGAGCGCGCTTGGCTGGTTTACTGGCCCAATCAACACTTTTTTTACCCGTATGTTCAAAATCCTTAGCCATTAATGGTCCCTCTTCGCTAATGCGTTTCAGTACCGATTGAATCATTTTCTCATCTCGCTCGTACCAATGTTGTTGTTTTCCACTGGCCGTTGCATGTTTTCGAATTAGGCTGAAGCGATAATCCCGCATGGGAAGGTAAGCAGCCGCATGCGACCAGTATTCAAACACTTGCTTGTTGGCAACCAATTGATCCAACTGATCGCTTTGATAACGCGGGTTGCGTGTCCATAGTGTATGATGATGCGCACGTTGAATAACCGAAATGGTGTCAATTTGGATGTAGCCCAGTCGTTCAATTGCCGATAGGCTGGCAGCCAATGCTGTGCCGTTTTGCTTTACAGCGGGTAAACCTTGCGAATGAAGAACCAGCTTTTGGGCTTCTTTGTGGGATAATGATTCTGTTTTTGGCATAGTTTTCTTTTAAACTTGGAACGAATACGATTACCTGATTTCTTCAAAGGTCTTGACTTCAATTTTTCCCTTTGTGGGAATCATATTTTGCCAAACTCAATTGTAATGCTCTATCACCTGTTCTGCTTTCAGGTGCGGCCTGTCGCCTGTGGTGTGTCCGTTTGCAACTACCGTGATGTTATAATCTTTGCTCAGTGCCGATTGAATGGTAGATTCGACACAAAAATCGGTAGCACAACCCGTAATAAGCAATTCATCTATACGCAATTCACTTAGTTTTGTTTGAAGCTCTGACCTGTAGAAAACATCATTGGCATATTTGTCAATTAAGATATCCTTGGGTTCAATGGTTATAGCATCCAGAATTTCCCATTCGGAGGAATGCTTTTCAAACTCTCCGCTTCCTGTACCATCGTGCTGAATGTGTATAACAGGAAGATCTGCTTCCCTGAACTGTTGAGCCAGAGCGTTTATTCCGGAAACAACAGCATCGGTGTTAAACCTTGGGGTTGCTGCTGTGAACGATCCTTTTTGCATATCGATAATTAAAAGGGCTTTCCTGTTTTTCATATCTCAGTTAAATTGTGTGCCTCTACCGGTTTAATTGGAGTTTATCTTATTAGTTTTTAAAAACCAATTCCAAATGTGTTGAATTAAACATGGCTGCAGGAGATATCACTTTTTCGTTTTTAGGGATGATGTCTCCATATCGTTCTTTGATTTTTTGCTGTACAACTCTATTGCTTAAATCAAAATCTGATAGCTTTTCAAGTTTCCCAATCTCTATATTAGCAGCTTCTTTGTAGATTTTCCAAACAAGTTCTGAACAATAGATTCTATCATCTGACCATTCGAAATATAGGTCATAATTTTTCCCTGCAAACTTTTCTCCTGCTTGCCTCATTTTATTTAAGACCTCATTGGTTAAAATAACATCTGCATTTTTTAATCTTTTAATAACAAAATGACCATCCGCACCACCTTGTATCCATTCGTTCAGCGGTGTCTGTTTAACTGGCTGAACTGCCTCGAAGACAAAGAGTTTATCATTTGTTTTGTAAACGATACCCATATGACTGTACTTGGATTTTGTGGCAATTTGTATGGCTTTACTTTGACTTGATTTAGACGATTGAAAGATAATATCACCATTTTGCACTTTATTCTTCAATAGCGATTCCACGAATTTGGGCGTGTCATCTTTCACCCCTTCTGCAAATTGATACATTTCTATACCCCAATAGGATCCAATCCCTGCAACTGTTATTATAAGTATTGTCAGTATCGTTTTTTTCATGCAGAACAGTTCGATTATAAGGGTTTATTTCACTTATTATGATTCTTGTCGAGATTTACATTTCATTGTTTTTCTTAGCGAAAACCAAATCTAATCAAAATTGAAGAATTAGTTGATATCAACCACTATCATAAATGGCATTAATGTGTTCTAAAATATCCAAATATGTGTTTTACAATATCTGTATTAAGCAAGAGGAAAAAGCATAAATTCTGAGCTTTGATATGAAATTTATCACCAGTAAGATTTGTGCCAAATGGATGTTTTTAAGCCAGTTTATACCGAACAGAACGATTGTCAGGATTGTTATAAGTGCATACGTGAATGTCAGTTAAAAGCGATAAAAGTAATTAATAACTCTGCTCAGATTTTGCATGAGGATTGTATTTATTGCGGTAACTGCACACTGGTTTGTCCTGTAAATGCCAAGAAAGTTCGTAACGATTTAACACGTGTAAAATCCTTACTGAAACGCCATTCCAACGTTATCGTTTCTTTGGCACCATCCTTTATGTCTGAATTTCCCAATTTGAAGGATGAGCAGATTGTGGCAGCTTTAAAGGAGCTTGGCTTTGCTCATGTTTCGGAAACTGCCTTGGGCGCCGAAATGGTTTCGAGCAAGGTGAATGGCTTTTTGGAAGAAAAGGAAAGTGGTATCTATATTTCATCGGCTTGTCCGTCGGTGGTCGAAATGATTTGCAAACATTTTCCTCAGTATAAGGATCAAATCACACCATTTTTATCGCCACTTCTGACGCATTGTAAAATGTTGAAAGAGGAATTTGGCGAGGATTGTAAGGTTGTATTTATAGGGCCTTGTATCGCTAAAAAATCAGAAAGTGATGCCTTTGGCGATTTGCTGGAAGCTTCATTGTCTTTTAAGGATTTGGCTGAATGGTTCGATGAGGAAGGTCTCGAAGCGGATTTATTTTACGAGTCGGATACAGAGCCAAGCTTTGTGCCTCGTCGTGCCGGTAAGGGAAGCTTGTATCCCATTGACGGGGGAATGATTGCAGGCATTAAAGACAATGCGTCAACGACTGATGCGGTATTTATGACCTTTTCTGGCATTAGCAGTATTTACGATGTGCTTAAGGATTTAAACTATTATAAAAAGCCGGGCTTGCTGTTTCTGGAACTTCTGGCTTGTGAAGGGGGCTGTGTGAATGGGCCCGGTACCAGAAAAACCTATTCGAGAGCGCTTAAACGTTTGGAAATTATCAACAGAAGCGATGAGGAGGCTCAAATTAAATTCCCTGATTTTTCAATCAGTCGTGACTTTGAGGAAATTAATGTCGCTCTTAAACCTGAACATCCCGAAAATAAAATTAAGGAAGCTCTGAATATGATCGGGAAGTATTCCGACAAGGATGAAATTAATTGCGGGGGATGTGGTTACAATTCCTGTCGTGAGTTTGCCAAGGCTTATCTTGAAGATAAATCGGAACCCAACATGTGTGCTTCCTATATGCGAAAAATTGCTCACGATAAGTCAACAGCACTTTTGGGTAAAATTCCTTCAGGCGTCTTAATTGTGAACGAGGAACTAAAAGTTGTGGAAGCCAACCAGAGCTTTGCTCGTATCATGGGAGAGGAAATGGAACAACTGTTCGAGACCATTCCGGGCTTGAAAGATGCCGATTTAAAGAAAATAGCACCTTTCTATAAGCTATTTTCTTCTGTTTTAACAACGGGTGAAGACAGTTTGGAACGCGATTTTCGTTTGGGTAATAAGATGTTGCATTTAAGTTTGTTCTCTATACAACGCAATAAAATTGTAGGCGCTATTTTACGCGATATGTCTCAGCCATTTATACAACAGGAGGAAGTAATCAACCGTGCAAAAGCTGTCAATCAAAAGAACCTCGAAACCGTTCAGAAGATAGCTTACCTATTGGGTGAGAATGCTTCGGAAACTGAGGATATGTTGAACTCTATTGTTGAGTTTTATACGCTTGCTGAGGAGAAGAATTAAATATAAATTTTTGAAGATATTGATGATTTTAGATTTCTGATTTATGAATGGTTTACAAATAGAAATCCTAAATCTGGAATCCTAAATAAAATAGAGCATGCAATCCGATTATTATATAGAAGTTGAGTGTCTTCAGAAGAATCCCGGAAAACAGGTGATTTGCGGGGACGTTTTTATGTCTGAAAAAATAAAGGAAGAGGGAAGAACTTTGTTAGTTCTCTCTGATGGTTTGGGATCTGGTGTTAAGGCCAACGTATTGGGAACCTTAACAGCATCTATGGTGCTCAACTATATGCGTGTGAATAAGGATATCCGTAAAGCGGCTGAGGTTATTATGCAAACGCTACCCATTTGCAGTAAGCGCAAGGCCAGCTATTCTACTTTTACCATTGTTGATATCGAATGTGATGGAGAAACACGTATTATTCGTTACGATAGTCCGGAATGTTTGGTTTTACGCGGACTTGAATTGTTTGAACCCAAGTGTGAAGAACTAAGTATTGAGGGAGCAAACAACCTGGGGAAAAGTTTGTACTCTTATCGCTTTAAAGCGGAAAAAGAAGATCGTATTGTGTTTTGTTCCGATGGTGTGACCAATTCGGGCATGGGAACAAAGCGTTTTCCTTTCGGATGGGGTTCTGATAATCTGAATGATTTTGTAAGAGGCCTAATTCGCCGTCAACCTTACCTGTCGGCTAAGCAATTGGGGCGAGCGGTGGTAGATAGAGCAGCGGCAAATTATGGTGATATTCCCAAAGACGATACCTCCTGTGCAGTGGTTTACTTGCGGGAACCAAGGGATCTCCTTTTGTGTACAGGACCTCCATACAGTAAATCGAAGGATGCTCAGCTAGCCAATCAGGTGAATGAATTTAAGGGAAAAAAGATTGCTTGTGGTGGCACAACGGCTAGTATTCTTTCGCGTGAGTTTGGTGAAGAGCTGAAAATCGATATGACGATTACTGATCCTGAATTACCTCCAATATCCTTTTTAAAAGGTGTTGATTTGCTTACCGAAGGCATTCTGACCTTGGGAAAAGTGCAACGCTTGCTTAAAGATTACAATCAGAATACGGTATTAAGACAGGGGCCTGCCGATCAGATTGTGAAGCATCTTTTGGAGAGTGATCACATTGAAATTATCAACGGGACTAAGATAAACGTAGCACATCAGGATCCTAATCTTCCGGTTGAGTTGGAAATTCGCAGAACGGTGGTTAAAAACATCGCAGCGCTTTTGGAGGAAAAGTTTTTGAAAGATGTAGATCTTAGCTATATTTAGGAGTTGGTAGGCTTTTAGAGGAAAAATTAGTTTGAAATCTAAGGACCTCCACATAAAAATCAAAACACAAAACAAATAAACAATGAGTGATAAAAAAGATGTTACCATTTGTTTGGGTAGTTCTTGTTTTTCAAGAGGTAATGGTAAAACATTGCAAGCCGTAAAGGAATTTTTTGATAAGAATAATCTAAACGACTTGGTGTTTTTTCATGGCGAACTTTGTACAGGCAACTGTTCTAAAGGCCCAATTTTAAAAATAGAGGAAGAATTGTATCAGGAAGTTGATTCCGAAGGCGCTATCGACATACTGAACAAAGTTTTCGAAAAAGCTTAGAAAAACAGGCTTTACAAACCACAGCCCTTAACCTAAAATCGCAGCCCCATGCAACTGATTACCGTAAATAAGGACAAATGTAACCTGAGCTACACCTGTATCCGGGTTTGTCCGGCCAAAGCCATAAAAATAGAAGATAATCATGCTCATATTATTGCCAACCGTTGTATTGGTTGTGGCAATTGTGTGACCATGTGTGCGCAAGATGCTATTGAGTATCGCAACGAAGAAGATTACGTTAAGGAATTGCTCAAACGCGATGAAAAAGTTGTTGCGATTTGCGATCCGAGTATTTCGGGTGAATTCGACGACATTAATGATTATCGACGCTTTGTAGGTATGATTCGCGAATTGGGTTTCGATTATGTGGTTGAAGCAGCTTTTGGAGCCGATTTGGTTGCCTTTAAGTATAAAGAGCTTTTCAATAATTTTCATGGTAAATACTACCTGTCAACCAAATGTCCTGCACTTGTCAACCATGTGGAGCGTTACTATCCCGATTTGGTAGAGAATTTAGCTCCTATAGTGAACCCAATTATTGCCATGGCAAAGGTGGTTCGCGAGAAGTACGGGCAAGATGTTAAGATCGTTTCGCTTTCGCCCTGCGTACCTAGTAAGGACGATGTGAAATTTTTTAATAAGAGTGACGGGGCAATTCAGGCGGTTTTGAGCTTTTTTGAATTAAGAAAGCTTTTTAAAGAGAATAATATACGGGAAAAGAAAGTCGAATTTTCAGAATTTGATCCACCTTTTGCCCGAATTGGAGGTCTTTTCCCAATGAGTCATGGTTTATTTCAGGCGGCTGAAATAGATAATAGCATGCTACGAGGCAATATTATTAGTACCGAGGGACGAAACAACTTCTTGCGCTCTCTCGAAGAGTTTAACAGAAGTGAGGAGCTTAATCAACATCTCGATTTGTTCTATTGTGAAGGCTGTATTATGGGAGCCGGAACATCGAAAGGTGGGCGTAAGTTTTCACGTCGTTCGCAGGTTTTGCAATATGTGCGTAAGCGCTTGAATACTTTCGATGAGAAAGAGTGGCAGAAAGAAATAGATACTTATAAGCATATCGATTTATCCCGAAAATTTGCTGTAAAGGATCAACGTTTACCTGTTCCAACAGAAGAAGAAGTTCAGGAAGTTTTGAACGAAATGGGTAAAGGTAAGATTGAAGAACAGTTGGGTTGCGGATCTTGTGGTTACGAAACCTGTAAGAAATTTGCTGAAGCTAAGGTTCAGGGAATAGCCAAGTTTGAGCAATGCTCTTCGGTGACTATCAAAAACATGAATGCCTATATCAAGAAATTGGGCGAAACCAACGACAAACTCAACCAGACTAAGGTTGCCTTAAAGGAATCAGAGGCGCAAGCTAAAGAGGAACACCGATTGGCGGTTGAGGCTAGTGAAACCATTTCGGCTATGCTACAAAAGTTACCGACTGGTGTGGTTATCGTAAATGAAGACCTTAAAATTATAGAATCCAACAATAGTTTTGTGAACCTGCTGGGTGAAGAAACGCAAATGTTGAACGAAATTATTCCAGGTTTGGTTGATGCCGATTTGTCTAAGGTTGTGCCTTTCCATCGTCTGTTCTCAACCGTTCTGATGAATGGAGAAGATATTCTGAAGAAGGATGTTCACTTTGGTAGCCGACTATTCAATGTTTCTGTCTTTACGATTAAGAAAAATAAGGTTGTAGGTGGTATAATTCGAGATTTATATGCTCCCGAAGTGAGAAAAGAAGAGGTGATTGGCCGAGCTCGCGATGTGATTAAAGAGAACTTGCAAACGGTACAGCAAATTGCCTTTTTGTTGGGTGAATCAGCCTCTAAAACAGAGAAGATATTGAATTCAATTATTAAGTCTCACACCACTGAAGAGTAGTCCCTATGGAGGAAAAATTTCATTTAGATATAGACTGTCCGCAATTGTTTCACCATGGTGATATGATTTGTGGAGATGTTTTTTTATCCCGACGTATAAAAGAAGAAAACCGTACGATTGTAATTTTGAGCGATGGTATGGGCAGTGGTGTAAAGGCAAATGTTCTGGCCACACTAACGGCATCTATGGCTATGAATTTTACCATGGAGCATAAGGATTTTAAGACCATTGCTGAGATTATTATGAACACATTGCCTGTTTGTAGTGTGAGGCGTGTGAGTTATTCCACTTTTACGATTGTTGATATTGAATACGATGGTACAACAAGGATTATGGAGTTTGATAATCCCGATTGTGTCGTGATGCGTGGTGCAACACCATTCGATCCGGGCTGGGAAACGATTGAATTAGATAGTGAAGAGAACAAAGGAAAGATTTTAAGAACTTGTCAGTTTACGGCACGAAAGGAAGATCGTATTCTTTTTTGGTCTGACGGTATTATGCAATCAGGTATGGGCTCGCAAGCTTACCCTTTTGGTTGGGAGCTGGATAATGTCGTCGAATTTGTGACGCAATTGATTAAATCAACACCCTATATATCGTCCAATGCATTAGGGAAAAAGATTGTGAAGCGTGCTTCGAGAAACGATCAGGATGAACCTAAAGATGACACCAGTGCAGGTGTAATCTATTTTAGAGAACCTCGTAAGTTGTTATTGTGTACGGGGCCTCCATTCGAAATGGAAAAAGACTCTGAACTGGCAATGAGAATCTATCACTTTAAGGGAAAGAAAATTATCTGCGGAGGATCTACAGCTGAAATCGTGTCGAGAGAATTGGGCTTAAAGTTTGCTCCGGGAATGACTATTAGCGATCCTGAATTACCTCCAATTGCACATATGGAAGGGATTAATTTGGTAACCGAAGGGATTTTAACGATTGGAAAAGTTGCTCGTATTTTAGAAGACTACGATAATAATTACCAATTGGGAGACGGACCTGCCGATCAGATTGTTCATTACTTCTTACAAAGCGACCAGATCTCTATTATTAACGGAACGCGTATCAACTTTGCACATCAGGACCCTAATCTGCCTGTTGAGCTAGAGATTAGACGTACGGTTGTGAAACGAGTTGTTCGTTTGCTCGAAGAAAAGTTTCTTAAGGATGTGAATCTGAGTTTTATTTAAAGGTCTAAAGGTCTAAAGGTCTAAAGGTCTAAAGGTCGTAAAAGTCGAGGCGTGAAAGAGTGAAGAGTTCATTTCGTTCATTGTCCTGATATCTATCGGGGAGGAGTCGAAATGGAAAAATGTGAATTGTATCGATGGGAAAATGATTTCCAGTTAGGTTCAGAATTATTTTAATGCACTTGTATGCCTTAAACTTTCTCCTTTAACCTTTCCTATTAGTTAAGTTCGATAAGTGTAATCTCAGGTGGCATACCAATTCTTCCCGGGAAACCAATATAACCAAAGCCACGATTTACATATAGAAATTGCTTCCCCTTATTGTATAAACCTCCCCAACGCGGGTATTTGTATTGCACAGGGCTCCATTTGATGCCGGCACGTTCAATACCGAATTGCATACCATGTGTATGACCGGCAAATGTAAGATCGATATCGGTGTCCAGAACTTTTTCATCCCAATGTGAGGGATCGTGACTCATTAATAATTTGAATGGTAGCTTCTCATTATCCTTCATTGCTAAATCTAAATCGCCATGTTGAGGGAAAGGTGGTTTACCCCAATTCTCAACACCAATTAAAGCGATTTCATCACCATCAATTTTAAGTCGTTCGGTTTCGTTTAAAAGCAATTTAAAGCCTGCTTCCTTGTGAAAATCCTTAATCCCTTTTAGGTTCGTTGCTTTGGCTTCAGCTGATGGCCAATGGGAATAATCACCGTAATCGTGATTCCCCAATATGGAAAATTTCCCCATTCTGGCATTCATCTTATTCAAAACCGGTGCCCAGCCTTCGGTCTCCTCAGCAAAATTATTTACCAGGTCACCAGTAAAAAGAATAATATCAGGTTCTTGCTCGTTAATTAATTCAATTGCTTTTTCTATTTTTTCGTAATTCTTATTAAAACTTCCCAGATGCATGTCAGATATCTGAACAATCCTAAACCCCTGAAAGGCCTTTGGCAGGTTTGGAAAACTTAAGCTTTCCTGCATGATGCGGAACTTAAATTTACCTTTTGTTACACCATAAAGAATAGAGGCGAAGGGTATAGCTGCAAGCATTAAACCCATTTGATATAAAAATTCGGAACGCTCCATTTTTCTCTTCGATTTTGATTCAAACTTATTTTCCTTCTTCACAATTGAAAGCGCTCTAAGGAGCCAACTTCCGGCTTTCTGCACATCTTTAAGTAATACGAAAAGAATCAGAACAAACTTAGGTATATAGAATAGGGCAAATGCACCTACTAAATAACTTGTGTAAACATATGTTTCAGCTTTTTGCACATGTTCTATTCTTAAAAAAAAGAGAACAAAGGCAGCAAACATGAATAATGAAATCGACCAATAAAGTAGTTTGAAAGCCTTTCTGAAGAATGAATTCTGAATTTTGTTTACAAGCGGTTTAATGCCCCGGTAGGTGTATAGGTCCACTATTAACATGAAAATTAAAAGTGGTATAATTAAAAAGGCACTGGCTCTCATAGTCGATTGTATCTCAAAATTATTGGATCAAAGATAGTTTTTTTTCGGACTTATTGGTTTGTTAATCATTGCTTTCAGTTTTGTATGTCTCTATTTAAAGGGTTCTTGAGCTTTATTTTTAATCTTTCAAAGAAAAATGACATGACTAAGAAGATGATCAGAGTTGTTATTTAAATAGAATTATGCTCTTGCAATATGTTTGATTAAATAGATATGTAAATCTATATATTGTTATGGTTGACAGGATAAAAAAATATGTTTATGGATATAAAGTGTATTTTCGTCAAATGTTTGGAAAATGTGAAGCTATTGATTAAATTGGACTTCGTATTTAAATAACCTATGCTTAACCCCAAGTAAAAAGATGTCATATAAAAACCTAATTATGAACAAAAAGAAGGGCTTGTGTTTTTCTTATTGTTGTCTTTTTTTACTCTTATTATTGTTTCCTGTTCAGGCAGAAAGCCAGAAACTGAGAGAAACAAAACGAAAACGGATTTGTTTAATTCATTCATATAATAGTAATTTTCCAACTTACATACACGCATCGAAAGCGATAAATGAATTTGTTGACTCAACCCATTATCATATTGATGTCGAGTTTATGAATAGTAAAGAGTTCGTTGATGAAACTTACATCAAACAATTTCACGATTTTTTGAGCTATAAACTGTCTAAGAGAAAAGCTTATGACTTATTTCTGGTAGCTGATGATTATGCTTTAGAATATGTCTTGAAATATCAGAATGACTTGTTCAAAGCAAAGCCAATTGTCTTTTGGGGAATCAATAATTTAGAATTGGCGAAGGAACAAAATTTAAATTTGAATTGTACGGGAGTAGTTGAGGATATCTCCATAAAAGAGACAATAAAACTGGCTAAAACTTTAAACTCAAAACTAGATGAAGTTTTTATTGTTAGTGATAACACAATATCGGGAAAAACGGATTTAAAACGCGTTTTAGGTCTTAAAGATTTGTCTGCAGCAATAGATGTTCATACACTGAATTTATCAGAGCTAAGTTTCTCTGAATTTGGAAAGAACTTACAGAAATTGAAGGGTAATAAAGCTTTGTTGTTATTATCGCAATACAGAGATAAAGAATTCAAGTATAAACCATTTTTTGAGGGCTTAAGCTATATCAAGAAAAATACAGATATACCTGTTTATCATTTGTGGGAACATGGAATGGGACAGGGAGTTGTAGGGGGTAATTTAATTAATCACTACAGACAAACTCAGGAGGCTTTGAAAATTGCAGATCGAATTTTTAAGGGCGAGTCCATAGAAAATATCGCGGTTTTGGAAGAGAGTCCAAATCAATGCTATTTGGATTATAATGAATTAAAAGAAGCTAATTTATTGCCAACTATCGTTCCCTAACGATTGGACTATTATTAACAAACCAAACTTTTCGGTTCATTTAAGTAGGAAATCATTGTATCTGTTATTATCAGGAAGTTTCTTCATTTTAGGTCTTTTATTTTTTCTTATCTATTATTCGAAAAAAGAAAATTCATTAAAAAGGGAGCTGATTCAAGCACAAAAAGATGCTAAAAAAGTAGATGAGTTGAAAAACGCTTTTTTAAGTAATATATCGCATGAAATTAGAACTCCAATGAATGGAATTCTGGGTTTTTCAGAATTTTTAGCCTCTCCCGATGTGAGTGATGAGGATAGAACTAGATATATTGAGATCATTTTTGAAAATTCGAATCAACTATTGAATGTTGTAAATGAGATTGTGGATATTGCTAAAGTTCAATCCGGGCATAGCGATATTAGAATGGAGGCGGTAAACATTACCGAACTACTGTCTAAAATTGAAAAAGAGTATAAGGTATTGGCTGAAGAAAAGAACTTGAAGTTGATGCTGTTTCCAAGTACAGTTGTAAAAACAGTGTACGCAGACAAGCAGTATTTGTTAAAAATATTCAGAAAGTTGATGGATAATGCTATTAAGTTTACTCATGATGGTAGAATTGAGATTGGCTATTATAAGAAGGCTGATTATATTGAGTTTTATGTGAGAGATACGGGAATAGGTATTTCAAAGGATTTATTTTCTGTAATTTTTGAGAATTTCAGACAAGTTCAGGAATCAGATATTCGTCAGTATGGTGGTTTAGGACTTGGCTTATCTATTACAAGAGCTTTTGTAAAATCTATGGGAGGAAAAGTTTGGGTAGAATCTGTGGAAAAGGAAGGATCGTGTTTTTATTTTACCTTGCCATATATGGATTTAAATCCGGCATCTCTAATTAGTGCCGATGTATATAGCACTAGCAATTAATTGTTATAGAGAATCCCAATACCATTAATCTGGTATTAGGATTTTTTTTAGTCGCAAAGTTCCAAAAGGTTCTTTTCTATAACTTCTGTATTTAGGTTTTTTCCAATAAAGACCAATCTGGTTTCCGGAACTTCATCTTTTTCCCACTGACGGCCGACAGTTGCCTGTATTTGTGTATGAACAGATTGCAGGAGGATACGATTCTCTACGCCTGCAATGTTTAAAATGCCTTTAATTCTATAAATTGTATCGGAATTAAATTGTAAAAAAGCATCAAGCCAACCTCCAATTTTCATCTGGTTAAAAGCTGAATTACTTTTAAAGCAATAGTTCTGGATATTATGATCATGCTTGTTATCCTTCTCATTTACGCCATCCATCGAAAATAGATATTGGTAAATATCTTTAGGGTTGTAGGCGTATACATCCAGTAATTGGGCTTCGATATCAGATTGTATTGCTTTATGGATGTTGGCACTTGGATTTATTTCCTGGAGCTCAATAATTAGTGCTTCTAAAGCTTCCGGATTTGATAAATCTGTTTTGTTGAGAATAAGCGTATCCGAAATAGCAATTTGTTTATTGAGAACGTCTTCATTTTTAAGATCATTTTTAGCGTTCGCTGCATCTATCAAACAAATAACAGAATCTAGTTCAAACCTGGCTTTTATTCCAGGATCAGAGATAAATGAAGCTAAAATATTTCCAGGATCAGCAATACCGGTTGTCTCAATAAGTAGATGATTGAAATCATGATTGTTTTTGATCAAGTTTTCAAGTACCACGAAGAGTTCTGTATTTAAATTGCAGCATATACAACCATTAGTCAGTTCAAATATATCTTCATTACCAATATCAGCAACGAGTTCTGAATCGATGTTTTCTTCGCCAAACTCATTCTCGATAACAACGAATTTCTTTTCCTGATTTTTCTTTATTAACTGATTCAAAAGACTGGTTTTACCAGCGCCTAAAAAGCCTGTTATGACCGTAACGGGTATTTTACTCATCCTGTATTTCTAATTAGTCGATTTTAACAAATGATCTGTTAAAATTTCTCCCAGTGAACAATTTCATCTAAACTATTTCTTTTTTTCTTAGGCTGTCTTTTTTCCAAATCAGGATAACCTAAAGAAAGAATTGAAACAGGTTCTATATGATCAGGTAGATCAAAATACTCGCGACATTTTTGAACATGAAAATTACATATCCAACAAGTGCCTAAACCTAATTCGGTAGCTTGTAGTGTCATGTGATCTGTTGTAATAGCTGCATCAATATCTGCATGATCTTTTTCGTCTTCGGCGCGCTTCCACGATTTACTGTGATCAGAACAAATAACAATATAAACAGGAGCTTCCTTAAACCATTCACGATGGTAGATGTGAGAAAACTTATCGTGGTTCTCTTTTTCACGGATGACGATAAAATGCCATGGCTGGAAATTTACTGCAGATGGCGCGTACTGCCCAGCTTCAAGAATTTGCATTAATTTTTCGTCTTCAACCTTTTTGTCTAAATAGGCTCGAACTGAGTAGCGGTCTTTAATGGTATTTAATAAGTTCATATTTGTCGTTTTGATTCTGTGTAAAAATACAAATTTTTCAAGTGCATTAAAGTTTCTATTTATAACTTTGCAGCCTTAATTAATAATTGCTTTATGCTTAAGGAACTTAAACAAAATAAAATGTACGCCTATTTAATACTGCTGGTTGTTGCTGCTACTGCAGGTCACCAGGCATGGCGTACGCTTTTTAATAATTTGGCTGTTGATGAGGTTGGGATAAATGGGTTTCAATTGGGTGTTATTCAGTCAATAAGAGAGGTGCCGGGCTTTTTAGCATTATTGGTTATTTACGTTTTATTTTTTGTAAGAGAACACCGTTTATCGGCAATATCTGTTTTGTTGGTTGGAGTCGGCGTTGCTTTAACGGGCTTCTTTCCTTCTTTTTACGGCTTGATTTTTACAACTCTAATCATGTCAATTGGATTTCATTATTTTGAGACGACTAATAAATCTTTAACCCTGCAATATTTTAATTACGAGCAGGCGCCTTATGTTTTTGCTAAGCAAAAGAGCTGGGCAGCAGTTGCTAATGTGGCAATGGGAGCTTTTATTTTGTTATTGGCTGATTATTTATCGCTTCAGATGAATTTTATAGTAGCTGGAGTTATAATTGTTTTGATGGCGATTTGGGCTTTGTTTTGGAAGCCTGAAAACAAAAATATTCCTGCTCAAAATAAGGGTATGGTTTTGCGTAAGCGTTATTGGTTATTTTATGTTCTGAATTTTTTAAGTGGTGCCCGACGACAGATTTTTGTTGTGTTTGCAGTATTTATGCTGGTGCAAAAATATCATTTCAGTATACAGCATGTAGCTATACTTTTCATCATCAATAATATTATCACCTATTTCATATCACCCTATATTGCGAAGGGAATTAATCGCTATGGTGAACGGAAAATGCTAAGCTTAGAGTACATCTTTTTAATATTTGTATTTCTTGGTTATGCCTTTATCGAAAATGGTTTGGTAGTAGCTATCCTATACATTATCGATCATATTTTCTTTGGTTTTTCAATGGGAATCAACACCTATTTTCATAAAACAGGGGATAAGAAAGATATTGCACCATCTATGGCAGTTGGTTTTACAATTAATCATATATCGGCAGTTGTGATTCCAGTTTGTGGTGGTTTGTTATGGATGTGGCATTGGCAAATACCATTTATAGCAGGCGCTATACTGTGTGTGGTTTCACTTGCATTTGTGCAGAAAATAAAGATTTAACAGAAATTTAGAATCAAAATATCATTTTAATATGACAACAGAGAATATATATAAGAGTCTTGTAGAATTGTACAATAAGGGTATTACGGAAAAGGATCCTAAAATTATTAGAGAGTTTTTGAATGATAATACGCATATCGCATTAAAAGATGACCCTAGATTTTATCTGGAGATTTTACAGCATCGGGCTGCAGCTTTTGCCCTTTTTGGAGAATTAAGTGAAGCAGGACAGGAATACGCTAAGGGCTACGATTCATGTTCAACTTCTGGTAAGTGGGTTTACGGACTTAATTGGGCTTTGCAGTATATGGCCGAGTTCTCTATAAACAGAGGGAAAGCTAAATTGAATGAAGTTCTTTCGGAGGCTTTGCCTGTATTGGAACAAGCAGAGAAAGATCTTGTGTTTGATCAGTATCGTGAGTTCTATCAGTTGGCCTTGTCGAATGTAAAGGCTTTTATTCTAATGAGTTTAGGCGAAAAAGAAAAGGCATTGGCAATTTATAAGGAAGCAAAATTTACTCCGGTACCAATCCCTGCCTATAACGATAAAGAAGCCTTACAGCTTTTGTTTGCTCATTATACTAAGGGCTTAGCAGTGGCAATTGAGTATAAGGATACTGAACTATTGAATAACTTGCTAAAGGTTATTTCCTTAGATGATGCACTTTTGCAAAATGAAAAGAATCTTTTCAAATTATTCTACGAAACATTGGTAAGTACTTTTGATATGCGTGCTGAGTTTATCACAGAGTTTAATGCTATGTTCAAAATTAAGGATAGCCTTAAGACAATTGCTCCAAATTTTGCGAGATTTCTGGAATTAATTGGTGAACAAGATTTCGATAAGCTGGATGTTTTCTTTAAGGATTTTAAATAGTCAGCGACATGAAAAATTGCATTTGCGGAAGACCATTGACTTATGAGGATTGTTGTGGTGTTTATCATTCGGGTAAACGTGTGGCACAAACAGCGGAGGATTTGATGAGGAGTCGTTATTCTGCTTTTGTTTTGGCTGATGTTGATTATATCATGAGGACTTATGCAACAGAAACACGTCCCAATAGCGAGAGAAATGAAATTAAGGAATGGGCAGCTTCTGTTATGTGGTTGGGTTTGCAGATTATCTCGACTAAGGATGGTACGATTGGTGATTCCGAAGGAAGAGTGAAATTTAAAGCTTTATATAGCGAAGCTGGAAAAATTCATGAAATGATAGAAGATTCATTCTTTCGCTTCGAAAAAGGGCAGTGGTTTTATGTGAATGGAAGATGAGAAAGGGGAAAGGATGAAGGATAAAGTGAAAAGGGAAAGAGATTTTATCAATAAGAATCATTTTTATTCATTGTAATTAATAATTTATAACTCATAATTCTGAACTTTGGTATAATACAAATTTCTTACTTTTCAATTGATTCACTCCTTTACTAGTAAGATTAGTGGGCAGTTCATATCACATACTCATAAAAAAAATTACCTTTGCAGCGGCAAACCGTTCTATCGCTGTTTCGTAAGAAAGAGAGGAAAGTCCGGGCAAGGCAGAGTACCATGCTTCTTAACGGGAAGATAGGCGAAAGCTTATAGTAGTGGAACAGAAAATAACCGCCCTGTTTTTTCGAAAATGGGGTAAGGGTGAAAAGGTGAGGTAAGAGCTCACCAGTACTTATGGTAACATAGGTAGCTGTGTGCCTCATGGCTTGCAAGATCAAGTATACCGACAGTTGTAGATCTTACTCGGTCGATGTCGGGGGGTAGATTGCTCGAGACATAGGGTGACCTATGTTCTAGATAAATGATAGAAGTTCCTTTCGGGGAAAACAGGACCCGGCTTATAGGTTTGCCAACCTTTTAAATTTATTAGGATTCTTTGTTTAGAATCGAAAATATGATATTACCGAATAGGTGATTTGGAAAACGATCTTTATATTTAGATCGTTTTTTTTGTTGAAAAAGTTCGTTAAGAACATATGTTCATTATATTTGTATCGTTATAGAAAATTAATTTTATGGCACGACCAAGAAATAATTCAAAAATTCAAATTCCACCTCGGATAAAAGGCTTTAATCCTCAAGGATTTTATGCAAACCCATCTAAGGCTATTAATTTGAATATCGAAGAGTTTGAGGTAATTCGATTACTCGATTATGAGAATCTTTCCCAATTGGAAGCATCCAAGATAATGGAAATTTCACGTCCAAGTTTAACTCGAATTTATGATCGTGCACGTAAGAAAATTGCTCAGGCATTAATAGAAGTTCACCCCATTCGTATTGAAGGTGGGACGATTGTCTACGATGAGAGTTGGTATCAGTGTGAAAAGTGCAAATCGCATTTCAACAACCCCAAAGGTGTAGAATTAACGAATTGTATTTTGTGTTCAAGTTCAGACATATTAAAAGTGGAGGAAGAGAAATGATAGCAGCAATACCTGTAATGAGTGATAAAAAGGAGGCTCAGCTTTCTTTAAAATTTGCAAGAAGCCCATATTTTGCATTGGTAAATCGAGAAACAAGTAACTACCGTGTAATTGAAAATCCTTTTGTTGAAGATGAAAAAGGGGTGGGGCTAAAGATTTTGTCTTTGCTTTGCGATGATAATGCTGTAAATGCGTTTGTAGCTTTTGAACTAGGTTTGAAATTGCAACAACATGCTAAAGCAAAGGGTTTACAGTTTATTATTCTAAACGAAAAAAACAATAAGCTCAAAGATATCTTAAAAATGATGGGGCTTGAATAAAAAACGATAGATACAAATGAAAATAGCTATTCCAACAAAAGACAATCAAGTTGATTCGCATTTTGGACATTGCGAGCACTTTTCGATTGCAGAATTAACTGCTGACAATCAGATTAGTAAAATTGAATTGATAGAATCACCTCAAGGCTGTGGTTGCAAATCGAATATAGCCAATCAGCTTGCCGATATGGGGGTTAAAGTAATGTTAGCTGGAAACATGGGGCAGGGAGCTGTCAACAAAATTTCTCAAGCTGGTATTCAGGTTTATCGAGGATGTTCTGGTGATGTTCGCGAATTGGTTGAAGCTTATCTGCAAGAACGCGTTAAGGATTCAGGAATGACTTGTGCTGGTCATGGTGAAGATGACGGACACGTTTGTCAGCATTAAGATCTCAAGTATATAATTCGGGAAAGGAAGAAATCTGATATGAATTTCTTCCTTTTATTTTTAATTAAAGTTTGATTTTCTGAATGATAAACTCTGTTATAAGGAAAAAGAAACTTAAAATTAGAAATATGCTCCAATACGATTTACCTTCTCTTTGCTCAGTAAGAGCATTATTCATATCAATTGTTTCTACATCCATCAGGCTGTAATTCAGATTGTTTTTCCGGATCAGATCGTTTAACTCTCCAGTCGAATAAAAATCCAAATTAGATTCTTTTCTGGTATAATTGAATGAAATTCCTGCAACAGGATGATTTGCTTGTGTAATAAGGTAGTTTCCCGCCTCTTTAATTTGTCCATGTGCATTCAGTAACAAACCTCTGTCAAAATGGTTGATTTGTTCAGGAATGAGATCTATTCCCAGCAATTTGTTCTCTATATGAAGCATATTTTTTTCGCCTTTAGAACTGACACCATCGGCAATGGCATACTCTTTAGAATCTAAATTAAAATACAGTGGCGAATGCCTGTGGTTGTTTAAAACGATATTAATTAAACTAGGCACAAATAATGGGTGTTTAATTGCATTTGTCCATTGGGGGCTAAAGTTAAAACTAGATAAGAAGAGTTTTCCTTTTCCTAACTTAATTTGAGAAAACAAACTTTCACCCATTTTAGTTTTCCATAAGGGAATGTGGAGATGCTGATTGGTTTCACCTAGTTTAAAATGGCGATAAATTTGTGGTAAGCGGGCATTGTCTTTTAGTTGTTTAAATACTTCTTTGTAAATTTCAGCATTCAATTCTATACTCGAAACAGTTTGCGTAAGACTATCCAAGTCCTGATATATCCCAACGCCTAATTCGCTTAAAAGTTCATTGTTTGATATGTTATTTTTATCTGCAGGAAGAATAAGAACCTGACCACCTCTGTTTATATACTTAGCAATGTTTTGTTTGAAACCACTTTGCATATTAGTAAGCTGATTCAGGATAATGAGCTTTGTTTGACTCAGGTTAGCTTGATGAAAATATGTTTTACTGATGTTCTTGAGATTGAAGTATTCCTTATTGGAGAATAACTGACTGATATAAAGATTTTCCTTTTCCTGATTGATGCTAATAATTTCAGCATTTTTCTGAATTTTGTACGAAAAGAAAAGCGTGTTATCATAGGTAATTGGATAATCATTTATTTCTATTCTTCCCGAATGAATTCCCGAATGCTGACTTTTATAATGCAGTTTGATGGCTTTGTTTTCCTTGGGTTTAATATCGAAATTGGTAACTGATTTTAAGCTGTCGTTAATATAGAGTTTGATAGGTATTTTATTGTAGTTCTTGTTCGATGCGTTTTGAATACGAACGTAAAGCTCTTCTTTCTGATTGATTTTATGAGCCATATTTTCGTGCCAGCATGAGTCTACATAAAGATTGTTTTGGTTCTGAATTTTTAAGGGCATCAAAATTATATTCTGACTACTATCAACAGTTGCCTGATCAATATTAAATTGATACTTCTGAAAGTCAGAAAAGAAGTAAATTGAATGATTAAAATTGGTTTGCGAACATTCCTTTATAATTTGTGTGAAAGATTTGCTCTCGGTAGAAGGCTGTAGTTCCTGAATTTTTGAGATAGCTCGCTTTTTATTTACCAAAGGCGTATTCGACTTGCTGTTGTTGCTGTGAATATTAATTTGGGCATCATCTGGTAAGGAGCTAATAAGATCTATCGCTTTAGCTTTAGCTATTTCAATAGCAATACCTTTTTCCGTTTCAGCATTCATACTAAAAGAATTATCCACATAAATCTGTATAGCTTGTCTTTGCGATTCATTTGCCAGATTCATATTCTCATTGGGAATAAAAGGTTGCGCAAAGGCAATAATAAGGCAGGCTAAGGCTAAAAGACGACTGAGTAATAAGAGCCAGTTTTTAATTTTAGACCGATTCTTGTTTTCAGCTGTAACATCTTTCAAAAACTTAAGATTACTGAAGTAGATCTTTTTAAAACGTTTAAAATTGAAGAGATGAATAATGACAGGAATGATTAAACTTATCAGTCCCCATAGTATAATTGGATTATGGAAATGTATAGGCATATAAACGCGTAATAATTAAATTCAATCAGAACTTTGCACTCAGTTTTAGATTCAGCTTACGAGCCGTCAAATAGTTTGGGATGGCATATTGATTCCCTTGAATATCATTAATCCAAAGATAGGAAACCGTATTGTTAATATCGAATAGATTAAATATTTCAAGGCCAATCCACATGGATTTAAAATGCTTGAGTAAGCCTTTATACTTGACTTTTTTTGTATCGAGTAACTCTTTTGAAAAACCTAAATCGGCTCTTCTATAGTGTGGCATATTAAAGCTATCACCTTGTTTTCCGATTTTCGGTACCCAAACAGGTAGGCCACCGGCATATATGAGAGTTAAGTGCATTTTGTAGGATGGATTTCCTGGAATATAGTCTTGGAAAAACATAGAAAAGTTGAAGCGCTGATCACTCGGACGGGCAATATAGCCTCTGTTGTCACCCAAAATATTCTCACGGGTTTTCATTAAAGATAAGCTTATCCACGATTCGGTATCGGGAACATATTCCCAATTCAATCGGAATTCTACCCCTGCTGTGTATCCTTTTGCTTTCTGATCGCCGTAGTACCTTAATCGGACATTTTCTATATCGTAAGGAATTAGTGATTTCAGATCTTTATAATACAACTCGGATGATAAACGAAAATCTCGTTGTTTAATTTTAAAAAGATATTCATGAGCAAGAGAATAATGCCAGGCTTCCTGTGTGTTGAGCTTTGAACTGATCGTTCCGTCAATTTTCAAACTTTCACGATAAGAAGGCATTTGTTGGTAGTTGCCTACTGCCAGTCGAAATTTCATTTGCCTTCTCCAGTTGGGAATGTAGTTGATCGAAAATCGGGGTGAAAGAAATGAGCTGTTATTATACGACCAATGGTGATATCGTAATCCAGCTGTTAATTGAAAATCACCGGATTCATTTCCAAATTTGTAATCCCCTTGAGTATAGCCTGTCATATGAGTGCCTGATATATGATTAAGGGCTTGGCGGGAATAAGCAAGTAGGTTTTGAGAGTTTGAAAAAGGAATAGAATAACCCGCAGAATCTCTGTATTGCCATTCATTTATTCTGTCGTCAATTTTTTCATGCAGAGCTTTTATTCCCCATTGTAAATGTAAATCGCCTAAGTTATGATCTGCTTTTAATTTTAAACTATTTACGGTTCTGTTAAGCTTATTGTTTGCATGATCTAAATACGTTCCAATGCCCAAATTTTCTAAACTCTTATTTTTATCGCCTCCCTGGCTGACAAATAAATCTTGAAGGTAGTACTGAGCTTGAATATCGAATCGCTCTTTTTCTACGGTTTTATATCTATTGGCAATAAGTTGAAATAAATGTCTTGAATTGTGGCGGTACTTAAGTGTTAATGCTTCCATATCAGAACTGTACTCATCTTTTTCTTGTCCGTCAAAATACATTTTAAGCTGAAGTGCATCGCTAATTGTTCCAAAATTAGTTTCCCTGTCTTTAGGTTTAAAGCTGTATTTATTATTACTGATATTTGCCCAAAAATGAAGACTTAACTTTTGATTAAAAGAGTAGTTGATTAGTGTTTGTAAATCTTTATAATTGGGATTGTAATCACCTTCGGTATCAAGGGAAGCTAACAGGTATCGGGTTGTTTTATATCTAAATCCGGCAAGGTAAGATAGCTTCCCGTTTTTACTGACATTGGCAATATGTGCACTCGAACCAAGCAGACTAACATCGGCAGAAGCCTCGAAACGACGAGGCATTTTGTACTTAATATCTAATACTGATGAAAGTTTGTCGCCATATTTGGCATCGAATCCTCCGGCCGAAAAGAGCACAGAGGAGACTAAGTCAGGATTTATGACACTTAAACCTTCTTGCTGACTTGAGCGTATTAATGTGGGACGATAAACTTCAATATCGTTAATGTAAACTAAGTTTTCATCGAAATTACCCCCTCTTACAGAATATTGAGAGCTTAATTCATTGTTAGAACTAACACCAGGTAAGGTTTTTAATAGGTTTTCAAGACTTTCGCCACCAGCAGAGGCAATTTTGTCAATATCCTTAGTTTGCAGATAGATGCCTTTGTTCTTTAGCTTTTGTCGGGCTGCAATATCAATCTCATTTAGGTTCTCTCTTTTTTCTTTTAATATAGGATTAAATTCAAGCTTTTGTCCCGATTCTAAATTGAAATTCTTTTCTAATATTTGATAACCGATGTGTGAAAACAGAATTGTTATGCTTTGTCCGGCCTCACAATCTAACTTGTAAGTTCCTTTTACGCTACTGGTATGGCTTTGGTGTGTTTTTGCGTTAATGATATGTACACCTGCCAGAACCTCGCCATTCTCACCTGTTATGGTTCCTGTTATGCTTGCCTTATTTTGAGCACTTGCTTTAGTGCATAAGCATGCAATGATTAGTGTAATATAGAAGAATCGTATTTTGTACATTATGAAAGAGCTAGACATTAGTATAGGTGAGGCTAAGATACAACAGATCCTTATAATTATGATTGGAGATTAAAAATTTATTAGTCAAGAGCTTTTGTTTATTCAATTACAATTAGTTAAATTAGTTAAGAGCTTGATTTTAAACAATAATTGGGCTCTGTTTTATTCTATTTTACATGTAACACTCAGCTTATGGGACAATCATTATCGCAACTCTATGTTCATTTGACATTCAGTACTGAGGATCGTAAGCCTTATATAAAAGAAATATGGGAGTTAAAACTTCATGCTTGTATATCGGGTGTATTGAAGAAATATAACTGTCAGGTTCATATTATTAATTCAGTATCTGATCATATCCATATTCTGTTTGGTTTATCTAAAGACTTTGCTCTTGCTACAATTGTTAATGTTATAAAAGACGAATCGGCAAGATGGATCAGATCAATTGGTCATGAAAATAAGGACTTTGCCTGGCAAGAGGGCTATGGTGCTTTTTCTGTCAGTCATTTTCAAGTTGATGTGGTCACGAGATCCATTAAAAATCAGAAAAAACATCACGATAACATGACCTATAAGGAAGAAGTTGACGAAATTATGCAACAATTTGGAGTTGTTGAGTACGATTCGTCCTATTTCTGGAATTGATCCGAAAAAGGAATGGAAAGCTTGTAGTTGTTGAAAAATAGGGCGTTAGGCTCTATTTTTTTTGAATATGAGAATTCTAAGTATTTGAAAAAAAAATAAAGAGAAGTTCAGATTAAATAATTAACAGTAAATTTTTGCACTAATTTTTTCAAATAAAATGGAATGTTCTGTATCTATTGGATAAAGCATAATATTTGAACAAATTTACTGTTAAGTTTCTTGATACTTGTAGTAACTAAAGGCTTTGAGGAGGAATTTAAAAGATGTTAATTGACATGAAAAAATTATGAATAGATGTTTGTTTTGTGAAAAAAAATAACAAAATTGTGCTCACCAAAATTCAAAATAAATAAACCTAAAATTACAAACCTTATAAATGTAAATTTTATGACCACTACAACAAAAATGACAGCGGCAGACTACATGGAAAAAGAGTCACAATTTGGAGCTCACAACTACCATCCACTTCCAGTAGTATTAGAAAGAGGAGAAGGCGTACATGTTTGGGATACTGATGGAAAAAAATACTACGATTTCCTTTCAGCGTATTCAGCTGTTAATCAAGGGCACTGTCATCCAAAAATTATTGGAGCTATGATGGAGCAAGCACAAAAGTTAACTCTAACTTCTCGTGCATTCTATAGTAACAACTTAGGAAAATATGAGGAATACGTAACTAAGTATTTCGGATATGATAAAGTATTACCAATGAACACGGGGGCTGAAGCTGATGAAACAGCTATTAAGCTTGTTCGTCGTTGGGGGTACGATGTAAAAGGTATTCCTGAGAATGAGGCTAAGATAATTGTATGTGATGGTAACTTCCACGGACGTACGGTTACAATTGTTTCTATGTCTAACGATCCGGATTCATATAAAGGATTTGGTCCATTCACACCAGGTTTTGTTTCTATTCCTTACAACGATGTTGATGCATTGGCTAAAGAGTTGAAAGATCCTAACGTATGTGCATTCTTAGTTGAGCCTATTCAGGGTGAGGCTGGTGTTTATGTACCGGAGAATGGATTTTTAAAGAAAGCTTCAGCGCTATGTAAAGAGAATAACGTATTGTTCGTAGCTGATGAGGTTCAAACGGGGATTGCTCGTACAGGTAAGTTATTAGCTGTTGATCACGAAGGTGTTCGTCCGGACGTATTGATTCTTGGAAAAGCAATTTCAGGTGGTGTTGTACCTGTATCTGCAGTACTTGCAGATGACGATATCATGCTTGTTATTAAGCCAGGTGAGCACGGTTCTACTTTTGGTGGTAACCCAATTGCTTGTGAGGTTGCAATGGCAGCTCTTGAAGTTGTAAAAGACGAAAAACTGGCTGAGAATGCTGAGGCAATGGGACAGATTTTCCGTGAAGAATTATCAGCTGTTAAGTCTGACATGATTGAGCTGGTACGTGGTAAAGGTCTTCTTAATGCAATTGTTATTAAGCCTAAAGGTGGTAAAACAGCTTGGGATGTGTGTATGCGTCTTCGCGACAATGGTATGTTAGCTAAGCCAACTCATGGACATATCATTCGTTTTGCTCCTCCATTGACAATCAATGAAACTCAACTTCGCGAAGCGATTGAGATCATTAAGAAAACAATGGCAGAATTCGAATAATCAGGAATTCTCAAATTATACGAAAGGGACAGCTCGAAAGAGTTGTCCCTTTTTCAATGCCTTTAATTGTTTGTATGGGGCAAACTCAATGGCTAAATCCAAATTTGTTTTAACCAGAGTAACATGCAAATATATTTGTGGTAGTTAGGAATCCTTACTATATTTGTATTGGCAATAGTGCTTAATGAATTTAAAATATTTAATTATGGGTAAATCAATTTTTTATCACGCAGCCTGTCCAGTTTGTATCAGTGCCGAACAAGACATTCTAAGTTTAATTAATCCTTCGAATATCGAAGTCGTAAATTTTGCAGAAAGTAAATCTCGAATTGAGGAAGCTGAAAAAGTAGGTGTCAAATCTGTACCTGCATTAGTAATGCCAAATGGAAATGTGTTACATATCAATTTTGGTGCATCTATGGCAGATGTAAAAGGATAAAATTTGTTTAAAAAACAGAATTACTAACTTTACCTGCAGAGCAAACCCTTGCAGGTATTTTTTATATATGAAAAAAAGTAGTTTCAATATCGAATTTCAACAACACAGCGTTACAAGTAAAATTGTGGTTGGTCTTGAACGTATATCAGAAGTATTTAAAGTTTTATTATGGGAACATGCAAAAGCTATTGGTTTAAGCCCTATTCAGATTCAAATACTTATTTTTATAAATTATCATAAGAAAGATCTCTGTAATGTTAGTCATTTGGCAATGGAGTTTAATATAACTAAGCCAACAGTGAGCGATGCAATTAAAGTCTTAAATAAAAAGGGGTATGTCACAAAAGATTATTCGTCACACGATAGCCGTACTTACTCTATTTTATTAACCGATTTAGGTAAAAAGGTAGTTGTCTCTACTGAAAATTTTGCGGATCCTTTAGCGAACCAGCTAAATACCATTGGGGAAGCAGATTTAGAAAATTTATTAAAATCTCTAAGCAAATTAATTTATCAATTAAATAATAGTGGAATTCTAACAGTTCAAAGAACTTGTTATGCTTGTAAATTCTATGATAAATCTGAAGGAAGAGATTATTGTACCCTAATGGAAAAAGAATTATTGACTTCTGATATTAGGCTAGACTGTCCCGAATATGAACAAAAACCAAAAGATGACGATGGTAGCAGCGATCCTAAATCCTAAAAAATATTCGCACAATTACAGAGTTTTCATCATTATAAAATGATAAATATTAGTTTGTTTATTCTGTAGATTATGGTATTCTGGGTAATTGTTGAAGTAAATCTTAAAGGAGGGAAACAAGTAGAGGAGGCAATCTTAGATTGATGGAGTGGTTTTTAAACAGAAACGATTTTATAATCTATAGTTTTACTTTAATTATTTATATTGTTTTGAAACTTATTTTATAGATTTGGCAGGAGGTTTAAGTCATATTGTACATTTAAAGGAATATTAGGTTAGCGTAATATTATAGTTGCTATACTTTTACTATCAGAATAATTTAACAAATGACATTACAAAATAAATGTCACAAATGGAGCGAAAAATAAATTGTTGGGAGTTTAATAAATGTGGAAGAGAGCCGGAAGGTGAAAATTCGAAAGAATTTGGAGCTTGCCCAACAAAATTGACAAGCGAATTTGACGGTGTTAATGGCGGGAAAAATGGTGGGCGATCTTGTTGGACAGTTGAAGGAACATTATGCAATGGAGAAATTCAGGGGGCGATAGGTAGTAAATTGATGGATTGTATTCATTGTGAATTTTTAAAATATGTTAATGAGGAGGAAGGGCGAGAATTCGTTCTCATTCCTAAAAAAAGTTTTTATGAGTAAATATTCACTTATTCAAGCTTATAATTTTTCAATATTTGTAGGGGACAGTTCGAAAGAGCTGTCTTTTTTTGTAGCTCTTTTTAATGAGAACAAATATCTTGTATAATCTTGTGGGTAGTTGTATTCAAGAAAAGCTGAATGTATTTCTTGAATATTAGATTGTTTTTTTAATTGTTTAATAATTCTGTTTTAAAGTTAAATGCATCTTCTTTCATTATATTGTATTTCAGCTTTAATAGATGTCTTTGTTCTATACTTCATTTTTGTTTTATTCTCAATTTTATTTATCTTAAGTATGTCTTTATTGTTAATATAAATTTATTAGCTTTGATAAGGTGTAATTAAAATTATGACTATAAAACCATTGTGATATGAAAAAATATACCATTAAAGCAGGCGATACCTTAGGATCTATTGCTAAGACGTTTTATAAAGACGCTATGAAATATAAGGAAATTGCGGAGGCCAACAATATTGTGAATCCCAATATTGTTATACCAGGGCAGGAGATTTTATTGCCAGGCATAAAAGATGATGCTGTTTCGAACGATACAAAACATACCGGAGGCTTGGTTCTTACTTTAGATTGTTTGTCATATATCATGCCTCAGGCAAGTGAAGAGAACATTTGGAAATATTTAGAAGCCTTAAATTCTCAGTTGCCAAAGTTTGGAATAAACACGCCTTTACGGATGGCTCACTTTATTGCGCAAATAGGACACGAAAGTGGTAGTTTCAAATACAATTCCGAAAACTTGAATTATAGCGAAAAGGCTTTACGTGCTGTTTTCGGAAAGTATTTCCCAAGTGATGAATTGGCTCAGGCTTATGCACGTCAGCCGGAGAAAATTGCCAATCGGGTTTATGCCAATAGAATGAAGAATGGGGATGAGGCAAGTGGTGATGGTTGGAAATTTAGAGGACGTGGTTTAATTCAACTGACAGGTAGAGATAATTACACCCAATGTGGTTTCGCTTTAAAGCTTGACCTGATCAACCAACCAGAGTTGCTGGCAAATGATGCCAATGCAGCTGTTGAAGCGGCCGCTTGGTTTTGGAATTCCAGAGAATTGAATGCCTTTGCCGATAAAGATGATATTAAAGGGATTACGAGGCGAATAAATGGTGGTTATAATGGCTTGGAAGATCGTGAAGCTTACTTAGTACGAGCAAAAGAAATTTTCATTAACCATAAACATATGATTGTTTAAGTAAGCCTATATAATAAGTGAAAGTCTAATACCAGAGCAATGGCACAGAATACAAATGTACATATGGAAAAATACCTAATTGATGAGTGTATAGCCATGATGAAATATTTATCAGCTGAGGGCTCAGCTATTCCTCCTGATTCAGTCAAGCTAACCGACATAAATCGGGCAAAGGAAGCTGGCTGGAACAGTAAGGAGATTCTAAATTTGCACAAAAACTTGTCGACCAGAGTTGCTCCGGCCCGGCCCAAAACTATTTCTTTGCTTTATAGAGAAGCTGAGACGGGTAGCTGGTTCAATTTTTTAGGCCCGGTAGGATTGGTTCGCCGTATGATGGCTACTACTGTTATATCTTTGGTTGGCTTTATCTGGATTAGTTTATCCCCTCATGTCAACACCCAATCGGTTGCTAAGGGAATTCTTGCCGATCAGGGAATCGATTTGTTTCTTAATCTAATGTTTTTTCTCTCTGCTGCTGCTTTAGGAGCTTGTTTTAGTAACCTTTTCGAAGCAAATAAATACATTATTAAGGGAACTTACGATCCCAAATACGAAAGTTCTTATTGGATACGCTTTGTGCTTGGCCTGATTGCCGGCTTAATGATGGCTACGCTGATTCCTTCTTCTCTGGAAACGACGAAATCACCTGCTGTTGGTTTTTTAACCGTACCGCTATTGGCTATGTTGGGTGGTTTTTCGGCATCCTTGTTTTATCGAATTCTCGAAAGAGCTGTTACAACCATCGATACGTTGCTGACGGGTAATGCCGATAAAAGTGCTGATAAAAATGCTGAGGATCGTTTACAAAAACAAAACCAACAGCAAGTTCAGGAAAAGAAACAAATTGTGGAAGAGCTTTTAGCCTTAAAAGCAGAAATAAAGGAGGGAGCTGCCAATAAAAAACTAACCAGTACCATCGATAAAATTCTGATGAATTAATCTAATAAAAATGCTAAAGGGACGGTTCGAAAGAGCTGTTCCTTTTTTATTATGTAGGCAGGGATATTGAATTTGCTGAAATGTATCACATGAGAGAAGAAGAACAGCAATTCTAAACTTTTAAATTAGAAATTTCCTATTCTAAGTTTGAAAATGATCTTGATTTAGCTAAAAATGATTCCATTTAAATTAAAGTTCATTTCGGTATGAGACCGGTGTAAAATAAGAGCTTAAACTTTTGAAAGCTTTTGTTTGCATAAGTAGGAATCATTGCAGACCTTTGGGTGTTCTTTTATTGAGGGCTGTATGGAATTCATTTTGAGAACTATTCCATTGTTAATGCAGCTCTAATTTATAGGTTTACAAGTAGATGAGCGAAATTATAATTAAAACGGCAGAGCAAATTGAGGGCATTAGAAAGAGTTCTCAGTTGGCTGGAAATACACTTAAATTTATTAGCGATTATGTGAAAGAAGGTGTAAACACACTTTACCTTGATAACTTAATCGAAGAATATATGCGTGATAATGGGGCAATTCCTGCAACATTAGGCTATCATGGTTACCCGAAATCGAGTTGCATTTCCTTAAATAATGTTATTTGCCACGGTATCCCAAACGAGAAAACAATTTTGAAAGAGGGGGATATCTTAAATATTGATGTGACGACTATTCTTGATGGTTACTTTGGAGATACCAGCACCATGTTTACTATTGGAGATATTACGAATCAAGCTGCTAAATTGGTTGAAGATACCGAACATGCTCTTTATTTGGGTATTGAGCAAGTGAAGCCTGATAACTATTTTGGAAACATTGGTTTTGCTATTGGTCGATTTGCTAAGGCAAGAAAATATGGTGTGGTATATGAATTTTGTGGACACGGTATAGGTCTTGAATTTCATGAAGAACCACAAGTTGAGCATATTTCGCATCGTAACTCGGGTGAGATTATGAAGCCGGGTATGATTTTCACTATCGAACCAATGATTAATATGGGTAAGGCACGCGCTGTAATCGATGAGAATGATGGTTGGACTGCTCGTACCATCGACAATAAGTTATCGGCACAGTTTGAGCATACCATTTTGGTTACAAAAGATGGCTATGAGATCTTGACTGATGTTGGTGAATACGATATCTTCAAATAGAATTTCAAGGATAAAATAATTAAGGATAAAGGTTAAAGTATAAATATGATTAAGGAAAAGTGATTAATTTGACCTTTTCACTATTTTGACTTTTGGACCTTTTGACTTTGTCTTCCTTATAGATATATGAAAAATGTAGCCGTTATACTTGCTGGTGGTACAGGTAAAAGAATGGGAGCATACTTGCCAAAGCAATTTCTTAAGATAGCTGGTAAATCGATTATTGAGCATAGCATTGCCATTTTTGAGAAACACACAGGTATTTCGGAGATCTGTGTGGTTATTCACTCTAATTTTGTAAGCGATGTAGAGCGTATTGTTGGTAAAGCAGGATTCGTTAAGGTGAATAAAATATTGTGTGGAGGTAAAGAGAGAAGCGATTCCAGCTTGGCTGCCATCTCAGCTTATGAGAAAGAGCAGGATGTGAATTTAATCTTTCACGACGCGGTTCGTCCTTTTGTAAATCAGAGAATAATTGATGATGTTATTGCTGGCTTGTCAGAAGGAAAATCAGTGGCTGTGGCTATTCCGAGTACCGATACAATTTTTAAGTTGGATAGTACGAAGTGTATTGAATCTGTTCCTCCTCGTGATTTCCTTTACAGAGCACAAACACCTCAGGCTTTTTCCTGTGAAACAATTAAAAAGGCTTACGACCTGGCTCTGGCAGATCCTAACTTTAAAGCTAGCGATGATTGCGGGGTTGTGTTGAGGTATCTGCCAAATGAAGCTATCCATATTGTCGATGGGGATGAGAAGAATATCAAGATAACCTTCGAACAAGATTTAGCAAAAGGTGAAGATATGATTGCCTAAGTAATTGATATTAATTTGGTATAATAACCTGAGTTCGACTTTAAATAAGGTTACAGTTTAAACTGATATTGAGTAGAATTTTTAACAAATCCACAAAGTAATATCGGGATATTTCAAGAGGGTTTGATGAAAATTATGCCAATAGCAGTTAAATTCTCCGAAAAAGTCCTGCTCATGTCATCTTTGCACCAAAAATTATTCAAAATAGCCCGCTATTTCTTCATTATTTTCATCACAAATCTAACATAAACATAACTTTCTGTGATACTTATTTAAAGTCGAACGCAGGTTAATATAAAATGCCCCTCAAAATAAGTTTTGAGGGGCATTTCTGTATTTGGAATTCTCTCTTTAGTTTCTGTGTTCTACACGAAGCAAATCGAAAATTGTTTTAACCGGGTTAAAGGTGATTGTTGGAACTTCAACGAAAATTGTATTCCAATCAGCCATAGCACCATTCCAAAGCCCGGGAAGCTCCATAGCCTTTAATGGTGTTCCATTGTGCGATTTCTTTGAAATGAAACCCATTTCAGGATCGACATATTTTGTCAAGTCAAATTTCTTGCCTTTGTAGTTTTTAATTCCACAAACCAAATCGACAGGATTAAAATGTGTTGAAGCTGCAAATATTTTAGCTTGCTTTTTATCCTCATGATCAATTTGTGAGCTCTCTATAATATGAAGGGAGGATGAATTGTCAGAATTCTTTACCCAGAAAGGTCCACCACCTGGTTCTCCTTCATTTATCACCATTCCACAAACTCTAACAGGTCTGTTAAACTTTTCAAGAAGGAAAGTACGGAGTTTGCCTAAGTTATCTGTTTTAAGTGAATTTGGAATTTTGATACAAAGGTGCTCAGCGGCAAAGCTTAGCATCTCATTTAGTTGCTCAGCACTAAGTTCAAGTTTTGGGTTATCAAGTTTTTTTAAGTATTCAAAAGTCAGGTTCTGGTATTTTAATAAAATTCCAGCTAGCGTTTCTTTATACCTATAGGTCGTTTCCTTTAAACGATCGGGAACCACATTGTCAATATTCTTTATAAAGACAATATCAGCCTTTAATTCATTTAAATTTTCGATAAGAGCACCATGCCCTCCGGGTCTGAACAGTAAGCTGTCATCTACATTCTTAAATGGTTTATTTTCCATATCAACAGCAATTGTGTCAGTCGATGCTTTTTGATAGGAGAAGGTCACCTTTAGCTTGCCGTCATATTTTTTCTCGAAAGCTGATCTTGACTTTTTCAATTTTCTTGAAAAGAGTTTTTTGTGCTCTTCGGAAATTGTTAAGTGCAATTGAGAAGTGCCTCTGTAGTTTTTAGCGTAATGTAAGGCTTCTGCCCAATGTTCTTCGAATGCAGTTCGGGAGTAATCCTGATATTTGTGAAATCTTAATAAACCTTTAGGCTTTTTGCCGTAATTTAAACCATTGATGTTTAGTAAAGTGTTTAGGATTTCCTTGAAATTATTCTTTTCCAGAAGTTTTTCAATATCTAAATCTTTTCTCTGTAAAGCAGCTCTTAGATCTACAAAGAAGGCAAAATCTTCGATATTTTCGAAGAATTTGAACATGCCCTCAGGCGATTTGTCTTTCATGTAAGCCAAATAATCTTCTTCTGTTTCCTGATAATTGTTTAGGAAATCGTAGAGCTTTTGGAACATTCTTGTTGCTGCTCCTGATGCCGGGACAAATTTGATGACAGAAAGCTTTTTAGGTCGATTAAGATAATAATCTCTAAAATAGTCTAGATCTTCATCTTCAATTTTCATGATGCCATCGCCAATAATGGCTGGGTTTACGAGTTTTACTTTAGGAAAACCAGTTTCGAAGTGCTTAAGCTGTTCTTCGATTTTGGTTTTGTCCATACCTCGTTTTTTAATGAGGTTAAGGTCTTTTTTTGAGAACATGGTTTTGCTTTTTGTAAGTTGTCGAAGGAGCAAGGTAAAAATTTGTTTTTAAAATGAATCTGATTTGAGGCAATATTTTGATAAGTTTAATTGATGTGTCTTTCTAAATATCATTAAGACAATGATTTAACGCATGCCTGAAATAAAAGATTTCTGTCAGTTATAAATTAGGACTTGTGGTTTGGTTGGTGAAACGGATATTTTATAGAAGATTAGTCGGTTGTAGAATGCTTATAAGTTTGTATTTTTGCGACAAAGCAAGACGATTATGCAGACAGAAATATACCCTTGGGGACACAACAAACGTTACAACGATTTTCCTGGTTTTTTTAAGAGAAAATTTTCGGAACGTATTCAAAAAGTAACCATTGACGCAGGTTTTACTTGCCCCAATAGAGATGGGAGTAAGGGAACAGGCGGTTGCACCTATTGCAACAATAAAAGTTTTAACCCGGCTTATTGTACGCCTAAGGAATCGGTTACCGAACAGATTGAAAAAGGGATACAGTTTTTTGCTGCCAAATATAAAACCCAAAAATACCTGGCTTATTTTCAAGCCTTCTCAAATACCTATGGTGAGCTCGATCTTTTGAAGAAACTTTACGAGGAAGCCTTATCTCACGAAAAGGTTATTGGCTTGGTCATTGGTACCAGACCTGATTGTGTTTCTTCAGACTTGCTCGATTATCTAGAAAGCCTTGCAAAGGATTATTATATTGCTGTAGAATATGGTGTAGAATCTTGTAATAATAAAGCCTTAGAAGCAATAAACCGTGGTCATTCTTATGAGGAAGCTGAGGCAACGATTCTTGATACAGCTAATAGAGGCATTCATATTGGAGCACATTTGGTGAGTGGCTTACCATTTGATACCACCAAAATGATGTTGGAGCATGCCATTCGATTATCCAAGCTTCCTATTGAAACATTGAAACTTCACCAGCTGCAAATTCTTAATCATACCACAATGGCTAAGGAGTATCAAGAGAACCCCGATCGCTTCTATTTGTTCGAGTTGGAAGAATACATCGATTTTGTAATTGATGTTATGGAGCGTATGAATCCGGAAGTCATGTTAGATCGTTTTGTAAATCAGGCGCCTCCTGGGTGGTTGATTGCACCTAAATGGGGAATAAAGAATTATCAGTTTGTTGCTAAGTTGGAGAAACGCTTGGTTGAAAGGGATACCTGGCAGGGGAGATTATATAAAAAATCCTGATCGCCTTTTATAGAGATCAGGATGTATATAAAGTATGATCGGTATTACTTCATCTTTTTTAGTATGCTTTCAGCTTTGGGATGACCTAGTTTTTTTGCGTATTCCAAATTGGCTTTTGCCAAGCGCAAATCCTTTATGTTGTAATAGGCAACACCGCGTGCATAAATAGCTTTCTTAAATTTTTTATCAATTTTAATGGCTTTGCTATAATTCTCAATGGCAAGTTTGTACTTGTTTAAACAATCTAAAGCAACACCTTTGTTGTAATAGACACCAGAAACATCAAGTCCGTTTTTTATCGCCTTATTGTATTCTGCTATTGCGGCATTAAAATCACCGGTATAATATAACGAAATGCCTTTGTAGTGAATGGCTTTAAGGTGGTGCGGATTAACCTCAAGAATACGATCGTAATCCTTAATCGCCTCCTGATATTTTCCCATATTTTCGTAAATAATGGCTCTGTTTAAAACAGCTTCTTCGGCATAGCCCTGAACTTTAATCAGATGACTCAGATCCTTTATTGCTTTTGCATTTTTCTTTAAGAATGAATTTGCAATAGCCCTGTTAAAGTAGGCAGGAAGAAAATCTTTATCCAAGCTTAATATTTCAGAGAAAACCTGATTGGCGGCTTTATACTTTTTCTTCTCGAAAAGTTCCATGCCCTTTTTATTCAGTTTTTCAACCTTCATTTTGGTACAAGAAGAAAAACTCAAGACTAGAAACAGAATAAAGCTTATCGATTTTAATCTCTTAGAAACAATAGACATATAAGAAAATTATAAATTTTGATCTAATGTAAATAATATCGGCAAAACTTAAAAGAGTTTTGCCGTATATATTGTAAATTAAAGATGCTTTTAAGATTTGGTGCCGAAGAGTTTCTTTATCAGATCTTTCTTTCCCATATTAATGAGTTCAGTCTTAATCGCATTTCGATATTCCTTTTTATACCAGAATAAGAATTTACGCTGCGAGAGTTTATCTTGCTTTGTTTTAGGCGTATAAACTTTTTTCATAGTATAAGGGTGGTAACCCGAATAATAAATAACCGTTGCAACTGTCATTGGTGTGGGTGTGAAATCCTGAACTTGCTCTAATTTAAAGTCAAGCTCTTTGGTTTTAACGGCTAAGTCAGCCATATCAACACCTTGCGAACCAGGATGACTGGATATGAAGTAAGGTATTAACTGTTGATTTAACCCTTCCTCTTTATTTATCTGATCGAAGAATTTTTTTAGTTCATAAAATAACTTAAACGAAGGCTTACGCATGATGTCCAGAACTTCATCAGAAGTATGTTCTGGTGCAACTTTCAGTCGGCCAGACACGTGGTTCTTAATTAATTCAACAGCATATGCTTTATTCGACTTGTTGGTTTCTTCATCTTTAGTTTTATGCAACATTAAATCGTATCGAACACCACTACCAATAAAAGATTTCTTTACACCGGGAATTTTATCAACCTCCTTATAAATATCAAGCATGGCCTTATGACTTGTATTTAAGTTAGGACAAACGTTAGGGTGAATGCAAGAAGGTCGTCTACAGGTTTGACAAATACTTTCGAAAATACCTTTCATCTGGTACATATTGGCTGATGGACCACCCAAGTCAGACAAATAACCTTTAAAGTCTGGCATTTTAGTTACGTATTCAACTTCTTTAAGGATTGATTTTTGAGAGCGATTGGCAATAAATTTACCTTGATGAGCCGAAATTGTACAGAACGAACAACCTCCAAAACATCCTCTATGCATGTTGATAGAGAATTTAATCATATCGTAGGCAGGAATTTTCTTATCCTTGTAACGGGGGTGCGGCATTCTTGTGTATGGCAAATCGAAAATAGAGTCCAGTTCTTTTTCTTTCATTACCGGATAAGGTGGATTCACAATAATCTGAGAATCTTTATAATCTTGAACCAGTTTCTTTGCCATCATCGAATTCGATTCCATTTCGATATGACGGAAATTACCGGCAAATTTCTTTTTATCCTTTAAGCAATCTTCATGAGAATATAATTCCTGAATTTCCCATTTTTTCTTCGTTGCATAATCCTCATCTTTCTTTGCGATAAACGAGGTTTGAGGAATAGTTGTTAAGGTTTCAAAAGGAACACCTTTTTTTAGTAATCTCACGATCTCTTTTAAAGGTTTTTCACCCATTCCATAAACAAGTAAATCAGCAGCACTCTCACAAAGAATACTTGGCTTTAATTCGTCCAGCCAATAATCGTAATGCGTAAGGCGGCGCAAGGAAGCTTCTATGCCACCAAGTAATATGGGGGTATCGGGATATAATTTCTTAAGAATTTGTGAATAAACAATACTTGGTTTATCTGGACGGAAACCATGTTTTCCATCAGGTGTGTAGGCATCATCATGGCGCAAACGACGATTGGCCGTATAATGATTGACCATAGAGTCCATATTTCCGGCTGTAATACCAAAGAACAGACGGGGTGTCCCTAATTTCTTAAAATCGCGAAGATCATCTTGCCAGTTGGGCTGAGGTACAATTGCTACCTTTAAGCCTTCATTCTCAAGAATACGACCAATAACAGCAGAGCCAAAGGAGGGGTGATCAACATAGGCATCACCACTAAATAAAATGACATCCAATTCTTCCCAGCCTCTTTCTTTTACCTCTTTGGCTGAAGTTGGTAACCATTGCTTGTACAATCCTGATATATCGTCTTTCATCTTTCTTCTTTTGATTTGCTGATTTAGCGTCTGTTTTATTATCAGCAGCATATGTTAACATACCCACATCTAATAATTTACTGAGTGGATAAAGCCCTGTTCTTCTGACTTGGCGCAAAGTTACGACTTTATTTATAAAGATTTTAAAGAAGCTTGAATTTATACCAAGAGAGTGATGATCTATTATCTTTGATAGCCTTGCGTATTTTTAAAACGATTTTCTTTTATGACATATTTTTCTTATCATACTCATACTCATTATTGTGACGGTAAGGCAGAGGCAGAAGCCTTTGTGAAACGTGCCATAGAACTTCAGATGAAAGCAGTGGGATTTTCATCTCATGCACCCTTCCCGGTTGAGGTTTCGTGGAATATGCACGAAAATCAGTTGAAGAATTACGTCAATGAAATAAATTCTTTAAAAAAGAAGTTTTCGGAGAAATTAGATATTTACCTTTCTTTAGAGATTGATTACATACCTGGAGTAACAAAACCTTTTGATCAAATCAAAAAGGAATGTGGCTTAGATTATATGATAGGTTCTGTTCACTTGATAAAATCCCCCGTTAAGAATAAATACTTGTTTTTAGATGGTCCTGATACAAATTATACTCACGGATTAGAATGTTTTTATCATGGTGATATAAAGAAAATGGTTCGGGATTATTTTTATCAAGTTAATGAAATGATTCTTGAACAAAAACCGGATGTTATTGGTCATATCGATAAAATCAAAATGAATAATAAAGGAAGGTATTTTTCAGAAAACGAAAAGTGGTATCAAAATCTTTTAGAGGAATCGATAGATCTTATTAAGGAAACTGATTCTATTGTTGAAATAAATACGCGAGGACTTTATACAAAGAAATCACCAGCCTTTTATCCTGACATGAATTTTGCTAAAATTTGCCAGAAACATAAGATTCCGATGACAATAAGCACCGATGCTCACCATCCCGATGAATTATTACTTTATTTTGATGAAGCAGCCATAATGCTGAAAGAATCTGGTTATGATAGTATTCGGATTTATGATAAGGGAAGATGGAGGGAAGAGGCCATATAAATTGTATGTAAAGTTGATTTATTATGAGAATAAATACTATTTTTACTCGATTGAAAAATGACGGTACTTGTATTTACGTAGCATTATAATTACAATTTGGCCGTTAAGTTTATTGCAATATAAAATTACATATGGATAATGTTCGCTCAAAATAGCATTGAGAAGGTAACGTGTAGGTTCGTTCTACAATCCATTTTAACATAAAATATTTACGAATGAAATTGGTTGATCCCAAAGATTTATTAAAAGCAAGTGAAAGTCTCAATTGGTTTGGAGGGGAGAGTTTTGCTAAGCTATTGATGTATATTTTACGTTTGAACAAGTTGAATGATTTGTATTCTGCAAACTGTGAAAAATCAGGCGTTGAGTTTATCGATGGCTTAATTGATGACCTTGGAATCAAATTTGAATTTGATGAGGAGGAGTTGAAAAGAATTCCATTAGACGGTAGCTTTATTAGTATTTCAAATCACCCTTTTGGTGGGATTGATGGGATTTTATTAATTAAACTTCTTAGCGATATTCGCCCCGACTTTAAAGTGATGGCGAATTTCATACTTCAGAAAATAGAGCCATTAAAAGATTGTTTCTTAGGTGTTAATCCTTTTGAAGACAGAAAAGGTGTTGCATCAAGTATGGGAGGCATAAAGGAAGGTTTACGTCATATGAGTGATGGAGCTCCTTTAGGAATTTTTCCGGCGGGTGAAGTTTCAGCTTACCAGTCAGAATCCAAGAATATTACAGATAAACAGTGGCAACCTTCAATTCTTAAATTTATAAAGAAAGCTGAAGTACCTGTTGTGCCTATCCATTTTCAGGGAAGTAATAGTTTAATTTTTTATTTAATGGGGATGATTCATCCTGTTTTGAGGACGGTGAAATTGCCTTCAGAATTATTAAATAAGAAGAATAAAACCATTCGTATTCGTATTGGAAACCCAATTTCTGTAAAAGACCAAAAGGGATTTTCAGATATTAATCAATACGGGCGTTTTCTTCGTGCTAAAACCTATATGCTGGGAAGTACGGTAGAAGTGAAAAAGTTTTATGAGAATAAATTATCTTCAAAGAAAAAGAAAGCTGTTGATGTGATTCCTCCGGTTGATCCGCAACTGATTAGTAAAGAAATTGACCAATTGTCGGAACATCTGTTGTTTAAATCAAGAAGCTTTTCCGTTTATTGCGCTCCGTCAGATGAGATTCCTAATGTGTTGAATGAAATTGGTCGTTTACGGGAAATTACTTTTCGCGAAGTAGGAGAAGGAACGAATCAGAGTATCGACGTTGATGAGTACGATTTGTATTATCATCAGCTTTTTATTTGGGACGAAGAAAAGAAGAAAATTGTTGGAGCTTATCGAGTAGGTAAGGGGAAAGAGATTTTAGATAAATATGGATTGAAAGGTTTCTATCTTCAATCGTTATTTAAAATGAAGAAAGCCTTCGAGCCTGTCTTGAAGGAATCAATCGAATTGGGACGTTCTTTTATAGTTAAAGAGTATCAAAGAAAACCAATGCCACTTTTTCTGCTGTGGAAAGGTATTATGTATTTCTTGCTTAAAAATCCTGAATGTCGATATCTGATTGGCCCGGTAAGTATAAGCAATGAATATTCTAACACCTCAAAGGATTTAATTATCAAGTTTATTATGCGTAACTATTTCGATTATGAAATGGGGCAGTTTATTAAATCACGTAATAAATTCAAGGTCAAGGTTAAAGGTCTTGATATGGACATTCTTCTTGAAGCGGCAAAGAGCGACATTAATAAACTGGATAAGTTAATTGGCGATTTCGAAGTTTCCAATGACAAACTTCCTGTACTTTTAAAGAAGTATATTTCTCTAAACGCTAAGATTGTAGGTTTCAATATCGATCCTAACTTTAATGATTGTTTGGATGGGTTAATTGTTGTCGATTTATTTGATGTTCCAGTTAACATGATTGAGTCGTTGACAAAAGAAATTAATAACGAAGAGGTTTCTAGTCGTTTTATAACGAGAGAGAAGAATAAATAAAGTATTTTATTCTTTTTTAATACAATATATTAAGAAAGCAGAGGTGTTATTGTATATAATTACGATATTTGCCAACTGAATTTTTTATTTGAAAAAGCCCGTCACTTGGATATTCAATATATAATTAAAGGAATTGTTATAGGTCTCATGGCGTCAATACCATTAGGCCCAATTGGTGTTTTAATTATCCAAAAAACACTGCAGAAAGGAAGACTTGCTGGTTTTATTTCTGGTTCCGGAGCTGCTGTTGCCGATACATTATTTGCGTCAATTGCCGTATTAGGTTTAGGTTTTGTAATCAACTTTATACAGGCTCAGGAATTTTATTTCAGATTGATTGGTTCAATCTTTCTTGTTTTTGTAGGATTGAGAATCTTCTTTACAAATACGATTAAACAGTTTAGAAAATCTCAAACTCCTGGGAAACGTGGTATGCTTGGTGATTTTCTTGCTATATTTTTCTTGACGCTTTCAAACCCTATTGCAGTTATTTTCTTTGGGGCTATGTTTGCGGGGGCTTCTGTTTTTGGTGAAGCCAATTCAAATATGGTATCGATGTATTTACTGTTAGGTGTTTTAATTGGTGGTTCGTTATGGTGGTATGGCCTTTCAACTTTAGTAAATACTTTCAGAAAAAAATTTAGATTGAAACAAATGTTCTGGATTAATAAAATTTCGGGTATCGTTATAGCAATTTTGGGATTCTTCGTTTTCTTATCTTGTTTTGAACCTATTAAATCATTTCTAAACTAATAGATCTTGATTTTCAGATATAAAAAAGGAGAAAGTAATTGATTTTACTTTCTCCTTTTCTTTTTTCACTATTTGTAGTAGTTATTTTATTGTAACCATAGTTGCACCATAGCCATACTCTTTAAATGAAGCATCTTGAGAGCTGTGTTTTTTGTATTTTCGTTTTAGCTCTGTTAGAACCTTTTGCTTAAGAGTTCCATTGCCAATTCCATGAATAAAGACAATCTTTTTGCCTTTGTTCATTTCATTCTCACGAATAACCTTATGGAATTCTTCCATTTGGAAATTTAGAATATCCGCGTTAGAAAAGCCAGTTACCGAATCTATTAATTTGTTAATATGGAGGTCAACTTCAAGAATATTAGTCTTTGGATTAAGCTTTGGACTTTGGCCTTTTTTAGAACTTCCTTCTTTTTCTCTAATTAGTTTATTGAAATCCTTTTGACTTAATTCATCAAACTTGTGATCAATATCTTCAGCATTTATCTGATGTAGGATAACCTGCTCATGAAAATAATCAGTTAGTTTATACGAACTAGCTTTGTAGAATTTTATAGGTTGAATCTTAACTGTTTTATTTAAAGGAGTCTTTGGTGTAAAATCGCCTGCCTGATAGTATAAAATTTGGAAATGAAATGCACTCAGGTTTCCAAGTTCATTTTGATCGAATTCAGTTAGCAGTATTTTTGAGTTTGGATCGATATTACCTGTTGTAATACCTTCAAATTTCGCCCCATTTTGGTTGAAAAAATTGTAAAGAAGTATTGAGTTTGTATCATTAATTAAATAGAGTTCAAGAGGACTTGAAGTTATTTCGTAACCGGCTCTTGGTACAAAAGCAAAATAGATATCTTCTTTCTTCACTTTTAATGGTTCGCTCTTAGTGACAGAACTTGCGGATTTGTTTGAACTCAAACTATGTGACGAAGATGAGTTTCCTTCGGATTGTGATTCGATTACAACCAAATCAGATTTTAGTGTTGGAATTTCAAAATCATCTTCTTCGTTTAAAACCATAACGGTTTTGGCATCTATTATTCGTGTCACACGTCCTCCTCCGGTTTGACTTAGAAATCGAACTTTATCTCCAATATTTATTTGCATATGGTATCAGGTTTATGGCCAACAGATGTAAGTTATTGTGAAATAATATTTCATTTGAATGGAATCTGTGGCATTGTTTTATATTACCAACAAAGTTAGTTATTTTTGCACACCAATTCTATTCTCCAACAAAGGAGAATTATATTGTTGAGAAATATTTAGAGGAGAGATGGAAAATAGAACCGAAGATACAATAATGAATCCACAGCATATTCAAATATCAAATTTTACTTACGATTTACCAGATGAGAAGATTGCTAAATATCCTTTAGGAAATCGCGAAGAATCAAAGTTACTTGTTTATAAGAATAATGAAATAAAAGAACGAGGCTTTCAAAATTTACCGGAAGAAATAGCCGAAGGAACTACAATGGTATTTAATAATACTAAAGTGATTCAAGCCAGGCTTATATTTTACAAGGAAACGGGAGCTCGTGTTGAGATTTTCTGTTTGGAACCCTTAAATCCTGCAGATTATAATTTGGCTTTTCAAGCTAAAGGAGAGTGTACCTGGAAATGTATTATTGGAAACCTTCGTAAGTGGAAAACAGGAATTCTTAAAATGAAGTTTTTGTTTGGTGGTAAAGAGGAATTTTTGTGTGCAGAACATATTGAGAATTTAGAAGGAGCACATGAGATAAAATTCACTTGGGATAATGCAGAATTAAGTTTTAGTGAAGTTCTTGAATTGACAGGTAAAATTCCAATCCCACCATACTTGAATCGTGATACCGAGAATTCTGATTTAGTTCGCTACCAGACTGTTTATTCAAAACATGAAGGATCTGTAGCTGCTCCAACGGCAGGGTTACATTTTACCGATTCTGTATTTGATCGCTTAGATAATAATGGTGTGAAAAGAGCAGAGTTGACGCTTCATGTTGGGGCCGGAACGTTTAAGCCTGTGAAAGCAGAACAGATTGGTGACCATGAAATGCATACAGAACATATCCAGGTAACAGCAAATAGTTTGCAGGAGATTATTGATGCTAAGAATGATATTGTTGCAGTTGGTACCACATCCGTTCGAACACTTGAAAGTTTGTATTGGCTGGGAGTGAAGTTGTTATCGGGAAAAGAGAACCCATACTTATTAGAACAATGGGATGCATATGTATTGGATGGTACTTATTCTCGAGTTGACGCTTATCAAGCTATTGTTGATTTTATGAATGAAGAGAATATAACCTTATTCAATGCTGCAACTCAAATTATAATTGCACCAGGTTATGATTTTAAAGTGATATCTGGTTTGGTTACAAATTTTCACCAACCTCAGAGTACTTTATTATTATTAATATCGGCTTTAGTGGGAGATAAATGGCGAGAAATTTACGATTATGCGTTGAATAATAAGTTTCGTTTTTTAAGTTATGGCGATAGTTCTTTATTGATGAAGTCTTAAAGTGAAGATATATTAATAGAATTTATTATATTTATTACCGATAAGAGTTTTTACAACACTGTATAAGCTTTTGAGCAAAAGAATTGTCATCCTTAAAAGGAACAGATTACCTATGAGAAACCTCTTTTATATAGTCGCTTGTTTACTTATATCGATTATTGTCGGTTTACTATCTCCCCTTATATCTCCAGAATTATTTTATCAAATTAAACATGATAAAAGTGAGGAATCAGAATATACTGAATTGGTAGAAATCGTGCCTGAAGAAATAGTAGCAAAGGAAAAGGTAATCGAAGTAAAAAAGAAAAAAACAGCAAAAGAGCTTGTTAAAACAAAACCTGCTGTAAAAGAAACGAAACCTGTTGATGATGATAATTATGTAGAAGAATTACCTCCGGAAACTTTGTTTCGTATAAATAGATATGGAAAATGGGAATTTTGGAATTATTATCGTGATGTGAGTCGTATAAAATTCTCGAAGGAAATGAGAAGCTTATATGAGGAAACCTATGGAATCAAAAATAAAAAGGATCCAAAATTTAAATATTCCATCCATGTTTTCGCAAGTAAGAAAACTACAAAATTGAGTCATCTAAGATTATCGGGATTGTATGAAAACTTTGATAATGACGAAAGCCTTTATCGATACTTTTACAAGACTTACGATAATTATTGGGTATGTAGACGAGAGTTACGAGATATTCGATCTAAGGGTTTCCCAGATGCCTATATCGTTAAATTATAAACTTAAGTTCAAAATAAAAAAGAGTAGAACAAAAAAAAAGAGTAGCAAATTGCTACTCTTTTTTTTTGTAAGATTTATGGATTATTGATCCTTAGATCTTGGATGACAGTTTTTAATCGTCTCTTTTAAATAATCTCTATCTAAATGTGTATAGATTTCAGTTGTTAAAATAGACTCATGCCCTAACATTTCCTGTACGGCTCTAAGATCTGCTCCACCTTCAACAAGATGAGATGCAAAAGAGTGACGGAAAGTATGAGGAGAAACATTTTTAGTCAAACCAACTTTCTTTGAAAGATTCTTAATGATAGTGAAAATCATAACACGAGAAAGTTTGCGACCTCTACGGTTAAGGAATAAGATATCCTCGCTGTCCTTATCGATGTTTAATTTACCTCTGTAATTCTTAAGGTAAAGTTTGATTTCTTTTTTAGCTCTCTTTCCAATTGGAATTAAACGCTCTTTGTTTCCTTTACCATGAATTTTAATAAATCCCATTCTGAAATGAAGATTCGAAACACGAAGATCTATTAATTCAGAAACACGAAGACCACAAGAATAAAGAGTCTCAAGAATAGCTCTGTTTCTTTGTCCTTCAGATTTGTTTGTGTCAACAGCCTTTACAAGTACGTCAATTTCTTCTACCGTCAGAGTATGAGGAAGTTTACGTCCAATTTTTGGAGCTTCTAATAAAGCAGTTGGGTTTCTGTCAATAACTTCTTCAAGTAATAAATACTTGAAATAAGCTTTAATACCAGAAATAACACGGGCTTGAGTTCTAGGACTGGTACCTGCATCATTAATCCAGGTAACAAAATCTTTTAGGTCCTGCAAAACAACTTCAACCGGAGCGACAGTTCTACCTTGCTCTTTAAAAAAAGTTGTTAGTTTTGTAATGTCATTGATGTAAGCATCAATAGAATTCTTCGACAATGACTTCTCCAATGTGAGATAAGTCTTGAAATTCTCAATTGTTGTTGTCCAATTCATTTCAATTAATTTTAAGTATGTAGTTTAGTTGTAATTGTTAATCAAACTATTTTATTAGTTTTGCTTTAACGATAGCAATATACGTACTTTTATGATAATATTTCAATTAGGTAGGTAAAATTATTACGTAAGATTTTTGAAATTGCAATAAAAACTCTATGTTAAATTAAAGCAAAATTTTGACGAAATGAATATTTTAATCCTAAATGGACCTAACTTGAATTTATTGGGTACAAGAGAAAAAACAATTTATGGAGCGGAAAGTTTCGATCATTACTTTGAAGAACTGAAACTGTTATTTCCAAGTTTTGCTTTAGATTATTTTCAGTCAAACATTGAGGGTGAGATTATTAACTGTCTCCATGAAGCTCGATTCAAGTATGATGGAATTGTTATGAATGCTGCGGCTTATACGCATACCTCAGTTGCAATAAGGGATGCAATTGCTGCTATTAATCTTCCAGTTATAGAGGTTCATATTTCTAATGTTCATAAAAGAGAAGCTTTCAGGCATGTAAGTCTAATAAGTGCTAGTTGTATTGGCGTTATTGCTGGTTTCGGACTTGATTCTTATCGATTGGGAATTGAGGCACTTATAAAAATTAAAACAGACGAATAACTATTTTTTGACAAATGGTATGTTTTCCTTAGCTAATAAATTTATCATTTGATTGTTTTCTGTACTTATCAAAATTGACGAATTAATGTTTTGCATTGATGAATAACCAATTGCTGAAAAAATTCCTTAAATAGATATTGGTTATTTAGATTTATTCCATTTTTTATTACGCAAACGTTTTACCAGAATCACATTCTTGATATTGTAGGTTGCAATGGTTTTAAACCTATAAAAATACATACCTTAGTTTTTGAATAGGGAATGACGTTTTTGAAAAAGAGTTTAAACTTGCAATTTTAATTCAATTTACTTGACTCTTTTATAAGCTTTTTAACTGCTGATTTTCTGTAATTCCACATAAATTAATTTGTACTGAAAACTTGTTACTTTTGTTAAAGGCTTATTTTTGTTTACGGATGTTTTTTATATCCCTGAGTGTGTCAAATTATGGGTGGAATATTAAGCTTTGTTAATCAATCTACTTATCTGTTATAAGAAAATTATAGTTGAAAGTAAGGTGATTTAAAATGCACATACCCTTTTCATAAATTTGTTGTTTACAATGCAAAATATATAGATTAAGTTTAAAATTAAAACTCGATTATGAAGAAGGGAACGAAAATAATAGCTACTATTTCAGATAAGAAATGTGATGTGAAATTCTTAACTGAACTCTATGAAGAGGGAATGAATGTCGTTCGTTTAAATACGGCTCATCAGTCGCATGCTGATGCAAAAAAAGTAATCGATAATGTACGTGAAGTGTCCGATAGAATCGCTTTACTAATTGATACTAAAGGCCCGGAAATAAGGACGGTTGGTGTTGAAAAGGATATCAACTTATCAAAAGGAAATCAGATAAAAGTAGTCGGTTTAGGATCTAATTTCTCGGATGAAAATTCATTTCAAGTTAGCTATGAGTTTTTTGTAAATGATATAGAAGTAGGAAATAAGATTTTGATTGATGATGGCGACTTGGAGTTGGCTGTTATTGAGAAAACAGAAAATTATTTGTTGGTTGAAGCTCAGAATGAAGGAACTTTAAAGAATAGGAAGAGTGTAAATATCCCTGGTGTTTCTATCAACTTACCTTCATTGAGTGATAAGGATAGAGACTTTATTCAATTTGCTATAGACGAAGATATTGATTTTATTGCCCACTCATTTGTTCGTAAGAAAGAAGATGTTTTGGAAATCCAGAAGATTCTTGATGCCAGAGATTCCAAAATTAAGATTATTGCTAAAATAGAGAATCAAGAAGGCGTAGATAACATTGATGAGATACTTGAATATGTGTATGGCGTGATGGTTGCTCGAGGCGATTTGGCAATTGAAATACCTGCTGCTAAAATTCCTGTCATACAAAGAGAAATAGTTCGTAAATGTATCGATGCTAAAAAATCGGTGATTATTGCGACTCAAATGTTGCATTCTATGATAGAGAATCCTCGCCCTACACGTGCTGAGGTAAGTGATATTGCGAATGCGATATACAATAGAACAGATGCAATCATGTTAAGTGGTGAGACAGCTTATGGCGACTATCCTGTTGAGGCAGTGAAAGTCATGACTGAAGTGGCAAAAGAGGTTGAGAAGGAGTTGGAGCCAGATAAACTTAAACGTGAGCCAAGACATAGAGAGGTCACTTCAGTTTTGGCACGTTCTGCTGTTAATGCAGCTCAATTTCTACCAGCAAAGGCTATTGTGACAGATACACTTACTGGTCGAACAGGACGTTATTTATCGGCCTACAGGGGAACGGTTCCGGTATATGCTCAATGTTATTCGAAGCGTGCTATGAGAGAGTTGGCTTTATCTTATGGTGTTGAGGCCGATTACAAAAAGTTACTTGCGAGCCGTGATGAATATGTGAAACAATCGATGTTGACATTAATGAATAAAGGCTACTTTACCAGTGAAGATACTGTTGTGATTTTAGGAGGAAGTTTTGGACCATCGAAAGGTGTGAGTTTTATGGAAATATCTAATGTTTATCAATTGACTCATAAAGTATAATTCTTGGAGATTTGACGATAAAACAAAAGCTCATATCATGAAAGGTATGAGCTTTTGTTATATGATATAGCATACTACTTTGGCATTAATATAACCTTCATTTCACAGCGTTGACAATTAAATTCCAAGCCGTATTTTCTGTTATTATCTACCAAATATAATGGTCCTGGTTTTTCACCAATTGTTTTCACCAATTTAGGACACTTGCCAAATTCATATCGTAAGCAGTGTTTGGTTACCATTACGGTTTTTCCATCAAAATTCTTCTGGAGCTCAAAGGCTTTTTCAATATCTTCAACGCCACATTTCTTATAAAAATCCTCTGCTTTACAATTACTCACATTCCCCATGTATGAAATCTTATCAGTGTAATATTTGGGGTGAGAAATTAATGGTCGAGTTGATCCTTTTTCAGCCTCTTCAATTCTAATTTGGCTTAATTCTTCTAAAGTATTTCTTCGGAGTTCATTTAATAATTTTGCCTGAATAAAGGGCGTTTCGTTCAAATTAAGCTGAATAGATGCAAGTTCATAGATTGAATCTCCCAATTTAGAGAGCTGTTTTTCAATATTTGCTTTAGCCATCTCAGCATTTTTAGCAAGCTCAAATACCTCATTTAAACTGTTTGAAACAGATATGCCATTTTCATCGGTAATATGAAGAAAAAATTGGTCACCTAGTTGCTCGAATAAGATATCTACTGAAATTTTACGAACACTCTTGTCTTGCTTTAACTCCTTCGCAAATTCATGATCGTTGTTACGATATAGTGTAACACCCTCACAAATCATACTCATATCATTCGGATAGATTTTGTCGCCCTTTACACCATTTACCAGAATGCCTTTCAAAAGTTTATTTTTATTGAAAAAACACAAGCCATCTCCATTGTGTAATGCTAATTTGCTTTTGATCAGAAAATGATCTTTTCTCACAGCAATTATTTTCCCAATCTCTTTTCCAAGTGATTTAGGAGAAAAAAAGTTAGCAATTTCTGGGACTCTACCTTTGAAGAAGTAGGGGGTGAAACCACGATTGAAAGTTCTTTCAGGATCAGCTTTGAAATTGACATTAACACGACCAGAGGAAACTCGTTCTAATTCCTTGTTTCCAGAAATGCATAGATCTAACTTCTCACTGTAATGACTTGTGATATTTTTAATATAAGAGATGTCTTTTAAGCGTCCTTCAATTTTTAGCGAACAGATTCCGGTATCAACAATATCTGATATTTCATTGGAAAGATTTAAATCTTTAAGAGAGAGAAGGTGTTTATCTTTTGCTAAAACATTACCGTTTTCATCTTGTAAATCGTATTTCATTCTGCAAGCTTGACTACATTCACCTCTATTTGCTGAACGTCCGGTTGTTGCATGTGAAAAATAGCATTGTCCACTTAAGCATACACAAAGTGCACCATTAACAAAGTATTCTAAGTCAACACTTGTGTTTGCCCGAATTTCCTTAATCTGCTCCAAGGATAATTCTCTAGCTAAAATAATTCGTTTAAAACCAACTTTTTCCAGGAATTGAATGCGTTCTAGATCAAAATTGTGAGTCTGAGTGCTGGCATGAAGCTCAATAGGAGGTAGATCCATTTCCAAAATCCCCATATCTTGAACGATAAGCGCATCTGCACCTAGCTTGTATAAATCATGAATGAGTTTTTCAGCTTCTTTTAGTTCATTATCATATAAAATGGTGTTCATTGTGATAAAAACCTTGGCCCAATACCGGTGAGCATATTTTATCAATTTTCCTATGTCTTCGAGAGTGTTACCAACAGCGGCACGAGCTCCAAATTTTGGTGCTCCTATATAAACAGCATCAGCCCCGTAATTAATGGCTGCCATTCCTGTTTCCAGATTTTTAGCTGGTGCTAAAAGTTCAATTTTACGCATGTGTTTTAATTTGTTTGCGAAGATAGTATTTAAATAATGATATCCGGATTTGGGCTTGAATGAGCCTAAAAAAGGTGTTAATTATTTATCTGTTGTCTCTTTTTACGTGTAAAATATAACTTATTTCAATACAATGTTTAATTAATCGATTTTAATTCAGTGAATTAGTAGGATAAGATTTTCTATGAAGCGATTAATTCAACAAGTCACTTTTTTTTCTAAATTTATGATCTTTAATGCAAAGGTTTTCGAAAGGTTAAGATATTTAATCATTCTTGAACAAAAACATTTTTTGATGTTAAATATTGAATTAAATCATACCAAATACTTACACAAAACAATCTTATGAATTTTTCTTATCTGATTTATGAAGAACGGGGTGAGGTTGGTATTCTGACTTTAAATCGTCCGAATGCTTTAAATGCTCTCAACAATGAAGTCTTTGATGAATTACAATCTTTCCTTGATTCATTTAAGCAGTCGATAAATGTCAGAGTGTTAGTTATAACCGGTGCTGGAAAAGCTTTTGTTGCCGGTGCTGATATCAAGGCTTTTCAGAACATGAGCGTTCAAGAAGGTTATGACTTTTCTGAAAAGGGAAAATCTGTATTTCGCAATATTGCACTACTTCCTATTCCAGTTATAGCAGCTATCAATGGTTTTGCACTTGGTGGTGGATTAGAACTTGCTTTAGCTTGTGATATTCGTGTAGCAAATAAAGATACTCGCTTGGGCTTACCAGAATCATCTCTAGGATTGATTCCTGGTTTTAATGGTACGGTTGAAGCTTTAAGACAAGTTGGTTTAGGACATGCAATGTACCTAATGATGACGGCCGGTGGTGTTAAGGCCACTGAAGCGTTTGATTTAGGTTTGGTACAACAATTAGCTGAAGCAGATCAAGTTCTTGATCATGCTGTAGATATGGCTAAAAAAATTGCGAAAAATAGTCCCAATGCACTTCGATTGTTAAAAACTGTTCTTCGCGAAGGAAAAGAAATGAATCGCACAGAAGCCGAAGCAACGGAATCTAAGGAGTTTGGTAATTTATTTCATGCTGATCAAACAGAGAGAATCGAAGGTGTGAATGCCTTTATTGAGAAACGTAAGCCGAATTGGAAATAATAAGCTTCTGCAATATTTAGATATCTAAAACTCAAAATCAAAAAATAATAAAATGAACTACATTAATAAGTATACAAATATAAGTTTACTTGGTGCTGCAGGTAAAATGGGAAGCGGTATTATGGCTCTTTTAGCTTTCGAAGTTGGTAAACTTAAATTAGGCGCTAAGCGTGAAGAAAACTTTACGATTAATGCAATTGATGTTTCACCGGAAGCTTTAGAGGGACTTTTGAAATATTTAAAATCTCAGTTATTAAAATCCGGAGAGAAAAATATTGTTGAGCTAAGAGAGTGGTATAAGGATAATGCTAATTTAGTTGAGAATGAGGAAGTGATTAATGCTTATGCCAACGACGTGATGGCAATGATCAAAACGAGTACTCGTATTGAAACAGCTTACGATTCACAGCTTGTTTTTGAGGCAATTAAAGAAGATAAAGGACTTAAAGTGAAGTTATTCTCACAGATTAAGCAGAATAATCCTGATACTTGGTTCTTAAGTAATACATCATCTATTCCTTTGGGAGAGATTGATAAAGAAGCTGGTTTGAATGGTGATATCGTTGGATTCCATTTCTATAACCCACCGGTAATTCAAAAATTACTTGAAGTTATTCCAGTTGAAGATATCAATCCTGACTTACTTAAGTTCTCTGAAGAGTTAGCGAAATCAATGAGAAAAATTGTTGTTTACTCAAGTGATGTTGCTGGTTTTATTGGAAATGGTCACTTTATGCGTGATGCTTTGTTTGCATTAGATCAGGCAAAGGCAATGACAAATGAAACAAGTTTGGCAGATGCTATTTATCGTGTTGATGGTGTAAGCCGTGACCTTTTACTTCGTCCAATGGGTATCTATCAGCTAATGGATTATGTGGGAATTGATGTTATGTGTTTTATTCTGAAGAGTATGCAAGCAGCTTTCCCTCAAGAAACTTTATCTCATGAGATTTTAAATAAATATATAGATCTTGGTGTAACGGGTGGTCAATATTCTGATGGTTCTCAGAAAGATGGTTTCTTTCAATATGAGAAGGGGAAAATTGTAGCCGTTTACGATATGGATGCTAAGAGCTATAAAGCTATTGCTGATGTAAAGGCTGCTAATGAGTCGTATTTTACGCCGCAGCCATCTGAAAAATTAAACTGGAAAACTGTAATTCGTGAGAGAGAAAGAGAAGCAATTTTAGCACCTTTCTTTAACGAATTGAAAACCTTATCAAGTTCAGCTTCTAATTTGGCAGTTGCTTATGGTCAAAAATCTATGGCTATAGGTCATTTATTGGTTGATGGTGGCGTTGCTGCTGATACGAAAGCTGTAAATAAGGTGATGGAGACTGGTTTCTATCATGCTTATGGGCCGGTAAACAATTATTTCGAATAAAGTTCAATTTGCTTTAAATACTAAAAGCTCAACTTCGGTTGGGCTTTTTTTGTGCATCAAAACCTCGATAATTTAAATGCATTATTTCTTTGCTGGGTGGTTTGCGAAAGTTTTTATTAGATAATAATTTCAGCATTATAATAAATGAATATTGAATTTATCAATTTGAGCTCTTTATGCTGTGTTTATGATTTGTATGAAGTAGCTTATGTTTATTTAAAATAAATAAGTTTGGTGATATTCTGATTTTAAGTGAATTATTGCTAAATTAAGTCGCTAAACAATATTCTGCGATAAAAAAACAGTTAAAATATTTAATCAAACTAGCATCTTCTTTTACATGAAATATAAGATGTAGAAAATTTCTATTTGTCAGAATAAACTTAACCACAAAACACTAAACCCAATGAAATCTCCACGTCGAAAAATTTACATGCTTGCCGGTTATAATACGGTGTCAATGGGAACAGGTCGTTCCGAGTTTAATCCTAAAAAAGGAGGCCGTCCTTTGGAAAGTTATATCAAAGAGGCAGGGCAAGCTGTTATAGAGACTATTGGTGGAGCTGAAAAGGTTGATGAAGGTGTGATAGGCAATTTTATGGCAGCACGTTTTAATAATCAGGCTAATTTACCTGCATTTTTTCCTTTAATTGATAGTGGTTTAAGATTTAAACCAGCTGTAAGTGTTGAAGGTGCATGTGCTTCTGGAGGTTTAGCCTTAATGTCAGCTATAAAATCAGTTTTAGCCGAAACAGCCGATGTTGTATTAGCTTTAGGTGTGGAGGTTCAGAATACGAAGAAAGCTGTTTATGGTGCAGATATACTTGCGGCAGCAGGATGGAATCAATCTCGTAAAGATGGACACGCTTACTTTTTTCCAGGTGTTTTTAGCGATAGAGCAGGTGCTTATTACGAAAGGTATGGAAAAGAACGTTCGCGTTTGGCAATGAGCCGGTGGTACGAGAATGCTATTGAGAATGCAAGACTTTGCCATACGGCTCAGGAAACTGAAAATAAAAAATCCAATTTATATGAGATGGCAGCTAATATGCCACTAAATCCTAAAAAATTTGTGGATCATTTAACTGTATTGGATTGTTCTAAAGTTTCAGATGGAGCTTCTGCAATTGCTGTTGTTTCAGAAGATGGATTAAAAAAACTTGGGTTTAAATCTGAAGAAGCTGTTGAAGTTCTTGGTTTTGCTCAGATGACAGCAGATATTACTCGTAAACCCAATGATCCGACGGTACTGGGAACGACAAAAAATGCCGTTAAGAAGGCGTTGGATATGGCTGGTATTACAATAGATCAGTTAGGTACTATAGAGTTACACGATTGTTTCTCTATTGCAGGTATAATGGCTATAGAAGCTATTGGTTTGGCTGCACCTGGTAAGGGAATTGATTTTGTTATTGATGGAAAAACAAAACGTAATGGCGAGATACCAATAAATACAACCGGGGGACTGATTGGCTGGGGGCATCCAACAGGGGCAACTGGTGTACATCAGGCTGTAACCGTATGGGAACAATTAACTGGTAAAGCGGGTGATGCACAGATTGAAATAAGTGCAGACAGACCGTATGCTCTTAGTATCAATATGGGAGGAGACGATAAGACTTTGGTATCTATCGTGTATAAAAAAGGATAGAATAAGAAATAACCACAAAATACAACAAACTATTAACCCTTAAATTAACCACATTATGAATTTTGAACTCACCGAAGAACAAGAGATGATTCGAGATGCAGCACGTGATTTTGCTCAACGTGAATTATTACCAGGAGTTATTGAACGTGACGAAAATGCAATTTATCCTAAAGAACAAGTTAAGCGATTAGGAGAATTAGGTTTTCTTGGCATGCTCGTTGGAACAGAATATGACGGTGGAGGTATGGATACCGTATCCTATGTTCTTGCAATGGAAGAAATTTCTAAGGTTGATGCTTCAGTATCTGTTATTATGTCTGTGAATAACTCTTTGGTTTGCTGGGGAGTTCAAAAATATGGTAGCGAGGCGCAGAAAGAAGAGTTTTTAAAGCCAATGGCCAGGGGGGATAAAATTGGAGCTTTCCTTCTTTCCGAACCGGAAGCCGGATCGGATGCTACTTCTCAAAGAACAACAGCTGTTGATATGGGAGACCATTATTTAGTAAATGGAATCAAGAATTGGATAACATCAGGTGGAACGGCTTCAACTTACCTGCTTATTGCGCATACACATCCAGAGAAAAAACACCATGGTATTAATGCTTTCCTGATAGATTCAAACTTGGAAGGAATTAGTGTTGGCCCACATGAGAATAAAATGGGAATGCGTGCCTCTGATACGCATTCTGTGATGTTTAATAATGTAAAGATCCCTAAGGAGAATCGTTTGGGAGAAGATGGACAAGGCTTTAAAATCGCCATGAAATCACTTGAAGGTGGTCGTATTGGTATTGCGTCTCAAGCTTTAGGACTTGCCTCTGGTGCTTACGAATTAGCATTGCAATATGCTCAGGAACGAAAGACCTTCGGAAAAGAAATTATCAAACATCAGGCTATTGCTTTTAAACTTGCTGATATGGCAGTTGAAATTGAAGCAGCACGATATTTTTGTTTAAAAGCAGCTTGGTTAAAGGATCAGGGAAAACCATACGGACAGGCCAGTGCTATGGCTAAGCTTTATGCCGCAGAAACCGCAATGAAAGTTACGACTGAAGCTGTTCAAATTCATGGAGGAAATGGCTATGTGAAAGAGTACCATGTAGAACGCTTGATGCGTGAAGCCAAATTAACTCAGATTTATGAAGGAACCTCGGAGATACAAAAAATTGTTATTTCAAGGGGTTTATTAGCATAGATTGATTATCTTAATTAAGGATTTATGACTATTAGGGTTCGAAGGAGTTCTTAAGAGCTATAAATCAACACTAACCACAAAAATATAAACCATATGAAGATATTAGTTTGTATCAGTAATGTTCCGGATACGACCACCAAAATTAAGTTTGCCAACAACAATACCCAAGTTGATGATGCAGGCGTACAGTGGATTATCAATCCTTGGGACGAACTCGCTTTAACCAGAGCAATTGAATTAAAAGAAGACAGCTCAAATTCCTTTGACGAAGTTTGTGTTGTAAATGTTGGATTAGCAAAGTCTGACGCCACACTTAGAAAAGCATTGGCAATTGGAGCTGATAAAGCCATTAGAATCGATGCCGAACCTTTGGATGCTTATTTTGTTGCAGGACAAATAGCCGATTACATAAAGAATAATCCATTTGATATCGTTTTAAGTGGTATCGAATCGAGTGATTATAATGGTTCTTCTGTTGGAGGAATGCTGAGTGAATTTCTTGATTGTCCTGCGATTTCTTCAATGACAAAATTAGAAGTTGATAATGGTGAAATCATTATTCATAGAGCAATACCAGGTGGAAAACAAGTTTTAGAGTTACAAGCACCCTTTGTAGGCATTGTTCAAAAAGGAATTACCAATGAACCACGGATTCCGGCAATGCGAGGTATTATGATGGCAAGGAAAAAGCCATTAGAAGTCGTTTCTCCTGTTGATCTAAAAGCTCTAAGTCATATTGTTGAATTTGAGTTGCCTCAAGCTAAAGCGTCTTGCCGAATGATAAGTGAAGAACGTCTTGAAGCTTTAGTTGATTTACTTAAATCAGAAGCAAAGGTTTTATAAAACCTCATGAGCTTGAGTGTTGTAAAATAGAAGATTAATTCAAAAAATATATGCTATGTCAGTAATCGCATTTGCAAAAAATTGGGACGGTAAATTTAAGAAATCAACCTATGAGTTGGTATCCTATGCTAAGGATTTGGCGTCTCGTTTAAACACACAAACTTTGATTCTTTCAATAGGAGAAGTTGAAGAAACTGAATTGGAAAAATTAGCACAATATGGTGCCGATAAAATTATTTCAGTTGAAGATTCACGACTAAATATTCTTAGTAGTCGTATTTATGCTGAAGTTATTTCTCAAGTAGTAAATAAAGAGGAGGCATCTCTTGTCGTTTTAAGTGATAATAATTCGGGAAAAGCTATTTCTCCACGTTTATCTGTCAAATTACAAGCAGGTTTGGCAGCAGCTGTTCTCGATGTTCCAAAATCCTTGGATCCATTTATCGTTAAAAAGCAGGTGTTTTCAGGAAAAGCTTTTGCTTTCGTTCAAATTGATTCCGACAAGAAGATCTTGACGCTATCGAAGAATTCTTTTGGAATTAAAGAAAATGTAGTCTCTGTTAATATTGAGAAGTTTTCTCCGGAATTGAGTGACGATATTTTCAAGATAAAAGTAAGGTCAACAGAGAGTGCAGAGAATAAAGTTATTTTAGCTGATGCAGATATTGTTGTCTCAGCCGGTAGAGGAATGAAATCAGCGGATAATTGGCAACCGGTAGAGGATTTGGCTTCAGCCTTAGGAGCTGCAACGGCATGTTCACGACCTGTGTCAGATGACGGTTGGCGTGGACACGAAGAACATGTGGGGCAGACAGGGAAAGTTGTTGCACCAAATTTATATTTTGCAGTGGGGATTTCAGGAGCAATACAACATGTGGCCGGAATTAGTCGTTCGAAATGCATAGTTGCCATTAATACGGACCCCGAAGCTCCTATTTTTTCTGTTGCTGATTATGGAGTTGTAGGTGATGCTATGTCTGTACTTCCTAAGTTAACAAGCATTATCAATAGTGGAGAGTAATATAGTTGAGTCGGCCTTAAAAGCTGACTCTTTGTTTATTGATTTATCATTAAATTAAAAATCATCATGATAAAGCAGACCTTATTTACAGTTGTACTTCTAATAACCTTGGGTGTTTTTACCTGGTCGGTATTTCGTTTAAGGGCTTTCTTTAGATTAACTAAAGCAGCTTATCCAATTAAAAATATTTCTGCACGTATAAGCCGAACATTAAATGTAGCTTTTGGGCAGACTAAAATTTTTCGAAAGCCAGTGGTCGGATTTATGCATGCTCTCGTTTTTTGGGGATTTCTCGTGATTACATTTGGAAGTGTTGAAATGGTTTTCGATGGTCTTATTGGTGAGGACAGGTCATTTGCTTTTATGGGGACATTTTATGATGTAATAATGGCTTCAGGTGACGTGTTTGCTTTTATTATTATAGTTTTCATTGTCTTCTTTCTTATTCGACGAAAGTTCATGAATATTAAGCGCTTAAAAGGAGAGGAGATTACTGCAAAAACAAATCGAGATGCAGAGTTATCGCTTTACTTTATTGGTTTTCTGATGTTGTCTCTATTGGTGTTTAATTTGGGATATTTAAGTAATCACTCTAATCATATTTTGGGTGTTTACCCTGTCTCAGCACAAATTATAGAATGGACTTCTTATGATTTTGGAACACTGCAGGAATCAGGGTGGTGGGTTCACATTCTACTGATATTTGTGTTTGCAAACTACTTACCTTATTCCAAGCATTTTCATGTTTTCCTATCAGTTCCTAATGTCTTTCTTGCTAACCTTGATCCTCTGACAAAATATCCAAATCTGGATTCAGTAACTAAGGAAGTTAAACTGATGTTAGATCCTGAAGCAGCTTATGACGACAACGAAGAAGTAACACGTTTTGGAGTTAAGGATATTGAAGATGTGACTTGGCGTAACTATATGGATTCATTGGCATGTACGCAATGTGGTCGTTGCACAGATGTTTGTCCGGCTAATATTACAGGTAAGCGTTTGTCACCACGTAAAATATTTGTTGACCTACGCCACAGAATGAATGAAAAAGGAGCTCTAATTCTAAAAGGAGAAGAGGATACAAAGAGTTTAATCAGAGATTACATATCAGAAGAAGAGATTTGGGCATGTACGTCATGTAATGCTTGTGCTCAGGAATGTCCTATCGAAATAAGTCATCCCAACTTAATTATGGATATGCGCCGTTATTTGGTGATGGAAGAAGCATCGGCACCAGCAGGATTAAATGCCATGTTTGCCAATATTGAAAACAATGGTGCGCCATGGCAATATTCGCCTGAAGATAGAATGAAGTGGGCTGAATAAGTAATATTAATAGAAGAAAATCATATCTACATTATATGAATAAAGATACAAAAATAGATATCCCGGTTATGGCTGAAGTCGCTGCTAAAGGCGAACAAGTTGAGTATTTGTATTGGGTAGGATGCGCTGGTGCATTCGATATGCGATATCAGAAGGTTGCTCGTTCATTCGCTAAAATTTTGAACCATCTTAGTGTGAGTTATGCTGTTCTGGGAACTGAAGAAAGTTGTACAGGAGATGCTGCCAAACGTGCAGGAAACGAAATGCTGTTTCAGATGCAGGCCATGCAAAATATTGAGATTTTGAATGGTTATGGTATTAAGAAAATTATTTGCACTTGCCCACACTGTTATAATACGCTTAAGAATGAATATCCCGATTTAGGTGGTCATTATGAACTTATAAACTACACCGAGTTTATTGATGATCAGATTAAAAAAGGAAAATTGGAATTGGATAAGAATCCATTTGATAATCAGTCGATCACCTACCATGATCCATGTTATTTGGGACGTGGGAATAAGATTTATGATGCGCCTCGAAATATTGTAAAAGCTGTTTACGGTGAAGTTAAGGAGATGAAACGTTGTAAAAGTTCGGCACTTTGCTGTGGAGCAGGAGGTGCACAAATGTTTAAGGATGCAGAAAAAGGGGATAAGGAAGTTAATATTGAACGCACCGAAGATGTGCTTGAACAAAAAGTTGATAAAGTAGCAACGGCTTGTCCATTTTGTATGACGATGTTGACAGATGGAATTAAGTTTAAGAACAAAGAAACTGAAGTTGAGAATCTGGATGTCGCAGAAATCGTTGCTCAGGCTCTGGGGCTGTAATATTTAATATGGCTTCGCTATTTATTGCAAAGTATCGATTTTTTTGAAACAAAAAAACAAATGGGAATAAGTGATTTTTTGAATTATAATTTGATTAAAACGGAGAATTTTAATCTGAATGTATATGGCGTATTAATTGTGATTGCGGTTGTAATTGCAACCATAATTGCTTTGAAGATAGTAAAGCGAATTTTTAAGCGTTTTATTAAAGGCAGGGAAAGCGATCAAGGTGTTTACTGGTCTGTTTTTCTATTTGTCAAATACCTGACCTGGGTAATCGTTGTTATTGCATTACTCGATACAGTAGGTGTTAGGATATCGGTTCTTCTTGCAAGTATCGCGGCTCTTTTGGTCGGAGTTGGTTTGGGTATTCAGCAACTATTTAACGATATAGCTTCGGGTTTAGTTTTAATTGTAGAGCGGAATTTACAAATAAATGATGTTATCCAACTTGATGACGATACAGTTGGTAAAGTTATAGAGATAGGGCTGAGAACATCGAAAATAAGAACCAGAGACGACATCGTGATGATTGTTCCAAATTCAAAATTTGTGAATGATAGAATTATCAATTGGAGTCATATCGATTTTAAAACACGCTTTTTTGTTGAAGTTGGTGTAGCATACGGTTCTGATGTAAAGTTGGTTGGTGATTTGTTAAAATCTTGCGCTATAGGGAATAATAAAATCGCTAATAAACCTGAGCCCTTTGTCCGATTTAATAATTTCGGAGAATCTTCACTTGATTTTCAGTTGTATTTCTGGGTGAAGGAAACATTTTTAGTTGAAAATATAAAGAGCGATTTGAGATTTGCCATAGATGAGGCTTTTAGAAAGAATGGTGTTACAATTCCTTTCCCTCAAAGAGATGTTCATATGATGAAATAAGGATTTGTATTGATAATGGGTTGGAAAGAAAAAATGAGAAGGAGTAGGTCTGTGGAAATCTGAAATGAACTTTTAAAAGCTTTAGCAATTCTGTTTTTAGTTTGGAATCATTTCAAATAAGAAAAACAGATCTGCTAGTATTTTGTTTAAATTTGACTTATATTCAAGTATAATTTGAATATGATGACTTGATGAATATAATGAACATGTAATGTTCAGTTGTCTCACGAAAAATGAAAAACATTGTACCGCTTAAAATCAAAAATAGATACACAATCTGAAGAGTTTATCTCTAACAAAACAGCTTATGTTGCTTTGATGGAAGATTATCGTCAAAAACTAAAAACAGTTATTGATGATGGTGATCCAAAAGCCAGAAAGAAACACCTTTCTCGGGGTAAGCTATTGGTTCGCGATCGAATAGAACTTCTTTTAGATAAAAATACACCATTTCTTGAATTATCACCACTAGCCGCTTATAATCAATACGAGAATCAGTTTCCTTCGGCTGGTATTGTAACAGGAGTTGGAGTGGTTCAGGGACAAGAATGTATTATTATCGCTAATGATGCAACCGTAAAGGGAGGAACTTACAATAAATCAACAATAAAAAAGCACATACGAGCTCAGGAGATTGCTATGGAAAATCACTTGGCTTGTATTTATATGGTGGATTCTGGTGGAGCTTTTCTTCCGGAACAAGCCAATGTTTTCCCGGATAAATTAGACTTTGGCCGCTTCTTTTTCAATCAGGCACAAATGTCTGCTAAAGGTATACCGCAAATTGCAATGGTAATGGGATCGTGTACTGCTGGAGGTGCTTATGTACCTGCCATGAGTGATGAAACGATAATTGTAAAAGGACAAGGTACCATTTTCATTGGTGGACCACCATTGGTGAAAGCTGCAACTGGTGAAGAGGTAAGTGCTGAAGAGTTGGGTGGTGCTGATGTGCATACGTCTAAATCAGGTGTTGCTGATTATCTGGCTGAAAATGATAGGCACGCGATTCAAATTTGTAGAAATATTTTCGAAACGATTCCTAAACCTCAAAAGCAAGCTATTGAGAAAGTAGAACCTCAGGCACCTGCTTATGACCCAACAGAATTATATGGTTTAGCCCCTTTAGATTTAAAGAAGCCCGTAGATGCGCGTGAGCTGATTATGCGTATTGTGGATGGCAGTTCTTTTAATGAGTTCAAAGAACGATATGCGCCAACCATTGTTACAGGATTTGCAAAAATAATGGGGTATCCGGTTGGTATTATTGCCAATAATGGGATTATTTTCTCTGAAACCTCTTTAAAAGCTGCTCATTTTATTGAGCTGTGCTGCCAACGAAAAATTCCTCTGGTTTTTCTTCAAAATATCACAGGTTTTATGGTTGGAAAAGAATACGAACATCAGGGAATTGCTCGTGACGGTGCAAAAATGGTTCATGCTGTAGCCAATGCGCAAGTCCCTAAATTCACCGTAATAGTTGGAGGCTCTTTTGGTGCTGGAAATTATGCTATGGCTGGTCGGGCCTATGAACCTCGATTGTTACTGATGTGGCCAAATGCAAGAATCTCTGTGATGGGAGGTGAACAGGCTGCCGGAGTTTTGGTTCAAGTAAAAGAACAACAATTAAAATCTCGTGGGCAAGAATTTGATGAGGCCGAAAAGAATAAACTGCGAGATAATATCCTGCAAAAGTTTGAAGACGAAGGATCGCCTTATTACAGCACATCACGAATGTGGGATGATGGCATTATTGATCCAACCGAAACAAGACAAATACTGGCTCTGGGAATAGCAGCTTCTCTGAATAAAGAATATGGTGAACCAAAATTTGGTGTATTCAGGATGTAAATAAGGTGTTTGAAAAGTAAAACAAAAATCATGTATAAAACAATAGAATTTAAAATAGAAAATCAGATCGGTTATATTTATTTGAACCGACCTGAAATACACAATGCCTTTAATGAAGAAATGATATCTGAGTTAATTCACTGTTTTGCTGAAGTGGAGAAGATGGATTATCATGATATTCGTTTATTAATTATTGAAGGAAGAGGGCCTTCTTTCTGTGCAGGAGCAGATTTAAAATGGATGAAATCTGTAGTGAACTATTCTCACGAAGAAAATTTCCAGGAAAGCTTTAAACTTTCTCAATGTTTCAATACAATTTATTCTTGTAAGTTTCCTACAATAGCATTAGTGCATGGAGCTGCTATTGGAGGTGCTAATGGTTTACTGGCAGCTTGTGATTTTGTACTTGCCGATAAAAAAGCGGTCTTTTCTTTAAGCGAAGTAAAAATTGGTATTGTACCTGCTTGTATTTCGCCATATGTGATGAAACGAGTGGGAGAGTACAAATCCAAAGAACTGATGTTGACAGGTATTCGATTTTCAGGAAAAGAAGCTGAAAAATATGGGCTTGTAAATTGGGCCTTAGGTGAGAAGAAGAGAAAAGCAAAGCTTGAAGAACTGATTTATAACCTTGGAACCAGTGGTCCTATTGCTGTTTCTCAGTGTAAACAATTGCTTTATGATATGAGTAATAGACTGAGCCACGGGGAAGCTATGACCTATACTGCCAAAATGATTGCTGATTTGAGAAAATCAGATGAAGGACAAGAGGGGATGAATTCATTTTTAGAGAAAAGAAAACCGAACTGGGTAAAATAATAGATTGAAATGTATTATAAACGACTACTCATAGCAAATAGAGGAGAAATTGCTGTTCGAATTATCCGGACGGCTCGATTGTTGGGTATTTCTACTTTGGTTATTTATTCCGATAAGGATAAAGACTCTGATCATGTGAACTTGGCTGATGAGGCTTACCCTTTAAAAGGGGATGATCTAATTTCAACTTATTTGAATAAGGAACAAATTATCAGGATTGCCGTCGAGAATAAGGCCGATGCTATTCATCCCGGTTATGGATTCCTTGCAGAGAACCCAATGTTTTCAGACGTTTGTACTCAGGCAGGTATCGATTTTGTTGGTCCCGATGCCAAGTCGATTGAATTAATGGGGAATAAGGTGAATGCACGCAAATTTGCTGTAAAACAAAATTTACCTGTTCTGGAAGGAATTGTTGGAGATAAAGAGGCTCTGTTGAAACAGGCTGATCAACTACAATTTCCTGTATTGGTAAAAGCCGCAGCTGGTGGTGGTGGTAAAGGTATGCGTATTGTCAGACTTATAGCTGATCTGGAAGAAGCTATTACGGCTACCTCACGCGAAGCTGAAAAATATTTTGGAGATGGTGAAGTTCTTCTAGAACGATACATTGAAAATCCACGACATATAGAAGTTCAGGTGTTAGCAGACAAGCATGGAAATGCTGTTCATTTATTTGAGCGTGAATGTTCCATACAGCGCCGGTTCCAAAAGATAATTGAGGAAGCTCCTTCGGTCAGTGTTGGCCCTGAATTAAGGGAAAGAATGGGACAAGCTGCGGTTCGTTTAACTCAGGCTTTGGGCTATTCAAATGCAGGAACCATTGAATTCTTAATGGATGAGAATCAGGAGTTCTATTTCTTAGAAATGAATACTCGAATTCAAGTTGAGCATCCCGTAACAGAGATGATTACAGGTATTGATCTGGTTGAGCAACAATTAGCTGTATCATCGGGAAAAAAACTCGCTTTTACACAGAATGATATTTGCTTAAATGGACATGCCATTGAGGCTCGAATTTATGCTGAAGATCCTGAGCATGACTTTATTCCTGCGCCAGGTGATATTGAGTTTTATAAAGAGCCGATTGTTACAAATACGAAACTGAGAGTTGATTCCGCTCTTTCGAAGGCTTGCACCATACATCCCGATTTTGACCCAATGATATCGAAATTAATTGTTTGGGATGAGACGAGAGAATTAGCCATTGATGGTTTAAAGCAAGCTTTGAGTGATTACCATATCCATGGCATAGAGAATAATATACATTTCCTGAAAAACCTGATAGGGACAGGTGCATTCAAGCAAAATCAGATCTCAACACATTTCTGTAAGCAAAACGAAAAACTCCTATTGGATTGTATGCGAAATGATCAAAAATCTATTGATCATGCTTTATTTCATATCGCTTTTTCTCATTATGATCTTCAAATATCTAAACCTAACAATATTTGGGAGGAAATAGGTTATTGGAGAAATGCCAGAAAAGCATTCAAGCTAATTCAGGGTGAAAAGACAATCGAAATTGTAAATTATGGTGATTTGACTTATGTAGTTGATAATAAGGATTACAGTTTTGAAAAATTGAACTTGAATGAGAATTGTGTTGAGATGATCTATGAAGGGAAAATCTACTCTTTCTTTATTTCAAAGAACTTCAGTAATGAAGCTCATATTTCTTGTCAAGGTATTCTAATGAGCTTGAGAAGGTGGTCAGATTCTGATAATGAACTTTATAATGAGAGTTTTGAAGGTGGTGGAAACTCCAGTGATAAAATTATCGCACCATTACCTGGCAAAGTAGTTAAGCTCAATGTTAAGGAAGGAGATAAAATACAAAAATCAGATGTTTTGTTGATTTTAGAATCAATGAAAATGGAAAATAGCATATTAGCACCTTTTGATGCTGTTGTTGCAGAAATAACAATAAAAGAAGGTGAACAAGTACAAAGTCAAATGGAACTTATAAAATTGGTTGAGGCGTAGGATAAGAATGAACTTATATAATTGGAATCCAGTACTTCCAGTTGTTATTTAAACAATAAACAGATGAAAGACAAAATTCGAATAGCAAATGCCGGTGGCTTTTGGGGAGATGATCTTGGCGTTTTGAGACGTCAGTTGGAAGGTGGAGAAGTGGACTATATTTCTTCAGATTTTTTGGCTGAGGTTACCATGAGTATCCTTCGAAAACAGCAGTTAAAAAATGAAGCCATGGGGTATGTGGGCGATTTTGTTGATCAGATTGTTGATGTTGCAGCCCTGATGAAAGAAAAGAAGGTGAGAATGCTAACCAATGCAGGCGGTATTAATCCTTTAGCTTGTGCTCGCAAAATTCTATCAGAACTTAATAAAAAAGGTATAGATTTAAAGATTACAGTTGTTGTTGGCGATAATATAATTGAAAGGATTGATGAGTTTTATCCTGATAAAACCATGTTTACCGATATGGAAACGGGTGATGACTTTGCTCGTATCAAAGAGAATATTCAATCTGCAAATGTTTATTTAGGTGTACCGCCTTTATTAAAAGCTTTAGAAAGTGGAGCAGATCTAATATTAGCTGGACGTGTTACAGATACGTCAATTACTATGGCACCTTTTATTTATGAGCTTGGATGGGATCTCGGAGATTGGAATAAATTGGCTGCAGGTTTGGTAGCTGGTCATATAATAGAATGTGGTGCGCAGGCCAGTGGTGGTAATTTTACAGATTGGCAGAAGGTTAAGTCATGGAACAATATGGGTTATCCAATTGTTGAGATGAATAAGGATGGAAGCTTTGAAGTTTACAAGCACGCAAACACGGGTGGTTTAATTAGTTGTGATACCATACGTGAACAGCTAGTTTATGAAATGGGAGATCCTAAACATTATATTAGTCCAGATGTGGTTGCTGATTTTAGCCAATTGGAATTAACAGAAGTGGCTCCTAACCGAGTTTTAGTTAAAAATGCGAAAGGTCATCCTTCCACACACTTTTTGAAAGTTTCAATGGCATACGAAGATGGCTATAAGGCTGTTAGTTCTATTGTGATTTCGGGAGGAAGAGTTTTGAATAAAGCTCGTGAATTTGAAAAGATATTTTGGGAGAGATTAAATACAGATTATAAGAAAACCAATACGGAATATATTGGTTATAATGCTTGTCATCAGGATTTGGTAGAAGATATTGATCCTAATGAAATTCTTTTGCGTTTCTCAGTTTACGATGATGATTTAGAAAAGATTAAGGCTTTCTCAACAAGTATTGCTCCCTTAATTTTGAGTGGCCCTCCGGGTGTTGCTGTAACAGGTGGTAGAGCTCGTAGTCAACAGGTTATTACTTATTGGCCGACTTTAATACCCAAAAGCCTGATACAAACAACGGTTCATGTTTTAGATTCTGCTGGAGAGATTAAAGAAACCTATGATATTGACTCCATTTTAGGGAATGAATCTGATTTTACACCTGTAAATGGAGAAATTTCTTCAGAGAAAGAAGATGAATTTTCTCAAATGGAAATGATCGTAGTGCCCTTGAGAGATGTTTGTATGGCACGCTCAGGGGATAAAGGCGATACATTTAATATTGGCGTTTTGGCACGTTCTGAAAAGATTTATTCTTATTTAAAAGTGAAATTGACTTCTGATGTCGTTAAAAGCATGTTTGCAGGTATTTGTAAGGGAAAAGTAAAGCGATATGAGTTGGACAACCTGCTGGCTCTGAACTTTTTATTAGAAGAATCTCTGGATGGTGGAGGAACAAAGTCGTTGATGATAGATGCTCAGGGTAAAACAATGGCATCGGCATTACTGAATCAAACCTTCCCAATTCCAAAGTCTTATCTTCAAGATGTTTAGAGGGAAATATTGAAAAAGTTGAATGAAAAATCGATTTGATTGAAGTTAAGTATTGAAAATTATGGTTAACTTATAATCAATCTGTAAAGAATATAGCATATGGATCCTTTTTTGAAAGAAGAACATCATATCATACGAAAGGCAGTGCGTGATTTTGCTGAAAGAGAGATAAAGCCTCGTGCTGCAGAACTTGATGAAAAAGAAGAATTTTCTCCGGAATTAACCGAAAAAATGGGAGAAATGGGACTTTTTGGAATGTATTTGCCAGAGAAGTATGGCGGACACGATAGTGATTATCTATCTTATATCATTGCTGTTGAAGAAATTGCCCGAGTTGATGGTTCACATGCAGCAACACTTGCTGCACATAATTCGCTTGGAGTTGGTCCGATATATAATTTTGGCTCTGAAGAACAGAAATTAAAATATCTACCAGGCCTTTGTTCGGGGAAAGAACTTTGGGCTTTTGGGTTAACCGAAGCTGATGCTGGTTCAGACTCGAGGGGTTCCAGAACCTTTGTAAAGGATATTGGTGAGGAATGGGAAATTCAGGGCTCCAAAATATTTATCACCAATGGATCTACGGCTCAAACGTCAGGCGTTACAGTTCAGGCTGTTTCCGAAGTAAAAGGAAGAGATAAGGAATTCACTTGTATATTAGTTGAAAAGGGAACTGAAGGCTGGAAAAGTGAAGCGATGCATGGTAAATTGATGTGGAGAGCTTCAGATACTTCTCAAATGTTTTTTGATAACTGCAGAGTCCCTAAAAAAAATATACTTGGGGAGCGTGGTATGGGATCTAAGATCATGTTAAAGACTTTGGATTCAGGAAGACTATCAATTGCTGCAATGGGCTTAGGGTTGGCACAAGGTGCTTTTGAAATGGCATTAGAATATGCTAAGGAGCGCAAGCAGTTTGGTAAACCTATCTCGAAATTTCAAATAAACAGCTTTAAGTTGGCTGATATGGCAACAAAGATAGAGTTAGCCAGAAATTTACTGTACAAAGCTTGTTGGCTGAAAGATAATGGTCAGCCTTTTGAAAAGGAATCTGCCATGTCGAAACTATACTGCTCTGAAATTGCAAAGCAAGTTGCTGACGAGGGTGTACAAATTCACGGAGGGTATGGTCTTATGAAAGAATACCCAATTGAACGCTTCTATCGCGATCAACGTTTGTTACAGATTGGAGAAGGAACTTCAGAAATACAACGTTTAGTCATTTCTCGATACATTGGATGTTAAAATTTGAAGCAGGAAATACAACTATTAACCAAATTAGGAACAATAAACACGAATAATATGAGAGATCTAGTATTAGCACTTAATCCACGAATGTATTTTACAAGAGTAGCTGTTTATCAGGGAAATTCGACTTTATTTTTCAAAAAAATTAATCATCATGATTTGAAAGAAGGCGATTACCCTTTATTTAATGATCAAGCTGCGAATAGAACATCTGTGATTCTAAAAGAATTGGAAGAAAATGATATTGAAATAAAGCATATAAAAGTTGTTATTGGGCGTGGGGGATTAATTAAACCTGTAAAGTCTGGTGTTTATAAGGTCAATGAGAAAATGATTCAGGATCTTCGCTGTTCAGAATTTGGAGAAGATGTTGTTAATCTGGGTGGTTTATTAGCAAATGGAATTGCTAAAGCTATTGATGGAGCTCAAGCTTATATTGCCGATCCTGTTGTTGTAGATGAATTTCAGGATATTGCTCGCTTTACCGGCAGACCAGAGTTCAAGCGTCGTTCAATTTTTCATGCCTTAAATCAAAAGATATCGGCAAGAAAGTATGCTAAAATAAAATACTCAGAGTATGAGAATATGAATTTAATCGTTGCCCATTTGGGTGGTGGTATTAGTATTGGTGCTCATAAAAAAGGCCGTGTGATTGATGCGAACCAAGCTTATGATGGTGATGGACCATTTTCTCCGATTCGTAGTGGATCTTTGCCAATGGGCGACGTTATTAAAATGTGTTATTCTGGTGAATACACGAAGGATGAAATGTTGAAGAAGCAATCAGGGCAAGGTGGTTTGTTTGCTTATTTTAATACACACTCTGCTTTTGATGTTTGTCAAATGAGAGATGCGGGAGATAAAAAGGCTGCAGAAGTTTTATCAGCTATGGCCTATCAGGTTTCAAAATTTATTTCTTCCTTATATGTTTGTTTCGATGGCGAGCCGGTAGATGGTATTGTCATTACCGGAGGCTTAGCTAAGGATGATACTTTCGTTAGAGAAATTCGAAACAGAGTAGAGATAATTGCCCCGGTTTATGTTATGCCAGGCGCTGAAGTTCTAGGAGCATTATCCTATTATGGACAAATGATTTTACGCGGAGAAACTGAGATAAAGGACTATTAACACACATTGTAAAAAATAAGGGCAACATTTAGTGTTGCCCTTATTTTGTATATCT
>NZ_JAKJSD010000070.1 GCF_029029505.1 Ancylomarina sp. DW003 | reverse complement strand
GCTAATCCCTAAATATTTAAGTCAGGCAACAGCATTAAAAATTTGTGCAATTACAGCTTTGTTTGGATCATTGATGGTTGTTTTTTCACCCGCAGACTTATCGATCTATTTTATAGCCTTTATGGCCTTAGGTTGTTCATTAATGTGGCCGGCTCTGTGGCCATTAGCTATGACTGACTTGGGTAAATTCACTAAAGCAGGTTCATCCTTAATGGTTATTGC
>NZ_JAKJSD010000007.1 GCF_029029505.1 Ancylomarina sp. DW003 | reverse complement strand
TTGCTTTGAATGAATCATTCATCCATGGAATAATAATATTAAACCCTCGTAACATTCTCTTCCATCCTTATTTATAAATAACAAAGACTTTAGTATTTTGACACAACCTATCAATCATTATATTTATATAAGTATTCATTAGATATGTACACAACTAGTTTCGATTATAGATTAATTGCAGTGCATCTGTTTATAACAATTTAGTATAAGTGATGGCAGTTAATAGTGTAATATAAAAGCTTGCAGCCCTATCATAACGTTTTGTTTTACAAGAATTTGTCGCAACTCATACAATTTACCATTAAAAATAAAGCCTCTCCCCTAACGCATGTCAAGTGATGTATAAACATACATTGTGATAGTCTGCAGGCCCACTTTAAGTATTTACAATCTGGATATATTCTATTCTACTGGAGTTATTGATTTTACATTTCTATTTTATATTGTCGATACTATTATTTTCATAAATTTGATTTTAGTATAGCATGATAAGCCTGAGGAAAGGAAAGCAACAAAGCTTTACTCCTATGTAAGTAAAAAATCTCTTGCAAAAATAAATAGTCCATTAGATCTAATTATTACGGATGAGGGGAAGAATGACAACAACTTATAATAAACGACAGATAAGTAGTATAAGTCGTATTGCGACTTAGCCACTCGTTACTAACCATATTAAGAAAATGAGAGTAGTTTTAATAACTTTTTTGACAATATTATTAGTCCAAATAGTCGGATATTCACAGGTTGAAACAAGTCAAGATTCTATTTGTTCAATATTTAAAGGTCAATATCTTGGTAAAGAACCTCCTGGATTAATTGCAAAAGAGTTTGATTCAGGTCAGTTGACCGGGGATATGAAATCGTTTAACTTTTCATTTTCACCTGATGGAAAGGAACTCTTTTTTTCTTATAACAAAGGAACAGAAGAAAATCCATATTATTATGAAATTAAATATATGAAATGTATTAATAATGTTTGGAGTACTCCTGAAACAGCATTTTTTTCAGGCACCTTTTCTGATGTTGATATAACAATCTCTCCCGATGGAAAAAAGCTTTTCTTTGCAAGCGATCGTCCTGATCCTGAAAAAGAAAACATGGATATTTATTACCTCGAAAAAACAAGTAATGGATGGTCTCAACCAAAATTTGTAGAAGGAGATGTAAATTCAATAGATGGAGATGAAATTCATGCATCCCTTTCCCTGAAAAACAATTTGTTTTTTCGATCAACTAAGCCAGGTGGATACGGCGATAATGATTTGTATAAAGCAGAATATATCGATGGTAAATTTGTCAATGTTAGGAATCTAGGTCCAAATATAAATACCGAATACATGGAAACCGATTGTTTTATTGCTTATGATGAGAGTTATATTCTTTTTAATTCTAGAAGACCTGAAGACGATAATAAATATATGATATATGTCTCTTTTCAAATTAAAGAAAACGAGTGGACAAAAGCAGTACCATTAGGCGAAGAAGTTACTTCAATTTACGGAGCATTAGGCTCAACGATATCTCCCGATGGCAAATATCTTTTTTTTAGTTCGCGTCGTGGTGACAAAAGAGCTAAATATTGGATAAGTACAGAGATTATTGAAAAACTAAGACCAAGATGAATAGCTGAGATTAAGCAATACAAATGTGTTTCTCATAAAAAAACAAAATCATAATAATCCATATTTTATCTGATTTTAAAACCTGAAATAATCGTAGTTGGAACAATAAATTAAACAACAAACGGAGTAAAAAAACATGAAAAAAATTTCCCTCACATTTGTTCTAATATTAGTCTTTGCTAATATTTTTGCGCAAACAAATTCTGAAAACTTACCAGGAGATACTACTCTTCCCTCAACAACAGAAGAGCTTGCTAAAATAGCTGATCTTGAAAAGGGTAATTACAAGTATTCAGTAGAAGATTATTTTACTAAACCCAAACAATCATCATTTAAATTGTCACCTGATGGCAAGTACTTATCCTACAGAGAAAAAGATATGCAGGGGAAAAAGCATATTTATATTAAGGATACAGAAACTAATAAAGTTATCAGGGCAATTGAAGAGGGTGAAGATGTTATTAGAGAATATTCTTGGGCAAACGACAGTAGATTAATTTACACACATGACAAAGGAGGAGATGAGAATTATCAATTATTTGCTGTTGATATAGATGGTTCTAATCCCAAATCCTTAACTCCATTTGAAAATGTTCAGGTCAATATTGAAGAACGTTTGAAAGAACAACCCGATTTAATGATTATTAGCATGAATAAGGATAATCCTCAGATATTTGAGCCCTACAAAATCAATATCGTCACAGGAGAAATACATAAATTGTTTGAGAATAAAGATGTTGATTCTCCGATTAGCTATTATGTTTTTGATAAGGACGGAAATTTAAGGGGTTTTTCTAAGCTGGAAAACGAAAAATATACTGTTCTCTACTACCGAACATCGGAAAAAACACGGTTCAAGAAAGTGAAAAAACACAATTGGAAAGAGACTTTCTTTATCGCTGAATTTGATTACTCAACAGATTACAAACACGATGCTTTTGTTATATCAAACTTGGATAGTGATACAGAAGAGATACTTCTTTATGATTTAAAAGAAAAAAAAATAATAAAGAAACTATATAGTAACCCTACTTATGATATCGAAGAATTGTCTTTTTCAGTAAAAAGGGCATATGAAATGGATTACTATTCCTATAAAGGAATAAAGAACAAGGTAATTCCTGTAAGTGATAGCTATAAGCATCTTCATGCCAAATTTGAAAAGCATTTTAAAGATAAACAATTTTACATCTCCAATACTACTGACGAGGAAGACAAATACTTGATTAAGGTCACAAGTGATAAACTTTATGGAATTTATTATTTGTACAATACTAAAAATGATTCTTTCAAAAAGATTTTTGATTTAATGCCTCAATTGAAAGAAGAAGACATGGCCGAAATGAAGCCAATCCAATTTCAGAGTAGAGATGGATTAACAATTCATGGCTATGTTACCCTTCCGGAGGGAGTCAAAGATGGCATAAAGGTGCCTCTAATCGTGCGTGTACATGGTGGCCCACATGGTAGTAGGGATAGCTGGGGATTCCGTAGGTCGGATCAACTTTTTGCAAGCAGAGGTTATGCCACACTTCGAGTAAATTTTAGAGGTTCCGGTGGTTATGGTAAGGCATTTGAACGTGCGGGATACAAACAGGTTGGCAGAAAAATGCTAGATGATTTAGAAGATGCTGTTGCTTATATAAAAAATCAAGGCTGGATAAATGAAAATAAAATTGCTATTTATGGTGGTAGCTATGGTGGCTTAGCAACCTTAGGTAGCTTAGTTAAAACACCCAATCTATATGTTTGTGGGGTTGATAATGTAGGTCCTTCAAATTTATTCACGCTTCTTAATTCTATGCCTTCTTATTGGAAGCCCTATATAGACCTATGGTGTGAACGTTGGTACAATCCTGAAATTGAAGAAGAGAAAAAAATTATGGAAGAAGTATCACCTGCATTAAATGTTGATAAAATTACAAAGCCAATTTTTGTGATACAGGGTGCTAATGACCCAAGAGTGAATATCAATGAGGCTGATCAAATAGTTAGAAACTTAAGGAAAAGAGGGTATGATGTTCCTTATATGGTAAAATATAATGAAGGTCATGGTTTTAAACATGAAGAAAACAAAATCGAATCATATAAAACAATGATGGGCTTTTTTGCAAAACATTTGAAATAAACCTGTATGAGCAGTTGATAGTTGGAATCTTGAAAACAAACCAAAATATTCAGCAGTGCCTAACACGCAATTAGTACCATTAATCTGAAAGATATAGTATTAGAATATAATTATTTAAAATAAAGGAGATACATTATTAATGATTAAACTTAATTTAAAAGCAAAATACCCTCAGAACTATATCATCCAAAAACCTGCCGTTGGTACATTCATTTTATTTGTATTTTGTTATGTTTTTACTTTATTATATAAACCATTATTTACACATGAAAGCTATCTACTTAACTATGAGCTAACCATGCTTTCTTATATTTTGCCAGCTTCTATTCAAGTCTATTTTATTATCATTTTATTAAAACGATTTGAATTTTTCAACAGTAAAAAAGATTGGTCCATCTTAAAAGAATTGATCTTTATCTACATTATTCTTCAAGTAATGGGTATTTCGTCTTTTTTATCTGCATTTATAATAGAAGCTCCAAGTATAGAAACACGTTGGAATCTGTTCACTTTTGTCGGTTCATGCGAAAATGCCTTTTTAGTAGGGATTATTCCCTTTGCTTTTTTCACCATATTAAACTATAAATATTCTTTAAAAAGCAATAATTTAGATGAGTTCCAATGCAAACAAAGTGGCGAAATAAATACTTCAATAAATATAAATTCAAGTTTAAAAAAGGAGAATTTAAGCTTTCTCTTAAATGAATTTCTTTTTGTGACTTCGGAAGGAAATTATTGTATTTTTTATCTTTATAAAAATAATAAAGTCAAGAAAATCTCCATTCGTAATTCGATTTCTAATATTGAAACTCAATTTGTCAATTATCCTAACTTCTTCAAATGTCATAGGGCTTATATTGTAAACATGAATAAGGTCCTTACAAAAAAAGGGAATGCATTGGGATATGTTTTAAGTATGTCAAATTGTGAAAATAAAATTCCTGTTTCAAGAAGTAATGTAAAAGCATTCGACATATTATTTATGAAACGCTCCGTTTAGAAGCTTTCTATTCATCACATTTTTTTGTTTTCTATAACAAAAAGAGTAATCTGTATTACCATACATACCAATTTTAGTAGATGTATCCCAAGAGTTTGAATACCTAAAAAGCCTTTATTCTATTTGTATCGTCTAAACAATTTAAATGATACAAAAATGAAGTTTATAGGGAAGGTTGAATTCAGTTTGATATCCATTCTAACTGCGCTACTAATGCAGTTTAGTATAGCAAATGCTCAAGTAAAATATAAAATTACAGGCTCAATAATAGATGAAAACGATCAACCAATAAGTTATGCCACTGTTGCAATGATAAATAATGTTGACTCTTCTGTTATTGAAGGAACTGTTTCTAATGAAAACGGTAATTTTGAAATTGCAAACAACAAATTAGGTCGTTATATCATATCAGTCAGTTTTATTGGTTACTTATCTGCAAAAACACCTATTGATATTCAGGCGTATAAATCCATTGATCTAGGGAAAATAATATTACACCCTAAAGTCACAGAATTAAATGAAGCAGTGGTTAGAAAAGAACGAGTTAAGACAAAACAGACATTAGACCACACCACTTACTTTGTAAATAAAAAAATGCAAAAAGCCTCTAATACGGGAATTGATATGATAAAATTTGTCCCCGGGGTTCAGGTTGATTTGTTCCATAATATATCATTTGAAGGCAGTAAAAATGTATTAATTCAAGTTAATGGAATAGAACGTGGTTCTGATTTTCTCAATCAGCTAAATTCAAATCTCATTGATAAAATCGAAATAAGCAACAATACTAGTGGTAAACACAGTTCTGATATATCAGGAGTACTTAATATTATTCTGAAAAAAGAGAAAAATAATGGTTTAAGCGGCCATGTTTATGCTGAAATACCTATTAGATCAAATGAAGTTTATTCTTTCCCAAGTGCAAGCTTTAATTACATTTACAACAAATTAAATTTTTATTCATCATATAATGGAGAATTTAGTTCTTTTGATATTGAATCTCACAATGATAAAAATATCAAGATCCCAAATCATCGAAAAGAGATATTAAAAACACAATTTGTAAAACAACGAAATTGGTCACACAAGTTTAATTTCGGCTTCGATTATATCCTTAATGATAGAACCCAATTGGGTTTTTACTCCTTTATAAACCCATATTCCAATGAACATGATGGTTTGGTGAAAATAAAAGAAAAAACAGGAATTTCACCTAATCGTTCTTGGGAATCAAGTAAAGAAGATAAGGATAAGAACCTTTCAATGTTGGCTTCTGTTTATTATAAGCATCAGTTTAATAAGCGTGCAAAAGAAATGACCTTCTATATAAATTATTTCAGTCTTAATGTTGAAAATCGTATTATCCTTTCTGATTTTAACAGTGATCAAACTTTAAATCATATTCTAAAACCGACCATCCATGATTATCATGCCCAACTTGATTTTAATATTCCTTTAAAATCAGGTTTTAGCTTTAAAATAGGCCTAAGTAATAGATTAAACATTCTGGGAGATAAAGGATTAATATCATTTAGTTACAGAAAAAATATTTCGTCCACTTATGCTTCCTTGTCTTATTCTAAAAATAGTTTTCATATAAGCGGAGGAATGCGAGTTGAGTATGAGGATTTAGAATCCGGAGAGTCCATTAATGATGAAATATTTTCATGTTTACCAAACATAAACCTAAAGTATGATATATCTAAAAAGAGCAGTTTAAAATTTCACTATAAAAAATCTATTCAGAGACCAGGTGTTTATGATCTGAATCCTAATATAAATCCTGTTGATCCATATACAAGACGAAGAGGTAATTTACTTTTACAGCCAGCTATCCATCAGGAATTTGCATTAGATTATTCTGTTTCTTTGAATAATAATTTTATTTCTATTGGAACTTTTTATAAACGATCAAGCAATGTTATTGAAAACACAATTGTATTAAACGATTTACATTTTTTTGATATATCAACAGAAAATCTGGGTAAGATTAAATATTATGGAATAAAATTACTAGGCAGTTTAAAGCTTCATAAAAATGTAACATTCAATCCGGTAATAAAAGGATTTAAGATCAAAACCTATACAAACAAATTAGCACAAAATATTGGTTTAGAAAATAAAAATAGCTTCGCTTTTGAATCCGGATTTTCGGTAGCAGCTTCATTTAAACACGATCTCACTTTATCTGCTATGCTGAAGTACAACAGTTCAATTGCTAAAATTCAAAGTAAATATTTTGAAGATCCATTGTATTTAATTTCACTTGATAAATCTGTATTAAAAAAATTTAAGATTGGATTAACCTGTGCTATACCATTTAAGAAAGCGTTTAATAGTCAGGGATATAAGTCTAGCAGTCCGGACTTTAGTATGAATTTCAAAGAGAATATTATATTTTCTGTATTGCCTGTTTGGTTTAAAGTTAAATATTCTTTTGCTTCTGGTAAAAAGATTAAACGAACAAAGAGTTTAATTAAATTCGATCGGAATAAACAACAGAGAGGATTATAATTTTTATTATTTTATATTTAAAATAGATTGCTAACGACCTAAATATTAACATATGAACTTGAAGAAAAACCTATTTACTAAGGTATTAATTTTGATATTAATAATTAGCGGAAGTTGTGGTAGCAGCAATAAAACATTTACACCTGAAAAATATGGGTTTATTAACTTTCAGGAAACATGTAAAGAAGATTTAATCAATAAGCTTGGAAAACCCTATTGTACGGTATTATATAATGATGCAGAAATAATTTGTTATTATGATCATGATGTAAACTTACTTAGTGGAGACAGGCATATAATTTTTGCATTTAAATTTAAGAATAACAAATTGGTGCAGAAAAAATTCTTAGAAGATAGATCTCATATTCTAAATGATTTACTTTTAGTTAATGAAAACAAATAACTATAATATTATTTCGTTTCTGTTGAATGTACTTGGAGGATTTGTTTTTTGTATTGAATATCTAGCTGTGTCCTAAATGTCAATAATTCACCAAGTATGTATTCTCATAAATAACTGCATCATACTTTAAGAACTTATAGAAGTCTTTAGTGAAGCATTGATATTTATAAAATTTAGTAAGGCTTATTTGTATTGATTTCAATCTGCATTTCTTCACAATACATAATAACAGATACTAACATATGTCATTTAAAATAGGTCAAATTTCTCTCAATCTAAAAACAACATTCTTTAGCACACCGGATAGTTATAATTCTAACTCCTCAACCCTCTAGAGATCACAAATAAAGACATCTTTCATTTCCATTACGAATTATAAGTCAATCTTTTAATTTTAAATAATAGGATTAAAAATAAGATTCACAATCATATCAAATTCTTATTTTTTTAACAAAAAGACTGAACTTAAAACTTTTTTTAACAAACTCCCAAAGGTTTTTATTTTACTTAATCATTCTTCCAAGCCTTGGACTGATGGTTTTCATTTGAACAATCATACAGATTTAGTAGTTTTACCGCGCTAATAAATTTACCTATTAGGATGATCTCACTGATGTGAATCAGCTAAAAAACTGCGAAACAGACCTATAGGCAACTAACTTAACAGAAAACAAGATGAAGGAAAATCAGCAATCCTACAAACAAAAACGCAAAAAAGCGAGTGAGTTTGAGAGCCGTGAAGAGTATCTTAACCACGAGCTGGAAATCATGAAATTCAGACGATGGAGAATCCACTTGCCATTCAGAGATTTCAACGTTGAATTAGAAGATTTAGTTCCTGCTCTTGCAGCAACAATTGGTAAAGTTGTAATGGTGACTGCAATGGTTGCCGTATTTGCGGTACAATTCGGGCTTTCTCCTGAATTTGTTGCAGAAAACGTTCGTTATGAACTTTTAATTGCCGGTGGTATTTTTGTACTACTATTTTCCGCAATTCTTAACCCTACTGCAAACTTAGCTGGAACTCACGGTCCCATGATTCCACTTATTCCTATTATTGCCGCCGCCGGTGGTCACCCTCTTGCTTTGGGTATTTTAATTGGTGTATTCGGACTAGCACTAAGTATCACTAAAGGTGGATCCAAGCTAATGACCTTAACTGGTGTCGGTGTTCGTGGTGGTCTATTAATTTACTTAGGTGCAGTTGGACTAATCAGTCAAATTAGCAAACTAGAAATTTGGTCATCAGGAACCGGTATCAATGCCTTATCCTTTGCCATTATTGGTATTACAATTCTTATCTATGCTTATTTGGCTCGTGTTAATAAACGTTGGTTAGCTATTCCTCTTTGTTCGGCAATTGCAGGTATTGTTGCCTTTACAATGGGTGCCGACTTTGCTTTTACTACAGAGCCTGGCCTTCCTCATTTTAACCCAATGTGGTGGTGGGGCGAAGATACAGGATGGAAACTTGGCTTGCCTAATATAGGTCATTTTGTTGCTGTTATTCCTTTTGCTATTCTAGCTGTAGCAATGTGGTCTCCTGATTATTTAGGACACCGTGTTTTCCAAGAATTAAACTACCCAAAGAAAGCAAAGAGCGTTCTTATGGATGTTGATGATACAATGACTGTTGCTTCTATTCGTCAGGTTATTGGTGTTGCATTAGGCGGTGGTAATATTGCTTCATCCTGGGGAACATATATGATTCCTGCAGCAATTGCTAAACGTCCTATTCCAGGTGGTGCTATTCTTACAGCTATCCTTTGTGTATTAGCTGCTGTATTGGGTTACCCTATGGATTTAGCAATGTGGGAACCAGTATTACGTATAGCTCTAATTGTAGGTGTATTCTTACCATTACTTGAGGCAGGTATGCAGATGGTTCACAAGCACAAGGATTCTCTAAGTGCAGGAACATGTATTTTTGCATGTGCTTTTGTTAACCCAGTATTCGGATGGGCATTTACGATGCTTCTTGATAATATGGGCTTAATTGGAGATCGTGAGCGTGCTAAGGAATTATCTCTAAAAGAGAAATTGATTATTCCAGGTGCCATGTTTATTGTTTGTGTGGTGTCACTAGCCTTAGTTGGTCAATTACCAGGCATCCCGGGCATATTCTAGGAAACAAAGCATTATAATATTTTCAAAAGGCCATTTCAACTTAATTGTTGAAATGGTTTTTTTTATATCTAAACGTTATTCGTAATCAATTTAACAACAAAATGTTATAGCATCATTCACAACTCGTAATTAACAAAGCCCCTTTTCAATAGATTTTATTCTGTCCATTCCTTTCAAATTCCTTCTGCCCTATCTCGTGCCCATTAATATGTGTTGTATCCCAATCCTGAGTTATTTTCCAAACGCTATTAATCTTTTTAAGAACAATATGAAACTGCCCGTAATGAGAAGAAGTTTCTTCATCAATACGTGTTGTTATCTTAAAAAAGCCTACTTCATAGGATGTGTCAGAATTAGTATGTCTGCTTTCAAACCAAAAATCAAGTCGAATTGCAGCTCCTTTCTCTTTTAAAAGCTTAAACCGTTCTGTATTTTTTATTTTAAAAGAGTTTTGAGTATCAATATCACTGGGAGTAACTCGCAAAACTTCATCTGCATAAACGGAGTTTAGAGCTTCCGAGTCGATGGTTTCAAAAGCGGTTTTAAATTGTGCCCACACCGTTTCGTCTATCTCCTTCTGTAAGGATTCTATATTCGTTTGAGCTTTCATACTTATACTTGAAAAGATGATTAATAATGTCACTAGAGTTCTCATATAGATCATTTTTTTTAATAAATATAGACCTTTTGAAACAAATTAAACATTTAATCCCAAATCTATAAAAAGAAAAATCCCAAACCATTACGATTTGGGATTTCCTGTATTTATGTTTTCTAAACAGCTACAATATCCTTTCTCATACCAAAAAGAACAAATAGCACCTCCTCCTTTTCTCGTTGCCCGATATTATTTTTATCCAATGCTTTCATAACATCAGAAATCACTTCTACAAACTCTGTATCACTTGCATTCATTCCTTTATGGGCAGCAAGCATATCCTTTCCTTTATACACTGAAGGACCTCCGGTACCCATTATAAAAAAAGTAGCTGCTCCATTTTTCAATTGTTCAACAGTCATTTTCATGTTTTCAAATCGGGTAGCAACATGTTTATTGACAAAATGCAAATCAACCGCATCATTAGCAATCTTTGTAATCCCTCCTGTTCCACCCAATCTCTCGTACAATGATTCGCTCGTCTTTCTCCTCCATTTTAGTGAATAAACAGCAAGTTAGGGATTTCACAATGCAATGTCAATATATTAAGACAACAATATCTTATTCTATATTAAAGCAGTCAAAAAGATATTAATATCTAGTATGAAGGTTTCAGTTTATTAACCCTTTTCTTATTACCAAATCTAATGTAATTTTGATAGAAGAGCGAGGATAATTAATGAATTTGCCGACATATGAACAAGTATGGCATAAGCGGTATTCTTGTATTTCTCCTGATAATAACCAGCGATTATGCCTAGAATAAATGTAAAAACAAGTATTCTAAAGGTAAATGCTACTCCAACACCAGCTGAAATAAGAACTAAGTGTGCTAAACTAAAAACAAATGCACTAATTAGAATTGCTGAACTAATTCTTCTTTTAAAAATCAAGAAACTAGCTGTTGTAAACGGTTTTAAAAAGTTCAATAAAAAGCCTCTAAATAAAAGCTCTTCCGAAATAGGTGCACCTATAACAACAAAAAACACGGCTTGCCAAGGGGTTAAATCATTAACAACGGGATGTGGTTCCACTTCTCCACCTACGATTACAGTCATAATAGCTAAAGCAATATTTACACCAAGGCTAATTAAAATGGTGAAACGTATTGGACGACTTATTGTTTTCTTTTGAGGTAAGACAATTGAGAAATCCATTTTATCCCGATAAATATAAATAGCCAAGCAGGCTAATGAAGTCATCGTAAAAAAAGTTGCTAAACTATTAGCAACTGATCCCAATAAGATATTTATGAAATACCCTGTCAATATGGCTAAGGCAAAACTATAATCGTAATTAGAAGTCCATAAAAACCACGTTTATTATCTTTCATCTTATTATTGTGTTATTTGGACTTTTAATTATTTCTTTAGCTGCTCCTTAATCCAAATGCTGATATCATTCAGTACCTCCTCCGAAAAAGTTTCTTCGATATCCTCTACCTCATCAATATAGCCAGTTTTGCAATGCTGAAAGAAGTGATTCAAATTAGGATAGCTTTTAACTTTATAATTATTCTTTCCAGAAGCAGCAAATATGCGACGAAAACCTGTCAAGTTCATATCTGATAAAACTTGCGTATCCTTTTCCCCATTAATAGCAAAATATGGCGCTTTTATCTTTGGCAGATAATGCTTAGGATTATAGTTTAAAAAGTATCGAAACCATGGCACCATTAATCTCTTATAACGTTGCATGGCAACTTTGGTATTTATTGTTGAAAAGCCATCAACTTTTTTCATTCCAAAGTATTTTCTAACATCATCATCCTGGCCTTCTACCCACTGCCCTACCAATGCCTGACTAATACTCACCTCTGCCAGTCTATCATTCTTCTGATTAATGATTATATCCATTGCTCTTTTATCAAAGGCAACAATACTATCAACTGATTGTGATGGCAAAATATGAGACAATGCCATTTTAATTTGTGAACTGGCTAGCCGTTTTCCTGCAACCCCCAATCCCGCCATTGATACAATAAAAGCCAAATCATCACGCTCAGCCCCAAGTATGGAAGCAATCATTCCACCTTCACTATGCCCAATCAAACCAATACTAGCCTGATCTATATCCGATCTACTTTTCAAGTATTTGATTCCTGCCTCAACATCCATCGCAAAATCATAGGAAGTTGCAGTTTTCAAACTTTCCTTTCCTGTACTAGCACCTACACCTCTATCATCTACTCTTAAAACAGCAATACCTTTTCTTGTTAGGTAATCGGCAATTACAGCAAAAGGTTTATGCCCAAATAGAGTTTCATCTCTGTCTTGTTGACCACTTCCTGTGATGAGAATTGCCACAGCATGTTTACCTCCCTCTTCAGGAAGAGTAAGTGTTCCTCCCAATTGAATACTATTGTTCTTATTAGTATAAGAAACTTCTTCTTGTTTATAAGTGACCTTTTGCTTATTATTCTGAGGTCGGTGTCTTTCTTCTGATTTTTTAAGGCTTAGAGGAAATGTCAAACCAACCTGGAGCCATTTCCCTTCAATAAGATTATTTTCTTTAATCTTACCATGAAACTTTGCAGATAGAATTCCCTCAAAACTTATAAGAATACTATCGTCCTTAATCTCATAGGATGATGATGGGTAATCCTTAACGGCCTGAATTGGAACATCAAGCAAACAAGACTCTCTCGAGAGATTAAAAACCAATTTTAAATTTATCCCTTGCGTTTTCAAGGCACCTTCCCATTTTGTAAATAAAGTAGAATCACTTGTCTGAGCCAAGCTTGGAAAGCTTAGTAATAAGGCTATAAAAAGGATAAATTGTCTCATATTTTTAGATCAGATTAGGATTACCAAATATACTAAAAAGCCCTCTCGTTGACTAGACAAGAGGGCGGCTAATTAATTAACTAGATCATCAAAATTCATGAAATAACAGTAATTGGGTTACTGTTCGTATATTTTTGTTAAACTAATTTAACATTTATTAACTTCACATAAGTATTTATGAACTAGCAATTCAAAAATAATCTTTATTTCCATAAAATCACAGATTATGAAAAATCATCTTTCGATTTTATATTAAATCTAAATCTTTTCAGAATAATAAAACAAGCGATACCACAAATAATCAACCCAATAGAGAAACAATCATATATTAATAAGAATTGAAATAAATTAGCACACCAAAGGATAAACGGTTTAATATCAAAAAAATATTACAAATAATATTTCTTCAAAATTAACATTACACAGAACTCATAACCAGATGAAAAAAAATATAGCGAAACCTAGAGCCTTCGCTAAGTATACTTTCTACATTCGATCTAATTAAGTTTAGCCAAATTGATTCTACTTTCATCGAACTGATAGATTTTTATCATGTGACATTCCCGATAATGCTCTTTAATGTATGTTTCTAACTTGGTAAATTCAGAAGCATGATTTCCCATGGATTTGGTGTAAAAACGTTCGTTTTTGTAGTAGACTCCGTGAATTATTTTTTTTGCTTGGTTTGAAAAGGTGATCAAAGAATTATTAGGGATTTTCAATTTAAAGTTTTGCTTGGCAAGGGCATTAAATGATTTTACTTCTTTAAAATAATGTTTGATAATTTGATTGAAGGTTTCGATACTAATAAGGCTTCGCCTATTAAAAACCGTTTGCTGCCCCATACCATTTCCGGCAAGGTATCGTTCCAGAGCGTAAGAGTAGCAATTTTGTCCTTGTGTTTTTAAATTGTCAATATATCTCTTTCGCTCGCTTAAGTTTAGGAATTGCTTCTTATCTTGATCTCCTTTTTTTGAATCAAACTTGAGAGTCTTATTTTGCACATCGACTTGAATTGTATCGTTTAACCACAATGTATGTATAACAACACTATTTGCAAAAAATTCAATTGTATCCAACACCTGCCCTTTGACTCTCTCATTAAATAAAATATCTTTTTGACCGTAACCAGAATACGACAAAATCAAAAAGCAAGAGAATATAATAAGCTTATAAAATCGTCTCATAGTCTCGTGTTTAAAATAAATTCAACCTCAACAAACAATCTTTACCTACTCATAAATAGCAACTTCACAATATCCAAAATTTAGGCTCTCAATCAAAGTTAATAAAATATCTGAATCAGACATAAAGACAAAACATAAGACAATTACTCTCTATTAATTGAATAATTATCTTAGATATACATGAAACATTAATTTGCAACTATTAGATTTAACTGAGAATCTAATCCAAACTTACTCTACAACAATTGTATAAATATCAGATTTTGTATCGAGAGTATAGTCAGTATTACTAATCTCTATTTCTTTATATTTGGTAAAAGAACAGCAATCCTCGCTCAGCCTTTCGGCATCCACATACAAGTCAAATACATTTTTAGTCCCAATATTTATTCTGTAATTCACAATCTCAGTTTTCCAACCAACCGTATGTATTTGAATCAAATTCACATCATTTTCTTCTATGAACGAAAATTCAACCTGTTTATCTGAAGCATCTAAAATTTCAATATCTCCAGATGTAAAACGTCCGCTTGTAAAAACGTTCTCATTAGTTGTTTGATCAACTAAGTCGAATATAAAGATGTTAGGAGGCGTAAAACATTCACCACACTTCTCATCATCACAAGCAGGTAATATGCTTATTACTAGGCTAATCACAAAAAGTAATTTCGGCAATCTATATAGTTTCATTATACTGTATCTCTAATTAAACTCATGTTCACTATTGATTTCATTTGTTTCTTCAATACTGTAATTTTTTCAAAATTTATTAAATAAACTTCAACTCTTAAGAATTAGTTCTAACTCATCTCTTTTTGCTTCTTATTATTCATAAAAACTATAACTAATATGCTTATCCCTGCACCAAACAAAGCTCCTGTAATCAACCTGGCAGATTCTTCGTTTAATATCTCATAATCCATCCCCTTTAAAACATCCAAGACAATGGCTGTACCCATTAATAAAATGGCAATTATCAGTTTGGTTCTTTTAGACATATCTGTTTATTTTTTAATTCTCAATTTTAATATACATCACAATATCATTGCTTTATCCAATAATCACTATTCCTCCTCTTGCAAACCCTTATAAGCCACCTTATAATCCTCGGCGTTCAAATTGCCAATTCCGACCCAATACCATTCCCAGTCTTTTTCAATACTTGTTGCTTTTGAGCTGCTTGGGTAATAGTTGATATAGGTATTACGCCAATTGGTATTGCGCAACAACTTTGGGTAAACACGACTGAGTCCTGAAACGTTGGGAGCTCGATGGTAAGTTTTAGTGTAGCTATATTCTTCCTCAAAGTTTGACTGTGCTTCCTTTAAATCAACATGGTAAGTTAGAGCCTCGCTTAAATTGCCTGTTTCTTTATCTATACTCAAAACTTGGAAAACTGGATTGTTTCCAAATACGGGCGATACCGATGGTGTGATATGAATAAAGTCCAAGGCTTCTTTCTTGTCGGATTCTTTATCGTAAATCAGTCTGAAATCATCCATATGGGTATGACCAGCAAAAGATGCCGTGATATTCTTATGGTAGCGTTTAACCAAAGAAAGATAACGCTTGTTGTAAGGCGCTTTCCATTGCAAATAAACCTGAAGATCATCAGCCTTGCTGCAGTGCTCGGTACTATACACATTCACTCCTGGCGGGATATGCAATAGCAACCATAACTTTTCATCATTGGCTTCTGCTGTTTTGAATTGATTCTCTAGCCAGTCTAGCTCAACAGCTGCCGGGCTCTCCTCCCAAATCGAATCACTATTGTTGGTCGAAAAGAAATTCGTGTTTAAACCAATAATTCGTCCTTTGTCTATAATAGGATTCTCTACACTATAATAACCATGATCGGCATAAGGATGGCGGAATTGTGGGTATTCATCTCCTCTTCCCTTTCTATGGATAAAATTATGGAAGAATAGATCACAAGTACTCTTGAGAAATTCACCTTCATCTTCTAAAGCATAATCCCCACGGTAAGAATCATTATTACCCAAAGCAAAATAGATAGGAATCTGCCCCAAGCTGTGCTTCATTTTAGACGATACATAAGCCATTGTTTTGTAGATGAAAGCATCACGAGATTTGTTATCCTCACAACCTGTATATTGCTCATACAAATCGTTGAAATCGTGACACAGAATATCACCCGTAAACAAAACAGCCGATACGTCGTCCTTTTTTTCACTCATGGCTTGCAAGAGTAAATCAAAAAGAATCGGATTACACTCCTCATTATACTCAGGCAGATTCTTGTTTTTCATTTGTGCAAATATGCCATCCCAATCTTTGGACGGATGCTTTGCTAATTGTGCCACGATTAAAGAATCCTGAAAAGGATTAAAATGAATATCGCTCACCGAGATCAATTGGTGATTCTCCTTAGCGCACGATGTGGCTAACAAAACAAGGCCTGCACAGAATAAGAACAGGACATTTCTCATTTGTTTGATTTGTTTCATGATCACTAGTTTAGGTATTTGGGGTTTGTTATTATTAGGTTATTTACTCAACACCATATTGCTAATATTCTTTTCTTTCGCAGAATCTCTTATTAACTCAATACATTCTTTATAATACTTTTCAAAGGACATTGTGCCTTTGGGGTCATATTTTGAGAGATGCAGGTAAATATCTCTTCTAACATCTTTAACTTTATTTCTAAAAATATCATCCATTTCCATATTATTATAAAGCTTCTTCATAAAGATCCCCTGAAGCGGGAATATAATATAGTGGTCAACCTGATCTTTCAACTGAGCTTCACTTATTTTCTTGTCAAATAAGGGCTTGAAATCATTTATATTCCCAATGTATTTATCCAGAAAAACACTGGTAGTATAGAGATGTGATATTTCGTGACACAAAATAGTTTGATAACTATTTAAGTCTAAGATTTCATTTTGTGGCGTGCTTTTCGTGCTTAATTCACAAAAGTTTCCAAGTGTAATTGCTCTTACATTGGGATTATAATTGTCGTAGAAATCTACAGCTTGACTTTCATTGTTGTTGGTCAGTTCAACAAAGGCTTTAAACTCAAGCCCTGCTCGACTATCTTGATAATAGTCCTTTATTTGATTAAACAGACTGTCTTTTTCGACTTGTTTTTGAATATGAGCTGTAGCGGTGTTGTAATAAGCTTTATTCTGATTAAAAAAGGACTTAAACTTACTCTCTTTGTAGAAGCTCAAGGCTAATTTTTTAAATTTCTCAATATCATCACTGTAAATCTTACTTTTAATTAAATCAGTTTCTATATTGGGATTTAATGTCATTGTTTCAAAGTCGGTAATAAGCAATCCAACACTTGCAAAATCAGTTCCCGAGTATACTTCATCATAAATGTATTTAATAAAAGGATGCTTCTTGAAAGGCTCAAAATGTTCCGCTATTCTTTTTGTGTAAGCTGTTTCACAAGGTTTATATTCGTCTGATATTTCCTCTTCTACGGCTAAATTAAATGCTGTTATTAAAAATTCTGTTCCTTGGTGTATCTCAAAAGAGATTTTCCTAGATTCTTCTTTATGTTTAAATGATTTACAAGCTGTAATCAGAAACAATGGCATTAATAATATGACAATATTTTTCATTAAATCTAAAACGTTTATTAATAAAGTATTAAAACAATATATCTTGATTTTTTTTTTAGTATCTATATTGGATTAGATCTGCAGAATTTCCAAGTCATTCAAATTTATGAAAAACAAATAGCAAACAATAAATTAACAATAAGTAAAATACAAGGCATTTGTAAAATAGAATAGATCTATATAATTATGAACAGCAATATAGGGTACAGACAATTCTCTGTATCTCCCCCAAAAGGAAATATTGCAGTATATATTTCCTTCGGCAAAGGGAGATTTGATTGGTATTTGTTTGGCATGCGTAATTTAAGCATTAAACTTTCTTCTAAGCATTCTCCAAGTAAGGTATAAAGCAGAGACACTTACAAATGTGCCTCCAAGAGATAGAACAATAAGAAGAAGTCTTCTCAACCATTCGTATTTCACTAAAAAAGGAAAGTCGAAGCTGTGTAAGCCTTTATAAAACCAACGATGCCATCGTTTATTAGTAGTATAACTTTTTATTAGTTCTGCTGTTTGAGGATGAATGTAGAGACTGCTTTCATCTGCATCATTAACTTGCAGTTTCCAAACAGGTAAGGGACGATTTAAACCTGAAACGTGATAATAATTATCATCGTAACTTTGAAGTGTCAATGAAAATGAACTTGTTTTATAAACACGCTTAGCCCAATTTTCAATCTCCATTCGGGAGTAAGCTAATTTTTCTATCAAGCTATCATTTTCTAATATATATATTTCTGGTGAATTTAACTCATGGGTATAAACATGTAGACAATTCTTATCTAAGATTGTCTTCCACACAATTCGTTTCACGTCTCTCTTCTTACTCAAAGTCTCTCCTATCTGCTTGGCAGAGATTCTTAATGAATCTTTAGAATCGAACTTCTGAGTCCACACTTGTCTGGCAGATTGTTTGTTATGTGTACGTGCAATAAATTGAGGTATCTCTGCAACTGAGACCATACCACTCAATATAAAAGTGAAAACAAATAAGCCAAAAACAAAACCTGTAATATGATGCCATTTGTACCAAAACTTTTTATAGATGCTCATATCTGACCAATTGGCTCTCTTCCTTCTTCGCTTAAGCCGAATAAAACCCAAAATAAGACCCGATAAGCTAGCTAAAACTCCCAGTAATGAAATCCAATACACCAAACTCAACCAGAAATCTGTTTTCAAACGAACCGATTTAAAATAAATCCAATGCGGAATCGCTCCCAATCGAGCAGCCCATCTCGACTTACGAGTTGTTTCTTGAACCACACGCCCATTTACAGCTGAAATATAAAGATGGGTGTGCGCCTCATCCTTTATATAACATTTATAAATAGGCAACCAATCTTGACAATACGACCAAGGCATCCATTGATCGAGCTCCATACGTTTTTCAAAAGACAGGGCTTCTGATCCAGAAAATAAACGAGCTAAGCTTAAAACATCCTCCCTTGAATATGCATCTATGGCTTTTAAGTTTTTAGCATCATAAATCTGCTCCTTACCTCTGGCTTGTGTAAGTTCATAAATGATTTCCCCTTGTCTTTTCTCTAAAATCAATTGTCCCGATAAATCTGAAGGTAGTGCTTTTAGCTGCTTTAACTCCTCATCCGTGATAGTTTCCAAATGTGCAAATTCTTTCTTTTTTGATGCATGTGGAAAACCAGCAAAAATCATAACAAAGCCAGAGAGAAACCACATCACAAACATCAAACTCAACAAGGAGCCCAAAATACTGTGTAATTGTATTATCAATTGTTTCAAATAGCGCATAACCTTAAATTTCTATATCTGAAGTAAGGTAATCCTCAATAGCTTTTGAGAATCACCTTATTCAGTTTGTTTTCAATCGATAAGTTGAATTACAGCTTAAGTCCTACTGTCAATACAAAATTTCGCTCTTGTCCTGGAACATATTGGTTTGAATAAACCGAACTTGACACATATTCTTTGTTAAAGATGTTGTTAAGCTTTAGTTTCACAAAAGTTTTATCGAACGAATACCCCAATGCTGCGTCAAACAAGCAATAGTCATCCAGTTTATAGGTATTATTTGAGTCGGTAAACACCTTATCGGAATAATTGGCACCCAATCCCACATTAAAATTCTTTAGTGTGCCTTTTTGAACCTGATAGTATGCCCAGGCATAAATTTGATTTTTAGGATTAAAGGTTAAGTCGTTACCTGCTTTTGAGTTGGTGTATTTATTGGCTGAAAATTTACGGTACTTCGCAATATTAAAACCATAGCCTGTGGTCAGACTTAATCCCTCAGTTGGACGAATAACAACCTCAATATCGAACCCTTTGGAATCGACCATTCCAACCTGCCCGTAAATACGACGACCATCATCAGTTTTACCCAGAGATTCTACAATATTATTTTTCTTGATATAATAAGCACTCGCGTTAAGATTCAAAATCGACTTATATTCATATTTGATACCTGTCTCAAACTGATAACCACTTTCCGGCTTATAAACTTCCTCTCCATCTTCGGGGAAGAATTCTTTACCATCTTTGTTCAAGTACACATAGTTCTCGTTAAAGCTAGATCGTTTGGGCTTAAAGAAGCTGGAATATGAGGCATATACCGATAGATTCTCAACAGGTTGATACACCCCACCTAAACGGTAAGAAAAGGATTTATTTACTATACCAGCCTCTTCTGATTTATCAGTTAAATGACGTCCATGATCAACCTTTGCCGATCGCATATTTACTTTAAAGTGATCAAATCTTAAACCAGCCAGAAATTTTAATTTATCCGAAACTTCTATTAAATCCTGAAAGTAAAGACCATTCACATATTCCTTATAAAGACTGGCTCCTGAAAAGCTCGTACTTAAGTTACCTTGATTTAAGATTGGATTCTCAACAGCTACTTTTGCAAATAAACCATCACCTTGCACATCAACACCAACATTATAACCTTTAAAGGAAGTTCTATCCAGATACATGAAGTAATATCCAGCGGTGTATTTATGCTTAAGCACACCTGTTTTGAAACTTGAACTATAGTCGATATAGTTCTGGAAGGTCTGCGTTTCGTGAGAAAAGCGCAATGGGAAAGTACGTTGAATGGTATCCAAAGAAATGAACATCTTTTCACTTCCTTTCATGTAATAATGGGCATACATGTCCGTTGTTGATGTCAGGTAAGACAATTCCTCTGTTGAGAAATAATCGATCAAATCGTCTGAATAAGTCGAATGAAATTGCAGTTTCGACTCATCATCAAACTCATGTGAATATTTCACTGAAGTATTCACATTTTCATGCTTTAGAAAATCCTCAGGATCATTATATCGCTGTTTTCTATCGAAATTATCAGGCAAATCACCCTTCTGATAAACAAGTTTATCATCAGTATCATAAATATCATATTTCACAGATGGTAAACCTGTTTCGGTACCATAAAAATCATCGTTTGCCCCTATACGAAATTCCAATTTGTTTTTGTCATCAATTTCATAATCCACAGCCAGGTAAGCATTGGCTGTTTTGTCACCACTATTACGCCACCCTTTTTGATTCGATAAACTCGCATCAAAACGGTAGCTTAATTTATCTGTGATACGGTTTCCAAAACCTAAGGCTATACGCTTAGCTTCCCAACTTCCATAAGATACAGCGAAATTGCCTGTGAAATCTTTAGTTGGCTGTTTTCTAACAATATTAAGAATTCCTCCTACCGCTGAATGACCATAAAGAACTGAAGCTGGTCCTTTAACAAATTCGATGCGTTCTACCGCAGCTAAAGATGTTAATGGTGCACTGTTAGATAAGTTCATTCGCTCATCGCGAGCGCCATCCAACATGATAACCGGTGCTCCAAAGCCACGCATCCTAAAAGTCTGAAATCCACCATAATTCACTTTTGGCGTAATACCTGTTGCATATTTCATGGCATCATTTACATTGGTCACTTGCAATTGATCCAATAAATCACGATCAACACTAGATGTTGTTAGTGGTATATCTTTCAATGGAGCTGCTAGTTTCAATGCATTTTCAGCCTGCCTAATTCTTTTAGCTGACACATTGGTTCCCTTTAAAAGGGTTTGTTGCCTCTCCATTTCAAAAATCAGTTTTGGCATCCCCTCAGAGATTTTAACTGTTTTATTGATTTTGGTATAACCTGAGTAAGAAACACTAATACGGTAAAGACCTGCTTTCACATTAGAAAGCATAAATTCTCCATCTTTATTCGTAGCAGCTCCAATACTAGTACCATCAATATAAACATTAGCACCAATAAGGACTTGTGATGATTTCTTTTCCTTCACCAATCCCGAAATTGTTAGCTCTTGGGCTAGTAGCGATTGAGAAATTAGGATAAACAGTCCCATCAGGACATAATTCATTCTTTGCATGATTCATTAATTTTAATAATTCTAAAAAATGACATCTTGCTTTCCTATTTCCTCAATAATGAAAAAATCAAAAATAAATACCGAACACGCGCGTAAGTTCAATACATATACTTCGTTTCCCGGAAGCAAAATGTTTTAAGTTACGATTTGGCAGGTCTCCTGACTTATCTCAATTTTCACAGCCTTCCCCCCATTTCTGAGAGTGGCTTGTAGTGTAAAAACTATACTTTGCAATTGCAAAACGAGATTTACAGTAGCGGGTACTGTTCCGGATTCTCACCGGATTCCCTTTTCATTCCCTCAAACGAATATCTGAGTAGAACACCTAAATCGTTGCAAATATAAAGGCTTTATTTTTTCAATTCCAAGTTCTTCATTAATATAATTTCGTACAATTTAACACCAATGTTTTTTAAGTAAACTATATTAAACCTTAAAGATATCTGCAATAAGCCCTATCTATTTCTCCTTATTCCTCGTCAATCTGAAATCCCATTGAGCTCAAACTATTCTTGACCTAAGTTTCTGTTTTTCGTAACTTTATATAAACGCAATCCATAGCCTGACAAAATCAAATTCACTTAAAAATAAGCCTCATGAATCCACTACTCATTTTATCAGCAGGTTTTATCATTTTCCTATTAAGTGGTATCCGAATTATTTTTGAATACAAACGTGCACTAAAATTCCGATTTGGAAAATATATTTCAACACTTAAACCTGGATTTAGATGGGTTATTCCTTTGGTAGAGACTATTCAGATTGTTGATATTCGTGTGATTACTATTAATATCGATTCTCAGGAAGTGATGACAGAAGATAATGTTCCTTGTAGCATAGACGGCGTTGTCTTTTTTAAGATTGAAGATCCTGAAAAAGCCGTACTGGAAGTTGAAGAATACAAGTTTGCGATTATGCAACTGGCTCAGGCTGCCTTGAGAGATGTTTGTGGTAAGGTGGAGTTGGACACCATATTATCGAAGCGCGAAGAGATGGGTAAAAACATCAAACATATTGTTGAAAAAGAAACTCAGGAATGGGGTATCGTTATTATCGATGTGAAGATTAAGGACATTCAACTACCTGAGAACATGAGACGCATGATGGCCAATCAAGCTGAAGCCGAACGTTCTAGAAGAGCCCGAGTTATTCTCGCTCTTGCTGAGCAGGAAGCTGCAGAGAATCTTTTGAAAGCTGGTAAACTGATTGATGAATCTCCATCGGCCATTAAGTTGAGACTTTATCAAACATTAGCCAATATAGCGGCAGAAAAGAACTCTACTATTCTTTTCCCATTCCCCGAAGAAGTTTTGCCTAGGAAGAAGAAAAAGGATTAGAATTTTACAAATTTGAATTAAAATACAAGCAACTTAAACAAGGTAGATCCCCTTTCCGTTATAGGCAGGAGGATCTGTTCTTAAATCATCTCAAGTAACCTACTTATTCGAAAAGGCAATTCTTCTTTTTACCTTTCCAAGTAAGCCTTCCATCTTAATCTCAGCAAACAAGATACCCGTAAAAATCATTAAACCGCCTATTATGGTTCTTTCTGTTATGGCTTCGTTTAAATAAAAGTAGGCTGTGATTGCAGCGAATAGTGGTTCAAATGAAAAAATGATAGAGGTCGTAATTTCAGAAATGTATTTTTGGTAATAATTCTGTACGGTGTACATAAAAGCCGTTGCAAATACCGCTGTAAAAATGATAGCTTGCCAAAGCTTATACCCTCTTGGAAAAGATAACTCGCCACTTATGGCTGAATAGCTTATACAAATTAGGGCCACTAAAAAGAACTGAGTTAAAGAAAGGAGAATGGCATCACTCTTTTTACTGTATCGGGCAACCATAATAATATAACTTGCAAAAAGTATCGCCGAACAGAAAACCCATATATCTCCAATATTAAAATTAAGGCTACTGCCTAAGGTTAAAAACGCCAGTCCCATAGTAGCCAAAATTACGGCTATCAAAATATTGACACTAGGCAATCGTTTTTGCATAAACGAGAGAATGAGTGGTACGAAAACAACAGACAAACCCGTAATAAAGCCACCTTTAGATGCACTCGTATACTGTAAACCTATGGTTTGGGCCAGAAAACTGAGCAATAGTGGTATAGATAATAAAGTGCCATATTTTAACGTATTCCAGTCGTAATTTTTAAAGCGTTTGAAAAAAAGACAGGCTAATATTAATGTTGCTAAAAGAAAGCGGTAACCAAGAAAACTAGCCACACTCATTAGGGATACAGCATCCTTAATAAAAACAAATGTCATACCCCAAAACAGGGTTCCGATTAATAATAGTAAAATGGCTTTAAGTTTGATATTCATGTGATAAGATTTTAAGTTGAGGTTTAATTTTCTAAGCCATATAGTATTGGCAAACTCGTTTTATATCCATCCCAAGTAAATGAGAACGTATAGAAAAACCAGCAAGTCTTTTTCTCAAAATAAAAGTGAATCGATAGCCTAAGTTGGCGTAAAGGAATAGCTTCATAAATCATTTGTATTTAATGATGAAGCTATGGTACACAGAGTAGATCTATGATGAGCTGAGGTGATTTCCGAAATCTTCCATAGCATGGAATATCACCAAGAAAAAATGTTTAGATGCTCAATCTGATGCAAATATATCCTTTTTTATTGAAAAGAGAAAAACAAAGCTATTCTAGCTCAATGTCCCCATTCATTCGGATATAAAAAAAGGTGCAGTCTCGCGACCACACCCGACCTATTTTAACCCCAAATTAAAATAGATATAAAAACTCTTTACAGGTAAGTAGAATGGCATTTTTACTTTACACTGTGTAAAAGTTTTACTTAAAACAATTCTTGCAAATTTTGGACAATTGCAAATACAAGTATTTCTAACTTCTAATCAGATGCAGACAAGAAGCAAAGGTTGCGTCACAAAATTCATTTCTTATAAAATGAATAACATTTTACCAATCTTTCATGCCAATTATATCTTCTTAACAAACCTACTTATTCATCTTTCACAAGATATTCCTATTCTCATTAGAAATCTTGATATTTAATTCCCTAACTTCATTTAGAAGCTGATTTGGATAAATTACTTGATTCTTAAATATTAGTAATTCAATAGTGCGGGTATTTTGAATATTTTCTAAAGGATTGCCATTTAATAAAACCAAATCGGCCAATTTATTCACACTAACACTACCCATAATATCTTCCTGATTCATAAATCTGGCTGCATTTAAGCTCGCCGTTCTTAAAGCATCTGCATTTGTCATTCCAATTTTCACAAAATATTCAAGTTCATCGTGTAAGTTAAATCCGGCACAACCCTGATCCGAACCAGCAATAATTTTCACACCACTTTTATACATCTGCAGAAGTAATTTTTCCCCCAAGCGCAACTCCCTTCTCATCGGTTTCATCTTTTCAATAGTACTAGCATTGGGACGATACCTTCTTTTTATCATTGGTGGGAAATAGTCGCATCGCTTATCTGTATAAACCCAATCTAATTCGTCGTAGCAGAACCGGTGTTTAACTCCTAATGTGGGACACTGATACATCTTGTATTTACTCAATTCCTGAATAACTGAATCCGCTTTTTTTTGATCAAACGACCAGAAAGCTTTCTTATTACAGCCCATTATTTTCATCTTCATTAGCTTCGACATTTTCTCAGATTCTGCAAGAACCTGCATCAAGCTATCTAATCTCTTATGCAAATATCTTTCCTTCTTAGAACATGATAAGAAAAGTCCACATAAATGTTCATTCGATTTTTGTCCCATTTTAGCAGCCTCAATTAAGCCTACACTGTAAGGAACATGCCCTGCAAAATCAAAATCCAGTTTTTTACATTCATCTGCAATTGCCATATATTGATCTCGGGGAACCAGACTTAGTAGTTTTATAAATTTGGAACCCTTCTTTTTAGATTTTTGAACAATTTCACGAGCTTTCTCACAATTCGGAACGGGAATTTCATCATCAAACCATGGCTTGGGACCATCAATAATCTGACTCGAGAAGACAGTCCGTGGTACATCAACATCCTTATTGGTGCTATCTCTCCATTCCATATGATAACCCGTCATTTCACGCACTCCAACAACACCTTTAGCCAGATACATTTTTAGATATTGCTTATCGGGGAAATAAAAATGCACATGCATATCCCAAAGACCAGGAATCAAATATTTACCTTTACCATTTATAATTTGAGTACTATCACCAGCCAATAATTGATTTGCGTTCGCAATTGCTTTTATAAGCTGATCTTTAATGCCAATATCTTGGTTTTGAACCACACACCCCACCTCAACATCAATAATATTTACATTTCTAATGAGAATGTCATACTTTTCACATTTACATTCTAGAGTACTCAGGCTATAGAGTATCAGAATAAGGCATACATATTTCATGATAACAGTATTTAAATTAGAACCTAAAACAATAGAGACTTAGGTCTGTCAGTTTCAGATTAAATTATGATTGGATATATTTAAAAATTCTTTCTAAATCAGAAAATTAAGCTCTACTTGTGCCCCTTCTCCATAAACAGATTCAATTGAAATTTTAGCATGGTGCAAGCGCATAATCTGACGCGTGACACTAAGTCCTATACCAGAACCATTTTCGCGTGTGGTGAAAAAAGGCACAAAAATATTTTTCATATCCTCAGCTTTAATCCCCCCACCATTATCAATGATTCTAATCAGGGCCTTTTTCTCACTAGCTCTAGAGGCAGTCACCTGTATTTTTCCCTTACCCTTAATAGCATGTTGCGCATTCTGAATCAAGTTGACCAAAACCTGAACCAGTAGTTTTTCATCAGCTTCAATACAGAGATCACCAAACTCAATGGACCAATCGTATTGAATACGCCTGTCTTCATCCAAAACAAGCAAAGCTCTTACATGATCAAATAAATGCTGAATACTGACTGTTTTTAGTTGTGGCTTAGGAATACGTGTCAGTTGGCGATAAGAGTCAACAAAATGCATCAATCCCGCTCCCTGCTCCTGAATCACTTGCAAACCCAAGCGTGTTTTGGAAAGGTTCTTTTCCCCAATAACCGATTTCGCGTCAATCTGATCATAAGTACGAGACAAAGTTTCTGAAAGAGAGGTCAAAGGAGCTATGGAGTTCATAATCTCATGAGTCAGAACAGAAATCAATCGTTGCCAGGATTCCAGTTCCGTGGCATCCATTTCATTTTTTATATCCGAGAAGGAAAGCAATTTCCAATTGTCTGTGTTAAGCTTGATGCGGGTACAAGAAACAAACAAGTGTAAAACTTTCTGATTTACCGAAGTTTTCAACATCCGGCTTTCTCCAGCTTGTATACTTTGGAAAAGCTTGACCAATTCCGGATCGTTCTTTAAAAGAGCCTTAATATTAACCAAATGATGCACACCCAGTAATTCTCTTCCTTTTCGGTTAATATGCTCAACCATGCCTTGAGAGTTGAAAGTAATAATCCCCACCGCCGCACTCTCTATAATGGCATCGCTCACAATTTCTTTCTGTTGGTACTTTACACGAAGATTTTTGATAATTTGATTCACTCCTTGCATGCTATCACGCAAATCATCAAAAGATTTACCTTCTCCTGTATGTTGCAAATTGAGAGCAGATTCATCATTCTTAACTGCCAAAAAAAACTGACTGAGTAGTCTATTGGTTGAATTCAGATCATGAATCAGAGCATAAACCAAATAAATAATCAATATTAATGGAAAAAAAGCCATAAAAGGATATGAACTCTCCCATATCAACCAAGCCATAAAAATGGAAAGCAGGCAAATCAAGCTTATGCTTAGAATGACTTGTATAAAGAGCTTTCTATAAATCATACTTCTTCAATTTACTGTAAAGTGTCGGACGAGAAACACCCAATTCATTAGCAATACGGCTCATATTCCCTGAATGATGCTCCATTGCTAAAGCAATCTGTTCCCTTTCCATATCAGCCAAGCTGGCGGGCTTGTATTCCTTCTCTCTTTTTGTGGATTGATGGAATAGAAATTCATCGGCCATTAGTTTATTATTATCAGTCAGAATTACTGCCTTCTCAATAGTATGTTGCAATTCTCTCACATTACCCGGCCAGGCATATTGCATTAACTTATCCAATGTTTTATTTGAAAATTGAAGCTTGGATCTATTATACTTCTGAGCATACTTGCGTAGATAAAATTCAGCCAATACAGCAATATCTTCACCTCGTTTACGCAAAGGTGGTACATCTATATGTATGGTATTTATCCTGTAAAGCAAATCTTCTCGAAATTCCCCATCAACAACCATTTGCACCAAATCTCTATTGGTGGCACAAACCAAACGGATATCAATTTCTCTGATTTGGTTATCCCCCAAACGAATCAGCTGACGGGTTTGCAAAACCGATAAGAGTTTAGCTTGCATGGCTAATGAGAGGTTACCTATCTCATCGAGAAAAAGTGTTCCACCCGAAGCCAGTTCGAATCGACCTAACTTTTCGGTCTTGGCATCAGTAAAAGCTCCTTTCGTATGCCCAAAGAGTTCACTTTCAAATAAGGATTCGGAAACAGCTCCCATATCTACATTGATTAAAACAGCATCTCGCCTTGCCGACTGGGCATGAATTTCTCTGGCAATGAGTTCCTTTCCCGTTCCATTCTCACCCAATATGAGAACATTCACATCAGTAACTGCAACTTTTTGGATAATTCGATTCAAATCCAACATCACTTTCGATCGTCCAATCATTTGCGTTTCACTCTGATTCAAAACCTGAGTCAGGCTTCGATTTTCCCCTTCCAGTTTAGCAACCTGCTGCTTAGAATGTCTCAACTGCATAGCCGTTTTAATGGTCGTAATTAGTTTTCGATTATCCCAGGGTTTCAAAACGAAATCTACGGCTCCCATCTTAATGGCTTTAACGGCCAATTCCACATCGCCATATGCAGTCAACAGAATAATACTGAGTTCCGGATCTTGTTCCAGTATTTTATTTAACCAAAAGATCCCTTCATTACCTGTATTCACTCCTGCAGAGAAATTCATATCTAATATCACCACATCAATAGTGTGCCTTTCAAGCGTAGTCAGTAATGAATTCGGGTTAGAGAGTATAATCACCTCTTCAAACTCATCCTGAAGTAAAAGTTGCAAAGCAACTAATACAGATTTTTGGTCGTCGACAACCAAGATTTTACCAGTAGACATAATTTTATAACTTTAGCTCTTCAAATTTAAAAATAAGAAGCAGACTAGTCAACCTAGTGTAAAGTATTCTTACAGTCTTTTTTTTATATTTTACAATCTAAAAGCAAAGCCACAGCAATCTAAAGCAACAAGTATCTGATTATCTATACCTAGAGCTCTATGGCATAGCGATTGATTAATTGATTTAGAACATAAAGATGATTTCAGGATAAAAAATCTTGATCAGTATCCAATCAATAAAAACAATCGTATTACAAAACTTATTAGCATGATAAAAATTGAAAACATAAGCAAAAGATTCCGAACCGAAGAAGTTGAAACCACCGCTCTCAATCAAATTAATCTGAATATAAAGGAAGGCGAGTTTGTGGCTATAATGGGACCTTCTGGTTGTGGCAAATCGACCCTCCTCAACATATTAGGTATGCTAGATAGTCCTACATCCGGAGATTATTACTTTAACGGTCAGGAAGTGGGTAATCAAAAGGAGAACCAACGCAATGCCATTCGCAAAGGCAATATCAATTTTGTATTCCAAAGCTTTAACCTAATTGATGAACTTAACGTTTTTCGTAATGTAGAATTACCTCTTAACTATCTTAAGGTAAGCAAAGCGGATAAAAAAGCCAGAGTTTTAGAAGTATTGGATCGTATGAAGATTGGACATCGTAAAAACCATTATCCCCAACAATTATCTGGTGGGCAGCAACAACGTGTAGCTATTGCCCGAGCTGTATCTGCAAAACCTAAGCTTCTACTTGCCGATGAGCCTACAGGTAATCTGGATTCTAAAACAGGCTTGGAAGTAATGAATTTACTGAGTGAACTCAATAGCGAAGGAACCACTATTGTGATGGTGACACACTCTGAACGCGATGCTGAATTTGCACACCGTGTCATCCGCCTGTTCGATGGTGAAGTGATGACAGAGAAAACCGCCAAAGAATTTGCTACAATTAATTATTAAGCTAAGACCACAAACCTATGATATTGAATCAAATTATAAAGAACAAAAAATGGTACGGCATCAACACCCTTGGTATAGGACTGGCCTTTGCTGTTACCCTAATCATATTTACCCACGCTCAAAAAGAATTCTCTTACGACAACTTCCACTCAAAAGCGGATGATATTTACCGTATCAGTATTGAAGATCAGCAGTCTGAAGGACAACCTCCAACTTCAGGCTTAGATGGTAAATTAGTCCATCCTCTTTATGATAATTTCCCCGAAATTAAAGAGGTTGTTCGTCTTATTCATTCTGGTAACGCTATAATAACGGCCAATAAAAATAATTTCTCAAACAATCAACTATTTTTCACGAACAGTCAATTCTTTAAAGCATTTGACTTTAAGCTGATTCAAGGAAGCAGGGAAACTTTATTTTCACATCCCAACCAAGTGGTCATTAGTAAAAAAACAGCTCTGGCTTACTTTGGTACGGAAGAGGCCCTTGGTAAAGAGATTAAAATTCAAACTCAATATTTGTATTCCAAATCGGGTAGCTATACCGTTGCAGGTGTTATGCAAAACTTTCCAGACAATTCACATTTTAAAGCTGATTTATTATTTTCTATAAACAATAAGGAAGATATAAGTGAACAGCACACTTTCACTTACCTCTTATTACAAAAAGAAAGAAACTTGGTTTCTCTTAAAAAATTAATAGATTCACACTGGAAGAAAAATACTAAAGAAGGCGAACCTGAACCAACTTCTCAACTCATGTCTTTAAGAGATATCCATTTACACAGTCATAATGCTGATGAAATGGATATAAATGGTAGTATGATTTCCTTAATCATATTGACTGTAGGTGCATTAATCGTCTTTTTGATTGCCTTTATCAACTATACAAATTTGAATTATGTGCAGTTTATAACAGATCTTAAAGATTTTAAGATTCATATGATCAATGGAGCATCCCACTCTGACTTAGCAAGAATCATTGTTATTCGATCACTTATTCCCATTAGCTTTGCTATCCTTTTAGGTGGATTCCTTGCCTATAATTTTGATTATATAAGCGGTTCAGCTTTTCATTTGAACATCTCAGCGTTCAATGCATTTTGGCTCGCTTTTATTTTTTATATGATCTTTGCCTTAGCTTCTCTTTTGCCATTGGCAACAACTAAAGTATCCAAAGACTTAGCACGTTCTCCTTATCAGGGATCTAAGAAATTTGTAGCCTCACTTCTTTTCCAATTTATGCTTTCCATAGCTGCTATTATTACAACCATCGTCTTGCACAAACAAATCGACCTGATCAATGATCTACATCCCGGGGATGAAAAGTCATCCATAGTCATTATGCAAGATGTTCCTTTCCATATGATTCAAAAGTATGAAATTTTAAAAGAATCTTGTTTAAAACATTCTGAAATTCGAAATGTCAGTGCGGCATTCTATAAACCTGGGCTTAACATGCCCTATTCTTATCCTGTAGAGATGGAAGGTATTGATAAATCTATCGAAAAGAAACTCAATATGTTTTCTATCGACGAAGGCTTCTTCAAGCTATTCGATATCAAACCCTTAGCCGGATCATTGGATATGGGTATTACCTCACCAATATCATGGGAAAAAATTGCTATAAAAATCAGTAAATATAACCCCCATAGTGATCTAGCTCTTAAAGAACTCGAACAATACAACAAGGAACATGCAGGCTTCCAGGAAAAGTACATTCTAAACAAGTCTGCCCTAAGTATACTCGGTATAAAGAACCCGCAAGATGCTATTGGTAAGTCTTTTCGATTTAACTTTATGGCTCCGGAATTATTTCCCAAAGGCAAAGTTATTGCAGTTATAGGTGACTTGCACTATGGCGATATGTTTACTGAGGAAAAGCCCATGGTATTAGCTGCTAAAAAGATGTTTAATAGTACCTTTATTGCGAAAATTGATCCCAATAGAAAAACTGAGGCACTTCAATCATTAAAAGAGGAATGGGAAACTTTGGCTCCCAATCACCCTTTTAGATATGAGTTTGTTGACGATTTGTATGAGCAAATCTATTTCAATCAATATCAAGAGATGAGAGCATTAACCCTGTTCTCAATTCTGTCAATTATTTTATCCGTATTGGGTATGTTTGCTTTATCTTCATTTAGTATTCAGCACAAGACAAAGGAAATTGGTATTCGAAAAGCCAATGGTTCCACTTCACTTGAAATCCTAATGCTATTAATAAGAGAATACACACAATGGGTTATTGTAGCTTTTCTTATCGCCTGCCCTATTGCTTATTATATCGCGAGAGATTGGCTAAGTAATTTTGCTTACCGTATTGAACTAAGCTGGTGGATATTTGTATTATCAGGTACCATGGCATTAATTATTGCCATACTAACCGTAAGTTGGCAGACCTGGAAAGCTGCCACTCAGAATCCTGTTGAGGCTTTGAGTTACGAATAAATTCAAATTTATTGACCAATTATCAGCGAAAGAGGACTTTCCCAGAAAAGGAAGGTTCTCTTTTGCTTGTTTATACTTTGTTGATTCATTTTTATCTAAAAAATAACGATCGGAGCAAATAAAAAAACTAACCGATTAAGAAAATAACAATTAGTATTGGTAGGGTATTCTCAATAAAGATTGTTATTATTAAAAAGTAAACCTTTAACCCTACCGTATGATAACAAAAATAAAAGGCATAAAGCCTATTATACATTTATGCATTTTTAGTGGAATTATTTTAGTTTCATCCTGTAAAACTTATTATGGTGATGGCTTAGCCGGAGGAATATATACTCACATGCAAACTCCCATGACTGAAGGAGAAGAAAGCGTTTCACGACACTATATTGGTGGTAAATATAACCAAGACGTTAACTATTACGAAGATGAAAAAAATGAGTCAGCAGAATTCTCTTATCATTATGCTGTTTCAGAAGAACATGTCACTTATGCCATTGGTGCTTTTGGTTTTTTAGGTAACTACCAGGTTAAAAATCTACCCCGTAAATTTGAAGAATTAAATGGAGATCACTCCTATTATGGAGGTGGAATACGAGCAAAGGTGGCCTATAATATTCCACTTAACAACAAAGTTCATTGGCGTGTGATTGGTTTACAAAGCAGTTGGCATATAGAACGTGGTAACTACTCCAGCTTTAAGAACAAACTAAGACGACTGGAGAATATTGAGAACGGTGACGCCATTAATTCAGGAATCAATGCAAGTCATGATTTCTCAAACATCAGCTTTTATCCCTACACTGAATTTGCAATAAGGCTAAATGATTCGTGGCAACTAACACCACAATTTGGTTTTGGTCTCAGACTCAATGAGCTAATTGCACTACGAGGTTTTGCAGGACTTAATATCTCTTACAAAGGCTTACATATTTGGGGAACAGTTCAGGATGTTGGAATGAGTTTGGACAGAGTATTATTGAGCGATTTCAGTGAGCGACAGATGGGAACTAACAGCCACTTTCAATTGGGTATGGCCTTCAGTTTTTAAAATTCAAGAATTAATAATTTTAAAATTCTACACAAACTTCTGTTCGACCCCAATGTACTTTTCCAAACATGACTATTCATTATTTCTCAATGGATATTTAACACTTCATTACCATTGCTTCTCTACAATTGATCGTAACTTTGTTTTATTAAAATGCAATTCAAAAAAAGCACAATAAATAAAACCAGATGAAAGTAGTCGCAATTAACGGAAGTCCTAAGAAGGAAGGTAATACATACCATGCATTAAAATTGGTGTGTGAACAATTGGAAGAGAAAGGTATTGAAACAGAAATTGTTTCGGTTGGTCTTAAAAATGTTAAAGCATGTACGGGCTGCAATATGTGTTTTAAAAACCGGGACGAAAAATGTATAATAAAAAATGATGATGTCAACCTGTGGATTCAGAAGATGAAAGAGGCGGATGGAATCTTACTGGGTTCACCTGTTCATTATGCCGCATTGAGTGCTAGTATGAAATCATTCCTTGATCGTGCATTCTACGTAGCAGGTGCAAATGGTAGCCTATTCCGTCATAAAGTAGGTGCATCAATTGCAGCAGTTCGCCGATCAGGTGGTTTGCCTGCTTTCAACGAATTGAATAACTACCTAACTTATTCTGAAATGATGATACCAACATCGAACTATTGGAATGTGATTCATGGTTTAATGCCAGGTCAGGTTCATAAAGATGAAGAAGGTGTACAAATTATGAGAATCTTAGGTAAGAATATGGCCTATATGCTTGAATTGATAGAAAATGGTAAAAACAAAGTAGAAGCTCCAATACAGGAAAGAAAGGTAATGACCAACTTTGTCAGATAAGATTAGTCAGCCTGATAAATTTAAACCGCGAATATTTAATCCTATATTCGCGGTATCTTTTTTTATACTAAACTTTATATTTAGTAATCAGATTGTACTTCAGGAAACAGACTTGTGATGAAAAATAACAATTTTATAATCGGTATTGGCTTTGCTTTATTGGCAACAGCATTTTGGTCGGGTAATTTTGTTGTATCAAGAGGTCTTTCAGAGAGTATTCATCCGATCAATCTGGCTTTTTACAGGTGGCTTACAGCCACGATTCTCTTTACTCCCTTCGCTATCAAATCAGTTATAAAAGAATGGAGTATAATAAAGAAGCAAATACCTTATCTATTTATGACTGCATTTTTGGGTGTCAGTGCTTTTAATACGCTTATCTATTTTGCAGGACGTTCCACAACAGCAGTCAACATGTCACTGATCATGCTCACCTTCCCTATCTTTATTCTGCTTATATCCGTCCTATTCTTTAAGGAGCAGATAGGTCTAAAAAAGCTGTTGGGAATCGGTGTTGTATTATCTGGTGTGATTAGTATTGTTACTCAAGGGCAAATTACAAAACTATTGGATCTAACTTTAAATGCCGGTGATCCACTTATGTTTGTGGCGGCTTTTATATTTGCAATACACAGTCATTTAATTAAAAATAAGGACAAGAGAATGAGTATTTTCACGCTTCAGTATACGACCTTTCTTATTGGTCTTATACTTCTCTTACCTTTTCATTTATGGGTTTCAAATCATACCCAAGAAGCTGTTTTCACTCTGCCTATTATCGGCTCCATTCTATACGTGGCCGTATGCGCTTCCCTTATTTCTTTCCTTTCATGGAATAAAGCTATTGATAAAATCGGTGCTGTTTCTGCAGGAATGATTTACTATCTTCTACCTTTATTTAGCGGTTTAGTTGCCTTTGTACTTTTAGGAGAGAAACTACACTTTTATCATCTTATGAGTGCTATTCTCATTATTTCAGGCATCCTCATTATTAATTCCAAATCAAAAAAGGTAGTTCAACTGCTCCCTTAAAATCATACCTATTTTCATATGTATTGGCATAGAGATAGATGAAATTCGCAATTGTACTTATCCCTATACTAAGCCTGATAACCTTCTTGCTCAGTAAGTCTTCAAAAGCTATAATACCTTTATCCGGCTGATTAAAGACACCTTCCAGCATAGCTTCTGACATACAATCAAGCATAGGGATAATATTATATTTTTAAAGCTTATGCTGCTTTTGTAATTCGAACATATCATTGCCACCAATCAATCGATCAATTAACTCATTTGAATTCTGAGCTTGAATAACCTGACAATAGATAAATAAGAATATAGATAGCCAATCCCCCCTACTACACATGCAAAAACCTGAACCTTTGTTGCTTTTGCAAAGAATATCTTAAAATTAAGATGATTACTTAATAAGGCTTGCATTGCAAGTTGATAAACAAATACAGCCAGCATAATCCCTAAAAAGAAATATTGCCCTAATTATAAACAGCTTAATCCTATCAATCATAATATTTGTTTTCAAATTAGCCTTCTCCAGATTTATGAAAAAAATATAATAAGTAAAATAAATTATACTAATATATAAACCTACAATCTTTCGAAATAGAAACGACTTTAAAACTGATGTATTTTTATAATTATAAATGGTAGGCTATAAGAAATAAAAACACAAAACAGAGTATAATCATAACAATAAATACAAATGACTTTACAAGTTATGACTAAAATGTTAGTAATAATGCCTAACTTCCGCGAAAAGTCGAAATACATACACTAACAACACTCTTTCATACATAAAGAGAAGTGCGAAATATCAAGCCAATTCCTGAAATAGTTAACAAATAAATAGTTTATTATTATAGATTAATTCATCGCAAAGATTATGCATATTACGAGTGAGTATACATATTACAAGAAAATAATACAGGTATTACTCTTTGTTGAATTTATTATTCTATCCTTGAATTCTGAGGCGCAAATTAATATTGGACATCCCGATTATTTTGTTTACTCAAACCAAGAGTTCATAAACAATAATCAGGTTTATTGTATCAAAGAAGGGCCTCAAGGCTTAATGTATATTACAAATAACTTGGGGATACACGAATATGATGGTGAAAATTGGAGAAGACTTAATACTGGAATCTACGGTGAAAGAATTAACTCCTTTGATATTGATAAAAATACAGGTACAATCTTTTTAGGTAAATCAGGGAAACTAGGATATTTAAAACCAGACAAAAAAGGGCAATGGAAGTATCATTCTATAAAGAATGAAGCAGGCCTTAATTTGGGAAAATTCTCTGACATTTGGAATACAAGAATTACACAAAACTTTGTCTACTTTCAGTCATATAAAAAACTATTCCGATTTAACATTAAAACAAATAAAATAAAGATCTGGGAATCAGATACTTTTTTTTCTCTTACAGGAATCATCGATGATCAATTTTACATCGGACAAAGTAAAAAAGGTCTCTATACAGTTGTAAACGATTCGCTTAAATTAATTTCAGATCATAGGATACTGAAAGAAATGCTTTTTTACAATATAATACCAGTAAATGATACACATATTCTGATAAGCTCTACAGATAAAGCTGTATTTATTGATAAAAAAACTTATCAGCCGGATTTTAGAATGAATAAATTCCTTCATAAACTAAGTCCTATACTAAAAAACAAAACCTACAATATCTCTAAACTCCAAAATAAAAAATACGCTTTTACAACAATCTACAATGGCGTCTACATTCTCGACTCGCTGTTTAATATTAAAAGTATCTACAATAAAGATGATGGCTTACCTACAAATTATGCATGGACTGTAAGTCAATCTAAAAATGGAGCAATACTAGTTGGTTTAGATAATGGACTCGCAATAATAAAATCAGAAAAGCATTTTATCCATTTTGATAAAAGTAAATATCTCAACAACCGTATTATGTCTCTTTTAAGGCATGGAGACATAATGTACACAGGTACAAATGAAGGTTTGTACAAATTGAATATCAGCAATATTGAAAACATAACCATTGAAGCTACAAATATAAAAGCTCCAATTTGGAATATGAAAAAATTTATACATTCCAATAAAGACACCAGTATTTTAATAGCATCTACAGAGGGTATTATTGAACAGAGAGGAAATAAGGTAAAACAAATTGTAAAACAAGAAGGTGTAACAAATATTATCATATCAAAAACAAAACCTAATAAATTTTATTACTGTTACAACAGAGGTATTTCTTACGTTGAAAAAATAAAAAACACTTGGTCGAGCCCAAAGAAAATTTCTGACTTAAAAATGAGTACCAATTTAATCGAAGATCCACAAGGTAATTTATGGGTATGTTCAGCCACACAGTGTGCCTATTTATCGAATCAGGATAGTTCGATAAATGGTTGTTTACAAACTCATGATTTTTTACTGAAACCTTCGGATATAAGCATTACCGATGCTTTCTTATTAGATCAAAAATTTATCCTTGTCACCTCTAAAGGGTTTTACAGTTTCAATAAAGATCATAATCAATTTGTGCCTGATTCAATATTTCTGAGCAACAATAAAACTAATTTAATACCCTATAGGATTTTAAGAATAAATGAAAATCATTTTTGGTTGTCAGCCTATAACAACGAGTCATCCTACCTACTACATTATTCGAAAGAAGGTAATTTATTTAAACAGAGTAAAAAAGAGCTCCCTTCTTTTAAAGATAAATTTATCACAAAAATTTATTCTGAATCTGATGATCGATTATGGTTAGGATTAAATGGCAAGTTATTACTCGTAAAAAACTTAACCAACTTTAAAGCTGATTCAAATAAAATTAATGTTTTAATCAGAAAAGTAAATCTGAATAACGATTCGATTATATTTCATGGTAATGATTTCACGAAACAAGGTGATGGTACATACAAAGAAATAAGAGTAGATGAAGCAATAACATATGAATTCAACAATATTTCATTTGAGTTTAGTGCTCCATATTTTGAAAAAGAATGGCTTAATCAATACACCTATAAGCTTGAAGGCTATGAAACAACATGGTCTGAATGGTCAACAGAAACAAAAAAAGAATATACCAACCTACACGAAGGACATTATACATTTAAAGTAAAAGCTCGAAACATATACAATACTGAAAGTAAGGCTTGCCATTATTGTTTTACAATCAAACCTCCCTATTACAGAAGTTTGCTGGCATACATAATTTATACCTTAATCGTAGTTTCCATCATTAGTTTCACAGTTTGGTATTTTAGAAACCGATACAAACTTGAAAAGAAAAAACTAGAGTTTATTATTAATCAAGGTACATCTAAGATACTATCACAAAAAGGAGAAATTGAGAATCAGGATAAACTATTGGGAAGCGCTAATCAAGAATTGCATAAACTATCAATCGTAGCAAGTAAAGTTTCTAATCCCGTAATCATATGTAATTCAGAAGGTCTGATTGAATGGGTCAACAATAGTTATTGTACCTATTTTGGAAAAAGCCAGGGAGAAATGATTAATAGTCGTTATAACCTTTTAGATGTCTGTTTCAATCCGGATATTAAAATGCATTTTAACACCTGTGTTAATCAGAAAAAAGCCGTTACATATACCGTAAATGCAAGCAAACTGGCTACAAATAGAAGTGTGTGGATGCAAACAACCCTAAACCCAATTGTAAATGATTTTGGGGAACTAATAAATATTATTGCCATCAGTTCTGATATAACATACCTTCATGAATTGAATAATACTCGTGATATGGTTCTCTCTGTTATTACCCACGATTTAAAATCGCCCCTCTTAGCTTTCAAAATGATTACAGGTAATTCTTTAAAGCATTTACACGAATTGAAACATGAAAAACTAAGAAAAAATTTAAGCGAGCTTCATGCCCACTCTACCGGGATGTATGAATTTCTCAAATACCTATCTGATTGGTTAAAATCGCAAAGAGGTTCTTTAATATTTGTCCCACATAGGTTTGATCTTTCAGAAATTCTTAAAGATGTTTTGAGTTTGTTTAAAATGAGTATCAATCAAAAAAAACTAATCGTAGAAAATCAAATTTTAACTCATACAGAAGTTTTCGCTGATAAAGATATGATAAAAACAGTTCTGCGAAATTTAATATCGAATGCTATTAAATTTTCAAAACAAGGTGATAGAATCGTTATTTCACTAAAAAAAGATAAATACAAGCATACTGTTGCTGTATCAGACAATGGTGTTGGTATTTCAGATAATCAAAAAAATAAAATATTTTCTATTAATGAAAACAAAGGCTTAGGCCTAATTATATGCAAAGAATTTGTTCAAAAAAATAATGGTGAAATATGGATAGGGGATCAAGAACAAGGAGCCTTAGTTAAATTCACGATACCAAATTGCAAATTAGAAGAATCCTACACATGATAGAAATAAACCTTATAATTACAGATGACTCAGAAATTTTTCGTTTTGGAGTTAAGAGTATTCTTGAAGAGGAAGAAAACTATAAGATAAATTTTTGTGAAACTTCAGGTAGTACAGAGCTATTTCACTTACTCGAAAATAAGGATTTTAAACCTGATATTATTCTTTTAGATGTTAAATTAAAGAAACATGCTTCCTTATCGGGTATTGAAATAGCAAAACGCATAAAATTATCGAGAAGTGATATTAAAATTATTATACTTACAGCCTTCGATGATAAAGATGTGCTAAGGCAAGCTCTTGAAGTAGGTGTCGATGGATTTCTCCCCAAAGAATCGATATCTGACGAAATTATCGAATCGATTAAAACCGTAATGAGTGGTACAAACTATCTTGGAAAAACAATTCCCTTTGAAGCCATTCAATATGCATTTAATAAGACACCCAAAAGGTATGATATCTTAACAAAGGCCGAAAAAACAATTTTCATTCTTATAAGTGAAGGACATACAAATACAGAAATTGCAGAAAAACTACATATCAGTGTACACACCGTTGAAACCCATAAAAGTAATGTTAAAAATAAATTGGAAATAAAATGTGATGTAGATTTCCTAGCTATTGCAATCGAAGATGAAATTGATGAAGTTATGAAGTTTTACAACTTAAGAAAAGGTATTACAATTTAAGAACTTTTATGCTCTGAATACAAAAGTAAAAGGCTGCCCAAAATACAATTGGACAGCCCTGTTTATTCAGCAATAATGGAATTAATTATAGCCCCATAACATAAGCTTCCGAAAATAAATCTTCAACAATATTATAAGATACATAGCCAAAACCATTGGATGCCCAATTGGTTCCCCATGAGTTCATTACTTTAAAACAATTGTAATCATCGTAATATCCAACGATACAATAGCAATGTCCTCCACCTTGGCCACTAACTGAATTTAAAATTCTATTATAACCTAAATTCTGGAAAGCTTGATCAACAGGTCCACCAACAATAACAGGATTTCCTGCAGCAATTTGAGCTCTGATAGCATTATAATTGATACTTACTCTGGATGCTGTTCTAATTTTATAATTAGAAGCATTTTGTCTTTGAGATTGATTCGGTTGTACATAACACTCACCATCAACATAAGGCATAGCATTCCAAGTAGATACACCCTCGCTAGCAACCAAATTAATAGCATCAACAGGATAAGAACCTGAAGCACAATTTCCTATTTTTATTTGATTATAGATATAGCTAGGGCTAAAAGTTGTTTGTGCACCAGACATAATACTTCTTGCGGCATAACCTACACCCCAACCCACACAAGCACCATCATTACCTTGATTACCAACAGCCGGACAAGCAAGAATTTTAGATGTTGGTATCGATTTTAATCTAGGAGCTACTGCCAATGGTATTGCTTCATATTCCTCACGAGGTGAAGCAACAAAACCACCAACCATTCCCGAGAAGTCTTCACTAACAACGGTTTTGTCATTAAGTTCAAGTTCAGGACCAACTTGATCATCTTTCGAACATGATACAAAAACTGTCGAAATTGTAAAAAACATTACAACTGACAAAAGAATCAGTTTTCTTAAATTACTTTTCATAGGTATTTTTTTTAAGTTAATAACAAATACAAATGAACAGCATCAAATAAAAACACTTATGATTAGAATCACCAAATTAAATAAGCGTATTCACTATTTAATCTGGTGAAAACTCCTAGAAAAAGATTCACACAGTAAATACAAGTATTATCAAACTCGCTTAACACTATAACACACTTACACTTATCTCTTTGGTTTCAATACCCGAAGATTCGAGCCAAGCTCGCTTATACTCAAATTTAAGTTTAATAAATCCTGTTCCCAATCCTTTAAATATCCACTTTTCTATACCTGAAGCTCCTGCTCTTTCCGGATGATCATTTATTAAAACTGTTTCAATTTTTTCGACTATCGAGTTAGCTTGACTATTAACCCAAACCCAAGAATATCCCGTTGATGAGTTGTTCTGAAATTCAAGTGTAAAAGTTTCATTTATCCTAAGTTCAAAATTTATCTTTCTCTTATCCATACAGGTAATTTTTCATTATGAAAATAATTAAATTCATTCAATTGGGAACAATCAAGAACAATTTACTATAAAGAAGTTTAAGCGCTTCATTGCACAAATGGATAATGGGATAGCCAATATCACCAGCAATACTCCCTACTATGCATGAAAAAAGAAATATTGTCCTAGTTGTAAATAGCTTGACTCTTTAATTCTATTAGGGATAAGCACAATGGTACATGCATAATATAAATTAACAATGCTTGCATAGTATAAATTATTTTAAATAAACAAAGAACATAAAAAAGGTGTAGCCATAGAGCTACACCACTAAACTTACTTGTTATTACTCATTCGATTTCAATCAGGTACTGAATACAAGCTTTCCCCCTTCCAGATCTGCAGAAATAACAGAACCCGACACAAGTCTACCAGAAAGTATTTCCTTTGAGAGAGCATTCAAAACAACGCGTTGAATGACTCTCTTAATTGGTCTGGCACCAAACTGTGGTTCAAATCCAATCTCAGCTAAATGTGATATAACAGACTCACTCAAATTTAGATTTATATCCTTCTTTACCAACATCGCTTTTAATGCATCAATCTGAATCTTCACAATTTTCCTCACTTCTGCTTTATCCAAAGGCGTAAACATCACCGTTTCGTCTATACGATTTAAAAACTCCGGGCGAACCGATTGCTTCAATAATTTTAAAACCTCATGCTTAGTCTCATCCAGGACATGCATGCGCTGATTCATATCAATATCTTCCAGTTTATCTTGAATAATATGAGCTCCCATATTCGAAGTCATGATAATAATGGTATTTCTAAAGTCAGCCACACGACCTTTATTATCAGTCAACCGACCTTCATCAAGCACTTGTAATAGAATATTAAAGGTATCAGGATGCGCCTTTTCTATCTCATCCAAAAGAACAACCGAATAGGGTTTACGTCTGACCGCTTCAGTCAATTGCCCACCTTCTTCGTAACCGACATAGCCCGGAGGCGCTCCAACCAAACGACTTACTGCATGACGTTCCTGATATTCACTCATATCAATTCGAGTTAATGCATTTGAATCGTTAAACAAATACGCTGCTAATGTTTTGGCTAATTCTGTTTTACCTACACCCGTAGTTCCCAGAAATAAGAAGCTCCCAATTGGTCGGTTACTGTCTTGCAAATCGGCACGAGAACGACGCACAGCATCAGAAACAACTTCGATAGCCTCATCTTGTCCCACAACACTCTTGTGTAATTCATTTTCCAAAAAAAGAAGTTTTTCTCTGTCGCTTCGCATCATCTTAGATACAGGTATACCGGTCCATTTAGCCACAACTTCAGCAATATCCTCACTAGTAACCTCTTCTTTTATGATAGCCGTTTCCTGCTTGGCTGCCAGTTCAACTTTCAACTGATCCAACAGAGCCTCATCTTCTTTAATTTTCCCATATCTCAGTTCTGCCACCAAGCCAAAATCACCATCCCGTTCGGCTCTATCTGCTTTCTGTTTGTTTTCTTCAATTTGAGCCTTTACTGTTTGTACCTTATCCACCAAATCTTTTTCCAATCGCCACTTCGCATAAATACCTTCACGGCTTTCTTTCACATCAGCCAACTCTTTCTTTATATGCGAAATTTTAGCCTTATCCTGATCTCGCTTAATGGCTTCCAGTTCAATTTCGTACTGCATAATTTTACGATCGAGAACATCCAGCTCTTCCGGCTTGGAGTTGATTTCCATTCTCAATTTTGCTGCCGATTCATCCATCAAGTCAATGGCCTTATCCGGAAGAAAACGATCGGAAATATAACGCTGGGATAATTCAACAGCAGCAATAAGCGCAGAGTCCTGAATTCTCACCTTATGATGACTTTCGTATTTATCCTTAATCCCTCGCAAAATAGAAATGGCACTCTCCCGGTTGGGTTCACTAATCATCACTTTTTGGAAACGACGCTCCAGTGCTTTATCCTTTTCGAAATACTTTTGATACTCATCTAAAGTTGTTGCTCCAATAGCGCGCAACTCGCCCCGGGCCAAAGCAGGCTTAAGAATATTAGCTGCATCCATAGCACCCTGCCCGCCACCAGCCCCAACAAGGGTATGTATCTCATCGATAAATAAGACGATTTTTCCATCCTCGGCAATCACTTCTTTCACAACAGCTTTTAACCTTTCTTCAAATTCACCTTTGTATTTGGCACCGGCAATTAGGGCACCCATATCCAAAGAGTAAATAATCTTGTCTTTCAGGTTATCAGGAATATCCCCCTTAACCAAACGGTGTGCTAAACCTTCGGCAATGGCTGTTTTACCCGTTCCTGGTTCACCAATCAGCATAGGATTATTTTTCGTTCTTCTCGAAAGAATTTGAAGTATTCTTCGTATTTCCTCATCTCGTCCAATTACAGGATCGAGCTTGCCATCGTTAGCTAACTTGTTCAGATTGCGGGCATATTTGTCCAAAGTATTATAGGTATCCTCTTGTGCTTGCGAGGTCACATTTTTACCTTTTCGCAACTCATTAATCGCCGCAGACAGATCACTCTCATTCAAGCCCTGATCCTTCATCATTCTCGATACAGAGTCCTTAGCCTTAAGCATAGCCAAAAGCAGGTGTTCAATTGAAACATATTCATCCTTCATCTTTTTTGCTATGTTCGCTGCATCCGTAAGGGTCTTAACCGACTCGCGTGAAAGCATGATATCGGCTCCTTGTGCCTTTGCAAAACTTTGAATGATATGATCGATGGTTTTCTGAAAAATATCGGTATTAATTCCTGTCTTTTTCAGAATAAAAGGTAAAACATTATCATCCAACTCAAATACAGCTTTTAGTAAGTGAGCATTTTCAATTTGCGGGTTCTCAAAGCCCTGAGCAATTTGCTGGGCAAGCTGTATCGCTTCTTGCGATTTTATGGTGTAGTTATTAAAATTCATAATCTCTTCTTTAATGTTTTCAGTCAAGCAGCTTTGTTCAAAAGCCATACCCTTTCAATTATTATGTCATACTGACAGCAACCCAATCAATCTTTATGACAGAATTACACTAAACGACATAATCAGCCTGAAATTAAGTCAAAAAAAAGAAGTGCAGCCTACTGGCTACACTTCTTAATTATTTTTACTCCTGCAAACAGAGTAGTAGTTACAAGCTTGTGCTCGCGAGGAAATTAAACTTTCAAGCTACACAAATCACCGCCCATGATAACTTAGCTGTTATTATGAAGTGTAATCTACTTTTTTTTATAAGTCCATTCAATTAAAATAACTTTAGCAATTTCCCGGTCTTTAGGATTTAAGTCTACATTCCCAAAAATATTGGATTGTTTTGCTATTGGCATAACCTCATCTTCATATTCCAAGTCATCTTCAATCATATTTAAATTTCCAAAATTTCCTTGTGTTGACTTATATTCAATATTGGCTATACCTGTCAATTCCAGTTTTGATGTTGTTGCAATAATTTTTGCTTTTTCAGTTGCATCCAAAATGGCTTTCTCAAGAGCTATTTTTCTCAATCTTTCTTTTTGATGTTCTGAAAGTTTAAATTCTACCCTATAATTAATATTTAACTTCGATGTACTTAAACTACTCAATAGAGCTTTTGAATAATTAGGTGTAAAAACATCTTTTATTTCTAATCCAATAGTAGAATAATAACCGTCTTTCACTCTTTTATTGCCATCCCACTTAGACGATTCACTTACAGTAAGCTCCTTCGCGAATATCTTCTCTTTATTGATACCAATTTTTCACAAAAATATCCTTTAATTTCTGTAGAGTTTTTAAGGATTTAGTAAAAGATTCATCATAAATACTATCTCTAATCGTTAAGTCTATGTTAACAATTACTGTTGAAGGAATTTCTCTTTCAACCGAGAAATTCCTTCAACAGTAATTCTACTATTTTGACCAATAGCATTTTGAGAAAAGATAATTACTGATAAAAGAAGTATTAGTTTAAATTGCTTCATTATATTATTTTTTTATTCATTTTATTGTGTAGCAAATACCCAGTTAATGAATAATTTAAGATTATTGCTTTATTAAAGTGCTAAATAAGCAAGCTGGTTAAATTTACTTATTTATATTTTGAGCAAGCCAAATTTATAAGGCTTGCTGGTGTTTATTAATTGTACTAAACTTTCAAAAGGCTCATCAACGCCCATTATAATTTAGTTTTTGTTGGCATTTCGTTCATTTTTCAATTTAACTTTACATCTCGTTAAGATGTATTACTATCGAATCTGGGATTGATATTTCTTCATCTACCATGGTTAAACTCCTATACTTTTCTATAAAATATTTAGGTCCATTTTGCACGCATTTCATTAATTCTTCTTCTCCATATTCCTGTTCAATATGATAAGCTATAAACATGCCTGAGATACAAATATACTTATCCCAATATTTTCCATATAAGCCAGATTTAACCGCAGATATTTTATTTGTTTTTTCTGCACTTTTATCAAAAGCAATAGATAAACTATCTCTAAGCATTAAAAAAGCATTCTTCTCTTTTAATTTTAATTTGGAATCTACGTTATAATTTTCAATTAGATTTTGTTTGTCTGAAATATAATGCGCGATGCCTTCGTTGAAGATAAAATAGAGCGTATTGTTTTCAATAGTTGAATTATCCCAATGCAAGGTGTTTTGGTTATAATCTGAAAGAACTGCGTGAAACAACTCATGTGACATCACATTTTTAAAAGTTCTTATTTGTTTGTCTAAAGTTTCTCCATAAGAAGAGGCGATTAAGGTCAAATTAAAAATTATAGCCGAACTTCCATTATTACTTAACTTATATTGATCGTTTTCAAAATTATAATTGAATGTCATTGCATCGCCATATTGCCAACCAGTAGCCGAAAAATAAATATTATAATTTGCAGCATTATCATCCAAGTATGGGAAATAGGTATAAACCCTTTCATACACTTCTTTTGAAAAGCTTGAATTCTTTATTCCTTGAAGAAGGTTATTTGTTTCAACTCTATTTTTATATGCCTTATGAAGTAAGTATATATCATTCTTATCTTCTTTACTACAATTAAATTCTGTTAGTGTTTTTTTAAAACTAGGGATATTATTTTCCTCCAGTTTTAATAGTTGTTCCATAAAAACAATTGAAGGATATTTATAGAATGAATCTTGGACTTGATTCTTACAACCATTATTCATCCATTTTAGTAAATATTCAATAGATTCAGTATGAAATTCCAGTTGTTTTTGCGAAAAAAGAGGTGTTGAAGAACTAAAGAATACAACTCCAATGAAAAACACGTTAATATATATAAATCTCATTTTTTGTTTCATTTTTTCTTATGCTTACTATTTTTATAAAACCTTTTCATCCTAAAACTTAGCCTTTCTAACTTAGAATAGATAGATTTTGGTCAGAATGAATGCCAACAGTAAATTGTATGAGTAGTGGCAGATTACGTGGTAATTAACTATGAGCGCGTGTTAGCGGTTCGGGTTTGTCTCTTTAATTTTTTCTAGATGCATTTTTGCTTTTTCTCTAAATGTAATTTCGGCTTCTAATACTGTTGCTCCACCGAAGAATTCTCCAGCATTCATCCATTTACCATTTTCCTGATAAAAAAACCATAATCCATAATAATCATCATACATTCTATTCACTACTCCTGCAACCAAATCATTATATACAAACACCTTATTCACAACAGTATTCAGATGTTTATCTCTAGTTTTATCATCAACTCTTATATTAGGAGTATCCTCTTTATATCGACTTTGCATAGAGAAACTACTTAATGCTTTATATTTTGATTTCTGCCCACTGACAGAGATGTATTTAAAAGAAATAAAAGCATTTATAGGGCTATCTTGTTTATTGATTTCAGTATATTCTTTCAAGCTTTTGTTTACATCTACCGATTTATAATCTTCGACAGATAAAGCATCTTTATTTACCAGTATTCTTGTTTGCAATTTTGACGACTCAACTGCACCATTGTTTAGAGCAACATAATAAGAATTGTTAATATCGTTCAAACTAACAGTTTCGATATACTTACCGTTTCTAAACAGAATCCCTGACTTATCATCGCAAGCATAACCTGCACTTATGGTCTTGTTTTTAATTTGTTTGTGAAAAACTTCTTTTTTTAAACTATCAGAATAATGCGGACAATGACTGTATGGAAGAAAAGACAGTCCATCGATCACAGATAAATTTACCGGACGAGAGTCGCTAATACCTGATTGAAACCAACAAAGTGATCCGGCACTTCCACCTGATAAAATAATGCCTTTATTCAATGCTTTCTGCAAGAGTGTATCAATACCTTGAGCCTTCCAAATACCCAACATATTCAATGTATTTCCTCCGCCAACAACAATCGCATCCATATTAAGCAAAATATCTTCAAACGATTTATTCTCTTTGTTCGATGCCACCCAAACTTTTAGTACGTAGGGTTTTAATTCCAGTTCTTTACAGATGTAGTTCCAGTGTTTAATATTACTTTCGTTATCGGCACTTGCAGTAGGTAGAAAACAAATTTTGGGATTCTTTTTTTGAATTAATTCAGCAATATACCGAGTGAATTTTAGATTCTGATTCCCGCCATAAACAAAGATGGTCTGTTCTGGATCTTTTGAATTAGCATTACTTTGTGATAAAGCAATTTGACAAATACTTGCTAGTAAAATAAATAATAGTGTTTTCTTCATTTATTCAATCTATAACTGTGTTTCATTAACCTAACCGTTAACTAGTATATATACACAACTAGTTACGTTTATATCTCTTTTACCCCTTTCCAAATATACATTTACACACCTCATAGTATTGCATAAGTGTATAAAGCTACAAATTGAACAGGCACTCAAAATTATGAAAATCAAAACAAGCAACAAATCTTAGGAGATTTAAATTTTACAATAAATATCTTTTTTCTTCAATGTCAATTTTACCTCAACAGAAGGCATTCCTCCACCCACACTACCAACTTTACCCTCAGAGAAGCCAATATGAGCAGCAAACAATCGATTTTACCGGCCAAAATGTCCATTCTACCAACAAATAGGTTCATTTTACCTTCAGGGAATGGATTTTACCAACAACATAATCAATTCTACCGAAGGTTTAATTCATTTTACCTCCCATCTATCTATTTTACCATAACACAAATTAAACAGCTCTATATTACAATGTTTATTTTAAATTTCATTTTGACATTATACAAAAAGAAAAGTGTAGCCAATTGACTACACTTCTTCATGCCATTTCCTAAATGGTTTAATCTGGTTTGATATTCTGATTGATATAAACTTATCAGGATAATATACGTTTCATTAAAAACCAGAGAATTGCTTTTCAAGTTCCTTAGGTGAATCGGCATACAATTTTCCCATTTCACTTGACATAGCATCAGGAAAAATATCTTCCAGTCCTGACTCTAAACCATCTATGATATATCTGGCTACATTTTCAGGAGAGTCTTTATCCATTTGCAAGTCTTTGGTCATATCTGTTTCAATGGGTCCCGGATAGACTCCCGAAACCAGGATATTTGAATCTTTCAATTCGCCCCTTAAGCCTTGAATGGTACTATGAACGGCTGCTTTTGAAACGCAATAGGTCAAACCCATTGGCATACTGGCCAAACCAATTATCGATGAAACGCAGGCTATTGCAGCAGATTTCTGTTTCCTTAAATTAGGCAGAAAAGCGGCGGTTAACTTAACCAAGCCCCATAGGTTCACTTCCAAATTGGTATTTAAACTTTCTAGTAGGTTACCGGAGAGGAAATTTCCAACAGAAAAAATGCCTGCATTATTTATCAGGATCTCACAATCTCCCGCTAGTCTAGCTGCTTCAGCAATACTTTCATCTCGTGTTACGTCAAGTTCAACTGCTACCAATCTATCACCGTAACAGGCTTTCAGGCTATTCAAACTTGTTGGATTTCTGGCACCAGCATACACTTTCTTAGCACCTCGTTCCAAAAGAGCGAGAGTTACAGCTTTCCCAATCCCTCTATTCGATCCACTTACAAAAGCAACCTTTCCTTCTACACTAACTAATCCTGATTTCATGATATCGACTTAAATTTCAATTCATTTGATTATCTCTTTTATTTATGCAATTCATCGTATCCCACCATCCATTGAATACCAAATTTATCGACAAACATGCCAAAATAGGACTCCCAAAATGTATCTGCCATCGGCATAATAACCTTACCTCCTTCAGATAGTTTGTTAAAGAAATCATCAGCAGCAGTTTTACTGTCTGCGGCTATAGATACAGAAAAGTTATTCCCAGCTAAAAATTGACTGGCCCACTCTCCTCCCGTATCACTCCCCATCAAAACTGTTTCTTTACTTATGGGCAAAGACACATGCATTATTTTATCCATATCATCATTGGAAATAGGACAGTTCGGATCCTCAGGCATCTCAGAAAACTTGGCTATATGTGCATATTCTCCACCAAAAACTGATTTGTAAAAAAGAAAGGCTTCTTCACAGTTGCCATTAAAAGTCAAATACGTGTTAATTGTTGTCATAATTCAAATAGTTTAATTATTTAGATTCAGCAAATTCTTTAAAATTAAGAAGGTATTTACAGGTTTCTTTTTTAAACATTCCAGGCATTAAGAACATCATGATTTTCATAAAACCTGTACCTTTAAATTCGTTAACCGACTTCCAAAGTGTTTTGTTATCATCAAGATCCATAAAATAATTCTGCACCTGATTCCAAACGCCTTTAGCTTCGTAGGTTCCTGAAAACTCGTGAGGCAAATTATTTACAGTGATCGTTTCTATCATCTTAATTTCACGCTTTCCCATCTTATAATGCAAACGAGATTTGGCCCCCACTTGTCCGGCTTCGCCACTTATATGTTCAAAACTAAGCAAACCGGGTTGCCAATATTTCATATTATCGGGATTGTTGAAGAGTTCAATGACTCTTTCTCTAGGTAGATTTATCTTAACCTCTATTTCATATTTCATTCTAAACAGATCTAATTAACATTTAAGAACCCAGCTTACAAACTGTAAGTAAAATACTTAATAAGCAGATTACCCAATTTATGAAAATTTGAAATGCCAAACAATTAAATTAAGATGTCTATGTCCGCTATTTAGAATTATTCATCATAAATTATGAACAAAAAAAGCTGTAACCCAAAGGTCACAGTTTCAATATTTAAATGCGAGAATTAGTTTGATGCTAATGCCTACGATTCAATCTCTGAATCATTCTAAAAAACAATTCGCTTGCCAGAAACATAGCGTCTTCATTTATATCGAATGTTGGTGTATGATGCTGTAATTTCTTCTCAGGCAAAGATGCACCAATTCCAATAAAACAAGCCTTAGCTCCTCTGCTCTGCACATCACTCATTAGCGAAGTGAAATCCTCACTTCCTCTGTTCACACAATCCGATAGAACAAGCTCATCAAAACAGTTCATTTGCCTGGCTTCCTCTTCTATCAGATGAGCTAAAGAATCATCTCCTTTTGCAGCAGAAGCCGCACCCACCTTTTCAATCTTATAAGTACAGGATTGTTTAAGAGCCGAATGCTTCACGATTTGTTCCAATTCGCTAAGCAATTCATTTTCTACGGCCTGACTCTTGGCTCTAAGTTCCACCTTTAAACTTGCATTATCAGCAATAATATTACGGGCTGTACCGCCTTCTATGCATCCCACATTAACACGTCGTAGGTCTTGTCCCTTAAATTGAATTTCGTTTAATTCAAGTATGGTATTGGCTGCAGCCAAAATGGCATTATTTCCCTCTTCCGGACAAATACCTGCATGTGCCGATTTTCCATAAAAAGTGATGTCTAACTTATCGGTAGCCATTGTACCATTTTGAGAACAGACAATTTTACCCAAAGGTATATTGCTCCACAAATGAGCTGCTAGTAAATAATCTACGCTCTTTAAGAAACCAGAATTCACAATAGGATCTGCACCTCGCACTCCCTCTTCGGCTGGTTGAAACAACAGAATGATTCGTCCTCTTAAGCTTTCTTTATTTTCAGATAAACAATGGGCTAAACCAAGACCAATAGCCATATGCGCATCATGCCCGCAAGAATGCATTACACCCTCGTTTTTAGAAATAAATCCTTTCTGATAAGGTAAATGGTTTGTTTCATCGGATTCTGAAATTGGCAAGGCATCCATATCAAAACGCAGAGCGACACAAGGACCCTCTCCACAGTCAAAAATACCGGCAACTGCCGTGCAATTATGAGCAAAGCTTTCAACTTTTTTTACACCATAGGTAGCCACTGCTTTTTCGTAAGCCAAGTCATTAGCTGCTTTATCTGGTAATCCCATTAAATTTTTGGTATCCATAAGCTCCTGAGCTCTTTTCACTTCGAAGCCTAAGGCCATTAATTCATCAGCAATAAAGGTAGCTGTACTGTATTCTAGCCAGGCAAGTTCAGGGGTTATATGAAAGTGTCTTCGGTAAGTTCTTATTTTTTGCTCAATAGTAGGTTCCATCCACTTTTAATCTATATTCTAGAATCGTTTCTTACTACAAAGAAAAAGAATCCGCTCAAAAGAGACTCACCTTTCTAATAAATAAAAAAGCTGTACTCCATAGACTACAGCTTCAAATATTTTAAGAAATCTTAATTCAACCAAGCATTCATGTATTCACCTATTTCATAATCGCTCCCATTTGAGGCTTGTTTTTTCTCCTTATATGCATATATCTCTACAGGTATTTCTTTACCTGATAAAAGAACAGGCTTCAAATTTATAAACCCATCAAGTTCTCCATTATCATTATTTAGCATTTCAAGTAAATCTATAGAAATTAAGAGTTTTGATCGATATGAATTACACTGAGCTTGAATACGGGCAGCTGTATTAATTGCATCACCATGATACGCAATTTCCGATTTAAGCTCTCCAACCTCTGCAAGCATTACTTTTCCGATGTGAGCCCCAGCTTTAAAAATTGGCAACATACCATATTCTTTCTGATAATAGTTCTTCCTGCTCTCAATGGTTTTTCTAAAGTCAAAAAACAGCTTTAAACACCTGTTCTCTTTTAAGCCTTGCTTTACTTTCCAGATTAAAACCGCTTCATCACCCACATATTGATAAATTTCAGCTCTATTTTTCTTTACGGCGCAGGTCAGATCTTTAAAACAGTCCTGAATTAGCCGGCTATATTTAAAATGGCCTAATTTCTCAGCATAATGTGTCGATGATTTTAAATCCATGAAAAGAAAAATACGCTCGACCTCTTTCGGTTTAAAATAACGCCCCAGCAATAATTTTACAAAAACACCCTTACCTAACTTCGAGTCCACATCATAAAAGATTTCAATTAATATCCCTACGATAAAAAAATAAATCAAAATAACATAGAACATTGGCGAACTATAAAACGCTATTAATTGCAGATAAGTTCTGGGAAACTCTTTCATAGTGAAAAAGCTTTCTATGTGGAACATACAATACAGCAAGGTGTATGCACCGAAAATATTCATCACCAAACTCACCGATATATTCAAAAAGTAAGAGGGGATATATTTCTTTACAGATTGTCTGACCTTAAATATTACGCCCCAGGTTACACCCGAAATTGAGCCTGACCATAAGATCATTTGCAGATGTTCAGTCAAATAATTCGGAAACGCAGTAGAATTCTCAATCTGAAAAACCAGTAAAAAGAAAAAAGCAATCATCCATGTCAATACCATCGAGAGGAAGTAAATGCTTAATGCTTTTAATGTGATTCTCCAATTATAAATTCTCATGTTTGTTAATGTAAGTAACGAGTTCTTCAACCTCACGAGGCGAGTTAATGACAAAGTCATCATTAACCTTTAAATGAAAAAGATGGCTAATAATGATATTTAAATTCTCTTTTGAAGCAATTTCGAGTTTCGATAAAGCAATCTGAAACAAACCCTCACGTTCTTTTGTATTATCTTTCGAATTCATAATAAATGAATGAAACGCGACCGAATCTAATTGAATCACCACAACCAATTTAATCATCCTACAGGATTGATTCGGCCACGTTCTATTTGTTTTATATTTCGATATCTCCTATCGATTTCTTAAATTCAATCTCACTTAGTTTGTAATTAATTTTAGAATCAATCAACTCACAGTGAGCTTTCTGCCAAAATGCCTGAGCATCGAGAAGTTCTCTTGTATTAGCCAAGCCCTCATAAAAACTATTTTTTGTAAGCTCAACATTTTCATTGGCCTGATCCATCGAAATTTTAGCCAATTCAATCTGCTGAAAAGCTTCCTGCAATCGAAAATAGTTTTGTTGCACTTCAAGGCTTATTAAGTCTTCTGTTCTGTCCATCTCTAACTCAATTTGCTTACTTTTGAACCGAGCCGTGGCCATCTTGTGCTTTCTTTCCTGCCAGTGAAAAATTGGTATCGCCACATTAGCCTGAACTATCAGCATGTTTGATGATCCAATCATTTTATTTATTTTACTCATGTGTGAGTAAGAAGCACCAACGCCTACCTGAGGTAAATAATCTGCCTGAGCATATTTCACTTGCTCTCTCGATATTTCCACTTGTTTCGATTGCATCAGGAGTTCAGGACGGTTTTGCAAAGCTTTTTGCATGTAATCTGCCCTAACAACATTCTTATTCACCTGAATATTTGTATCTGTTGCAATGACATCGCTTTTTAAATCTTTACCAATAACCTGGCACAAAGACATCTGAGATAAAACATAGCCATTCTCTGTTCGAAACAAATCTAATCGAGCTTGGTTCAATTGTACTTGAGCCTTCAATAGCTCGTTCTTAGTTGTTATCTCCAGGTCATAAGCATTCTTTAGGTCTTGAACCAAAATTGAAAGCATAATAACATATTTCTTTGCCAATGATACCTTCTCTTTCACCGAAACCAAATTCCAGTAAGCCTGATCTGTTTCAAGTATAACATCACTAGTTTGTAGCTTTTTATTGTAGATTGAAATTTCAGATCCCAACTTGCTCATTGAATAAGCACTTCTGACTTTTCCTCCCATATAAATAGGCTGAGAAAGCTGTAAATTTGCAGAATGGTAGTCTATATTCCCCATTTCCAAATTAAACCCGGGCATGTAAACATCACTTGTTCCGGTGAAATTTCCTTGTTGTGCTTCTGCTAAACTACTTGCTGTTTTCAAAAAACCACCAGGCAAACTAATATCGTCTATATCGTGATAATAATTGTACGAACCTGCGGCTGACAGATTAGGTAAAAAGTGTGTAAAAGCAAACTTCACATTGGATTGATTTTCAGAAATCAACTGATCGGCAATCTTTATTTTCTGGTTGTACTCCAATGCCAGTTTTCGACTCTCCTTAAGCGAGAGTTTTTCTTGTCCCATAGCTTGAATTAAAATCAAGCTAAGAAATATTAAACTAGATATCTTTTTCATCGATCTCTTAATTCTCTTTATAAGTTCATGATATTTTGGGTTGACACCTTATAAAACAGGGCATAAAGTACCGGCACAACAACCAGTGTAATAACTGAACCAATTAATAATCCAAACATGATAGCTACCGCCATGCCTCCAAACAACTCATCTGAAATTAAAGGAATCATCCCCAATATTGTTGTAAAGGAAGCCATTACAACTGGTCGCATTCTTGAAACTGCTGAATCAATAATAGCGTGTGCAATATCTTTACCATCTTTTGTCTCTAAATTAATTTGATCGAGAAGGACAACCGCATTCTTAATCATCATTCCCATTAGGCCAAGCGTCCCCAGAATAGCCATAAAACCAAATGCTTTTCCTGTAATAAACAACCCGTAACTCACCCCTATAAAAGCGAGAGGCAGAACACTAAGAATAATTATAGGCTGACGGAAATTATTAAATAACAAGAGAATAATAAATACCATTAAGAAAAATGCAAGAGGCAAAAACTTACCCATACTATCTTGTGCATCCTTACTTTTCTTATGTTCTCCTAACCATTCCAGATTATAGCCTTCGGGTAATGGAATGGCTTCAATATTTTTTTGCAGTTTTACAAAGACATCAGGTGCATTATAACCCTTCGCAGGATCACATTGCGCCATAATAGCTCTTCTACGATTGTATCTTTTGATTGTTGGGTTTTCAAAATCAATGGAAATATCTGAAACGACCTGACGCAAAGGAATACTATGAGGATTATTACCCCAAATCGGTGTATTTTCTAAAGCTTCAACGTACTTATCCTTATCAACTTTGGTTTTTAACAAAATTGGTAACATATCATCATCCTGATGAAACAAACCAATTGGCAAACCGGTTGTAGCGCAAGCTAAAGCGTTTGACACATCAGAACGCGTAATATTAGCACCTCTTGCCTGAGCTTGAGAGAATTTAGGATTCCAAACCTTTACTTTGTTCTTCCAATTGTTAGTTACCATGACAGCTGTAGGTTCTGCTTCCATAATCTTCTCAGCCTTATCAGATAAACTTCGAAGCACCTCCGGATCCGGACCCGAGAATTTTGCCTCAATCATATATTCTGATGAAATTGGGTTGTAATATCGAACACGACATCTTGCCCATGAGTAATTCTTAGCAACATAGTCCTGCAATGCTGCACCAAATCTCTTTGTTCCTTCGTAATCCTTTGTATCAACAATTAATTCACCATAACTGCTCTTATTGTTGGTAAAAGGCCTTACCAGAGTATATCTTGCAGGTGTAGCTCCCAAACTGGTTGTCACACTCATAACATCCTCTTGTTTAAGCAAATATTCCTCAAGCTCACTTAATTCTTTTTCAACTGTAGTTATATCAGTACCATCCGGCAAGAAATATTCCACAATAAACTGATTGTAAGCCAAGTTTGGCATAAACAATTGTTTCACATTTGAGAACACAAATATTGAAGAAACGAATAGCCCAATTGTAATTGTTATGATTGCGATTTTATGATGCAAAGCGTATTTTATAAAGGCCCGAAACAATTTATAAAACTTACCTGAGTATGGATCTGAATTATCATTTTCATCCTTTGAATACTTCTTTCCTTTTAAAAATAAATCGCAAAAATAAGGTGTCTGTGTCAATGCCAATAACCAGCTAATAAATAAGGAAACAGCAATAACAATAAACAAACTAGCACAAAATTCCCCTGTTGCATCTGGTGAAAGATAAATAGGTAGAAATGCTAAAACTGCAACTAATGTTGCTCCCAGAAGTGGCATGGTTGTTTGCTTCGAAGTTTTTGTCAATGCCTCCTGACGACGGACTCCCTTTTTTAAATCAATCAAAATGCCGTCTGCTATTACAATTGCATTATCAACAAGCATCCCCATGGCGACAATAATGGCACCAAGGCTAACTCTTTGTAAAGCAATATCAAAACTCAACATGACAATAAAAGTTGCCAATATGGTAAATATCAAACCACTACCAATCAAAAGACCTGTTCGGAAGCCCATGGCGAATAAAAGAACAATTACTACAATCAGTACTGACTCAATTAGATTGATCATAAATACTTCAATTGCCGAACTTACTCTTTCTGGCTGATAAAAAACTCGGTTCAATTCTATTCCAACAGGCAAGTTAACTTTTAACTCATCCAGTCTCTCCTGAATTTGTTCTCCCAGTTTAATCACATTCCCACCACTTTCCATGGCTATAGCTACACCAATTGCTGGTGCCTGATTGTATTTCAATTTATTGGAAAAAGGCTCAACAATATCTTTTTTTACCCTTGCAATATCCTTTAGGTAAACTGAGTTAGCACCACTTCCTGATACCAATAGGTTTTTCAGGTCATCTAACTGATGAAAACTTCCATCAGATGCAATGCGAACACGGTCTGTTCCTAACTTCAAACTTCCCGGATCGATGATTTTATTTTGATTATTAAGCAGTTCAACTACTTTATAAGGATGTACACCAAGAAAAGCCATTTTCTCCTGAGATAATTCAATATTGACACAATTTCTCTGCTCTCCATATAAATTGATACGTTTTACACCATCAACCAAAAGCACTTCTCTTTTAATATACCGAGCATAATCTTGTAATTCCTCATTTGAGAAACCGTCTCCACTCAAAGCCAGAAATATCCCATATACATCACCATAATCATCAAAAACCATAGAATGAGACGCTCCCTGTGGAAGGTATATTTGAGTATCATTGACTTTTCTTCTTAATAAATCCCAAACTTGTGGTAACTGAGCAGAAACTAAACTTGTTTTTATATTCACAGTAATTTCTGAATACCCTGCCATTGAACGAGACTCGATATTATCAATATTATCCATTGACTGAATAGCCGTCTCAAGTATATCGGTCACGCGTAGTTCAACTTCATGTTGAGAAGCTCCCGGATATTGCGTTATTATCAAGGCAGATTTAACCGTAATTTCAGCATCCTCGAGCTTACTCATTTTTTGAAAAGAGAATATACCTCCAAATACAATGGCTATAAGTGCTACTAACAGCACCTTGCGCTGTTTTAGAATAGCCTCTGTAATATTCATAGTTGTCCTCCTATATTAGAGTTTGTTTTCTTACTTAGCATTTTCACTTTCTGTCCTTCCCTTAAGCTATGAATGCCAGCAGAAACGATAAAGTCTCCATTTGAAACACCTTTTTCAATAGAAATCATACCATTTGAGTCAAAACTCTTTAATATCACTTCTTTTCGCTCAACGCATTTCTTTGTTGGGTTAAATTTCCAAACATAAGATCTACCTTTTTCGCTAAAAACAGACCCCGATGGTACTTTTTGCATACCATTCTTCTCAGTTTTCAGATAAGTGCTCACACTTGCGACCATACCCGGAACGATCTGCATATTTTTAGTATCAATTTTCAGTCGCATTTTATAGAAATTATCTCCGTTCGGTTTCTTCTCTATATCAATCAGTTTTAGATCAAGCTTTTTATTTGGGAAATTCTCAAATTGACATTGAAATTTTGTAAAAAGTTTATTCTGAATAAAATCATTCTCGCTAAGAGCAACTGCCAGTTCCAAGTTATTTAAGTCAAGTAAGGAAATGATAGGTTGTCCTGCTCCAACTTTTTCAAAGTTCTCGACAAACATAGACTGTACATATCCGGAAAATGGAGCTCTGATTTGAGTATCATTCAAGGCATTTTCTGCCGCATCCTTTTGTGCCTTAGCTAATTTAAAAGCGGCTTGCATCTGGTCGTAAACACTTTTCGAGGTACTTCTCTTCTCGAATAAGGCCGTATATCTTTCCGCTTGGAGTTTCGCATTTTCGAAGTTTGCATTAGCTGATGCCAACTGAACCTGATAATCACGTTCATCAAGCATTGCAACAACATCTCCTTTCTTTACAAACTGACCTTCATCTACATTCAGTTTTACCAAAGGGCCCGGAATTTGAAAAGCCAATTTAACTTCTCTCGATTCTTTCACTACACCTGTAAAAACTTTTTTTAAAAGATTTGACTTCTCTGCATCTACTTTAAACACCTTTACAGGTTGGATAACATCTTGCTTAACAACATCACCCCTATTCTTACAAGCGAACATACCCACAGAAAGAAGCAATGCAAGTAGCATCATTCTTGAAATTTTCATTTTCATTGTTCTAAAAAACATTTTGAACTAAAAGCGTCTAAATAGTTCATTTTTATAAATAAAAATAATAGAGACTACTATTCTCTACTGTTTACAACCTAAATGAAATACTTAAATGAACTAAAAAGGTTCATCAAGTTCACTTATGTGTAAAAAAATGAAGCTTTACAGCTCCTACCTTCATATTTTACTAAAGCATATTAAATCTTTATCCCCATACCAAGAAACATACATCTAAACGAAGTTCTCAAACGATCAATCGCTTCTTCTTCGGAAAATGGACCCGTGATATAAAATTCATTTAAAGCTTGTAAAGCATCAATACTGTACTCAACATTTATATCTTTTCGAATTAATCCTTTTTCCTGCCACTCGAGATATCTTTGGTTAACAATCTGCATCTCTTTCTGATATTTCTCTTCAACATCTTTCTCTATTAATGGGTACTCTTTATAAATTTGTTGAATTAAAACCTTTTGAGCTGTTATTGCATAACTGAAATAGTTATCTAGAAATAGCCTGGTAGCTTCAACAGGATTATCACTAACACGGTATGGTTCTAATATTTTAACAATATTCAAATTAAATATCTCAAAAGCTATTTCCCGAACGAGATCTTCCTTTGTTTCAATTATTTTATAAAGCGTAGCTTTTGCCAAACCACATTCACGAGCCAGCTCAACCATATTCAATCCGCGAAGACCAAACTTCAACATCATATCCATAGCAATCTTGGTTACTTTCTCTTGAATTTCTGCTTTATCTGATTTTGCCATAACTGAACTCATTTAGTATTTTCAGTACAATTATAGATAAAAATATCATATCAATATCTGGAAAAGTAAAATTTCTCATATTTTTTTATGAAAAAAAACTCATTACAAACAACGCAATGAGCTTTAAAATATTTGCGCTCAACTAATCCTGAATTGCTTTCTCTATTTCTTCAGTCGTTTCTTTCTGATTAAAGAGTTGAGTCGGAATAGAAAAATAAAAGGCTGATCCTTTATTCAATTTACTTTTCATCCAAATTTTTCCTCCAAGCATTTCTACATAAGCCTTAGAAATAGATAAGCCCAAGCCTGCTCCTTCAAAAGATCGTCTATCACCAATATCAGCCTGAATAAAACGATGAAACACAGCTTGCTGTTTATCTTCTGATATTCCTATTCCTGTATCTTTAACGCAAAACTCATAAAAACTATCTTTCCTAATCACATTAACTTCTATATGCCCTTTATTTGTGTACTTTATTGCATTATTTATTAGTTTGCTTAATACAGCAACCAGCTTATTGCAATCTGTTCGAACCATCGATTCTTTTTCGGGTAACACACTAACAATTAATATCTTCAAACCCTTTTCTATTGCTTTATTACTATGCTCTGAGTAAGTTAGTTCTATAAGCTTATTAATATTTGAAGTGGAGATATCAAGCTCCATTTGTCCCGATTCAATTTTTGATATATTTATCAAATTATCTATAATTTCAAGCATTCGAACACTACTTTTCTCAATAAGATCAATAAAATCATGTTGATCTATTTTATCAAAACTTGATTGTTTCAATAAATCTGCAAATCCTAATATTCCATTCATAGGAGTCCGAATCTCATGACTCATATTAGTTAAAAAGGCCGATTTTAAACGGTCACTTTCTTCAGCTTTTTCCTTTGCTATTATTAATTTTTTTTCTGTTAAAATTCTGTCTGTAACATCATCGTGAACAACAGTAATATACTCAACTTCATTGTCCTTATTCTTTAAAGGATAGATGCGAGTTGATAGCCAACGATAATCATTTATATCATCTCTCTTATGCTTGCTTTGCTTCTTAAATTTATAAACCGGTACAGAAACCGTTTCTCCTTCATAAGCTCTTGATATATAATTAATCATGTCCGTATTACGCACAACTTCACTCTGTAATACATTAAATTTTCTAAGAGTTTCGGAAGAAGAAACTTGCCAAAATTCCTCGTAAGCTTTATTGACTGAAATTTGAAAACCGTTGACATCATACACTTCCAGTATATAAGGCGATTCTTGCATCAGGAGAGATAAACGACTTTCGCTTATTCTTAATTTTTGTTCTGCTCGCTCTCGTCTTTTCTTTTCCTTAGACTGTATCAAAACCTTTCCCAAATGATATACAACTGCTTGTAATTCTTTCAAGAAAAATTCATCAAATGCTTTCTTCCTTCCTAATACAAGCAAACCATAGCCATTTAAACAAAAACCATAATAATAGAAATTATCAGAAACTAAATGTGGGCATCTCTCCCTTTCTTCAATACCTAAGGCAACAAAATAAGCTCTAACCCTTATCCAATCATCTGATTTTCCTGCAGCAAAGGGTAAAATAGTCATCTGTTCCAACTTGTTGTTATCATTCTTGAGAACAGAAGCTAAAAAACAATTAAGCTTTCGCAGATAGAGAGGTAAACTCTTCTTAAGAATCTCATCTTCATTCTCTTCGAACTTAACATCTAACATTAGTTCTAATAGAATTTCAGCTTGTAGACATTTCTCTACCATACACTTATTGCTATTGTTTTATTAAAAATCTCTAGAAATGACTCTCCTGAATTTGCTATTTCTCCGATACTCAAAATTCCAGATACATCTTTGTTTTTTGCAAGCAAATTCAGTTCCTTTTCATACTCATCATCCATAAATAGAACACGTGAAATACAATCAATACAAAAAAGAGTATCATGATTCATACATTTTTCAAGTTTTGAAAGAGCAGATTCTCTTGCACAGCTTGCACCTAAGAGTAAAGAATCTATATCTCCATGCAGAATCTTTACATATTCCCCTTCGCGTATTTTATCAACAAATTGCAAACCATTATCCATTAATTTAAGCGGATCTCTAACAATCATCTCTGCATCGAGTTTTTCAATTCCTAAGGGGTAAGATTTAGCAATCTCAAAAAAATTATCCAAGGTCAATTTTTGACCAGAATGTTCTTCTACAACTTCCTTATAAATCTCAAAAGCTGGCTTCCAATTAATACTTTCAACTACATTTTCATCTGTTTGGGTCACTTTCAACATGCTCGAAATAGTGTGCCATCCATGTGCAACACCCAGTCTCATTTTTTTATTTCCCCAACCAATAACGGCAGAATTCTCAAACAAGCCATCATTTGAAATAATACACGGAAAACTTTCGAAGGTTAATGATCCGGCCCCGCCCCCAATATAAGTTGTGTTCATTCCAAAGAAGTTAAACAGGGATTCAAGAAAGACTTCTTTCCTATTACTTAAAGCATCAGTAAATACAAATAAGGAACTCATAGGATTCATTGAATTCTCTTGTACTTCTTCCAATTGGGACAGGTACATTTCCGGATCCTCAGATAAATCGAAAACTTGAGTTTTCAGATCAAACAAAAGAGGTAATAATAAAATACCCGTCTTTTTTCGTTCTCCCTCAAAGATGAGTTCAGGAAAAACGCCTCCTATAATTGGTTTACTTATTGGGGTAAGAAAGGGCTTTAATATTTCTTCTGAAAGATGGTTTTCATCAGCCATAAAAAACAGGATCGCTTTTATTTGACTGTCTTCTTCGTATAAATTAAGAGTTCTACCTAAAGACACTTGATCCTCTAATTCAATATATATCGATCTCATTTCGATTTATTTAATTTCAATTATCCTCTCACAAGAAACTAACTGATATTCAAACAAAAATGCAATTACATTAACACAGTTCTTATTATTTTGATCAGAATTTGCATACAACTAAAGCTAACAATAAAATTTGATATTGAAAAGTTAAAAAAACAAGTGTATCCAAATAATAACATGTTTAAACTAGATTTTAAAGAATTAAGAGCTAAACAATATTCAAATTTCTCATTAAACCTTTAGATTATTTTAATGTCTTATTGAAGTGATCCATTATTTACTAAACTAATCAGAATATGAAAAAGAATATATTGCTACTAGCTTGCATTCTATTAATAATGACTTCTGGCCTATGGGCTCAAGACTTCCAAGGAAAGGCATACTATCACAGTAAAACTCAAGTAAAAGTTGACCTATCAGCTCGAAATATGCCAGAGGATAGGAAAAAGATGATTATGGAGCGTATAAAAAAGGCCAATGAAAAAAACTTTATTCTCAATTTTAATCAAATTGAATCCATATATAAAGAAGATATCAAACTAGAACAACCAGGCACTGGCAAAGGTGGAATGCGTTTGGGTATGATGGGCAGTGGTTCTGGTGGTGACTATTACAAAAATGTAAAAGAAGCCAGCTACACAAGCAAAAATGATCTTTTCGGGAAAATATTTCTGGTACAGGACAGCTTGCCAAAATTGAATTGGAAAATGGGAAGCGAAAGCAAGAAAATTGGAAAATACACCGCATTTAAGGCCACTGCTACCAAAACTGTGAAAAGGCCAAATATGTCTGCCATTTTTAATAGAAATGCGAAAAGCAAAGGGCAAGAGTATATCGAAAAAGAAATTGAAATTACAGCTTGGTATTCACCAGAAATACCAGTGAACCAAGGACCTGGGGAATATTGGGGTTTACCAGGATTAATTCTTGAAGTTAGTGATGATATTACAAGCATTTTGTGTTCTGAAATTAGCATGAATCCTAAAGACAAAATAGAAATAAAGGCGCCTAGCAAAGGAAAAGTGGTTAACCAGGCTAAATACGATGCCATTTCAAAAGCAAAGATGGAAGAAATGCGTGATAACTTCAAAAATATGCGTCGAGGAAGAGGTCACGGCGGCAGACGCTAAACCTTCTAAAAATTATAAATCAGTCATTACAAGTTATATCAAACAAAGAATATAATGAAGAAATTAATTTCCTCTATCCTTCTGCTGTGCGCTTACTTTTCCGTTTTCGCTCAAAACATCCACCTAACTGGAACAGTAAAAGATAGCATTGGCACAGGGTTCGAAATGGCAAATATCATTGCCTTAAATGCAGAATCTAAAGCCTTGGAATCTTATTGTGTAACAAATCATAAAGGTAATTACAAGCTGAGTCTTAAAATAAATACAAGTTACAATATAAAAGTCAGTTATTTGGGATGTACGCCAGCCGAATTTAACTTATCGACTAAGGAAGCCGATCTTACTAAAAATGTGACGCTTTTTGAAGAGAACAGTTTACTCAATCAGGTTGATGTGACCTATAAGATGCCTGTCTCTGTACGTGGTGATACCATTGTTTACGACACCGACTCTTTTACGACTGGAACCGAAAAAAAGCTAAAAGATGTTCTAGTTGCATTACCTGGTGTAGAACTTAACGACGATGGGCAAATTGAGGTTGAAGGGAAAAAAGTGCAGAAAGTAATGGTGGAAGGTAAAGATTTCTTCGATGGAGATTCAAAGATTGCAACAGAGAATATTCCTGCCGATGCCGTTGATAAAGTCGAAGTACTTCGTAACTATAATGAAATTAGTCAGATGAGAGGCTTGACAAATGACAACGATAATATTGCCATGAACATCAAGCTTAAGAAGGGTAAAAAGAATTTCTGGTTTGGTGAATTAACTGCGGGAGCAGGTCCTGACGAGAAGTTCCTCGCACACCCCAAGCTCTTTTACTATTCTCCTGAGTTCAGTTTGAACCTTATTACCGATATGAATAATATTGGTGAAGTACCTTTCACTCGTCGTGATTTTATGAACTTTACAGGTGGGTTTAAGAATTTTAATCGCAATGGCGGCTCATCTTTTAGTACCGGAGCTAACAGTTTGGGCATATCGACAGCTCAAAACAATAAAGCTAAGGATGTCGACACCAAATTTGCTGCACTTAATTTCAGCTTCTCACCCAATAAAGCTCTCGATTTAAGTGGTTTCGGAATATACTCCTACACAGGTACTAAAATGGAAACACAAAGTTCAACAACCTATAAGTTGAATGGCAATCAGTCGCAGGTTGAAGAAGCCATCAAGCAAAACGATCAGGATGTTAATTTGGGTTTAGTCAAATTTAGTTCGGTATATAAGCCAAATGCTAATTTCCAGTTCGACTACGATGTCATGCTTAAAAAATCTGATGATGAAGAGGAAGAATCTGTCACTTCTATCGTAAATAATAGCACTGATGTTATCATACAGAACAAAAAGCAAAAACCAACTACTGTCAATCAGAATACAAATATCTACTACACCTTAAACGACAAAAATATCTTTGCATTTGAAGCACAACACTTGTACGAAGACGAAGATCCGTTTTATAATGCGATTCGAAACGAATTTGCCTTCGTTGATTTGTTTCCTGTTAATCAAACACAAAGTCTTTATAATATAAACCAAGAGAAGAATATTCTAACGAATAAAGTAGATGCTAAGCTGGACTATTATTATATCACTGGTGACAAGAGTAATATCCAATTCACATTGGGGACCACACAGAATCATCAGAATTTTGATTCGAAGATCTTCCAAATTCTTGATAGTGGATCTGAATTAGATATGGTCGGGAATCAGTATAAAAATGATGTGACCTATAATGTTTCCGATTTGTTTATGGCTTTTCACTACAAGTTACAGGCTGGTATCTTTACTTTTAATCCGGGACTTAGTTTGCACCAGTATCAAACAAAAAACAAACAGTTGGGAAGCACAGTTAAAGATGATTTAACGTCAGTATTACCTGATATGTACATCAATGTTCAATTAAAAAAATCAGAGAATTTACGTTTCAACTACAAAATAACACGCTCGTTTACCGATGTGAGTAAATTTGCTCAATCCTATGTTCTTAACAATTACAACTCGGTGTACAGTGGAAACAGAGATTTGGAAAGTTCATTAAATCATAACCTTTCTTTGAATTTCTTCTCCTTTAACATGTTTAACTTTACACACATGTTTGCCAATATAACCTATACCAAACGAATAGATGCATTAAAGAGTGATGTAATACCTGAAGGGATCAACCAGATAAAGACAAGCATCAACTCCAATTTAGAAGATGAGTCTCTTTCTGGCAATCTAAGATACCAGCGTACTTTTAAGCACTTCAAGTTTTCGACAAAAGCCAATTTGTCCTGGTCAAAAACCAATAACCTGATCAACTCGCTACCAAGTGCTTCTGAATCTTTGAATCAAAACTATAGCGGCTCACTATCGACCAACTTTAAGAAAGCTCCTAATTTGGAATTGGGTTATGCCTACTCAGTTAGTAATTATGACCGAGGTGAAACCTCAACCAGTTACTACACCAAACGACCTTACCTGAAATTGGATGCAGTTATTCTCAAGGAATTGATTTTAACGGCTGATTATGATTTCTATTCTTACACCAATAAGGAGAACACGATTGAGAATGAATATGATTTTCTGGAAGCCCAGTTAATCTACCAAAAGAAAGATAGTAAGTGGGAATTTGGATTGAAAGGGAAAAATCTTTTGGATACAAGATCTCTAAACCAGAGTAGCGATACGGATTATGCCTTCTCATCATCGACCTACTATGTGCAGCCTCGTTATTTCCTATTCACAGTTAAATATAACTTGTAAAAGCTCAAGCATAATAATTGCAAAAAACACTTCTACTCTAATGAGTAGAAGTGTTTTTTTTATCTTAATTGTTTCCAATAGTTTTATTCAATAATTAATTGCTTAGATTTTGGATAAGTCACAGAGTATTTTAGCTCCAATTCTTTTCTATTAGTTGGTTCTAAACTGAATTCCCATTTGAGTTCTCCCTTCTCTTTATTGAGTTTAGCACCACTCATCTTTTGAATTTCTACTTCAATTTCCTCAAGCTGAGAAACTGGAATCTGATCAAGGATAATCATTTGAATTGCTTGATTCTTATTATTCTTAATATGAGTTTTCCAAGCACGCGTTTCTTCCTTTTTAGAACCAATGAATTGTCTCGTCGTAAAATCTTTAAACTTTTCACGTTTTACGATAACACTCTTATCGCTCCCCATAGAAATTTGCAGGGTATCCGAAGCATTTTGAATATCCAAAAGTGATTTTCCTATAAATGTTCCTTCAAAAAATATGTTTGCCTCCCCCTCTAACAACTTGTATTTTTCCCAATCTTTAATATTTGCAATCAAATAAGCCTTTTCATCTATTTTAGGAATACAGAAATACTGAAATGAAGCTGGCAGCTCATAATGGGTCATATCTACTGAATAATTTTTATTATCCGACTTTACAGAATAAGGTGTTTTAACCTCAAACTCAACATTAGTTTGCTTCTCGGTATTCTGAAAAGGGATAGTAAGATTTAAATTGCTTAGCCTTTTCAGTTTTTCTTTCTTTTTTATAGATATGCCTGGTGTTCTTCCCTGCAATGCCTTCAAGTGTCTTTTTGATGCACCATAGCCAGCGACAACAACTTCATCCATTGCCAAAGGCTCTGCTTCTAAATCCACATTCATAACCGAGCTTTTAACGGCTAATGTTTGTGATTTCATACCTACAAAAGAATAAACCAAATGACTGGCATTACTTGGCATTGTCAAAGAATATCTACCATTAATATCTGTTGCAGTCCCAATAGTTGCTCCTTTAACAACCACACTTACACCTGGAATTGCCAAACCATCTTCAGCGGATACAACTCTTCCAGCTACCGAATTTATAGCTAAGTTGTAAGTAGGAGGATGTGAGTTATAATCCAAGAAATAAGTCTTTAGCTCTGGTGCAACTCCTGAGATTTTGGGGTTTGAAGAAGAAAACTTAAGTTTGACATTATTCCAGTCAACTTTCGTGTCCTGCCGCAGGTTTGCTTTATAGATTAATTGTACGGGCTCATTAATGTTCTTTGCTCGTACATCATAAGATGGAAACCATCCTGTATTACCAACTAAATAAGAGAGTTTAAATTTTGGACTTGTCTTTGTATCAGCTTTTACTCGAACAACTATTTCACCCTCAGCATTATTTTTCTTACCACTTAGTGTTTTTAATTGGTTTTCAAGTTTTATTTTTTCCGAATACAATTCCGATTGCGTATTCTCTCTTTCAATCTTTTTTAATTTTAAGGCTGTGAGTTTTGTACTATAAAAATTAGAAGCCTCCTTTAGGTTAGCCATACTCATCTGGTTATTCTTACCACTGATTACACAGTTTTCCTTTAACAAACTTAATTCATCATTAATAATGGATAAATAAGTTTCTTCCAATTTTAATTGCTTACCTAGTATTTTAAGTTTTACCTCAATGGCTTCAACTTCTTTCGATTTATTAAGCTTATCGATATAATTTTGTTGATGGTTTACCGATAAGACTGTCACATTACCTTCTGCTTTTACTTGTACACTTTTTGCATCGATAAAGGGAGAAAGATTTGTAAAAGTTAGATTAGTTATACCCTTTTCAAGATCAATTTTTTTTTCACGCTTAAGTTGTGCACCTTCAATAAAAACCGTCACCTCTTTCACCTTAGTTTTCACTTTTTTATCTCCTGTATTACTCGCTAATAGTTGACTGCATAACAAAAAGCCTATAAGCAAATGTACTATCTTCGTTCTCAACATATTTATATTAGTAATTTGATGTATATTAACAATTTATAAATTTAGCTTAACAATAAACAAATTCTTAGGTTTTCATTTAAAACGAGAAGATGAAACTGAGCGGTATTCAATTTCTTTATATATAGCTCTCAAATTTCTACACCCAAAAACAAATAAAGGCAATAAAGCGAAGGGTACTGCGATTAAAGGAGTCATTCCTGAGCTAAAGTACATAAAGCCAACCAGTACAATAAGCAAACTTAGCATGACTGCAAATGATGTAAGTAAAGCAATATAAGTTTTCTTTTTATGTTTGAGTTGTTCGAAACTCAATGCAGCTAGATTTTCCTGTTTCATTTTTTTGAGCTTTGATTCAATTTTATTTCTTTATCAACTTCCCTTTAATTAGCCAAAAAAGTTTTTTAAGTGAATATAAATTTATGAAAAGTAGGGAACATATATCTTATGAAAGTTCTACAAAATACTTATCAATTATAAAATAGAACAAATCTATATAGTAATGATGAAATATGACTTAAACATGAATATGGAGTCAGTTTTTAAGAAAGCATCTCAAAAATAAATTTAATCGTGTTTTTTACGAAATTCTATTCTACCCCCACCTCTAAAGTAAATTTGAATCTCAACAATTTCTATGTTAAGCAAAATGAGAATAAAAATCATTGAAAGCAAACAAAATTAACCTTAAGTATTCTTATCAAACTTGTTCTTCTTTTCTTGTTCAACTTCGATAAGTTTGTTCACATCATAGCCCCTTTTACTTAGTCTTTTCAAAATGCCATCATAGGTGCTTTTATCCATTTGGGGTGTACGCGAGAGTATCCACAAGTATTTATCAGTACTACTCCCAATAACTACCCATTTGTAATTTTCCTCTAAGTCGAACACAAAATAATCCCCATAAAAGATCCAAAAGAATGAGACTTTCAACTTTCCAGGAGCATTCAAAGGATCAGGAATTTTAGCCTTACCAATGGCTTCGGAGTATTCACCCGAAAGATTTCCTTTATACCCGCTGTTTACTACTTTTATTTTACCATCAGGTCGCATGGAATAATTTGCTTTAACGCCAACAAGTCCGCGCTCAAAACTATGATCGTAGCGAGCAATTTCGAACCAAGTGCCCAAATACCGCTCAATATCTAACTCTTTAACTACTGTTTTATCAATCATCTTATTTTGAGCTTTACATGAGTTTAGTAAAAATAAGCCTAGAAGTATATAAATAATCTTTTTTCCCATGGTTATGATCCTTTGAGGATAGACCTTATTATGCCTGTTAATTGATTTTAGTATAAGTTTACTTATCTGACCAAACAGCAAGTTCGTTTCCTGTTGGATCGATAAAATGAAAACGACGTCCACCAGGAAAAGAGAAAATGTCTTTTGAAATTGTCCCCAATGATTCAACGATCTTATTCTTTATTTCTTCAAGGTTTTTATGGTAGAGAACAACTAAGACTCCGTTAATAATTGGCTCTTCGGATTTTTCGAAGCCCCCGTCTAGACCGCTTTCTGAAAAAGCCACATAAGTTGGGCCATAATCCGTAAACGTCCAATTGAAAGCACTGGTGTAAAATGCCTTTATTTTTCCGAGATCATTCGCTTTGAATTCAACATAAGTAATGTGATTATCTTTTAAGCTCATTTTAATTGATTTAATTCAAAATATATTTTCAATTGGTTATAAGTGTTTTTATTGATTCAGGTATTTTAAGCCTTTATACAAAACTATCATGGAACAGAGCGATAGTTTTCTTTTTAAAATATTTTAAGCAAACCAATTGTATTGGCTTGCTGCGTTTCTCAATTGTACTAAACTTTCAATTTGAGTATTACCGCCCATGACAATTTAGCTTTACCAGCTGACATTGACTAATAATGAATTCAAACTTCGCAATCATGTATAATATCTTGCACTACGCATGGTTATTAATAATAATGTCAATATCATAGAATTTACAGTCTAACTCATTATTTAAGCGAATTCTAATACACATTCTGTCAGTAGTTATTTTGTCACAATTTTCTCTATCTGAAAGCAATTCAGTAAGGCAAGCTATACCTTCAGCTATTTTTGTTGTTTTACTTTTATTACCGCCTTTGGCTTTAGGAATCGAATGATTAATATTTTCAGATGTAGAACTTGGTTGAAACGCAAGTGAAACTAATGCTACAATTGCACCAAAAAACACAAGACCAACTACTGCATTTACACATGCAATTATTTTACCTCCAGAACTCATTGGATATATATCTCCAAAACCTACAGTTGTGGTGTTAATTATTGTAAAATACATACTTTGAAGAAAAGACCAGCCTTGTTCAAACAGGCTGATGATAAAACTTGATAATAATATGTAAATTACCAATACAATAAATGTAAATATTATAGATTTAAAATTTTTCTTAAAATCATGTTTTATGTCACCCCATGGTGCTACTTCAAGATTTGAAGTAATATTTTTATGAAAGTTTGCCATTTTATTAAATATTTATATTTGAGTAAGTTGCTCTGATACTGCTTATTCGCTTGCTAGTATATAAAAGATGTTATATCCCACCTATAAGGAGGGATAACAACACTTTGTTTTTTCGATCACTAAAATTAAGAATTTACCACACTAAACAATAACAAATAAGAAGTAAACTTAAAACAAGTTGCAAAATAGATTCTCTCTCCTCAATAGTTGAAGGATTCATGCTCAAAATAAAAAGCATAAAGAAGCCAAAGCTTGTAGGCTCTGGCTCTATTACAACAGTTGCTCAGTAATTAGCTGGCAGTTTTCTTCGAATCAGTAACTACCTCATCATCTTAAATCGGTTCTGTGCTAATATGATATTCTAATAACTCTTTATCTGTCATCCAATAAATATCATCTGCTGGTGCAGCTTCTATCGTATAATAATAAAAATTCTCAGCTTCTGGTTTGCTCCAACCCACAGCAATATAATAATCAATATAAGGTTGATGGAATTCGTGCCCTCGGGGGAAATCTGTGGCAACTTTATCATCGCCAGCCCATGAGTGCACTCCAACTTTAGCTCCTTTTTTGATAATTCGCTTTTTTCCTGAAAGGAAAAAGTCAGTGCCACCTGAGGCGATCATGCTCTCTGGTTCTAAAACAAATACCAGTTGTCTTTCCGATACCCATTTAGCAACTTCTAAATTGGCTTCATCATCTACCGAACCTGGAACAGTAATCATAACCAGAGTATCAATATTCATATGCTTGGCAAATACTGTTTTAAACTGTTCGGGGGTCTTAGAATTAATTAAACCGTCCATATACAAAGTATTTCCTTCTACACGAAGTTCAGTCTGTTCTGTAAGGTTATAAAAAATGCCAAATGCAATGTTTTGTACAATGGAAATTTGAGAAAGTGAAATCCCCAGTAAGGTCACAACGATTAATGCAATAATTATCTTCTTCATTTAATTTGCTTTAATGTTGGTGTAAAAAATATCTCCGTACACCAACTAGTTAGTACTAGTTAAGGTATACGGAGATATTCCGTAAGTTTTAAACCCATTTTCCCAATTTCTTCCTTACGCTGGAAAATAAGCTTGCAGCTTGTGCTACTTTATATGATAAGAACAAAAATATTAATTCTTTTTAAATATAGATGTTAATTATCTAAAATTCTCGATTGCTTAAATAGAGATCGCGTATAAATCCTAATTTAAAATTATCTCTTTCCTGTTTTAATTTCAATTAGATTTAATTTATTTGCAATCTCAATATCAGTTTCACTTTTATCAATTTAATTTGTTTTTTGAAACTTTTTATTTAACTTCACAAAAGAATTTACAAGTAATAAGAGAAATGACATCAAAGGGAAACATATCAAAATCTGAGCATATTGATTGGAAATACATTCCACTTGCTATTCAAAAGCTAGAATTGGATGAAAAATACAAAATAGCTCTAATTGTTGCTTTTGGGTGTTTTTTTGGTCTTAGGTTAAAAAGTATATTAACAATTAGATGGGAAGATATACTAAACAAAGAATCTTTCGAGCTTAAAGATAAAAACAAGGAAAGAACCATCTTTATTATAGATGACATTCGAAACCTTATTAATAGGATTTATATAAAACTGGGATCTCCAGAACTTAATCAGTACATATTTTTAAATAATACGGGTAAACAAGTCTTATCCTCGCAATATGTCAACAAACAAGTCAAATTGCTTTTTACCAAATACGAAATACCTTATCAAAACTTATCCTCAGATAGTTTTTTAAAGACCTTCTGCATTAAGTTTTTAGAATCAAAAGATTTCTCTATCGAAGCCAAAAAATGGATTTCCAGATTATTGGGGCATGCTTCGTGGACAATTACGACCAACTTTTTGGGCTACTCAAGTAGCTCCGAAGACAAGGATAACTATAATTCATTCTCCATGGATATGGGCTTTTAATATCAAGAAATCATCATGAAAAGAAGTATTAACATTCACAGTCCAACAGGGCTTTAGCAAATATTTTTAACAAAATTAATAATCTATTAATAAAACTAAGAAAAATGGAAACATTAGCAATCATCCCTTTAATCCTGGTAGGAATAATACTCCTGCTATCTTCAATTATTATCGTGAAACAAAAACAAGCTAAAATTATACAACGTTTAGGTAAGTTTCAATCGGTACGCCGAGCAGGTATCAGCTTTAGAATCCCTATTATCGATCAAGTTGCAGGGGTTCAAAACCTACAAATACAAGAACTGCGTGTTCCTGTTGAAACTATCACTCAAGATAAAGTAACCTTGAAGATTGAGGTTGCCATTCAATACCTTATTAAGGCAGATATGGAAAGTATTCAGAATTCTTTCTATGAACTTGCGGACTCTACTGCACAAATAGAATCCTTTGTTTTTGATGCCGTAAGAGCTGAGGTTCCAAAGATGGAATTGGATATGGTTTACGAAAACAAAGATAATATTGCAAATACTGTAATGGAAGGTTTGAATTCATTATTATCCAGTTACGGCTTTGATATAAAAAAGACTTTGGTTGTAGATATTTTACCAGATTCTAAGGTCGTAGACGCTATGAATGCGATTAACGAGCAGAAAAGATTGCGCCAAGCTGCGGAAGAAAAAGGTGAAGCTGATAAAATCTTAATTATTAAAGCTGCTGAAGCTGAAAAAGAAAGTAAGAAATTACAAGGTGAAGGTGTAGCTCTGCAGCAAATGGCCGTTTTAAAAGGACGTGAAAAAGCGATTAAGGACTTAACCGTAGGAACTAATATGCAAATTAAGGACGCTACAGAACTGGTAATGAAACTGATTGATCAGGATACACTAATCAGTATGGGAGAAAAAAACCAAAATGTCATCTTTATGACTTCTGATTTAGGCATGAAAGGAAAAGTGATGGAGGCTATGGTTGGAGCTGATGTTGTTACGAATCATCAGAAAAATTAAAACTAGAATCATAATATTAATCTTGATTTAAACAAAAAACCAAAGCCTTTACGGTTTTGGTTTTTTATTCATTAATACGTTCTTTAAAGCAACCTATCTTCCTTTTATCTGATAGAAGCTACCTCGCTCCTGCTCCATTTTCTCAATTTTCCCTTCTGCTTCCAGCTTTTGCAAGCTGGCTTGAATTTCACAAGCGGGTGTGCCTAACATTTCCGTTAAGTCTTCCACAGTACAAGGACGACGAACCACCGTTTCAAGAATAGCCGAATCGGTATCTTTACGGTAAGATTGTACTATTTTATTCTTTTTAGGCTTGGCAATGATCTCAACATTATCCATCTGCCAAAAATCCTTTACTTTTTCCAACTCCTCACTTGTTGCACCTCGCAGGTTAGGAACAGTTCCTGGTCTATCCAAAGTATTGATTTGAACCGAAGTAGGTTGAATCTTCAGAATCAACTTTTTGAGTTCTGCCAACTCATGCTCACTATCGTTATAGCCAGGTAAAATAAATACTTCCAGCCACATTTTACCTTTATATTCCTTTCCAAAGTCAATCAGTCCTTGAATGTAGTTTCCAAAATCCAGATCTTTATGTGGTCGATTAATCTTCCTAAAAACCTTTTCAGTGGCTGCATCCAGCGAAGGGAGAACCAAATCTGTCAACATGATGGCTTCTCTCACCTTTGGGTCGTACAATAAGGTTCCATTTGTAATTAAAGCGACTGGAATACCATTCTTATTTTCTTTAATAAACTCAAGAATCTCATTTAAATGGATATTTAGCGTGGGTTCACCTGATGCAGTAATCGTAACGTAGTCAGGCGAAGGGTTATTCTCAAAGTAGTGCGTTAATTCCGCTTTGATATCCTCTAGTTTGATATAATCTTCTCTGTTAATAGAAAGTTCCGTTGTTTTCCCAACCTCACAATAAACACAGTCGATAGAACACACCTTTTTAGGCACTAAGTCGAGTCCTAACGACATTCCCAACCTTCTTGAAGGAATGGGGCCAAATAAATATTTATACATGCTATTACTCATGATATTTTGTCAATTTTAAATCTCTAATCTATCTGCAAATGTAATAGCTTCTGAGCCTTTGTCGTCATTTTAAGCAAGAAATTCGTCTCTTGTTGTTAAAAGCCTTCATCATTCGCTTTTAATAGGAATACCTACAACAACAAAACAGGCTATATCTAAAAAAGATATAGCCTATTCATAAATAATATCTTGTGATTTACTCTTTCATCAAGCCTTCGATTAATTTAACAGAATCGGAGATACATTTAGAGCAAACATTCTTTTTAAGATCCATATCAACAAACTGCTTCTCACCTTCCTCTGTTGTAAAATCACAATCCAATAACGCCTTACAGTCTAAAGAACCATGCTTAACCGTAAAGTCTTTTGCAAATTTTTGAATCATGGTATTAGTTGCATTTCTAGCATCGATATTCTCAGCATGCTTTTGAGAATTATAAATTCCCAGAGCCATAAATGAACCCGTAACCACACCACATGTTTTTTGAAGCTTTCCCATACCGCCTCCAAAGCCACTCGCTATGGATAAAGCCATGTTTGGATCAAATTTTAAATGATCTGCATAAGCTGTCAATACAGATTGTGCACAGTTCATTCCATTATAGAATGAATATAAAGCTTTTTCTTCTATCTCTTTCATGGTATCAGTCTATTGTAACTTAATTAACCAACGCTAAAGATAAACATATTCCTTAGTTCGCAAAAAGGGGCACTCACGATCCCCTTCTGAATATAACCATCATTTTTATCCTACCTTTTCACATTTCTTTCATATAGTTCTATCCATTCTTGCACACTTATTTTAGTAACTAATTCTGCTATCAAATCAAAAGGAATTTGATCTACCTTTTTAAAACGAACACATGATTTTCCCATATCAAGCTTTAGCTTACAATGCTTGGGGTATTCAGAAATGAACCATTGTTTAATCTCCTCATTGGCATAGATTCCAGAATGAAAAAAGGCAACAAAATTCTTTTGTGAAGCAATATTCATAAAAGGTAAGGGTAGTTTTGTATCGCAATGATAACCATCGGGATAAATGGAATGAGGTACCACATAGCCAATCATACCGTAACTCATACACTCTTCGAAACCCTTGGGTAGATTTTCTAATATAACCTGTCTCAATTTACCAAAAACTTCTTGTCTTTCTTCGGGAATAGCTTTTACATATTCATCCGGACTATTTGCTTCTATCTTCATATTTCTTTCTTTTAAAACAATCAACTCTTGATACGCATTACCCAACACCTCCAAATTTAATTCCTGTGAGGTCAGCCATATCTTTCTTCCATGTTGTAATATCATTCTCGTTAAACTGATTAAGATGCTGATGACCACAAGCGCGTGCCATAACTTTCATCAACTCAGTTGAAGCAGAAAAGAAATTATAAAGTTGCTTGGCTGATTTATTTACATCAATCAATTTACGCAATTCCGGCTTTTGAGTAGCGACACCTGCCGGACAATTGTTAGTATGACACATTCGCGCAGCCACACAACCTATTGATTGAATAGCCGAGTTTGCCAAAGCTACCCCATCGGCACCCAAAGCCATAGCCTTAATAAAATCATCAGGGACACGCAGACCTCCTGTTATAATTAATGTCACATCTTTACGGTTGCGCTGATCGAGATATTTACGGGCTCGAGCCAATGCAGGAATAGTAGGTACCGAAATGTTATCTCTAAAAATAAGCGGAGCAGCTCCCGTTCCGCCACCTCGACCATCGAGAATGATGTAATCGGCAGAAGCGTCGAGAGCAAATTGAATATCTTCTTCTATATGATTGGCTGAAAGTTTAAATCCAATAGGAATCCCACCCGTAACCTCACGAACTTTATCTGCAAAAACTTTAAAATCTTCCACCGTATGCAAATCGTCAAATGTTGGTGGCGAAACAGCTGGTGTACCTTCCGCTAGTTTACGAACCTGAGCTATTTTACCAATCACCTTATTACCTGGCAAATGGCCTCCCGTTCCTGTCTTTGCACCTTGCCCTCCTTTAAAATGGAAAGCTTGTACTCGTTTCAGCTTATCCCAATCGAATCCAAATTTAGCCGAAGCATATTCATAAAAGTATTTACTATTGGCTTCTTGCTCCTCATCCAACATGCCTCCTTCTCCCGAGCATATACCTGTTCCAGCCAATTCAGCACCTTTGGCTAATGCCGTTTTTGCTTCTTCGGAAAGTGCTCCAAAACTCATGTCGGAAACAAATAGCGGTATATCTAATTTAAGTGGTTTCTTTGCATTTGGTCCAATAATGAGTTCACTTCCAACTGAAACATCCTCCATTAGAGGCTTAGTTGCCATTTGAGCAACCAGAAGTTGAATATCTTTCCATAGAGGTAATTCTGGTCCGGGAACACCCATAGCATCCACCTCACCATGATGACCGACTTTGCTTAAACCATCACGAGCCAAAGCTTTTATATAAGCTAAAGTTGGTTCTTCTTTTGTTGGCTCACCCAATGCTGATTTCTTTTCTTTAGGCTTCTCAGTCAAATCCTCATCCATTAGATTCTTATGCGTTCCATCGCAATAAGGTAGATTTTTACTCTGCTTACACATACAGAGATAGGCATCTCCCGTTTCTTCCGGATTAAAGAATAAAGGTTTTAATGAGGTACTAATATGAGATCCATCGCAAAAGGGTTGCGATTTGGATTCTCCACATGCACAGAAATACAAATCATCATCTTTCTGTAAATGAACAACTATAGGTTTCTTACCTGCTCGCTTAGGCTCGCTCATGGTATCAGCTTTTAAATTTGAATTACCCTTCAATTTAAAAACTTATTCCCAATTATTCATAATTAGTGAGATGTAATTTTAAGAAAAGAGAATGTAAATACCAGTTGCAAGCGTTATAAACAAATGATAAGAATATAATTCTGGCATTCATAAAAAATGATTAATTTCTTATATTTGATCAGCCTTGAAATTTCCCCAACCACAATTAAATAGATTTCAAGACTATTTTTCTTAACCCAACCATTAATCCATATGAAATTCAAAGAGAAACTTAAAAATCTTGGACCTGGCATTCTCGTAACCGCGGCCTTTATCGGTCCAGGAACCATTACAACCTGTACCCTGACCGGAGCCGGATTTGGCTATACTCTTTTATGGGGACTCGTATTTAGTGTTGTAGCAACCATTATATTACAAGAGATGACGGCCCGTTTGGGAATCATCGGACAGAAAGGACTTGGTGAAGCACTTCGTCAGCAATTCAGAAATCCATTTCTTAAAGCAATGGCTATTATTCTTGTGCTGTCTGCCATTCTTATTGGGAATGCAGCCTACGAAACAGGCAATATTCTTGGTGCTTCTCTGGGAATGATAGAAATCAGTCAAGTTTCCATCATTAACATTTGGGGTTTTGAATTGCAGATATGGGGGCCTGTTATAGGCATAATAGCCTTTGCCCTATTGATTATGGGAAGCTATAAAAGTTTGGAGCGCATCTTAATCGCACTCGTTTTGTTAATGAGTGTTGCCTTTATATCCACGACAATAATTATCGGGCCTAAACTTTTACCTATACTTAAAGGTATGTTTATCCCATCCTTACCTGATGGAAGTATTTTAATGTTGATAGGTTTAATTGGAACAACTGTAGTACCTTATAACCTTTTTCTTCATGCCTCGGTGGTTCAGGAAAAATGGAAAAATAAGTCTGACTTATCTACGGCTCGTACCGATCTTCTCTATTCTGTAATATTAGGTGGTCTGGTTTCTATGTCAGTTGTTATAACTGCCGCTGTTGCTTTTTACGGCACGAATACCGAAATAAGGGGTGCATCCGATCTTGCTTCACAGCTTAAGCCTTTATTGGGGAATTGGGCAGGTATTATCATGTCAATCGGCTTATTTTCGGCAGGCATATCGTCGGCAATTACAGCACCCTTGGCTGCAGCCTATGCTACATCAGGTATATTGGGATGGAAAGCTGATTTAAAATCATGGCGATTCAAAGCTGTCTGGATGATTATTCTATTCATAGGCATCATTTTTTCAGCCACAGGATTTAGTCCTATTCAAGCCATTATGTTTGCGCAGGTTGCCAACGGTATTCTACTACCAGTAATTGCAGTTTATCTCTTAATCATCATGAACAGCAAAAAACTCTTGTCGGGTTATACCAACAATTTGATTCAAAACATTATCGGATCTGCAGTTGTTTTAATCATGATTGGACTTGGTATTAAAAGTATTCTACACGTTATTGGTCTTCTTTAAAAATTGAAAAGTATGTTTCAAATTGATTTAAATTGTGATCTGGGCGAAAGCTTTGGTTCATACAAAATAGGGAATGATGAAGCTATGATGCCACAGATCAGTTCTGCTAATATTGCTTGCGGCTTTCATGCAGGTGATCCGCTTACCATGGAAAAAACTATTCGTTTAGCTTTAGAAAATCAGGTAGCTATTGGAGCACATCCTGCTTATCCCGACTTAGTAGGTTTTGGTAGACGTAACATGCAAATTGCTACGGATGAAGTTAAAGCCATGGTCAAGTATCAGATAGCAGCACTTAAAGGCATGACCGAAGCTCAAGGTGGAAAACTGCAACATGTAAAACCTCATGGAGCACTCTACAATCAGGCAGCAAAAGATCCTTTGTTAGCCAATGCCATTGCACAAGCAATCGCTGAGATTGATCCTCAACTAATCTTTATGGGCTTGGCTAATTCTGAGATGAAAAAGGCAGCGTTCAAATTCAATCTTCAATTTGCTTCCGAAGTCTTTGCAGACAGAGCCTATACCAATGAGGGACACCTGGTACCTCGCTCTATGGATGGAGCCGTTATTCACGACCCTCATGTGTGTAGAAATCGTGTTTTAGGTATGGTAGTCAGATCTCAAGTAACTTCAATCGAAGGTCGGAATATTGAGATAGGTGCAGATAGTATTTGCATTCATGGAGACAATCCAGCCGCCCTTAAACTGGCAGTAGAAATCAAACAGTATTTGGAAGCCAATCAGGTTCAGATAAAAGCATTAAAGTAATATGATAGACTACATTCCTTCGGGCGATTCGGCTTTCCTTGTCAAGTTTGGAGATGAAATTTCGGAAGAAATTAATAGAGATTTACGAGCCTATTTTATTGCCTTTAACGAGAAGAAAATTAAAGGTGTGATAGAGTGCATTCCTTCCTATTCCGATTTGATGGTGCTTTACGATCCATTAATCATTCAGTACAAAGCTCTATTGCACCAACTCAAACAAATTGCTGAAAACATAAAAGACATCAGCATACCTGAAGCACGAACCATTGAAATACCCGTGCTTTACGGTCAGCCCTTTGGTGAAGATATACAAGCGGTTCAGTCGCATACCAAAATGAGTGAGCAAGAAATCATTAAGGCACATTCTGAGAATAAATACTTAGTGTATATGCTAGGCTTTACACCAGGTTTTTGCTATCTGGGTGGTATGAATCCCCAAATAGCAACGCCTCGCAAAGAGGTTCCAAGTCAGAAGATTTTAGCAGGATCAGTTGGTATTGCATCCCAACAAACAGGTATTTATCCCATTGATAGCCCGGGAGGTTGGCAGGTGATTGGTAGAACCCCTCTCCGCCTGTTCGATCCCGACAGGAAACCTGAGTTTTTAATTCAGGCGGGCGATTATTTAAAGTTCTATCCCATATCCGAAGAAGACTATCACAAAATGAATGAAAACGACTAACATGGGAACGATTAAAATACTAAACCCTGGCCTACTTTCCAGCATTCAGGATGCGGGACGGTATGGCTACCAGCAATATGGCATGCCAGTAGCAGGTGCCATGGATACAGATGCCCTTCAATTTGCCAACTGGTGTGTGGGTAATTCATCCAATGAAGCTTGCATTGAATCAACCATTATTGGTGCTAGCTTGGAATTCAATTGTGGTACAACTATTGCTCTTTGTGGTGCAAAAGTTCAGGCTAAGATAAATGGTGAGTTTGCTGAGATGAATCGTAGCCTACAAGTGAAAACTGGTGACAAGCTCGAGATGGGTAATGTACAAGCTGGTTGTCGTATTTATCTGGCTATTGCAGGTGGATTCAATATCCCTGATTTGATGGCTAGTAAATCGACCTACCTGAGAGGTAAGTTTGGTGGTTTTGAAGGCAAAGCTTTGGCCTCTGGTGATGAGATAGAAGTGAATGAATCTGGTAAGCAAATTAAAAGACGATTACCACAAGCTTTAATATCCGATTTTTCAAATAATACGTCAATCAGAATTACTGCAGGTGCTGAAGTGAGACGCTTCACACAAGAAGGTATTAAAAGTTTTCTTTGTTCTACCTATACAGTAAGTGCACAAAGTGACAGAATGGGTTATCGACTAAGTGGCGCTAAGATTGAACACACCGATGGAGCTGATATTATTTCATCAGGCATTAGCACAGGAGCTATTCAAGTCCCTGGGCATGGTGCACCCATTATCATGATGGCAGATCATCAGACTGTAGGCGGTTATACCAAAATAGCCAATGTGATTGCTGCCGACCTTCCCCTATTGGGGCAAATGAAACCCGGAGATAAAATCACATTTAAAGAAGTCAGTTTGGAAAAAGCTCAAAACATCTTAATTGAGAAACATCGAATACGTCAGGAGCTATTGAAATAAGGTCAAAAAGAGCCAAACCTTTCTCCTCATTATAAAAAGAAGTATCTAAAACCTGTGTAGAGCGATCTCGTTATTTGCATTTAAATTGGGGCTTTAGTAAATTGTGCAGGTCGAAATTATTGTATCTATCAATTTTGCAGTAATTCATCATGACTAAAGGCAGCTGTCCTATGAAATTTCAACATCACCTCTTATTACTCTTGTGTCTATTCTTTCTTGTTAATCCAGTTGGAGCAAGAAAAAAAAAGGTTTTGGTTCTGCATTCTTACCATCAGGGTTTAAACTGGACAGACAATATTACCAGTGGCATGCAATCCATCTTCAATCAGTACGATAATTTGGAAGTGCAATTTGAATATATGGATTCCAAGCGGAATTCAGATCCGGCTTATTTGGAAGAATTTGCCAAGTTTTATGAACTAAAACACCATGCTATTCCCTTTGAAGTTATTATTGCCTCGGACAATAATGCCCTGGAATTCACCCGTAGGTATCAAGATATTTACTTTAATAATATTCCTGTTGTTTTTGCTTCAATTGATCAATTCGATGAAAGTTTGATTGAAGGAATGACTAATGTAACCGGGGTAACCGAGTTTATCGATTTTAAGCGAACCATTCAGGAAGCTCTCCGTTTGCATCCCAAAGCAAAGAACCTTGTTGTAATTAACGATAACCAAACCACCTCAGCCATCATCAATCGGAATCACATTAAATCTTTTTGGCCCGAAATCGATACAGATGTTAATCTGATTTTTCTGGAGAATCTATCCATTGACGAGCTTGTGAATAAGGTGAAACAATTGGACAAATCGAATATCATTTTACTTCTGAATTTCAGTAAAGACAAAGAGGGAAATTATATTTCATATCAGGAAAATATTGAGATTATTCGAGAGGCTACTCAACTACCCATCTATAGTTCCTGGGTATTTTATTTGGATGAAGGAATTGTCGGTGGCATGTTAACCAGTGGTTTTGAACAAGGAAAATTATCAGCTCAAATCGCCTTAAGAGTGATCAATGGAGAAGATATCAATCAGATTCCTCACGTAACTACAGGTTACAATAGTTTGATTTTTGATTACAATCAGATGCAGCGATTTGGCATTAAAACCAATCAGTTACCCGAAGGAAGTCGTATTATTCATTTACCACCTACTTTTATTGAAAAAAATAAAACCTATCTGTTATTGACATTCATATTTTCACTTTTGATTGTCTTAATCATATTCTATGCCCGATACATCCGAAAACGTAATGAAAATAGACTACTTGCTATTAATAAGGATTTAAAAGTTAACAGAACCCGTCTGTTGAGAATGTTAGATTCTAATTCTGATGGCGTTTGGGAACACAATTTTAATTCGGAACGTTTAACTTTCAGTAAACAAATCTGGTTGAATTTGGGTTATGACCCCGATCGGGTTAAGAATACATTAGAATTTGTATACGCTCACATACACCCCAACGATCAAAAAAATGTAGAAGACAAGCGATTAGATTATTTAAAAGGTAAAACGGAAACTTTTGAGGTTGTATTTCGATTGCGTAATGCAAAACAGGAATGGAAGTGGTACAAGGGAAAAGGTAAGATTCTGGATAGAGACGATGAAAATGCGCCTGTAAATATGGTAGGCACTTTGACTGATATTACACAACGGAAGTTGGCTGAGGAACAAATTCAAGAAGACGAAAAACAGATTAGGGCCTCTGAGAAACGTTGGCGATCGTTGATTGAACAGGCTGCTGATGAGATTTTAATTCATGATTTCACAGGTAAGATTATCGATGCCAATTCATCGGCTTGTCAGAGTTTGGCTTTTAGTCACAACGAATTGATGCAAATGAATTTTGCAGATCTGGACTGTAAGTATTCAGCTTCAAAACTAGAGGATTACTGGAATACACTAAGTTCAGATAAAAGTTCAATCAGCATGGAATCCATTCAAAAACGATCTGATGGCTCTACTTTTCCAGTTGAGATGAATTTAAGTTTGATTGAGTTGGAAGAAGATCAGTTAATATTGGTTGTGGTGAGAGATATTAGCAAGCGTCAGGAAACGGAACGTAAAGTATTGAATGCTGTGATTGAAACTGAAGAAACGGAACGTAAACGTTTTGCGAAGGACTTGCATGATTCAATAGGACCTTTACTTTCCAGCATAAATCTTTATCTTTCGGCTCTCAAGCAAACCGATGAATCGGATAAAAAAGAAAGTATTATTAAAGTATCACGTGAGGCTGTAAACGAAGCATTGGTCAGTATTAAGGAAATTTCGAATAATTTAAGTCCGCATATCTTAAGCGATTTTGGACTGGAAAAGGCTATTGATTCCTTTACCAAAAAATTACAGATTTCAGAACGAATAAATATTAGCTTTCAGGCTGAGAATTTAAACAAACGCCTTAACGAACAGGTTGAAGTCGTTATATACAGAGTGGTAACGGAACTGATTCATAACACGATTAAGCATGCTAAGGCCGAGAATATTGAAATTAACCTCTCCCATGAAAAAGATGAGCTTAAATTGATTTATATTGATGATGGCATTGGTTTTGATACTCGAAAACTGGAATCAGACAAGGCTAATGGAATGGGACTCTACAATATTTTGAGTCGGGTTCGTTCTTTAAATGGAACGCATAAAATTAAGAGTAACCCTGCAAATGGAGGTATGATGGCTGTACTTTCAGTCAAGTTGGAATCTGCAGAATAATAATTGATATAGAATACCCTAAATAAAAGAGAATGAAAGAATATAGGCTGGCCCTGGTTGACGATCATAAAATGTTTCGTAGTGGATTACGTTTTCTGCTTAACGATATTCCCGAAATTAAAGTAGTGGGCGAAGCTTCCAATGGTCTGGAATTTCTCAATTTAGCGGCCAATGATATAATTGATATCGTTTTAATGGATATTAATATGCCCGAGATGAATGGCTTGGAAGCTACTTGTGCGGCTCTAAAGCTTTACCCAAAGCTTAAAATTATTGTTCTTTCCATGCATGGGGAAGAGGAATATTACGATCAGATGGTTGATGCTGGTGTTCAGGGATTTCTTCTCAAGAATTCAGGTGTTGAAGAATTAAATGCTGCATTGCAGGCCGTTATTAATGGTGGAACCTATTTTTCACAAGAACTTTTGGTTGGGATTTTGGATAAGAAGAAGCAAAAGCAATTTCAAACAGAGGTGGTTAAACTAACCCAACGCGAACTGGAAGTTTTAAAGTTGATTTGTGAAGGCTATTGTAATACAGATATTGCCGAGAAACTATTTATAAGCCATCGCACGGTTGATCGCCATCGTTCCAACCTTTTAAGTAAAACGGGCTGTCCCAATTCAACTTCATTGGTGATGTATGCCGTGAGAAATAAGATTATTGAGGTCTGATATTTTAATCGTTTATAACCTTCAGCGAAGGAAAATAATTTTCACAAAAATTAAGGTTTTTTAGTTTATGCAAACGTTTTCTACTGTGTGGATACATTCAAAATAATGAATGCATATAGCTTGTGTTTAGGTGTTTGTGTTTTTTATCAGGAAAAAAATGGGTCTTTTCACCCATCTTGAAATGGGTATTCTTTCATGAATAAATAGGTTTTTTCCACCTTTTCTACTCTTGCCAAATCGGCTTGTTTTGTTTGTAGTGATTCGATTCACTTTATAAAGAGCTATTTACAAACTAAATAAGACAAGTATGATAACTTTTATTTTAAGTATCGCTGCCCTTGTTCTTGGGTATCTGATTTACGGAAAATTTGTTGAGAAAAAATTCGGGGTCGATCCTGACCTTGTTACACCAGCTATTGCAAAACAAGATGGTGTCGATTTCGTCCCTATGAACTGGAAAAAGATCTTCTTGATTCAATTCCTGAATATTGCCGGTTTAGGACCAATCTTTGGTGCTATTGCGGGAGCCCTTTGGGGACCAATTGCTTTTATATGGATTGTTCTTGGTTGTATTTTTGCCGGTGGCGTTCACGATTACTTTTCAGGTATGCTTTCGGTACGTCACGGAGGAGCTAGTATTCCTGAGGTTGTCGGGAAATATCTGGGAACAGGTTTCAAGAAATTCATGCGTGTTTTTTCTGTTATCCTATTGGTACTTGTAGGTGTTGTCTTTATAAAAGGACCTGCTGCCATTCTTACGGGCTTAACAGGTGTTAATGTTTCTATATTGATTGGTGGTATTTTCTTATACTATCTGTTAGCTACTATGATTCCAATTGATAAGTTGATTGGTAAGATATATCCTATTTTCGGTATCTCACTGCTGGTTATGGCTTTCGGTATTGCCGGTGCTTTAATTTTGGGAGATCACAGCATTCCTGAACTAACAGGAAGCAACCTTTCAAATATGCACGCTAACCCATCCAAATTTGTTGTTTTTCCTATGTTGTTTATTACGATTGCCTGTGGTGCCATATCTGGTTTTCACGCTACACAGTCGCCACTAATGGCTCGTTGTATGACAAACGAAAAACAAGGAAGAAAGATTTTTTACGGAACCATGATTTCTGAAGGTATTGTTGCTATGATATGGGCAGCCGCTGCCATGACTTTCTTTGGTGGCGTTCGCGAATTGGGAGAAACCATGGGACAAACAGGGCATAATGCAGCCTGGGTTGTGAATGAAATTTGCGGTAGCCTATTGGGTAAAATTGGTGGCGTACTAGCAATCTTTGGTGTTGTTGCTGCTCCTATTACCTCTGGCGACACAGCCTTCCGTTCGGCTCGTTTAACCATTGCTGACTCTTTTGGTTATTCTCAAAAGAAGCTCATTCAGCGTTTGGCTATTACCCTTCCTTTATTTGTAATCGGGTTTTTATTAACTCAAGTCAACTTTGCCATTATCTGGAGATATTTTGGATGGGCAAACCAAACCCTTGCTACTATCGTATTGTGGACGGCTGCCATGTATATGGTGACTAAAGGCCGTAGCCATTGGTTCGCAACCATACCTGCTACTTTTATGACAGCTGTTGTAACGACCTATATTCTTATTGCACCCGAAGGTTTCCACCTGTCACAAACTATTGCTTACACGGTGGGTATTCTTACGACGATTGCAACCTTATCTATCTTTTTATATGTGGTGAATCAGAAAAATAAGCCTGTATTAAAAGAAGCAAAAGTGAGTGCATAACCAAACAAACCTAAACATCTATAAAACTAATAAACAATGAAAACGAGATATTTTATATGCATGCTGGCCTTGATTCTAACAGGAATCTCAGCCAAAGCACAGGAGAAAAAAGTAAAAATTAAATTAAGTGGTTTCGTTGCAGCTGAAAGTTATTTCGATACACGTAAAACGGTTAATTCACGCGATGGTGCAATTCTATTGTACCCTGCTAATGAGTTATTAGATTCTGAAGGGAATGATCTGAATGATCAATCAGCCTTTTTCATGACAACCGTGCAGTCTCGTTTGCGTGCTACAGCTTCTGGATTCGAAGCCTTTGGAGCAAAAGGATCTGCTGTGATCGAAGGCGATTTTGTAGGCACTTCGAACGATAAAACAGGCCTATTCCGTCTACGTCATGCTTTTATCAAGTTAGATTGGGAAAAAGACCAACTACTTGCTGGTAAATTCTGGCATCCTATGTTTGTGCCTTCAGCTTTTCCTCGTGTATTACACTGGGGAGCAGGTATTCCTTTTGGTATATTGAATCGTGCACCTCAATTGCGCTATACTCGTAAGTTAGATGGTTACACAACTTTGAGTTTTGCAGCTTTATCCGAAATGGATTTTAAAAGTTCGGGGCCTGATGGCGCAAGTGTTAAATATGCTCAACAATCAAGTATTCCTGAGTTCACAGCTCAAATTAAAACGAATTTAACCAAAGGATTGGAACTTGGATTTACGGCTGGTTATAAAACGCTTAAACCACTTACCGTAAATATGAATGGAGTTAAAACGGATGAAACACTAGGTAGTTACTACTTTAACACTTGGTTAGGCGTAACAGGGAAAAAGTTGAAATGGAATCTGCAAGGTATCTACGGTCAGAACATGTTTAATTTTTTCATGATTGGTGGCTACGGAGTGAAAAATGTAAAAGCTAATGGCGATTACGAATATACCAATGTCTCAACTATGAATTTGACTTCAGATTTGTTTACAACAACAGGGAATGTTCGTTATGGCTTAAACCTTAGTTACTCTAAAAATTTAGGTGCTGACGACAATTTAGCTAAAGGATCTGATGGTAAATTTATAGGATTGTACAGTCGAGGATCGAATATTGATCACCTCTGCCAAATTGCTCCTCGCATTGAATTTTTATCAGGGAAAATGAAGTTTGGCGGTGAAATCATCTATACAGGAGCGACTTATGGTACAACTCAAGTCGATGGAACTGTCGCTGATACCGACCTTATAAGCAGTACAAGATTACTTTTACATGTAAAATATACTTTCTAAATATCTGAATTACAAATTAAAAACAAGAGTTATCAGACGGTATGTATAACTTTTTTAGGTAAATAGAAAGAACAGATCCGTTGTTCTAACGGGTCTGATTTATTTCATATCACTGCAAACAGATAAGTTGCATTTAAATCACAATCTAGTATGAATAGTATAGAATTAATACGCTTGGCTTTAGACTTACCTAATAATTGGGAAGTTATGGCTATTAAATTTTCTGGAGAAGATTCGCAAACACTTCATATATCTGCATGCTATACCAGAAAGAATACATTTGTTTATGAAAATGGTTCGGAAGCTGAGATAAACAGTTTTATTGATCGTAGCTTTCGTTACAAAAGCCTCTTCCAATTACCTTGCTATATTCATTGCTCTGTTCCTCAGTTTCGTGATGAGAATAATAAAATCAGGCAAGTTAAAACGCCATGGTCACATCATTAACATCCCTTTATTTTTTTCAATCTCTTGTCCTGACTCTCAGCTAGAGAAGACTTGTTCCAACCCGCAAGTTCCCTACTCTTCGACTCTGCTCAGAAACTAGAAGGGGAAACTTCTCTTGAGATTTTTATGAGTCGCAAAAGAAATAAATCGAATTAAAACCTCAAAGAACGAGAGCCACAATTCTATGATTGTGGCTCTTGATCTTTTATATTAATTCGCACTATGGCAACTCTCCTTATTCACTCATTTCTTCTTTTCTATGACACGGACAGTATTTAAACATCAGTATAGCTGCACACATGAATATGTAGCCAGAAATAGAAACCCACTTATTAAGCACATACAAATCAAATATGTCGGTGATTAAAATGATAGCTCCCATTAGAGCTAAAATGTAAGGTATATATTTCATATATTATTAGCTTTTTAACAATTCGAATATAATGCTTTTGGACATTTCTTTAATGAGCATTGCTTACTCAGAATTACCTTTCTTTGTTTTAATCTGTATTACTCCCGTTCCACCACGAACACCATAAATAGCTGCATCGCTACCTTTTACCACTTTTATACTCGCAACATCACTTGTTGATAAACTTTCTATCATTGACTGCTCAGTCATGACACCATCCACTTCGAATCTGGCAGCACTGGAACCATTAAGAGAAGATTTTCCTCTTATAATCACTTCTCCATTAACTATTCGCAAGGCTGAGAATTCATTTCTAAGAATATCCATCACGCTGGAATATACCGAATAATCTTTGATACCAGATCTTTCCCTTACCAATTTTTCAAATTGATCAACTTTAAGAATATGTCCTTTTTCAATGGCCATTTTCGAAGCCTCTGACGATTTCAATAATCTCATTTTGGCAAGCAACTTTTTAGCTTTCTTCTTTTTTACTTTAATTATCAATTTATCAAAGCCAGCCGCTGTGATAACAAGCTTATCTTTTTCCTTACACATACAAGTAAAACTACCATCCAAACTTGTCTTGACGACCACCTCACTACCAGGTACTTTTACATTAGCATTAACAACCGGCAGGGTATTAAAAACAACAACCTTACCTTTTACTTCTATTTTTTGAGCCAATAGCGTCAGGCTAGAAAAAGTAAGAAAGAAAAGCAACAGAACTAGTTTATTTTTTTTCATCATCAAAAGCTTAAGAATTAACCATGTTGAATTTAATATAAAAGATGTAATTACAAAACTTAATTAAGATTAAAGACCTTTTACTCTTACGGTCTACAAATCCCAGCTAGTGAAAATGAGTAAATCTTTCGTAACAACTAAGCTTTCGTAATCTTAATAGCCGTGTTCTTCGTCAATTAATATAATTTTAATTCGATTTTTAGGATAGGATTTTTCAGTTATTGTCCAAGTATTACAAATTCTTTGTGGACTCTTACAATCACTGCAAACACCTGTCTTTTGACATGGTGTCTTTAAATCATCATGGCGCTTGGCATTTAATGGAGCTGAAATTGTTCTAATTCTCTTCAAGGCTTCATCCAGATCTTTTACGATTTTATTTTTCCCAATAAATAAAACAACATTCCGAGGACCAAAAGCTAATGGAGCAACTCGGTTACCTATCATATCAAGGTTGACTAATTGTCCTTTTTCTGTAATTGCATTTGTTCCTGTTAAAAATAAATCAGAAGTTAGTGCCTTTTTTCTTTTGTTGATTTGAGCTTTCCAACTATCGTTTTTATCAAAAGTGTCTATAAATTCTATCGAATCGATATTTCTTAATACATCAAGAATACCAGTCTTATGCATGGTTATAGAATCACCATAAGATACACTAGATAATTTCAAATGCTTAAGTATATCGTTTTCAAATACATGTTTCGCTGATTGAATGTTTTTAGCCCGAAACACTTCAAAGTTGTTGATTTCAAGCTGTTTTATAATTTTATCAATATCTATTATTTTTTCCATAAAATACGATGTATTCGTGCACGAAAGCTAACGTTCTTTCCAAGTTTATTAATAAATTAAAACTGTTAGCTTATTAATCGTCACCAAATTTATTAAAAACATATAACATACATAAAAAATAGAACAGATCTATATAACTATGAGTATTTCATTATGAAATAATACCCTTCGGTTTCTCCTCTACGCACCGAAAAGATCGTTGAATGTGTTCAATGTGGCAACTCAACGTCCAAAAAGAAAAAGCCACAACTCAATAGTTGTGGCACTAATCTTTAATACGTGAATCAACGCTATCAGTATCATATTTACTCGCAGGTTATCTGTTTTTTATCTTCTTTTATCTTTTTAAAATTATTTTCGATATCAGGCTATTTACCTTGCTCTTAACAATTAGCCGTTCCAAGAGCATTTCTTCTAGCTTTTTAAAGCACAAACCACAGTCTCACGCTAGCAAGGAAAAATTAAAGATAAGCTAAGGTATTTGACGTTTTATCATAGTCTCATAACCTTCAATTAAAAGTTTTAGTCCTTCGGATGTATCTTGTGGAGAAATCATTATTTCTAAAGTCCCCTTCGATTTTTTAGTCTTTTTAAACACTCCTCTGGATTTTTGCTTGCCTGTAAAATCAATTTGTAAATCTCCATCGACAATTTCCATATCAAAATCGGCTGTTAATGTTGCTTTTTCTATTTGTGAAGTAGATATGGGAACAAGTGTAATCAAGGGCACATGCACATCAATATTTTGCTGATTACCATCATCATCAATAATTGGGTAATCCATTACAACAGAAATGGGTTCCAATATTTTTTTCTCTTTTTGAGCACCATTTTCATCGTACACAGGCTTTTTGTCTGCGTCAACAATCCCAACAGTTTTTTCCTCAAAGTATTTATCGAGCAATTCGGTATTTTTGTCCATTAATGCATCATTTGCTTTTAAAATAGCATCGTGAATTGCATTGACAAATGATTTAAAACTTAGCATACCATTATTTGTTTTTATTAGTTTTTAGAGCTTCAAGTTTTTGCATGGTATCTTCAACAACGGGTACGCTTTCTTTTGATAGCCCAATGGAAGCAAAACATTTGGGGCAACTAAAGTTGACTCCAGCCATTAAACTTTGGACATTAAAAGGAATTGGAGTTTTGCATACCGGGCACGGAATAGTATTATCTTGGTTAATCATTATTATTAGTATTTGAGTTGGAACTTGGATTGATATTCTTAGAATAGAGATCTAATATTGTAAGCATACCTAATGGTAATGGAAGTGGCGATGCATTTATATGTACTTTCAATTTACTGGTGCTGTCTTTGGTATATTGACTATCCCCTTTAGATCCACCTTTTATTTTCCCATTTAATTGTGCTTGCTTTTTAAGTACTCTTTTCCCTGTTTTTTGGGATTCATCATCACCAATATTCCACGATGAGGTTGAAGTTACTTCCATATCAAAATCAACTGTAATTTTATCAATCGCTAAGGAATTCATGGGAATCAAACAAAACAAAGGCACCTCAAAATTGATTTTTCTTATTGTCATGTAATCGTCTTCTGAAGGATTTTTATCATTATTGATAACGCTTTGAGTTAATGACATCTGTATCATTACAGGATCATAACTGTTTGTTTCATCTTTCCTTTTACTGAAACAATTCCTCAATACAAAATGCGTTTGACCAAGCATCATCTCTGCATTAGCCTTAGATGCAGCCACTAAGGGAGCACTAATCAACGAATCTATCGAGAGTTCGGAATTTGTCTGTGGTTTCAATTTTTGGTTTCTATCCGCTAAATCTGCCATGAGAATAATTCGTTATTAAATCTACAAGCTGGCGTAAGAAGCCAACTTGCAGATAAAGAGATATTTTAATTTTGATGTCTAATTGCCTATGCCGGAACTGGCAAAGTAACCGGTTGAATAGCTCCTGCAAAAGCTTCAATAATCGTTTTCACACCATCAGGTAAAGGTAATTGCCCTGCTGTTACATTAACGGTGTATTTGGCAGAATTAGATTTCTCGTAATGAGAGCTTTCTGTAGATTTCTCATCTGATTTATAACTAGCCGAACCTTTTACCGATGCGGAAAAAATTCCATAACCCACTTTAGCTTCAAAACTAGCCTCGGTAGCTAACGATTTTGAAGATTCATTTGAATGGTCTTCACCATAACTGGATTTAACTTCCATTTCGAACCCAATATCAACGGTTTTTACAGCCAATGAGTTTAGTGGGATAATGGTAAGTAATGGTAAATTAAAGGCTGTGGTCTTATCTTCAATCTGAGCCTCTGGTTTTGGTATTTTCGCTATAGCTTCTGCTATTACATCTGGTTTACCTGCATTAGCGGGATCATTAGTTATTACCGATATTGAATCAGCATAAGCCTTAGCTGCAGAAGCTCCGACTGGTGTAATTATTTGCCTTGTTAAAGACATATTAATCAGAATCGGGTTGTAGTTAGTAACCTCTGCTGTTGGAGGCTTAGCATTATCATCTGCTGGTGTAATTACTTTCGTAAAACACGTATCTAGCATAAATTTTACTTGAGTAACAGCCATATTTCCATTTGCATTAGCTGCTGCATTTAATGGCCCTCCTATTAATGAGTCCATTGGTAAGCCAGAAAATTGTTGGCTCATCGATAATAATTCGCTTTGTCCTAATCCAGGCATAATTTTATTTTTTAGTTTATATTAACTACAAGATACACACATAATTCAACAAATAAAAACATTATGTATATATTGATTGCAAATTGTTATGTTATCTAAAAAATCTCTAATCCAAAGATTAAAATCATATACAACATCTAAAACTTACACCTACTCCTAAATATTTTTGTTATTTTCACTTAAAATACACTATAAACAATATCATATTTCATTATATGCCTAATAATATTAAAATTAAATTCTACAAAAAGAAAGATCTGGTTTTACTAAAAAGATACAAACATGCAACAATTATCATGTCTGCTACTTGTATAGCACTAACTTTAATAATTATTTTAGAACTATATAATAACAAAATTATTTTCAACACTAAAAAAACGAATTCTACTTATAATAATATTACTTTACCTAACAATCAAAGTCAATCGCAGAACAGCCAAAACAAAATACCATATAGCAGTACAACCAATTTATCACCCAGTTACAAAAGTCCTTCAAAAACAATTAAAAATACTGATCACCCTAAAACAAAACTATTTCATATTGTACAACAAGGAGAAACAATATATTCCATCGCCAATATATATAATGTTAAAATAAATGAAATTATACAATCAAATGATATACATAACTATATCATCCATGCTAATGATTCTTTACTCATTCTGACAAATTCACCATAACAAGCTAAGGTTTCAATAAAAAATTGAATATAATACTGATTATTGGATAGTTCAATGTTCGGCAGCTAAAGAAATACGGGTATTGAACGAAGTCGATTACCTTCTGAATGTCTGCTTAAAAGGAAAGCTATGAATTCGATTGTTAATAGGTAGTTCAAAAACAATCTGGTTCAATGTAGTATCAATTGGGAAAAGCAAACTGCCTTCTACCGTATCTTTTGGAGCCAAAATTGCTTCTTTTAATGCTGAATGTCTCCAAAATGTAAGTTGTAATTCTATATCATTCAAATTGATAACACAACTCTCCTTCCAATTCTCTTCATCCTCTTCTCTATTCTCCTCAATACTTCCCAGCGGTAAGCCCAATACCAATTCTACGGTACCATTTATCAAGCCCATTTTCATTTCTTCACACGTCGATTGCCTCTTTTTAAAATAAGGATTTTTTGCTTGACTTAAACTATCCTTAAGAAGGATCAAACTATCTCTTTCTTTTTGATAGTCGAGACTGTAGTATTTACAGTCTGCCCCTATTGAATCAGGCTTTATTCTTCCCGAGGCTTTATAATAAAACAAAGCTGGCACAACAGAAATTGGACGGTTTGTTTTGTTTATCATTTCCAACCCAATAGCTAAACAATTGTGATTTAAGCCTTCAAACGAAAGATCTAAGCTTATGGTATCCTGATTAAGTGTATAAATCTCCTCAACTGAAAATGGCTTCAACTTCGTAAAGCAAATACTCCTGTGTGTAACAGAACAAGCAGATAATAAGATTAAAACAATGATTAGAGACTTTGGCTTATTCATTTTCAGGTTTAAGCAATTAAGATTCCACCAAAATTATAAAAAGAATAGAGTCTACAATACATACAAAAGATAAATTAACACATGTTCATATAAAATAGGTTATTTCCAAGTAAACGAACGGTAAAAAATATTTTATCATGACAATAGGGGTATCTTCTTTTTCGATTGTCTTCCTGATGATTTTAAACAACTCTAAACCATCAGCATCATCATGAAAATAAAAAACAACATGTTTATTTTAATCTTATTGTTCTTTTGGATGGCACAAGCCCAAGCTCAATCCAATAAGAGTCAATATTTCCAAACCATACGCGGTCGTGTTATCGACCATGAAAGCAAACAAGCACTCATTGGGGCTAATATCGTCATCGTTAAATCAAATCCTTTTAAGGGAACTGCCAGTGATATGGACGGTCGTTTTGTCTTAAATCAAATTCCAATTGGCCGACTCTCTCTACATATCAGTTGTTTGGGCTACGAAGCCAAAACCATTTCGAACATCGAAGTCGGCTCTGCCAAAGAGGTCGTACTGGAAATAGAATTGCTTGAGTCCTTAACACAAATAAATGAGATAAAGGTTTATCCTAAAAGCGCGAAGCACGAAACCTTAAACAAAATGGCTACTGTTAGCGGGCAAGCTTTTACCATAGAAGAAACCAGCCGCTACTCAGGATCTTTAAACGATCCTGCCCGAATGGTGTCAGCCTATGCTGGTGTTTCGGGAGATGGAGAAGGTTCAAATGAAATAATTGTAAGGGGGAACTCGCCTAAGGGTATTCAATGGCGTATGGAAGGCATCGAAATTCCAAATCCTAACCATTTTGCTGATGAAGGCTCAACAGGTGGGGCTATGAATGCTTTAAACAGCAATATGTTGCGGAATTCTGATTTCTTTACAGGTGCTTTTGCCGCTGAGTATGGTAATGCCTATTCAGGTATTTTTGATATTAATCTCCGTAAGGGAAATGATACCAAGCATGAGCAGGCTTTTGGTTTTAGTACTTTGGGAATAGACTTTACTGCTGAAGGTCCAATTAAAAAGGGCTATTCTGGTTCCTATTTAGCCAACTATCGTTATTCGTCCTTAGAACTTCTTAATGAAGCAGGAATTGTGGATTTCGATGGGATCCCTAAATTTCAGGATGGTTCTTTTAAAATTGTATTACCAACTAAAAAAGCCGGGCAATATACACTTTTCTGCCTACTGGGTAAAAGCAATATGCTGGTGAAAGAAGAAAATGATGAAGAGACAATTACCCTGGGAGAAAGTGATTTTGATTCAGATCTTACGGTTCTGGGCATATCCAATCTATTGTCAATAGGCAAGAAATCTTACCTAAAAAATACGATCGCCTTCTCTGCTACGAACAGTCAATATACATCCAGAATATTAGGAGATGATGATAATATGTTTGTGGCATCAAAAGACAAGTACCAGCAGGATTATTTTAAATTCCAATCGACATTCAATACAAAGCTAAGTGCCAGACATAGCCTTAAGGCAGGTATTGAATATACCGGTTTAGGTTTCGACATCAACAGTGTAAATGATTTTAAAAATACAGGCACCTATACCACTGATCTTAAATCAGATGGTAATTCACAGCTCTTTCAATCCTTTATCAACTGGAAGTACAGAATTTCATCTAAACTGGACTTGGTTACGGGTATTCATACCAGCTATTTTGAATTAAATGAGGATTACAGCATTGAGCCCCGATTGGGTTTAAAGTATCAGTTTCTATCGACCCAGTCTTTATCCTTTGGTTTTGGTGTTCATAGTAAGTTGGAAAATCTGTCAACCTATTTTGTTCAGTTACAAGATCAGGCGAATATGGCCTATACACCCAATACTGATTTGAAAATGAGCAAAGCCAGACATTATGTACTAGGCTACAACAATCAGTTGAATCGTCACCTACATTTTAAGCTCGAAACTTATTATCAGGATTTATACGATCTTGCTGTTGAAAATGACCCCAAAAGTAAAATTGTTCTTCAGGATATAAAAGAAGGACTGGCCGATTATGATTTTGTAAATAAAGGGACAGGAAAAAACTATGGTATTGAGTTGAGCCTGGAACGATTCTTCCATAACAACTTCTATTATTTACTAACGGGATCGTTGTATGAATCCAAATTCACGGCTCTTGATGGTGTTGAACGAAATTCGAGATACAATGGGAACTATGTTGCCAATCTGATTATCGGTAAAGAGTACAAACTTGGGCTAAATGATAAAAACAGAATTGGCTTGAATGCAAAAGTCACTTACCGAGGTGGTCAGTATTACACACCTGTTGATTTAGGAGAAAGTAGAAATGCAGGAGAAACGATTTATGTAGCTAATAGTGATTTTAGCAAGCAAGCTGATGATCTGTTCATTCTCAATCTCTCATTTTCTTATAAAGTCAATAGAAAAAAGACACAACATGAATTCAAAATAGATATTAAAAACGCAACGAACAATCAGGCTAAAATATTAGAGAGATACAATAAGGCAACCCGTAAAATTGAAAATGGGGAACAGTTATCCATTTTACCAAGTTTGCAGTATATCTTGTATTTCTAAGATAAGTTGGAAGATCTAAGCCTAACCCACGCAAGAGTATGCATACCAAGCCCTGCTCCTTGCGTGGCTTCCTATTTAATTAAAGGGCCTCTTCGTTTCACTTTATTATCGTAAAGAAATAATTTATCTTTATTGCTCATAACAAAACTTACATTGACCACAATAGAAAGCACACAAACGGAATGCCTTAATCGAAGTGAATTCGAAACTTTATTTAACGATCATTACAGTCGCTTGTGCTCTTATGCCTATAACTTTTTAAAGGAAGAGGAAGACTCCGAAGAAGTTGTACAGGAAGTTTTTTTTAAACTCTGGATCAACCGAACTGATATACAAATACAGAGCTCCATGGAATCGTATCTTTATCGCTCGGTTCGAAATGCCAGCCTCAACCTGATTAAGCATATCAGTATTCGGGAGAAATATAAGGAACACAATCAAAAGGAGATTGAATATGCCGAAAATATTGACAAAGATCCGATGAATGCATCCGAATTGGAACTAAAAATTAGAGCCAGCATCGATTTACTTCCCGAACAAAGAAGAAAAATATTCTTACTCAGCCGATATGAGCAACTCAAATACAAGGAGATTGCCGAACAACTTGGCATATCGGTGAAAACCGTAGAAAATCAAATGGGGAAAGCGCTTCAGTTTCTGAGAAATGAATTGGTCGATTACTTACCCCTTATCTTTCTCTTTTTCAATCATTTTTTCAAAGGCGAATAGGGTTAAAAGCAAATTTGATTGTCTTACTATTGAAGAAAACACAGATCCATACACATAAGCACTGAGAGAAATTAATTATACATGAAAAAGAATAACCAACATATAAATGATGACTTTCTTGCTAGATTCCTGGTGGGCGAAACCACTAAGGAAGAGCAAAAAAGAATTATCAGTTGGCTGGAAGACAAGAACGAAAACCGTAAGCATCTGGATCAATTGGAAAAGCTTTGGTTAGAAAGTGGTAAACTGAAACCACGTCCTATTTTTGTCAACAAAAAACTGGCCTGGGCAAACCTTTCCTACCGAATCAAACAATACGAGAAAATTACCACTTCTTCTGTTAAAAGCAACAAGAGATTTAGAATTGGATTAATCACATCGATAGCGGCATCTGTTCTTGCACTTATTGGCCTTTTCAATTGGTATGTAAACGATACGGTACAGCCGGCAGATTTCTTTCTGGCAAACCAAAATCAATCTACTTTACAGGATACGTTACCCGATGGTTCTAAAATCTATCTGAATCAGCTTACTGAAGTGAGCTATCAGACAACCAATGACAAGCAACGTATTGTTCATTTAAAGGGTGAGGCTTTCTTTAAGGTTAAACGAGACACTCTCCGTCCCTTTATCATCCATGCAGGCATAGGTGGTGTCAAGGTATTGGGAACCAGTTTTAAGGTAAAAGTGGAAGCTAATGGCGATATTGCTGTTGATGTTAGCTCGGGACGTGTTGAACTTTTCCGTCCCAACAAAACAAAAAGTGATACCATACATTTGGTATTAAACAAAGACGAAGCAGCATTAATTTCTGCTCAACAGGATACCATTCGACCATTAAGCAGTAATTCCTCGGCCTTCTTTTGGGTAGACAAGCGCTTATCCTTCCGAAATAAACCATTAAAGGAAGTCTTCGAGGTTCTGGAAGCTTGTTATGGTATCCGCATAAAAGTGGACAATCCAATAATTAACACCCTATACTATTCCTCATCATTTATAGATGAAAAAGCAGAGAAGATAATTCAAGTTATTTCGCAAACCTACAACTTAACTTACACCAAAGAAGGTGATACATTTACCTTATATGATGCAAAAACCGATGAATAAATTAAAACTCATTATATCAATACTTCTAGCCTGCATTTTCCTTAACGGGAAAGTACAGGCTCAAAACTATCTGGAAAAAAAGATTACTCTGGATGTTCACAAGCAAAGTACCGAAACGACGATGTTTATTCTTGAGAAATTGGGTGGCTTCAACTTTTCATACGATGCCCTGCAACTCGATCCGACTAAAATGATTTCAATAAGAGGGAAACAAAAAAACCTGGAAGACATTCTTAACGAATTATTTCAGGGAAGGTTTACCTATAAGGTTGTGGGCTCTCATGTGATTCTAAGAGCTAAGCAGAAACATACTTTGAATGACAATATGTGGATTTTATCGGGTATCATTACCGATACGGATGGTAACCCTTTGGAAAATGCCATTGTCTATGAGGTTAACCGTCAAGCTTCTTTCATTACCAATCCCGATGGCAGGTATAAGTTAAGCCTGGAAGGTGATCAAAATTTAAGTATCAATTACAGTTGTAAAGGATATAAAGATACTATTGCTTATGTCAATTTAAATAAGCAGCAACAGCTTAACATCACACTTAAGCCCTGGGAGATTCAAACTGTTTTTAAGGATGGCTCGCTATATACAGAAGGTATTCAGGCCAGTGGCAAATCGATTGATTGGGCCTATACTTACAAGGAATTACAAGATATTGGTATGGTTAATCTGATGGTCTCCAATAAATTGCTTTATGTTTCGAATAACTTAAACGTACAGGAGGTTCGTTTTGCTCAGGTATCTTTTATTCCATCCTGGGGTACCAACAGCTTAACCAACGGACTGGTTAGCAATAAGATTTCCTTGAATATTATTGCAGGCTACTCTGCCAATATTAATGGAGTCGAAATTGGAGCTGTAGCCAACATTATCCGACAAGAAATGAATGGTATACAAATAGCAGGTGCTTTAAATGTTGTAGGCGAAGATGTAAAAGGTGTTCAAGTTGCTGGTGCTGTTAATACAAACCTTGGCGATATGGATGGTGTTCAAGTCGCTGGTGCCATAAATCGAGTTAAGGGCGAAATTAAAGGATTACAAATAGCTGGAGCCATAAATACAGCTGCCGCAAAAATTACCGATAGTTTACACTATCGTGGCTGGAATGGACAAATTAGTGGTGGTATTAACTTGCATGGAGGTGAACGAATCAACCTGCAAGTTAGTGGAGCCTACAATCAGGCCAACTCGGTAGATGGCATCCAACTTTCAGGGGCTGTGAATTACGTTAGAGGTACAACCAATGGCTTGCAAATGTCAGGCCTTTACAATCACACACACAAGCTAAGAGGTGTTCAGGTCGGACTTATCAACTATGCTGACACCATAGAAACAGGCTTTCCTATCGGACTGGTCAATATTATTAGGAATGGTTATCAGAAATTTGAATTCTCAACCGACGAAAGCTTCTATATTAATGCCGCATACAAAACCGGAGGCAAAAGTCTTTACAGTTTTTTAAAGCTTGGCGCAGGTAAATACCTAAATGCTGCCTACGGTATTGGTTTCACCACCAAACCTGATCGTAAATTCTCAATCAATCTGGATTTATCAGGCTCTGCCCTATTCAATACCGATTCTGATTACGATCTTTTTGCGGGTGATCTTTATAGAGCTCAATTGGGTTTTAACTTCAAGCTCAATCAACACTTGAGACTAAGTACAGGTCCTTCTTTTAATTTCTGTAGCCCCGATAAAAAACAAGATAAAGTTCTTAATCAAAACTTATCCGATAGAAACACAGTCTACTATGGCAATTATTATCTAGATAAAGCTGTCAGTTCTCTCAAGAATCAATATTGGTTTGGTTGGCAGTTGGGTCTTAGGTTCTAAACGAATTTAAGAATTAAACAAAACACCCCAACATGTCTAACAAGTTGGGGTGTTTAAATATAATAAAAACGATTAATTAGCTTCCAATATCTATTGTGAAATAGAATAAACGGCTAATTCAAAATCATTTTAACTTACTCAACTGTGACACAAAGTTACTTATCTTGTTTCTTCCCTTTTTTAATTTTGTCAATATTAATTGTCGTAGTCTTATCTAGTAGAATAATTGGAATTCTTCTAAGATCTAGAGAATAAATAAACAAGTCATCACCATTAGAAAACTTTTTTAATTCACTTAATTTTATCTCTGTATTTAATAGCAGCGTATCTTTCTCATCAAATAATTTGATGGTATAATATTTTTGATAAGATCTTTTCTCTCTTCTATACTTTTCTACAAATTCTGCTTTTGTTATCAACTCAAGATGAAACGTTTGCAAACCATACCCATAACCATAACCACCATCTCCAAATGTTCCAGCCTTATAATCCCTGACGCCTCGTTTAATAATTGCTTGTTCAAGAACTGTCATCTCAACAGAGTCCGTCGTAATAATAAAATTCGTTTTCACACCACCTAAGTTTTCAATTAAGGATTGAGAATATAAGTTTGGAATAAATGCGACTAGCACAATAACCAGAAAGGTAAGAGTTTGAAACTTCTTTCTAAAATTACTTTCAAGCATAAGTTTTTTCATCTTCTAGAATTTTATTTTATTACCAGTACTCCACTTTATAAATCACAAAGATCTATATTTCTTATGGTATTTTGACATGGCAATTTCCTTGCCAAAACCCTAAGGTGTGCGATTAAATATCCACTAAATGAAAATAGTTTTTACAACTTACCAAGTTCACCATTAATTATTTGCTCTATCTTTTCTATCTCCTTATGAGGGTTGCCAATAAGAAGTACCTTATTGTTTTGATCAATTAAAATAACTCTCGGAAAAGTGCGATTGTCGTTGAAAATAGAAATCAGCTTATCAGTCGCATAGCCATGTTGCCAATTCATTTCTTTCCTCTTAATCACCTTTTTAACCTTTGCTTCAATTTTATCTCGAGAATTCAAAGAAATGATAGACAGTTGATCTATATCAAACTTATCGCGTAAGGCTTTAATTTTGGGCGTTGCTGCCAGACATGGCATACACCAGGTACCCCAAAACTCTAACATGGTATACTTACTTTTTTGAGTGCTTTCGTACAAATGCTTAGTTCCATTTTCCAACACTTCACGATAATAAACATCAGGAGCTGTTTCGCCTACCTTTATTTTATTATCATTCAATTCATTATTTTCAGTAATGGGTTCATATTTCCATTTAATATCAGCTTCGGTATTTTTCTTAATCATTTCGGCAAAATTAACCTCAGGCAAAACTTCAATTGCAACAGCTAATTTTTCCCTCTGTTGATAATTATTTATAAAAGTCACTTGCTTCAAAACAAGTTGATTATTTATAAAGATCTCAGCGTCTTTAGTTTTTGGCAGCACACCATCCACATCTGTCAACCAAACCTTTCTCCAACCTTTTTTTCTTTTCGATACCCAAGCTGTGCATTTACGTCCAAGAATAGTTTCATCCTCACTTTCAATCCGTTTATACGATTTAAATCTTTTATATTTATTGTAAGACCAATCCTTAGAATCGTATGTTGAGCCAGAAACCATATCTATAATTTGTAATCTCCCTTTTGTAGACAAACGCATCTCTTTTAAAATCTCTTTAGATCTGTAGTAATAATTAATCAGGACAGAATCATCTTTTACCAAATACTTTTCCTTCACGGGCTGCATAATCATATCCATAATATCTGTTCCATAATTCATCTTAACATACTTGATACTATCAGCTTTGTTTTCAAAAACTGTTTTTCGAGCATAAGTAATACTAGCATTAAATTGTTTCTGAGCCTGTAGTTGAAGAACTAAGAAAAGACTTACTATCGTTAAAAAATATTTCATATTAAGTTTGGTTTATTAAATGATTCGTTAGGTTTGGCTTCAATTTTAAAACTTCAGATTGTGAGTAATTCCAGGTTCGACTTATTCGCGCTAATTATGTTTTAATACTTCAATAACATCAGCTTATTAAAATTAATATGGCTAGAAATGTCAAACATCCAATAGCAGTTGTAAACCTCCCTATCTTCTTTGATTTTGTCCAGCCAGACAGAGAGATGATTGATGATATAGAGATAAGTCCTAAGAAAAAACCCAACATACCTATTAAACGGGGAATTAAAAAGTCTCTTTCAACAACATTCTCTAAATAGCCTCCTGGAGTTGTCATCATTAGAATTTTTGTCATCGCAAATAATGTAACGAGAAAGCCACCCGTGGAGATTGAAGCTACTTTTAGTATCCAATTCGATATTTTATCATTTTTTTCGTGAACGATTAAATTTGCCAGCACTGCAATAGAAAAACCACTTAGTAGTGCACTTATCAGAATAAACTGATTAGCCAAGCTATTCCAATATTCTAGACTTAATTCCATTTCTTATTCTTTTCATTCAATATTATAAATTGTAATTTTCAGGCTTTTTAGCTTTAATAGAATACATATACGGGATTTTATCTCCATACTTGTTGAAAACCCACTTCCCTTTTCCATACTCAATCAGATTGGGGAAACAGTTGTAAACCTGATAAGGAAATTCATTAAGAAACTCTATTCCTAATCCGCTTTTTACTAGGCTATTAAGCACTTCACTCAAACTATGATGCCATTCTATATGTTTCAGGTTTTTATTGGAGACTTCAGACTTATCTGTATAAGAACTTTCAACAACTGTTTCCAGGGCTTGTGATTTAAAATAAGAATCTGAAATTTCTAAATTATCATCAATTGTGTAAATGAAAGGATGAAATTCTACCATATACATTATTCCACCAGGTTTCAGGTAACGCTTAATGATCTTCGCCCATTTATCGAGATCATCTAACCAATTAATTGCCCCATAAGATGTATAAACAATATCGAAAGTTTCATCCAAAACATTCTCGACATCGTATATATTTGAACGAAGAAATCTTGCTGGAATTTCTAATTCATTTGCTAGCTCTTTTGCTTTTTGTATTGAAGTATCAGATATATCAACACCAGTGACCTCAGCTCCCTGTCTGGCTAGTGATAGGCTATCCATACCGAAATGACACTGAAGATGAAGAAGCCTTTTCCCTTTTATATCTCCCAATTCTTCAATTTCGATATGATTTAACGAAGATTTTCCCTGCTTAAAACTATTTATATCATAAAAATCAGAATCTGCATGTAGAGTTGTCAATTCATTCCAACTCTCTCTATTGTGTTCGAAACTATCCATTTTTAGAATTTTTTATCAGCTTTTATTCTTTATTTCAGTGCCAGATCATTTAATCTGGTCAGGCAGTATTTAAACATATCTATTGTTTGTTTAATCTTCCTTTTATCCATTTCATTTATGGAGCAATAGATGCTTAATGTATTTTTTGATTTTTGTGAGTTATAATCAAAATATGCAATCTTAGTTTTTTCCAACCAATCTGTAATTTTCAGATTAAGAAACGCCTTCAATAATTTCGGTTCATTTGTTTCAATGAAGAATTTAGAATCAAACTTTCTATTATTCACTTGCACCTCATCCTGACCAAAACACTTTGATACTTTATCTATAAAATCTTCGTTGCGAATAGAAAAATTAAACTGTTTGAAACTATTAAATTTACAACTCAAGATTGGCATTTTCACTTCACTAGAGGCTATTTTGATTCTATTCTGTTTGTGGGGGATATAAATATCAAAAAATAGAAGACAGTTGTAAACAACATCTTTTCGTTTATAATTTGTTATTTGTTCCAGAACATCTCTATCTGAATAGGTTCTTTTTCTGAGCTCAAATTCCCCACCCTTCTCTTTTGCAATTTGTTCCCAATTCGCTACAACTTTATTTACCTCATCAATTGTAAACCTACTTCCTTCTCTCTTCATTATATCAAAGTACTGGCGAATGTTACCAAATGAACTAGTTTTTCATACAGCAGAAAACTTGCATTAGGTACAGCCATTGTTAGACTTTCATTTTTTATTTTAAAATTTTGCTCATTATCTTATCATATCTCGTGTCCATACAAACACTAATATCTGTTGTTATAAACCTCCCGTTGTAAAAGAGACTAAAAATAGTTGCCGGACTTGGGGCAGATTGAGCTTTTTCCATGGTTTCCAGTTTAATTATTTTTAGTGGAAGCTTTCTGTTCTTAGCCGTTTCAACCAAAGAGTTTTTTGCATGAAATTCTGCAAATGGGCAACGGTTAGAATAATAAACTACAATTCCATTTTTTTCAGAACATTCTCCACTTTTCACCGATTCATTAAATTTTGGCAATTCCGCTTTGGGCTTTATTTTTTTGACTAAAAGACTAAACCCACTTGAAATTCTTTCAACTTCCTCAAAGCCTTGTTTTACAAGCCATTTCGTATCGCTCATAAAATGAAACTTCTTAGTTCCTACAACTGTTATTAAACCTTCTTTTCCTTGACTTCTAGCATCTTCAGTCGCTATTCTCAGAAGTTCTTTTCCGTACCCATTCTTTTTGTATTTACCAGACACCCAAAAACAATTAATATTTAGGTAATTGGGTGCTGTAATCGGAATCCAAGCATTTTCAGCAGGACCATACTCTATAAATACCTTTGCTCTTTCATTAAGGCGTTTAAATACATAGCCATTATTGAATTCCTCAGCCAACCAATCTTTTTTCGCTTGATAACTATCAGAACATTTCTTATCAGATATTGCACAGCAAATATGTTCTTCCGATATATTTTTCGTGTTTAAATCAATTAACTGTTCCATTTTATCCTTTTTCTCGATGAAGCCCAATGTATGGCAAAGTGTATAGCACTTCACTCCACTGATCTGTTTATTATTATAAGCGCATAGTATTAAACTTACCTATTTTAATAGTATATAATCAGCTTAAATTGTTTGCAGAAGCTATTAGGCATGCTAATCTTCCTATTAAATAGAATGCTACCGAAAATACAAAAATAAGATAGCAAACAATAAATTCGTTTAATGTAAAACTTCAATAAGAATTAAAATAGAATGCATCTATATAATTATGAACAACAAATACGGATGTGAAAAAGGTGTGAACGATTGTCCACACCTTGCTCACATATCAACACACAGCGTATTGAAACCACTAATCCTCATCTGAGTCATTCCAGATACCGCATGCTTAATATTGAAAATTTATCTGTTATTTATATTTACCAGAACACCCATTTTATCTTAAGTTAATAGCATCAAACATGATCTGCTACCCGTTCTCTTTTTGTTTTATGCTTATCTTTTTTACTAAGCACAGAAATGATTTTGGCGATAACCACACCTGCATTGTGGGCTCCCGATACGTTTTGTGCATAAGCTTTAGGGTCGACATCTATAGCAAACTGCGTGAATCGATCAACCTCACCACTCACAAACATAAAAGGTGGGTTTTGACCATTGAGATGATCTTTTGCCGCTTTATAGATTAAGCAATGGGTTGTTTCCAGAGATACGGCATTCTGATTAGTTGGGTAACTGACTGTGAATGCTGCACCAGTTTGTTTATCCTTCTCGGCATATTTAGCATAGTCCGTTACGTTAACATCACCCAGAGCGATGAAATCTTTATCGATATAGACCTTTTGACCATTAGGTGCTGGATTTGTTGGAGGACATAGCATCAACTGGTTGTAAACATTAAAATCGATATTCTTCAATTCATCTATAAAATCAGTTTTACTCGATATTAGAATCTCGTCCCAACAATCACACTGGTACTTACTTTTGGAGTCCTCATCACCTCCATTGTGCATAAACACCTTAGATCCCACTACAACAGAACCATTAATGTTATCAGTTTTGAACTGAGAATCTGCTGTAATAGCTGGACCTGACGAAGCGGTTCCAACTGCTATAACTAATTCAATTTCCTTTTCTTTGTCGTAATTATAAATTATTGGTAAATACTTCATTTTCTCCTCGGAGCTGGATTGCAGATCAGGTGCACAGCCATTCATTAAATCGGAGATACACCAAACTTCTATGCTTCTGGTATCGGTTTCGAATAATAATCGAGGAATCGTATCCTTTGGATTTTCATTCTTTACTGGTCCATAGGATGGATAGGTTAAACAGGTAATGTCGCAATCAAAATCGATACAACATTGCTCTTTAATGTACTTGTTAGTTAACACCCAGCATACAGGATCACATTCCCAATACTTATTTACGACAATAACTACTCTTGATTTTTCACACATTTTACCATTTTTGGAATACATATAATGCTCAACTCAAAGAGCATTATATGTATGCTAACATCTACTGAACTATTAATTATTGTAAATTTATTGTTGGATCAACAACCAGTTTAGCTATAGGGAAAGATACAAGCCCCGAATCGGATGTAAGAACCTGAGCTGATAAAAGCAATATCTCTATATCATAACTAACTACCTTATTGTTCCAGTCATTAGGTATCACTAACTGGGTAGTATACGCACTGCTCGTTTCAACACGAATTCCCTGAGAAGGAATAGTTCCTGCACCTCTACTGGCATAATAAAAACTAATATCACTACTAGAAATATTTGGAACTGTAATTCCACCACTACCACTTTTCTTCTGTATATGTGAAATATGAGAGATGATACACTGTGTTGTAGTCATCGGATTAATGCTATGTCCCCACCATTTAACAGTATCACCAACATCAGCACTTATTTGAAGTTCATAAATACTTGTAACACGTCCTTTCTCTATATCTTGATCAGAGATTTTATAACCTTCCGAACTCTCTTTTGACGAAATTAATCTCACATAATCAGGAATCTGCTTATAATCTGTCCATCCAAATCGTAAAGGATGAGTTGCATAGTCTTTTAATTTTTGAATATCTGAAGGTTTAGTAATTGGACCAACAGTTGGATCAAAACCATATTCTTTTACTATTTGTTCTTTTACAGTTAAACCTGTATCATACTTTTTATGTGCCAAAATACCTTCAATATCAATTGAAGCAAAAATATTTACCTTTTTCATAACAATTATTTTTTATAATTATAATTACTTAAAACAAACTCTTATCTGTTTATACAAAAATCACTCCTTGTATACGCAGTAAGCATTTTCGAAATATTCACCTTGAGTGAAGAAGCAAGCACCGCGGCAGCCAGCTCGGCAAAAGGCGCCTTTATCACAATCTTTGCATTTACCTGTTAACATAGATGGATCGAAGTTTCGGTTATAAGCAAAATTGCCTTCCTTAAACCAGATTTCCGACAGGCTTTCGTTTCTAAGGTTACCTTCGATAAAAGTATCGTCGTATAACGATTCACAACCTTTTACATTTCCTATACTATCGATACCTACTACATGTAAACCCGCCTGGCATCCCGCCCAATAATTGATATTACCCGGATTACCTCTAATATATTTTTCATGTTCATCGTAATAACCCACATTGTCGCCCGTGTAAACCGACATGCGGTTATCTCGACGCCTTTGACGAATAAATGCTGTTAGCTTTTTGATGTTTTCGATACTAATTAGCTGTTCTCGTCTGTCACTCATATTTCCCATAGGATTAGCTAATTGTAGCTGCCAAATTTTCACATTATTCGCAATGAGAAATTTATTAAGCTCATCCAGATCTGAAAAGTTGGTATCAAGTAGCGTTGTGTTAACACCAATGGGTATATTCTCTTGATTTAATCGGGCAATTGTTTTTTCTATATGTGAAAAGGATTTTTCATTGTTTCGAATTCGGTTATGATTCTCAGCCATTCCATCTATAGAAATAATCACATTAGAAATGTTTGAATACTTGATTTCCTCAATTTGCTTATCACCCATAAGGAAACCATTGGTGATAATATTAACCAGTATTTTATTATCAGTAAGTCGACGGGCAATTTTCTCCCAACCTTTATATAAAAACACTTCACCGCCTATTAGCGAAAGTTGTTGGCAGCCAAGCTCTATGAGATTATCGGCCACCTGCAAGGCCTCATCCAAAGGCAATTCATTATCTCTTGCCTGGCCTGCTCGCGAACCGCAATGCAGACAATTCATATTACATTTTAGGGTTAATTCCCACACGCAATAGGCAGGTGTGTATGTTTTCTGATTCATAATAGTCGATTTAATCTTAGAAAAGAGAAGATGAGAACCTGAGTGTATAACTCAGGTTCGAGTTTAAATTACTGTGGTCTCCCCATATAAAGAACGACCATAGGTGGCATACCACTAATCTGTCCCGAATTAGCACCAATTGTAACATCGTTACCCAAATTGGTTCTGAAATGCCAATGAGGCTCCACTGCTGCAGGATGCACCAAAGGCCAGCTCAAAGAAATCTTAGTAAAATGATCCCCCCCATTTTGAGTATGAAAAATCTTTATAGCTTCCTCAATATCAATTTTGCAATCATCAAAAGCTACAATTCCAAGTGGACAAGGAACAGGTATTGGCATAGTTGTTCCGATTAAAGGAGCCTGAGCCGAATAATACTCATAACAATTACCATCTTCAGCCTTCACAATATTGTCCCAACCTAAAATATCACTTAACTGAGACCCTATACCATGCTTGATACGTGCTTCTTTTCTTAATAAACCAATAAAATTAGCACCCGTGTTTTCTTGAGCTTTTCCTAATAAATCTGCAATTTTCATAATTTTGTTTTTTAATTTTGTTTTTTAATTTGATTAAGCATAAGCGTTAAGGACTTATTTGACTGTTCTAGTTCGTACCTAATTCTTTCAAATAGCTTTTCGCTTATGTTTATGCTTCAGTCACAAAACCTCCTTTCATAATAGTTTCTAATTAGAAAAACAGAAAAAGTTCTCTTCTGTAACCGACTAAGGTTAATAGTGTGATAATGAACTAAAAATTAAAATGATAACCCCTCTCTATTTTTCATTATTATTATTTCTCATTTCAAATTCACACTATCAAAGGTTATCAAAATATTCAAATTGTTTTAGAGTATAATTACCTACATGATAAAATCAAGTACTTTTACTTAATCATAAGATTTTGTTTTCATCGAGATATAAAAACTTCAGAAGTCACTTGTTATAAGGGTTCTTTTGAATCACATAGGCTAGCTTAGCTTATTTTAGTCGTTTAATTTTTTTTTGATTTTTTTACAAATCACCTTTTCAACATTCATTTTTTGATGATTAACTTCGTTTTTTTATTGACAAAAGAAACTTTCATTAGTTATTGCAGATTCTGAAAGGATAGCCAGCATATCAGTTTCACCGTAATTATCCATCGGGGGAATTCGTTATTTTATTCATACTTATATCAAAAAAATAAGGGGTATGAAAAAGCCAAAGCTTTTAAGGCTTTGGCTTGCTTATTCTTTATTAGATATCTGCTTATCCTCTCACTCACACAACATAGTGTAATGGCGAGTTTTGCTTAAATGTACTACAAGGGCAATACGATATGAGTTAGCAACCAAGTTTGTGGCATTTTATTCCACCCCCAGATAATACAAATTCATGACAATCACCATATTAAACATAGTCGTGTTTATAAAATATGATTTATTTATTTTCAATTTTGTCTATAAAAAATTCAGCAATTGTCAATGCCGGCTCAGGCGACCAGTGAACATCGCGATTCCCTAGCCAGGCTACAATTAATTCCAGCTCAGGATAAATCAAAATTATAGAACAACCGCCTGTATTTCCGCCAAGATGCGCGTAAAATTTATTACCAAATTCATCTTTTAAAACAAGCCATCCGAATCCCAAATCACTTTCTTTTTCACCACTGTATTTAAAAGGTGTAAATAATAACTTTTTGCTGCTGTCATTAAGGTATTGCCCATATAAAAGTTCATCACCGAGTTTAACCAAATCCTCAGCAGTTGAAAGCATTCCTCCAGCAGGAATCTTGTAACGATTGTCAAAAAAACGAGCATTAATAATTTCACTTTCCTCATTCAGCTCATAACCAGAAACACGATTAGGAATAAGGTCAAACGGATTATCAATTGTCGAATTATTCATTTGAAGAGGCATGAATAGTGAGTCATTCAATAAATCTTCAAATTCTTGATTTAGCGCCTTCTCAACATAAGCTCCAGCAATATTGTAGCCATAACTTGAATAGCTGAATCTGTATCCGGGTGTATACAAAAGCGTATCATCTTTTACAATGTTTAGTCCTGCCTGGATATCATTGTGATATATTGTGGTAGAAGTGTCTTTGGGCAAATAATGTCGAATTCCAGCAGCGTGAGAGAATAACTGTCTTAAGGTAAATCTCTTTTCATTTGAGAATTCAGAAAGCTTACTGCTAACAGGCTTATCAATATTTAAAACTTTGCTTTGATAAAGTCGGGCAGTTAAAACTGCAGTAAGGGGTTTGGAAACACTAGCAATTCTAAATTTTGCTTTGGGGTTTACAGGAATAGAAAATTCCAAATTTGAATAACCAAAGCCCTTAGACCATATTATATCTCCTCCGTATGAAACTGCGACTTGCATTCCAGGTACTTTATTAGATTCCATATAGGTTTTAACATATGATCTTGATTTTTCAACTGAACCATCAAAGTTTTTATTGAAATCGCTTGAACACGATAACAGTAAAGTGCAAATCAATATTTGAATGATTTTATTCATAGGATAAAAATTTATGCTTTTCAACGCCTGTTTCAAATGTATGTACAGGGAATTTCTATATATTAAAAAAAACTCTATACTTTGTCTTTCTGGTTCATCCCAATTTATCGGGGTCAATTGCTATATAGCTTTACCATTTGCTTCTTTTTTGAACCATTAATCGTTTACTACAGATCCATTCTTCTCGCAAACCCATATTCTTCTGGCAAAATTTGTCTTTCCTTTTTTACTCACGCTACAAGAATCCAATATTTTCAGTTCTGCCTTGCTAATTAAGCTTGCTATATCTGAAATAGATACAACAATCAGTCGATCTGCGATTTCTCCTGTCGACTCAATAATGTGTGAGGTTGTATCATCATCTGCACAGCTAAACAAATTGTATGGCAAATCAATAATAGCGGCATCATACTTATCACTAATGTCTTTTATATCGGAACGATACACATTGGTCGTATAGTTGAAATGAGAAAGGTTTTCTCGTGCTTGCCTACATACCTTCCAGTTAATGTCGCAGCCCTCAATCTTATTTCCTGCAAAACAGGCTTCTAACATTATTGTGCCAACACCACAACATGCATCTAGTAGTTTTGTTTCTTTATTTGCCTTTGCCGCAATATTCACAAGTGCTTTAGCAATATCTATATTAATTGAATTGCTGTATGAGTAGGGTTTTGTTTTGTGTTTTTCCCAATCAAAACTATTTTTTACCAGAGTGCCAAAAAACCAAGTGCTTTGGTAATAGCATAATGCATAAGTTATTATTGGCTTATAATATTCAGGATCTCCATCAATACTGTAACCTATTTCTCTCAACTTTTCAAGTCGCTCAGCATATTTAGTTGTATCACCATCCAAAATCAAATATTCAACTTTGAAACCATCAATGCGTATATTTTTGTTCTTAATTTCTTTTATTAGCGAAGAATAATCTTCAGAGAATAAACTAATTTCAAGTCTTTTTCTTATAAAAGCACTACTTGAAGGTTCTACTTTTTTATCAGAGAAAAGCAATTTATTCTTTTCTTCTTTATCAAAAATACATCTCGATTCAAGCTTGCATAACTCGCGTTGAGTATTGTCATAAATAAAAGTATATATATAATTATTTCTTTGCATCTTTTGTCCTTTACACTCTTCTTCCGGTGAGGTTTTAGTAATATTACTTACTCCGCTATTTTTTACATCTATTGTTGGCAATTGGATTTCTATATACAGCTCGCGGATAATCTGACATTCTTATGTTTTCTTTTTGCAATTCTGTTAAAGCATTTTTTGCAATCCATTTCGCTGATTTGTTCTCAAGTTCTAATATTTCGTAAGCAACTTTTATAGCTTCTCTATTAAGGTCTATATTCCGTTTTCCAATATTACGTAAAGCCCAATTAACAGCTTTTTTAACATACAATCTTTCATCACTTGCTTCACGTTTTATTATTGGAAAGAATTGTTCGAATAGTTCATTTTCCGATGTTTTATCTGCCATACAATATGAAGCCATAATTGCAAAACCTGCTCTTTTTTCAAATTCAGATAGCCTTTCAGTCCATTCCAATATTTTGGTAAATGCAAATTTGTTTTTAGAAAAGAGTCCCATACTGAAGCTGTCGCAAATTTCCCAATTCTCAAAGGTTTTAACCCACTTTTCCATTAATGGTTCAGTAACATCTTTAGGCTTGAACATTTTGCTACACAAAAGTCGACCTTCGTAAATTCCGCTATCAAAAAGTTGCAAGGCAAGCTCATTGTCCTGTCCAATATCCTTGGCTATCAACTTCAAGTCTTTATGGTAGATTCCCAAAGAATTATTTGAAACTATTCCAAATTTTTTCTCTTTGAAAATAACCTTTTCAATATTTTTCAAGTCATAAAGATGTTCTATAATTTCAGTATAAGTCATCTATTTTTTTAGGTATATTTCTACTGTTTATTTATATCGTATTCCATAGTGCTCATTTATCCCAATGCCGATTATATGGAAGGCTTACAAGACGCTATTATGTTTCGAGTTTGAAAGTACAAAACAATAATTAGAAAAGTCAAAGCTTAAAAAATGCTTTGACTTAGTCGTTTTTATTCTTGTGTAAATTTTCAAAATGGATGGGCATACTCCTAATAATTTAGCTTTTGTTGTACTTTCGTATGCTTTCTGCACAATGTTATATGCTTTCATATTCTTCTCTCTCAATTCTATAAATATAAACATCCAAATTAAAATACTTTAACTGCTTGGTTCTTTTCATGCCATTTTTTTCTGCAACTTTTTGTGATACAATATTTCTGACATCAATAATTGATACTAATGAATTACATAAGTTATTTTCAAAAGCATAATCACGGAATTTTCTGGCTGCCTCCGTTGCGTATCCTTTACCCCAATATTCAGGAATAATATGATATCCAATTTCAGTTTCTATTTTATTGTCTATTTCCTGGGTAAGCAAACCACATTGACCAATGAATTTGTTAGTTTGTTTATCAATAAGTGCATGGTGTCCATACTTATTATTCTCATACCTCCACAATTGTCTTTCAATCCAATCTTTTGACTGAGCTTTTATATCCAGACTTAAATCTAAGCCGAGAAATGGTAAGAAAGGATTATTTTCAAAAAAAGATTCCCAAATAGGAATATCCGAAACTTCAAGTTTTCGTATTAACAATCTTTTTGTTTCTGATCCATCTAAGTACATAGTATTAGTATTATGTGTCCAAGTAGAATATACAATTAGAACTACTGTCTAAAAAGATAACTTTATTATTTCATCCATCACAATTCATATTTTCCAATATGCTAGCTAAAACATTCAACATCATTTTGTAGTAGGCGATTCCACAAACAATCTTACTAAGTCGCATGGTAATTTTAAAAAACTTTTAAAGTACTCGTCAAAACCCATGATAATTTAGCTTTTGTGGCTATTATTTTTTTCTTTTCAATTCTAATTTTATCAAATTTAGTTTTGATTTTGTACCGTCTCCACTATATCCATATTCTGATATAATTGTATCTCTTCCAATTGAATAAATTTCAAATTTCAGGTAAAGCTCTCCTTTTAAATAGAAACTAACTTCATTTTTCTCTCTTTCATGATTCCAAGTCCATTTATCATTAAATCTAGAATTAGTCCATCTTTCAACAGATAAATCTACGATATTAGCTTCTCCATTTTTCTGCAATTCTATTAGACTAGTATCATTCCCCTCATTGTAATCAATCTTTATGTACTTGCTATTTATTTCATCTTGATACGTATCGTATTTTTCAATTCTAATAAATGAGATTGTATCAGATTTATAAAAGCTCTCATTCTTATTATTAACAAACCAATTAGTGTCCTTTAGGTCTATATTATAGCTTTTCTGAGCTGATACAAATTCTATCAAAAAAAATATAAGAAATAATATAACTGAAGTTCTTTTCATAATTGTTGCTAACGTATGTGTAAAGTGCAATGTACTTCATATCACTCATCTATCTTTATTCATAACATCCCATAAACATTGACTTTACCTAATAAAAATCTATGTAATTTATATAAATTATTTGCAAAACATATTCTCACAAAATACTTTATAATATAGAATTCTATCGAAAATACACATTTTCATAAGCAAACAATAAAGTAAGCTATTGTAAAGCAATAAATGTAAATTAAATAGAAAGAATCTAGTTTGTGGAATATCAAATAATGAATATCTAAATCACAAGCCGATTAAAGCAGCCTTGCAGATAATAAAGCGTATTTAGTTCAAAAATAATATTTCCTTTTCATACGTTTTTCATTTGTTTTACGTTCTAGATTAAAATTCATTCTAAAAACAGATAATCTCAAATGCATAAATTATTCCTCCTTTCTCTTATTTCTTTATCATCAATTTGTATTTCGTGCAGTGATAATAAGGATAGCGATCTTATTGTTGAAGAATCATCAGAAGCTAAAAGTCTAAATGAAACGAACCGCAAAGACGCCTTTGATTACCTGAATGCAGTACGAGAAAACCCTACGGCCTATAATGATGAACTAGGGATAGATTTATCTGCTGTAGAGAAGCGAAATAATCTTATTTGGAGCCCCGAGCTAGCGAAGGCAGCCTATAACAAAGCCAAAGATATGGCTGAGCGCAATTATTTTGCCCACGTAGATCCGGATGGCTATGGCATGAATTATAAAATAAACGAGGCTGGCTTTACTCTAGCTGATTATTTAATGAAATCGAAAACCTCCAATAATTTTGAGTCAATAGCTGCCGGAACAAACCGCAACACAGGTAAAATAATGATTCAGCAATTGATTATTGACAAAGGTGTTCCTAGTTTGGGGCACAGAAAGCACTTATTGGGTATGACTGATTTTTGGGCTAGTGCTGAATATTGTGGTATTGGTTTTTATAAGAAACCCAGCTCAACTTACACACATTATATTTGTGTATTAATTGCTAAGCACGAATAAGATTAATCTTTAATTTCCTTTAGCGATCTCTCCCTTTCTCCATCGAAAATATTAATTTTACTGATTATTACATCAAAGGAGACAATGGAAGAAAATAAAGAACTAAGGCTGGCTTACGACTATATAGAGAATACCAATACTAATATTTTTCTCACAGGAAAAGCCGGTACTGGAAAAACCACCTTTCTTCGTCGGTTGCGTCATGAATCACTAAAAAGGTTGATTGTAGTTGCACCTACTGGTGTGGCAGCTATTAACGCTGGTGGTGTAACCATACATTCTTTTTTTCAATTGGGATTCAGTCCCATTCTTCCTAATGATGAATACCGAAATAAGGATTTAGAATCACCTGAAAATCGTTTCAGAAAGGATAAAATCGATATCATTAAATCATTAGATTTACTGGTAATTGATGAAATTTCGATGGTGCGTGCTGACTTATTGGATGGTATAGATGCGGTTCTACGCCACTATCGTAAATCCAAACTTCCATTTGGTGGTGTCCAACTACTAATGATTGGTGATTTGCAACAATTGCCTCCTGTGGTAAAGCAAGAAGAGTGGATTATTCTGAAGCGTTTTTACGCCACAGAATTCTTTTTTAGTTCTCGTGCTCTTCAGAAATCTCCTCACATCTGTATTGAGCTTAAACATATCTATCGTCAGAAGGATGAAGGATTTATACAAATTCTGAATGAAATTCGTAACAATCAGCTTTCTGATCAATCGCGAAGAAGGCTGAATGCCAACTACAAACCCGATTTTGACCCGGATGATAAAGATGCCTATATTACACTGAGTACTCACAACAGAAAGGCTGAAGAGATTAATGAAATCAAGTTGAAGAAACTTGAAGCTGACAAAAAAAGTTTCACTGCCAGTATCGATGGCCAATTCCCGGAATACGCTTTTCCAACTCCCGAAGAACTTGAATTAAAGAAAGGGGCTCAGGTTATGTTTGTGAAAAATGATTCACAACAAATTAAGCGTTTCTATAATGGAAAAATTGGGACAATCACCTTTATTGATACAGATAGTATAAGTGTAAAATGTGAGGGTGACGAAGATGTGATTGAGGTTGAAAAAGAAACCTGGCAAAACATTAAATTTTCTATCAACGAAAAAACCAAAGAAATTGAAGAAGAAGTCATTGGCTCTTTCACACAATTTCCGTTGAAACTAGCCTGGGCTATAACCATTCACAAATCTCAAGGCCTAACTTTCGACAAAGCTATTATCGATGCTGCATCAGCCTTTGCTCACGGACAGGTTTATGTAGCCCTTTCGCGTTGCAAGTCGTTGGAAGGTATGGTTCTGAAAACCAGAATCAACCCACAGGGTATTATTTGTGACAGTTCGGTGGCCAGTTTCAATCAAGCCATGAAAGATAATCCTCCCAAGCAGGAAGATCTTTACAAAGCTAAGCGTGACTATCAACTCTCCCTTCTAAAGGAGCTTTTCGATATGGATTTGCTTTATCATTATTGCTATAGATTAAATAAAGTATTCGAAGCTTATCCAACGACATCTCAAGGTGATTGCAAGGATAAGCTTAAGGCAGTAATAGATAATATTAAATCAGAATTAGCAGGTGTAGGTCCTAAATTTGCAAATCAACTGTATCAGCTATTCGGAAATTCGCCTAATTTACAAAATGATAAGCTTTTTCAGGAAAGGTTGCATAAGGCTTGTCAGTACTTTATTCCCAAGTTGGAACTCTACATTATGGAGACTGTACATCAGGGCTATTTCGACACTGATAATCAATCTCTTGCCAAAACAGTTAAAGATCTACGTACTCGTATAGTGGAACTCACCCAAGTGAAACTAGCTTGTATGCTTCATTGTAATCATGGTTTTATCTTGAAAGATTTTCTTGAGTTGAAAGCTAAGGAACATCTGAAAACGGTGAAGTTTAAGCGTATGCCAAAGACTGAAGATTACTCAACTATTGTTGATTATCCGGAACTCTTCAAACAACTAAAGGATTGGCGATATGCCAAAGCAGATACACTGAATACAACAGTAGCTTCTATTATCAGTCTTAAGGTGATTGTTCAAGTTTGCAATAGCTTACCTCAAAACAAAATGGCCTTAAAGAAGATTAAAGGCATGGGACCTAAAAAGATCGATCAATTTGGTTTAGAGCTTCTAAAATTGGTAGATGCTTTTAAAAAAGATAATGAACTTTCGCAAACTCCCGATATCTTTTCAACAGCAAAAAGTCATGAGCAAAAAAAACTGAGCAGTAAAGAAAAAAGTCTTCAGATGTTTAAAGAAGGTAAAAGCATTCCTGTTATTACTGCTATTCGCGATTTGACCCGATCTGCCGTTGAAGAACACCTTTGTTATTATGTGGGCTTAAACCAGCTTCCTATCAATCGTTTTGTTGATGGTGAAAAACTGGACAAAATCATAGCGTATTTTGACAATAACAAAATAGAAGCGCTTAATGATGCAAAACGTGATTTAGGCAGCGATATTAGTATGAGTGATTTACGCTTTGTTTTAGCTCATTGGGAAAATGTGAAGGAAGAAAAGTAGTTCTCCTTTATCCGACATAAAGATATATTGCCATATAGTGACAAAAACTTCCTATTAGGACTAAAATATGAAAACTTGCATGGTTGAATGGAATGCGCTTAATACTGTACAAAATGGCACCAAGCGTATAAGCCAAACCTCCTGCAAAAATCCACTGTATACCTTCGGCAGCTAAATTCTGATTTAAGGGTTTAATTAAAAACACAATCATCCAGCCCATAAACAGGTACATCAAGGTTGAAAAAACGGAGAATCGCCCGGTAAAAAAAAGTTTTATACTGATTCCAATTATAGCAAATACCCAAACTACCACAAACAAAATAAGCCCTAACCTATCTGGTAGAGTTACCAAACAAAAAGGTGTATAAGTACCGGCAATCAAAACGTATATAGCAGCATGATCGAAAATTCGTAAACGAGCCCTTTTGACAGGATTAACTGCTCGGTGATATAATGTAGAAGCTGCAAACAAAATCATCATGCTTAAACCAAACACAGTGAAACTAAATATTTGGCTCAGATTTTCACGGAAAAAAGCCAGTCTAAGCAAAAAAATTAAACCAACAGAAGCAATAATAAAACCTAAGCTGTGAGAATAAATATTTACTTTCTCTTCAAGAGGTGAATATGTTTTTGTTTCTAATTTTTTCATTAATTCTATTTGTCAATAATTTTTGATACAATAAAGTTAATCAAATCATTATAAAATTAGATTCTTTCTTAATTAGTCAAAACTCATGTCTGTAATAAAATATATATATATTTTAGGTAGATGAAGGAACTCTCTACTCTAAGGTCTAACATACTTGAACTACTCTATAAAGGTACACCTGAAGCAATTATTCTGAATAAAATTGCAGTAAACGTTGAAAAATATTCTCCTGAATCTCTATGTTCTATTTTATGTATTGATGAAGAAGGAAAACACTTATTGCATGGGGCTGCTCCCAGCCTTCCTGATTTTTACAATAAGGCAATACATGGATTCAAAATTAGTTTTGGTAATGGATCATGTGGTACGGCAGCATATACCGGAAAAAGAGTTATTGTCGAAGATGTAAGCACTCATCCGTATTGGGAAAATATAAAAGGATTAGCACAAAAAGCAAATCTAGCCTCTTGTTGGTCTGAACCTATAATGGATCCATCGGGGAAAATTCTAGGCACATTTGCCATCTACCAAAGATCTGTTCACTCCCCCACTATTTCAGATCTGGATTTAATTTCCAACTTAGCTGATTTAACCGCAACTGTTCTTGATCGCTGTAGAATGATCAGTCGATTAGAAGATAGTGAAAAGAAATTTAAAGCTTTGGCCGATGCTAGTTATGAAGCGGTTTGTATTCTCGATGGAAATCAAATTATAGAAACCAATAGAAGAACTTCACGACTCACGGGCTATTCAAATACCGAGCTAGGTCAAATGTCTATTTATGATTTCATCCCTAAAGAAAACTGGAATCCAAATAATAACAATAAATCTAAATATCACTTTGAGACCGTCGGTATAAAAAATGATGGTTCCGAGATAAATATAACTGTCAATGTAAAAAAATCCGTATTTAATGGTAAAACAGTTACACTCGTTTCGATTAATGATATTACACGTTTAAAACAAACCGAAACTGATCTAAAAATCCTCTCTCAGTCAGTGATACAAAGTCCTGTTTCTGTAGTTGTAACAGATTATGATGGTAAAATCGAATTCGTCAATCCTAAATTCATTGAACTAACAGGTTATCAAGCCCACGAAGTGAAGGGGCAAAATCCAAGAATCCTCAGTTCCGGCAATAATTCGACAAACACGTATAAAACCTTATGGCAAACAATTAAATCGGGAAAAGAATGGCATGGTGAACTGCAAAATAAAAAAAAGAATGGTGAATCGTTTTGGGAATTCGCAAACATATCAGCCTTAAAAAGCAAAAGTGGTGAAATAACACATTTTATAGCAGTTAAGGAAGATATCACAGACAAGAAGCGCCAGGAAACAATTCAGCAAATAATCCTCAATATTTCAAATGCTGTATTTACTCACAATACTTTGTTCGAATTTATTGAATTTATACGCTCCGAATTAGGTAAATTAATAAATACAACTAACTTTTTTGTTGCCTTATACAATAGTAAAAATGAAACATTTCATTTACCCTATCATAAAGATAAGTTCGATTCTCTAGAAAGCTTCCCGAAAGCAGGAACCATATCAGGTTGGGTCATCGATAATAAAAAAACATTACTAGCAAACTCTAGACTGCTAGATGAAATGGAATCAAAAGGTGAAATTAAATTACACGGTGCAGCTTCAAAGATATGGCTTGGCATGCCCTTAAAAGGCGATGAAGATATTATTGGTGTGCTAGTTATTCAATCCTATGAAGATGAAAACATTGTTACTGAAAAAGATAAGGAAATCCTTGAATTAGTTTCACATCAAGTAAGCATTTCTATCCAAAAAAAGAAAAACGAAGATGACCTAAGAAAAGCGCTTCATCAGGCAAAAGAATCAGATCGGTTAAAGTCTGCATTTTTAGCATCTATGTCTCATGAACTAAGAACGCCTTTAAATGCTGTTTTAGGATTTTCAAATTTAATAGACCTTAACACACCAATTGAAACAGCCGTCGATTTTTGTAAAACTATCAACGAGAGTGGCTGTCAGCTTCTTGGTATTGTTGAAGATCTATTTGACATATCATCAATTGAATCCAGCAATATAAACATTGATTGTACAAAATGCTCTATATCTTCCATTTTATATGAAATTGAAGATATTATTAGAACGGAACAGAATGCCATTAATAAAAAGCATATTGAATTAAAACTAACACTTCCTCCCGAAATGTCTAAATATGTTATTTATACTGATCCCAAACGCTTTAAGCAAGTTTTTCTAAATCTATTAAAAAATGCTTTAAAATTTACAGAGAAAGGATATGTTGAATTTGGCCTTAAAGAAGCAATGAATACTTCAGAAAAATCATTCCATTTTTTTGTTAAAGATAGTGGAATAGGAATTTCAGATGATATGCAGAAAAACATCTTTGATTTATTTAGACAAGTTGATGAAAAAAGTTCTCGAATGTATGAAGGTATTGGTATAGGCTTATCTATTTCCAAAAAATTGATAGAACTCCTTGGAGGCAATATATTTATAGAATCAAAACAGAACGAAGGTTCTACTTTTTATTTCACACACCCAAACTTGCAATTAGAAAAAACACATTAAAACCTAATTGCAAAATTTTGGTTCAATCTGCTTATATGGTGTTCTATTATTGGTCTGTTTCACGGTTGTTACAATACAACAAAATATCAGTTAGCTATCGGATAAGTTGAGTAGTTATACAATTTATCTAATAGCAAATAAGTATTTATCTTGTTTATTGCCCTCAAGATATATAAAGACAGAAGTAAAGCATAAAAGCAATTATTATATAGATAATTAGGAAGTATTCGTAATAGAAATAGGAATAAAATTTTATCTTTTCACACCATAAGTTTATACTCTTTTTTAGTATTTTGACTATACAATCACGATATTCATCTTTATCAAAAAGATACCTATGAGACAAACTTCGATTCTAATAATAGCCATACTATTCTCACAACTTTGCTTTGGGCAAAGTAAAATTGATAGTCTTAAGAAGATTTTAATCAAGGCTGAAGAAAAGGAAAATGCTTACAATTACTTTTTGCTTGCTAAGGAGGTCTTTTATAAAAACGCTTATCAACTTCTGTCCTATTCCCAAAAAGCAGATTCGCTGGCCGAAAAACACCAGCTTGACAGCATCAAGGTCAATGCCCTCAACTTTTTGTCATACGCTTCGATACAAACAGGAAAACTTGATGATGCACTTGCTTACAATAAAAAGGCTTTAGAAATTTCAGAGCTAAAACAACTCAAAAAAGAAAATATTTCATCTCAATTTTTCAAAGGCTTCCTTCTATATGCAACAGGACAAACCGACAGTTCAATAAATGTTTTAAATAAAGCTTATCATCAAGCTACTCAAATCAACGAATTAAAAATACAGTTGCAGTGTCTCAATACAATTGCAGCCAATTACCTCACACAAAGTAAATACAAAGAAGCTTTATCTAGATTCACAATAGCCTATCAAATCGCAGATAGTCTTAAACTCTACGATAAACTTACAAATCTCTCATTAAATATTGGCACAACCTTTTTATACAACGAAGAGTTGGATAAAGCCATTGTTTATTTTGAAAAAGTAATCACAACATCCGATACTACAAATATAACATTGGCTTATGCTTCGGCATTAAACAATATGGGAGCCTGTTACAGTCGAATGGCTAAACACAAAAAAGCACTTGAATATTTTGAAAAAGCTTTACCAGCTTACAAAAAAATCAACAATAAATTGCAAGTTGCTCAGGTATATACAAACTTAGGGCAAGCTCATTTCTTTTTAAAAAACAAAGAACTTGCTTCTGAGTATCTACAAAGTGCTATCAACCTTAATAGACTGAATCAATCACAAAATCAGCTTATCGTTAATTTACTACTTATTGCCAGACTAAGTATTTCTCAGAAAAAGTTTATCCAAGCCAAATATCACTTAGATGAAGCATTACAACTGGCAAATGAATTAAATATTAACTACAACAAAACCGATTTATACAAAATCTATAGTCATTACTATAACCAAAAAAAACAATACCAAAAAGCCTTAGAGTTCAAACAAAAAGAATTAAATCTAAAGGACAGTATTTTCAATGTCACTCGCCAACAACAGATATCTGAATTACAAACCAAATTTGAAACACAGAAAAAACGAGCCGAGAATGAATCTCTTCGAAAAGATATAACATTAAAAGAATTGCAATTAGACAAACAAAGTCAAAACAATCATTTCTTGATTCTTGTTTCATTCATCGTTATTATTCTAATCTTCATCTTATTAAACAGAGCCAGATTAAAGAAGAAATCGCATCAGATCATTCAAAATCAAAAATCAGAATTAGAAGTTCTAAATAAAACTAAGGATAAGTTCTTTTCAATTATTGCGCACGATTTAAGATCACCTTTCAATACACTGGTTGGTCTGAGTCAACTACTAAATACCTCATATGATAATCTTGATGATGAAGAAAAGAAAAACTTCATTAAGGATATAAATATGGCTTCTGAAAGCGCATATGGACTACTAGATAACTTATTAACCTGGTCCAGAATTCAACAGGGAAGCATTGTCGTGCAAAAAAATGAAGAAGATCTCTCTGAATTAATTCAAACATGTATTCTTCCACTTCAAGCAACAGCAAAACTTAAGAGTATTTCTATTGAATATTCCGAAACAACAAGGCCTATTGTCGACATTGATATTTTTTCAATCAGGACTGTTATTCTAAATTTAATCAATAATGCCATTAAATTCACGCATATAGGAGGTACCATTAAATTATCCACCGAAGATATGGGGCCCAAAACTGTAGTTTCTATTTCAGATAATGGAATAGGTATGAAGCAGGAGCAAATTGATCAACTTTTCAGAATAGATCAAAATATGTCAACTACCGGAACTAATAATGAAACAGGAACCGGACTAGGTCTTATTTTGTGCCAGGAGTTTATTCAACTCAATAATGGAGAAATTTGGGCAGAAAGTACTGAAGAGTTTGGTTCTACATTTAAATTTTCTCTCGATACTGTTAGGGCTTAATCAAAAACAAACTTCACTATAATTTAAGCAGATAAAAAAGGCCGGAACTAAGGTTCCGACCCACAAACTAAACTTGATCTGAAATAAATTATTTAGGATACTGGCAGAAGAATTTTAAAATCAAAAAGCCTATCAAACCAGAAAGGGTGGATGCAATAAGAACTGCAAACTTCGCCAAACTTAATACGGCAGGATCTGTAAATGCTAGCTGTGATACAAAGAAAGACATCGTAAAACCGATACCTCCTAAAAATCCAATTCCTAATATTTGTGACCAGTACACATCGACTGGTTTTCGTGCAAAGCCAAGCCGAACACCTGCTAATGCGAAAAGATATATTCCTAAAGGCTTACCTAAGAAAAGCCCTAATATAATTCCAATTGATATGGGTTCGAAAACCTCTCCAAGCAGTTGATGATCGATTATAACACCTGCGTTTGAAAAAGCGAACAATGGCACAATTAAATAGGCAACCCAAGGATGTAATGAATGTTCGAGCCTCTGTAAAGGAGAAATAACCTCTTGGCAATTTGCCTCAATCGTTTCTACTGATGACTGTATGTGTTTGTCAGTCTCAGCAACTGATGATGTGGCAGGTATTTTTTCCATTTGACCTAATAAAGAGGTTCCCGATTTTATAAATTCGAAGACCTCACGATTAGCTCGTGCTGGAATGGTTAAGGCTAAAAGAATACCTGCTAATGTAGCATGTACACCCGATTTTAGTAGAACATACCATAGAATAATTCCTAAAAATATATAAACTGGAATGATCCTTAGTTTCAACAAATTCAAACACCAAAGTAAAGCATATATACCACCGCCATAAATCAAATACATCCAATCAATCTCAGAAGTATAAAAAAGAGCAATTACAATTACAGCTCCAATATCATCTACAATAGCAATTGAGGTTAGCAATAACTTTAATGAAACAGGAATCTGCTTTCCAAGCAAGATTAAAATACCAAGAGCAAATGCAATATCTGTTGCCATTGGTACTCCCCAACCATGCGCTCCCGCTCCTGTCTGATTAAAATAGACATAAACTAAAGCTGGAATCAGCATACCGCCTACGGCTGAGAAAATTGGCAAGCTTGCATTTTTTAAGGAAGATAATCCTCCAGTAAGCATCTCCCTCTTAATTTCGAGGCCAACTACAAAGAAGAAGATTGCCATTAAACCATCATTAATCCAATGGACCAGAGTTTTGCTCAGTTTCCAATCTCCAAAGTGCAACCCAAAATATTTCTCCCAATGTGCGAGAAACTCTTCTCCCATATAGGAATTAGCAATCGCTAATGCTAACACGGCAAATGACATAAGAACAATACCTCCAAATGCCTCTAGTCTCACAAAGTCTACTAATGGATCTTTGATACGGTGAAATAGTCTTTTTCTTTTTAAAAATTGAATCATTCTTTATTTTTTTGTGTAGTCAATCGTATAAATAGATTATTTGGTATAAAAGCAACTATATGAATTAAGATTATTAGTTATTTCTATCCCTTCTTAATATTGCAAAAATAGCAGGCTACTAATGCTTCCGAAAGGGGGAAATCCCTACTTTCATTCGAAAAAAAACAACCATAATTATAAATTTGCTAACTGATTTTTAAAGGCATAAATTACTAGGTTAACGGTATTGAATGTGTTCGTCTTTTGAAAGAGATTACTTTTATGTTTTTCTACTGTTTTAGGACTTAGAAAGGTTTTCTCAGCAATTTCTTTATTCCCATACCCCTTACATATAAGAGCTATGATTTCCTTTTCCCTTTCAGTGAATACAGGTAAAACAGCTTGCTCTTTTTTGCGCTTTCTAAAACGATGAAGTTTATCAGAAAGTAGGCTCACTATTTCATCAGAAAAATAATTTCCTCCATTGTAAACTTTCATAATTGCTTTCTCAAATTCATCTAATTCTGAATTCTTCAACATATAAGCCTCTACACCAGCCATAAGCATCTTCTCTAAATAATCCTCATCAAGAAAAGTTGTTAAAGCAATAATTTTGATATCAGGAAACTGCTCAACTGCACGTCGACTTGCCTCAACACCATCTACTTGTGGCATATTGATATCCATAAAAACAATTTCAGGAACCTTGGTCTTAAGCAAATCCAGAAACTCTTGTCCATTTGATGCTTCTCCAATAATTTCGACATAGGAAAAACTCTGTAACAAAAGACGAAAGCCATCTCTAAAAATTTTATGATCGTCTACCAAAACTATCTTTATCTTTTCCATCAACTTGCTTCTTATCTATTTAACTTGTTAAATTCAATATTCATCCTAAACCCTTCTCCTGGCGAAGTTTGTAAAATACATTGTCCCCCAATAGATTCAACTCTTTCTACAATATTCGAAAGCCCCATCTTATCATTTCCATGTATACTCAATTTACTCATATCAAAACCAATACCATTATCTTTATAAGAAAGAATTACACGTCCTTTTTGTCGGGACAAGTGAATACTGGCTTTATTAGCGTTTGCATGTTTTAAACTGTTATTCAGAAGTTCTCCTGAAATTCGATAGAGCATTACCTCAGTACTCTTAGTCATTTCCCCAATGAATTTACTACTATCGAATTCAATATTCATCTCACCAATACTATTAATCTTAACACATAGTTTCTCTAATGATTCTACGATATTATAGCGATTCAGAATTGATGGATTCAAATTATTAATAACTTCACCAACAACCAACAAAGCTTGATTTGATAAATTTGTGATATGTTTTAATTTTTCACTAGCGGGTTTATTTTCAATAAGTTCTTTTTCCAGAATTTTACTATACATGCCTACACTAGAGAGGATTGCTCCCAATCCATCATGCAGATCCATTGCAATTCTTTTCCTTTCTCTTTGCTCCACATCCATCGTATTACTTAAAATCTGACGTTCAGCTTTAACTAGAGAATCCATTAACCTAGCTATCAGAATCAAACTTAGTAGAAGAATTACAAAGATGGCTACAAGCAAAAAGAAGATATTCTTTTTTAATCTCGAGTTACTTTCATTAATGTAAATTTGTAAGGCATTTTCGTACTCAGTAAAGATCTTATTGAAATTTAGATAGGCTCGCAACATTGTGCTGTCTACTCGCTGCTCCTTTAAGTATCGTCCTGATTTAATTAGCTGATCTAAACGCTTTACCGAAGCCTTAGTTTCCATCAGTTTCTGTCCAAACATCTGGTTACTCTCGGGTATAGTATATTTTGTTTCTTCTGCAATGCCTGCCAATTTAATCAGATAAGAATCTGCCTCATTAAAGCTTTTAGAAATCCCATTGAAAGACAAACTATCTCTTTGCATAAGAAAGTTATCCATTTCAATTCTGCCATTAAAAACTTCAATTTCTACTTTCTCTGAATACTCTACAAGTTTTATATGTCTAGCATCAATTATTGAACTAGCTCGGAAAGTATATATGATTCCACCAAAAGCAAAAATACTAAATAGAAGCAAAACAGAAATTACTTTTTGCTTAATAAGAAAACTCTTTTTTGTAAACATTTTTTAAGATCTTAATCTGTTTTCACAGGAGTCTGACAAATTTACAATTAAAAATGATTTCAAAACATATTTAATATATTTTAATACAAAAAAGGAAAGCTTCCTTCCACAAGTTTGAGGAAACTTTCCTAAACCTTACTACACTGATTAACCCCCAAGCAGCATCAAGTGTAGTATACGGTTAATTGACTTTTTACGATTGTTGTTGTCTTTTTTATTGAACTAAAATTCTTTCTACTCCGGGCTTATCAATTTTTATATTGGCTGGAATATTCACCCCCAATATATCTTTCAGAAAACTAACTTTTGTTGATTCTAATCTTAATATTGGTTTTACCGAGTCGTGCAATAATCTAGAAGTAAAATTCTCAGATTTCACATCTCCCAATAAAATATCTTGAGCGCCTTGAGCCAAAATTAAATCGGCTTTCTCCTGTTTAATACATTGTAATAAACTCTCAACCTTATCGTTATCTTCATTCTCAATTATTCGAGCTTCACACTGTATCCCTTCATCGCAAATAGAACGTTCTAACAACTTTGCTTTTTTATAGGCTAAGCTTTGTTCCAATTCTATTTTTAAGTTTAAAACTGAAATTAAAGTAATACGTGAATTTAACTTCTTCCCTAAGTAAATAGACCAGTTCAATAAATCCCTTGACTGCTGTCTAATATCAACAGGAACCAGGATATTTCGAACACCTCTGTAAGTCCATCTATCTTTTACAGAAAGAACAGGGCAATTGATTTCCTGAACAATTTTATCTGTGCTATGCTTTTTCAACCTGCCAACCAAACTTTCAATTCTTTCATTCTTACGAATGATAACCAGATTAAAACTTTCCTTATTAGCCACCTCAATAATAACTGGTACATGTTGGCCAATTTCAACTCTTAATTTAACATATTCAGGAATTCTCCCTTTAAATTGAATTTTAGCAAATCGAATGAGCCTAACCATAGCTCTTGCTTGCAATCTCTTATTCAATTCTGCTTGTACCAAATTCTTGAGGTTTGAAGCAGCTGGGGTCACATGAATTAATGTTATTTTGGAATTCATTTTCTTCCTGAAAAAGATAGCTTGCTTCAAAGCATCTTCCCCGTCACCATTTAGGCTGACAGGAACCAGAATACGTTCCAGTTTAATATCTGTCATATCAATCTCTCTTCTAAATTAAACACGAATACCTCTACTTTTTAACAACCAGGAATCCAAACAGGCTTTTATACCGTTCTGAAATTTTCGACTCAAGTTTTTTTCAAACATAATCAGTTTGCTTTTTTCACTTCTCGAGAACTCTTGTATTTCTTTTTGTCCTTCACCCTTTTCAATCTGAGAAAAATTTAATTTTGCTCCCTTACAGTTTTCTATTAGAGGTAGCACTCTCCTTTCTCTGTCATCAGACGATTCAAAGAAGCTTGACAAACAAACGTTAATATTGGGTTTTTCACTAATAGCTATTTTTTTTAGAACTGATAAATTTGACGAACTTGTCTTGAGTGTATCTGCAAGCATAAGAACTTCTGATATACTATTATCCAATCCTGTCAAAATAAATAGATCTTCAGAAACATTATTAACGAGCTCATTCATTCGATTCTCACTTGAGAAAAAATCTTCATAATTTGGTGCCCCCAACACAACTTGCCAATCCTGAGATTTATATGCTTCAGTTTTAAAAAAAGTCATTAAGCCACCTTCGAAGGATATCAACTTAACCTGATCATCTGGCATGGAATAACGACCTTGCAAATATTTTTTAAGATTATTCAATTCTCTAGTTGCAATATTCTCTAAAATAGGAGATAAATCTCGTACCATTGATAAACCAATATTTGGTTTTTGCCATGTTTGTATAAGGTGAATAACTGAACCCGGACGATATAAATATCGCATGGCAAAATGAATGGCCTCTCTATTTCCTTCAGAGTAATCTGCTAAAATTAGAATGTTCGATTTATCCTCTATTGATTTTTCAATTCCTACTGTCTGCATATCTCAATTTTTATTAAACAAATGTATGAGCAACTGCTGGTAAAGGAAACAGGACAAGTCCTAAATCGTATGGGGGAAATCCCTATATTTTATACTCTTATAAAAATTTAACAATTACAATACATAGTCCTAAAACGCTCTTATACAACAAGTAAAAAGATATTCTTGTCCGAATTATTGAAAATGCTTCGTTCCCTCTAAAAAAGCGAGTCTCAGCCATGCATTTTTTCTATACATTTACACTGCAGAACACAACGGTTCTTCCCTGTCTCTTGGGAATTCTATTGTTTAAATCACCAATTACACTGAAGAGAAAATAATGAGATCACAATCAGCACAAAAAAATCGTAAAACAAAGCTACAGCTAACTCACCAATACTACTCGTATACAGGGTTTTATACATTTATATGGAGTAATATTAAGAAAGCTATTTTACCATTTATACTAATTGTAGGTGGTGTTATTTTACTCGATAAGTTTGTTATCGATTTCAATACTTTCTTTGAATATATTACTAAAAACTTCTCAGCAACAAGTGTTTATTCACTCTTTTTTGCTTCAGAATCATTCCTTGGGCTAATTCCACCAGAACTATTTATAGCTTGGGTTAAAACCATGCCTAGTCCTATCGTAAACCTGTCCCTGTTGGCTCTACTATCTTACCTTGGCGGTGTCGTATCATACTTTATTGGGAAAGCTATACTAACTATTCCCAGAGTGAAGCATACTGTTGAATCCAAAATGGAAAAGCACATTATAAACATTCGCAAATGGGGTGGTTTTTTAATTATAGTAGGAGCCTTACTACCTATTCCATTCTCAATGGTTAGTATAGCCTCTGGTATTATTAACTTTAGTTTTAGAAGGTATCTAATGTTTGGCCTTTTTAGATTCTTACGCTTTTATTTATATGCAATAGCCATATTTTCATTAATGGCCTAAAGTCATACAAAAATAAATCCCGGTCAATTGACCGGGATTTATTTTTTATAGCAAAACTGAAATTAATTCAAATTGCGGATTACAATTTTAAGTTTATTCTGAATCTCTACAGCAATTTCGCCTAAAGAATCATTTTCAACTTTAGCCATAGATGCGATTGGATCAACTGCTGATACTTCAATATCGCCGTTATTGTTTTCTTCTACAATTACATTACAAGGCAGAAAAACGCCTATTTTATCTTCACGCTGTAAAGCTTTGTATGCATATTGCGGGTTACAGGCGCCTAAAATGACATATTTCTTAAAATCAACATCGATTTTCTTCTTCAAAGTCGCTTTAACGTCTATTTGAGTTAAGACACCAAAACCTTCCTTCTGCAATTCAGTAGTTATTAACTCAATGGCTTCATCAAAACTCTTCGTTCTTAAGATTTTATTAAAATAGTAACTCATAATCTGAATCTTAAATTATTATTAATTCGAATATCTATAAAGCTGAAATTATATTTTTACGTCTCACTAATTTAACGAATAATCTTCCAAGAAAAAAGGTCTCTGATAATTAACCAGAGACCTTCAAAACTCAAATATTCAAAATTATTTCTTTGTAAATGTTACTGTAGCGAAAGCAGTAGGTAACTCTGTTCCATCTCCAAGAGGTGCATCTAGAAATTCTGAAATTTTACCTTTAGGGTCAGTAACGACATCTGCAGATGCAAATGTTGATCCACTGTCAGTCCCAGCATCATAAACCGCCGCAGTAATCGTTTTAGATACAACAAAATTACTCCCATCATATAAGTTTACATTTAGAGCTGCTACATACCAATCCGGACTTGGTGCAACCATTGTAACCAATGTAATTGCCGGGTTATCAGCATTAACCTCTACATCAACGGTAATTTCACCAGTTCCGCTACTTAATCCACTTCCTAATACAAAATCTAACCCTTCTCCGGCAGTTATCTTTTCTTCCAGTTCTGTTTTTAAAGTTCCTGTTGCACCAGTTTCAGCCATACTTTTAATACCAGCTGAAGCTTCGGTTCCCACTTTAAAGAAAGTACTTGATGCTTTATGACTCCATCCAATTAAAGGGGAAAAATGTGCACCTGTGGGATAGTCTGTAGGAAAATTGGTACTATTCCAGTGCATTGTAAATGTTACTGTATAGGTAGCATCACTTTCTATTCCCGTCTCAATAGGCCCATCACTATCCGAACAACTCATAACAACAAGCCCAAGAATTATACATAAAAATGATTTTAATTTTTTCATAGTTTATTATTTAATTTTATATTTCGCAATAACAATTCATCTCAGATACTAATGCTGTTTACAAGTATCTAACATATAAAAATAATAATTATTATTGAATAACACTATTTTTATCAAATCTAATTAAACCTCCATTTAAATAAACTCAGAAAAAATATTTTATTCCTTTTTAAACCTTAGGCGTAAGATTTTATTGTTTGTTTCTTTATGCACAAGTTCTTCAAGTTGCTTAAAACCATATTTGTCGTAAAAAATTCTTCCAACACGATTTCTTTCGAAAACCTCTACCTCCAATTCATCATGGAAGTCTGCTACAAAATCCATCAACTCTCTCCCAATTCCTTTCCCATGATGATCGGGACGAACAAATATAGCTCCAACTTCATTACCCATCATTGATATAAAACCAAGTACTAAGCCTTCTTTTTCGAACACCCAAGTGGACGTATTAGGAATATAAACATCGCGAATATTCCTTTTTTCCATACCCATAAAATCGGCATCTAAAAAAGGATGGGCCATCCTGGAAGCCTGATACCAGACATCCAAAATTTCTTCAATATCGCTTTCTAAATATTTTCTTATCATTTTCACACCCCTCTGTAACTTCTAAACAATATGACTATTTACCGACCTTACTATTTCACATACAGATCTTTAAAATCAACTTAATCTTATTAAACCACAACCGTATAAGGTACGAATCAATCTTTAAAGAGTCAATCCTCTCTCCACTTTTTTTAAACCGAAATTTGTTTTAGACAGAAATTAGCTCTAACATTGTGACATGAAAACAAATATGACACAAAATATTTTTTGGTGGAACTTCTCAATAAATTATATAGAGAAGGGATAGCCATATGCACATAATTCATATACTAAAAAGACCTGCTTCTCGCAGGTCTTTTTTTTTGCTCAAAATCGTAGAATTCTAATTATAAAATCAAAATACCATGACATTTAAAGATTATTTTAAAAACTATCCTAACGAAGAAGGTTATTTCGGAGAATTTGGAGGCAGCTTTTTACCTCCTGCACTGGAAGAGGAAATGAAACGAATTAATGAAGCTTACTACTCCATTAGTAAATCCCATGAATTTATTTCCGAATTAAGAAGTATCCGTAAACACTTTCAGGGGCGTCCAACACCTGTTTACTACTGTAATCGCTTATCAGAAAAGTATGGTGGACGTATTTACCTTAAACGAGAAGATCTAAACCACTCTGGAGCCCATAAATTAAACCACTGTATGGGTGAGGCTTTATTGGCTAAATACATGGGCAAAAAGAAACTTATCGCTGAAACCGGAGCTGGCCAGCATGGTGTAGCTTTAGCTACTGCTGCGGCCTATTTCGGCCTGGAATGTGAAATTCATATGGGTGAAGTGGATATCGCTAAAGAGCATCCCAATGTGATGCGAATGAAAATACTTGGGGCGACAGTTATTCCTGTTAGTCATGGACTAAAAACACTTAAAGAAGCTGTAGATTCAGCCTTTCAGGCATATTTAAAAGATCCTATCAATACAATCTATTGCATTGGTTCTGTTGTAGGCCCTCATCCATTTCCGATGATGGTTCGTGAATTCCAACGTGTTGTAGGTATTGAGGCTCGTGACCAGTTTGAAGAGATGACTGGTGAGCAGCCTGACAATGTAGTCGCTTGTGTTGGTGGTGGTAGTAACGCCATGGGTATTTTCTCTGCTTTCCTGGACGATACAGATATCAAACTTCATGGTGTTGAGCCGGCTGGTCATGGTATTGATAAGGAAGGCCAACATGCTGCAACACTAACATTGGGCAAACCAGGTGTTATTCACGGCTTCAAGTGCTATACACTGCAAGATGAGAAAGGAGAACCTGCACCCGTCTATTCTGTTGCCAGTGGTCTTGATTATCCAGGTGTTGGCCCCGAACATTCAATGCTTAAAGATCTGGAGCGAGCAGAATATCATCATATTAATGATAAGGAGTGTATTGATGCCTTTTTCGAACTAAGTAGATTGGAAGGAATCATTCCAGCTCTTGAGTCGGCTCATGCTATTGCTTATGCAATTAAATTAGCCAAAGCTAAGCCTAAGCAATCAATACTTGTTAACCTTAGTGGTCGTGGAGATAAAGATCTTGACTATGTTCTTGAAACATATGGTTTACCCGAGGATCAAAAAGCTTAAATATTTGTCCTAAACAAAAATGGCGGCCACAAGGGCCGCCATTTTAAATATATCATAAAAGCCTAGTGACCTGCTTCTTCTTCATTCAAAGATTGAAATCCTTTTCCAATAATCTCATTAGCTTCAGTAACATTTACAAAAGCTTCCGGATCTACTTCTTTAATATGTAGTTTAAGAATCTCTAATTCTCTACGACTCATTACTGAGTAAACCATTTTTCTATCCTCACCAGAATAAGCACCAGTTCCCTGAAAAATAGTTGCTCCACGTTTAAGGTCATTCTTAATTTTATCAGCAATAGATTCGAAGTGGTCAGAAACAATCATAACAGTTTTATGGTAACTAGCACCACTTACTACCATATCGATAATCTTACCTTCAATATAAATAATGATTAATGAATAAATGGCAAATTCCCATCCGATAGCACCTGTTTCTGTAGGCTGAATCAGTGTGAACATTACAATGATACCATCAACAATCATAACCAACTTACCTAGAGACATCTTAGTAAATTTCGCTAAAATCATTGCTATAATATCAGATCCTCCTGATGTTGCACGTGATTTAAAGATAAGACCTATAGAAATGCCGTAAAATACACCAGCAACGATAGAATTCAACATTGGATCAAGAATAACCTTAGGGTAACCAATAGAAACATAAGTTTCCATAATCCATACAGTAATCAAAATTATCGCAATACTTACAATTGTCTTAATTCCGAATCGAGGACCCAAAATAATTGTACCCAAAATCACCAATGGAATCTCCATAGCAAACGTACAATAACTAATTTTCCAGTTAAACATTGTGTTTAGAACTGTAGCGATACCATAAACACCTCCTGGTGCCAATTTGTAAGGAACCACAAATAAAATGTCAGAAACAGCGAAGATAATACTACCTAGGATAAGGTAAGCATAAGCAGAAAGCCATTCGTTTGACAAAAATTTCTCTTTAGTAATAAAAGCCATTCTATTTTGTTGTTTAGTATTAAAACATATTCGACTTGTTCACTAGACACTTAGTCTTTTCAAATAGTATCGAAATGTTTAGATATGTTTAAAATCGGCGACAAAATTAATCGGCTTGATCACAATAACAAGGACTTTAATAAAGAAAATTTCATGTCGAAAAACAGCAATTTATCAAGCTTTAGCTATTGCGAAAATGAAAACTTTATTTCGTCATAAGAATTCCTTGATACATACTCACACATAGCTAGTTTATGGTATTGGGTAAAGAAAAAAGAATTTCATTTTAAATTGAAAACTTAGCTAAACTGGAATAAACTAAAAATCATAAGCAAAAAAAGACCTCAGTCATAAAACTGAGGTCGTATATCACATTAAAAAAGGCTTAGTTTAAACCACTTCGTTTCAATAATGGTGCAATAGATGGTTCTTCTCCTCTGAATCGTTTATAAAGATCCATAGGGTGTTCACTCCCCCCTTTTTCCAATACATTCTCTCTGAAAGAATCAGCTATTTCTTTATTGTAAATTCCATTTTGTTTAAAGGCATCAAAAGCGTCTGCATCCAACACTTCTGCCCATTTGTAGCCATAATAACCTGCTGCATACCCTCCAGCAAAAATATGTGAAAATGCAGGGCTCATACAGGAGGTTTCTAATCTTGGAAACAACTCAGTAGCCTGCATGGCTTCAGTTTCAAATTCTGCAACAGAAGCTTCAATTGGTTTTTCTACCGAATGCCAAGCCATATCATTTAAACCAAAACTAATCTGGCGAATAAAGGCATAACCCTGATGAAAATTACCACTATCAATTATTTTCTGAACCAAATCGGCAGGAATCTTCTCACCTGTTTTGTAATGTTTGGCAACCTTATCTAACCATTCTTTCTCAAAGGCGTAATTCTCCATAAACTGAGAAGGTAGCTCCACAAAGTCGCGATAAACACTAGTTCCTGATAAACTTGGATACGCACATTGTGAAAGCATACCATGCAAGGCATGTCCAAACTCGTGCAAGAATGTGGTTACTTCACCAAAACTCAATAGAGAGGGCTTCGTTTCAGTTGGACGTGTGAAATTACACACGATAGAAATATGTGGGCGATGATCTTTTCCCGATTGTACAAACTGCTCAGCATAAGAAGTCATCCAAGCCCCCCCTTGCTTACTATCGCGTGGATGAAAATCGGCATAGAAAACCGAAAGGAAATTACCTTTCTTATCAAATACTTCATAAACATCAACCTCTTTATGATACTTATCAATTTCAGGACTTAGTTTAAAGCTCAAACCATATAAATCAGTTGCCAAATCGAAGATGCCTTGCTTCACTTTTTCAAGTTCAAAATACGGACGGGTTAATTCATCATTAACCTGATACTTTTCTGTCTTTAGCTTTTCTGCATAATATGCCCAATCCCAACGTTGCAATTCAAAATTGGCTCCAAGTTTTTTTGCATATTCTTGCAATTCTTTAAACTCTTCCTTCGCTTTAGGCATCGAAGCTTCAAGTAGTTCATTTAGGAAATCAACAACCTTAACAGGTGTTTCGGCCATGCGTTCTTCTAATACAAACTGGGCATAATTAGGATAATCGAACAATTGAACCTTCTCTAAACGTAGAGCAACAATTTTTTTTATGATTTCCTGGTTATCAAACTCATCGTTAAAACAACGTGAAGAATAGATTTTGAACATCTTTTCACGTAATTCGCGATTATCGGCATACTGCATAAATGGCACATAGCTTGGAAATTGAAGCGTGAATACCCAGCCTTGCTTATCCTTCGATTTGGCTGTTGCAGCTGCTGCTTCAAGAACACCATCAGGTAAACCTGCCAAATCTTTCTCATTGGTAACATTCAATTCGAAATTATTTGTAGCTGCTAACACATTCTCTCCAAACTGAAGTGTCAGTTGAGAAAGCTCTTTCGATATTTCTCGAATTCTTTCTTTCTTCTCTCCCTCAAGGTTCGCACCGGAACGAACAAAAGATTTGTAACGCTTATTCAGAAGCATACTTTGTTCGGCATTTAAGTCCAGATTATCCTTATCGTCATACACAGCCTTGATTCTTTCCCAAAGTGCCTCGTTCATGACTATATCGTTAGAGAACTCGCTTAACAAAGGAGATACTTCACGCGCCAATGCCTGCATCTCGTCGCTGGTATCAGCATGATTCAGATTGAAGAACACCGATGAAACCTGATCGAGCTGTTCTCCAATAAATTCCATTGCTTCAATCGTATTCTCGAAATCTGCAACTTCATTATTGTTAGCAATTAACTCAACCTCTTCTTTGGCAATTTTAATACCTTCAATAAAAGCTGGCATATAATGCTCCATTTTAATTGTGCTAAATGGTGCTGTATTGTGAATTGTGCTAAACTTGCACATTAATGGGTTTGTATTTTTAGTCATAATCCTGAATTGATTTTAAATGATTCTTGAAGAAAAAAGAGAGCTCTGTCTTCAAAGACTAACAAATATAAGAAATATCTAATTTGAGTAGGGTATGAATTTCATCAGGATAATGCCTGTTTGAATAATTTAACTATTCAATAAGTCATATTTTTTTAAACACATTACTTTAGCAGAATAATAAACCTAAGCAACTTAATTATGATCAAACATATAGCTCTCTTTAAATTCGATAATTTTGAAACAGATGAAGAAAAAGAAAATTATTACAATAGAATTAAAGATGTTTTTGAAGGTCTTGATAAACGTGTACCTGCCATAAAATTCCTTCAAATTGGCTTTGATGAATTGGGAGCAGAATCGTCTTACGATTTTGTTGTGAATGTGGTTCTTGAAAACTTAGATAGCCTACCCGACTATATGAACCACCCGGAACATGTGAAAGCCGCAAAAGTTGTTCGGGAAAGAATGGTAGATAAAAAGGCTATTGATTACAGTTTTTAAGCTCAATCTATTGCCTTTTATATTATTTTTTAAATTAATATAGACTATAATTCAACTGACATAATCCTTTAGGTTTCCCATTAAGATACGACGTCCCATGAAAATTCGACTTTTTATAGTTCCGATGGGTAGATTCATAATCTTAGCTATCTCTTTATATTTATAGCCTTCAACAAACATTTTAAAAGGGACTCCAATGGATTGATCCAATTGATTCAGTTCTTTAATGATATCCTTGTAATTTTGAGTAGATAAAGGATTATCAAAACTCAAATTACCAATACCACCATTGCTAGCTTTCGATTGTAGTAACCACTCACGCTCCTTTACCTTTCGCCTGTAAGAATTGATAAAAAGATTCTTCATAATGGTAAAAATCCATGCTTTAAAGCTAGTTCCCGTAAAATGGGCAGCATATGTTATGGCTTTTAATACCGTATCCTGGCAAAGATCAAGAGCATCTTCCTTATTCATTGTCAATGAGTAAGCATAGTGTTTCAATTGAATTTCTACACGCGTAATTTGTTGACTAAGTTCCATCTTCTTCATATCTTCCCCTTTTGTTTGTTTAATAAATTTACCAATTTCTTAAACAAAATCAAAATATACTCATGGTTTAATCCTTGACTGGAACTTGCCATTCTAAATAAATAAACCCTGTATTTGCCTATTTACAGACAAAACACAGAGTTTAAAAACGTTTAATACAAATAAGAGCCTAAAGCTAAATTAGTCAATCTTAGCAATCAACTTTTTGAATTCTGATGCAGAAGATATGACTCCGAAGCGTTTAGGGATGACAACCTCTTTCTGCTGAAGCTTAAGTCCTGTTACAAAAATCTTCAAGCCTTTAAACGTCGTATTCATTTTTTTTAGATATGCACTTAATTCGGACACACTAAAAGGACCCGTAAATGAACTAACAAGCCCATCGGGTTGGTAATCTCTTATAACATTTTCAACATCTTCGAAAGGTAAATTCTGTCCCAAATAGAGCGTTTTAAAACCATTCTTCTTCGCTATATAATTATAGAATAAAATGCTCATTTCATGCAATTCCCCTTCTTGCAGAAAGAAAACAAGTTTTTTTGCATTCTTTAATACCGAACCCGAAACAGAATCAATTGCCGCAAACAGCTTTTGTCGCATCAAATTAGAAATAAAATGCTCTTGTGCCGGACTTATAGATCCTACCTGCCACAAGACACCAACACGATTAAAAAACGGAAACAGAACTTGTATAATCGTGTCCTCCATACCTTTTTCATAAAGACATTTGGACACTATAGATTCAAAAAGTTCTTCATCAAAATTAATGGTCGCTAAAATGAGTTTATCAATGCTGGTATCTTCCAACTTATTTGTTCTGGAGAGCTCCACAACCTTCGCCTCTATATCAACTTCTTCAAGTTTAGCCAAATGAGAGATTTTAATTCCTTGAGCATTCAGCATTGAAATATTCAGCAATTTCTTCAAATCTTCATTGGAATAATAGCGAATGTTTGTCTCGGTACGTTTCGGCTCAACAATCGCATAACGTTTTTCCCATATTCTAATAGTATGAGCCTTTATACCAGTAATCTGTTCCAGATCTTTTATTGAATACCTACCCATACCAAATCATTAAAAGTTTAAAACTTATTATCTTATCGAAAAAAGTAAAACTAAATAAAACCTGCTTAACAATAGCAGGTTTTAGAAAAATTTATTCTGAAGGGATTAGCACTTTGTCAATTACATGGATGACGCCATTGGTCCCCTGAACATCGGTTGCGACTACATTGCTGTCTCCATTAATAACCACACCAGAGCTTGTGTTTAAATCTAACTTATTCATTTCGTTTAGTGTTGGAACCATACCAGTAGTAACATCGGCTGCACGCACATTACCCATAACCACATGATAAAGTAGTATTGGAGTAAGTGCCTCAGCACTCAAATCTTCGATTCCATCAACACCAAGCTCCATAAATAAGGCTTCGAAAGCCGCATCGGTTGGTGCAAAAATCGTGTAAGGTCCTTCCATTTTAAGTGTCGTTGCCAAATCTGCTTTCACTACTGCTGCAACCAAATGAGAGAATGTCGTATTGGCAATAGCTAAATCGACCACATCAGGTGGTAATAATACTTTATCAATAACGTGTATCACACCGTTCGAAGCCATAATATCAGGCGTTGTAACATTAGTGGTATTATTCAACTTCACTCCCGAGCTCAAATCTACAAGAAGTTTAATACCATAATTACCCGGCATAAATTTGCTCAAAGTCTCATAATAGCCAACTTCTAAATCGGTCGACATCGCCTTAGCTCCTATCACATGGTATAGTAAAATTGGCAGCAGAGCTTCAGCTGTCAAATCATCAACACCTGAAATTTCTAAGGCATCAAACAATTCTTCGAAAGCATCATTAGTTGGTGCAAATACGGTAAAGGTACCTTCTCCATCCAATGTATTTACCAAATCAGCCTTCGCTAAGGCTTTCACTAAAATTGAAAAGTTAGCATCTCCACTTGCTATTTCGGCAATACTTTTTTCTATCGGAAGAGGTTGTAAATCATTATCATCATCGTCATTACAAGCATAAGTAAATACGAAGACAAACATTAGGAGAAATACCCCTAGACTAAATTTGTAATTCCTGGTTTTCATATCATCATTTTTTAAAAGGTTTATATATGAAACAAACAGAAATCAATTTTGTTCATTATTTTTTCACAAATCCTAAACAAAATGAAATTAAAAGCAATACATAATGCTGATTTTAAAACAATTACCTCCATAAAAAAAAATCCAATTTATAATCTCATAGAAAATAAATTGGATTTATATTTTAAATAACCAAAGAGGTTAGAACATTACTCATTCACAAAAATCAAACAAGAATCGCAAACAAATCGTAATCTTCAGCATCGGTAATTTCAACCTCACACATTTGTCCAATATTTAGATTGAAGTTTTGACTAGAAATTAAAACCTCCGGATCAACCTCATAAGAATCAAATTCAGTACGCCCGTAATAGAAGTCATCATCCTTACGGTCGATAATCACTCTCATTTTCTCACCAATTCTGGTTTGATTCGCTTGACGTGATATCTCCATCTGAAGCTCCATAATCTCATCCTTACGAGCTTCTTTTATCTCCTGAGGAATATCATCGGTATAGTTAATAGCTGCATAGGTATCATCCTCATCAGAATATGGAAAAACACCTAAACGCTCAAATTTCATTTCTTTCACAAAATCTTTCAAGTCTTCCATATCTGCTTCTGTCTCTCCCGGATGACCAACCAACATGGTTGTACGCAAAGTAATACCAGGAACTTCTTCTCTAATATGATTAATCAACTCAACTGTTCTTTCACGATTAATTCCACGACGCATTAGCGAGAGCATATGATCACTTGAATGCTGAAGAGCAATATCCAAATAACGACATACCTTTGGATTCTCACGCATTACTTTTAAAATATCGTACGGGAATTGTGTTGGGTATGCGTAGTGTAGTTTTATCCACTCCAAGCCTTCAAGCTCTGAAAGCTTCTCAACCAGATCAGCTAACATCGATTTGCCATACAAGTCGTGACCATAGTAAGATAAATCCTGAGCAATAACCAAAAATTCTTTCACGCCAGTAGCAGCAAGATTTTTCGCTTCTTCTACAATTTCCTCTATAGGACGAGAAATATGCTTCCCGGTAATAATAGGAATCGCACAATATGAACACGAACGATTACAGCCCTCAGAAATTTTCAGATAAGCAAAATGCTTAGGTGTGGTAATCATTCTCATATTAGAGAAGTCAGGTTTATACTCCTTATTCAATTCTTTAACAATTGACTTCCACTCGAACTTTCCAAAAAACTTATCAACTTCCGGAATCTCTACTGCTAAGTCATCACGATAACGTTCAGATAAGCAGCCCATCACAAAAAGTGTATCAATTACACCTGCTTTCTTAGCATCGGCATATTGCAAAATCATATCGATAGACTCCTCCTTAGCATCACCAATAAAGCCACAAGTGTTAATAATTATGGTGCGTGCATCGCTACTATCTTCATCACAGCTCACCTGAAATTGGTTTGCATCCAACTGCTTCATCAAAAGTTCCGTATCCACAAGATTCTTAGAACAACCTAAACTAACGATGTTGATTTTATTTTGACTCATGACTATTTTGTATCAGATTTGAATAAAAAGATCATTGCATATTTCACACCTGATCTATTTTAGCGCACAAAAATAAGACAAAAAAAGGGCTTTACCATTCTTACAAGTCATTTAGAGCTCTCTTATTTGAGAAATACTTCAGAATTAAAGACAAATAGGTACTGTTTATATTAATGACTATACTTTACTCTAAAGTTTTTCAAAAAAAAAGACTCTCACCATTGGTAAGAGTCTTTCTAAAAATATTTTCTTGCTTTAATTAAAAAGCGAATCTACAAATTCATCTCGATTAAAAACCTGAAGATCAGTCATTGCTTCACCAATTCCAATGTATTTTACAGGAATCTTAAATTGATCGGAAACGCCAATAACAACACCACCTTTGGCAGTACCATCAAGTTTCGTAATAGCCAATGCATTTACTTCAGTAGCCAGAGTAAATTGTTTAGCTTGTTCAAAAGCATTCTGTCCCGTAGAACCATCTAAAACCAAAAGTATTTCATGAGGTGCATCAGGAATAACACGATCCATGACACGTTTGATCTTACTCAACTCATTCATCAAGTTAATCTTATTGTGAAGACGGCCTGCAGTATCAATGATTACCACATCTACACCATCTTTTTTTGCTTGAGTTAATGTTTCGAAAGCTACAGAGGCAGGATCTGCTCCCATTCCCTGATCTACAACAGGAACCTGTACTCTATCTGCCCAAATATGTAACTGGTCAACAGCTGCCGCACGGAAAGTATCTGCTGCACCTAACATCACCTTACGTCCCGACTGTTTAAATTGATGAGCCAACTTACCAATGGTTGTTGTTTTCCCAACACCATTTACACCAACAACCATTATTACATATGGGTTATCAGATTTTGGTAATTCCCAAGCATCATATTCGCCTTTGTTGTTCTCTTGCAACAAGCCAGAAATCTCTTCTTTAAGAATACGATTCAACTCTGATGTTCCAAGAAATTTATCTTCTTCAACACGTTTTTCAATTCTTTCAATAATTCGAACAGTTGTATCAACCCCCACATCAGATGAGATCAAGATCTCTTCCAACTCATCTAAAACTTCTTCGTCAACTTTCGATTTACCTACAACAGCTCGCGACAACTTTTTAAATACGCTATCCTTAGTTTTTGCAAGTCCTTTATCTAGATTTTCTTTTTTCGATTTCGAAAAAATGCCAAATAATCCCATAGTACATTATACAGTTTAGGTCCGCTAAATTACAAAAAAATATACTGCCAGCGATTTATAAGTTATTTTTTATTTAACTGTTCATAAGTAAACTTAATTTAAATCATATAATACAATAATTTCATAAAAAATGATCACAAAAAAAGCTCCTCAAATAAATGAAGAGCTTTTAATATCATATTAGATAAACTTTACTTTTTAGCAAAGAAATCTTTTACGTCAGCGTTAGGAACAATTTCTTCTTTAAAAGAATATGATCCAGTTTTAGGCGACTTAACCATCTTGATTACTTTAGCGTAACCACGACCTTCACCTTTTTGTAAGGATGCTACTACTTTCTTAGCCATAACTTATATTATTTAATTTCTCTGTGAAGAGTAACTTTTTTCAAAATTCTATTATACTTCTTCAACTCCATACGATCAGGAGTATTTTTCTTGTTCTTAGTAGTAATGTATCTTGAAGTTCCAGGCATTCCACTATCTTTATGCTCAGTACACTCAAGAATCACTTGTACTCTATTACCTTTTTTAGCCATTTTATATGCCTTTTAATATTTTTTAATAAATCCTTTTTCTTGAGCTTTTTTCAAAGCACCCTGAACACCTAATTTGTTAATTAGACGTACACCGGCAGCAGAAATTCTTAATTCAATCCAGCGATCTTCCTCAGGAAGATAGAACTTCTTATCGAATAGATTTGGATAAAATCTTCTTTTAGTTCTTCTTTTAGAGTGAGAAACGTTATTTCCCACCATCACGCTCTTTCCAGTAATTTGACAAACTCTTGACATAGTCCAGATTATTTTTTTTCCTTAAATGCTTTTCAAACAGTGCGCAAAATACGCAATAATTTTCGAATTATTCAAATCTATTTGTAAGTTTTTTCAGTGAAATAGCAATTTTTATTTTACGACTGACATGTAGCATCGAGAAAGCCCAATAATAAAGTAGCACACAGCTTTTTTCTTCAAAAAATTTGATCACGCAAAGTTAGCATAAATACCTATTTTCTAGCCTAAATTCGAAATTATTTCAAGCTTTTTTCTAAAGTGCATCCTTAATTACAGGAATTAATGTCTTAATTGACACTGCAACATTGGTCATAAAGAGCTTTACAGAGATAGCCAACAATATGATTCCGAATACTTTTCTAAGGATATGAATACCTCCTTCACCTAAGAATTTCTCAACAATTGATGTTGATCTCAATACCATATAAACGATAAATAAATTCAACACTAAAGCCACAATTATATTTTCAAGTGCATATTCTGCCCGAAGTGCTACAACTGAAGTAAAAGATCCTGCTCCTGCAACTAATGGAAATGCAATTGGGACAATCGAAACTCCTGAAGGACCATCATACTTAATAATCTCAAGTCCAAGAGCCATCTCCACCCCCATTATAAACAGAATAAAAGAACCTGCTATAGCAAAGCTAGAAATATCAACACCAAATAAACCTAATAATTTCTCTCCCAGGAAAGTAAAACCAATTAATACAACAAGAGCTACAACACTTGCTTTTAGAGCTTTTATTTCACCACCCTTTTTCTTAAGATCAACAAGAATTGGAATAGTTCCAATAATATCAATTACAGCAAACAAAACCATAAAGGCAGAAACAATCTCAATAAAACTAAAATGCATATCATTATTTTTTAGTCCTAAGCAATATTAGGGTGAAACAATATTTGAAATTTCTTCTCAAACCAATTAATTCTCCCTATGTGAATATTGTTGAAAAAACTTTTCAAATTCAAAAATCGCGCAAATATAACACAGATTATCGATATTTCGTTAAAAACTCAACACTTATAACATCGACTATATTAAATCTTCAATAGCTACTATAAATTTTGAATTTATACGCAACATGAGTTTTTCTATTAGAGCTATAAAATATTCAAAAAAGGAATCCGACTCCACCAATTCATCAAGCTGCAAAAGACCATTATTAACTTCCCAATAATCTTGATCTCCCTTATTCCAATTTCTCATCATCTCTACACAATGTATTGGTAACACTATGGAAAAGCCATAAATCGGAATAGGATTTAAATCTAAAATACTTTTCTCAAAAATTTTCCCCATCTCCTCTCCTACAGCATTTATATAACCGTTAAAGCAATCAAATACATTTTCAAGAAAATCTATATCTCTAATATCTAATTCATCCAATTCACTAGCGTAATCGCTATACAAAGCATGCATCAACAATAGATACTCTTCAACCTTTTCTATTTTACCATCCTTATTCATTCCTGGTTGCACCTTGTAAAAATCCAATATATTTTCTAAAATCTCCAAACGAGAAACTGAGTCCTTCTCCATTATCTTATATATGCTTTATATTACTAATACAATAATACTTATTTTTGAAAGATGAATAATCAATTGTTAAGTGTTAATTAGGTTGACAATTGTCAAAAAGAAAAAGATAATGAGCAAACGCGATTTAAAACTATACATGCAAGATCTTAGTAAAGAACAATTACAAGATCAAATATCAGATTTATACACCCGATTTAAAGACGTAAAAGAATATTACGATTTTGCATTTAAACCCAACGAGAATAAATTAATTGAAGAGTGTAAGTTCAAAATTTCAAAAGAATACTTTCCAAATACAAAACGTAGAGCTAAATGCCGTCGATCGGTTGCTCAGAACTACATTCGCCACTTTAAACGATTAGGAGTTGAGCCATCTCTTATAGCTGATATTATGCTTTTTAATATCGAAATAGCTCAAACATATTCTGAAGAGAAAGAGCTTGTCAAGGAAGCTTTTTGTAAAAGCATGTTAAAATCATTCGAGGAAGCTATTAATTATAGTGAAGAAAATGGTCTAACAAGTGAATTTTCAGATCGTTTTGAAAAAATTGCAGATGAGTGCTCAGATCAAAATTGGTTTAATCAACATTTATTTGAACGGCTATTGAATCGATTCCATAGTGAACAATAATTAAATTAACAAATACTGAACACACATTTTTACAACTAAACATCAGCAGATTAACTAGAAATTACACGCGACAAAACTGTCATTTTTTACGATTAAAAATGAGTAATAAACTTCTTATGTCTTTCATAAAATCGTTATAAACAAGAAAAACAAGATCAAAATCAGTATTATTATTCAATTATATTTCTATCTTTAATTCGGAAATTCTACTACAGAAGTATAGGATTTGCAAACTAAATGATTACAAGCGAAAGCTTGGTTAGTAGGTTAATTAGTCCTTTAGAAAATCATTTGCCCATGTTCTCCCTAAGACATGGGCATTTTTTTTTCACCTCATCTTTTAAATGCACTTTCTTTTCTAAGTATTTTAAAGCACGAAATTTCTCGAAAAAACTATATCGTAAGTATAAAACAACAGCATATTACGACCAGCTATTTTACTTTTTGGATTGCTCCCCGGTTTTAAGTAAATTATGTATTCGAATAATCAATAAATATGACTCTCAATTTTCGAATACTTTTTTTTATTTTTTTCAAAACACATTTAAAATTGATCTTCATTTTTCACTTAAAACATCAATTCAACGGAATCGTTTGCGTAAAATATAATTAACTCTTTTTTTCTTTAATATGCTTATATTAAAAGACAAAATGGTCCGAAACAGTTGAGAATAAAGACCTAAGGAAGGATTGTAAAATAGAAAAATATGGAAATACTGATATATCAGGGAGATATACAACTTCTTTCCCACGCTAAACCTACAAAATATCAATGAGAATAGATAAAAAATAAATAGAAAAAATAGATTTACATATTAGGATAGTTAAATATCTCATCATAGTTTTGAAGTTCCAAACCTAAAAAAAATATGATGAGTACAATTGAAATTAGCATGATTGAAGAACTAAAAAAAGTTTTAGAAGCGCATCAAGATGTTAGAGAAAATCTTTCCAGAGAAGATTTAATTATAAAGGCTGTTGACAACAAAGATGCCATAGTAACACCCAATGGAGCTCTTGCAACCTGGACACCATCTAATTCAACGGGCCGTAGCCCAAAAGATACATATATTGTTAGAAATCCGGAAAGTGAAGCCAATATCGACTGGACATCGCCTAATAATATCGGCTTGGATCCGCAAACGTTTGCGCTTATTTATGCTGACGCTTTAAAGACAATTCAGGAGAAAGAAACCGTATTTACAACAACACGTGTTATTGGTGCTGATACTAAATATGCACTTCCTGTAAGAACGACTTCTGATAAAGCATTGAACCAGGTTTTCATTGACAATATGTTTCGACCAGTTCCTGAAGACATTCAGAACTCAGTTTTTGCTGATCAGGAGTTCCAACTAATTGCGCTTCCTAATGATGAACTTGATAAGGATCGTTATAAAGGCTTGGTTCGTAATTTACCTAATGGTGATACATCAGGACTTTGCGTTGTTGTTGATGTAGACAAAAGAATTGGTATTGTATACGGATCGCAGTATCAGGGAAGCATGAAGAAATTGATGTTTACCGTAATGAACTACCTGCTTCCTTTTAATGGTGTTTTACCATTGCACTGTTCAGCAAATGAAGGCAAAGGAAAAGATTCAGCTTTATTACTAGGTCTTTCCGGTACAGGAAAAACAACTCTTTCTGCAGATCCTAATCGTGCTCTTTTAGGTGACGATGAACATGGGTGGAGCGATAATGGTATTTTCAATTTTGAAAATGGTTGCTACGCTAAAATGATTGACATGGAACGTAAGAACGAGCCAGAAATTTGGGATGCTGTTATGCACAAGGATGATTACAAAAAGCACGGTGCTATTATCGAGAATGCTATGATGTACCCTGATGGAAATATCGATTTCTTTGATACCAGATATACGCCAAACTCACGTGCATCTTATCCTCTTGAGTTCTTAAGTAATATTAAACCTGAATCTACAGCTGGTCACCCTAACACAATCTTGTTCCTGACTGCTGATGCCTATGGTGTATTACCTCCGGTATCTAAACTAACTAAAGAACAGGCCATGCTTTGGTTCCTGATGGGTTATACCTCTAAGTTAGCTGGTACTGAAACCGGAGTAACTGAACCTCAAGCTACTTTCTCACGTTTCTTCGGTCAGCCATTTATGCCATGTAATCCAAATATTTATGCTGATATGCTAGGTGAAAAAATGGATGAGCATAACACTAACGTATTCCTGATCAACACGGGATGGAGCGGTGGTTCATACGGAACTGGATCTCGTATTAAGTTGAAATACACCAGAGCTATGGTTGATGCTGCACTTAATGGTGAGCTTGACAAAGTAGAGTATGTTAAAGACGAGTTATTCCACGTGAATGTTCCAACGACTTGCCCTAACGTTCCTACAGAAATGTTGGTTCCTGTTAATACCTGGGAAGATAAAGCGGCCTATAAAGTAACAGCCGAGAACTTAGCCAGAAAATTTTCTGAGAATTACAATAAAGCATACAGCAAACAAGATATTGATGCTAACATTATTGCACAATGTCCTGGGAAATAAAACATATTTGAAAATTTAAGACTTGGAATGGAAAAAGGCTATCGAAATAAATCGATAGCCTTTCCTTTTTATTTCAGTCTTTAGTGTATTTCCATTGTTTATCACAATCAAAACAGATATTCGTCTTTTTATATATTGGAAACAAAGCTCCAAAAATAAAACATAGAATTATTGACAAAACATTAGGGTGTTTCTTCACTCCAATATGTTTTGACTTGCAAAAAGGGCAGGTATTATAATCGGTTTTCTCATCAATAACTATAAGCTCAATTTCATTCTTAGAATCTACCTGAATATATCCTCCTTTTTGAAGCAATTCCTGTGCAGATTTAAAATCGGACTCTCTTATTAGTAATTTAACACCTCCAATAGCATTGGAATAAAAATTATTAACCTGAGCGGTTAATTCATCTTGAATGACAACATCAACACCTTCAGATTCAAGATAGTTTTTTGCCATATGGGCTTCATGTGGGTATGTAAAAGTTGAAATTATTTGCCAGTTACTCATCTCAAAATAGATTTATTAATATCTGATTACAATGATAATCAATAAGCTTGATTACCGGAAGTTATTTCATTTTCTAACAAATTGTAATATGTCATGTCATGCTTATTTCTACTTCCACATACCTGAGTAATACTAACCGTTCTTACCAGATTTCTTCTGTTCATATACAAGCCATACTCCAGGTTACCTTCCCCGCCTGTTTTATGAAAATTTAGTATTGAGGCTGGATTAATCTGCTCTTCATTTCTCAACCAATCCCAAAACCATTGCTCCCTTTCATATTTCATGGGTTTGGTATATAAAGTGGTTGATGACCAAATATGAGGTTCAGAACCAGGCAATTCTTTAACATGTAGCTCCTGTTCGTCCCAAACAAGCTCCCATATCAATATTTCAGATTTACTTTCTACAACAACCAAAGTAAATGCTTCAATTCCTTCAAACTGATAATAGTCAATAAAATCCTTAAAGTTTGAGTATTCAAAGAACTCAAGCAACATCACCCCCCTACTTTGTCGGTAACTCGATTGACGTTGATGCTTCTCGAAAGCACCATTCAACAAACAAAGTGTCGTGTCTACAGAATTACTAATTATCCAACTTCCATTTGCTTTAGAGTCCTTGGGATAATAAAGATTATGCCCTTGGTGATTATACCTTTGAGGTTTTAAAGCAACACGATTAGGATCTTCATCTCTATTGGTTGTAAAAATGAAATCAGTATCTGAAACAGGAATAAAACTTAACGTGCACATTGGTCTTTATTATAACGAATTGTGGAATAAGCCAAGCCAAAATTTGAATCAATATTGATATGAGGGAATTGTTGATCGAGAGCAATACGCATCAAGGCCATATGATGAATGGCATGCTCCATATTATAGGCCAGCTCACGCATTAAATTTGATTCAACTTTCTTTACATCATTCTTCTCTTTATTAAAACTAAAGCACAAGCTCAGGTTTTTATTCTCTTTCAAGCCTTCTAACCACGACAAAATTGAAGCTAACCTTAAACTTGCAAACTCAGTTTCATTTTCAATCTGATTACTTCTGGTACGCGTATCATAGTTAATTTCTCCAACTTCAAAGCCTTCTCTTAATATATCATAGAATTCTATAATATGGCGCATATGTTTACCTATAGAGCTTCCCAATAAAAGAGAAGAACAATGGGCATATTCTTTATTTTCTAATTTATCACACAGTTGAAATAGCTGATTGCATATTTCCTTAGAAGCATTAATAATTTGCATAGAGTTTGTTTTGTTTTCAAAAACAAGATATTAAAAACTACTGGTATTAAATAATTCTGCCATCACGAATTTCATCCTCTTCCCCATTTAAGATTTCCTTATCTTTTTTAATTTGACTTAACTTATGAATTAATATTTCTTCTATATTTAGATAACTAAACCCAATCTATGCCTAGAAAGAAAAGATACTACCCACAGTTTATAATCAAATGGATTAATTTTGAATTTTGGCCATCCTGGTTATTTTACGCACCCATGTTTTTATATGGTTTTGTTTTGGCTATAAAAAGCAGGTCATTTGCCTATTTTACCGCAGCAAATCCTGAAATGGCATTTGGAGGTGCCTATGGAACTGACAAAACCAAATTACTCAACTTACTTTCTCCGGAATACCATACCAAAGATTTTTTTGTCGCAAAAGAAACTTCCGGTGAAGCAATAATTGATCTCATGAATAAAAATGAGATTGACTTCCCTATTGTTGCAAAGCCTAATGTTGGTGAACGAGGTCGCGGTGTCGAAAAAATAGATAATAAAACTGATCTGGAGAATTACCTAAACATTATTGTAGAAGATCTTATCATTCAAGAGTTTGTTGCTCACCCCATAGAACTGGGCGTCTTCTACCATCGTTTCCCCAATAGTAAACAAGATGGCATTAGCTCAGTAGTACTGAAAGAGTTCCTGAGTATAACCGGGAACGGCCGTGATAGCTTTGGAAAGCTATTATCTAAAAATTTCAGGGCAAAATCACGACTAAAATATTTTAAACGACGCTATCCCAATAAGTGGAACATGATTATACCTGATGGTATAACACTTAAGGTTGAGCCCATAGGCAATCATAGTAGAGGCACTAAATTTATAGATGGTACCCACCTTATTAATGAAAAACTGGTTGAAGTCTTTAGAACAATTGCAGAACCTCTGGATGGTTTCTTTTATGGTCGTTTTGATATAAAAGTTAATAGTATTAAAGATTTATATGAAGGCGAGAATATCAAAATATTAGAAATTAATGGCACAAATTCAGAACCTGCACATATTTACGATCCTGATTATTCTTTATTTAATGCCTACAGAGAGGTGATTAAACACATGAATCTGGTGTATCAGATTAGTCGGGCAAATATAGCTTTAGGAATTAAACCGATGCCCTTTTCTGATCTGATCAAAGGTTTGTTCCATCACTTGTTTGGTAAGAAATAGTGGTACTGTTCTAAGTAATACCATATTACTTATACAAAAATTTCAAACCACAAATTCCGCTGATTTTCACAAATTAAAGTAACCTAAAAAGGATGTGCATTATAAAGAATAAGTACACTAAAATAATTTGCGTTAATTTGAGTAATTCGTGGACAATCTTAAAATGAATAGAAACTTTCGATTGATCATACTTATAGAATCAACACTTTACAAAATCAATAATTCCTTCCCATTTAAAATACAAAATAGCTAAATTGCGGCTCAATTTTCTAAATACACGCTATGGAATCATTCATTTCACCTGACAGTCATTTTATACTCTTTTTTATTGTAGCAGGTGCTGCAGCTTTTGGTATCTATTCTGAACAAAAAAAATGGTTTGGAAAACTATCGGGTATTCTTGTTACCATGATATCCATGTCTATATTAGCCATGTTGGGCGTTCTTCCTGTAGCTTCTAATCCCAACGTAAAAGTTGAGGTCTACGATATGGTGTTTACTTACTTCATTCCTATCTCAATCCCGATGCTTTTGTTTAGCTCCAATCTGCTGAAAATTGTAAAGGAAAGTGGTAAGCTACTTCTGGCCTACACCATAGGAGCAATTGGAATTGTATTAGGCTGTTTTCTTGCTTTTTCGTTAATCGATTTAGGCGAAGATGCCGGAAATACAGCAGGCGTTATTGCTGCAACGCTAATTGGTGGTAGTGTCAACTTTATTGCTGCAGCAGAGAGTTTAAATTTCAGTACCAACCCTATGTTTACAGCAACTATTGCTGTCGACAATTTGGTTTCGAACCTTTATACACTCTTCTTGTTCCTAACGCCATCTTTAATGTTTTTAGCTCGATTCTTTGTAAAACCTAAAAAAGAGAATCAAGTTGAAAATACCGATCAGGATAAAAAGGAAGACTACCCCATCACATTGGAGCGCATAGCTGTATCCGTCTTTATTGCAGCTCTAATTGCAGGAACAGGGAACTTCTTAGCCCCCTATTTACAAGGCCTGATTCATACAGAATTAAACCTGAGCATTCTTCTCATAACCTTATTAGCTGTTTTGGCTGCTAACCTTTTCCCTAAGCAACTAAAAGCATTAGAAAATACGGCCTTTTCAATTGGTTTATGGATGATGTATATCTTTCTCGCGGTTATTGGCGCTGCTACCAATATTCACCAAATATTCGAAATTGGTCCGGCTATACTTGCTTTCTACTTAACCATCATGCTTTTCCACTTCGTTTTCCTATTGGCTCTGGCAAAACTATTCAAGCTCGATGTTTATGAAGTGGTTATTTCTTCTGCGGCAAATATTATGGGACCATCAGTTGCTGCACCTATGGCAGCTTCTATGGGACAAAAGAAACTGGTAACACCTGGTATTCTTGTAGGGATTCTGGGTTATATCATTGGAACCTTTATTGGTGTTTCCATTGCAGTTTTTCTAAGCTAGTATTAAATAGAAATGAAGACTAAAAAAACAATAGACGTTACAGCAGCGATTATTCGAAAGGGTAATCGCTTTTTGTGTGCACAAAGAAAAGATTCCAGCGAACAAGCTGGTAAGTGGGAATTCCCCGGCGGAAAAATCGAGATTGGAGAAACACCGGAGATATGTTTAGAAAGAGAGCTCTACGAAGAATTCAATATCCAAGCCAGTTGTGGTGAGTTCTTGTGTGAAAATACGCACGACTACGGTGATAAAATAGTAAAACTAAAAGCCTACTTTATTGAATCCACTCAAGGCAATTTCCAGCTTCTGGCTCACAAGGATATAAAGTGGCTAACTTGTGATACAATGCTCAAACTTGATTGGGCTGAAGCTGATCTGCCAATTGTGCATAAGCTAATCAATAGATAGTGAGATATAATCCCGAAAGCTTTCGGGACAAGATGTAAGACTAATTCGCAAACGACTTACAATCAAAATGTTCATAAAACAAATAAGAATTGAACACCCCTCTGTCCTTCGGACATCTCCCCTGTAATGGGAGAAACAATCACCACGTGTTGATTAAATAATCTAAATTTATTTTTATAATCTTTCCCTAAAAGGGAAAGTGTTGGCAGACGAAAGGGTGTATTTGAAATAAAAATCAGAAGGTTTGCACATCTACTCCATTGGAGAATATTATTAGCAAGCCCTATAGGTTCTATACAAATAAACCACGAACCATCAACTACAGCAACTGCTCTCCCCCGTCGCAATACAAAATCTGTCCTGTCAGATACGTGTTATCCAAAATATAATCTACCGTTTTTAAAATAGGCTGCATGCCACCAGGCTCTTTCATGGGTGTACGAGATGCTCTCGATTCCAGATAATCACCATTTGCAAGCAAGATTAATTTTCCAAAATTCCAACTCTGAGTAATGAGGTTCAATTTTTAAACTTTAAACTTACACCAAAGTGGAAAATGATCAGAAATTCTAAATGATAGTTTTGATAAGCTATAATTCCTGTCAGTAAGCACTTTTTCCCGAAAATCATAGATTCCTCCGCTCTGAAATTCCAATGAAATTTGAGATTTCCTTCTGCTATTTCTATACCAACCAATTTGATCGTATAATTTAATTTCTTTAAATATTGTACTCGGTAAAGTTCGAATATCAGGAGGAATAAAAAGCCCTTTGGATACAAAAGCATTATAAGCTTCATCGCCCTCTCGCTCTATATTAAAATCGCCAAGAATTATTAAACTTTGATTCCATCTTTTAAGTTGTTTGGCCCAATCGTACATCCATTCAGCTATTGCTTTTAATTCCGGTACACGGTCGGCAGAATTATCGCCATATAACACATGAAGTGTAAGTAGCACAAAAGTTTTATCTTTTCTTTTAAAACCTACAGCATAGGGTGTTCGGGCAAATTGTTTATCCAATGCATTGGCACTAATGTCTTTTAGTTGTTCTTTAGGAATCACTATCTCGCAAGCCAAACCGGAGAGTTTAACCCTTTGGGTATTAAAAATAAAGGCTAACCTCTCTCCATTACCAGGGCCTCCTTTCGTTACATCTGTCATTATAAAACTCCAATCTGCGCCAAGCATTTTAAGTGTATCGCGTAAACACTTAATATTGTTTTTCACTTCCTGAACGGCAATAATATCAAAGCTTTTGATTATTTCGATAATGCACAATAAGGAATGCAAATCTCGTTTGGGGCTATCTTTAGCTTCAGCTTTCCACTTTTTTGTCAGATTACCAAAAGCTCTGATATTCCATGTTGCAATAAGGATATTATCTTCCTCCTTTTTCGAAATTTTGGAATCAAGGTCGCTTCTTAATTCGGCTAACTCATTGGCAATATATGAGGGAAGGCTGTCTGTGATAATAGGCATAGGATTCGTTTTGATTTCCAATAAAATTAAGAAATTTTATTAACAAAAGTAAGGTACTCCCCCAACACCCACCCCTCAATCTGTGCACTAACTTTATACCAATTTTTGTGCTTCGATTGTATCATTAGCTTAGTTCCTTTTTCTAGTGGAGCATAAACCAATTCAGATTGTACAGAGGGCATTTCTCTAATATTCAACATGGGTACATCAACATAAGCTTCGGTTTTTTCCGATACCGAAGGCATATCTTCTTCTCTGCTGTCTAAAAGCAGGCTTCTCAGTTTATCTAAGGGAAAGGCCGGACCGGGGTCCTGTTTTCTGCCCGGAGAAATTTCTTCATGTCCCAATATCGTGTTTATCGTCGGATAGCTTTCCATCAGTTGCTCACAAATTTGTACAACCAAGTCAATCTGTTGCTCGGTATAGGTGTGCCAGTACCTTTCCGTATTTTCGTTTCTATGTTTCGCTTTAACCACTTCCTCTTTGCTATAAGCTCTGCCAAACCAGGATTTGAATTTATCGCCCGTTGGCTCCAGTATACCGGCATTATCAATCTCAATGCCAATGGCATATTGGTTAAAGCCTGAACGGCCTGCATAGGAGCTGCGGCCTGCGTGCCAGGCTATTGTGTTAAAAGGAACCAACTGATGGATATGCCCCGATCGATCTAAAACAATGTGGGCTGAAGCTTTAACATTATCCCCGGCAAGGTATTTGGCAGAACGCTCACCGTCGCGCCCCGCGGTATAATGAATGATAATGGTATCCGGCTGTCCCCTATCGAACAAACAGCTATTCTTAGGACAAGACAAATGCGTTACTTCCTGCGATTTATCGAACCAATGTTTGTTTATTTTTAGCATAACTGTTACCCGTAAATGTTCTTTCTATCTTTTTTTCTCAGGAAAGGAAGATCTATATTTTTTGTTACAGAACCAGCAATTTTTTCTGCCGATCGACCTATCACGTACCCACCTAATCCCAGCTTCAACAGCTGCCAGAATTCAGGTTCGAGCTGGTCGGCCATAGAGATGGCTTTGGGAAAGAATGCAGGCTGAATAAAGTAGGAATAAACCACAATAAAGGCAAATGCCAACATCACCAGAGGTCTCCAACTTCTTTGAAGCTTGCCCCCTTGGGTTTCGGACATGATAATGTCTTTTTGTGCAGATTGTATCTCGTTTAATGCTGTAAAAACGATATTCGACAAATCATTTTTGGCTTTCATCTTTTCCTCATCCGAGGTCGAAATTTGATCTATAATCCGACCACCATCAGCCAGAATATTTTTGGCACTTTTGCTAAATATTTTAGATAAAAAATTCATAAGCTGTCATTTAAAAGTTACTGGTCAATAGTCATTGGTTGATAGTCAGTAGTTCTTTGTAGTATATACTTGGTACTTGATTTTGAAAGAGTGAAAGAGGAAATAATTACGAATTAGGAATTACGAGTTATGAATTATCTTGACACTTTAACCTTTATAACTTTACCCTTAACTCCTGATACTCAAAGAGTCAAAGGGTGTGGATAGGCCGTTTGCCAGGTTCTCTTGCGAAGACCAATTGCGATCTCCTTCTTCTGAAAGGAACGAAATGTACCTCAATGTCTAAAAACCAGGCTACAGTTTGGTGGCAATCAACTTTTCACGCTTTGAAAGCTGGTTACAGGTTCATGGTAAGATACTTTTAAGACTTAGTATGGGCATTACAGGCATGGTAACAGCTCTTTTGTGCCTTATCTGTGGGTTGCAGGTTTGCAGTAACCAACTTTTTCTTCACAAAAAGCCCTTTACCATCCTTGTGTAAAGGACTTTTATTGCCTTTGTAGTCGATTACCCTTTGTCGGTAATGTACTTTTAATGCCCTAACTACAGCTTACCTTGGCTTTTCAGACGCTATTCTGTGGGAGCCTCTTCGTCCTGCACTTTTTTCTTGTTGTTACCAAGCTTTGGAAACAACCTGTTTGCATAGTTTTTGCCAAATAGCTTTACAGCATCCAGAAAATTGAATTCGTATTGCTTTCGTAATGCTGCCTGTGCAAGTTCTTCTTCGGCTATTACCATTTTTTCGTTTGTAATAGCTTCCCGATAAACAGCAATTGCCGATCGTGAAGTGGTAATGGCTGCTGTTAATGGCTCTACATGTACATATAATGAATGCTCTTCACCCAAATTTTTAAGGCGTTGCAAAAGCTGTTCTGCAATATCCGGTTCTTTTAATATTGAAGCTCCCGTAATACTTGTTGTTTTGCCATCGGGAAACAATAAAGTGTAAATAGCCCGCCCCGGATTGCTACGATCATACTGCTTTGCACTATCAGAAATGTTCCGTACAACATCGTCTAAACTACCATCTTGCAACACCACATTGTCGTAAGCCGAAGCTCTCGCTTCTTTACTGTTTGTGCTCATCCCTTGTGTTCCTGTTAAAGCCTCGATAGGAGAAAGCATAGCTCGCGCCAGTTCTTCGGCTCCTTTTGTTTGCTTACTTAAACGTACATGCCTTTTTGCATAATGCAAATGCAATTCGCTCGACATTCTGTCTGTTAACATTGTTGCCATAATTCTGTTTTTTTTTAAGGTTAGTACTAATTCACTTTAGAAATTTATATTAATAGTAACTTCATTCAGCTTACACAATCTTCTTATTTCTGTCAGCATTTCGTCACCAATATTTTCTAATAAGAATGATGGTATTTCTACATGTATTTTACCACTATTCAGTTCTTGCCTAACAAAATTTAATAGCTCTCTTTCTTTAAAATTCATGGTATTATTTTTAGATTCTGATTTAACACATCTGGCATTGCCACACCTACCGAAGCACCCATATAAGTAGGATCACAAACTATATAATGTCCCCTCTTGTAATCCACGTAGTCACCTCGTACATTTTCTAATTCTACTGCCGTAAAAACGTGCCCAGTCGTTTTAAGTCCTAATGTATTTAGCCCAACTAGTGATCTTACCAAATAGGTAAACAATACTGATCGGTCTTCACAATCGCTATAGGGATAGGAGAATATATCTTCAACAAAAAAATATTTTTCTCTGCCAAATTGCTCCTCGTCAGTTTGATAAGGAAAAGCTTGATGGATAAATGTTAGGAGAATTTCAACCTGTTCAAGTTCACTCTTATTGTCAAGAATTGGCTTCAACTGATTGACAATACTTTCATGTGTTAATTCAGAAACTGATGCGTTAAAATAAGTAGTAAAATCTACAACAGGATATTCATTATAGAAAGCTATTAAACTTGGTTGGTAATCAAATGCTAAAGAATGGTTCTCTCCCCGATAATTAAAAGACAGATTTCTTGTTTTAGTTTCAGCACCCAAATTTGGAGATTTATACAGACTAACATTAAAAAGTTCATTGGAGCCTTCAAAATCTTTTTTGTAAGTAGAAATAGTTGAGTTTAGAGATTTTGGCAGGTAATAGTTGCAACCATTTAAACTCACATAAGGATATCTAAATATTTGCTGTTTGCTAGCTAACAGCAAACTAACATCGTTAGCGTTATAACCTATCTTGGCATTATAACCTGATTTCACTAAGATAAACCAAGTTAAAAGCTCCTTGGAATTATTATCCTCAGGATGAATCTGTTTAGATAACTTATCAACTAACATATAGTAAGCCCAATCGTTGAGCTTCATCGCATTTGAATATTTAATCAGTTGATTAATAACATACGGATAATCTGCTCTTGCCGCTTTAGTCCAATACTCACTAAATTCAATTTCGCTAGGGGCTTTTTCAAAACTCGAAATAAGAGCTGGATCCATACCAAGAATAATCTCACGTCCAAAAAAATCAAACTCAAGAACGGTTATCCTATTGGTTTTATTTTTATTGGGTTCTCTAGGAATTGGTATTTCACTTTTCTCAATTAAATTAGAATTATCAATTAATTCTATATCAGAATCGACGATTAGTTTTATGGGGTCGAGCCTATTAATATTCGAATTAGGCACAAAAACAGGAGGAATTGTTGGTTTAGGTTTCGTTGGAATTTCCTTTCCTGAAAAAACTTGAAATTCAGTCCATCTCTTTTTTAAATATATAGCGAATTTATGATCCTCTTCGCTTACATATCTTTCAAAATCTATCTTATAATCTTTTATTATCTTATCTCTTTGCTTACTAAGAGATTTATAAGCTTTATTCTTTTCTTTTAAAAGAGAATCAACATTCTGAGCTTGAATCTGCATTGCAGAAAGACATAACACTACAATAAATAGTTTATTTTTCATCACTCATGAGTTTATTTTGATAATTGAATTATAGTGAGATATAATTATTTCTTTGTGTCAATTTGTGAGTTTACGTAAAGTTTGTTATTACAGATCATCATTCGACCTATTGAAAGACAATAATCTTCATCTGCTATATAAGTATCGCTGAACGCATGAGCCAAACCCGATCCTTTAAGCGATGTATTCTGAGCTCTATCATTGATATGAAAATTTAATGAATCTATAATACAAGAAATATATGCCACCCAAAATGATTGGCTTAAGCCTGAAGAATATTCAACCTGAATTTCAGATACCTTATTCTCATCCTTGTAGATATATTTATTGTCTGAAATTAAATTAATGGAATCACCCATATTGGATACCATCTCATAGCGTTTATCAATAGAGTATTGCGTATAAAGTATTTTCTCTAAATTATTTTTACTGACTACTACAAAACTCATCACAGCTCTATCAGAAGAATTTGTCCCCTCTCCATCGGAGAAATAACAATCAGCTTGCATCTCAAATTCCTTGTTATATCTGCTATATTGACACTTTGCTTTGCTCAATAACACAAAACATTCATTAAATTTCGAACGATAAATCCTTTCTACCTTTATTCCCAGAGTATCAAACTCAGTATGCAAATTTACTAAACGCTTATTAACAGAACGTATTTTTCCATTTCTCTCCTCTCTAAAGCTCTGAACAGTTTTACTATACGTAAACCCTTCAACCATTGAAAGTATAGCAGCTCCTCGCAAAACAGCCTGTTTATAAGATTGTTTCTCATTTAAATGAGGATCAGATACTCCTACAGCATAATGCATATTACCATCTTTTTTATGCTTATTAAAAACCCAGCTAGGCAATGCTGAACTGTGCAACTCAGGAGTCTGAGCCAATAAAGAACTGAAATGTACTAAAAAGCACATTCCAGATAATAGAAATAGGATTCTAAGATGATTCATAAATTCTAATACAAAAGTTTATAATCCTTGCTCTTTTCTTTTACGATAAGCCTCTAATTCCTCTTTAAAATCTTTCTTGAATTTTTCTGCCTCGTAATCAATCATCAACTTTTCATCACTTGTTAATTTATTATGAGCTTTTTGAGTAAAATCAACATTAGTAAGCTCAACACAAACATGGTGCTCATATTCATTTCCTACTTTGTAAGTATTCGAGCAAATTACTCTAGCCCCCTGCAAAGTCTCCTCTGCAATACTGGCTATCATCTGCTCTGCCTTTCCTTTGTCTTCTCTTGTCATTTCTCCACTTGTCGCTGAGCTATGCTGCTGATTGTATTTTTCAATCATGTTTGCAGCTACAACTTGCACAGAATTAACAATTTCGTTGCGTGCAGCTAAAGCGGCTAAATCACGTGCCATCATCTGGTCTGCCGATGTTCCAATACCATAACCTCTTAAGAAATCAGAACTAGCTTCTGCTTCTTTTTGGCATTCTTCTTTTTCAATTTTCACTCTTTTAGGAGCATTATTACTTGACTTGTTTGCCACTTGACTTGAAGTACCACAAGCTGTTGCGATTAGTGCGATTACTGCACAATACATTAATTTTTTCATAAAGATTGCTTAATTTATTATTGGTTCATAGAATTGTAACATATTAAAATTATAACCAAACTCATTGAGAATTTGTAGTTATCCCCAAAACATCTCCATATTCAATATGTGAAATATAACCAGAGCCTAAAGAATGCTCAACAAATGACCTAACATAGTATGTTGTATTGGGTTTTAATCCATCTATTCTTGCCACAAAATTATCAACTTCAGATTCAACTAGGAACTTGCTATTTCTTGAATCCACGGAATGATTATCATCATTGGGAGTCTCCCAAGAGTGTTGTTCTCTCCAGAAAACACCCCGATTCTTTATTAACATTCCTCCGTCTAGTTCTATTTTGCATTCAATAAGTATTTCTGTTGAACTTACGCTATTCACATTAATTGTATTAATAACCGGATCAATTTGTCGTGTTTCAATTGTTGATGAATATCTTATCGAACTATAATTAGATTCTGCATATGACTGTATACTGTATATATACTTTCTACCCGGTAGAATAGTAATATCTTTAAACTCTTTTATATCAATATTGGAAGCATTTAAAATATTTACCCAATCGCCCTGTTCATAATCTTGAAATGAAAAATCGCCTCTTTCATACCCTATTTTACTCATTCTTTTGATAATTACACCATCTATTCTTTCATCTTTGAAATCCCATTCTACCACTATATAAGGTTCCCAATCATTACCCCATTTTTTACCCCATATTGAGGAAGAGAACTCAGATGAATTACATTCAGGGTCATAAGGGTTTTCCCATACTCTTTCATCACAAGTACTAAAAAATAAAACTGTCAAAATAGCAATTAAAAGCAGTGTAATTTTTTTCATGTTTTTCATTTTTAAAAAGTATAACATAAGGACATTCCACCACCATTGTGCGTGTATAATGGGTTTAATTTTAATTTCCTTTTAGCTTTTTTATATTTAGAGCCATTAATAATATATGCAAGAAAACAAACTCCTGCTGCACCAAAAGCAATAGGCTTTAATGTGTCGTAAGTATCAATTTGAGACCGAATATCGGCAGCATCAGTTGTTGCATTGTCGTAATCATCATACAAACTATTTCCTTTTGTATGAGCATACAGTCCAACTCCAGCTGTAACTAGTGTCGAAATCAACCAAAAATTCCTCTTCTTTTTATACTTCTTCATTAATATTGTAGGATCTTTTACTAAATCTATATTGAGAGTAGTCAATTGGCTTTCATTCACACTGAAATCTTTACTATAAGGTAAATAATCTTCTTTCTTTAGCTTCAAATGATGGTCACCAATAATAAGAGGCAATGACTTGTTAACTAAGTTATTTTGCCGTTTATTATCGATGTAAACATCTACATTCAATTGTTTCAGATCTAACTTTAACGATCCCAGCTTAGGTTTCATATTAATACTTAGAACCCTGCTTTCGCTAGCCTTTAATGACACAAATTCTTCTTTTGTATGATACTTATCTCGAGTGGCTTTAACGGTGTACTGTCCTTCTTTCAATCGGAAAATATATTTTGAATCGGAAACGAACCTTTCATTTAGCCAAATTTTTGCATTGGGAGCAACCACTTCAAGAGAAGCATAACCATCGGACACCGATATTTCATAGGTTTTAAGAGCTTCCAATTTGCACATTGGACACGTAAAAGGGATATAACCTTCTTTAGTTATTACAACCTCATATTCCTCTGGAGATAACCAGACCCATGTTTCTCCAGGTTTTCGTATAATTCCTTCATTAGTTATTGCCGTCTCAATAATAAAATTTTTGAAATTATGTTTTATTATTAAAAGAGCCAGGTTATTACCGTTAATATCCTTAAGAGGTTCACCAGCATTGTCTCTTGGCATATTAACTCTTGCTGTTGTGTTCCCCTCTAATTCTTGCATACTACTAGATACAAGCTCGACAAGCTCCTGTGCATTGATATCCACCGAATTAAAGGATGCGATTAATACGATTAGTAATAGAGTGTAGATTTGTTTCATTTTCTAAATTATGATTATATTTTTCTAAATTTAAAATCCTTCAAACCATATACTGAACCATCTTCATTTTTGTGAGGCTGCCATGTTCTAACATGAACAATTGGTTTAAGGGTATCTCTAAGATCAACCATCAGGAAGAGATAACCTCTATCAGCATAACTTTCAGAGTTGTAGGATTGAGCTATCTGAATGCCATAAATACTCATATCTGCTCGAGCTTTTTTAATTGTGTTATGTTCGAAATGCACATTAACAAATTCATTTTTGGCAAAAACTCTTTCTAGTCTCGACATATATTCACTTTTTGTTAGTTGCTGGTAAACTACTTTATCTCTAGTCAAACTCGCAAAAGCCGACACATCGGTAGATTTCATTTTTTTTAAGACACTTCCCACAATTATTAAAGCATCCTCATCGAAAATCTGCTCTAAAAAATCAAGTCTTTTAAGGCAATAAGCTGTTTTATAATTCTCTAGAAACCGAAGGAGAAAATACTTCTCTTTGATAGTGGCAAAACGTTCACTTTTCGACAGTAAATCATCAATTGCACTTTTTCCTAACGAAAAATTGATATCTTTTATCTTTCCATCCTCATTTAAAACAAACACAACATCTTCAATGAATTTTCTATTCTTAGAAAAACTAAAACACATGGGAATAGAGCGAACAAGAGTCTCATCATCCACTTGTACTAATTCAAGTTCATTATTATGCTTTAGGATATCAGCTTTACCATATTTGATAAGTTTATTGTAAACTTCAAGTCCATCTATAGTAAAAAAAGTGGGATCAACTTTCTTACTTGGATCTTTAATACAGTAAATTAGTTCTTGTAGTCTCGCCTTAGTACTTTTGGGTGTTACGAAATTAATACTTTCAACCTTCAGATCTCCTTTACCCTTAGCTACTCTAATCTTCTTTAAGCTTGCATTAATTTCATTTCTATTAAAATAAGGAATATCAATATTTGAGGAGAAAACTCTTTGAACATCTTTGTCGAACATAGCTTTGTCCTTATACATATACTGTACTCTAATTTTAAGATTATCTTTAGGTTTGGCATCATTCCCATAAAAATCAATACAAGCTAAGCCGTTATTCGCAGAAATTTTACCAGACCATGCTTTCTCTTTCTTATAAGTATAATCTAAACTTTGTATCGCTTTGTCTTTATACTTTATACTAAGGGTATATTTAGAATGTTTCTCATATGGATTATAAAAACGATCTATTATCTCAATATTTAAATTGGTTAAAACGTCATTAATCTTATTTGGAATAAAAACTTTCAATAGTTCATTTTCACCACTCTTGGTAGTATATCTCATTACATCATGCTCAGGATGACTTCTTAATAAAATATTTGCCCAGTAGAAATTCCTAAGTGCATCATCAATCTGTATTTTTTTCTCAGCTTCAAGCCCCGCTTTTGTATATGCTAAAATTGTATTTCTACGTTCTTCAAATATTTTTGTTAATTCGCCTTTAGGAATATAACGCAACACTTTATATACACCTTTTTTCTCTTCTTCAATTCTTAAGCTTGTATTTAAACTTACCGAGGAATATGTTTTTATTATAGAGTTTGCGTATTCTTTGTATCCTTTAGAGTTCTGTTCTCTACCAAATCCAGTGGTAGATGAAACAGTAACAGATATTTGAGATATTAGATCACTTAAAGCGATTTTATCTGCTTTTTCGTGAATTTCTGATTCTCCATAACCATACAAATACTCTCCCGAAACTTTAATACTCTTAATGGACTGAGATGCCAAATTTGATTGAAAAATAAATGCAATAAGCAGTGATGAGATAACGTACTTCATGGTAATTTATAGTAAAATTAATCAAGTAAATACCTGTCCGATAAAATTATCAGACAGGCAGATGTTTTAAAGATTCATTTTTTCCTTTAGTTCATTCTTCTTTATAGTTTTACCTCTTGATTTACCTGTTTTAAATGCGAGTAGAATAATAACTATTATTCCTACTGTAACTGCTACCATAATTTCCATAATATCTATTTTAAAGGTTAATTAATATATTCTTGAATAAACTTGACATTAGGGACACTTGAATACAACTATCTCTATATAATTCTTAGAGCCCTAAATCTATGTTAATCTCATCTGTTATATATACTCATCGCTAGTGATTTCACATACTCACACGTAAGTATTTAAGAAAATTGGGGCACAAACAATCGCAATACAGATTCGTATTGAATAAAAAAGGAGGGATTATTGGTAAATTAACAAACAAGGTGGAATAATAGTGTGTTTGTTAATGCGTTAAATCTAAAATAAAAATTCAAGCTTTTAACTTATGACATATCATTAGTTAACAAGACTAATTATAAATAACTTCGAACATTTTAAGAGTTAATGATTTTAGGAAAGAAAGATTTGAAATTGTTTTAATCAACTAATTCCTCGTGGCTTGCCACGGGGATAGTTAACTGTAAGAATTTTCTTTATTGAATTCATAATCGAACTCAGGTTTGTATTATTGGTTCTCTTTTGTTGAAAGATCCAAAATTGAATTGATGTTCAGCTTCTCAATAATTCTTCTGCGGTGGGTATCAATGGTGTGTTTGCTTAGGTGTAATTCTTTTCCAATTTCCTTACTGGTTTTGCCTTCAGTTACCAACTCAACCACTTGCTTCTCTCTATCAGTTAAGCAGCAACCTTTGGGTAGGTGGAATTTCTTTTTTGTTTCCTGAAATCGCTTAAGAGCCTCTTTCAGTTCGTCGATATCGATAGGTTTAATAATATAATCGAAAGCACCTGCCCGGATGGCTTTGATGGCATATTGGTCGTAGCCCGTAACGAAAATGAATTTGGGAAAGAAGAGCTTATTACGAATTTCCTGTACCACTTCAAAGCCAGACATGCGAGGCATCTCTACATCGATAAAAATCAGTTCTGGTTTCAACTTTAGTATCAAGTCAATGGCTTTTTCGGGATCGCAGAGCTCTCCTATAATCTCAACCTGGTTGGTTTGGTTCAAGAGTGATTTTAATCGTTCTACAGAATTAATCTGGTCATCCAATAAAAAACATTTAATCTTTTCCATATAGTCAATTACGAGTTATCTCTAAATCAAAAAAGCAGCTTGGTTTTGGAAACTTTTAACTTCCAACTTCAAGTACTCAGAACACTTATAAACTAAATACTTATTTCAATACTTACGCGTGTTCCTGTCTCTTCCCTGTCTGTATATTTATCCTCAATTTTATATTTTATGGTTTTACTCTCGAAACGCTTATACAATTCAAGAATCTCATCTAAAATTGATAAGCCTTTCCCTGTCGACAAGACATGACTATTCTTGGCTTTAATTCGTCCAACGCCATCGTCTTCAATCGTGATTTTTAAGTGATCATTTTCTTTTATCATATTCAGACAAATGTTCCCCTCTCGTATGCCATGAAGAGGAAATAAACCATGTTTAACTGCATTCTCAACAAAAGTATGAATTAGGAATTTGGGTACTTTTATATCCGGTATATTCTGGTTATCTATAAAATGAAAGTTAAAGCCTTCATTTAAGCGAAGTCGTTCCAATTCGAGGTAATTTTGTGTGAATTGTAATTCGTCTTCGAGTGGAACCGCTATTTCTCCGGATGAGATTAGGGTAATTCGTAAAAGCTTAGAGTATTTTCCAAAATAGTACTGTGCTTTTTGGGTATCGTGACTCTCATACAGATTACCAATTGAATTTAGAATGTTCAATGTAAAATGTGGGCTCATTTGCTGTTCTATGGCTCTTACTTGCAAGGATGTAATTCTTTTTTCACCTTCGTACTGGCGCTTTAAATAATACTGATACAAGCGACCAATGAACCAGACAAATGCAAATGAAAACAGAAACACAACTATCCATACTAAAAACCGGAATGCATAAAGGGGATCTTTTTTGTATTGCAGTTTATAAACATACGGCCCGCTTTGGCAAACAAAGGAAGTCAATTGCCCATCGATCCATTCATTGGAAAAGTAGATAGTTTTTATATCTTCCTCAAAAAATATTGTTGCCGGATTGGAATAATCGTTACGCATAACAATCAATTGACCAAAATTCTCTCCTGTAAACAGATACTCATCTGCACCATCACCATCCACATCCCAACTTCCACACTTTCCATGGCAAGGTACAGCTTCAAAACTATCTTCTACTACCAACTGGTCATTATAAACCTCAATAAGGCCATCCTTTCTATATAGTGCCATTTTGTACTGCCCCTCTTTTACAAAGCTATTAAAATTGGCTCCCTGTAGATTTTTATTGTAAAGTATCTTTTTTAATCTTATTAGCTTACCTAAAGAATCATACAAAGCAATATTTGATGTATCAACTTTACCGGAATGATGATAAAATGTAGCCAGGCAGTTTCGTCCATTCTCTCTAAATGGTTTTATATATGTATATGCGGGATATTTACCTATCCTTTTAGGAAGAAATTTGTAATTCATTTGGGCATCACAAACCATTAACCAAGCATGTTGGTCGGTATAAGGATATTCGATGTTACTGTTACCCGGAGAGTGAATATTACCAACAAAATCCCAATGCCCATCTTCATCTAAATCAAATGGAATTATTTCACGATGTACAGAACAACCTGCTTTTTCTGACAGTTTAAGTATGTCATTCTCGATATCATACCGACAAAGTTTACGGGTAATATGCGAAAATGCACACGCGAAAGAAACTACCAATTCTTTTTTCCCATCAGCGTTTAAGTCAATTGTCATTGGCTCATAAGCTGAAAAATCAATTCTCCCCTTTGTTTTTTTATAGTTGGTAATGTATCGGTGCTGAACTATTTTTTCCTCTGTTTCGATGTCCATAGCATCCAGAAATATGGAATCGTTCTGATGGGTTAATAAAAACATCTCTTTTCTGCCATTACCGTTGTAATCGGCAAAATGATAAAACTCACCACTAACAAATTTTCCATTTAGGTTCCATTGCCAGAGTATTTGCCCCTTATCTTCGACCAAAACTGCCGGTCTGCCAATAAAATCTTTTATAAAGCGAATTTTTTCACTTGTACCATCAAAGTTTAAATCATTGTAAATATTGATTTCATTAGGACCAACCTTCTGTTTGCTGAGGATATCCAGTTTATATTTTCCTTGAATTGGATTCCAAAATACAAACAAGGCTGTGATGAGAGTTGCCAGAAATACTGAAATCAGAAAATCGTAGTAGTTTATTGTTTTCTTTCGCATTTACTGTTGATTAAATTAATTCAATCTCCCTCACAAATCTTCCATAATTCTTAATATCAGAAACAAAGTTATATATAATATTTAACAGGACTAGATTTTATCTTACATACACTTATTATTTTTAATATGAATTTAGTAATAACAATAAGAAGTTGTCCATAGATAAATAACAATGTATTTTACCGGTAACATTAACAAAATGTTTCGACACCACCTTTACTTCCTAATTTCAAAGATGACGAATTTGAACTACCGAGAATAACCATCTTAAAAATTTAATGTCAGCAACTTATTCGAAACTTTTAGTTTTGCTAAAAGTGAAGCATTATTTAATCTGATACGTATATTATCTTCTTGTAAAAGGTAGCGAACTCGTACCTAAGTCAGCTGCTCTCCCCCGTCGCAATACAAAATCTGTCCTGTCAGATACGTATTATCCAAAATATAATCTACCGTTTTTAAAATAGGTTGTATACCACCAGGCTCTTTCATGGGCGTACGAGATGCTCTCGATTCCAGATAATCACTATCTACTCCCAATGGCGCAATTGTTGACCCGGGAGCAATGCCATTAACCCGAATGTTTGGTCCAAATTCCAGGGCACCCATTTGCGTTAGGTGAGATAAGGCAACCTTAGATAGACTATAGGCAGCATAGTTGGAAGCAAACTTTGTAACTCTGGTATCCAGAAAATTTATGATTCCCCCTTTTTTGCAAAGATTAGCGTAATCGCGCATTAAAATAAATGGGGCTTTAAAGTTAACGCTCATTTGTTCGTCAAGTAATTCGATAGGGGTTTCCTTTATCGAACCGGGGTTATAAACCGAGGCATTATTAATCAAGAGATCAATCTGACCAAATTCCTTCTGCACCTCAGATATTAAAGATTCGGGCTTATCAGACAAGTCACAGCAAAACACTTTAAATACTTGTTTGGGGTAAATGGCTTTAAGGTAATCTCTCAAAGCCATTGCCTCAGCTTTAGAACTATTATAATGGATGGCTAAGTTCCAATTCTGTTTTGCCAAATGAAGAGCTAACTCGTTTCCTATTCGTTTTGCCGCCCCTGTAATTAATACTGTTCTGCTTTCCATATCTCTTTCTTAAAATAAGCTCCCTACAAAAATACATCAATTATAAATTTTGAACAATCCTGTCCTTAACGTTTTTACTCTAAAATTATCAGAACTGAGAATCGCATATTTTAGTTTGCTTAGTTTATGCTGTAGAAATATTCTTCGATGGGCTAATGACCTAACGACTAGCGACATATTACTCGATTAGCAATAATTGATACTTCTTCATTTAATTTAACAATTTCCTTGAGTGTGTCATTGATTTTTTTAACACTTAAAAAAAAAGACCAATTATTATTATTTCCAAATTTCAATCTATCGTATTGATTCTTTTTTTTAAAGTTAGTATGTCCATATTCACCATAAATGTATATGTCTAAAATGCCTCTGCTCGTTAGTGATATAAATCCTTCGTCACTATTGTTCTCTTTGTATACATAGACATTGGAGTCCAGTACTTCATTGAGACCTTCTCTTAACAGTTTTATTTTATCAACTAAAATCGGATTAGTACAATTTTCTGAATATTGTTTAGATAAATTGTTAATCGATAATGAATCATTATTTTGGATGAACAGTCTTAGATTAAGTATATAAGAATCAAACTCCTCACCAGTTGGACCAATTTCTAAAATTCGATGCCCTTCACCTTCTGTGTCTGTGATCGTTTCTTTTATGTTTTTAATTTGCTGGTTTAGTTTTATTTTCAAAACCTTTTTACCGAAAAAGTGATGTAACTCGGTCTCTTCAAGCTTTTTTGAAAAATTTAAATTCAAAAGTTTGTTTGCTTTATTATTAAAAAACAAAATATATTGGTTGAAATCCATTATTTAATTATTAGTAATAGTCTTAAATTTATTATTCTTTTTGTGTTCAATATATATTCATCGCACAACGGTTAATACAATGCTGCCAACCCAAATGTATTTTATCTTATTGTTTGTCAAAATTAACAAAAATAGAGAATGTAGATAAACCTGCATTCTCTATTAAGAAACTTATTATTCTTATCACAAAAGGATTCATGTGGAAGCAGGAGGTATACAGGAAACTCTATAATACTATTTAGCCCATGGTGAATTAACTTCAATAGGTGTTCTATTAGGAAATCGCTCGCCCACAGCTGGTTTATAAGTATCTGCCAAATATTTCTCAACTCCCTGCATTTGATTCGCATTAACCCTTGCCCAAGTAACTTTTAAATTTGTGTAAGCAGTAATTTCGGTATTGTCACGATGATCTGCTATTCTATCTTTTATTTCTCCACTACCTAACCTTACGACAGTTTTCCCTGACCAAATTATATAAACACCATGCAAATTATCAAAATGTTCATTGCTCAAATTAACTGTTAAAAAATCACACCAATTATCATTTTGACATTTAATCCAATCTACTTTCATCTTTATTAAATTTTAGTTTACAATATTAAAAAACACATCATAACAGCCTGACTAAGTGGGATATAGGAGCTACAAACACTTCAGTTTCATAACCATTACGAGCCAATTTGTTTGTTTCTGACCCTTTGCTGGCACACGATAAAATCGTGCGGTAGCCAGAGTTCATGTTTAAATATTCTTAAAATCCTTTTTATAGTCCTTACGTTCCTTCAATTCTGCTGTATAGACTATGCTAATATTGTTTCTTTTACATACTTGATATAATTCTGGGTAAAGTACCCTTGTTTTGAAAAGGTTTTCAGGAGTAGCATTTCCTTTTGAATTGGGCAATTTATTCCATTCAATTTTAGTCTTATAGTATATTCTGTCCGCTTTTTCTATGTCTGACTGATGGAATCTGTAAACCTGTTCTTTAGGCACTTTATAAGGAGAAAATTCAGGGATTGATTGGTTGAAATGACTGAAAAACTTTGGAGGAGAAAAAGGGTTATTGGGGTCATAGGTCAGCCCTAGAACTTTAGCTAAAGCTCTAAGCTCATCCTTACTTAAAATAGGGTTAATAATAAATCCTTGAAGAACGTCAATACTTAATCTATAATTCTGTTCTCGTACAACAAATATAAGTTTGAACGGCGTCTCATAAATATCAAAAAATACTTCAAAGCAGATACCTCCTGTTTTATAATCGAAGCTCGAATACATTTCTTTCTTGTTCTTTAAATCTCTGTATAACGGTACTAATCCTGTTAATTTCATTCTTAAATTACTTTTATTCTACTTATTCGATTACAGCGGCATGTTATCCACTTATTTATTTTTATCCCTAATGTTGCGTATTATCCAAAACAAAAAGCCTCACATCCTGTGAAACCCTTTGTTTTGATTAGCTTAAACTCCTTCGGTGCCTAGCTCATTTTTTGCTTTGTACTTTATAAATTGATCAAAAAACAATTCTCAAGCTTAATTCATTATAAGTATTGATCAAAACATCAATATTCATCAACAATATCTAACTTAAAGCAAATTACTTACCACCAATTTTCATAAGGAATTTAACAAAATTAGTATTTTTTTAGACTGAACAAAAAAATGATTTTTAAAATTAGTTTTTGTGTAGCTAAACAATAAGGAAAACTCAAAAAATATGAATAGAAAGGTTTAGGGCACGCTTTATTTTAAATATTAATTCAATGAAATGCTTAAATTTGACTTCAAATAAAATCCAATATGAACCCAACCATTCTAATTGAACCTCAACTATCAGAATTATGTCCTTCGCTTAAGTTGGGCGTCATTCAATGTCAGGTAAAAGTCACTACAGACAGCGATAAGCTTTGGGAAGTCATCAACCAACATATCAAACAGATTGAAGAAAGCACAACTGTAGAAGCTATTCGAAATAAACCAACGATCTCCTCTTCTAAAGATGCTTACCGAAAAGTTGGAAAAGATCCCAACAGGTATCGCCTTTCTGCAGAATCTTTATTGAGGCGAATTGTAAATGGTAAAGGTCTTTACAAAATAAATAATGTCGTCGATCTTCTGAATTTAGCTTCGATAAAATCGGGTTTTTCAATTGGTGGCTATAATGCCGATAAAATAGTCGGTTCCATTAAAATGGGCTTAGGCAAAACCGATGAAGCATATCAGGGGATTGGAAGAGGTCTGCTAAATATTGAAAACCTGCCTTTGTTTCGGGACGATATGGGTGCGTTTGGAAGTGCAACCTCTGATTCTGTTCGGACTCAAATCGATTCTGCTTGTCAGAATCTACTCATGGTATTTTTCTCCTATCAGGGCGAAGCAGAACTGCATGAGAGTATGAATTTTGCACGTGAATTATTAGTTGATTTTGCAAGTGCTACTAATATTAGAACATGCATTATCTAAAACTTTCGTGAAATGGAAAATATAAAAAAAATGCCATCTTACACCACAATCCCAATAAACAACTCAAACATCAACCTTGTGGTATATAGTATTTAAAATGCATAGTTCCTGTCTTATACATTTCTATAGCTGTAATTCCTGACATCGATTTAAGAAGTCTTACAAACAAAGTGAATGATTAGTAAAACCGGGAAGTTCCGAGCTTGCCGAGGAAATCACCCGGCTGCACTTATCATTCAGGCAGTTTTAAGATTGAGAAAATCGCGGCTCTTGAATTTTTGGTTCTTTTGTTTCAAGACAAAAGAACAAGTAAAAAAGATAAAAAAAACGCTTCATCTTCAATATAGAATCAGAGCATTTAAAATATTTCGTCCTTATAGCTTTATCTCAAACTCATCAGCATCTAAATAAACAGGAAACTTCTTTCTAAAGGATTGCAAATCGGATAAAGAAATATTGACGGTTCGAATATCATCTTTATAGTCCTCACATTTTGCCAAAACCCTTCCACGTGCATCAATCACCGAAGTATCTCCTGCATAAGTTAAATCCATTCCGTCTACTCCTACTCTATTAATACCAGCAACGTAGGCCTGATTATCAATAGCACGAGCTTTCAGAAGCGTATTCCAAACATCTCTGCGCGCATCGGGCCAGTTGGCCACACAAATCAATAAATCGTAGTCTTGCTGGTTACGGTTCCAAACCGGGAAACGTAAATCGTAACAAACAATAGGGCGAATGCGCCACTCTCCTATTTTTACAATCCCTTTTTCTTTACCGCCCTTAAAATGCTTATGCTCGTTTCCCATTCGAAATAAATGCCGCTTGTCATAGACCGAAACATCACCACAGGGGGTAACAGTATGCATTCTATTATAAAAGGAATCAGCTTCTTTTACAATCAAACTTCCCATTATGGTGGCATTCAGATATTCGGCTTGCTCGCGCATCCATACCAAAACAGAATCGGTATAGCTTGCTATTTTTTCCTTACCGGCCATCATAAATCCTGAACTAAACATTTCGGGTAAAACAATCAGATCACTTTTCCCTTTTAAGTGAGACAGTTTTTCCGAAAATGCTTTCAAATTAGCTTCTACATCTCCCCAAACTAAATTGGACTGCACTAAACTTAAACGTAGAATATCAGGCATACTTCATTTTTTTAGGGGTTCTTAAAAATAGTATTATTCTCCTGTCGAAAACAATTCAGGGTATTTTGGTTTAGAATTTTTGTACAAGCTTTTTATATAAAGCATATCGGCTTCAACATCTCCTGTAGGATAAAAAGTTTCATGAAAACTTAAAGTTTTGTTCTCATAGTTCAAATCGCCTAACAGAATAGGCACCTTTGCTTTTAAGGCTATAAAATAAAAACCTCTTTTCCATACAGGGCGTCTGCTTCGTGTCCCTTCAGGCGATAGAGAAAGGTATAATTCATCACGTTTGGCAAATTCCTCTGCTAATTGATCTGTCAAGTTATTCTTCTTGCTTCTATCAATAGGCATCACGCCCATAGAACGAAAAACGGCTCCTAAAGGAAAAAAGAAAAATTCCTTTTTCATAAGCACTGTTGTATTAATCCTATGCGCTACAAAAGCCATTTTCCCCCAAACAAAATCCCAATTGGATGTATGTGGTGCGGCAACAACAACCGCTTTTTTTACTGTAGGAATCTCTCCTACATATTTCCATCCGCTCAATTTAAGGATGAATCGACTTAATCTTACTTTCATTCGATCTTTTTAATGACTTCAATCAACAATCTTTTCTTCCAAAGATTAATCCCCAAAGGTACTAAAATAAAGACATCTCCTTTTTTTTGAATCCATTTTGATTTACCCAACAATTTAAAGATATTTGCATCTTAATTTCTACACTTTAAGCGTAAAGACAATGGATGCAATGAGAGATAAGGTCTTAAAATTAGCAAAAGAAAAGAATGCTATTATATTAGCGCACTATTATCAAACTCCAGATATACAAGAAATAGCCGACTTTAAAGGTGACAGTTTAGCACTGGCACAACATGCTGCTAAAGCTGATGCGGATATTATTTTATTTGCCGGTGTTCATTTTATGGGCGAAACGGCTAAAATTTTAAACCCCACAAGAAAAGTTCTGATTCCTGATTTAGAAGCAGGTTGTTCGCTTGCAGAGTCCTGTCCCGGAGATGATTTTGCCAAATTTAAAGCAAAATATCCCGATCATATTGTGATCTCCTATATCAATTGTTCTGCTGAAATTAAAACACTTTCAGATGTCATCTGCACCTCGGGTAATGCGGTACAGATTGTTGAATCTTTTCCTAAAGATCAAAAAATTATATTTGCACCGGACAAAAACCTGGGACGCTATATTAACGAAGTTACAGGTCGGGAAATGATTCTTTGGGATGGATCTTGCGAGGTACACGATATTTTATCTGCTGAGAAAATTATGCAAATGAAGATAGAAAACCCGGATGCGACGCTTATTGCTCATCCTGAATGTCCACACCCGGTATTAATACTAGCTGATTTTGTCGGTTCAACCACAGCCATGCTTAATTATACAAAGAATTCTGATTCGAAAAAATTTATCGTAGCAACTGAAACCGGTATTCTGCATCAGATGCAAAAGGACTCCCCTGAAAAAGAATTTTTAATTGTTCCTGCTGATGAATCTTGCTCGTGTAACGATTGTGCTTATATGAAATTGAATACCATGGAAAAAATCTATCTGGCCCTTAAAAACGAAAAGCCTGAAATAAATCTTCCTGACGAAATTATGGACAAAGCAAAAGCTCCACTCGTGCGCATGCTCGAATTATCCTAAGCATAAATCGTTTGATAAACCAGAAAATATAGCCCTTAAAGTCTTTAAAATAAGCAATAGTCAAAGATTATTTAACCTGAAACAAAAAATTTGTTAATCAGATCAAAACAATGTAATTTTAGTAGTCAATTTATCATTTGATATATTTTAATTACACCATTTATACTATTTTAATTATGGATACAGAAAAGATTATTGAACAATTAACTGAAATTGCAGTTGAATATGGACCAAAATTACTTGGTGCAATTGTCGTATTAATTGTTGGGGGCTGGATTATCAAAGCCATTACACGTGCATTTGGCAAAATGATGAATAAGAGCAAAATAGATGACTCCCTAAAGCCATTCTTAAAAAGCCTTGTAGGCATGCTGTTAAAGGTACTTTTAATTATTAGTGCACTGGGTATGCTTGGCATCGAAATGACATCCTTTATTGCCATTCTGGGTGCCGCAGGTTTAGCAGTAGGTATGGCCTTATCAGGTACTTTGCAGAATTTTGCCGGTGGTGTAGTTATCCTAATCTTTAAGCCTTTTAAAGTTGGTGATTTTATCGAAGCACAAGGCTATTTAGGTGTTGTAAAAGAAATTCAGATTTTTACCACAATTGTAACAACTCCGGATAATAAAACGGTTATTATTCCTAACGGGGGGCTGTCTACTTCTTCACTAATTAATTATTCTACTGAAGAAGAAAGAAGAGTTGATTGGACAGTTGGAATTGCATATGGCGATGATGTTGATAAGGCAAGAGAAGTTATTAAAAGACTATGCGAGGAAGATGCAAGAATTCTAAAAAATCCTGAAGTGTTTATTCAGGTTTCTGAACTGGCAGACAGCTCTGTAAACTTTGCAGTTAGAGCTTGGGTTAAATCTGCTGATTATTGGGGTGTCTTCTTCGATTTAAATGAAAAAATATATAAGACATTTGGTCAGGAAGGTCTTAATATTCCTTTCCCTCAAATGGATGTTCATGTTCATAAGAATGACTAATCAAGTCTGTTTAATTGAATAAATTTTAAGCCTGGAGATTTTTCTCCGGGCTTTTTTTATAGTCCTACATCATTATTCTTGATAAAAGAACTTGTAGAAAGAATTCTAGCTCGTATTTTTGTAAGAGTGAATTCAAAAGAAGTTCACATTATACTCTTACACATTATTTCAAGTTTAATATATGCTTCCCCAATTTTTAATTGCAGCACCCTCAAGCGGTTCTGGTAAAACAACAATTACGCAAGGTTTGCTTCGCAGTATACGCAACAAAGGCTTATCTGTTCAAGCTTTTAAGTGCGGTCCGGATTATATCGATACCAAACATCACGAATGGGCCTCAGACAATGTATCAATCAACCTGGATACATTTATGAGTAGTAAGGCACATGTGAAAGATATATATGGCAGATACAGTTCGAAAGCAGATGCAACAGTTGTAGAAGGCGTAATGGGGTTATTCGATGGGGCTAACAGAATGGAAGGGAGTTCTGCTCAAATTGCTGAATTGCTCGATATTCCAATTATACTGGTTATTAATGCTAAAGCCACTGCTTACTCAGTAGCTCCTTTGCTTTACGGATTCAAAAACTTTTATCCTAAGATTAAAATTGCCGGTGCCATCTTCAATTTTGTGAATAGCGAGTCACATTATCAATTCATGAAAGACGCTTGCGAAGATGTTGGTATTGAAGCCTTAGGATATGTACCAAGAAATGAAAACATAAGCTTACCTGAAAGACATTTAGGCTTACAAATTTCTGCTAAAAATAACTATGAGGATACCATCAACGCAATGGCGACTCATATTGAAAAAACTGTTGATGTAGATAAACTCATCCAAATATGTACATCTAAGCGTCCTGCTGCGGTAGAGAAATCTACCTCATGCAAACCCAAACTGAAAATTGGAGTTGCCAAGGATGAAGCTTTCAATTTTACCTATCATGAAAACCTGAGGGCACTTTCAGAACTTGGTGAATTAACTTACTTCTCTCCTATTAAAGATACGGAATTACCAGATGTTGATTTCATCTACTTAGCCGGTGGCTACCCTGAACTTTATCTTGAGCAATTATCACAGAATACCAGCATGAGAAATGCCATAAAAGAATTTGCTTTGTCTGGTGGTAAGGTATTGGCTGAATGTGGCGGCATGATGTACCTTTCCAAAAATATTATAGATAAGGATGGTCAAGTATATCCGATGGCAGGTTTTCTGGATCAGGATGCAAGCATGGAAAATATGAAATTGAAACTTGGTTACAGAAAGATTAAACTTCCCTCCGAAACACTTTTCGGACATGAGTTTCACTATTCAAACTTAGTTGATTCAAAAGAAGAAACTAAAGATATTGAGGTGTTTTCTGCACGAGAAAAACAGCTAGACACTAAAGTCATTAGAAAAAACAATGTACTAGCCTCTTATATACATTTCTATTGGGGTGAGAAAAATATTTACAATTCATTTTGGAAGAAATAACAACTCATAAACAATTCATATATCATGGGAAAACAAAACTGGAAACCTGGAACTATGGTCTATCCATTGCCTGCTGTAATGGTTAGTTGTGGCGCAAGTAAAGAAGATTATAATATTATTACAATTGCATGGACGGGTACCATTTGTACTGATCCTGCTATGTGCTATATCTCGGTTCGCCCAAACCGTCATTCTTATGATATCATCAAGAAACATGGTGAGTTTGTTATCAATCTTACTACAAAAGAACTGGCTTTTGCAACGGACTGGTGCGGTGTAAAGTCTGGCAAAGATTTTAATAAGTTTGAAGAGATGAAGCTAACGCCTGCACCTTCAAAAGAAATAAAAGCACCCATTATTGAGGAGTCTCCCCTATCTATCGAATGCAAACTAAAACAGATTGTGGAATTAGGTTCTCACGATATGTTTATTGCAGAAGTTGTAAACGTACAAGCCGATGAAAAGTATATCGATCCTGAAAGTGGGCAATTCAGATTGGATAAGGCTCAGCCAATTGCTTATTCTCACGGACATTACTACGAGTTAGGCAAACTTATTGGTCGTTTTGGACATTCGGTAATGAAGAAAAAGACAAAAAAAAAACTAGCAAAAAAAGCAAATAAGAAATAAACTCAGTATGTTGTGTTACAAGATTTAGCAAGTCGTTAAGTCTTGTGACACAACTCGATGTTGTTGATTTATCGAAAGGGGCAAATTAAGGGATATACAGGTTCCAATTCCTTTTTGGGATTTTATCTCTACTTTTCCTCCCAAAAGCATAGACAATTCATTACAAAGTGTTAAGCCTATACCGACGCCAGCATAACATTTCGAGCTTGTCATATCCGACTGAATAAATGGCTTCATTACACTAATAATCTTGTCTTCAGCAATGCCAATTCCAGTATCTCTCACATAAATTGATACGGAATCTTCTCTTTCTTCGAAACCCAACTGTATTGATCCCTCGTGAGTAAATTTAATCGCATTGGAAAGAAAATGTGTCACAATCTGTTTGACTCTAAAACGGTCCGATTTTACAATGCACGACTTATCATTAGGCAAATGCAAATCAAAACTCAAACGCTTCACACTATTCATTTCAAGCTCGAATTTATAAATCGGATAAAGCTCGTGTAATAGGCTAATTACGCAAAACTCTTTATTTTCTACTTGGGTTAAATTGGATTCCAATTTTGAGATTTCAATTAAATCGTTAAGAATAGCTAACAGCTGATTACTTCCTTCATTAATAAAATCAATATACTCATCTCGTTCTTGGGCTTCTATCCTTGGGCTTTTTAAAAGTTCTGAAAATCCCAAAATAGAATTTAAAGGTGTACGTAACTCATGAGATATATTAGAAAGAAAAGCGGATTTTAACCTATCCGATTCTTGCGATTTAATAACAGCATCTTTTAAATCCTTCTTTAACCGTTCTTGTTTTTTCCTTTCGGCCTTTATTAAAACATGAATAAGACAACCCGTAATAAAAACAAAAAACCAGCCCTTATAGGTTTGAATTTGAGTCAGAAAATCAGTTTCAAAACGAAATAAAAGAAGAAATTTATCTGATGCAATTATCCATAAGGCTCCAAAAAATATGTAGATGGCTGCTATTCTATTTTCAACTTTTAAATCTTGAAGATTAACTTTCTTAAAAAACTGATTCATTTTAGTTTAAAGCTATTAGGGGCAAGTCAAAATAGACACTCGTTCCAACATTCAATTCACTCTCGACACGAATTGTTCCCTTATTTTTCTCAATTATATCTTTAACAATTATAAGTCCTAAACCTGTGCCTGATTCTTTATTCGTTCCTTCTTGTTGGATTTTTTTATCAATATTGAATAGATATTGAATATCATCACTTTTAATACCAGTGCCATTGTCTCTAACAAGAACCTCAACCCTACTGTTTTTTATAGAAGCAGAAATTTCAACAAACCCCTCCTTGCGAGTAAATTTAATAGCGTTGTTAACGAGGTTCAAAACTACAGTTTTTATCATATTTTCATCACCAAAAGCTTTAATTTCTTGAGGAATGTTATTTTTTAATTCAATACCCTTAGCCTTCGCAATATTTATAAGGGTCTGTAATACAGAATCTGTAATATTTTTTAGGTCAATAATTTCAGGATTCCACGATACACCACCAATTTGAATCCGTCCCCATCTCAATAAATTATCCAGTAGATCATTCATATCTTGAGCTGATTCGTAACAATTCTCTATATAGGCTTTCTTTTCTTCATCTGAGAAAATTTCAGAATTCTTACTTATAATTTCCAGGAGTCCTAAGACCGAAGATAAAGGTCCTTTTAAGTCATGAGAAATTATTGAGAAAAATTGATCTTTTGTTTCATTAGACTCCTTTAATTCCACTGTTTTCTTTTCTAAATTTGCTCTGTTCTCAACGATTTCACTTACATCATCAATCACCCAAATATTTGCATCTTCAATCTGAGAATATAGCATTTCACTAATGTATATTTTTGTCCAAAGCACACTTCCATCTGCTCGTTTCAATGGTATTTCGTTGCGAATAAAAGCCTTGCTTCCTTCAAGTTGCTTATACTCATTCATCAGAATATCAAAATTACTTTTACTTAAGAAAGTTGACATGATATTTTTATCGAGAAGCTCTCCCTTCTCACTTCCAAGAATTTCGGAAATTCGATTATTTTGGTCAATAATTTTTCCTTCTTTATCAGTAACCACAATTCCAACCAAAGAATTATTCAAAATTGCTTTCAATCTCAAATAAGCCAATTTTGTCAACTCTTCCTGCTTCGTAATTTCAACATTTTTCCTGTTCAACGTTTCATTCGCTTCAAGAAGTTCTCTGGATCTTTCTTCTACCTCTTGGTCTAGTTCTAAATTTCGTCTCTCCAGTAATTTCTTTTGTCTATATTTTAATACAGAATAAATAATCAGTAATAAAATTACAATCAGACCAATTCGGAGAACATTCTTAAAAAATCTAATATTTTTTTCAAAAAACGTTTTCTCTCGATTAAAAATAATGGTTCCAACAGGTAAACGATGCTCCTTTATATCGTACTTAATTAGTTGTGAATGATCAACTTTAATACTTACTGCAGATTTATCATGAACTGGTATAAGATTGGTATTAGCTCCTTTAACTATTGAGAGAGCTAGTTTTCCTGCCAACTCTCCTTGCATAAAACCACTCGTTATATAGCCTCCCACAATACCTTTTCCCAAATAAAAATCCCAAGATCCGTATATGGGTACAGAACTGGCATTGCTAACAAGTCGAACAACATCGTTAAACGAATAATAATTTCCTTCTGCATCCATTGTAAAAGGCGCTAAGTAAATCATCCAATCATTCGATAAGCCTTTTACTTTCTCCAAAATAGCGTTCATACTACTACTATCGGAATATTCGATAAGCATCTTTTTTTCCAATTCAGGCAAGGCTTTCATTATTATCGCCTTATTAGCCAAGCCAGTTACAGTTCTATCATTTATAATTAAGACCTTTCTCTTGGGATGTAAACGATTCATCAACATTAAGGTTGAATCTATAGCTGCATATTCAGCTATTCCGGTAACTAAGCTTTCACCTTTTAACAGTTCAGGGCTATAATTATTAACGCCACAAAAAACGATGGGGATATTTTTAAAAAAACGTTCTCTATTTCGGATTGCAAAGTTTAAAGCATTGTTATCTGATACGATAATTGCATCACAAGTTATTTTTGAACACAACAACTCGTACTTCTCCTCAAAGGATTCAATAAAAATTGGATCCACAAAGCGCTTGGAATCAAGATATTCATAAAATGTTTCGATTTCACCCTCAAGAGGTGTTAACACTGATTTAATACCATTAGAAATACTATCAGTCCACACAAAGCTTTGATGATATGAATGTATCACCAAAATGTGTTTTTTGTTCTTATTGGAAGTTTGCATCGAAAAAGCTGAGATTGTACAGCTAATCGTAATAAACAGACATAAAAAAATATAGCGCATGCGGAATAAATTTTCTGGTATTAGTTAATCTTCATAAGATAAAGTAGAATTTACAAATAAATAATCTTTTTTACTACAAATGAATATCAATTCAACAAGATTTAACATTCAATCAATTCCGTTATGACTTGTCAGTCTAATTTTAGTAACTAACATATAATCTTGGGTACAAAAAAAGCCTACACGAAGCAGGCTTTTCTTTATCAAATATCGATATTTATATTTCTCCCTTCTTTATAGAATTATCGTATTCTATCCATAGAGCGAATCATCGCTTCATCTTTTCCAATATTACGAATTGCTAAATATGACAATACAATTCCTACAAGAGGAAATGCATTAATTAAACTGTATTTCACGATTGCCTGTAAAACCTCAACTTGTGAATTTACATTATAGTACACAAGCCCCATAATACCCAACATACAGAGGATATTAAATACAGTTAATCGAATTTGACGAATACGCTTTTTGTAAGAAAAGATGGTCACAAGTACATTTAGTACAATTATAACTAACAATATTGCAATAGGATAAGCTTTAAAAAGCATCGGTTCACCATCTGTCAGTGAAGGGATTCCTCTATATATAAATGAATATGAATTATTTGCTGAATCGATTAGCTCCGCTAAAGGGAAAAAGAACATCAATGTGATTAGGATTAAAACACCTAAAAGGAATAAAGTTTGAATTCTTTGAATCATAGTTTGTTAAAATTGAATATTAATATTTTGGAATCAACTTCTCTTTATTTTTAGCTTTTCCAAGCACAAATTTAAACTTAAAAATAAGAGCAGCAAACTTTCGCCTGCTACTCTTATTTTTCAACTTACAAACTATAAAATTATATTTTTGATTCTATCAACTCCTCTTTTTTAAAGACATATAGTCGATATAGTACAACAGTTTCACCGATAATGAATTAAAACGAGTTGAATCGAATGTATCTTTTAAATTATTAATAAATCGATGTGCAACCTGACTATCAGAATTGGAAATTGAATTTTTCCAAACTAAAGCAAACTCACTACCAGGAGCAAATCTCCATGAGTAAACCATATCAATATTAAATGTGTTAAAATTAATATCGTTATTATCGGAATAATCCGTCTTTGCTAATCGTCCATTATCCAATAAAAGTCCAAACTCTTTATATTCAGCTTTTGCCCAATAATGGCGGGCTCTAAAACTTAGAGACATCTTATTATTAAAAATATAATTGCTACTCAATTTATTTTCCAGATAAGCTGTATTTCTAACACCAATATATACATTGGTGTTTCCATCTACCTCTTCGCTATCCACATACCCCATGCCATTCAACTGCCTGTTCCACTTTACTCTGTACTCCATCGAAAACTTATCATTAAAACGGTAACGCGGTTTAACAGACACTTTAAACGTCCTCAAGTTATCAGTAGAAAATCGTGCACCATATTCAGTTTCAACATCAAAAGCAAATTCCTTTCTGTAATCAGAAGAGAACCATATTCCCATAAAAGCAGAAGAACCCTTTCTCAATTTCATCCCCTCTTCTCGAGGTTCGTTAAAATCATACTGGTGCATTGGGCGAACATTACCATAAACTCCTATTGAGTTGTAAGATTTCAACTTAAACCTGGAATTATAATAAATTGTAAAGCGTGAAAAACGTGATGGTGCATATTGCGTTTCATGACTAATAGTCAAATTATTATGCTGAGCCAGTAATATTCCTTGTGGTTTATAAATGTGATAACTCAGTCTAAAATTATTTTTAATTCTATTATTACGATTCAAAAAACCAAAATCATTTGGGTTATAATCATCTGAAATAATCTCATTGAAAAAACTCCAATTAAATTGACCATTTATCTTTCCTAAAGAAAGTTGATGATGATGCCCTATCTCATCTTTTTCATCTTCTTCATATCGTTGAGATAATAGTGCCTTTCCCTTAAGTTGATAAGTACGTGATTTATCTTTAAACAGAAATTCGGTTCCTGTCACATTTGCCAAAAAATCCTCTTTAGGAACCGTTACATTTGTGTTAATTAATGAGATATACGATTCATTCTTCAAACTCTGATCGAAAACCAACATGTTATAGTTCGCAAAGTTTTGTGTTTTGAATTTTCGTTTATTCCCAGATAGAGTATCTTTTATTTCTGCATAGGTATTACGCACCATCGAGTTTAAAAAACCAATACCCAAGCCTTTACTTGTTCTACCTGATATTTTAGTTGAATTAATTATCTTGGCTTCAACTGGATTCTCTACTACAATCTCATTATCTTCAAGATTGTCTTCAACATCGTATCTGTATTTAGGGGATGATCCAATACGCTTGGAATAAAATATATCACCACGATTAAAAAGCTCTGTTGCCTCTGTAAAATATTGTCTTTTCTCATCAAATTTTGTCTCAAAAGGCGATAAATTCAAAACCTGGTCATCTGACTGAACTTGACCAAAATCCGGAATTAACATCATATCAAGTGTAAAACTTTCGTTGATACCATATTTTAAATCTAAGCCACCCCTATAATTCGTTTCAAATGAAGATTTATCTGAAGACTTATCAGCGTAAACCGAAAAATAAGGAGAGAATGACAAACGAGTCGGAGGTTTTATATTTTCTATCCCTTTCAAAACACCTGATTGATTAACCCAACCCGATTCTTCTTTATCGATAAAATTCCAACTAACTTTTTCCTTTTCCCTCTGGATATTGCGAATAATGTTGATACCCCACTCCTGAATATCTTTTTTGGGGAATCGCAATGCTGAATATGGAATCTCGAATTCTGCACTCCACCCCTTGTCCCCAATATTAACGGCACTGTGCCAAACGCCATCCCAGTTGTTATCTTCTCTATTCTTAACAACTTTTGCATCTACTTGCACGCCTACAGGGGTCACAATAAATTCAAAGGCATCCAAACCATTATTGAATGGATCTATCAGAAGAAGTATAAAATCCGTATTATCAAGATCATCACGCTTACTCAATTGCTTCAAAATCTCATCAGGCTTATCATCATACATCATTACTCCAACAATAAGAGAATTGTCTGTGTAGATAAATTTTGCCTCAGTCTTAAAATTAGATGGCGTACCATTATTAGGGTCCATTTGAACAAAATTACCTGCTGAAGGTATTTCTTTCCAAATAGCATCGTTTAAAAGCCCATCTATTTTGGGACTACTTTGTACGCGTTTGGCAAATATTTCCTTTTTGTGAAAAGCTTGTGCAGGCTGGCAAAAACTTAAAAACAGAGCTATTACTAGCAGAGTTAATTTAAACATGGTCGGTTATGGTTTCTTTGGTTGATTTTAGGTTACCATTTTTGTACATTTATTATACCAAAGCCAATATTATTCTGATATTCAGACCAGATCATATTTATTAAAAAATCTAAAGTGAACGCTTATAGAACAATCATTGTTCGCTTCCGAACAAACTTGTTAACCACCTAACTATTAAATAGAAAAAGGCTGTTTCCTTCGAAACAGCCTAATAAATATTTTATTGTAAAGAATTTAATTGTTCCCCAAAATTAGAGGCATACCTTCTTTCCCACTTCCAATAACAACAACTTTTGAATTAGGTGATTTCGACAATTCAATAGTTGCTTCAATTCCACGCATCTTCAGTAGAGCAGTAGTCAAACTACTATTAATAATCTTATTTGCTTTTGCCTCACCTTCCGCTGCAATACGCTTTCTTTCAGCCTCACTCTTCTCTCGATCAAGCTTAAATTTATAAGCTAGAGCTTCTTGCTCCTGTTTAAGTTTACTTTCAATAGCTTGCTTAATTTTTGCAGGTAGATTAATTGAACGAATTAAAAGAGCTTTCATTTCAATATTGTTCTTCTTAAGAATTAAAGAAGTCTCTGTAATGATAGCATCCTCAACTTCTTTTCTACGAGTAGAATAAATTTCTTCAGCAGTATAACGACCAGCGACTTGTCGAACCGAAGAACGTACTTCAGGAACAACTAATTGGTTGATATAATTCTTACCAAAGATTTCATGTAAATATCCAATTTTATTATAAGTTGGATTAAAACGAACAGACACATCAATATTCACAGATAATCCACTTTTATCCAAAACATCCATAGTCTCTTCACTTTTTTGTTCCTTTACATCATATACATGTAAGTCATTCCAAGGAGCAATCACATGGAAACCTGGCATAAAGACATTTTCTTTATCTAATCCGTCTGAGAATTTACGGAAAATAATTCCACGCTCACCAGGCTGAAGCGTTTTAAACATACTCGATCCTGACATAACAAGAATCAATGCAAAAGCTGCAACAACGATTAAGAAATACGGTTTTTGTTTCATTTTTTTTAGTTTAATGCTCTATAATAGATATCTTTCTAATTAGAAAGCAATTAGATTTCAGCCATCAACTATGAGCTTAAGAGTCATTATAATTTTCACTAATAGAAAGGTAAATATAGCATAATATATCCATTGAGAAAACAAGAAATAGCGGAAATAAATCAATGAATTATATTGAAAACATATTTACTAACTCGTTTTTGAATGAATGATTTATTTGTATATTTGGAACTTGATTGGAGCAAGTAGGCCTAAGTATATATTACTTCTCTATCCTATTTTCCCAATCGCTTCTATAAATTACTCCAAACAACCATAAAATAAAGTATTGTTAATCTGCAAAACCTTAGTTTGCCTACTTTTCTGTGTATATTTAACAAATAACATTTGCAAGATATCCAAAAGTAAGATCAAGCAAAATAAATTTTGCAATTCAAAATTTTAAAACATATGGAACCAATTAAATCATCAGAACTAATTATTAATCCTGACGGAAGCGTTTTTCACTTGCACTTAAGACCAGAAGACCTGGCTGACACAGTTATTCTTGTTGGTGATCCTGGCAGAGTGGAATTAGTTGCCAGTTATTTCGACGAAGTTGAGTTAACTATTTCGAATCGCGAATTTGTAACTAAAACCGGTACTTATAAAGGTAAGCGTTTCTCAGTTTTATCAACTGGAATTGGAACAGACAATATCGATATTGTAGTAAACGAATTAGATGCTTTGGTGAATATCGATTTGGAAACTCGAATTCCTAAGAAAGAACACAAAACTCTAACGCTTGTGCGTATTGGAACCTCAGGATCGCTTCAAGGAAACATTCCGGTAGATTCGTTCTTATTATCAAAAAAGTCAATTGGTTTTGATGGAATGCTTAATTTTTATGCAGGAAGAGATGAAGTTTCCGATCTTGAATTCGAGCAAGCATTTAAAGATGCTATGAATTGGGACGCTAAATTAGCTTCTCCATACTTCGTTGCATCATCTGCTAAAGTGCTTGATCAACTTGACGGTGAAGATATGATTCAAGGTATAACCATTTCAGCAAATGGCTTTTATGGTCCACAAGGAAGAGTTCTCCGTTTGAAAACTCTTGACATGGATTTGAATGATAAAATTGAAGCATTTGAATACAAGGGGCAAAAAATTACAAATTATGAGATGGAAAGCTCGGCAATCGCAGGTTTAGCAGCTTTATTGGGGCATGAAGCGGCAACTGTTTGCGCCATTATTGCAAACCGTGTAAACAAAGATGCCAGTAAAGATTACAAGCCTGTAGTCAAAAAATTAATTCAAACGGTACTTGATCGTTTGAGTAAATAAGAGCTATTTTCTCTTCTGAGAATCGTTCATTAAATAATTGCTTTTATATGTAAAAAGCTCTGAAACCCACAAGAATTGTTCTTCTTAGTGGGTTTTATTATATTTAAGATAGAACGAATCTTAAAACAGATATGAAGGAAGAGAAACTCAAAGCTCTAATCTCACTATTAGATGATTCTGATCCAGATATTTACACTAATATCGTCAAAGAATTGTCAACTTTACCTGCATCAAATATTCCTAAATTGGAAGATATTTGGTTAGAATCTGACAGTCTTGTTTTTCAAGAAAGATTAGAAGCAATTATCGATGAGATCCATCACAATTCTATTAAGAAGGAATTAATCAATTGGAAAAATTCTCCAAAGCAAAATTTAATTGATGGTGCTATACTAATCAACCGAAGTGTAAACTATCATTTATCAATTGATAATGTAAAATCTACTATTAATAAGATTATAAATGAGGTTAAACCTGAATTGAAAGAACAAAAAAGTTATCTTGATAAAATCAAAATTCTAAATCACTTTCTATACTTTATTCATAATTTTATGGTATTATCTCCGAAGGAAGAAACCAATTGGGGAGGTAATATTAGTACCGTATTAGCACAAAAGAAAGGAAATTATATTATAACAAGTATCATTTATGCCGGAATTGCTCAAGCTCTAAAACTTCCTGTCAGTGGTATTCAGCTTCCCAATAGTATTCTTTTAACTTGTGAGAGTTATTCTATTGATCCGCCATCAAAAAAATCTAAACGAAGCTATTTCTATATTAATCCAATAGATAACGGCGCTGTACTATCAGCTACACAACTCGAACATGTCATTAAATTTAAAAAACTCAAAAATCTGCCACAATATTACAAACCCAGTAATAATTTGGATTTAATTAAACTTTTAATTCAAAACCAGATATTCTGTTATGGTCGCCTAAGTAACTACAAATATGTTGAGATCTTAAAGAGTCTTTTGAATGTACTACTCAAAAAGAGAGTTTGATAAGAAAATATAAGGCAAAAAAATCTCCAACTCAAATGAGTTGGAGATTTTTTTATATCTGGCAATTACTACTTAGCGTAGTTAATGGCTCTAGTTTCACGAATAACCGTGATCTTTACCTGTCCAGGATAAGTCATCTCATCCTGAATTTTCTGAGCAATATCTAAGGATAAAGTTTCTGCTTCTTTATCAGAAATTTTATCGCTACCTACAATTACTCTTAATTCTCTACCAGCCTGAATTGCATATGTTTTCAACACACCTGGATGCGAAAGAGCAAGGTTTTCAAGGTCCTTCAAACGCTTGATATAAGATTCAACAATCTCGCGACGTGCACCTGGACGAGCGCCTGAAATAGCATCACAAGCTTGAATAATCGGAGCAAGCAAAGTTGTCATTTCAATTTCATCATGGTGAGCTCCAATTGCATTACAAATATCTGGTTTCTCTTTGTATTTCTCGGCCAATTTCATACCTAAAATTGCGTGTGGCAACTCTGGCTCATCATCTGGCACCTTACCTATATCATGTAACAATCCTGCACGTTTTGCTTTTTTAGCATTCAGACCAAGTTCTGTCGCCATAATAGCACAAAGGTTAGCCGTTTCACGAGCGTGCTGCAGTAAGTTTTGTCCATATGACGAACGGTATTTCATCTTACCAATCATACGAATTAACTCAGGATGCAAACCGTGAATTCCTAAGTCAATAGCTGTGCGCTTACCTGTTTCAGCCATTTCCTCTTCAATTTGCTTACGCGTTTTATTCACAACTTCCTCGATACGAGCCGGGTGAATACGACCATCAGTAACCAATTGGTGAAGGGCTAAACGAGCAATTTCACGGCGAACCGGATCAAAACCTGAAAGTACAATTGCTTCCGGTGTATCATCTACAATAATTTCAATTCCTGTAGCTGCTTCCAGTGCACGAATATTACGTCCTTCGCGACCAATAATACGTCCCTTAATTTCATCTGATTCTATATGAAAAATAGTCACTGAATTTTCAATCGCAGTTTCAGTAGCTACTCTCTGAATTGTTTTAATAACAACTTTCTTAGCTTCCATATTAGCCGACATCTTAGCATCCTCCATGATATCGTTTACATATGACATAGCTTCAGTTTTAGCCTCTTCTTTCAAAGATTCTACAATCTGATTTTTTGCCTCTTCTGCTGATAAGCCGGAAATTTTCTCCAACTGCTCAATTTGTTGACGCTTAGATTTTTCTAATTCCAACTCTTTTCTTTCAACCAACTCCATTTGAACATTTAAGTTCTCACGTATGGTATCAACTTCTTTCTTCTTACGCTGAAAATCTTCTACACGCTGATTTACTGCATTTTCTTTCTGTTTTACTTTATTTTCAACAACTAAAAGCTTTGCATTCTTTGCATTAATCTGCTTTTCATGCTCGGTTCTAAGTTGTAAGAATTTTTCCTTTGCTTGTAAGATTTTATCTTTTTTGAGAACCTCTGCTTCGGATTGGGCATCCTTAATTATGCTTTCGCTCTTACGCTTCAAAGCGCGCTGTAAGACGAAATAGGATATAAATCCGCCCCCTACTAAAGCAATGGCTCCTATAATTATTTCTGTCATTGTTTATTATATTTAGTCAATACTCGATTTTCTTTATTCAATAAATAACCCGCACCATCACTCAGAAAATGCAACCACTATACATTAAACCAGACTAAAAATACTGATTTTAAATGAATTGTAATGGTAATTTCTTCTAAGAAATAATGCGGGCTATTGTTCTTTTATATATTTTACTACTGTTCTTCTTTAATAAATTCATTCAATTCTTGTTCCATAGCTTCCAACTCTTTTAAAACTGGTGAAACATCTGTTTTTGCTTCTGATTCCAACACCTTGACTACAAACTGTAGTGAAGCCATCGCTAAAAAATCTTGAATGTCTTTATCTTTATATTTCTGTTGGTATTGCAGTATCTTCTCGTTTATTGTTTTTGCTGCTTTGCGAATAATCTCTTCCCTACTCCTTTTTATATTCAAAGGATAAAGTCGCCCTGCTACATTAACTTTTATTAAAAACTCGTCAGACATAAACAATTCTTATTTGTTTAAAAGCGCAATACACTTGTCAATCTCCCGCACAATTTGGCTAATTTTACTTTTAGCCTGCTGAGAATCACCTGTTTCCCCAGCAAAAGTTTTTGCCAATTTTAAAGTATCGTACTGATGTTTATATTCCTCATTTTCTTTGCTTAAAGCTTCAACTTTTTCAAGTAGTTCCATTTTTTCGTGAACCAACTTTTCCTTTTCAAGCTTTAAATCCTGATATAAAGAAATAAGACGAGAGATTTGCCCTCGCAATTCAGATACTATTTCAATTGGCTTTACCTCCATTATCAAACTTTCTTCTACAAAATTAACATTGCTGTTAAGATAATCAAAAATATTGCTTTCTATTTTCGGTTGAGCATCTTAAAAAATCACATTTTTATTAGTTTTACATTCTCATAAAATGACACTTCAATTTGGAATACCATGAAAATAAAGCATCTAAACATAAATCAGTATTTTTTATTACTTATTGTACTTTTTCTTTCTTTTTCATCTCATGCGCATGATTATCCTAAAAACTATTTTAGATCTCCGGTTGATTTTAAAATAACACTATCCGGAACCTTTGCCGAGCTTCGAAACAATCATTTTCATTCCGGAATAGACATTAGAACTTTTACAACGGGAAAAAAAATATATGCCATTGCTGATGGCACAGTTAGTCGTATTAAGATTTCTGCCGGAGGATATGGAAAAGCTCTTTATATTGATCACCCTAATGGTTACACTTCTGTTTATGCCCACCTAAGCAAATTTTCACCAAAGATCGAAGTTTTTATTAAATCTCAGCAATATAAAAAAAAGAGTTTTGAAGTCGATATCAATATAAATAGTCTTGATTCTCATAAGAGAGAACAGTTTAAATTAAAAAAGGGAAATATAATTGCATATTCGGGAAATACAGGTTCATCAATGGGACCCCATTTGCATTTTGAAGTGAGAGAAACGAAGAGTGAAAAGCCAATTAACCCAATGTTACTTGGTTTTAAAATCTTAGATACAACGCCACCTAAAATTTACAGGCTATACGTCTATCCTTTGAATAGAAATAGCAGTGTTAACGGTAAAAACACACGTCAGGCCTTCAAAGTTGTCGCTAAGAATAAAACTAACTTTGTTCTTAACAATGCAAAATTAAAATTGCATGGAAAAATTGGCTTTGCCATTCACACGCAAGATTTCTTAGACAACACATGGGGTAAATGTGGCATTAATAAGCTTCAACTAAGAATTAATGATTCTTTGGTGACAAATTATACGCTTAATAAATTTTCGTTTGACGAGAGCAGTTATATCAATTCTCATATTGACTATGAATTGAGCCAGGAAAGTAAAAAAAGAATTCATAAAGCATTTATTGAACCCAATAATAAACTGAATTTTTATTCGAAGATGAAGGGTGATGGCTCATATTATTTCAACGAAAATAAAAATTACAGTATAGATATTTCAGCATTTGATTCTTATAAAAACAAAGCTAAGTTAAAATTCGCAGTCAAAGGAGATACCACCTCTGTCAATTTCCCTGAAAAAGTATTTTCAAAACTCTTTAAATATCAGGATGTGAATCATTTTTCTCAAGATGGTATTGAATTAAAGTTTCCAAAAAATTGCCTTTATTCTGATCTGAAATTTAATTATTCCACAAGTATTGACAGCAATTATTTAGCTCCAATTCACCACATACATAAATCATCAGTTGCTTTGAACAGACACTATAGTCTTTCTATAAAACTGGATAAAGTTAACGACACTATAAGCGATAAACTTGTTGTGTGTAAAATTGATAAAAATGGAAATACATCTTCAGCAGGAGGTGTATATATCAACGGCTATATTAAAACGAAAACAAAGGGGTTAGGTAATTACTCTGTTTTACTTGACACAATTTCACCAACTATAACAACAAAAACAGATTACAAAAACAAAACAATAAAGAATCTGAAGTTTATAGATTTCACCATTAAAGATAACTTAGCAGGTATAAAATATTATCGTGGTGAAATAGATGGTAAATGGGTTTTATTTGAATATGACAGAAAGAAAGATCGTCTATTCTACACTTTCGATTCCCAAAGGCTAAAAAGAAATAAAAAACACAAGCTAAAATTAACTGTGGAAGATGCAGTTGGAAATATTGGAACTTATTCTTGTGACTTTACCTGGTAGTCTAATAAAAATACAGAGCAATGAAAAGGAGAGCTAATTGGCTCTCCTTTCTTGTATCAGATATTTTATATTAAAATTTGTAGCGTATCCCCGAGTTTAAACCTATCGAATATGGCTTATAGTTAAAATTGGAAGCTTTGTTAATTGAATTCAAGTAGTACTTAACTGACGGTTCCATAGAAAGACTAAACTTAGAGTTTAAGCGATATTCCATCCCCAGACTAAAACTAGTGCTAAAATTGGTTGTGCGAATACCAGCTGTCTCTCCTAAGGTGCGTTTAGAACTTTTATCGTATATTCTGTTACCAATCATCAGATTAGTGCTCAAACCACCACTAAGATGTAAACCAAATTTTTTATCAATAAGGTTATACCTCAAAATAAAAGGTATTTCAATAGCTTCAAAAGATTGGATCATATCTGAAGAACTTGAGTTATCTTCCACTGCATAAAATTGATTAGATGCATCAGATACAGAACTTGCTTTAAGTCTAATTGGTCCCGCAGAAGTCTCCATACCAGTCACTATTCTATTTTTTGCAACAAGATCACTACTTAAAGATGCGGATTCATATCCCCTAGCCTGATTATTCAATTTCTGTCCAAACTTATTATAAATTATACCCGTTTGAATAGCGAGCTTTTTACCAGTCTGCCAATTCACTTTAACACCACCGCCAATACTTATCAACCCATTCTCCGAATTACCTCCTGATTTTTCACCAGTATATGAAGAATAAGCTGAAGAAACCTGTCCCAGTATTGACCATTCATTTTTCTTATTGTGTTTATTATTGAATTGATCGATCATCTTTAAATTATGAGCAATAATTAAAGAATCTTGTTCAAGAACTGACAGATATTTTTCCTGTTCTTTATTTTTTTCTTCCAATAACTTCATTGATAATGGCACATTTTCCAAAATCTTATTTTTCGATTTTGGAAGCACCATTTGCACATTAATTTCCCTCTTCCACTTACTTTTAGAATCAATTATAACTTTGCGATTCTCTTCCTTTGGTATATGATTTATATTTTTCTTTAAAATAACATCTGCTAGCTTTTCTTCCTGTATAACCGGCTTCTCAATTGTTAATTTCTGAACAGTTTGACTTGAATTCATTTCCAAATTTGATAGCAATTCTGAACCTTTAAATTCTATATTTTGCTGAAACAAATTATTATTAGAAAGAGTAAATAAGAGAGCAAGAGATGCTGCTATTCCCAATGAAATAAATAAGACTACTGCACGTTTTCTTCGTTTTCCTTTAACAACATCAGCTTGAATTTTATCCCAAAGCTCCGCACGAGGTTGCACCGACAGATCTTTTAATCCTTCGGAGAATAACTTATCTATATGTCCATCATTCTTTAGCATATTCTTAAATTGCTTTTATGGTCCTTATCATCCCAATAGGCTATTAGTTTTCCTTTTAATATACTCCTAGCTCTTGCCAAATTCGATTTAGATGTTCCTACAGTAATCTGCATGATTTCTGCAATTTCATTATGAGGATAACCATCTAAAACATACATACTAAATACCATGCGATACCGTTCTGGTAAATCTTGAATCATTTTCAACATCACTTCCAAAGGAGCTTCTTTCACATCTAACTCTTCATCTTCTTCTATATCATCGAATTCTTCAACCGGATGAAGCTGTGTTTTGCTTCTAAATCGCTCAAGTGCTGTATTCACGACTACTCGTCTCATCCAACCTTCAAATGATCCTTCGAATCGAAAAGATTTTAAACTGTGAAAAATCTTAATAAAACCATCATGAAGAATATCCTCTGCTTCGTCATAGGATTTAGCGTACCGCAAACACACACCCATCATTTTGGGTGAATATTCAACATACAGACATTCTTGCGCTTTGGCCTTGCCTTTAATTGAATCTTTAATTATTAGCTCAAGTTTTTTATCCTTCAAGTTAAGTCTTGTCTTAAATAGCTGGTTTCAATAACAAGTTGTTCAGAACAGAAATTGGTTGCGTCAAAATTAACTCTTTTTTATTCATCAGGAAATAAAGCAGACAAACTCATAAGATTAGCAAGTATTTAAGGCAATCAATATTCCTTTTTTATTGGGAAAAGAATGATTTTTATTTTTTTTTGAAACTAAACGCAACCATTTCAATATTGCTCATCTCTATTGTGAGATACAACAGAAAATCTCGACACTTAGTTCTAAGCTTATGAAAGTGAATATGGCCATAAATTCCTTTCTATAAAACAGAAAATTATATTAGAAAATAAGGAGAATACATCATTCTCAACAAATTTTAAGATCATGAAAAGTAAATTAATTCTAGCTTTAGCCATTTCCTCAGGTATGCTTTCGGCCTGTGATTCAGACACTCACACTCCTGAATTCGACGGTGTTGGGGATATTTATGTCCGTTGTCAGAAAATTGACGATGTCGTTAAATATGCACCTGTAATATATGCTTACAGCAATATGTATCTGTCAAGTGCAAAAATGTCTCATTCGGATGCTCATAGTCCTGAAATAACCCTTACAAAAGTTGGAGAGAATGCAACAAATTTTGCCTCTTTACCAAAAACAATAGATTATTCCGAAACTGACGTTAAGAACGGAACTTACAATTTTGAGTTCACATCTACTGATAATGAAGTTTTAAACTTAACAGATAAATTGCTGGAGGTTAGAATTGCAGCAATAGAAATTAGCAAATTTGAATATAATAAAGATCAACACAGTATTGAAATCGAATGGGGAACGGTTGAAAACAGAGATACCTACCATGTTAAAATCGCAACAGCCATAGACGGGCGCATTGTCTACAGTTCAAACCGTTTGAATAATAATGCTTTAACTATAGACCAAGAAGCGCAAGGATGGGATCGAAATTATACGATGAAATCTGGCACGACATATACTGTTTCTGTGAGTGCTTATAAATTTGAAAGTTCAAATACACAAAACGGTTATCATATCAACCAGGAAAGTGTAGAGTATCGCGAGATTGAATGGTAGTCAATTCATGATATTATAGGGGAATCACAAAACTCAATTTAATTACCGACTAACTAATTAATTTTGAGGAAGAGCATTAAGAATTCAAATTGAATTTCTTGATGCTCTTTTTGTTTTGTGAAGTATATTACAAAAAAAGGAAAGCATATGCTTCCCTTTTTGAATCTTATATAATTGAGATTTAATTATCTCTTCTTCTACGATCGAAAGATCTTCCGCCTCCTTCTGGTTTTCTTCTTCTATCTCTAGAATCATCACCACCTCTGGAACGAGATCTGTCTCCGGAACCTCCACGTGATCTGCCACCACCTGAATAGCCACGAGATCTGTCGCCACCACCAGAGTAACCACGAGATCTACCACCGCTTCTTGGTCTTTCTGATGAAGCAGGTCGATCACCTGAAATTTCAATTCTAACATCTCTGCCACCTACTTCAGCACCAGCAAAACCTTTGATAATTTCTTCTGTGAATTCTTTGGATACATCGAAGAATGAGAAAACACCCTTAAGGTCAACTCTTCCTACATTTTTCCCGCGAACTCCACATTGCTTATGAATCAAATTCAGCAGACTAGGAACATCAATACCATCTTTACGACCAATATTAATGAATAAACGATCTTCAGTACTTTCTGCTCCGTCATTCTGACGAACACGTTTCTGAGTAGAAGATCTCATATTTAAGTCCTGAGCATTCTTATAGTAATCCCAGAATCGATTAAACTCAAGAGAAACCATACGCTTTACTAACTCATCACGGTCAAGTTCTTTCAACTGTTCGTGAATAGCAGGTAAAAATTGCTCAATTGCCTCTTCTTCAACATTTACATCGATTACTCTATTCATGAAACTTAATACCTGACGCTGACAAACTTCTTCTCCATTAGGGATTTTAACTTGTTCGAAATCCATCTTCAATCTGCGAGATAAATCTCTTACTCTTCTTTCGTCACGAGGCGTAACAAGAGCAATTGAAATACCTTTTTTACCTGCACGAGCTGTACGACCAGAACGGTGTGTGTAAAACTCTAACTCATCTGGTAAATTGTAATGAAGCACGTGAGATAAATCATCAACATCGATACCACGAGCAGCAACATCAGTAGCTACAAGTAACTGCAATGATTTGCTTTTAAAACTACGCATGACTCTGTCACGCTGAACCTGAGACAAATCTCCATGTAAAGCATCAGCATTATATCCGTCTTTCATCAGCAACTCTGCAACTTCTTGAGTTTCCTTACGAGTACGACAAAAAATGATACCATAGATATCAGGATAAAAGTCAACAACACGCTTCAACACATTATAACGATCTCTATTGTTCATCAAATAATATTGATGCTCAATATTCTTATTCGTTGTGTTTGCTGTTCCAACAGTAACTTCTACCGGATCAGTCATGTAGTTTTTAGAAATACGACGAACCTCATTGGGCATGGTTGCTGAAAACAACCATGTTAATTTATCATCAGATGTAGAAGAAAGGATTGAATCAATATCTTCCTTAAATCCCATATTCAACATCTCATCAGCCTCATCAAGAATAACATATTCTACTTTTGATAAGTTGATAGCTTTACGTCGTATAAGATCTAACAAACGACCTGGAGTTGCAACAACAACGTGTGCACCTCTTCTAATCTTTCTAATCTGATCGTCGATACTTGCTCCACCGTAAACATTCACAACATTTAAGTTCAAAATGTTTTTTGAGAATATTTTAAGATCATCAGCAATCTGAATACCTAATTCACGTGTTGGAGATAAAATAAGAGCCTGTGGAATCTTCTCATCCGGCTCAATTAATTGTAACAATGGCAGGCCAAATGCTGCCGTTTTACCCGTTCCCGTCTGTGCTAAACCAACAAAGTCACTTCTTCCTTCTAAAAGAACAGGAATTGCTTTTTCTTGAATAGCTGTTGGAGTTGTGAAGCCTAATTCTGTAATGGCTTCCAAAATTGGTCTAGATAGACCTAAGTTATCAAATGAACTCATTCGAATAATTTAATTGTGACATGGCATGAATCCCCCTGTCACACTAAAATTTTCAATTCAAAACGAATGAAACCCCTGACAAAAGAACGTCTACCAAATAATTTATGAAGCCGCAAAGGTAACCATTAATAACGTAAATCATCATATTTTTGATTTTTACTTCGACAAAGGTCTGCAGCACGCACTAAAGTACTCTTTTTTAATGGAATATCTAAATCTAAATTACGCAACCCTCTTAATAAAAAAGAAGAGCAAACGTTTGTAATAGAATAACAGGTCTAATATTTCTTCAAAAATTCTATTTCACTAGCATGAAAACCACTTCTGATTTAATCGTTGATGGTAAATTAATATGTCTTAGTTCAAGGCTTTTTAGCCAAGGTTCAATCTCTTTTTCCTTCAGGCTATACAGCACTTCACGAAATTCATCGATTTGATCATCATTGTAATCATTTTCTTCAAAATTTCTATAAACATCCAATTCTTCATCTTCATAATAAATGATTTCTTCAGACATCTTATTCAACAAGTCCGTTTCACATACTTCGTGAGCCCCACAACATTCTTCCAATGGTTCACTAGCAGGTTCCTCCTCTTCATTCTTTTTTGGAAAAAGCAATTTTCCAAGATATGTAAGAAGCAAGGTTAAAACAGCACCAGCCAATAGAACTAATAATAATACTTTCATGCTGCAAAACTAGATATTAGATATTAATAAATCAAGATATCCAGATGAGTTCTTTTATACTTTACGCCTCTTTTTATTTTTTTTTACATCCCGAATGGTCAGTAAAGACATGTTATTCATAAGGTTCATTGCCAGTTAGAATTGCAATATTCACAAAAAAACAACAAGCAATTCTTGCTATTCTCATTTTTATCCTCATATTTGTCAACAACAAAAATGAAGAGAATGAACTTTACATTGACCACAACAACGATGATTACCATGGGCTCGATTATTACGATGCCTAAATCCTCGTGTGGAATAACGTGAAGCTTATAAATACAAAATATTTTATAAAAAGCCTGCAGTTATTCTGCAGGCTTTTTTTTTGCCATAAACCCACTCAATAAATATTCAAAATGAGAATCCTAAAATTTGGAGGTAGTTCGGTAGCCCAAGCTGAAAACCTCAAGAAAGTAAAACAAATAGTAAGTCGAATCGACAAAAAGGAAGCTGCAATTATAGTAGTCTCTGCTCTTGGTGGTGTTACAGATCAATTAGCCAATAGCTTAGATCAGGCTTCATCTAAAGACCAAGTTTACAAACTAACTGTTGAAAGTTTATATAATCGACATTTGGAACTATCGAAAGAATTAAAACTAAATGAAACCATCCAAAACTGGTTAAAAGATAAATTTGAAGACCTGTCAAATCTGTTAGAAGGTGTATTTATCCTTCAGGATGTTCCTGAAAAAATTAAATGTCGCGTTCTTGGTTTAGGAGAGGAACTTGCATCTCAGCTTATAACTTCATATTTTCAACAATCTAATTTAGATGCAAAATATTACGATTCAAAAGAATACATCAAAACTCATGAAAATAAGGGTATTCTCATTAATAGAGATGAAAGCTACAGAAGAATAAATGCCATTAAAAACGAAATTAGGCTTGCAATATTTCCAGGTTTCGTTGCATCAAATGAAAAAGGCGACCCCACTTTATTAGGGCGTGGTGGGTCTGATTATACTGCCTCGATATTAGCCGCTGCACTAAATGCCAAACAATTGGAAATATGGACAGATGTAAGTGGTATGTACACTGCCGATCCACGACTGGTTTCGCAAGCGATTCCAATTGAACAGATGTCGTTTCAGGAAGCCATGGAATTATCTCACTTTGGAGCCAAAGTCATGTACCCGCCTTCATTAACTCCGGTTCTACAAAAGAAAATTGATATTCTCATTAAAAACACTTTTGAACCGGAAGCCAAGGGAACTCTAATAAGTTCTGAACCCAAAGCCGAAAGAACGACTGTGAGAGGTCTTTCATCCATAAATAATATTAATTTAATCACTCTTTCGGGTAGTGGTATGGTTGGAATAAGTGGTTTTGCTGCACGACTATTTGCTTGCTTAGCTAACCAGAAAATTAATGTCAGCCTTATTACGCAATCATCTTCGGAACACAGTATGAGTGTTGCGGTTCACGAAGACGACTGCAGCAGTGCCTGTGATATAATAGAAGAAGAGTTTACCGCTGAAATAGCAATACAGCATGTAAACAAGCCAAAAGTAGAGCCTGATTTGTCAATAATTGCCGTTGTTGGTGAAGATATGGGCTACACACCTGGCATTGCAGGAAAACTCTTTGGTATACTAGGTAAAAATGGTTTAAATATTCGTGCAACGGCGCAAGGTGGAAATGAGCTAAACATCACTTTCATGGTGCGTACTACGGATGTGAAGAAAGCCTTAAATGTTATACATGAGAAATTTTTCTTGTCGACTTACAAAAAAATCAACCTGCATATTGCCGGTGTAGGGAATGTAGGTGGTAAACTTTTAGAACACATTAAGAATCAACATGAACATTTGATTGAAGAAAATGGTATTGACCTCATCATTAGAGCTGTTAGTAACAGCCGTAAAATGATCTTTGCAAAGGATGAAAAATTAATAAATGATTGGAAAAACAAACTTGACACTGAAGGTGAAGTAGCAGATATAGATAAGTTTATTAAAAATATCAAAGATTCAAATCTAAGAAATTCAATTTTCGTAGATATTACAGCAAGCCAAAATGTAAGTGATGTTTACGAGCAAATTTTAAAGACAACAACTTCGATAGTCGCATGTAATAAGATCGCAGCTTCATCTGACTTTGAAAGCTATAAGCAATTAAAAGCTACAGCTAAGAAGAATAATGTTGACTTTAGATATGAAAGTAATGTTGGAGCAGGTTTACCGGTCATTAGCACGATTAATTACCTTACAAGTACTGGCGATCAGATTACAAGCATAGAGGCTGTTGTTTCGGGTAGTCTAAACTACATTATGAATAAATTTATTGAGGGATATAGTTTTGAAGACGCTTTGAAATTTGCAATGAATGAAGGTTTTACTGAACCAGATCCAAAGCTTGATTTAAATGGTGTTGATGTACTTCGTAAGCTATTAATTCTGGCTCGTGAATCAGGCTATAAGCTAGAAGCTGAGGATGTTGAACTCATACCGATGGTGCCAGATTATTGTCTTGAATCTAAAACTAAAGAAGAGTTAATAGAACGAATAATTGAGAAGAAAGATTTTTTTGAAGATTGGCGAAATCAAATGAAGGAACAAAACATTCGCTTTAGATATGTTGCTAGCTTTAAAGATGGAAAAGCAAGTGTTGGTATGAAAGCTGTTGGTGCTGACCATCCACTGTACAATATCGACGGAAAAGACAGTGTTGTTTCTTTAAGTACACTTTGGTATAAAGATCAGCCAATGATTATAAAAGGCGCGGGTGCTGGTGCTGAAGTGACAGCCTCCGGAATATTCGGTGATATCATAAGCATTTCTTCTAAATAAAAACCCAAATATGAGGCCTTTAAAAGTCTCTTTATAGATAAAAAAATGAATAAGCGTATAAAAGTATTTGCACCAGGTAGTGTTTCAAATGTCGGATGTGGATTCGATATTCTGGGGTTTGCCATCGATGGAATTGGTGATGAGATGATTCTCAGTGAGAATGATTTAAACAAGATAAGTATCAAACCTATTGAGGGATATGAAAATCTACCTACAGAAGCATCGAAAAATGTTGCCGGTGTTGCTATTCAGGCTATGCTTGATGATCTGGGTAGCAATCAAGGTTTCGATATTGAGATACATAAAAACATTAAACCAGGTAGTGGAATTGGTTCAAGCTCTGCAAGTGCAGCAGGTGCAGTGGTTGCGGCCAACGAGTTACTTGGGAAACCATACAGTAGAGAACAATTGGTTGATTTTGCCATGCAGGGCGAAGTTGCAGCTTCGGGCGATGCACATGCTGACAATGCTGCACCAACAGTATTAGGTGGATTTTGTATTGTTCGTGCCTACGATCCTCTGGATGTAATTCAAATTGAATCGCCAAAGGATTTATGGTGCGTTGTTATTCATCCTCAAATTGAAATTAAGACCAAAGAGGCCAGAGAATTATTATCTGCTCAAGTTGATCTGAAAAAAGCAATTCGTCAATGGGGAAATGTTGCAGGCTTAATATCCGGTTTGCATCAATCAGACTATAATTTGATTGGTCGTTCGCTAGAAGACCATATTGTAGAAAAACAACGTAAAATTTTAATTCCGGAGTTTGATAACTTAAAACAAGCTGTACTTGAAGCAGGAGCCTTAGGCTGTAGCATTTCAGGATCAGGTCCATCTGTTTTCGCCCTATGCGAAGGTGAAAATAAAGCGAAAGCTGTGAGTTCAGCAATGAATAAGGTATTTTCTAAAACCACAATTCCTTATTTCATTTATGCTTCTCAGGTAAGCAACAATGGTGTTAGAATATTAGAATAATAAGTCAACTATTAACCGAAACAAGCCTTTAGTAAATATGAAATTCTATAGTACAAATAATAAAGAACTCTCTGTAAGCTTTAAAGACGCTGTGATAAAAGGACTGGCTCCTGACGGAGGCTTATTTTATCCCGAAAGCATACCACAACTCGACAAGTCATTTATAAACAAGCTTCCAAATATGTCTCTGGCTGAAATTGGATTCGAAGTTTCAAAATACTTTTTAGGTGATGATATTCCTTCTGATAAACTAAAGGAAATCTGCGACGAGGCGCTTAACTTCCCTACTCCACTCGTTTCTTTCGAGCCTAATGTTTATTCTATGGAGCTCTTCCATGGGCCTAGCTGCGCCTTTAAAGATGTAGGCGCACGTTTTATGTCGAGATGCCTAAGTTATTTTGCTCAGGAAAGTGAGGAAAAAGTCACGATTCTTGCTGCTACTTCCGGTGACACAGGTAGTGCCGTTGCACATGGCTTCCTTGGTATTAAGAATATTGAAGTTGTTATTTTATACCCATCGGGTAAAGTCAGCCAAATTCAAGAACAGCAATTAACCACACTTGGCAACAACATTACAGCACTAGAAATTGACGGAAGTTTTGATGATTGTCAAGCTCTTGTAAAAAAAGCATTTCAAGACGATGACTTGAACAAGCATATGAAATTGAGTTCTGCAAATTCGATTAATATTGCACGTTTGATTCCTCAAAGTTTTTATTATTTCTACGCATATGGTCAGCTAAAAAAGCAGAATAAAGATCTTGTTGTTTCTGTTCCAAGTGGGAACTATGGTAACCTTACTGCCGGGCTAATTGCAAAGCAAATGGGCTTACCAATAAAGAGATTTGTAGCCTCTACTAATATAAACAAAGTTGTTCCTGACTATTTATCTACCGGAGAATACAAAAGCAAAGCTTCAATCCAAAGCATATCGAATGCAATGGATGTAGGTGCTCCAAGTAATTTTGATAGAATGATGACACTTTATCAAGAAAATCACCCTCGAATTTGTGAAGATTTAAAAGGTGCTTCATTTAACGATGAGCAAACCAAAGAGGTTATGAAGAAAGTCTATAAAGAATCGGACTATATTCTGGACCCCCATGGTGCAGTTGCTTATCTGGGCTTGAAAAAAGAACTGGCTACAAAAAATGAACTGGGTGTATTCATAGAAACAGCCCACCCTGCAAAATTTCTAGATGTCGTTGAAGAAGTTATTGACACTAAAGTTGAAATTCCTGAATATCTTAAATCTTGCTTGATTAAAGAAAAGTCGAGTATTAAAATGGCTAACTCTTATCACGATTTCAAGAACTACTTAAAAAATTAGAAGCATAAAAAAAAGCTCCCTAACCGGGAGCTTTCCTATTTTTTTATAACTGAGCTTATTTCTGAGAAATAGCTTTTTCGTATTCTTTCTTGTAAAGATTCATTTGATTGGTTAGTCTCTCAATTTCAGCATCATTTTGCTTCTTAACCTTACGCAACCAAGCAATTTTTCCATTTACAACTTCAACCTCTTTCTTAATTTTTGCCAATTGATTGTCCCTCTGCGCAACTTGCTCTTTTAGCTTTAATTTTTCTCCCGCAACTTTCTTACTCTCCCACTCCTTATCTTTCACACTTGCATCTAAATCTTTTGTCAAACGTGAGGTTTCAGATTTTAGATTCTTAATTTGAGTATTCAACTGCGAGATTTTAGCCTCATTCTCAGCATTACGTTCTTGAGCAAACTTATAATTACCCAAAGTTTCATGCAATTTCTCCTTCAAACTGGTTGTATCCGAAGCCATAGAAAACAACTCCGTGCTTAACTGATCAATCTCAACATTTTTTTGAGCATTACTTTCAGCCATACTGTTTTTCATATCATTATACTCTGCCAAAGTTTTTTTCAACTTCGAATCCAGAGCCTTATTATCCTTCCCTAGCTTTCGCACTTGAGCATCACTTTTACGCTTGGCGTAATCAAGTTCTTCATATTTACGTTTCGAAACCACACAAGAAGCAAGCATCAGTGGTACAATAGACAAAATCAGTAATTTCTTATTCATAACAGTGTTGTATTTTCAGATCGAAGGATTTTAAACATTTGAATTGTGCAATTTACAATTTATCTGTGTACAATAACAAGTTAAATAAACTTAATAAAGCCATTCTCTCATATTTCTTTCTATAATTTGCCCTCTCTTAATTCATAAAAACGCTATTTTAGCTTTTCAAAGATTATTGGCAGAATAATTGTAAGTCAATAATCCTATACACATTTAGCAATTGACAAAAAAGACTCATCTTTAGATTAATATCATATGATTAAAAAATTCATTTTCACACTAATCAGTTTAACTTGTATACTTGGTTCTATACAAGCACAGGAGGAAGAACAGGAAAAAACCATTCGAATTATCGGTCAATTGACCAATGCTGCCAACCAACAAGCCATTCCTTTTGCAAATATTGGCGTAAAAGACACGTATATTGGTGCAGCAACAAATTACGATGGTTACTTTGAACTAAAGGTTCCTGGCAAATACATCGAAAAAGACATTCAAATTTCTGCTGTAGGATTCACCACATACAACTCAAATATTAAAGAATGTACTGCTGTTGATACACTGCGTATTCAACTAAAACCTGTGAATTATAAAATTGGCGAAGTCGAAGTTACAGCTCAGTCTTTGGTTTTAATCAAAATGTTGAAAAATGCCATCGACCGAATTCCGGATAATTACCTTCAGACACCTTTCAATTACGATATTTATTATCGTGCCGAAAAATCGGAGAATAATAAAGTAGAGCGTAAACGTGAAGCTGCTATTCGTATTTACGATGACAAAGGATATGTGCGTGAAAATGCTTATCAGGTTTTTAAAGAACGTTCTTATCGCTTTCTTCAGGTAAGAAAAAACTTCGAAAACAATTCCTTGGCTGATGGTTCAACTTATTTAGATGAGCTCTTAGAAATGGATATTGTGCGCAGTCGTGGTAATATACTAAATAAGAATCATCTGAATTTTTACGATCTTAAACTTGATAGAGTTACAGAGTACGAAAATGATTCCATATGGGTAATTGCCTATAAAAGCAAAAAGCCTCTATTGAGCAATACCAGCGATTACTATGCAACCTCTTACTCCGGGAAAATCTATATTAAATTGAAGGATTTTTCTGTGATAAAGAATGAGACACACGTCGTTACAAGTAATTACTCCCCACAAGGACGCAGCTTTTATGTGAATCCTGAAAGACAAGATTGGAAACCTTTGAAAATTGAATATGATTTTAGTTCAACATACAAAGAACACTTTGGTTATTATTATCTAAGTTACGTCGACTATAAACGTCATCACGAACTTGAAAATAAAACTAGTGGTGAGAAGAAAAAAATTGACACAAATGCTGAAATGTTGATCACAAAAATCATCACTACAAATCCAGAAGTAATTGAAAACAGAGCCTATTACGAAGATATGGAGTTTGATGAGAATTTTTGGAACAATTACAATATCATTTTTGATGGAGCTGAATAAACAAAATTAGGTATATCAAAACCACTAATCCTGATCATTTATATAATGGATCAGGATTTTTTATGTAAGAATCAAAGATTATTTACCGATCTTTATCTATCAAATTAAAAATTCTTAGAATATTTTATATAAAACATGCAACACTTCTATTATCGACTCGTCATTAGAATAGAAAATAATTAATGGGATCCACTTACCAGAACATACATCAGGAATTAATCGATGATTGTAGCCGTGGCGATACTCAGGCACAATTTAAGATTTACAAGTTATACTATAAAGCGATGTATAATTCCTGTTTGCGTATATTAAACAATACGCAGGAGGCCGAGGACATAATGCAGGAAGCTTTTTTATCAGCATTTGATAAAATCAACTCCTATAAAGGTGAAGTTAGTTTTGGAGCCTGGCTCAAAAGAATTGTCGTTAACAAAGCCTTAGATTATTTAAAGAAAAATAAAATTGATAGTCTGCCAATTGATGAAAAAACACATCAATTAAAAGAAGTAGAAGAACAAAGTGAAAGTGTAAATATTGAAAACGATGTTAATGAAATTAAAAATGCCATTGAACAGTTGCCATCGGGCTATCGCATCGTATTAAGTTTATATCTAATAGAAGCATACGATCATGAGGAAATTGCTGAAATATTAAACATTTCGGCTTCTACATCGCGATCACAATACAACAGAGCAAAAAAGAAATTGATTCAGATATTAAAAGAGAGCACAAACAAGCCATTAAAAAGAAGAATCAAATGAACAACATTGAAAATATAATAAAACAAAAGCGAGGTGACTTTGACACAGAAGAACCTCTCGACGATCATTTTGATCGATTTAATAAGAAACTCCAATTGCATCATCAAAAAAAAACCAGATGGCAATGGAAAAATCTAATGAAAATTGCTGCAATTGTTGTCTTTGTTGTAATTGCAGGTCTTACAAGCTATCAATTACGTGAACTAAAATCGCCATATTACAGCTTCGGACAATTATCGCCCGAACATCAGGAAGTAGAAGATTATTTCACAACGAGTATCAACAAGCAGTTAGAAATTGTCAAGCAACTTACCAAATCGTCAAATGTTCAGGAACAAAACACAATAAAAGAAGAATTGGCTGGTATGGATCAATTATACAAGCAATTGGAAAAAGAACTCCAGGCCAATCCTAAAGATGAACGCGTTATTCAAGCCATGATCGAACATTTTCAGGCTAAGAATAATATTCTAAACAGAATTGTAGAACAACTGTATTTGGTAAGCGAACAAAATATACCACTCGCAGATATCCTAAGAATTTAAAATAAATCAACACATAAAGATCTATTAGCATGAAGACAACTAGATTTAAACTTACTGCACTCGTACTATTACTTAGTATAGCGTTGAGTACGCAAGTATTTGCTTCGGATGACTACATTAAGACATTTGACGGTAAATATGCTGTAACTGAGGGTGCGCAACTAACCATAGAAAATAAATATGGTGATATCGAAATTAAAAACTGGGAGGTTGATTCTGTTGTAATTAAAGCAACAATCACAGCCCACGCTTCAAGTGAAACCAAAGCTGAATCTCTTTTTAAAGGTATAGAAATTAATATGGATCAAATTGGTGAAACCATTATGGCTTTTACCGAGATGGAGAAAAACTTTAAAACAGGTAATAAGTTTAGTATCGATTACGAAGTGTTTATGCCTGAATATATTCAAATCAGTTTGAATAATAAGTTTGGTGATATCTATATCAATACTGTTCGTGCAAAAACAAATATCAATTTGAGTTATGGTAATTTGCTTGCAGAGAAATTTCTTTATCCTAACGAAAAACCGCTTAGCAGCATCAACCTTTCGTATGCAAAAGCAACGATTAACGAATGCAATCGCACGAAACTTACGCTTAAATATTCTAAAATGAATATTGGAACCAGCGAAACGCTTGTTGTTGTAAGTCGTTTTTCGAAACTTCATTTAGACAATAATGTTTCTCTTATTGCTGACTCAAAATACGATGCAATTAATATCCTGAATACAGAGTCTTTATTGGTCAGTCGAGGTCAATACTCTGATATCAAAATTGATAATGTATCAAAAAGTCTTAACCTAAACTTACGCTACGGAAACTGTAAGATTGATAATGTTGAATCTGATTTTGAAAGCATTACTATCAACAACCAGTATGTAGCAAGTCGAATTAGTATTGCTGAAGGTGCCTCATACATGCTTAATGCAGAAACCAAATATTGTGGAATCAGCTATCCTGAAAATGCTCAGGTTTTAGAAAAAGAAAAAAATCACTCTGAATCTCGTATAAAAGTTCTTGTGGGAAATATGTCTTCTCCTGAAGCTAAAGTGAATGTTGTTAGTAAATATGGCAATGTGAGTTTAAAGTAGATTCTATCAAATAAATTTCATCCCTCTCTCAAATTATTGAAAGAGGGATTTTTTTTGTTTTAAAAAGTGCACCTAATATGATCAAGATTTTGTTCATAAAAAAAAGAAAAAGCAGTACACCCCTCTGTCCTTCAGATATCTCTCCTAAAAAACAAAGCTTTAAATTAATGTTCCAAGTTTTATTCTTAAATTTTTCCCTGAAAAGGAACCATAGCGTAGCGAAGCTCGTGAACACATTTTTATAGAGTCTGTGAACAAAGTGTCGACAGACGAAAGGGTGTATTAAAAAAGTTACAGATTTATTCCATTTCATACTTTTATAAACAAGCCCTACGACTTTGATTGAAGATAAAAAATGCTTTCTGTTTAAAATATTCTTTGAATTTTTGATGTCAAACATAGCTTTAATCGTATTTTTATCGAATAAACAATAACTAAACCTAATTATGACCATTTTTGAAAGAGTGAATGCATTGCGTTCACTGATGGAAGAAAAAGAAATCCAAGCTTACATTATCACAAGTTCGGATCCTCACATGAGTGAATATGTACCGGAATATTGGACATCACGACAGTGGATATCTGGTTTTACAGGATCAGCAGGAACGGTAGTTATTACAAAAGATAAAGCTGGTTTATGGACAGATTCACGCTATTTTCTACAAGCTGAAAAACAACTTGAAGGAAGTGGCATAGAACTTTTCAAAATGGGAGTGCCTGGTGTGCCTGACCAATATCAATGGTTACTTTCCGAGTTAGATATTGAGTCAAATATTGGTTTTGATGGAACTTGTTTTTCTGTTGCTCAAACCAACGAATTAAAAAATTCTCTGGCTGATATCTCAATTCATATCAGTGAGGAAGAAGATCTAATTAACGAAATTTGGACAGACAGACCTTCCCTACCCAAACATAAAATATTTGAACATCCTACCGAGTTTGCGGGCAAGTCCCGTAAAGAAAAAATTTCTATCATTAGAGAAGAGATGCAAAAATTTGATGCCAAACACCACTTCGTGGGAAGTTTGGACGATATTGCATGGATTTTTAACATCAGAGGTAAAGATGTTGATTTTAACCCCGTTGCAATTTCCTATGCTTTGATCAACGAAGATTCCAGCACATTATATCTGGATCAATCGAAACTGGATGCTGAATTTGCTCAGGAGCTTAAGAAAGATGGTATTTCCACAGCTGATTACAAAAGAATATGTTTCGATTTAGAAGAACTTCCCAGTTCAGAGAATGTTTTATTAGATCCCAATAGAAGTAATTTGAGGATATATCGCTCAATTACTGCCAACATTATCGAAAGAGAAAACCCTTCTCAACTTTTAAAAAGCCAAAAGAATGAAGTTGAAATTAAGGGAATGAAAGCAGCTATGGTTCAGGATGGCTTGGCTTTGACCCACTTTTTCTGCTGGCTCGAAGAAAATCTTGGAAAGACTGTTATCACTGAATTTACGCTGATGGATAAACTTCGAGAGTTTAGATCTCAGCAAAAACACTTTATGGGTGAAAGTTTTGGTAGCATTGTAGGTTATAAAGCTCATGGTGCATCGCCACATTACTCAACAACAGCCGAAACGGATTGTGAAATAAAAGCAGAAGGTATTCTTCTTATCGATTCGGGTGGTCAGTACATGAATGGAACAACAGACATTACACGTACGACTGCTTTAGGTGAATTAAGAGAAGAGGAAAAAACAGACTTTACACTAGTGCTTAAAGGCATGATTCAAATGAGCCTTGCTGTTTTCCCAAAGGGAACCAGAGGCTGCAACATCGATATTTTAGCTCGTCAGGCACTTTGGCAATACGGTAAAAACTACGGACATGGAACAGGACATGGCGTTGGGTGTTTCCTTAACGTTCATGAAGGACCTCAAAGTATTCGTCAGGAATTAAAAGAACAAGCTATTCTTCCGGGTATGATCAGTTCTAACGAACCTGGCTTTTACAAAGAAGGTGCCTATGGTATTCGACACGAGAATCTAATTCTTTGTAAAAAGAAGTTGGATACTGAATATGGCGAGTTCTTAGACTTTGATACTTTAACTCTGTTCCCTTTTGACACAAAAGCTTTGAATATAAATTTATTAAGTGAGCTTGAAATAAGCTGGTTAAATCATTACCACCAAAAGGTATACGATAGCTTATCCCCTCAACTGGATAACAAGCACAAAGCTTGGTTAAAGAATAAAACACAAGCAATTTAAAAGTTTACTTTTATTGTATAAAATACTCAAAGGGCAGCTGAATTCAAATTAATGAGTTCAACTGCCCTAGTTATTTCAATTCTTTCTCAAATTAAAGTATGTTAAGACGCTGATTAAATATGATTTTAGAAATATCTATTTCAGTCTTGTACATAGGTCATATTATATCATTTAAATCTGCGTCTGAATATATATTATTGTAGTAGTAATTGACTCGTGAGAATCACTAATCTTCTTTTTTCGACTTTGGAATGAAATTTAAGGATATTGAATTCACACAATGACGCGTGTTCTTTTCAGTAAAACCCTCATTTTTGAAAACATGACCAAGATGACCTTTACAGTTGGAGCATATAATCTCTGTACGTCTCCCATCTGCATCAGGTAAATGAGTAACTGCTCCTTCAATTTCATCATCAAAACTTGGCCAACCACAATGAGAATCGAACTTGTCTCCCGATCGGTATAATGGCAAATTACATTGCTTACACACATAAACACCTTCTTCTTTATGATTCACATATTTCCCTGTATGTGGGTACTCGGTTCCTTTATTTAGAATCACACGTTTCTCAAGATCGTTTAATTTATTGTAGTTCCCTTTTTCCATTACCTTTTGACCATTTGTTATTACTGATATCATCAATAATAAAGATACTATTATTAATCGTCTCATACGCTTTATCTTTAATTGATCTAAAATAAAACAAGCGCGGCAAATTTCAAAGTTCTCGCCACTCTTTAAGAACTTCTTAACATCTCATAATCATAGGTTCAGATAGAATCATTCAAGGGAGTAAACAATAATATTAGTCGCGTAAATTAAACTTTATGACACCTCTCATTGTCTATTTGTAAAGTTTACGTTACATTTGAATTGAAATTTCAATCCAAGACAACTCATTTTTAATCACAATTAATTAGAATTAAATGAAAACATACCTACCCCACTACTTTAAAAGAATTGGAATTCTATTTGTATTAATAGCCATCGTTTTATCATTCACAGGAGAAATAGATGCACACAGGCAAGCTTTTGTTGATGGGTGGACCGAAGGAGGCAATGAATCACAGGGCTTATATGGAGAATCCGCTACAATAGCGCCAACTCTCAGCCACTATTTGACAGAGGAAGAATCTGACAGATTTTTAATGATCAGTCTTTTCTTCTCTATCACAGGCTTTTTATTGTACCTGTTTGCTAAGGAAAAAATTGACGATGAATTTATGCAACACTTGAGATTAAAATCAATGCTTCAGGCATTTATTGTCTCATGGATTATTTATGGCGCGACTAAAGTCTTTTCAAATATTATTTCAATAGATGGTATTTACATTTTACAAATGCAACTTATTGTTTATGTGATCCTTTTCCGACGCAATAAGAATAAAGAACTTGATTTAGATACTGAAATTTAACACGATAAAATTCTAACTAATATGAAAACATACTTACCTTATTATTTTAAACGAATTGGAATCATATTCGTCTTAATTGCCATTATTTTCTCATTTATTGGAGAGATTGATGTGCACAGCGAATCTTTCATTAAAGGTTTTACAGAAGGTAGTAATTTTGCAAGAGGATTAAGCGGGCAACCAGAAATTACGCATCCTAATTCTAATATCAACCCAAATCTGACGAAAGAGGTATATGACATGTACATCATGATCAGCTTGTTCTTTTCTATAAGTGGATTTGTTATGTATTTGTTTTCAAAAGAGAAAATAGATGATGAATACATTCAACAAATCAGATTAAAAAGTATCTTTCAGTCGCTGTTGGTATCATGGTTAATTTATGCTGTCGTGAAACTCTTATTTAGCCGAACTCAGTTTGATGGTATTTACATTCTCCAACTTCAGCTTATTGTTTATGCAATTTTATTTAATCACAATAAAAGCAATGAATTTTCAACCGAACTTGATTTAGAAGATTAATCATATGAAAAACTACTTAAAGGTTGAGCGTGCAAAAAAGGATATTACTCAAGCAACACTTGCTGAGAAGATAGGTGTCTCTCGCCAAACAATTAATGCTATAGAAAAAGGCAAATTCATTCCCTCTACTCTATTGGCTTTAAAAATGGCTCGCTTTTTCGAAACACCTGTTGATCAGATATTCGAACTGGAGGAAGCTGATTAATATTTACAAAATTAAATTACAAGCACTATTCTTAATTGAATAGTGTTTTCTTTATTTAAAATCTTTTCTATCCATAATCCTCAAGTTATTAAATGTTTATTTAATTTTCACTTGACACATCTGAATGAGCAGACTCTTATTACATTCTCTGCCATCACGTTAATACATTCCGCTACTTCGTTATAATATTTCACCACTCGGTTATAATGTTCCTTAACTCATTTGAAATCA
>NZ_JAKJSD010000069.1 GCF_029029505.1 Ancylomarina sp. DW003 | reverse complement strand
GAACTTCTCGCTATCTAAGCGGCTGCAAATATAAGAAACTTAATTCTAAACTTGCAAATCTTTTTTCGTTTATTTTTTAATTGTTTTTTATCGGGACACCCCAATGTTTTCAATACTTACAAACGATTCAAAGATCTTCGCCTCTCTCTTAAAGCGAGTGCAAATATAGAGCTTTTAATCCCAACTTTCCTAATGCGAAATGAAAGTTTTTTTGCAATTAAAACTTAAGTCGCTG
>NZ_JAKJSD010000068.1 GCF_029029505.1 Ancylomarina sp. DW003 | reverse complement strand
ACTGCTCCGCAGATATAACCGATTACCATTCCTATTGGTGCAATCCAGGCATAATATTCTGCATTAGCTAGGCCCAAACTGCTCGCATAATCAACCAGAGTTCCCAGAGATACGGTTTCAACACCTACGTATAAGAAAAGGGCAAGTACGCCTAACAAAAGATGAGGAAATTGCCAGATTGAGCTTTTATTTTCTGCATATAAACAAACGTCATCTGAATCTTCATCTTCTCCGGCTGCTTTTACTTCCGGTAGTTTAGCTACAAGTGCC
>NZ_JAKJSD010000067.1 GCF_029029505.1 Ancylomarina sp. DW003 | reverse complement strand
GCTGCTCCGCAGATGTAACCGATTACCATTCCTATTGGTGCAATCCAGGCATAATATTCTGCATTAGCTAGGCCCAAACTGCTTGCATAATCAACCAGGGTTCCCAGGGATACGGTTTCAACACCTACGTATAAGAAAAGGGCAAGTACGCCTAACAAAAGGTGAGGAAATTGCCAGATTGAGCTTTTATTTTCTGCATATAAACAAACGTCATCTGAATCTTCATCTTCTCCGGCTGCTTTTACTTCCGGTAGTTTAGCTACAAGGGCA
>NZ_JAKJSD010000066.1 GCF_029029505.1 Ancylomarina sp. DW003 | reverse complement strand
ATTAAAACCATTATTTATGAGTGAATGCCTAAACGGTTTCTCTTTTGCCAAATTTTTGTAGCCACGAGAACCGAAATCATCAGCATCTCGCTCAGCCTGTCCGCTAACAAAACCAACTAAGGGTAAATTGAGAAGTTTTTTAAATGCGGCAGTCCTTTGAGATTCAAATGGAAACACTAAATTATCATCATAAATGCGAAGTATAGCAGATTTGCCATCTTCGGTCTCAATCTTTCTAACAAACCGATTCAATTCCGATTCAAGGTCAATTTCACCTGCATAGAAACTTGCCGGCTTAAATAGATCTTTAT
>NZ_JAKJSD010000065.1 GCF_029029505.1 Ancylomarina sp. DW003 | reverse complement strand
ATTAAGGAAGTAAATCTTACTAAACAAATTGATAAGGAGGTGGATATATTGGTTTTAGGAGAGCCAAAATTAAACTATTCAGAAAAGAAATTAAAAATACTTAACGATTATATTGACAGGGGGGGTAATTTAATTATTGCGGCCGATCGTAATAGACAAGATGTAATGAATCCATTGGTTGAACGTTTTGGTGTTGAATTTATGAATGGACAGGTTGTGGAATATAACAAAGGATATCTTCAAGATTTAGTTACTGCTGAGTTTACTCCTTTGGGAAAGAAAATTGCCTATCAATTTGAGAGATTTGCTAAAT
>NZ_JAKJSD010000064.1 GCF_029029505.1 Ancylomarina sp. DW003 | reverse complement strand
GTTAAGGAAGTAAATCTTACTAAACAAATTGATAAGGAGGTGGAGATATTGGTTTTAGGAGAGCCAAAACTAAACTATTCAGAAAAGAAATTAAAAATACTTAACGATTACATTGACAGGGGTGGTAATTTAATTATTGCGGCCGATCGTAATAGACAAGATGTAATGAATCCATTGGTTGAACGTTTTGGTGTTGAATTTATGAATGGACAGGTTGTGGAATATAACAAAGGATATCTTCAAGGTTTAGTTACTGCTGAGTTTACTCCTTTGGGAAAGAAAATTGCCTATCAATTTGAGAGATTTGCTAAAC
>NZ_JAKJSD010000063.1 GCF_029029505.1 Ancylomarina sp. DW003 | reverse complement strand
CATTGTAGGAGGCGCATTAATTCCAACCGTTTATGGTTTTATGAAAGATGCTGTAGGCGCACAGGCTGCCTACTGGATATGTGTGCCATGTTTCCTTTATATCCTATACTACGGATTAAAAGGACATAAAATCAGAACGAAATAGAAAATAGTAGGGTGCAAGGTTTTAACTTGTTTCCCTAACAAATATATGAGTTGAAGGTTAATAAGAGTTGTTGTGATTCAATGAAATATGTTTCATCGCTAAATACCCCTCAACGCCCTTTTATCATTTACTCTGTATAAAAAAAATAAAATGAAAAATAATATATTCGATTCCAAAGTAGAA
>NZ_JAKJSD010000062.1 GCF_029029505.1 Ancylomarina sp. DW003 | reverse complement strand
TTCTTTTTTGTTACCAAGGTAAAGTAATCACCATCCGAAAAGCTAACTCCTGTAAAAGAAAGCACCCCACTGTTAATAGCAGCACCAGTAGTATGAGCTGTAGCACCAGTAGCAAAAGTTCCATCCCCATCAATAAGCAGAGAATAATCTGCGGCATCTAATGATGTAGGAATGCCAAGACCTGCAAGGTCAATAGAAAAATTAACTGTTCCCGGAGTACCTGTTACCGCTACTTTCCACACTTTATTTAACCTTACATCAAAATTGGTTAAGTCTACATCGGTAGAAGATCCATTGGCAGCTGCATCATTTCCCCAAAGGATAAAATCACCATCTGTGCCAAAAGCAGCACCTTTGTCTATGGTAACAGCACTAGTACTGTTAGAACTCTTCGATTTTTGCTGATCTAAACCGGCATCATCATCCCGACCAATACCAGT
>NZ_JAKJSD010000061.1 GCF_029029505.1 Ancylomarina sp. DW003 | reverse complement strand
TGATACTGATAGGCGGGTAGGGCAGTATGCCCTTTTACTTTAATACCAAAAGCACGAACGGTATCTTCCAAAGTGTAGCCAAAAAAATGACCATCCAGATACAGTTTCCCCACAGTCGTTTGACTGGTAAATTCCTCTCGGATAATTCTTAGGTGTAAAATATCATGAGCTTTCATAATCAGGTAATTATACAATTTGGCGCAATTGAATGCAATGCGCTGTAAATCAATCTTATAGTTGTGTTTTTCGACTTTAATGTATGTATTTTAAACCTATGTTTAACCCTAAAAGTCATTGAAAATGAAAAATATACCTTCTTTTCTGATTGGCACTGCCTCAACCATGGGTATAGCAGAATCCATTGGAATTCAGCCAGACACTCTTGATGCAGCACAAAGTATTCCTGTCGATAGTACTGAAGCCATAATTTCAGTTATCGGTGGAACCATATCAACTATAGTCATTGCAATTTTAAAACGACTATGGGCGAAAAAAGATAGAAAACG
>NZ_JAKJSD010000060.1 GCF_029029505.1 Ancylomarina sp. DW003 | reverse complement strand
AGGAATAATAGTAGCTTGTATTTGCAGTAACAGGTAAAGTTCGTTTCATTTGACCTTTCAGACCTTTCAGACCTTTCAGACCTTTTGACTCTAATCAGGGATTTTTCCTCCTATCTGATAAACAAGATATTCCCTTGTCAGTAGCAGAATAAACCTATTTCTTACGCACGAGCTTTTTATCGCTATCAACAAGTCAAGGTCGGGGCCTCTGGTTTTATCCGATTTTGTTTAGAATCTATTTTAAGGTGAAAAAATCCGATAAAAACCTTGACAAGGCAATCCGCATCGCGGTAATTAAAAAAGATGTTTAACAGGAAGTAGCAAAAGATCTGCAGGTGAATTTAGCCGTTAATGATTTCCAAAACAATTTGCTTGCCCTGATTCTCCGCTTCAGCAATTCTTAAGCTGAGCTCTTTCTCAAGGCTACCCTGAATAACCTGATTGGTTACTCGATGTTTAGCGATTAAAATGCAGCCTTCAGTATCAGAATGTCTATTCCCACCATGAAAGCGAATACCTCTGAATTGGATGCCCATAGCATTCACACTACCATCACTCTGATTGTAAATCAAAGGCAGCATTCTTTTATACTTTGGGCTAAAACTCAATTTGACC
>NZ_JAKJSD010000006.1 GCF_029029505.1 Ancylomarina sp. DW003 | reverse complement strand
GCTTTTTTTTTACCCGAAATCTTGTGAGAAATGATGAATTACAAATGTTTCTCCCGGACAGTAGGATCTTAAGATGATGACTTCATAAAACTTACTTTATAGACTTAATTACTCAATTTGATATTTCTTACAGCTATATCCTCTCCTATTTCTTAATAAATCGAAATTAACGGCCTTTGACATAAGCATTTTGGCTTTATTAACTTATTTTTGTTTTTAATCTTTATAATTTTGTAGATCATTATCAAAACATATCGAATTGAAAGCATTAACAATTAAAATACTTATTGGCTTAGCCATCTTATCCTTTGTTTATTCTTGTGCAAATATGGGTTATCCTACAGGAGGACCTAAGGATGAAGAATCACCAAATGTAATAGAAACAGATCCTCCTAACTTTTCTACAGAAATCAAGGGCGGTAAAATCAATGTTCATTTCGATGAATTTGTGCAGTTAAAGGAGATCAACGAAAAATTTGTTGTTTCACCACCTCTTGAAAGAAAACCGACTGTAAATTTGCGAGGACGATCTATTTATGTGGAGATGGGTGATAGTTTGAAAGCTAATACAACCTACACTCTCGATTTTGCTGATGGCATTGCTGATAATAACGAAGGAAATCCTTTAGGGAACTATCAGTATGTCTTTTCGACAGGTACAGATTTGGATTCTTTGAGTATTCAAGGGCACGCTGTTGATGGTTTCACTAGTTTGCCTGTAGAAAAGGTTCAAATATTTGCTTATGCAAATCATCAGGATTCACTTCCTTTAACTACGATTCCTGACTATGTTGCACAAACCGATACGGCAGGTAATTTTAAATTGAATAACCTAAAAGCTGGTACTTATAAACTATTTGCTTTGGTAGATGGTAATCGAGATTATAAATATAATGGTCCGGGTGAAGTTATTGGGTTTCTTGATACCTTACTAACTCCTACAGCTGAACTATTTCAGCAACTGGATAGTGTTGCCCCTGATTCTATGGCGATGCGAACTTATACAGCTTTTAGTCCTGCTGATATTCACATTGATTTATTTGAGGAAGAAAACCCATTACTTTATCTGACAAACTACAATCGTACCAGGAGAGAAAAACTGGATTTTGAGTTTTCATTTAAGAGAAATGATAAAATTAAGATTGACTTTTTGGAAGTCGACAGTGATGATAGTAGTTTTTTGATTGAAATGAATGGTAGACAAGATACCTTGTCATATTGGATGGTAGATTCGAATATCTACAAACAAGATACTTTAACTGCTGTATTAAACTACTTAAAGACGGATTCTACGAACCAACTTGTTAGTTTTAGCGATACCTTAAAATTGAATTTCAAGGATCCTAAAAAAGCGAAACAAACTAAAAAGCAAAAGAAGAAATCAAAAATAAAGAAGCCTGTTTATACATTTAAATCTACGGCGAAAACGTCTCAACATTTAAATAAAGATATAGAGTTTGAATTTGTAGAACCATTGGCAGAATTCAAGCTGGATAGCATGCACCTTATTAAGAAGGTTGATACTTTGGAAATGCCGGTTCCTTTTACTTTTATTAAAGATAGCTCACTATTGCGTACCTATCATTTGAAGGCGAAGTGGGAATCAGATACCGAATATCGTTTGGATTTTGATTCGACAGCTTTTAAAAATATCTATGGAATAGAAAGTGATGCATTTACAAAGAAATTTAAGACCAAAGAATTGGAGTTTTATGGAAAAATCTTGCTTAGAGTAGAACATATTCATGGACCAATTATAGTTCAGATTTTAGAAAGTAATAAAAACGAGACTTTGATTCAGAGTAAAAAGATTTATTCAGATCAACTCGTCACTTTTAATTATTTAGAACCTAAAACATATATCATTAAAGTTATTGAGGACTGGAATGATAATGGTAGCTGGGATACAGGGAATTATAAGTTGAAGTTGCAACCAGAAGCCGTGCATTATTTCCGAAAGGAGATTAAAGTTCGTTCCAATTGGGATGTTGAAGAAAATATTGTTTTACCTCATAACCATTAAAATATAGACATGTCAGCATTATTAGAATTTGCCATTTTTCCTACAGATAAAGGAGATAGTGTTAGTCAATATGTAAGTCAGGTAATTGATATGATTCGTGAAAGTGGAGTCGATTATCAACTCACTGCAATGGGAACCCTAATTGAAACGGATACTTTTCCTGAAGCTCTTGAAATTGTAAACAGAGCTTATGCTATTCTTGAACCTCACTCCGATCGCGTTTATTCGACTATGACAGTTGATATTCAAAAAAACAAGTCCAATCGCCTTAATTCAAAAGTAAGTTCCATAGAGAATAAAATTGGCAAAGTCAATCATTAAAATTACAGACTTGAAGTATACGTTTCTATTACTTGTTTTCTTATTAAGCCTTGGTGAACTTCAGTCTCAGGGAAAATCTGAAATTGAAAATTTTGCATTTCAATCGGGTGAAAAACTGACTTACCGGGGTTATTATAATTGGGGGTTTATTTGGGTAGCTGCAGGTGAAGTGAAACTAGAGGTTACCGGTGAAAACTATTCTGATAAGCCAACATACAAGTTAGAAGCTCAAGGTAAGACTTTAAAGGCCTTTGATTGGTTTTTCAAGCTACGTGACACCATTTCGTGCTATGTTGATACAACAAGCTTAAAACCCTTTTATTTTGATAGAAAAACCAACGAATCGAACTATATAGCACGACATCAATACTGGTTCGATTACGAAAAGGATTGTGTTTACTCAAAGATTAAGAAGAAAGAAAAGGCTACAAAGCTAGATACCTTAGAGAATAAGCATATTAGTTCAGACATCGTATCAGTAGCTTATTATGCTCGAAACTTAGATTTTTCGAAGTATAAAAAGAAAGAAAAAATTCCACTTCGAATGCTCATAGATAATGAGATTCATGATTTATACATCAGATATAGAGGAATTGAAAAGGTGAAACTAAAAAATGGTGATGTTTATGAGTGCTTAAAGTTTTCGCCTATGTTAGTAAAGGGACATCTTTTTAAAGGTGGAGAAGATATGACCATTTGGGTGAGCAACGATAAGAACAGAGTTCCAATAATGGTTGAAGCTAAAGTTTTAATAGGAAGTGTAAAAGGCCTCCTCGATTCTTATGAAGGCCTTCGTTCTACTCGCAATTCTCTTTTTAAAACAAAATCGGGTAAACTTGATATTGAATAAACCGATTATTCTTCAATTTTGATTTCAAGAAGTTTTGACCATCGTTTACCTGTAACAAAAAGACGATTATTAATCGAGTCGTAAGCAATACCATTTAGGACATCATCCCCTTCGGTTAACTTTCTTCTTTCGGCAGGTGTAAGAAGCTTTTCTAAGTTAATATTACTTTCAACCTGACCAGTAGCAGGGTTGATTATAACAATGGTATCAGTTAGCCATACGTTAGCGTAAATTAGACCATTTATATATTCCAATTCGTTTAGAGTATCTACTTTACCCTTATCATTGTATACTTCAATCTCATCTATTTTACCATAGTTATTGGGATCAACTATGGTTAGCTTGTTACTTCCATCTGATATTACCAATTGGTTGTTCATTGTTGTAATTCCCCAACCTTCACCGTTGGCAGTAGGTGGTCTGAAGAAATCTTTTTGTGAAAAATCTTCAGCATCAATAACAAATGCTTTTTCAGATCTCCAGGTTAATTGTATGATATTACCCTTATAATAGGTAATGCCTTCTCCAAAATAGTTCCTCTCTAATTTTCTATCGAAAACACTTTTCCCTGTTTTTACGTCGACTTTAAGAAGTGTTGATTCTCCATATTGTCCTGTTCCTTCATATAAATAACCATCATGAAAAAACAAACCCTGAGTATAGGATTTTTTATCGTGAGGGAACGTGTTGATAACTTTATAGCTTAGCTCCTTAGGAGCAGTATTAGATTTGATATTGTAGTAGGATGAAACATTTCCTCTTTTTCCATCTTCATGAAAAGCCAAAACCTGAAAATTGTGCTTACCCATTTTTTTCTCATTGGCAATATGCGAGAAGTTCCATGGTTTTGAGAAAAGCGTTTGACTTAGTTTTCCATCAACAATCAATTGAAGCGAATCAATATCTTCAGATTTCTTACGTTTTTTAATAGAAATTTCAATGGTATCACCTTGAGCAAAAACCTTAGCTCTCTGTGGTTGCTTTAATTTTAAACTACGAATAAATTCAATAACCTTTTCTTGAGGTTCGTTTTGAGCTTTAGTTATGCTTTTGTGAGAACCATTGCCATTGCATGAACTTAGAAGCGCTAAACTAAGAAGGAATATTAGAGATTGAATTTTCATATTTTCAGTTCGATATGATTTTATAGATAAGAGAGTCATAAACTCCGACCATCAAAGTTAAAATAATGAGGCTGAATTAACAATTGGATAAAAAAAACTGCTCGAAATTAATCGAGCAGCTTCTGTATTATTGAATGATTTCCCATTCGGAACCATCTTTTGTATCCTTAATGGCGATACCATAACTGTTTAATTCGTCACGAATTTTATCAGCAGTCGCCCAATCTTTATTTTGTTTTGCTTCGTTTCGGGTTGTAAGCAATAAAGAAATTAGCTTATCAAGAATCTCATTGGCTCCTCCCTCAGCTTCTTTTTCATCTTTCAATCCAAGAACATCATAAACCAATTCGTTATAAAGTTTCTTAAGATCTTCGAGTTGCTCTGCTGTGATTTGCTCTTTGCCTGCTGCTAATGAGTTGATCATTTTTACACCATCGAAAAGATGAGCAATTAGAATTGGCGTATTGATATCATCATTTAATGCCGCATAAGCTTTTGTTTTTAGCTCTTCAACATTAACTGTTGACTCTGCGCCAGATTTAATTTTATCAAGAGTTGCAACTGCAGCCATCAATCTGTTGAATCCTTTTTCTGCAGCCTTAAGCGCATCATTTGAGAAATCAAGAGGACTACGGTAATGTGCTTGTAATATGAAGAAACGAATCGTCATAGGACTGTAAGCTTGCTCTAACACATCGTTGTCACCAGAGAACAGTTGATCAAGCGTAATAAAGTTACCCAATGATTTTCCCATCTTCTGACCATTGATGGTGATCATGTTGTTGTGCATCCAGTAACGAACTGCTTCGTGACCGTGTGCTCCTGTTGATTGTGCAATCTCACATTCGTGGTGAGGGAATTGTAAGTCAAGTCCACCGCCATGAATATCAAACTCAGAACCTAAATATTTTTGACTCATAGCCGAACATTCAAGGTGCCATCCCGGGAAACCATCGCTCCATTTTGATGGCCATCGCATGATATGTTCAGGATTCGCTTTTTTCCAAAGTGCAAAGTCGAAGCTATTTTTCTTTTCGCTTTGTCCTTCCAGCTCGCGAGTGTTTGAGATAAGATCTTCAATTTTTCTACCGGAAAGCTTACCGTAATCGTGTTGCTTGCTGTATGATTCTACATCGAAATAAACCGAACCGTTGCTTTCGTAGGCAAAACCATTCTCAAACAATTTATCAATCACTTCCATTTGCTCAATAATGTGACCGGAAGCACGAGGCTCAATACTTGGCTTTAGTACATTTAAGTCATCCATATTGGTGTGGTAGCGATCCGTAAAATACTGAACCACTTCCATTGGCTCTAACTCTTCTAAACGAGCCTTTTGAGCAATTTTATCTTCTCCTTCGTCAGCATCGTTTACAAGGTGTCCAACATCGGTAATGTTACGAACGTAACGCACTTTGTAACCAGAATGCTTTAGGAAACGGAATAATATATCGAATGTAATTGCTGGACGAGAGTGCCCTAAATGCGCATCACCATAAACAGTAGGCCCACATACATATAAGCCAACATGTCCGGGGTTAATAGGCGTAAACAGCTCTTTCTTTCGGCTGAGTGTATTGTAAATTTGCAAATTATTTTTCATCCGTTTATAATTTAATATTTGGGTCGGATGTAAGCCGCCCAATTAATCGTTGTCTTGTGTGATAAAACTTTTCTTATGGCTCGTTTCATCGTCATTGTATTTAAATATCAGCAATTCATACTTGTTGATAGACTTCTTTATATGAATCAAAAGAATGCTTGGTTTCTTTTGGGTGTGTAAAATTATAAAAAAAATAGTTTCAAAGCCTGATTATGTGCAATAATAGTCGTACAAAGAGGTAGTTAACTATTTTTCACTCATTAATACCTCAAATGTTCGGGTTAAAACCTCCCCCTTATCATCTATCAATGTGAGCGTATGTTTGCCCAAGCCTACAGATATTTCCTTCTCATGTACATCATTGGTGCTGCCTAAATATTCATTATCGATATGCCAATAAATTGTTGCTTCCGGAATACTATGAGCAGCTTGAAAGATGGACCGTTCCAGTAATCCACCAAAGTTTTTAGGGATAAAAAGGCGGGTGTTATTCTTGGGGTAAATGATATCAATATTCTCATTATCCTGACTCATGCAACCTTCTAAATAGGGTGGTCGGGATTGATATAAGGGATTTTTTCTTTGATAGTACCATTCCATTGCCGGAGGTAAAACCATATAGGATTTCTGAATCATATCGCTAACACGGTAACAATCGGCATTAACTCGATATTGCCCGGTTTTATCTAAGTTTATTTTTTTGCAATAGGGACAAGCGTTTGTTCGTTCTCCCGCAACTGCAATATCCAAACTGTCTATTTCGCTACAATTGAATGAGGCTTTATAACCGCTTTTTCTGCAAACAGCTACTTTTAGCATGTCGTCGTATGGCTTTTGGAACCAGGTACTAGCGGGTAGCGATTTAAAAATATCAAATAAGATTGGCGCAGCAGCTGCACCACCCGTTAAGCCAGGGCGTCCTTCACCATCGGCATTACCAACCCAAACAGCCACAACATATTCGGGTGTGATACCAACCGACCAAGCATCACGATGGCCAAAGCTCGTTCCTGTTTTCCATGCAATTTTTCGTGATGAATTATACAGGCTCCAATTGATGCCATCAATAGGTCTGTCCATTTCCTTAAGCGCTTCGAAAGCGTGATAAAGGGGAGCTGCTCCCATCATATCGTTAAAGGATTTATTTTGGATATTGTAAGAAAATGATGACTTATAGGAGGCAGGAAAATAGAGATCTTTTGAATATTCTGAACTTCCATTGGTATAAAATTGCAAGCTTCTGCTAAGACTGGAGTAAACGCTTCCCAGTTCCCATAAATTAACCTCAGCTCCTCCCAATATTAAACTCAATCCATAATTATCAGCCGATCGATTAACACTTGTGAAACCTAGTTCTCTAAGTTTATTCAGAAATTTTCCCACGCCATATTTCTGAAGCATTAAAACGGCAGGAATATTCAAGGACCTTGCCAATGCATCACTGGCTTTTACAGCTCCATCGTGTTTTTTGTTAAAATTCTTGGGTGCATAGCCCGATATTTGGGTTGGGATATCGGCTAATAAGGTATGTGGCAAAAGTTGCGATTCCTTAATCATCAAAGAATAAAGAAGAGGTTTGAGAATACTGCCGGAGCTTCGGTTGCAGGTGATTAAATCGACCTGATGGCCCGAGTTGATATCTTCACCTGGTGTATTTCCCACATAGGAAAGTACTTTCCCCGATTTTACATCGATAATTAAGGCTGCGGCGTTCTGAATTTGATTTTCTCTCAGGCGACTGTAATGTTGTGCAATAATCCGATTACAGGATTTCTGAATATGGATGTCTAAACTTGTTTGAATCGATTTGCCCTGTTGTCCGTCGTTTATGGCACGTGTTAGTAGGTGAGGGGCTAACTGAGGCAAAGCTTTGGGTTTTTGCGGCAACTCTTCAGCTTTAGCTAGCTCACAAGTTAAGGAATCGATGATGTTGTTTTTAGCCAACTTATCCAATAATCGATTTCGCTTTGCTAACAATACGCGGTGGTTTTTTCCGGGATAAATTAAGGATGGAGCATTGGGAAGCACTGCCAAAATCGCTGTTTCTCCCCAGGATAATTTATTCGATGGACGTCCGTAATATCGCCAGGAGGCGGTTTCCAAACCCACAACATTGCCACCAAAGGGTGCATGCGAAGCGTATAGGTTGAGAATTTCTTTTTTAGAATAGGAGAACTCTAATCGGATGGATAGAATAAATTCAATTAGTTTTTGATACAAATTCCTTTGTTTCCCATTTCGGCTCATGCGAATGAGCTGTTGGGTAATAGTACTACCACCACTTACAATACGATTATCAGATATATTCTGAACTAATGCTCTACTAATGGAGAAGGGGTTAACGCCTGGATGATAATAGAAATACTGATCTTCGAAATGAAGGAGTGCCTGTTCGTATTTATAGGGAATGCTATCGCTAGCGGGGAAACGCCATTGCCCATCGGGAGCTATTTTTGCTGCCAGCAAATGATTATTCCGATCGAAAAGTAAACTTGAATAAGGTGTGTTGAATATGGGTTGGGGCAAACTCAACCAAAACCAAGTTAATAAAACAAGAAAACTCCCAAACTTAATGAGGTTTGGAAGTTTTAATAAAGATTTGAAAGATATTTGTTTCATCAGTTACTTACCCCTTGTTGATCTTAATTCCAATTGATTATTGAAAGTATTCTTCGCCAGACTTGTTCTAGCGGAAACTTAATCGGTTGGAAACTGTATTTATTTTAGTCTTTGATCTATCCATTTATAAACATCCTTTTTAACATTCTTAGGGAAGGCGTGTTCTCCTCCATTCTCTTCAAAAACGATTGTTTTAATATCTCCTTTATCGCCATTAGAATTATACGTTTTTTCAAAACGTCTTAATTCTTCAATCATTGTGATACTACCTATATCGCCTTTTCCCCACTCGTGTTTTCCACGAGTCAAAAGTAAACTTCTGGGGTAAATACTTTTTAAGTAGTCTGCCGTTGTTAAATTATTTTTAACCAAAGCAGGTATTGCCATACAAGAAGGAAATGGCTGACGAACATTCATTTTAAATATTTGGGCAACATCAAAAACTCCGCAAGAAGAGACGCCTAATTTTATTCTCTTATCAAAAAACATAGCATAAGGCACTACGTTTCCACCTGCTGAATGTCCGATAATTCCAATATTCTCCTCATCTACAAGACTCAATGAAGTTAATACATCTACCGCTCGTGATACATCATAAGCTTGTTTTGAATATAGTGTCCTTCCTTGTAGAAAAAGAACGCCCACCTGATAATCGAGAAGACGAAAATCTCTTTCCGGATTTATGTTTTTTTTCCGTTTCCAAGGATGCATTTTTGACAGCAATCTTCTCTCGCCATGATAAAATCTATCAGGACAAATAACCACATAGCCTTGATTAAATAAGTCTAAGCCATAAAACATTGTTGAATCGCCATCTATACCTGCTGGTTCTGATTTTCCAATATGACATGCTATATCATCTTGATGAATAGCAACAATTCCGGGTAATTTTTTACGATATTCAGTTTTAGGTACAAATAAATAAGCAAAAACCCAATCCTGAGGTATGCCTAAGGAAGGAATACTGTCTTCTGCAAGATATTTGATTTTGTACCTCCACCCATTATTAAATTCTGCTGTTTCTAATGTGTCAATTGAAAGCTTCGGCTTTTCCGGGAATTCCCCCAGGACTTCCAGTAGTTTTTTATCTGTCTCACTTTTGTTAACACTCTTTTCTTTTCCACAAGAAAACAATAGACTTAGAATAGCAACTATGTAGATTACCTTTTTCATTTTTATTAATTCTTTTAGTTTTAACTAAGACGTATAAAGGATTATGTGAGTTACAGCTAATGTAGCATAAAGGTAAATTCTATGAATCGTGGCCTCGCTGCCGCACGATTTTATTGATTTTTCAAATTATCATTTTGTGCTTTGTCAATATTGATATTGGGCAAAAAAGCAATTATTCAGGCTTTATCAATATTGGTATTGGTTAAAAAATCAATTTTCCATGCTTTATCACTATTGATATTTAGTAAAAAATAAGTTTTTTGTGCTTTGCCAGTATTGATATTGAGTGAAAAAGCAATTATTCATGCTTTATTAATATTGGTATTGATAAAAAAACAATTTCTCATGCTTTGTACTTTGTACAATGAGCAAAAAGACAATTCTTCGAACATTGTAACTTTTTATATTGATCAAAAAGCTAATTTTTTGCTTTTATACTCGCTGTCGCACGATTTTATCGTGTGGTTATATTTTTTAATCTAAGGAACGCGATACTACCGATACGAAGTGGAGATCAGCGAACCGAACGCAGTGAGCTCACGACCAGAGGGAGTAACATAGCTAATCGCGCACCAGCTGGGGCAACAAACCGTTCATGTTGGGCAGTGCCTGCCACACGAACGCTTAGTTGTTGTAGCCAGTTATTGTTATTTCCAATTTAGAATATCTATATCCCCTAAGTGAGCCCTTTGTTGCATTGAATTTAGACTTATTCTTTTGCTATGTTTATCATGAACACACCAAAATGTATCAGCCCATAAAAACTCAAGTTTTTCATCAACAACATTGGGAGGTATTGCAACGTTTGTTTCTTGATAAGATGACACAACACTTTGATACCAAATTCCATCTAATTTTTCTGCAAGTTTGTATCTAGAATTACGGTTTAAAACTCGGTCTTTATAATAATTGGTAATCATATAATCATTACCATTTTTAATATTAGTTTTTGCAAATTCTTCTGAGAAAAACTCAAGTATTTTAAATTGTTCGTCATCATTAAGTGCATTCTTGAGCCACGAATTATATTTTCTTACTGATTCTATGCTAACTTTATTTTGGCTGAATTCGAAATCTTTAATAAACTCTTCATAATGAGATTCTGGACTTACTAATTGTGCAAAAGACATTGGTTTTTTTATCTTCCAGACACCGACAACTAACACTAAGTTACCTTTAGCAAGGAACCTTTTCATATTTTCTCCCTTTGAAAATGTTTCAACACAAGCAGTAAGTATATCTGACGAAGCATAAAACATAGATTCTCCTGGTTTATTGACTCTCCCATAATCCTTAATCAAGTTTTTATCTTTCTCAGTTATGTATGAAATTTCACTAAGAGTTTTATAGCTTATGTCAGAATTTAATATTCTCGCACGAAAAAGGAGATTGGAACCTTCTCCGACATTTTTATTTAGTTCAAATCGTTCATTCTTAAAATCTTTAATACTTATAGGAATCCTTGGCAGGTATGTATCAAGAATTCCACACAAAGTTTTATAATCAACTTTGTGTAGAATATCTTTAAGCTTATATAGTTCTTCTATTTTGCTCATTTTAATTCGCTAAAACGTATGTGTAAAATCCATTTTGTATATAAATCTGATCTATCAGGAATATTAATTTGTAGCTTTCACCGCACCACTTTCAATTTCGCTAACACTAGCAGCTTTTACAGGTATAGGTGATACAACTTCCACCCACTGGCCTGCTTGGCTAGCGTTTATTTCGTTATCGTACATGGCCTCACAATATACGGTTGGGAGGTAGAATCGACCCAGATAAGCTGCATTTAATATTACCTTATACTTCTTCGTTTTATTCTTAGCGATATCGAAATACGTATAAACCCTATCGTCTCTGATGTCCTGATAACGTGCCTTATCGCCTGAATCGCTTGTGGTATTACCTTCCATTCTTAGGTTTCTAATTTCCCATCCCGATGGGAATATTTGAGTTAGAGCCATTTCTTTATAATCGACCTTAATACCCGGATGTGAGATGCTCACTTCGGCTACAAAATCGGTGCCTTGTACCAATCGACTTGGATCTAAGCTTTTGCCATCGAGCGTATAATAGTTAACCTTCATTTTTAAATGATTTGCCGAAGAGGTTGAGTCGCCAAGCAATGGAATCCCTTCCAACTGCAATTTCGCAAATAGAATTTGATTGCTCGTGTTTGTCACTTTTAACTGATGTGACTTAATGGCATCAACGGTCAATTCTGATTGAGAAATAGGCGATGTTGTATTGATCGACTTCGCGTTTTTCTTATCGAGAGTAAACTCATATTTTAAATCAACTTTATCGGCACCTACACCAACAAATTTAGAAATGGCCAATAGGGAATAAGCCGTTGTTTGGGTACTCATCCACTTGTCAGAGGATAGTTTCTTAGCCAAATTGTCGAGTACATTTTTAGCGTTTACCTTGTTATTCATTAGCACAAGGGTTTCTAAAATCATAGCCTGATCGCGCTCCGAACTTCCGTAAGAATAGGACAGCTCTTTATAATCTTTTACGCTGACATCTAAATTAGAGATGATGGCTTTAGCCACACTTTCGCGACCAGCCAGTTGATAGGCTGCTGCCAATCGCCATTGCGATACGGTCGATAAATTGCTCATTTCGCGCATTCTGTTCATGGCTCCCAAGGCAGGTTTCCCGGCTAAAGCTAAAGTGTAAAGTCGGTAAGCTTGAATCAATTGGTCGCTACGGTAATAGTACCTGTGACTATTCGAAGTCCAATCGTTAGCACGCTTAGATTGGTAGGAAATCCATTTGCTTAAAAATCCCACAGGCAGTTGGTAACCTTGTGCCTTGGCCTCCAGCATAAAATGCCCTGCATAATTGGTTCCCCAATCGCTGGGATGCTCGTTATACGAATCCGGCCAATAGGTCATGCCTCCACCAGTTACCTGGAACTTTTTTAAACGCTTGATGCCTTCACGAATATTGTCTTCAATCTTTTGCTTATCCTCTTCGCTAATGTCCATTAGTTTTGCCAAATGCAATTGAGGAAATACCGACGATGTGGTTTGCTCTATGCAGCCGTGTGGGTATCGAATTAAATATTCGAGTCGTTGTCCCAAATTAATAGCGGGAATACGAGAAATTTCTAAGATGCTTTTGTTGGTTCCTTTTACACCAATGGCTTTAAAACTCTCAGTCCAGGTTTTGCCAGGCTCAATGGCGTATTCAATCACTTTGTGTATTGAAGGATTAGGTAAACGTACATCTAATTCAACAGGATATTCCGCACGTTCACTACCACTTGTGGCAATAATTTTGACTTTTCCGATACCAATGTTCTCACTCAACTGTAAATCGAAGTAGACCATTTGTTCGCCTTGCTTGCCGAAAGTCAAATTCTGCGATTTGCTGCCTTTAATCTTAAACAAGTCGTTTGTTTCCAGGCTTACCTTTACATTTTTGATATCATCTTTCATTGTAAAAATAGTAACCGGTAGTCTTAAACTTTCGGCAGGTCCAACAACACGAGGCAGCGTACCCAATACCATCAGTGGCTTTTTCACAGGACAAACCTTTTGTGTTTTTCCGTAGGCGCCATTATCACCAGCAACCAGCATCACTTTTACCGAGCCAATATAATTAGGCATGGTAAACTCATGCGTGTTCGATCCTGATTCCAATTCGATAGGCCCAATAAACTTGACAACAGGCTTAAATCGGTTTGCTTTTTTACCGCCTTTGGCTGCCAAATCTTCATCGCCACCTAAGGCCAGTAAGCCCGACATTTCGCCAGAATAGGCTCCTAACACGTACTTATACATGTCCCAGGTTTTAACACCCAAAGCTTCTTTGGTGTAAAAGTGCGACCAGGCATTAGGCGTTTTAAATCGGGTTAAGTCCAATAAACCTTCGTCCACAATGGCGAGTGTATAGGTCATTTTTTTCCCTGCGGCTTCTTTTACGGTCACCTTAAACTTTTCTTCGGGGCGAAACTCATCATCCATTTCAATTATGGGGTTCAGATGCGTTTGAGGATCTTCAACATTTATAAGTTCCACACCATATAATCGAATTGGCAAATCGTTATCAACCTGATTATAGGCTTGTATATAGGATACATGTATGTAAACATTGGGTGCCATGGCTTCGGTGGCTTCAAAAGTAAAGCTGTTGTTTTCTTCTGATGTTTCTACCCAGAACAGTTTCTCAACCTTATCTCCCGATTCAATACTGACCAGAACTTTCCCTTTCGATTTGGTAGGCAGTTGCACCTTAACCTGATCGCCAACCTTATATTTCTTTTTATCGGTGCTAAAACTTAGCATTTCAGCGCCACCAGGCGTATTACTTGACGATTGATTCCACCAACCTTTATAACTGGTATAAAAGGTTTTTCCTGATGTGTGACCACTATCAAGATCGGTAATGCGAATGAATTTACGGCCCCAGGTTTCGGTTCCTAAATTCAATTCGTATACAGCCTTTCCATTCTTAGTGCTGATATGCCCCGTGTGAATTAAATTGCGGCTTTGATTTCTCACATAGCGCGAAAGATCATCGTTGGCACTATTATCCCACCACCATCGCCATTTAATCTCGAAGACTTCAATTTTGATATTTTTCTTACTGATAGGAGCACCAAATTCATCGACTGTTGCAATAGGAATTAGATTGCTTTCGTTAGAATACAGTGCATTGTTCCAACCTTTCCCTTTAGGGATTTTAAAACCAACATAACTTGCGAAAGGCGAGTAGGGCATGCTATAAATATCGGTACTAAAATCGCCACCCTTTTCAAAAGCACGCGTTTTAAACTTAGCTTTTAGCATTCCGGGTGCATTCCGCTTGATATTAACTTTAAACTTCAGGTTTGCATGACCATCAGCATTAACTTTCCCATCGAAAATACGTTGTTCATGAGAGTCAAACGACTTAGACTTATCATCAAAAGTATAGCCCTGAAAAGCTTTGAATTGTGTTCTTTGAGCTTCCAGGCTTAAATTAACATCAACTTTTAAGTTGTTTGCCACTGCGCCATGTAGCCAGTTAACTTGTAAATTACCGGTATTGGCTTTTTTAGCTCGTAAAATTTTATCAGCAAAATCAATCTTAATTTTCAAACGATTAGGCTTAACCGTTTCTATCTTAATTGTTTTAGAAAAACTGGCACCACCAACTTTAACTTTTGCCAACCAATTTCCTGTTGGTGAATCAGAGTCGGTAGCCGTTCTAAAATCGTAAAAGCCATTTACCGAACTGGTTTTCACCTTACGCTGGAAGAGTTGATTATCCGGCGAATACAAATCGAAAACAACAGGGTGATCTTTGGGTAAAAAATGGTTTTTATCTTCCAATACGAAAGACACAAATAAGGAATCACCCGGACGCCAAACGCCCCGTTCTCCGTAAATAAAACCTTTTACACCATTGGGCGTTTTACCTCCGGAAACATTGAACATGCTTAAGGATAGTGCCGAACCATCATCGAGTCTTAAATAGCCAAGCTGATTGTCTTTACGGGCAACCAACAGAAATGGTTTTTTATCTGAATGGACTTCGTATAAACCTTCGGCATTTGTTTTGCCTTTGGTAATAAGTTGATTTTGGTAATTGTACAGTTCAATATCAACATCGCATAGTTTCTCCGTTGTCACGATATCTGTAACAGCCACCCAAAGCTTGCCACCATCGCCACCTTTTGCAATAATCCCCAAGTTCGAAGCCAAAACATTGCGAACAACAGAATGCCTGTTTCTTAGGTAATAGGATTTTTTACAAGGGTTGTCTCTATCAGAATATCGGTAACCATCATTATAATCGTAATAATAGTCGTCATTATAGTATCCTGAAGGACCATCATAGAATTTTTGTTCCGAATCTTCGACAAAAAGATCTTTCTCTTCTTCCTTTTCTTCGGAATCGGAACATGGATAAAGCGACTGAGACATATCAAAACTGATATGAACACGATAAATGGCACCAGGCTCTGTGGCTATCATCTCTGATAAATCTAAAGAGAAGGTATTCCATTTGGAGTAATCGATGTTCTTTTCAGATACTAAAGGCACTGCTTTTTTGTATACAATTCGCCCCCAACGCTTCATTTCTCTATCTCCGGAGAATTGATTTTTTTGAAGAAAGTAAGGTATGTTATTTTCGAATATTTTCACGATTTTAACATTCACACCGCTCAAATTCACAGCCTTGAATGGAAAAATTAAACCATTGGAATTTGGAATAATAACACCATCGCCAATTAATTCAACATTGGGTTTAATACTTGTAAAAGTAACCTCTCTGTGAAATTCCTTTTCCAATTGGTAGCCACTGGAATTTCTAACCCCTGTCTCAACAATCACATCGCTTTTACCGATTAATCGCTTTCGTGGGTATAATTTTACTGTATTTGCGTTTACTTCTAACCTAACACTCTTTCCCGACTTCAATCGTACTAAGCCTTCCAAATCCTGATCTAAATCTAATGGATCTGAAAAATAGATGAGAACGTATTGTTCGGGAGTTTGATAAACATGACTTGAGCTCACCTTGAAATTTCCCAAAGGAGGAATTTCAATTGTTTTTTCACTCTTTTCTTTCACTCCAAGGCTTGAACCGTCCCATTGGCAAAAGAGTTCTGATCTTTTTTCACCACGTTTTAAACTATCAATGGTAAACTTATGAACGGTTCCTTTGGCATTGTGCTCCCAGGTAATTTTAAGTCCGGAGCCATTTTGGCTTGCCGACAGAACTGATTCGACATCAGATTCAGCAGCTATATCGGCAGTAAGAATTTTACCTTCCTGTTTTTGAACCTCAAGGCTAGAATCTTCATAGGCACTCATCCCATCGAAGCTTACGGTTATACTTTGGTTTTTGACTTTAAATGCCGATTTGAAAACCTGAAGCTTTTCGGAAACAGTCAGAAGTTTACCCAGTTTAAATTCAAATTTATAATCTTGTCCCGATTTTAAATGTTTTGCAGGTCTAAACTCAATTGTTTTTCGATCGAGCCACCATGCTTCTCCCTTAATTGATGGTGAAAAGGAAAACAAATCCTCTTCAACCTTAGTATCTTCAACATCTTTATCGACAGCATCTCTTAGAACAATTCTAATATTAGCATCTTTCGAAACAATACCAGATGTGTATCCAACGATATGAGCTGAAAATGCCGGATCAACTTTGGCGGTCTTTGTTGTTTTTTTTTCATTACACTGGGTAAATACTATTAAGCTCAATAATAGTATTAGGAATGAGTGAAATTGTTTCATCAAGGAATTTTTAGAAATTGTGGTGTAATTATTCTTAAACTGAGTGTAATGGATGATTATGCTTTACACTAAATTGATGACAAATATAAAAATAATCTGTGTGTAAAATAAAAACGAACTTCAATTATGATAGTAAAGATTTTACATTTGAATAATATAAAACAAACACATACTCAATCTATTTAGTTACTTTTGTTTTAGAAGCTGCTGGACTTCTGTTTCATCCAGCATTAATATCCATAATATGGTAGGAAAAAGAAAAAAAACACAATCCCGATATAACAAACAAAGTTTGATGCAACAGGTGATGGAAGTTTTTGCAAAATCGCCGGCTAAAACCTTAAATTATAAACAAATTGCTTCTGTTCTTGAAATAAAAGACATGGGCATTAAACGACTAATTGTTTCGATTTTATATGATTTAGTTGCTTTAGATCAACTTAGCGAAGTATCGACAGGAAAGTACAAATTGAAGGCTAAAATGGGCACAATTGAAGGTATCGTTGATATGACTTCGCGTGGAGCTGCCTATATTGTTTCGGAGGAAGTAACTGAAGATATTTTTGTTAGCCCAGCTAATGTAAATAGAGCCTTGCATGGCGATAAGGTCAAAATCTTCTTGTTTGCACGTAAAAAAAGCAAACAGCCTGAGGGAGAAGTTGTCGAAATTATTAAAAGGAAGAAAACCAGTTTTGTTGGAGTTGTTCAAACCTCAAAAAACTTTGCTTTTTTAATTCCTCTTGGAAGAAATATGCCTCACGATATTTTTATTCCTTTGTCACAACTAAATGGAGCGGTAGATGGCGATAAAGCTATTGCTCAGATGACAGAATGGCCTAAGAAAGCGAAGAATCCTATAGGGCGAATAACGGATGTATTAGGGAAATCAGGTGACAACGATACCGAGATGCATTCGATTCTTGCAGAGTTCGATTTGCCATATAAGTTTCCGGAGCATGTGAACGAAGCGGCAGAAGAAATCTCTGATGAGATCACTAAAGAAGAGATTGCTAAACGACGTGACTTTAGAGATATCACGACTTTTACAATTGACCCGGCTGATGCAAAGGACTTTGATGATGCTTTATCGCTTCGAAAATTAGAGGATGGCAATTGGGAAGTTGGTGTTCATATTGCCGATGTAACGCATTATGTGCGTCCGGGAAGCATTATTGAGCAAGAAGCCTGCGAGCGTGCAACTTCAGTTTATTTGGTTGATCGAGTTGTACCGATGTTACCAGAGCGTTTATCGAATGGCTTGTGCTCATTGCGTCCTAATGAAGAGAAATTGACTTACTCGGCGGTGTTTGAGATGGATGAGAATGGTGATATCAGTAAAACCTGGATTGGTAGAACGGTAATTTGTTCTGATCGTCGTTTTACCTATGAAGAAGCTCAAAATGTAATTGAAACAGGCGAGGGGGATTATGAGGAAGAGATTCTTTGCCTCGATAAAATAGCTAAAAAGCTAAGAGCACGACGATTTAAGCAAGGTGCTATTGATTTTGACCGATATGAAGTGAAATTCGATATCGATGAAAACGGAAAACCGCTTAGTGTTTACTTTAAAGAGTCGAAAGATTCGAATAAGTTGATTGAAGAATTTATGCTTTTGGCAAATAAAAAAGTGGCTGAGTCAGTTGGTCGGGTACCAAAAGGGAAAACAGCTAAAACTTTTGTTTACAGAACACACGATCAACCCAATACACAAAAGCTGGAAACCTTCAATAACTTTATTCACAAGTTTGGATTTGGTATAAAAACGGCTTCTCCGTCGGCGATTTCAAAATCGATGAACGATTTGCTGCACAATGTAAAAGGAAATGCGATTCAGAATTTGGTTGAGACATTGGCGATACGATCAATGGCAAAAGCTGAATATACGACCAATAATGTAGGCCACTATGGTTTGCATTTCGATTACTATTCACACTTTACATCACCAATTCGTCGTTATCCGGATATGATGATTCATCGTTTGTTGAACCAGTATGAAAATGGTGGAAAATCGGCTAATTTGGATAAAACCGAATCGCAGTGTAAGCATTGTAGTGATATGGAGCAACGTGCTGCTCAGGCAGAACGTTCCTCAATCAAGTACAAGCAAGTTGAGTTTATGATCGACAATGTGGGTGAGGAATTTGAAGGAACCATTTCGGGCGTTACTGAATGGGGATTCTACGTAGAACTGAATGACAACAAGTGTGAGGGAATGGTTTCTATTCGTGAGCTGGAGGATGATTATTATGAGTTTGACGAAGAGAACTACTGTATTGTTGGTCGTCATCACAGAAAAATATACCAATTAGGCGATGAGGTGAAGATACTTGTTACAAAAGCAAACTTGGCTGCTAAGCAACTGGATTTTGTTTTAGCTTAGTTTTTAAAACGTGTATTTGACCTTCTTAAAAGATAAAATGCACAAAATGACATAATTCGCATAATTGACATATTTATTTGGGGAGAAGCACTTGAATGAGTTTATAAATTCAATGTCTATAAAACTTCATTCTCGAAGAATGTAAATTCTTATAATCCTGGAAATTGTGTAATTATGTGAATAATTAAAAATAAAAAAGGCTTCGAGCATTGTGCTTGAAGCCTTTTTATGAAATGTATTTATTGCTTGAACAAGGTTTGGAAGACTTGTCCAACTTTACTGACAAAGTGAATTTTGATTTTAAACTTTGAAGTATCTAATCCCTTAGAATTATTTTTAGGAATAAAGATATGTTTGAACCCAAGCTTTTCAGCTTCCGAAATTCGTTGATCGATTCGGTTAACAGGTCGAATTTCACTCGATAAGCCAATTTCTCCTGCAAAGCAAACCTCCTTTGGAAGTGATATATCCATACTCGATGAAAGAACGGCAATAATCACAGCTAAATCGATAGCGGGGTCGTTGACTTTGATACCACCTGCAATATTTAAGAAAACATCTTTGGTTCCGATTCGGAAGCCTGCACGCTTCTCTAAAACAGCCAGTAACATATTTAATCGCCTAAGGTCGAAACCTGTTGACGAGCGTTGTGGTGTGCCATAAGCGGCAGTACTCACTAAGGCTTGTACTTCGATAAGGAAAGGGCGCATACCTTCCATCGATGCAGAGATTGCAACACCACTCAAACTCTCTTCGTTTGACGAAAGCAGAAGTTCAGATGGATTGCTGACTTCTCTCAAACCATCGCTACGCATCTCGTAAATACCCATTTCAGAAGTTGATCCAAAACGGTTTTTAGTTGCGCGAAGAATACGGTACATATGATTTTGATCGCCCTCGAATTGCAAGACTGTATCGACAATATGTTCTAAAATTTTTGGACCAGCCAAGTTTCCATCCTTGGTTATATGTCCAATCAACAGGACAGGAACCGATGATTCTTTTGCAAAGTGTAACAACTGAGTGGTACATTCTCTAATTTGAGAGATAGATCCGGGTGCTGAGTCAATATTTTGTGTGCCTAAGGTTTGAATGGAATCAATGACTAAAACATCAGGTTTGGTGTTTTTGATGTGAGAAAAAATATTCTCCATTGATGTTTCACTTACGATTAAACACTTATCATTATCCGATTTTAATCTGTTTCCTCGAAGTTTAATCTGCTGAGCACTTTCCTCGCCGGAAATATAAAGCGTTGTACGGTTTTTTAAGTGTAAAGCAATCTGTAAGGCGAGGGTTGATTTCCCGATACCTGGTTCTCCTCCAATAAGAACCATTGACCCCGGCACAAGCCCTCCACCCAAAACTCGGTTAAGCTCTGCATTTTGAGTATCGTAACGTTTTTCCTCCGACGTAACAATTTCAGATATTTTTTGTGGTTTATTGGGTGCTTGTCCGTTCGTTCCGACGGTTTGCTTCGGATTCGCTTTTACAATAACCTCTTCAACAAAGGTATTCCATTCGTTACACGATGGACATTTACCAACCCATTTGGGCGATTCAACACCACAATTCTGACAGAAAAAAGCTGTTTTAGTTTTTGGAGGCATAGTTGGTTAAGGATTAAGGTTAAAGTGGAAAAGGATAAAGAAGGTCATCCGTAAATCTTAAATCAATATTTTGTTAGTGAGTGTTGATGATTTTATTAATGATTCCGGTTGAAGAAAACCCTTCGATAAAATCTAAAGTAATAATCTCACCACCCTTGGCTTTTACGATATCGTAACCAACAATATCTTCAGCATTGTAATCGCTTCCTTTAACTAATATGTCTGGTTGAATAAACTTAATCAAATCGTAAGGCGTTTCTTCATCGAAGAACACAACCATATCGATAAAACCTAAAGATGCAAGAAGTAAAGCACGAGAATACTCATCGTTAATAGGGCGGTTAGGACCTTTCAATCGTTGAACTGAAGCATCTGTATTTAATCCCATGACCAATTTATGCCCCAGGTTTGAAGCTTCTGCTAAGTATTCCAAATGACCGCGATGTACAATATCAAAACAGCCGTTTGTAAAAACAATTTTCTCCTCTTTAAATCGCCAGGTTTGCAAAGTCGCGAATGCATCGTTTTTATCGGTAAATATTTTGTTCTTTATTATTTCGAGCTTGTTCATATTTTTTTTGAAGAATTGAATCAGATGATTCAAGTTAATTTTAAAATTCAGGGGAAGTTAATCATTATAGCTATGGACACCAAAGAAAAAAGGCTGCTCTAAACGAACAGCCTTGTGTGTATCTTAAATTGATTTTCTAGATCAATTTATTGGTTTCAGTATCGGGGAAAACCAAAGCAGGTTCCCAAGTCTTAGCTTCTTCAAATTCCATTGAGGCATAAGAAATGATAATTACCACATCGCCTACAGCGCACTTACGAGCAGCAGGACCATTTAAACAAATAGTGCCAGAACCTCTTTCTCCCCGGATGATATAGGTTTCCAGGCGCTCGCCATTGTTAACGTTAACAATCTGCACTTTTTCGTTTTCAATAAGGTTGGCTGCATCCATTAAATCTTCGTCAATGGTTACTGATCCAACATATTGTAGATTCGCACTGGTTACCGATGCTTTGTGAATCTTCGATTTGCAAACTTCAATATACATGTCGCTTAAAACTAAATATTATAAAGAAATATTATCTATTAGTCTCACTTTTCCTACTTGAACAGTGATACAAGCAATTCGATTATTCGAATCTTCCCATTTTTCAATGGATTTTAAACTCGTATCATCAACAATCTCAAAGTATTCAACTTCCAGATAAGCATTATTATTAATCTCGGTTACAACCCACTCTTTTAATTGGGATACGCCAAAATCGGGCACTAAGTTACAAGCTTTAAATAAAGTTTCAGATATTTTTCCAGCATTTTTTCGTTCAAGTTCTGAAAGTAGCATATTCCTTGAACTCATTGCTAGTCCATCTACCTCTCTAATAATGGGACATGGTACTATATTTATGTCTAGTTTAAGATTTTTTGTCATCTGCTTAATAACAGCAACTTGTTGGAAATCTTTTTGTCCAAAATAGGCATTATCAGGATTAATATAGCTGAAAAGTTTGCTCACAACCTGTGCAACACCATTAAAATGCCCCGGACGATTTTTCCCTTCCATTACCTGTTCAAGCTCACCAAAGTCAAAAATACGTGTATCAGGCTCCGGATAAACTTCCTCAACTTCTGGAATAAAGATTAAATCTGGTTCGAATTCAGATAACATTTCCAGATCCTTATCTAAGATTCGAGGATAAGTTTTTAAATCATTAGGATTATTAAATTGAGTAGGATTTACAAAGATACTTACAACAGTTATATCGTTGTTTTCTTTCGATTGTTCAACTAAAGACAAGTGTCCTTTGTGAAGAGCTCCCATAGTTGGAACAAAACCAATACGTTTCCCATCGGCTTTATGTTGACCGATAATAGAACGTGTTTCAGCAATTAATTTAACTATTTGCATCATTATTTTTTCTCTTGCCCAATATACAGGCAACTTTACATGTTATTTATATCCAATAAAAAAAATGATTATTCGATAACAATAAGTTAGTTATTAGTCTCATTATTAGATTATCAGTCAGGTAGAAATGATTTTTTTTTGTTTAAAAATCAACCTGAATGGAAGTGCAAATAAATAAAATTAATAAATACGAAATCCAATAAGAGGTCATTTAATTGTACACTAGACGTTTTAGATACGCTTAAGTAGAAGTATTACAAATTATTTTCTTAATTTTGCACGGATAATCTGTATTACAATATAAGCGATCACATGGAAAAGACTAAAGTACTTTTTGTATCACAAGAGATAATGCCTTACCTTCCTGAATCTGAGATGTCTAAAGTCGGAAGACATTTGCCACAAGGAATCCAAGAAAAAGGAAAAGAAATAAGAACATTTATGCCAAGATATGGCTGTATCAACGAAAGAAGAAATCAGCTACACGAGGTTATTCGTTTATCAGGTATGAATTTGATTATTGATGATACCGATCACCCATTGATTATAAAGGTTGCTTCAATTCAGGCTGCGCGAATGCAGGTTTATTTTATCGACAACGAAGATTACTTCCATCGTAAGAAAGTATTACTTGATGATGAAGGTCAGGCTTTTACTGATAATGATGAGAGAGCTATTTTCTTCGCACGTGGTGTTTTAGAAACTGTGAAGAAACTACGTTGGGCTCCGGATGTGGTTCATTGTCAAGGATGGTTTACCGGACTTTTACCATTATATCTTAAAAAAGCATTCAACGAGGACCCATTGTTCACCGATACTAAAGTTGTATTCTCAATGTATAATGATGAGTTCTCATCAACATTTAGCAAAGATTTTGCAGAGAAATCACTTATAGAAGGTGTTGAATCTGAAGATGTAAAGATTCTTGAAAATGCTGACTATTTAGCAATTAACAAATTGGCTATTGATTGGTCTGATGCTGTTATTATGGGAAGTGAATCAATAAATGAAGATCTTCTGGCATATGCTAAATCTTCAGGAAAGACCTTTATGGAATATAAGAATGGAGAAGAGTATGTTCAGGCTTACTCTGAACTATACGATAGCTTGGTTACTGAATAATTAAGCATTAAAAAAAATACTAAAAGGTGAGTTTTTAACGTTTGTTAGAGACTCACTTTTTTTTTAGGCAGTTTATTTTTGCTTGTGAAAAATCCTTCGAGTATATTTGAATGAAATTATGATTATTTGCTGAAACAAAAGGTTTTTTACTCCCTTTAGTTTCAGATTAATTGATAAAAGAAATAGGGACTTTAGTCCTAAAATTGGAACCTTAAAAAATATTTATACTATGTGTGGAATAGTTGGATATATTGGAAAAAGGGATGCTTATCCTATTCTGGTAAATGGATTGAAAAGACTTGAGTATAGAGGTTACGATTCTGCAGGAATTGCTCTTAGAACTGAAACAACGAATGTTTTTAAATGTAAAGGAAAAGTTCAGGATTTAGAAAATCATGTTTCTGGTCTGGATACTTCCGGACATATAGGTATTGGTCATACACGTTGGGCAACACATGGTGAGCCTAACGATCAGAATGCTCATCCTCACCGTTCGATGAATAATAAGTTTGTAATTATTCACAATGGGATTATTGAGAATTATGCTCCATTAAAGGAAAAACTAATTCGTAGAGGTTATAAATTTGAGAGTGATACCGATACTGAAGTTTTAGCTAACCTAATTGAGTATATATACTTAAAAGGGAATGTTACTGCTGAAATGGCAGTACGTTTAGCTCTATCAAAAGTAGTTGGTGCTTATGGATTAGTGGTAATTTGTGAAGATGAGCCAGATCAATTGGTTGCTGCTCGTAAAGGTAGCCCACTTGTAATTGGTGTTGGAAAAGGGGAGTACTTTTTAGCTTCTGATGCAACGCCTATTATTGAATATACTCAAAGTGTAATATACTTAAACGATGATGATGTTGCTATCATTAGTCGTGATGAGTTGACTTTAAAAACAATTCACAACGACAAATTAACACCGCATATTCAAGAATTAGATTTGGATATTGAACAAATTGAGAAGAATGGTTACGAACACTTCATGTTAAAGGAGATCTTCGAACAAACTCAATCTATTAAAGATACTTTCCGTGGGCGTGTTATACCTAAATCTAAGGAACTCTTTTTAGGAGGTATACAGGAAGTTATTCCAAAATTAGTTGAAGCGCGTCGCATCCTTATTATTGGTTGTGGTACTTCGTGGCATGCAGGAATGGTAGGTGAATACCTATTTGAAGAGTTTGCCAGAGTTCCGGTTGAAGTTGAATATGCTTCAGAATTCCGATATAGAAATCCAGTTATTTATAAGGACGATATTGTATTGGCAATTAGTCAAAGTGGTGAGACAGCTGATACTTTAGCTGCTATCAACCTTGCTAAGCAAGCTGGAGCAACAGTTTTGGGTATTTGTAATGTTGTTGGTTCTAGTATTCCTAGAAATACTGATGCAGGTGTTTATACACATGCCGGACCGGAGATTGGTGTTGCATCAACTAAAGCATTTACTGCACAGGTAACTGTTTTGACTATGATGGCTATGTTAGTTGGTTATAGAAAAGGCACACTTTCTAAGGAAGAGTACGAGAAACATATTGACGAACTAGCTTGCTTACCAGAGAAGATTCAAACTATTCTGGATAAGAGTGAAGCTATAAAAGAGCTTTCTACAAAATATGTTGAGTCAACTAATGCATTATATTTAGGAAGAGGTTATCTTTTCCCGGTTGCATTGGAAGGAGCTCTTAAGTTGAAAGAGATTTCTTACATCCACGCAGAGGGGTATCCTGCGGCTGAGATGAAACATGGTCCTATTGCTCTTATCGATGAGCAAATGCCTGTTTTTGTAGCAGCGACCAAAGATAAATCTTACGAGAAGATTGTAAGTAATATTCAGGAAGTGAAAGCTCGTAAAGGTCATGTTATTGCAATTGTTACCGAAGGTGATACTGTGATAACAGGAATGGCTGATCATGTGATTGAAATTCCGGAAACATTAGAGGCTTTGGCTCCATTGTTGACAGTTATTCCATTCCAATTGATTTCATACTACATTGCGGTATTGAGAGGTTGTAATGTGGATCAGCCAAGAAACTTGGCAAAGTCTGTTACAGTAGAATAAAAAATATCATATAGATAGATTTAAAAGCGATACCTAAGGGTGTCGCTTTTTTTTGATCAAGACTTTCGTTTTCTCTTATTATTTAGCCAAACTAATTCTTTATCTTAGATTTTGATTTTTAAGAAAGGTAAAATATGAACAAGAAGCTTAAAATTGTAATTACTGATTTGGATGGAACGCTTTTACCGGCTCAAGGCAAAATAAGTGAAACTGATCTGAATACTCTGGATACTCTAAAGAAAGAAGGCATTACCAGAGTAATTGCAACTGGTCGAAATCTTTATTCGGCATTATCTGTACTTCCTTCAGATTTTCCTATCGATTATTTGATTTTTGCATCGGGAGCAGGAATTTATCATTGGGAAAAGAAAGAGTTGATTTTTTCACAACATCTCGATTCTGATTTGGTGCATGAACTTTCTTCTGAATTAATGAAGTTGAAGCTTGATTTTATGATTCAAGATCCAATTCCTAATAATCACCATTTTGCTTATTATCGTTCAGGAAATTTGAATTCTGATTTTGACAGACGTTTAAGTTTATATAAGCCATTTGCTAAACCAATAAGTTGTATTGAAGATACTCGTTTAGATGCATGTCAACTGATCGTTATCCTTTCTAATTGTGTGAATGGTTATAATGAGTTGAAATCGAGATTTGAGAATGTGAAAATTATTAGAGCAACTTCTCCTTTAGATCATGAATCCATTTGGATGGAAATCTTCCCAAAGCATATTTCCAAAGCTTTTGGTGCAGAATGGCTTTGTGAAGAGTTAAATATTGATTCGTCCTTATCTATGGCAATAGGAAATGACTATAATGATTTAGATCTGCTGGAATGGTGTAAATATCCTTTTGTTGTAGCTAACGCACCAAAGGAGTTAAAAGAGAAATATACCATATCAGAAACTGTTGATGAAAGTGGGTTTTCTCATGCCATCAAGCATGTTCTAAAAATTAGGGTATAAAAAAAGAGCTACCATAAAGATAGCTCCTTCCCTAGAAGTTGAGTTTTCTAGAAGTTGTAAGTAATACCTATGCTTGGTATAAAAGCTGTATTTTGATATTCACCACCAAAACCTTGTGAGTTTGTATTTGTATCAAATGCTTTTCTTTTTTCACCTTTTGAGTAAATGAAAGCAGCATCAATACTGAACTTCTCATTTAGTAAATAAGAAAAACCACCTGTTATACCAATTTTGTTCGCGCCAGGAGTTTCAGGAGCATAATATTTATCATTTGTTGGTGTTTCGTCATAATAAAAACCAGCACGTAGATCTAATTTCTCATTAGCCGAGTATTGAGCACCAATTCTATAGGTTATAGAATTATCCCATTCTCTTTTATTTAAAGAATTAAGAGCTGCTGCATCTTTTGAAATAAATTCAAGCTTTTTGTAAACAGACCATTCAACGAAATTTACATCAGCAGATACCAACCACTTTTCATCGATCTGATAAGCAAGCCCTACATTTAAGCTAGCAGGTAATGGAAGTGTTGCAGTGAAAGAACCATCCTTAACACCCAAGGCATTGTACCCGGCAACTAATGCAGGAGGTACAGTTGATGGGAAAGAAAATTCGCCCTCACCTTCGCTATCATCTAATTCAATATCAACTTTAGAACGGTATGAAATACCAATGTTTAGTTTTTCAGTTGGTTGTAAGAAGATACCTAAGTTATAACCATATTTTACTGTGTTACCACTTAACTCAGCTCCCCCATCAGTAATATATGATCCATCTGCAGGATTCATAATAGGAAATGCTTTATTTAATTTAAAGTCACCATAAACGATATTTAAGCCAGCACCAACAGACATCCAATCGTTCACTTTATATGAAACAGTTGGTTGGATATAAATGGATTTCATCGTAATTTCCTGAATCAAATATTTACCTGCCCAGTTATCGCCCCAAATATTAGAACTACCAAAAGGCGTATATACAGCTAATCCAACAGCTAATTTATCATTTAATTTAGCTGATCCATAAAGATAAAATGGTGTAGCAATTGGGTTATCAGTTTCAGTGTTTAAAGCCGAATTTGAAGGGTGAGTATAATCAGTATTTGACCAAACTAAACTACCTCCCATAGATAGAGAATATTTTGCATCTAGAGTTGCAAGTGCCCCAGGATTAAACTGCATACTACTTGCATCCCAGTTGATGGCAACACCAACATGTCCCATACCGGTTTGTTTTGCGCCCTGAACATTTACGGCATAGCCTTCAGCTTTTACGCTATAAGTGAAAGCAATAAGAGCTATTGCTAAATAAATTTTTCTTAACATAGAATTGAAGTTTTAAAATTCGCCGCCAATATAGACTTAATCTAATTTTCGAAAGAATGTTTAGGAGTTAAACTAAATCCTGACTTTGTGGAAGACTTGATTTTATGATACTTACAGTAGATCATAATTTTAAAGAAATAAATTTGTATTAAATCGGACCTTTTCATCTTATTAAATTATTAGTATTTTTACCTCAATAAGGAGTTTTTATTCAATTTTATGAACGATAAGTTTAATATGAGAGATAAAGGGAATTTTGTTAATCAAAGTCATAGAGAAGGATACAAGAGTACATCATCTTTTCTAATTAATCGTTCCTTTGAATGGCAGGATAAGCAAATAAATATCATGCTTGAGTCCTGTATGCACCGCCTTGGTGAGTTGAATGCTTATTGTAAATATTTTAAGGATATCGATCTGCATCTTCCTATGTTTACAGCTATTGAAGTTACTGCTTCGAATATGATGGAAGGTATTCGTTCAAATATGACTCAGGCTTTTTTACCTTCTGCATCTAAAGGTTATAGAAGCCTTATTGCTCATAAGCAAGTGACAAATTATATAAATTCTATTGATTGGGCAGTTAAAGAGCTTGAAAAATTCCCACTAACCTTGCATATGGTAAAGGAAACACATCGTATGCTATATGCTGATTTACCCAAAGAAGAAGAGACAGCAGGGAAGCTACGAATGAAGTATAATGCAAAAGACAATAAGCAGCAAAAATCATCTGGTTCAAAATACACGCCGCCCAGCAAGCATGACTTGAAAATATTGATTAATGATGCTAAGTGGTTTTGGCGTAATGAGGATCTCGAGCTGCCTTATCTTATTAAGATGGCGATTTCACTTTGTCAGTTCGAGACCATACTTCCTTTCCTGGATGGAAATGGGCGAACGGCTCGTACTCTTATTCTATTGGAGTTAATTAGTTTGAATTTTTTGTCGAAGCCAATTTTTTGCCTTTCTGCTTTTTTCGAAAAGAATCGATTGGAGTATTATCATCGTCTGAATTTGATTCGATCGAGAAATGATGTTGAACAATGGATTCGATTTTTTATCACAGGAATGAATGAAACAGCTACATTTTGCATAGAAAAATTGGACGAGCTGCAGAAACTCAAAAATACTTATCAGGAAAGAATTGAGACAAAATTAGGAAAAAAGAGACACCCTTCAGCAAAGCAATTATTGCAAATATTTTATTCAAGACCTTATCTTTCAGTTAATGAAATAAAGGAAGAGATGCAGTTGAGTTTTCAATCAGCAAATCAACTGGTGAAAGAATTGGACGAAGTTGGTTTTATTAAGGAAATGGCAGGAGCCAGAAGAAATAGAATTTTCTATTTGTGGGAGTATTTGGCAATATTCGAAATGTAAAATATATAAATTATGGAAGAGGGCTTTTTATTTAAGGATGTTTTTAATGCTGATTTAGTTGAAAGAATGGGAGCTAGAATCAAAGCTGTTTGGTCTCAATTTGAAGATAAATCTTTTTCTAATGATATTATTAGCAAATTGGAACCTTTGAGTTTGTCCGAACGATCTCAGCTCATATGTGATAAGCTCAAGATATATCTTCCTGAGAATTATAATGAAGCAATAGAATTACTTCTATCAACTTTCGATAAGGTTGTTGAAACCAGTGAAATGACAGGATTTGAAGGTTTCTATTTTATGCCAATTGGAAAATATGTTTCTACGTTCGGATTAGAAGAGCATGATTTTGAAATTTCTATGAAAGCTCTAATTGAAATAACCAAGCGTTTTACTTCTGAAGATGCTATTCGTCCATTTATCCGTAAATATCCTGATAGAACATTTGAATACCTTTATCAATGGTCGGTTGATGAAAATGTACATGTTAGAAGATTAGTTTCAGAAGGAACACGATCACGTTTGCCATGGTCATCAGTCTTAAGAGAGTTTATAAATGATCCCAAGCCAGTTATAAAATTACTCGAAGGATTAAAAACAGATCCTGAATTGTATGTTCGAAGATCGGTTGCCAATAATTTGAATGATATTGCAAAAGATCACCCTCAATTGGTTATTAAAATACTTAAGCGATGGAAGGAGATTGAAAATAAAGGGACACAGTGGATTATTTCTCATGCATCGCGTACCCTTTTAAAGCAAGGTATACCTGAAGCTCTTGAATTATTAGGCTATCCTGTTGATGTGAAAATTTCACTTGAAAATTTGAAAGTGAATAAAGAGGTATGCAAAATGGGTGATGAAATTGAATTTTCATTTGAGCTGATCTCAAAGGCGGGTGAAGAACAAAACCTGATGGTTGATTTTATTGTCCATTATATGAAAGCTAATGGCAAGACAGCTCCTAAGGTATTTAAACTGTCAAAAAAGAAGTTGCCAGCTAAAGAAAAATTCAATTTTAAGAAGAAACTTTCATTTAAAGCCATTTCTACTAGAAAATACTATGAAGGGCTTCATGAAATAGAAATTCAGGTTAATGGCAAAAAATATAGCAAGCTGAATTTTCAATTGAAAAAATGACGTTTTAGAACTAAAATTCTAAAATTGAGATCTTTATGCAATCGTTACAGGATGAGACATAATCCCGCTCTATCTATCTTATTTATAGTTTTTTGAGTTTATATATTTGGCAATCTTTGTTGTAGAAAAGATAATAGTGTAACTTTGTTTGGCAGAAAAAAAACTAAATATAATTATATCATGCAAGCTATTGATTCATACAATTTTTCAGATAAGAAGGCTATTATTCGTGTAGACTTTAATGTGCCTTTAAACGAGCAATTCGAAATTACTGATGATACTCGTATCCGTGCTGCATTGCCTACTATCAAGAAAGTATTAGAGGGTAATGGTTCAGCAATTTTAATGTCTCACCTAGGTCGTCCAAAGGGAAAAGATGAAAAGTTTTCATTAAAGCATATTGTTGCTCACTTGTCAAAATCGATTGGTGTTGAAGTTAAGTTTGCTGATGATTGTATTGGTGAAAGTGCTAGAACAATGGCTGCAGAATTGAAGCCAGGTGAAGTTCTTTTACTTGAAAACCTTCGTTATTACGATGAGGAGAAAAAAGGTGATGAGGCATTCGCTAAGAAATTAGCTGATTTGGCTGACCTTTGGATTAATGATGCTTTTGGAACTGCTCACCGTGCTCACGCTTCTACTGCTGTTATTGCTAAATTTTTCCCTGAAGCCAAACTTTTCGGATATGTAATGGAAGGTGAACTATCAAGTGTTGATAAGGTATTGAAAGATACTAAGCGTCCATTAACTGCAATTATGGGGGGAGCCAAAGTTTCATCAAAAATTGAAATCATTCAGACTTTAATGTCACAGGTTGATCACTTGATTATTGGTGGTGGTATGACTTACACTTTTGTGAAAGCAATGGGTGGTAATATTGGTAATTCTTTGTGTGAAGATGATAAACTTGAAGTTGCAAGAGAAATTCTGGCAAAAGCAGAAGAGAATAATGTAAAGCTTCACTTAGCTACTGATGCTTTGGTTGCTGATGATTTCTCAAATGATGCAAATACTAAAGTTTGTGCTGTACATGAGATTCCTGAAGGATGGATGGGATTAGATATTGCTGATGAATCGGCTAATAATTTCTTCAAAGTTATTGCTGAATCAAAAACTATTCTTTGGAATGGCCCTGTGGGTGTATTCGAAATGGACACTTTCGCTAAAGGAACTAAAGCTATTGCTGATGCTATTGTAACAGCAACTGAAAAAGGTGCTTTCTCATTAATTGGAGGAGGTGATTCTGTTGCAGCAATTAATAAATATAAGCTTGCTGATAAAGTCAGTTATGTATCAACAGGTGGTGGTGCACTTCTAGAATACATTGAAGGTAAAGAATTACCAGGTGTAAAAGCTATTAGAGGATAATCCATTAAAATTTTTATAGGTACAGAAAGCAGTCCAAGTGGACTGCTTTTTTTGATTAACGTTAATAGATGTTAAATATTTTAAGTATATTTTCGTAATTTGTAGTGTCCAACATATAATATAAAGTATGAAAAGAAATCTACACCTATATGTTTTAACAATAAGCATCTTTTTTTTACTATTTGTAATAGAAAAAACGCATGCCCAAGTTGACAGCTTACACTATATTCCACCCATGTGTTCGTTTACTAGTTCATCTTCGAATGTACAGGATCACCAAATGGTGTTGACAACTACGGAATCAACAGCTTTTAATGTAACGATAAGAAACAATGATGGCACCTTTACGAGAACTGTAAGTTTATCAAGTTCGAGCCCTCAAAAAATTAGTTTAAATTATTCTGCTTATACATCAAGTTCAAACAATACACCTGCAACTGGCTTAGGTTCACAGGGGGTAGTTGGCACAACACAATTGAATAATGTTTTGGATATTGAAGGGCTAATTGTCTCAGGTTCAAAAAAATTCTTTGTCAATATCCAACAAAAATCTGGCGCACAAGGAGATTTACTTACCTCGAAAGGTACAACTGCATTTGGAACTAATTTTTATAGTGGTCATATGTACTCCTCTGTAGGCGGGTATGATAGTCAAAACGGACATTTTATAGGTGTGATGGCGACTGAAAACAATACCAATGTTACGTTTGATAATTCTAATATTCTTTTTTCAGGACAAACGTCACATACCTTTACAATAAGCTTAAACAAAGGACAATCGGTAGTTGTTGGCGTTAGTGTGAATCAGATTAAATCACAACAAGGCTCAACTAAAGATCTGAATGTGGTAAACGGAACTCACATAACTTCCAATAAACCTATTGCAGTAAGTTCTGGTTCATGGTGTGCTTCAGGTTATGGAAACTCTAATCCCGGACGTGATGTTGGATTTGATCAATTGGTCCCAACAGATGTTGTTGGTGATGAATACATTTTAATTAAGGGAGAAGGAAGAAGTGGAGGAGCTCAACACAACGAAAGAGCTTTGGTTGTTGCAACGGAAGCAAATACTGTAGTAACCTATAAGAACAATACTAAAACAAAAACGTTAGTAAATGCTGGAGATTATTTCTTTACCAGTATCAATGATTTTAGTAATACTACTGATGGGAATATATATATTCATGGTGATAAAAAAGTTTTTGTCTATCAAACCCTTTCCGGTGCCAATAAAAAACAAACCGCTGGTTTGTGTTTTATTCCTCCGTTAAAATGTACTGCGGATAAAGAGGTAACCGTAGCTTTTGCAAACAAACTTTCCAGCTTAGGTGTAAATCCTATTTTAAAGCTAGTTACCCAAGAAGGCTCACAAATTAAACTAAATGGAGTAAATCTTCAAAATGCATCGACTTACAGAAAATCAGTTCCGGGGAATCCCTATTGGGAAACCTACAATATTCCTAGATCTGAGCTTATTAAGGATATATATGAGAAAGGCTCCAATTGGATTTTTGACATATCTTCTACGGGAGCATTAAATGCAATGCTTGCTGTTGAAAGTAATAATGTAGGTGGTGGTGGTTTTTTCTCAGGTTTTGGAGATATACCTCAAATTGATCAAAATCCTGAAATTGCAGAACAAGGCTTGTGTGGTGATAATGTTGTTTTAACAGCATCTGGTTTTACAAACTACAACTGGTACAAAGATGGTGTTCTTGTTTCTGCTAATGATGATGCTACTTACGAACCTTCTGAGCCAGGCAGATATAAAGTAACTGGTTTGTCTCCCTGCGGTGCTTCATCTACGGAATCTTTCCCTTCAAATGAGATTAGAATTCTCCCATGCTTATCAGTCACATCAACAAATGTTACCGTTACGGAAGGAACAGATTTAAATGCCGCTTTGCGAATAGAACTCTCACATCCTTGGTTGGCTTCTGATAATGTTGATGTTACATTTGATTATCAAACAACTGCAGGTTCTGCAGCTAGTGGAAAAGACTACACGCCAAAAAGCGGATCGGCAACAATATCATCTGGAGATAGCTACGTGGATATATTGGTTCCTATAACTAATGATATTTTGAATGAAAATGATGAAGATTTTACCTTCACAATTAGCAATGTAGAGGAAGCTGTAGAAAGTATTCTATCAGGAACGGTTACCATTCAGGATGATAACGACCCACTTCCAACAATCACTGTTAATGATCAAAGTTTTGATGAAGATGCAGGAACAGTAAACTTACCTGTTAGCTTAAATACCGAAAGTGGTAAAACTGTAAGCACAAATTACACCTTAACTGACAATACAGCCACCCACCCCGAAGATTACACTTCAGCAATCTACAGTGGAAGCATCAGTTTTGCTCCGGGAGAAAAAGATAAAACCGTCAGTATCTCGATAATTGATGACAACATATATGAACCAGGATCAAATGAAAACTTCAGTTTCCAATTAAGTAATCTTAATAATGCTACTGCTGGAAATATCAATGCCAGCATATCTATAATCGATAATGAATCAAGTCCAACAATTACTGTAAGCGATGTCAGTGAAATTGAAGGAACTAATATTGTGTTTCAAGCAGTAATCAATCATATTGCTGATGTTGATATTACTTTCGATTATCAAATTGTACTAAGTAATGGTCCCAGCAATGCAAAACAAAATGATTTTGTAAACTATAGTTCTTTCTCCAGTGGGACAATTACGATACCAGCAGGAAGTACATCTGTCAACTTTCCGGCCTTTATTACCAATGATGATAATGCAAATGAGCAAACCGAAGCCTTTGTTGTTAATTTTTCATCTGTTAGTAATGCTGTACTTGGAAATACCTCAGCAAATGGAACAATTTTAGACAATGAAGGAAATCCTACACTATCAATTTCAAATGCATCAGCAACTGAAGGAAACACCATAAATTTTACGATAACGGTAAGCCCTGTAAAAAGTTCGGATATTACTTTCGATTACAGAACCGTAAATGGGACAGCCAATGCTTCTTCCGATTTTACTGGTAGTGGCTGGACATCAATTACCTTGCCTGCAAATCAATCAAGCATGACACTCGGTATCTCAACAACCCAAGACACCGAGGAAGAAGAAAATGAATCTTTTACTGTAGAAATTGGAAATCCTCCAAGCCAAGTTGACATAGGTCTCGGACAAGCTACAGGAACCATCATTGATGATGATGACACGCCAGATGCTCGTAATGACAACTTTACAGTTGATGAAGATGATGTTTTAACAAACAATGTAATGACCAATGATCTTGGACTTGGAGATCCTCCTGTATTGGTGATCAACAATACTAATCCAACAGATGGGAATCTGGTAATTAACAATGATGGCAGTTTTACTTACACACCAAATGCCAATTATAATGGTAACGACTCATTTCAATATACAATTGAAGATGTTGATGGAGATCAATCTACAGCAACTGTTTCGATCACAGTAAATCCAATGAATGATTTACCAATTGCTAATAATGATACTTATTCAACTCCTGAAGACACAGCTCTTAGTGATGATGTGAGTAGCAATGACCAGAATTTATTTGATCTGCCAATTACCTACTCTTTGGTTAGCGATGTGAGTAACGGTAGCCTTACGCTTAATGCTGATGGTACATTTACCTATACCCCAAATTCAGAATATTTTGGGTCGGATGGATTCACCTATAAACTAACGGATGGAAATGGAGATGCAGTACAGGCAAGTGCAAGCATAAACGTAATTTTTAATAATGATGCTGCGCCAGTTGCAAATAATGATAATACTTCAACAAATGAAGATACAGCCGTTACGATTGATGTTCTGGCAAACGATACCGACATTGATGGCAATCAAACCATAGATAAGGCAAGTGTTCTGATTAAATCCGGTCCGGCAAATGGAAGTCTCTCGCAAAATTTTGTTACCGGTGAAGTAACCTATACACCAAATAATAATTTTACAGGTGCTGATAGTTTTACTTACACTATAAAAGACAATTCAGGTGCTGAATCAAATACAGCAACTGTTTCAATTAATGTAACTGTAGATAATGACCCACCTGTAGCCATTTGTAAAAGTGGCGTAAGCATTTACTTGGATGCTTCAGGATCCTATACATTAACACCTGCCGAAATAGACAATGGATCAAATGATGACAGCGATGGTGGAACAGTGAGTTTATCTGTTTCTCCCAATACTTTCGATTGCTCGGATAAAGGAATCGTAACGGTAATCTTAACAGTAACTGACGAGGATCTATCGAGTACAACTTGTACAACTGATATCACCATTTTAGATAATAGCAACCCTACAATTAAAACAAGTCAAGCTGATACCACAATTACTGCCGAAGCTGGAATATGTGGAGCTGTAGTAAATTATACAGGCCCAATATTCACGGATAATTGTGACGGGGATCAAAACGGAACTTTAATTGTAGGATTATCAAGTGGTTCGAACTTCCCTGTGGGAAACACTACTGTGACTTACGAGTATACTGATGCATCCGGGAATGGACCTATACAATCAAGTTTTACCGTAACTGTAAGTGATGGTCAGGACCCTGTATTTAATAATACTGCTGACCGTAATCTTAATCCTAATAATTCAGGATGTGAATATTTGGTTAGTGGAACAAGTTTTGACCTTACAGTGACTGATAATTGTGGGATTCAATCCTTTTCGCACGATTATGATGGAGGAGGAACAAGCTTGAATGGTAAAAGCTTTCCTATAGGAACTACGGATGTAACCTGGACTGCTGAAGATATTCATGGAAACATTCTTTCTAAGATTGTACAAATTTCAGTTAGTACAAATTTATCTGTTTCAATAAGTGGACCTGCAGGAAATGAAGTTTGTGATTCTGAAGATACTATTTTTACAGCAAATGCTTCGGGAGGGAGTGCTGGTTATCAATACAAATTCTTTGTGAACAATGTTGAAATAACAGCTGGCGTTTCGGGAAATACATTTACAATATCAAATCTTATTGATGGGGATAGCGTCAAAGTAAAAATTACTGATAGTAATGATTGTTCAGTGGATAGTTCAGAAATAAGTATGACGATTCATCCTAAACCATCACCACGACTTTATTTCGATTAGAATTTCCGCTAACTTTGTCTGGTTAAAAGTAATTTAAGTAGAGCGAAACAAATGATTTGTAAGGATAATATATTTGAGATTAAAATAGATGAAGAATTTATCTCCATAGCACTTAAGGTATTTCGGTTTCAAGCATCAAATAATCCGGTTTACGCCCGATATATTGAACTGCTGAATATTGATGTAAACACTGTAGGCTGTCTTGAAGAAATACCCTTTCTACCGATAGAGTTTTTTAAATCACATAAGGTTGTTTCAACAACTGATGAGGCTAAAGCTATTTTTACCAGTAGTGGAACAACGGGGAATTTAACTTCACGTCATTATGTGCCAGATTTAGGTATTTATGAGGATAGTTTCACAAAAGGATTTGAAGCTTTTTATGGCTCTGTAAAAGATTATTGCATTCTAGCCCTGTTACCATCTTATCTTGAGCGTGAAGGCTCTTCATTAATTTACATGATGGAGAAATTGATTAAAGATAGCAATCATCCTAAATCAGGATTTTACCTGAATAATCATGAAGAATTGATAGTTCATCTTGAAGAATTAAAAGCCCAAAATCAAAAGGTTTTATTGTTGGGTGTTAGTTTTGCATTACTCGAATTAGCAGAAAATCATCAACTCGATTTAGGCGATGTTATTGTGATGGAGACAGGTGGGATGAAAGGTCGCCGCAAGGAAATGACACGTGAAGAGTTACATGCTGTTTTTACCTCTCGTCTGGGAGTTAAAAAGATCCATTCGGAATATGGCATGACAGAACTCTTATCGCAAGGCTACAGCAAAGGAGATAGCCTATTTGAAACACCAGCCTGGATGAAAATTATGATTCGTGATGCCTATGACCCATTTTCGTATGAAAAAGCTGGAAGAAGTGGAGGCGTTAATGTGATCGATTTGGCTAATCTTAATTCTTGCTCCTTTATTGAGACTCAAGATTTGGGGAAAATTTATCCTGATGGCAAGTTCGAAATCCTTGGTCGATTTGATAACTCCGATATCAGAGGGTGTAACCTTCTAGTGAGTGAATAAGATACCTGATTTTAGAAAATAAAAGATATAAAAAAGGAGTTTGCAAACTACAGCAAACTCCTTTTTACTTAACAACTATACTAAATTAAAATTGAAAACTATATTGGATTAATCTTTTACAAGGCGAACATACATTCTAACGCTTGCATTCTTATTATCTCTTCTATATACACCAGTTTTTACCCCAGAGAAACATCTATACCAATTATTAAAACCAGAATAAGTTGATGTCCAAAAATAAGTGTAGGCTCCGACTCCTTTATCTGATAATGAAAAATATCCTCCTGGGGTTACAGTAAAACCAAACTCATCAGTTGGTGTAATAGTTAATTTACTTGCGGACCATTCTCCAGTTGTAGTGATGAACTTATTTGCTGTTTCTCCTCTATAACCAAATCCGCCAGCAATCTCAGAGTCTGTCATTCCACTGAATTTTTCAATTCCTTTCCACTCTTCATCTGTTGCAACATGCCACCCTTCTGGAGCTAAAGTAGCAAGCATACCTTTTGAATACATTGCACCATATTTAATATAGTTTTCATGAGCTTTAGCATCTTCTATAGTTGGCATAACAAAATCCTTTTGCCCCCAACTAGGTTTTAAAGCCAATCCATTAACAGAACACTTATTATCTTCACTGCTAGGATCAACAAAGAAAGGTAGATAAGCAAAGTTTTCTGCTAACCACTCTTTACCATTAATAACGATAGTTTTATATTCATGGTTATCTCGTGGATCAATAAATGTTCCTTCTGTTCCATCAACTAGAGCTACTGTTTTTATTTTAGTTGTAAACTCTATAATATTACTTTCTGCTTTTGCATTTTTAGTATCTCGAGTTTCAATTTTTGCGAAATATTTAGTTGCAAATTCTACATTTTCAAGAGTAAATGAAAGATCAGATACATCTTTCTGAATTAGTTCTGATTCTTCGAAAGTTGCATCTGTACTAAGGTAAATATCATATACTAAAGGTTCAGGAACTAACTTGTTTTCACTGTTTCGAGTTTTATCAGGATCAATAGAAGCTTTCCAACTAATTACTACGTTCAATTTTTCATTAACAATTAATTGTTCAATTTCAGAATTTAGAACTGAAGCTGTAGGCACTGTATTGATTGTACTAAAAGAGAAAACATCACTGGAAGTCATCCCTTCTTCACTATCAACAGCAATAACTTTCCAATAGTAAGTTGTATTACCTCTAAGGTTTGATAATGTTAGCTCAGTTTCAGTGAATCCTTTTTTGTAAGCGAATTTTTCATTTATCTCTTTGTTAGTTCCGTAAAAAACATTGTAAGTTACGGCATCATTATCAGCATCAGTTGCAGCAGACCAAGCAATTTTTACTGAACCAGAAACTTTATCAAACTCGTTAGCAGGAGCAGTTAAATCTACTTTAGATGGAAGAGTGTTCATGGTAGTAAAACTTGCAACATCAGATTCAATTTTTGCACCTTCAGTATCAGTAGCAATAAGCTTCCAGAAATATTGAGTATGACCATCAAGATTTACAGCAAATTCAGATTCTGAAATATCAGTTGCTATAATATTATCATCAGTAAAAGTGTTTTCTTTAGCAAGGTAAACTGTATATTTTAACACATCGCCATCAGCATCAGCAGCAGTCCACTTAAGGTTAATACTTTTTTCAACTTCAGTTGCTTCGTTTGCAGGGAATTCAAGACCAGAAATTGCAGGAGCGGAATTCATCGTTGTAAAATAACGAACTTCTGATTCAGCACTAGCTTCATCTTCATCAAGAGCTACTACTTTCCAAAAGTATTTTGTATGAGGCTTAAGTGCAGTTTTTAGTGTGTAAGTATTTTCTGCAATTTTTACTCCCATTTTATCTTCTGAAACAAATTCTTCTGATTCTGAAACATAAACATCATAGCTTACAACGTCATTATCCGGGTCAATACTCTTTACCCAAGTCAAAGTTGGCAAAGTTGCCAAATCAGTAGCTGCATTTTCAGGTGAAGTCAAGGCTGCTGCTGAAGGTAAGCGATTTTTTTTGTCATCATCATCGCAAGAAAATAGGGACAACAATCCAATAGCTACAAGTGCTATTTTAAAGTAATTTTTCATGATAATATATTTATTTAGGGTTAGAACAAGGTGTACAATGCCTATATCACAAAGCATTGTACACTTTGTAGAAATTAAGATTTAATAAAAAATAAATGTTTATTTACTTGATTTTTAAAAGAATGAGTTAGTAAAGACGAGTGATAAAGTAATCGTCAGGATTATCTTGTGAAATGAAATCCCAATCGATTAATCCATTCTCAACAGTACGTCTAATATACCAACCTCCATCGTTGCATAAATAATCTACCCAAGCATTAAATTCCGGGTTATTTTTGATTGATTCAGCAATTGGATTTGGATCGGTTCCTTTCTTTGTTACACAAAATTCACCGCTTAAACGTTTCATTTGAACTCTATCTTCATTTAATTTTACCATTTCGATTGGAACAAAATAGAAGTAGAATTGAGTGTAACGTTCAAAAGAGAAAAGTAAGCCTTCACCCAGGTGATCACCAAACTCGTAATCTTCATTATAGGCTGAATCAAGTATCGGATTCCCATCTTCATCAAATAATGGGATACGCTGCTTGTAGTCGGTACAGATAACCATATTCTTGATTACGATGTTTGCTTGTTTCATTGGAATGTATGTGTCCCAAGCTTTTCCAAAACTTGAACGAAGCTTCAAACTGTAATGATTCATAATCTCATCATAAACTCCAGGAACAAAATATGTAGGTAGTTTTGTGCAGTATAAATAGCCTTCTAAATCAGAGTTCGCTAATTCATATCGACTTTTCTCCTCATTGTAAGTGAAATATTGAATTTCATAATTTTCAATTTCAATTGGTGTACTTAAACCCATTCCATCATGATCAAAATAAAGCATCTTTCTTCCTGTATAGAACTTATCTTTATAATTGAAATTATAATCGCAGGCAGTAGCCATTGAACTTAGATCCATTCCCAGTACTACAGGATTATCTTCTGTTGCTCCCAGTCCGGATGTAATTGCTAAATTCATATGAGGCTCAACTCTTTGCTCACTCAAGTAATTGATATATTTCTGAATTGAGGAAAAATCGGAAAGATCTCTATCTGCCTTTTGCAGCTTTAATTTTCCCTTGTAAACTTTTCCTTCTAAAACAACTTCTGATTTATCTTCTGATACAGATACAAAGTTGAATTCTATATCACCACCATAACCATCAGGAGCTTGCGCACTAGGATAACTAAATACGGTTAAGTTTTCATTAAAAGTGTTGAAAACAAGTTCTATATCTGCTTCAGAAATTAATTTGAATTCACTTACTACAGCATCTTCAATTGATTTGGACTTTACACTTACTGTATTATCTTTATTGAAATGAGCAATATTGTACACAATATATTCCATTCCATTACCTAATGAATAAGTCATTTTCCAACCAAATTCAGAATCGGTAAGAATATCCTTATATTCACTCATTGTCAATTGAATTCTTTCATCAGGCAACTTGTCAAATTTATTCTCAAAATCGTTTTTATCACATGATGATAATCCAAAACTGATTAAGACGAATAATATGATATATCTAATTTTCATAACGAATTTCATTTTATTTAATATCAATAATCTATTCCTCTGAATTCTCAAGAATCAACTCGTTTGTAGCAATTTCAATCTTTCCTTGTAATTCAAACAAATCAATTCCCCATTCAGTTTTATAATATTCAGTGATGATATCGATCTTTTCAAGCATGATAGATAGTCCAATAGGACCAGCTTGATCTTGCTGTAATGTTAATGTCCCATTTTTATTTTGGGTGATACCGATACCAAACATGTATAATTTCATTTGAAAGTCAGAAAGCACCATGTTAACCAGATTACCAGTAACAAGACCATATTCATTCTTTTCAGGAACAGTTCTAACAACTGGAGTGTTACTATTTTGAACAGTAGTTAAAATAGTTGCTACAATTTCCACAAAATCTTCATGATCGTTGGACATACTATAAGGAGTAATAAAGCCTAAAGTGTTTGCTTTTAACTCGCTGAAGTTGTACCAGGCTCCTGTATAGTTTCCTTTCGATTTGGTTTTAAATTCGATAGGGTAGCTAATCTTCTGATGTAGAATATGAGCAAACTCATGATGCATCGTGTGAAATGATTTAGACATTTTAGCGAGATCTAAATTGTCAAATGAATCCACATCGAAAACAGTAACTTTTCGACCACCTTCTGCAAGGCCAAGAGTCATCGTTCCATCATCGTTATACTGAGGTGTTCCCACCAAATAAACTAGTTTAGGAACGTAAGTTTTAATGAATTCCTCACCTCCAACTTCTTCGTATGGCTTGATCCAAATTTTGTATAAAGCCTTCATAAATTGCTCGGCTTTTTCTTTTCTTGGAGGAGTAACATGGAAATTATTATCTACTTCACCATCATCCCATTTCCATTTTACTTCCATATTATAGGGTACGGTAAAAGTCTCATACAACCATTTGTCAAATTCACTTTCGTGATTTTGTTCAACAAAAATGATTGATTCTTCGCGCAAATTATCTTCTTTCTCACAAGAGAAAAGTGCAAAAAGAGAAAAAATGCAGATAAACTTTATATAAATATTTTTCATCATTTTAGTTTTATCTTGGGTTAGCTTCGATACCTTGTGATTGTGCATTTAGAGGTATTTGTAGCTGTTTTTTAGGATCTTTTTCACTTAAATATGATACACTACCATTTGCAAAATAGTGGCGAACCTTAGTGTTAAATCTTTTGTGATCGAACCAACGCATACCTGTATAGTAGTATTCTTTTCTCCTCAAATCATATAAACAGTTCATATATACTCTCTGTGTATCGTCAAGTGAGTAGAATGGATTAAGTCCATATTCATAATTGGACTCTTTATATTCTTTTTCGATTTTCGCGAAATCAACTTTATGTGTTGTTGAATTATAAACCTTAAGTCTTTTGCTTAAATAAGAATCCATATCAGCTTGGGTTGCATCATAGTTTTTAAGCATCGTATTTGCTTCCATCCTTAGGAATAATGCTTCTTCCATATCAACCAGAACATTCATAATCATATAATAACCGATATCGCTATTCAGGCCAGTTTTTTCAGTGTGGTATCCCCATTTTACAAAGAAAATATCCGGGTCTCCACCATATAAATCCCAAATCCAGTCTGCACCAACAAAGCTTTTTCTGAAAACAAACTTGTGAAACTCAATACTCATTGCGTACTGATAACTACCATGGAAATAAACAAACCAGCTACTGTATTGAGGTGTTACAAGTAAGTTTGATTTTTCGTCAGTCTTTCCCCACTCAATAATTGCCTCATTAATGTCCATTTTTGAGTATTTTCCAGTGAGATCTCTTAACGATTCTGCAGGATTTGAAGAAAGAACTTTATTAGTATGTTCAAGAACTTTGTCAAATTCACCTTTAAGGCTGTAAAAACGAGCGGCAAAAGTATGAGCAGCTTTTGTATTCCAATGCAGTACCTTATTGTCATAAGCATTATCATCGATATATTTCAAACCTTCAACAATATCCTTTTCAAGATTCTCATATACTTGAGCAACAGTACCTCTTTTGTATGTTGTTAAAACATTTGTTTCAGGTTTTGTTACATAAGGAATTCCAAGATCACTTTCTGCTGTAGCAGGATTGTAAGTAGGACACCATAAATTTGCCAACATAAAATGACAATAAGCTCTTGCTATTAGTGCCTCGCCATAAAATGGTTTTGCTGCAGCCTCAATTTTTCCATTAACCTTACTTTTCTCAATAGCATCTAAGGCATGGTTTGCTTGCTTAATAGCCGAATAACAACCAGTCCAGTACGAATTTGGAGTATCTTGCGATGTTAATCTAAAGTCAAGCCAATTATAGGCATCGCTATTAATTTCATTTTTTCTTCCACTTTTGCCTTTATCTGTTGCATTATCACTCATTGCATAACAGAACATCTGATGATTTTGATCTGGATAGGCATGCGTAAGTAATTCTCCTATTTTTTCAGGAGAATCGATGACTGTTCTATCATCGGGCATCTCATCTAGGAAGCTATTACATGATGTAAAAGCTAAAAGACAAGTTGCCATTAATATGTTTATATAATTTCTCATTTGGTCTGATTCATTAAAGATTTAACTTCAAGCTCAATGTGTATTGACGTGATACAGGAAGTGCAACACCACCATTACCAAAGAATTCAGGATCTTGTCCATTTAATGCTTTATCTGAATGTAATAGGAATAGATTTGTACCTGCAGCTTTTATACTGGCATTTCCGATTCCAATTTTATTTAGCATTTTCTTAGGTAGATTGTAGGAAAGTGAAACTTCTTTCAAACGAATAAAATCACCTTTTGCTACTCGCTGATCTGAATAGTTATAAGCATTATAAGTTGACTCTATACTACTACCATACTCTTGGTAAATTCGTTTACTTAGAATAGTTGGAATATTAGTGATCTTCTCATCACCCGCTTTCATCCATCTGTTTTTCATATCCTGTGGCATAGCATCTAAATCGCTATACTTGGCATGGAAACTTGGATATAAACGAATAACATTTCCAAATTGATAAGTACAGAAAATATTAAGAGATAGATTCTTATACTTAAATCGATTTGATATACCACCTGTAATTTTAGGATCGATGCTTCCTTCATATTTTAGATGGTCAACATCGGTGTCCTGGAAGTAAATATCCTTAGTAACATTTCCATCTTTATCGTAGAATGTAGGTAAACCTCTGCTATCAAGACCTGCAAAAGGAATTGAAAAAAGTCCACGAACAGCACCACCTAGAGTTGCTGCCCCTTCAGCTTTTGTTAAACCTAAGATGTTTGGCTGTCCGTATAGCTTCGTAATTTCATTCTTATTGTAAGCAAAAGTTAAGTTTGTATTCCAAGAAAAATCGTCTGATTCTATATTCCTGGTATTTAAGCTAAACTCAAAACCTTTTGATTCCATATCGGCATAATTAGCTAATTTCCAAAGCTCACCGCCTATACCACTTGTTTTGATAGCAGCAATTAGGTCGAAACCTTTTCTTAGGTAAAAGTCAGAACTGATACTAATTCTATTATTAAACATGCCCAGATCAAAACCAACATTTGTTTCATATTGCTTTTCCCAAGTTAACTCGGAGTTCATTAAACTAGATACACGTAGTCCATTTTGTATTTCGTTAGGAAAAGGAGCAACGGTAATTCCACTACGAAAAACAGCTTTACTGTTTGTAGCTGGCCCCATACTTGCAGTTAGACCATATGTTGCTCTAAAACTTAGATTCGATAACCATTCTACATCTGTTAGAAAATCTTCTTCTTTAGCATTCCATTTACCACTCACGTTCCAGGTTGGTAACCAACGAGAATCTTTTGAATCTCCTAAACGGTTACTACCATCAACACGAACAGTTGTGTTTAATGTGTACTTCCCGGATAAGCTATACGCCATATTCGCAAAGAAAGCTACAAAACGATCGTGAGAGTTTGAGGTGCCAAAATATGGAAAACCAGCTTGAGTCAATTTCTTGATCATATTAGGATCAGTAAATACAGTGTTTCCTTTATCATACTGAATACCGTAACCATCGAAACCTGTTGCTTCTCTGTCTGAAGATCGAACTTCTTGTCCAAGCATTACATTGATTAAATGCTTTTCGTTAAAAGTATTGTTATAATTGATAACATTTCTGAAGTAAAAATTCTTCAACATATTATCTTCTCTATTATAAAAACCACCTTTTTCAAGCGTACTAACTGGTCTCTCGTTTGGCTTTTCAGGATCGGTGTATAAGTATTTGTTTGCATCCTCAATTGTTGCGTCTCCAATACCTGCTCTGTAAGCATTTGCAACATTTGAGTTTTCTTTCATTTTGTGAACCGAAGTAGATTTCACATATCGCATGTTTCCAACAAATTTGTAAGATAAATGCTTATTGAAGTTGTAATCTAAATCAGCCTGAATGCTTAAATCCAACACATTTAAGTCGATATAATTATTTTTGAACTCTTCCAAAATATTAAAGTTGGCGTAGTTCATTCGATTATATCTGTATGATCCGTCTTCTGAGTAGGGAACAACCGTTCGGCTAGTATTTAAAGCATATGAAAATGGATTGATATCAAATTCACGACTATAATCACCATTTACAGCATCTGATGTGCGACTAAAAGTACCAGGAGCTTTCTGCTCACGAAAACTTCCTTTTGTTGACATACCAACTGAAAGTTTCTCATTTAATTTGAAATTTCCTTTCATGTTGATTGTGTAACGATCAACTTCGTCAGCAATAGTCCAACCATCATCGTGTAAAAAACTTGACGAAACGTAGAAGTTTGCAGTTTCAGAACCTCCGCTTAGACTGACAGAATGATTCTGCATTAAGCTATTACGAAATAGTAAATCGAACCAATCGGTATTTGCTTTTTCGTATTTTCTTAAGTATTCAGCACGAGCTTCGGGTGTATTTTCCAAACCATATTTACCATCTTTGTATGTATCAATGGCATCGTACATTTGAAAGTAAACTCCACCATCTTTACTACGAAGCATTTCGGCAAGACCCAACCATTCTTTACGCTCCATCTCACGAAAAACAGACATCTGATCCTGTGAATTTAAGATATCATATTGCCCGTAGTTTGGTTTAGTCTTGATTGTATATTCAGAAGTTACATTAACTTTTGCTTTACCGGCACCACCCTTTTTAGTTGTAATTACGATTACACCATTCATTGCTCTGGCACCATAAAGAGCTGTTGCTGATGCATCTTTCAAAATTTGAAAATCAGCAATATCCTCTGCATTTAAGCCTGCAACAGAACTACTGATCAGTGTAGAAACATCACCTGATGATAATTGATCAGGACTAACATCAACAACGTCTTCTAATACAACACCATCAACTACCCAAAGAGGTTTTGTATCACCGTAAATCGAAGAGGCACCACGGACACGAATTTTAGGTGCTGCACCAAAAGTCCCGGAAACATTTTGAACACTTACTCCGGCTACTTTTCCTTCCATCATACGTCCAACATCGCTTAGCCCAGCAACTTTTGCATCTTCCCCCTTTAGCTTTGTAGCAGAACCTGCGAAAAGTTTTCTGTCAATTTTCTGGTAACCTGTACTTACAACAACCGTAACTTCGTTCAATTGTTCTGCAGATGAATTTAAGACGATATCAAGTGAAGATTGATTCGTGATTTTCACCTCTTTAGGATCCATACCAACAAACGAAAAAATTAGTATACTTCCTATTGGTACTTCAATTTCATATTTCCCATCAAAATCAGTCGATACTCCTGTACTTGTTCCTTTAATTACAACAGATACGCCAGGTAGTGTTTCTCCACTTTCATCCGAAATAACACCTGAAATCTTTTTTGTATCTTTTTCTTGATTCGTGTTGGTATTAAGCTGTTTTTGACTCGAAGGTTTAACGATGATAACATTATCCTTGATCTTGTATTCTAAATTAGTTCCTTTTAGAGTTTCTTCCAGAATATCTTGAATATTAGCATTCGTATTTGAAATGGAAACATCATCAAATTTTTCTACATCTTCTACACTATAAAGAAAGGTGTAATTGGATTGTTTTTTTATTGAATTGAATATCTCTATTAGAGAAGTGTGATTCAATTCCAGCTTAAATGACGAAGGTTGTGGAAGCCCCATTGAGCTAATATGAATAACCCCGACAATTAAAAGCGTGAGTAACAGTCTTTTCCACTTGAGAATTTTCTCTGGAAAATAGAAAGACTTTTCTCGTTTTTTTTCCATAATTTTATAGTTGATTTTATTAGTATTACGTTCCTGCTTCAACAGGAGTGAATTAATGATGCGGAGAAGGTTGTGAGCTTTCTCCGTATTTTTTAATATAATTTTTCTACTAGCACTGATCTGTTCTTAATTGAAAACTTGACCTTATCAGTAAGTTCAATCATTTCAAGTACGCTACTGAAATCATCGTAACGCGCTAAATCTCCTGAAAACTTAATATTCTTACATTCGTTATTCATAAAGAATACTTCTACATTATACCATCGTGAAAGTCGAATCATGATGTCCTCCAACTTTTCGTTCTGAAATACAAAACGTCCATTCTTCCATGCTGTATAAATCTCGGTATCCACTTGAGATTTTTTAAAATTCCCATTGTGTTTATTGATGCAATATTGTTCGTTTGGAGCAAGAATTTCTTTTTGGTTTCTTAATCTATCGCCAACTTCGACCTTTCCTTCTACCAGAGTTGTAACAATTTCATTGTCTTCAGAATAAGCATTAATATTGAATTCAGTTCCAAGAACTTTTACATGAATATCATTCATCTTTACAACAAAGGGAAAATCTTTATTTTCACTTACATCGAAATAGGCTTCTCCTTCTAATTCTACCAAACGTTCTTTGCCAATGAATTTAGTAGGGTATCTTAATTTTGAGTTGGAATTTAGCCAGATTTTTGTGCCATCGCTTAGAGTAAGGTTATATTCTCCTCCTTTAGGAATAATGATAGAGTTGTAATTAACTTTCTCATTATTAGTTTTTTTATTGTTATTCTTATAAACCAGATGACCTTCAGTATTATTTATTTCTAAGCCATCCTCTTTAAGTTTTACAAATTCATCAAGAACAATTGTTTCTCCTTTATCACGCATCAAAAGTGCTTGATTTTTACCTGGTGTGATGAGGGCTATATTATCATTTTGCTCTTTAGGAAAGGAAGTAATTAAAAAGAAGGCACTAACACCTATTACAATAATACTTGCGGCGTATTTTAGAAACTCCGTTCTTATTTTACGTGTTTTCTTCTTGTGTAAATTCGTATTTATTTTATTCCAAATTTCATCTTTGTTTACAGAATCAAGTGCTTCTTCATTGCTGAAATAGTTACTTTCTGGGTTCTTTGAAAGCTTATGGTAAAGGGCTAAGTTTTCTTCACTATCGTATTTCCATTCATCTAAAATGTGACCTTCCTCAAGAGATAAGTTTCCTTCTAACCTTTTGGTTATAAGTTCGGCGATTTTAAATGTGGAATTTAATTTATTCATTCTTAGTATTGACATTAGTAGTTTGTACTGACTAAAACAGGTAAAAATGAAAAAGGGGTGACAAAAAAATATTTTTTATCTCCCCCTTTTTTATAGAAAGTTCTTAATGGATTGAATAATAGATGTATACCTATCTTTCTTTTCTGAGTTTTTCTTTTAGAAATCTACTAGCACGTAGCTTTTGGGTTTTCACGGTATTGATAGATATTTTTAAATCTTCTGCAATTTCTTTGTTTTTTACACCCTTTAAACTCAGAAGATAGATGATACGAGCAGATTCTGGTAATTCTTTCACCGCATCTGCAATGTTTCGATTAACCTCTTCTTCAATAATATTTCTGAAAAAGATATTTTCGTCATAAGAGTTTTGATCTTGTCTTCGTTCAAACTTTTTTATAACAGTTTCATGTTCTATATGATTTAAACAGGAATTCTTAACCGATTTATAGAGAAATGCTTTTAAGGCTAATTCATGAAAAAAATAGGCACGCTTCTCCCAGGCTTTTATAAAAACTTCTTGAAGAATATCCTCCATCGCGTCTTGCGAGGAGATATATTTCTTACCAAAAAGATACAGTGCGTCAAAGTAGCGCTCATATATCTTTTTAAAAGCTATATTATCTCCATTTCTAAATTGCTTTAGAACGGAATTAGTTAGGGATTTCATGAATATTTTTTGGTTAGTCGTAGCCGTTTTTGGGTGAACAATTATATATATTTTTTCTTACATATTTTTCAATATAAATTGAGGTTAATCCATTTTACCCTATACTTATATATCCATAATTATATTTTATTGTAAATAATTGTTCTTAATGTATAAGTTTGCTGTGATAGGGTGAAAGTAGGCTTAAAATATACTCATTCAGAATTATAAGGCTTGTGTATTGAGGTGGTAATTTCTTTGTTTTTTAACTTTTGTATTTGTGGTACTTATTTTTTTTCAAAAAAAATAATTTTGATACGAAATGAATTGAATTTGACGTAAAAAAAAGGTCCGAAGTAAAAACTTCGAACCTTTAAATAGTGTTTTATCCCAAATTCAGAATTGGAAAAATGATTTAAAATTTATAAACCAAGCTTCGTTTTTAGAGCAGCAGGAATAGCATCTTTATGAACCATAATAGCTACAGTTTTTAAACGAACATAAGCTTCACTCATATTCAAATAACCTCCCATTTTATTCGAAGTTTTTGACCATGAATTCTTAGTCTTGTAGTAACGAGTTCCCTTTTGATCTTTAACAATACCAGTTAGGTGCATTAGATGATCATCGGTAGTTTTATAGTTGTTGAAAGTTACTTGTCTAAGAGCTTGATCAACTTTTAATTCAGTTTTTGGCTTGTCAAATGTATATAATGAAGCTTGTTTTTCTTTAGAAGACATTGCTTCCCATCTTTCAAAATCAGACTGAGACATATCCTTTGTATCTGCAGTTGGAAGGATAGCAACACCATTGCGATGAGAAAAACCTTTCTCACTTACGTCTCCATCCCAACAAACTGAATATCCATTCATTAATGCATTGTCCATTACTTCCATTAACTCATCAATGGGAAGGTTGTAATACAGGTCGTGAGACCAGTTATCTGGAATCTCAAGATTGAATTCTTTGTAGTATGGGTGATGAGAATATGAAGTTAATTCTATATAATCCTCAGGATTGAATCCTGCTTTGTTCATATACTCTACTGGAGAAATAGTCTGACCATTAGATTCGAATTTCTCTGGAGCTGCTCCCATATAAGTATTGAAAACACCATTTACAGAGCTTTGCCAAACTGGAGTAATTTTCTTGTTAGGATTTTTAACAATTTGATCTAACATGGCTTTGGTAGACTTCACCATTTCTCTGTGGATGTGAAAATCGCTTTGGTATTCGTTACCAGAATAGGCTGATTCAGGAATGAATCCAAATTCTTTCACTACGTTTAAAACATCGTGAGCTTGACCACCTTCGCTAAAATTACCTTTCCCGTGTAAACGGAAATAGCGTAATGCTTTTTGAGAATAGGCATGACGAACAGTAAACATTTCAGAAAGATCAATATTGCCTGCACCTAAACGAATAAGTTCTGCTTCAATGAAAGAAGTTCCTGCAAATGCCCAGCAAGTTCCGGTACTTTCCTGATTACGAACCTCAGTTGTAGGAACATCTACTACTTTTGTAAACTTAAAGCCCTCTGGTTTTGTTGCTTTTTTCTTTTTCGCGAATGCCTGCCCTTGTACACATAGTGTAAGAGAAAGAGCGATAACGCTTAGTTGTTTAAAATTCATGATTGTTATTTTATGGTTGTGTATTTATTTTCGGATGGAAAGATATTAAGATTACTCAACTAATTACATGCTTAAGAGCTCATTTTGTAGTTTTTTCGTCAAGCTGGTAACTATTAGATTGTAGGAATCATCAATCCATTCTTTAAGTTGATTATCTGAAATACTACCATCAATATTTACCGTATTCCAGTGTTTTTTATTCATATGCCAACCTGGTAAAACAGAACTGTATTCCTCTCGTAATTCAATGGCCTTTTCAGGATCACATTTTACGTTCATGCTCAATTCTTTATTGATGTTTGTGAGCAAAAACATTTTATTCATCACTTTAAAAACGAGCGTTTCTTCATCGAAAGGGAAACTTTCTGTAACGCCTTTCTTTGTAATACAGTAATCTCTTAATTCTTCTATATTCATAATGTTAAGTTTATTTTAATTAGTCAATAGGTGCAATAAAAGCGTCTTCAATATGTTCTATTTCAAACTTATCGTTTCGTTTGATTACTGATATAACATCGAAACGAACCTCCATATCAATGTCTTTTAAATCAACATAGTCTTGAGTAGCTCTGCAAATAAATTTGATTTTCGATAGTGTGATTGCATCTGCAGGGTGCTCGAAATAATCTGTTGAACGAGACTTAACCTCTACCACTATAAGACTCTTTCCGTCAGTAGCGACAATATCCAATTCTTTTTTAAGATATATCCAGTTTCTGTCAAGAATCTTGTAGCCTGAATTTAGCATATGTTTTGCTGCTAAATCTTCGCCCAATTTACCTAAATCGTTATGATCTGCCATATTGCTTTTTTAGTTCTTCCAATCTAATGTTACTTCCTTTTCACTCGCACTTAAGGTCACCTTTTTCCCCAAGGGTAGTGGCCAATTCTGATCGATATGACCAGCAGGAAAATCGAAAATAACGGGATAGTTATAATCTTTTATCGCGTCATGAATAATTTCATAAGCAGACTTGCCAAAAGAAGGATCACTGTCTTTCATATCACTAATACCACCAATAATTAGGCCTTCCAGATGTGCTAATTTTCCACTTAATTTAAGGTTTTGCATTAGTCGGTCTAAATGATAAAGATCCTCATTAAGGTCTTCGATAAAAAGAATTTTTCGATGTGTATTGAGTTCATGATCTGTCGCATTCAAGCTGCAAATAATAGATAGATTACCCCCTACCAATTGAGCCTCACAATAGCCTGACCTGTTAAGCTGATGAGTAGGAATTTGATAATGCATTAATTTCCCATCTAAATAATCTACAAGTTTTTGTAAGGAGCCGGAATCTGCAATGTTTTCTGTAAAATTGATTGGCATTGTAGCATGCAAACTTCCGAAATGAAGGTGATTCAACCGAGAATGAAAAATCGTGATATCACTAAATCCAATTAATAGTTTTGGATGTCTTTCAAAAGCATCAAAAGTCAGCTTGTCAATAATACGAATACAGCCATATCCACCTCTGGCACAGATAATCGCTTTAATCTCTTCGTGATCTAGCATGAATTGAAAATCTGCAGCTCTATTCTCATCTGTCCCTGCAAATATGTGGTGTTCATCATAAACGTGCTTACCTAAAATAACTTCATATCCGATTGATTCGAGTACGGTTTTAGCAAGATCTATTTTTTTACGGTCTATTTTCCCCGCAGGGGCAACTAATCCAATTTTATCACCTTTATTTAACAAAGCAGGTTGAAACATATGATGTAATATTTTAAATGCAATCTCATGATTCTTTGATTTTTGTAATCTAAGAATTGTCTCTTTTTATGCACCCAAATTAGCAATAAAATCCTTAAAATTAATATGGCGAATACCGAATCATTTCAAAACTAAATGCTTGAAATTCTGAATTCTATTTTATCTTTGCGCTTCCGAGACCGATTCATTAATCGACAACTCGCAAATAGTTTCATTATTAATACTTAAGGTCCTTACAAAATTCCAAGAGACAAATTGATCTCTCTTGTTGAATTTAGATCTTATAAAACCTCGATTTTCAGATGACAAAATTTAACAGAACACTTGTTACTACTGCTCTTCCTTATGCGAATGGGCCGGTACATATTGGGCATTTAGCGGGCGTATACGTTCCTGCTGACATTTATGTGCGTTATATGCGTATGAAAGGTGAGGATGTGTTATTAATTGGAGGTTCGGACGAACACGGTGTACCTATTACAATTAAGGCTAAAAAAGAAGGTGTTACCCCACAAGATGTGGTTGATAAATACCATAATATAATTAAAGATTCTTTCGAAAAATTCGGAATTTCTTTTGACGTTTATTCAAGAACAAGTTCGAAGATACATCATGAAACAGCAACTGAATTCTTTGAGACTCTAAACGAAAAAGCTGAGTTCATTGAGAAATCATCGGAGCAATTTTACGATTCTGAGGCAAATCAATTTTTAGCTGACCGATATATTACAGGAACCTGTCCTCATTGTAAAAATGAGAAAGCTTATGGAGATCAGTGCGAAAGTTGTGGAACATCTTTAAATGCAACTGATCTGATTGATGCTCGATCAGCAATTACGGGAAATAAGCCACAGTTGAAAGAAACAAAGCACTGGTATTTGCCTCTTGATAAATATGAGCCCTTTTTAAAAGAGTGGATTCTAGAGGAGCATAAAGAATGGAAGCCAAATGTTTACGGACAGTGTAAGTCTTGGTTAGACAATGGTCTTCACCCAAGAGCAGTAACCCGTGATTTAAATTGGGGTGTACCTGTTCCCGTAGAGGGAGCTGACGGAAAAGTGCTTTACGTTTGGTTCGATGCACCTATTGGATATATCTCAGCAACTAAAGAGCATACGCCTGATTGGGAAAAGTATTGGAAAGCTGAGGATTCAAAAATGGTTCACTTTATTGGTAAGGATAATATCGTATTTCACTGTATCATTTTCCCAGCTATGCTTAAGGCTGAAGGTTCATATATTTTACCAGAGAATGTACCATCAAACGAGTTCTTAAATCTAGAAGGCGATAAAATTTCAACATCTAGAAATTGGGCAGTTTGGTTGCACGAGTACCTTGAAGAATTCCCTGAGAAACAAGATGTATTGCGTTACGTATTAACTGCAAATGCACCTGAAACTAAGGATAACGATTTTACTTGGAAAGATTTCCAGGCACGTAATAATAATGAGTTGGTTGCCATTTTTGGAAACTTTGTGAACCGTGCTTTGGTATTAACTCACAAGTATTTTGGAGGATTAGTTCCTGAGGCTGGTGAGTTGACTGACTTCGATAAAGAAACATTAGCTCAAATTCCTGTTCTTAAAGCTGAGGTTGAGAAGAATCTTGAAACATATCATTTTCGTGAGGCACTTAAAGTAGCTATGAATTTAGCTCGATTAGGTAATAAATACTTAGCCGATACAGAACCTTGGAAAGTGATTAAAACCGATGAGGCACGAGTTAAGACTATTCTAAATATCTCTTTACAGATTTCAGCGAACCTATCTACTTTGATGGAGCCATTCTTGCCATTTACAGCAGAGAAACTTCGTGGATTCCTTAATATAGATCGTATTGAGTGGGCAGATATGAAAGACGTTGTTATTCCTGTCGGACACCAGATTAATAAGCCGGAATTATTGTTTGAGAAAATTGAAGATGCAACGATTCAAGCTCAGGTTGATAAACTAGAAGCAACTAAAGTTGCCAATGAACTTGAAAATAGAGTTGCTACTCCGGTTAAAGAAAATATCAATTTCGACGATTTCATGAAAATGGATATTCGTATTGGTACGATTACCGAAGCTGAGAAGGTTGCTAAAACAAAGAAGCTTTTGAAAATCAAAGTTGATACAGGAGTTGATACGAGAACGGTTGTTTCAGGTATTGCAGAGCACTATAAGCCAGAAGAAATTATCGGAAAGCAAGTAAGTGTTTTGATGAATCTTGAGCCACGTAAGCTAAAGGGTATCGAATCGCAAGGTATGATTCTTATGGCTGAGGATGCTGATGGTAAGTTAGCATTTGTTTCGCCTGAGAAAGCTGTTGCAGCTGGTTCAGAAGTTCGATAAGCAAATTAATGTATAATATATAGCCCCAATCGTTCTAAACGATTGGGGCTTTTTTTGTTAAGGAAATATTATTTTAAAAACTAAACAAAACAAAATATTTATGTATGTTTGGTGTCAATCAAAAAAATAATTGAAATTTAAACAAAACTTTATGACCACATTTTTAGGGATAATAGCTTTGCTTGTAGGAATTGTAGCATTGATAATATCGAAATTAGAGAAGAAGTCCGGTAGTGGCGAATGGATGAATCATATTACTCATGTTCATGGTTTATCTCTTATTGTGATTGGAATTATATTGAGTTTAATGAGTTCTATGTTCTTTTTTGCTGATAGAGGTTTTAACTATTTATTGGTTTCTCCGACAGGTAAAATGAGTGCTGTTATGGAGCAAGGAATTAAATGGAGAGGTTTTGCTAAGATTGATAAGTGGCAAAAGTTTATCGACGTAAAAGTGGTTGGTAAAAATATCGAGATTGACGAAGATGAGGTAGAAGGAATCATGAAGCCAATTCCTTTACGTTTTATCGATCAGGTTACATCTGCTGGTTATGTCTCTACACGTTTTGAAATGCCCAGAGATTCCGAAAGTTTTATAAACTTAGCGGTTAAGTTTAGAACGATGAGTAATTTGGTGAATAATACGATTGTGCCAACTGTGAAAGAACAATTGGTTAATACAGCCTACATGTTTGCCGCTCAGGATTACATATCTGGTGAGGCTCAGAATTTCAGACAAGTGTTTGAAGAGCAGCTAAAAGGAGGTGCTTATGCCGTTGAGAAAATCGAAAGAAGAGATACTGTTTATGCTGATATTCAGAATGCTGATCGTAGAATTAAAGAAATTCAGACTTCTTATGAGGTGAATAAAGTCTTGGTAAATGGAATTCCTAAGCGTATAAAACATGAGTTGAGTGAGAATAAAATTATTGTTTCTCAAGTGATTGTAGATAATATTGAGCTTGAAAAAACTTTTAAGCAGAGACTTGAGGCGCAAAGAGATGAGTCGGCTAAACGTCAGCTTGAACAACAGAAAGTTGAAACAGCTAAGGATGCGCAACAGCGTATTATTGCTGAGGGGGAACGTGATAAGGCTGCAGAGCGTGTCGCACAAGAAAAGGAGCAAGTAAAGGCACTTATTGCAATTGAGACGAAGCTTAAGCAAGAAGAAACAAATAAAAAGTTAGCTAAAATCGCTCTTGAAACAGAGAAGTTAGTTTCTCTGAAGAAGAAAGTAACAGCAGATGCTGATGCTTACGAGATTTCGAAGAAAGTAAGTGCAGGTATTACACCAGAGGTGAAACTTCAGATGGAGTTGAATCGTGACATAAAGGTTGCAGCTGAGATTGCTAAAATCAGATTCCCTGAAACCATGATTATTACTTCTGATAAAAAAGGAGGAACACCACTTGAAAGTTTAATTGGAGCAGCTATGGCGAAGCAATTACAAACAAGTAAGAAATAAGAATTATACAATACAATCTGGCTCTGATCCTACTCTAGTGATCAGAGCTTTCTTATGACACGTCTTTTGCTTTAAGAAGTAAGGACGTTTTTCAGGTTTGATGTACATGAAAAATAGATTTGATGTACATCAAACTAAACTATGATGTACATCAAAAATTATTTTGATAGAGATGAAAGATATAAAGAATAAGGTCTTTTCCTCTGAATGATCCTGTGTTTATCCATGACTGATAAGGTCATTCCTCTCTACCAATATTTAGGGTAATAAAAAAGCATCTCCAAACAGCAGGTTACAATACATTATATTTTTATAATTATTCAATACATGAAAAAACTAATTATTTACATCTTATTTTTTATTCAAATAAGTAACCTATTCGCACAGAGTACGGCTTTATCTCCAAATTATAATGAGATAAAAGAGATTGTTAAATCGGGTGATGTTAACCGTCTATCTCAAGTTTTATTAGAGTGCAAAGTAAATATTGATGGAGATAAGGATGAGATACCTTATTTGTTTTATGCTTGTAGTACTGGCAGTGTTGAAATGGTACAGTTTTTACTTGATAAGGGTGCTAATCCAAACATTATTTCGCCTTATGGAACAGCCGCACACTGGGCGGGAGAGAAAAATTTTATAAATATCATTGGCTTACTTATAAAGGGGGGCTTTAACCCTAAAGTAGAAGAGATGAACTATTGGATTGAGCAATATAATACTGATAAATCGAACGTACCCGAATGGATGGGGAAGGTTATTTCAAAAGTTATCGAGCATAAATTACCCATTAGCAATTATCCATATATGGCATATACTGATCCTGCTGATCCTCTTTTGCTGGCTGCGTCTATAAGTGATAAGAAACTGAAAATTACTAAGCAACTCTTAAAAAAGGGGTGTAATATTAATCTTATCGATAAAAAAGGTATGACTGCACTACATGTAAGCATTCAAAAAATGAAGCCTGCTGCAGTTAAATTATTAATAAAAAATAATGCCGATGTTAATATGCCCATTTACAGCGAGCTCTTCTTTAGATTGACGCGGCAAAGAATGTTTGATGACAACCTTACGCCTTTGCATTTTCTATTGTACTACCTATCCAAAGACTCTGATATTCTTACCAATAATAAGAAGCAGGTGCTAAATATATTGTCTTTACTTGTAAGTGCAGGTGCTGATGTAAACGCCATAACAAAAGAAAAAAAACAAACTGTTATCGATGTTGCTCAAGAAATAGGAGACAAGGAAATTATCAAAATCTTATCTAATTAAGACCACGAAAGGGTGTAATAAGTATAGGAGTTGCGATTAATTTGTTGTTTTAGCCTTCGAATGTTACGATAAGTTCCCTTATAAAGAAAAGAGTTACGTTGTTTTGTAAAATAGAAAAGCACCTCCAAATATGAAGGTGCTTTTTTAATGAATATTTATCAGATCATATCGACATTCAGACTATTGGACTGTTTGACTTTTCGATCCTTAAAATTATCTCGTCATCTCAACTTTAGCAGTTGGATCTTGATTTTTGTTTCTGTCATCAACAGCAGTAACGAGTTTGTCAGCCAAATCGGCGAAAGCCATACCTGTTACTGAGTCTTCGTTTAGAGCTGCAGGTGTACCATTATCACCACCCTCACGAATACTTTGTACAATTGGAATCTGACCTAGTAGGTTGATGTTTTTTTCTTCAGCTAATTTTTTACAACCATCCTTTCCGAAAATGTAATATTTGTTATCTGGTAATTCAGCAGGTGTAAACCAAGCCATATTTTCAACCAAACCTAAAATCGGCACATTTACACCAGCACCTTCGAACATATTAATACCTTTTACAGCATCAGCCAAAGCGACATCTTGAGGTGTACTTACAACGATAGCTCCGGTTACCGGTACAGTTTGTACCAATGTTAAGTGAATATCTGATGTTCCGGGAGGAAGGTCGATCAATACAAAATCAAGCTCGCCCCAGTTGCCTTCTTCAATCATTTGCTTAAGTGCATTCGAAGCCATAGGACCTCTCCATACAGTTGCCTGAGCAGGATCAACAAAGAAACCAATTGATAACATTTTTACTCCATAACGCTCATGTGGTTCGATTCTATCCTTACCATCAATCTGAATTAGTTTTGGGCTTGCATTCTCTGAACCAAACATTTTTGGAACCGAAGGCCCATAAATATCAGCATCGATAAGACCAACTTTTTTACCGGCCTTTGCTAAAGCTACAGCTAAGTTCGACGAAATAGTTGATTTACCAACGCCACCTTTACCAGAAGCTACCGCAATAATATTGGTCACTTTAGGCAATACTGAAGGTGCCTCAACAACGTGAACAGCTTTTACCTTGATGTTTCCTTTAATTTCAGCATCCTTATCTACAAAACGTAAAACATTAGCAACACAAGCCTTTTTTAAAGGGATAATGTTTGGATCATCAGATTTTTGGAAAACTAAGTCGAACGCAATTTTTTTGCCCTCAATTTGCATATTACGAACCATGTCCAGGCTAATAATATCTTGATCGCTACCAGGGTACTTTACAAGTTTTAAAGCATCGGTAACTTGTTTGTTTGTATATGACATGATATAGAATGAATGTATGACTGAGTTAATAAGTGAATGAGTGATCAAAATGTTGAAGTTATACTCCTAAAAAAAAGGAATTCTCATTAACTGATTGACTCTTTAATTATTTAACTGTCAGCAAAGATATGCATTTAGATTTATTTTAAATAAAATCTTCGGGGAGTTCCTTCATGGGATCCCAAAAATGTTTTTCAAAGTCTTGAATCTGATCATCAATCACAACAACACCCTCGTTTTCTAGTAGTTGTTGCATAAGGTCTTCACCAGGAAAGTGATGTTTACCAGAAAGCATACCGATACGATTTACAACACGATGTGCAGGTACGTATTCCTCACTAGTGTGGGATTTGTTCATTGCCCAACCCACAAGTCGAGAACCACGAGGAGAGCCTACAAACTTGGCTATGGAGCCATAATTACTTACTCTTCCAGCAGGAATCTCTTGAACCACCTTAAATATACGTGTGTAAATATCTGACATGTGATAATCTTTTGTTCGTGGTTTGCTATTTCTTTTTATTTACGTATTTAAAGTTCTTTTTCCCATCCTGTACCTCAATCAGTTTTAAACTGTCTATAAAAATTGTTTTTTTATATTGTATAAATCGAGAACGATCTCCAATAACCATTGAGTCTTTAATATAGATCTGGTCAAAATAAAAAATTGTCCTTTTGTTATTTTTTTCAGTAAACCTTATTTCAATTGAAGGACCATTTTTTAATTCAGTAGGATTATTATTTTTGTCCACACATTTAATATAGTCAATAGGGTAAGTCTTGTATTCAACAATATTACCCATCGGCCCTCTTGTGTATACTGTTCTTAATTCTGTTGAATCGATATCTTTAACTTGTTCCTTAAAACTATATATTGGTATATAGTAAGTTGTGCAGCTTGAAAGTCCGAAAACAATCAATAGGTATAGCCAAATATTCTTATTTATCATGTAATCTATTGATTTCTGTTTATTGATAACCGTTAGCTGTTTTAATAAGGTAAGTTTCGAGAATTAATACTTCTTTTGATTTTTATGCTTTTCTTCAGTTGGCTGTTTGCGTCTGTCGCGACCAAAACTTCGATATTCATCCAATTCCAATTCGACATCCGGCTCAACAAATTCAGTTTTACCTTCTAGCAGGAATTGAATATACTTAATAGGAATGCCTTTGCTTAGGAATTGAGCTTCATAGTAGGTTTTAATCCCCAGAATATCGTTAGCGTGTTCAGAATTGTATAAATCATCGGTATCTGTGATTACTTTCAAGTTGTTTTCCTGAATCATATAACGCGTGTAGTGGTACAAAAATTGGCTGTCCGATTTCATATGTATGATACCACTGTTATCCATCAAATCACTATAAAGTTGTATAAAACGAGTTCCGGTGAGTCGTTTGGTTACTTTTTTCATTTGAGGATCGGCAAAAGTAATCCAGATCTCAGAAATTTCTCCACTGGCAAAAACAGAACGTAAAAGTTCAACTTTAGTACGAACAAAGGCAACATTCTTTAAGCCCTCTTCATTGGCAATTGTTGCTCCTTGCCAAAGTCGTGCACCTTTTATATCGACACCAATAAAATTCTTGTCAGGAAAACGTTGAGCTAAACCTACTGTGTATTCGCCTTTACCACATCCAACTTCCAGAACAATGGGGTTATCATTTTTGAAATACTCCTTGTTCCATTTGCTTTTAAGTCTGAATTCCTTATTCCAAACATCTTCGTGTGAGGGTTGAAGAACATTCTCAAAAGTTTCTACCTCTGCAAAACGCTTTAATTTATTCTTAGCCACTGTATTGTACTATTATTGAGTAATAAGTTATCAGACAAGTTGTCTGCCTATTTTAATTTTTATTTGCTTTATCAATCTTTAAACCAACATTTACCATTCCCGGAAGATTCTCATCTCGCATGCCATGTACCATCTCGAAGGTATAAAGACCAGGTTTTGTAAATTGAATGGCGGGTTTATAAAGAACTTGTAAATCGAATATATTTCCGAATCCACTGCCATACCATTCTCCCGTTTTGCTTGCCAGATGACACTCAAACTTCTCTTCATTTATTTTCCCCTCGGGGCTAATTTCTTTGATAAAGACCCAAAGATTACTAAAGGGATATTTGCCCGTGTTTCGGATATTAACTGAAATATTGTGAAGTTGGATGGAATCTGTTATTTCTACTTCGAAGCGAGCTATGCTATCCTTATTCCATTCATGACTAGGGATATCAATATAGTTCTCGTAAACGCGATTGTCTTTGCATGCACTTGCTATTAGTATAAGTGCAAAACTTAGAAGTAAAAGGTATTTGGATTTAAACATCATCGATATTAAATGTCAAGTCGTTATTTCTTTTAATCAAATAAAGTACTGAGTTGAGAAAGGTATTTCTCTGTTCTCAATACTTTAATTATTCTATTATCAGGAGAAAACCTAATCTTTCGACTTATTGAATTTACGTGGTTTTCTACGGAATTTACGCTTAGGACGAGGCTTTTTAGGCGCTTCTGATTTATCGAAACGGTTCAGGCTATCTTGTCCTACAACATTTTCGTAATCAAGAGCTTTTTGAGCAATAATCTCTTTCTTATTTACAAGCTCATTAACTTTCGTTCCTTTCTTGTTCAAGCGAATGATTTCTTTAACTCGTTCGATTGGAATTTGAACCATATTTACGGCGTAATTCTTATCAAAACTGTACCACATCAAACGTTTAAAAATATCTGTTTTTTGATGGTATGCAGTTCCATCTTTACACTCCAAAGGAATATTCGTAGCTGGAAAATCTTTTCGAGCATCAATATAAACGTCCATTTCGTAGTTCAGGCAACATTTAAGTTTGCCACACTGACCAGCTAGCTTTTGTGGATTCAGTGAAATTTCCTGATAACGAGCAGCATTGGTTGTTACCGATACAAAATTGGTAATCCAGGTTGAGCAACAAAGCTCGCGACCACAAGGTCCAATTCCTCCAATTCGTCCAGCTTCCTGACGAGCACCAATCTGGCGCATCTCAATACGAATTCTAAATTCCTCGGCTAAAACTTTAATTAATTGACGGAAATCAACTCTTTCATCAGCAATATAGTAGAATATTGCTTTGGTTTTGTCGCCTTGATATTCCACATCGCCAATCTTCATATTCAGCTTTAATTCAGCTGAAATCTGACGCGCTTTAATCATCGTTTTGTGCTCGAGAGAAATGGCTTCGTGCCACTTATCGATATCAACAGGTTTGGCAATACGGTATACCTTTTTTGCTTCATAGGTTTTAGGGTCGAGCTTTTGTTTTTTCATTTGCTCATTCACCAAATCACCAGTTAGCGAAACAATACCAATGTCATGTCCGGGAGATGCTTCAACAGCAATTATATCGCCACGCTTTAGTCTAATTTTATTATTATTTGAATAAAATCCTTTGCGTGTATTCTTAAATTTAACTTCTATTATATCGGGACATAAAGCGCTTTCAGGAACGTCACCTAACCAGTCGTAAACATCTAGTTTACCTGCCAAAAGTCGATGATCGGTTTTACCCTTAGCGCAACCGCCACACTTACCTTTTGGTTCCTTCTCTTCTATCATATGTGTATATATTGAGTGCAGTAACACATTACTGTACGGTTATTTGTACAAGAATGGTTTGCATGATCTACATTTCAGATTCGAATAATATCGAATTTAGAGTACTATAATCTTGCCTGCAAAATTAGCTAATAAAATGGTATATCTTTCAGATTTACTGAGAGTCTATACCAAAAACAACCCCTAAAGTTAATTAATTTTTTAAAGGACTAAGGAATCAGGAAAAATATATGGTTTGTATTCTTTGTATCAGGCTGAATATCTGTAGGAAAGAAGTGTGAAATACATGTGGAATATGAATTGACTTATCAGCTCATATTTTTAATAAAACGAATTTATTATGGTCGTAAAAGCTTAACCCATCGTAAACTTAGGTCGAGAAAAATGATTTTCGCGTTCCCGTTACGTTCAATATCATTATAGGCTTTAGTCAACTCGTCCGCTATTGGCCAAACATTATCTTCGTTGATAAAAGGTGAAAAGCGTTGGGAAAAATTCATTTCTTCTCCATTGAGAAAAACCATCTCATCTTGTTTCAAATTAAGAATGAAGTTTTCACGAATCATTCTCAGGCAATACTGAAGAAAACTTTTTTGCCTTTCTCGTCCAATTGCAGCGATCTCTTCTGCCCAAGTCATCAATTCAAGTACATTTCTGGCGTAGCAGATACGCATAATGCTTACAAAACGATCGAAATTAAAAGCATTTTCATCTGAGTTCTTAATCAGGATTTTAGCTTTTCTATAACTACCTTCTGATAATCGAACCAAGTTGGTCAATTCAGTCTCTGAAAGATTATATTCTGAATTTATAGCAGAGCTAAGTGAACCTTTATCAATTCTAGGAATTTTTGTGACTTGCGCTCTTGATCGAATCGTTTGAATAATCTTGTTGGGCTCTTCAGAAACCAAGAAGAATAAGGTTTTGTGAGGCGGTTCCTCAATAAGTTTAAGCAATTTATTGGCACAGGAAGCATGCATCTTTTCCGGTAGCCATATAATCATGATTTTGTAATCAGATTCATAAGTTTTAAGGCTTAATTTCTTCAGGATTTCATTACTCTCGTTGGAGTAAATCATACCTTGGGCATTTTCAACACCAAGTCCGGCATACCAATCATTTAAATCGAAATATGGGTTACTTAAAACCTGAGTTCTCCAATTATCGATATAGGTATCACTTACAGGGTTACTTGCTCCTTTGCCCTTTACTACAGGGAAGACAAAATGTAGATCGGGATGAATCAGTTTTTGATATTTTTTGCAAGATGGGCATTCGCCACATGAATCGTTGGCTTGCTTGTTTAGGCACGAAACATATTGAGCAAAAGCGATAGCCATAGCCAATTTTCCCACACCTTTTTCACCAACAATAAGTTGCGCATGACTCACTCTATTATCCTTTACGGTCTGAATAAAGCGAGATTTGCTAGCCTCTTGTCCAATAATATCTTTAAACTGCATCTGTTTTGATTGAATTGTTCAAGCCAATGATCTTGGCAATTTTCAAATAGATACCAAAGGTAAAAAAAAATAGAGATGGTTTTGGTATGATTTTTTAAAACAAAAGGTCGAACAAACTGCTCGACCTTTGATTCAATATATGAGGGGTTAGGGTTATTTCATTCCACCAGTTAACATGTCTTTAATACCACCTATCGAGCTTAAAACTCCGGTTGCTTCGTATGGTAGGTAGATGACTTTATTGTCCTTACCACTTACCATTTCTTTTAGAGTATCGATATAGCGAACTGCAATCAGGTAATTAGCTGGATCGCCACCTTCCTGGCTAATTGCATCGGTAATTCTTTGAATTGCTTCAGCCTCTGCTGTTGCTTTTTTGATTCGAGCTTGTGCTTCACCTTCGGCCCTTAATATTTTGGATTGCTTTTGACCTTCGGCCTTATTAATTTCTGATTCTTTAATACCTTCTGCTTCAAGAATGCTAGCTCTTTTCATTCCTTCTGCTTCAAGTATTGCTGCACGACGATCACGTTCGGCACGCATTTGCTTTTCCATGGCAGCAATAATATCCTGAGGAGGATTAATGTCTTGTAGTTCAACACGATTAACTTTTACACCCCACTTATTGGTGGCATCGTCGAGAATACCTCTAAGTTTTGTGTTAATGGTATCACGAGAAGTTAGTGTCTGATCTAGTTCCAACTCTCCAATAACATTTCTAAGTGTTGTTTGAGTCAATTTTTCGATGGCATCAGGTAAGTTCTCAATTTCATAAATGGACTTAACAGGATCCATGATTTGAAAGTATAACAAAGCGTTAATTTGAACACCAACATTATCTTTTGTAATCACATTTTGTTTTGGAAAATCATAAACCGTTTCTCTTAAATCGATACGAGCCTTATTTTTAAACATGACCACTTTTTGACCATTGAAATCTTCTTTTACATAGCGCCAAACGATGTCGCGGGTTTGATCGAATATAGGAATAATAATGTTGATTCCAGACTGAAGTGTTTTGTGGTACTTACCTAATCGTTCGATAATAATTGTTTCGGATTGACGAACAATTTTTAGGCCTGAGGCCAAGAAGATAATAACTAATAGAGCTACAGCTCCAGCAAGAATAATTCCGCCCATTAAAATATTTATTTTACAGTTAATACAATGCTATCATAGCTTACAATTGTCACAATTTGCCCTTTGGGAATTGGTTTGCCATCAAAAGGAATGGCTTTCCAATTATCACCATCAACTTCGATTCGGCCAAGCAATTTATTAGGATCAATAGGCTCAACAACGGTTGCTTTTTTACCCAATAGCGCATCAGCGTTTGTTGGGATATAATCTTTTGCTTTGAAGATGAACTTTTTCGCAAAAGGACGAATAAAGAACAGATTAAGAAGTGTAAAACCAGCAAAAACGAGAAGCTGTTGAGTAATATCTAATCCAAAGTAGGCACATATTCCCGCAACAAGAGCTCCTATTCCAATGCATACAGCAATAAAACTAGTCATGAATATTTCAATCATAAAAAGAAGTATTGCAGCCAGTAGCCAGATATGCCAAATTTCAATTTCCATAGTATAAAACTTAATTATATGTAAATTTAGATCTTAGAACTAAAAAAAACTACTGTCAAATCTGTCAAGTTTGTTAGAGCCTATAAAAATTTGTAGCTAATTGCTTTTAGATAGCATGTTAAGATTAATAAACACAGTGTGTTTGCATTGGTCGACTTAAGGATTTAAAACTTATTTAGCCTTGTTTATGAATTAGCCCCTAGTGATGTTTAATAAAATTATGATTGGAATTTGAGATTATAAGCTGTAATTACAAAGACCTTTGCTGATATAGAGATCAATTTTTAAATTTTGTTGCTTCTGGAAATGGCCTTATTTTTATCAAAATTAATTCTAAATAATTTTTAGAGATTAAGGATTTTATTTAGGTTTGCTTATTAAAAGACTTTGGGGTCTGTTATTTTTTAATATAAAGAGTGAACTTACTTATATGAACCCTTATACAAATAAAGAACACGAAGCATTAAGATTAAAAGTTAGAGAATTTGCTGAAAATGAAGTAAAGCATGTAGCCACTGATTTGGATGAGAAAGAAGAATTCAGTCGCGATTTAACCCAAAGAATGGGAGATCTGGGACTTTTCGGAATCTATTTACCAAAAGAATATGGTGGAGAAGACAAAGATTATTTATCTCTACTAATTGCTGTGGAAGAAATGGCCAGAGTAGATGCTTCACAAGCTTCGACACTTGCAGCACATAATTCATTGGGAATCGGACCGATTTATTATTTCGGAACAGAGAAGCAAAAAGTGGATTATTTACCTGCCCTTTGTACTGGCAAGCATGTATGGGCTTTTGGTTTGACAGAAGAGAATGCTGGTTCAGATTCAAGGGGGACACAGTCCAAAGCAGAATTAATCAACGAAAACTGGATTATTAATGGAAGGAAGAAATTTATTTCCAATGGTTCATCGGAATCATCTTTAGGTGTTACACTTCAGGTTATAACGGGTGAAGAAGATGGTAAAAAGGAATTATCTGTTATCTTAGTTGACCGAAGCACTTTAGGTTTCAATGCATATCCTATGAAGGGAAAAATGATGTGGCGAGCTTCAGATACAGCTGATTTGACCTTTGAAGATTGTAAAGTGCCTCAGGAGAATTTGTTAGGAGAGCTAGGGCAAGGTGCTAAAATCATGTTGAAGACACTTGATTCCGGGCGATTGACTATTGCAGCAATGGGGCTGGGTTTGGCGCAAGGCGCTTACGAAGAAGCATTGAAATATGCTAACAAGCGTGAGCAGTTTGGCAAGCCAATTTTGAAATTTCAAGCCATAGCGTTTAAGTTAGCTGATATGGCAACGAAAATCCAAGCCGCCAGAGCTTTACTGTATCAGGCCTGTTGGTTGAAGGATAATGGACATGAGTTTGGAAAACAATCGGCAATGGCTAAACTTTATTGCTCAGAAATAGCGAGAGAAGTGGCTAACGAAGCCGTCCAAATTCATGGAGCACATGGTCTTCTGAAATCCTCAGATGTAGAGCGATTTTATAGAGATCAGCGAATTTTGGAAATTGGAGAAGGAACTTCAGAGATACTTCGATTAGTTATCTCAAGGCATATAACAAGTAAGGATAAAGAAAAATCAAGGATAAAGGCTAAAGTGGAAGATGACAAAACAAGATTTGCTTATTGTGATAATTGATAACCGACAACTGATAATAAAATATAATGACTGACAGAAAACGAGACCATATTGATTTGGCTTTCCGTTCGCATATGGAAAATGCATTGGCTGATAGGCGGTTTTATTACGAACCCCTTTTAAGTGCACATCCTGAAAAAGAACTTGAACCATTCGAGTTTTTAGGGAAGCAATTGCGAACACCAGTTTGGGTTTCGAGTATGACTGGTGGAACTGAGAAAGCTGCTCGAATCAATTTAAACCTGGCTCGTGCCTGTGCTCAATTTGGAATGGGAATGGGACTTGGTTCATGTCGTTCATTATTGGATAGCAATGATCATTTTACTGATTTCGATATGCGATCGGTTATTGGCAATGATTTGCCCTTATATGCGAATTTAGGGATTTGTCAGATAGAAACTTTATTAAAAGATAAGGCGACAGATAAAATTGAATCCATGATTCAGAGGTTGAGAGCTGATGGTTTGATTGTTCACATTAACCCTATGCAAGAGAGTTTGCAGCCAGAGGGAGATTTGTTAAAACGATCGCCATTGGAAACTTTAGAGGAATTATTGGAGCAAATTAAGGTGCCAATTATTGTAAAAGAAGTTGGTCAGGGTATGGGTCCTAAAAGTTTGGAAGCCTTGATGTATATGCCTCTGCAAGCTATTGAGTTTGGTGCTTATGGTGGAACTAATTTTGCAAAAATTGAGTTAATGCGTCATCCTGAAAAAGCAGGACAGGTTTTAGAAGCTTTGAGTGAGATTGGGCATAATGCTGAGGAAATGCTCCAATGGGCAAATGATATATATGAAAATAGGAATTCGATTCGATGCAAAGAGTTGATTATTTCAGGAGGAATTACTTCTTGCCTTGATGGTTACTATTTGATGAAAAAAAGTAAGATGCGAGCTATTTATGGTCAAGCATCTGCTTTATTAAAACATGCTCAGGGGGAGTATATCGATTTGGAAGTATATATCCAAAGCCAGATAAAAGGCCTTCAGTTAGCTGAAGCGTATTTGGATCTTCGATAAGTATTGAAGAGAGAATTTAGGTTTGTAAATTATATCCGTATGGACAATAAGATAATAAAGGGTTTTTCGAAACTTTCGCGTATTGAGAAGTTGAGATATCTGGGAGAGATAAGTGGGAAAGGTGAGCAAATTGAAGCTGATTTGGATTATTTCAGACTAAATGATCTTGAGCAGCAGAGTTTGTTGGATGAGATTAGTGAAAATACTTTGTCGAATTTCTTTTTGCCTTTTGGTGTATCGCCCAATTTTGTGATTAACGATAAGGTGTATCACATTCCTATGGTTACCGAAGAAAGTTCTGTAATTGCAGCAGCTTCACGTTCAGCAAAGTTCTGGGCTAGTCGAGGTGGTTTTAAAACAAAGATTGTTTCTGTTGAAAAAACAGGGCAGGTTCACTTCATGTGGAACGGAAAGAGTAATCGTTTAAAGCAAATCTTTCCAGAACTAAAGAAAGAGCTGATGTGTGCAACACATGGCTTAACAACAAATATGCGACGTCGTGGCGGTGGTATTCTCGATTTATCTTTAATTGATATGAGTCATGAGCTAGAGAATTATTATCAGCTGCACGTAAGTTTCGATACGCTTGATGCCATGGGGGCTAATTTTATTAATTCTTGTTTGGAAATGATGGCAAGTACACTGGAAACTTTTATCCAAAACCAAACCGATTGGACAAATAAGGAGCGTGAGTGTGAAATTGTGATGTCGATTTTATCTAATTACACGCCAGATTGTTTGGTACAATGCTGGATTGAGTGTGATATTAAAGATCTTGATGGTGTTTATGAAGGGATGAGTGGTGAGATATTTGCTAATAAATTTCTGAAAGCCACACAAATCGCTGAGTTGGATGTTTACAGAGCTTGTACCCACAATAAGGGGATTATGAATGGGATTGATGCGGTGGCATTGGCAACAGGAAATGACTTTAGAGCTGTTGAGGCGAATGCTCACGTTTGGGCTTCGCAAACCGGAAAATATAAAAGCTTGACTAAGGCCAATATTAGCAATGGTCGTTTTAGATATGAACTGAAATTACCACTTGCTCTGGGCACTGTTGGTGGCTTAACTAAGCTTCATCCTTTGGCAAAATTAGGTCTCGAACTTTTAGGAGACCCTTCGGCAAAGGAGCTGATGATGATGACGGCTGCTTCTGGTTTAGCCAACAATTTTGGAGCAATTCGTTCCTTAGTAACAACGGGGATTCAGCACGGACATATGAAAATGCATTTGTCAAACCTACTGAATACCTTTAATGCCAATAAGGATGAAAAGCTGAAGGCTCAAACCCGATTTGCGAAATCAACTGTAAGTTATAGCGAGGTTGAGAACTTTTTGAATTCACTTAGAAACACAAAATAAATAGGATTTGGATCGATCACAATTTTATTACTCGAATGGAAAACTCCTAATAACTGCAGAGTATTTGGTACTGAAAGGTGCTTTGTCTTTGGGTGTTCCAACGCAGTATGGGCAATCGCTTGCTGTGCATCCTAATGCAGATGAGGGGCTGATTTGGCAAGCTTACGAGAATGATATAGAATGGTTGAACTTTAAGCTTTCTAAAGAGGAAGTTATGGGAGCAAACCAAGATTTAAGTGAAGAGAAGAAGTTTATCGCTGAGCTTTTAAGACAAGCTTTATCTATGAATCCTGATTTTCTTGATGGAGCAAATTTTAGACTAGAGACACATTTGAATTTTAGAAGAGATTGGGGTTTAGGCTCCAGTTCTACCTTAATCAACAACGTGGCTCAGTGGGCTAAGGTTGATGCCTTCGACTTACTAGCTAGGGTATCAAAAGCATCGGGATACGACATTGCCTGTGCCCAGAGTAATACACCCATTCTTTTTCAAAAAGTAAATGATAAAATTTGGACCGAGGCTTGTATTTTTTCACCGGAATTTAAAAATCAGATTTACTTCTTATATCTGGGAAAGAAACAAAAGTCGGAGGATGAAGTCAAACGTTTCTTAGCTCAAGGCAGAGATTACTCTCTTGAAATTCAAGAAATATCCAATTTATCACTGCACCTTTTAGATACCGAATCGGCTATAGAATTCGATAAGATTATTGGAGAACACGAAGCGATTACTTCCAATTTTTTAGGACTACCAAGCATAAAGAAATTGGCTTTCTCCGATTTTGAGGGATCGATAAAATCTTTAGGTGCCTGGGGAGGCGATTTTGCTATGGTTCGTAGCGATTGGGATAAAAATATATTGACAAATTATTTTAAATCGAAAGGCTTGAATACACTTATCCCTTGGGATAATATGGTGCTTGAAGATGAATCTGATTTGTAAAAAAGAAATTTAGTAGAATGGAGAATACAATCATTTGGGAAAGCCCATCTAATATAGCCTTAATAAAATATTGGGGGAAAATGGGGGTGCAATTGCCATGCAATCCTTCTTTAAGCATGAGTTTGAAAGAATCAGTTTCTCGTTTCGAACTGACCTACTCGCCTAAAAAAGCAGGAGAACCAGACCTTATCTATGCCTTTGAAGGCAAAGAAAATAAAGCTTTCGAAAAGAAATTGAGCAAATTTATTGCTGCGGTTTCGAATGATGTGCCTTGTGTAACCAAATATCAGCTTAAAATATCAAGCTCAAATACCTTCCCTCATTCGGCAGGTATAGCAAGTTCTGCTTCGGCTATGAGTGCTTTAGCACTTTGCCTTTGTTCTATGCAAGAGGCCATAGATGAAATGGAAATGCCGAAAGATTTCTTCTTAAAAAAAGCCAGTGAAATGGCCCGTTTAGGATCGGGAAGTGCTTCGCGCTCTTTATTTGGAGAATATGTAATTTGGGGCGACTTGGAAGGCTTATCAAACAGTTCGAATTACTTTGCCATTCCTTACGAGAAAACGATTCATCCAATTTTTGAAAACCTTCAGGATACAATTTTGATGATAGATTCTTCGCCCAAAAAAGTATCTAGTACTGCAGGCCATGAGTTAATGAACGATCATCCTTATGCAGACGCTCGCTTTAAGCAAGCTCGTCAGAATATGGCTGACTTGATTGATGTATTGGCCAATGGTGATTTTAACCGCTTTATTCAAATCGTCGAAAATGAGGCACTAAGCTTGCATGCTTTGATGATGAGCTCCAATCCATCGTACACTTTGTTTAAGCCTAACACCCTAATCGCGATAGAGCGAATTAAAGACTTTAGAAATAAAACAGGACTACCTATAGCTTTTACCCTTGATGCGGGACCCAATATTCATTTGCTATATCCCAAAGCGGAAGAAAAGCTTGTTCAGAGTTTTATCAAGCAAGAAATAGTTGAACTTTTGGAAGATGGGGTATACATTCAGGATGGAATGGGAAATGGACCAAAGAGAATTAAATAAGACTTGCAATGAATCATAGACCCGAACAATATTACGCTAAAATTTTGCTCTTTGGAGAATATGCTGTCCTGTTTAATTCTATGGGATTAAGTATTCCTTATACCCACTTTAAGGGTGAACTGAGTTTTATCGATGAGAATAAATACACCGATAGGCTTTTTGCACGTCGATCGAATCAGGAACTTCAAAAATTCTGTGATTTTATAGAAGAAAAGGAACTCAATTCCTTTATACACATTGAAACTTTGAAGGCAGATGTAGATAAGGGCCTTTATTTCGAATCGAGTATCCCAGAAAGTTATGGTTTGGGTAGTTCTGGAGCCTTGTGTGCAGCTATTTATAAAAAGTATGCCATTCAGTCTATTCCCAATAATCGAATTATTCGTGCTGAGCAAATTACCGAATTAAAAGCGCTATTTTCTCAATTGGAATCGGGTTTTCACGGTCAAAGTTCGGGTTTAGATCCTTTAAACTCATATTTAAAACTACCACTACTGATTCATAATTCACAGAAAATTGAGTTGGTAACTCTACCAGGCCGTAAGTTTGGTCAGGATAGTGCTATATTTTTGGTTGATACCGATAAGCAAGGTAATACTGCACCTTTGGTGAAAGCCTTTCTTAAATCTTGCGAAGCAGAAGCGTACTCTGAGCAAATAAAACAGGAGTTTATTCCATTAAATAACAATTGTATTCAGGAGTTGATAAAAGGAGAATCAACATCATTCTTCGAAAATGTGGCTAAGCTTTCCGAATTTCAATTACGACATTTTAAATCGATGATTCCAGAAGAATTTACCTCTGTATGGAAACTAGGGCTGGCAAATAAGATGTTTTCCCTTAAGTTATGTGGCTCGGGAGGTGGAGGTTTCCTTCTGGGATTTACTCAAAACTACAGCCAAACTCAGGAATTACTTAAGAGCAAAGGCCACAAAATAGTTACGGTTTATCAGAACAACTAAAAAACGAAAACCCGATTTGCAGGAGCAAATCGGGTTTTCGTTTAGAAGGTAAATTTTAATCTTACTTCAACTTAGCCTTTCTTCGGCGTTGTGCTCTAAAGTATAGAAATTGTGCTCGTAAACTATAAACTCCACCAGCAATAACCAGAAGGAAGATGATTTGCTTACGTCCCAGATTAAATTCAGCTACGAAACCTTTTGTTAGCATGACCACTGACATCACAACTAATACAAGGGTAAGAATGCCTGCCAGATGTCCTATTACCGCATTCTCGTTTTTAATGCCATTTGTAAAGCTTAAAAGGATTAAACCGAATACAGCCGGAATAAGAGCTGTGAACTGTGTATCGCCTAACTCAACATATCGCATAATGAAACCGAATGATCCCAATAGAATAAGAAGTAGAGCGTAAAATTTATTGATGTTATGTGCTTTGTCCATAATTGTATATTTTACTTATTTAGAATAAATAAAAATACTAATTAATTCAGATAAAGCAAGAAAGCTTTAAAAAAGAATTTTTTCTGAATATTACCTAAAACAAAAGTGTATAAAATAAGAACGGCTGCCCGCAATGGACAGCCGTTCTTGGACAACCTTAAAACTCAACCATGTATTGATTATCGAGCCTTAACTACTAAGAATTTAGATGACTTCCAAAATGCATCAGCATTTGTGATAGTGATTCCTTTCCCAGCTTCAAACTTATAAGAGTTTGTAGGGTGAGTAGTAATCAAAGTCATTTTCTTTCCTTCAACAGGAATTAAAGTAGTCTCAGTGATATCAATTTTCTTAAATTCTTTTGTATCTGCATTCTCGCTTAAAACTTTAGCAGAACCAATCCCGATAATACCACCTTTAGTAGAGATTACGTTCTTAGCTTTTAGCTCAGAAGTAGAACCTACTACATAGTAAGCAGTGTTCATAAAATTTGTTCTTTCGCTAATAGTTTTAGCTTGATCAGCATTTTCTGTAGTTAAATCGTTAACTGCAGTATTTAATTTAGTAACGTCAGCGTTTAAACCTTCAACTTTTACATTAAGATTAGCAATTTGCTCTTTCATAGCAGCGATATCAGCTTCTTTCTGAGCAACGTCAGCTTTCAAACGATCAGTTAATTTTCTCAATTTTGAGTTCTGGTACCAGCTACTCTTAAGCTTCTTGTCTAACTCAGCAATTTTAGCTTTGTTCTGCTCAAGTAAGTTGTTGATAGCAGTAATATTTTTTGAAATTTTTTGCTTTTGAGATTTAGTTGGCGTTTCTGAAGCTACAGCAACAATATTCTCTTTCTCTTTGATGATCTCAAGATTCTCTTCGATAGAGTTCATTGCAGCGATAAAGTCGTTTAAAGCAACTTCTTTCTGCTTAAGAGTTTCTGTAAGTTGTACCTTATCAGCTTTTAATTGATCAAGCTCTTTTTGATTACAAGCAAAAAATAAAGGTAAGATTAATAATGCAATAATAATACGTTTCATAGTCATGTTCTAATTATACAATTATTCAAAATAAATTCACTTTGTATGTTATAAATATTGTGCCAAAAAATATATTCTGAATAATTTAAATTTAAAAATTTGTATTGAATGCCTCTGTTTATAGTTGTTTTGAGGTGTTTGCTGTTTTGTTGTTATTTACGATATCTTTAAAATGAACTGAAAAGTTGTAGACAAATTCCCCACTATTGTGGAATGAATACTCAATTATGTAAGAAATTTACTTTACTTAAATAGAATATTTGTTAGGAATATAGGAAGGGCTTTAAAATGTATGACTTTCTGTTACCATAACCCCCTTAGTTTGCCTATTTAATTTTAATAACAAGGTACTTTGATGACTTCCAGAATTTCTCTACGTTAAGAATACTTAAACCTTTTCCAGCTTCAAACTTATAAGAATTTAAAGGGTGTGCTGAAATGAGTTCTGCCTTGTTACTATCAATAGGAATTAATGAAGTTTCTCTAATATCAACCTGTTTGAATTCTTTCGTGTCGAAATTCTCGTTTAGAACAGTAGCTGAACCAATACCCAGAATTCCACCCTTTTGGGAAATTACATTTTTAGCCTTCAAGTCCGATCCTGAGCCGATAATATAGTAAGCCGTATTCAGATTATTAGTTTTTTCTTCGATAAGCTGTGCTCTTTCAGTATTCTCGGTACTTAAACTATCTACAGTTGTGTTCAGGCTTGCTATATTTGTTGTTAAATCTTCAACTTTAATATTTAAGCTTGCAATTTGCTCTGTAAGAACGATAATATCAGCTTCCTTCTGAGCTACATCTTCCTTTAATCGTTTAACCAGTTTTCTAAGTTTTGAATTTTTATACCAACTGTTTTTTAGTTTTTTATCCAAGTCTGCTATTTTCGAACGATTTTCCTCAAGAATATTATTAATAGAACTTAAAGTACTCGATATTTTTTGTTTTTGCGATTGATCAGGATTCTCAGAATTAACTCCAATGATTTTTTCTTTTTCCTTAATGACTTCAAGATTTTCTTCGATAGAGTTTAGAGTGGCAACAAAATCATTAATCGCAATCTCTTTTTCATTTGCTAAGTTGGTAAGCTGTTGATTGTCTACCTTTAGTTGTTTAATCTCTTTTTGATTACAAGCAACAAAAAATGGTAGGATTAATAAGGCAATAATAATACGTTTCATATTTTCTAATTTTTGTTTATGTGATTCTATTTTAATTCTGACAACTGTAATGTAAATTCTGTGCCAAAAGGTTTAGAAGTATAGTGTTAGAGAGATTATTTAATATATAAGTTGCTTATAATGTGATAGAAAGGATTCTTAAAACTTGATTGGCTTGATTTGTGGAAAATCAGATCGTTGTGTTTGATTGGGGAAAATATGCCCTGAACTGAGGTGGAAATCCTCAATTGTGAATTTTTAAGAACGAATTATATTTAAAATGCTCTAAATTTGTATTTTACATTCAGATAGAAGCTCATATGGTAAAATCAAAAGATCAACATATCAAACTTAAGGTAATTTCAGGTTATCTCGTTTTACTTATTGCCATAGTAAGCGCTGGTTTCATTGGACATTCAAGCTATAAGAGGTTGATGAACTCCGTTTCTCAACTTTCAAAACCGGATGCTGAGATTTCAAGAATGAATCATTTGCTTACCGATTTGTCGGAGGCAGAAAATCATATGCGAGTTTATTCTCTTACGAAAAAGAGCCAGTATCTAAAGCTGTTTGGTGTAAAGGTTGAATCCATAAAAAATGAGCTGGATTCTTTACGGTTGAGTAATATTAAGAATACGCACTCCATTCAGATGATCGATTCTATGATATTCCTGATTGATATTCGCTCGAAAAAATTAAATGCCTTTGCTAAGATTAAGAAGGCAAAAGAAGGGATTAATTATACTGAGCAAGCTTTAAGGGAGTTAAGTGATGCTTCGAAATATTCCCGAAAAGAGTTCGAAAGTTCAATTACTAAAAAGACTATTGTTGATACCATAAAGCGAATAGAGAAGAAGGTTGAGGAGGCGAAAACTTTTCTAGGTATTCGGTTGACTAAAAAAAAGGAATCTGAATCTGAGGTTATCGATCGTGTGGTTGAACGTCAAGAAATAGGAATTGATAGCAGCTTTATAAAAAAACAAGATAGTTTATTTAATAGCTTCAAAGAAGAATTGGAATCTTCGCGCAAGAGAGAGTTACGAGCACGAGAGCGCCTGATGAATGAAGAGTTAAAACTAGTTGATGAAAATTCTATAATACTGCAAAAAATAAAGAAATTACTTTCCGAGTTGGAAGATCAGCAAATTAAAGATATTAATCAGAAAGTTTCTAATACAGAACAAATTGCAAAGGATTCAATTGTCATGATTACCATTGTAATTATTATTGGCTTTATTTTTGGCGTTCTATTCATTCTATTTATCCTGTTGGATCTCTCAAAATCTGATTATCTGAAAAAGCAGTTGATACTTGCTAAGGCTAAAGCAGAAAAGCTGGCTAAGGTGAAGGAGGAATTTTTAGCTTCAATGAGTCACGAAATAAGAACCCCCTTGAATGCTTTGATTGGTTTCTCTCGTCAATTGGAGAAAACTAAAATGGATACCGAACAAAGTAAGTATGTGGAAGTAATAGAGAATTCATCGAATCATCTTTTAGGTTTGGTAAACGATATTCTTGATTTTGCGAAAATTGAGGCAGGTAAGTTGATCATCGACAAACAAGAGTTTGAACCAAAGAAGTTGGTTGCTGAGGTTTACAATTTATTAAGTGATTCGGCCAAGCGTAAGAATCTTAAGTTCTCCTGGAGCTATGAAGGAGAAGATCAATATTACTTTATTAGTGACCCTTTTCGTTTAAAGCAGATTCTATTGAATCTAGGTTCCAATGCCATTAAGTTTACCGAAAGAGGTTCCGTGACCATAAAGGCGGTGATGACGTCCAATGGAAAAGATCAAAAGTTAAAAGTAAGTTTGATTGATACTGGTATTGGAATATCGGAGGATAAGCTGGAGCATGTATTCGAAGATTTTAATCAGGCTGAGAGTTTTTCTGCCAGAAAGTATGGCGGAACTGGCTTAGGTTTATCTATTAGCAGACGATTGGCCAGAATGCTTGGAGGAGATTTAAGTGTTAAAAGTGAATTGGATATAGGCTCTAATTTTTGTCTGGAACTCAATATTGATAAAGGTAATCTGATTCTTCATGAAAGCGTATCGAAAAAAATAAGTGAGGTTCCTGCTGCCCTCAAGAAGAAGAAGATTTTAATCGCTGAAGATGACGAGTACAGTTCGCTGTTGATGCAAACCATATTTAAAGGGTGGAATTTGGAGGCTACATTCGTTAGCAATGGGCTGAAAGCTTTGGAGTGTATGAAAAATTCGGAGTTTGATATTTTGTTGACGGATATTCACATGCCGGAAATGGGAGGAATTGATCTATGCAAGAAGATTCGTGTTAATTTGAAGTCAAGGATGCCTATTATTGCTTTAACGGCCAATGTGAGACAAATTGATTTGGATAGATATATAAAAGAAGGTATGTCAGCCTATCTTTTAAAACCATTCGAGGAAGATGATTTATTAGAAATTCTATGTAAACAACTAGGCTTGGAAGTAGAACGAAACATTGTTAAGGAAGTCCCTTCGGTTTATAAAACGGATAATCTGTTATTTGATTTATCAGAAATTGAGAAATTTACAAATTCGGATAAATCCTTAGTGAATCAAGTTCTAAACAGCTTTGTTCGTGTTGCTAAAGAGAGCTTATTGCTCTTGAAAAAGGCAGAAGCTGAAGAAGATTATAAACAATTAGGTGAAATTGCTCATAGAATGCTGAGTTCATACAGACAACTTAAAATAGAATCGGCAAGTGAAATTTTACTTGAATTGGAAATGCTGATACATCAAGAGAATACATCAGACATTGATCAAGATGATTTAAACATATCGATTACTAAGCTTGAAGAAATATCAGAGAAAGTTTTTCAACAAATTGATAAATTGAATTAGAGGTCAGATCTAGCTTTCAATACCGTATTGCTTCATCTTGGTATAAAGAGTTTTACGGTCAATATTCAATAAACGAGCAGCTTTCGATTTGTTATTATTAACTTCTTTCAGAATGTCGATAATCTTATCTCTTTCGGTAGAAGCTTGAATCAGTTTTAAGTCAGTGGTATTGTCAGCTATTTTGCCTGTTTCCTGGTAATGAAGAATTTCAGGAGGTAAGGCAGACGTTTCAATTTGATCACCTAAGCTTAAAAGTAAGGACCTTCGAATTACATTTCTAAGTTCTCTTAAATTGCCAGGCCAGGAGTAGGCTTTTAGCTTTAGAATAAACTCATCAGAAAAATAATTGATATTCTTATTTAATTCCTGATTGGATATATTTAGAAAGTTGTCTGCAAATAGTTTGATGTCTTCTTTTCTTTCTCGAAGAGCAGGAACTGAGATTTTAAATTCATTTAAGCGATGATATAGATCTTCTCGGAAATTTCCGTTATTTACCTCTTTTATCAGATCTTCATTAGTGGCAACGAGAATTCTCACATCAGTATCGATATCATCATTACTTCCCAGTTGTCTGATTTTTCTTTCCTGAATTGCTCGTAAAAGTTTGATCTGGATTTCATAGGAAAGGTTTCCAATCTCATCCAGGAAAAGCGTACCGCCTTTGGCAAATTCGAACTGACCTTTTTTATCGGTAATTGCACCAGTAAAAGCACCTTTGTTGTGACCAAAAAGTTCACTGCCTGCTAATTCGTTTGATAAGGCTCCGCAGTCTACAGCAACAAAATTTTTACTCTTTCGGGAACTGGCCTCATGAATTCGACGAGCAACAATTTCTTTACCTGTGCCACTTTCACCTTCAATAATCACCGACATATCGGTTGGAGCAACCAAATTAATATATTGATCGATTTGAACAGAACTAGGACTATTCCCTCGAATAAATTCTACTTTTTTCTTCTTATCAGCCTTCTCAACAAGTTTCGATTTTTCTATTGCTGAATTGATTAAAACAAGTATCTCTTCGGGATTAAGAGGTTTAGTGATATACTCATAAGCTCCTAATTTAATTGCATTTACTGCAGTTCGAATCTCTGCATACGAAGTCATAATAATGACTGGTATTTGTGGATTCAATTTTTTTATTTCCTTAAGTAAATCGAGACCATTAATATCGGGTAGACGAAAATCACTAATGACTAAATCTGGCTTAAAAGTGCTGAATTTCTTTAATCCTTCATTGGCAGAAAAGGCGATTTCAGTATCAAAGCCTTTCTTGTTAAGAAGACCTTGAAGCATGATGCAAATCGTTGGATCATCGTCTATAATGAGGATTTTATTCATAAATGAACTTGTCGAGGTGTTGAACTGAGATAGTCAATTTAAACAAAATTAATTAAAAAGCTTTGACCGAATGCTATGGTGTTGAAAAAAAATAAAGGATTGTAAGCCTGCATATGCAATTTTACAATCCTTTTAACAGTTACTTATGAATTTTCTCGAGCGGATCTATGGCAAAGATCAACTCTGCTTGCGTTAAAAAAGTGAAAGGTTACAGTGACTTTCTGCTTTTCTTACCCGAAAGCTAAACTCATGATTTTAGGCAGGTCTTCTGGCTTATCTCAATTTTAAACACCTTCCCGTTCACCAGAACAGTGGTCTATCGTTTAAAATATAGATTCGAAAATCGAATCGAGATTTACAGCTGCGGGGACAGCTCCTGTTTTTAACAGGATTCCCTATTATTCCTTCCGGAACCCAAATCGTTTTGCAAGTTTAATCAAAATTAGATAAACTGCCAATTAATCCAGTTTGCTGATTTTAAAAGAAATCCTCTTCTTCTGATTCGATTAGGCCATTGTTTCTTGGTTTGGTTGACTGTTCGTTACAATCTAAATCAATATTGAACCCTTCAGGCTTCTCAAATTTCCCCTTTGGCATATTTAGTGTCTTGTCAGCATATACTTTTTGCATGTAAAGTCCCCAAATAGGCAATGCCATATTGGCTCCCTGTCCATTCGTAATCGTCTCGAAGCGAACGGCTCTATCTTCAGCACCAACCCAAACGCCGGATACAAGATTGGGTGTAATTCCCATGAACCAACCATCAGAATGATTTTGAGTTGTACCCGTTTTGCCACCAATAGAATTGTAAAGTCCATATTTCCATCCCAAACGTCTACCTGTTCCTCTTCTCACAACACCTTCGAGTAAGTTGGTCATCAGATACGCTGTTTTTTCATTCATAACCTCATGTTTTTGAGGGATAGAACGAGCGACCTCATTTCCTTTGCTATCTTCAATTTTCGAAATAAAACGAGGTTTGATATAAACACCTTTATTAGCATAGGTTCCGTAAGCTCCAACCATTTCACGAACAGTAATTTCGGATGTTCCTAAAAATACAGATGGAACGGCTGCAATTTTACTTACAACTCCCATTTTTTTAGCCATATCAACAACAGCCTGAGGTTTAAATTGCTTCAATACCCAACCTGAGATATTATTAACAGAATTGGCAAGCCCCCATCTTAATGTGACCATTTCTCCAGATCGAGCTCTGGTTGAGTTACGTGATGTCCATGTTGTCCCATCGCCCACATCAAAGGTCTGAGCAATATTAGGAACCTTATCACATGGTGTTAAACCTTCCTGCATAGCTACAGTATATAAAAACGGTTTAATAATAGAACCAACCTGACGTTTACCAAGGCTGACCATATCGTACATGAAATGCTTATAGTTTGGTCCACCCACATAGGCTCTTACCTCACCCGTTTGTGGTACCATCGACATGAACCCGGCTCTTAGGAAACCTTTATAATAAAGCATAGAATCTCGAGGAGATAAAATTGTATCACGCTCACCTTTCCAAGTAAAGATTTTCATATCGGTAGGCTGTTCGAAGATTGTTTTGATCGAATCTAGTGAGATACCTTTGTTCTTTAAAACTCGATATCGTTCACTTTGTTTCATCGATCGAACTAAAGCTTTTTCTACCTCTTCATCGTCTAAATCATCGGAGAATGGCGGGTTATTGTGATGCTCTTTCTCCTTGTCAAAAGCAGCTTGCAGATCAAGACCTAGGTGCTCTTTTACGGCTTCTTCAGCATACTTTTGCATACGCGAGTCAATGGTTGTGTATATCTTCAGACCATCTTTATATATATTGTATGGTTCCCCGTCTGCTTTCTTATTTTTATTGCACCATCCAAAAAATGGATTATTCTTCCATTCCAGAGAATCTTCGATAAAACGTTGTTTTTGCCATGAAGGATATCTGCTTCTCACTGGTTTTCTTGCTGTAAGTGATGTTCTAAGATATTCTCTGAAATAGGTAGCACTACCTCTTTTATGATCAACTTTCTGGTAATCTATTCCCAGAGGTAATAGTTTTAAAGAATCATATTGTTGTTGGTCAAGGTAGTTGTACTTGACCATCTGACTTAAGACTGTGTTTCGTCTCTCCTGAGTTAATTCAGGCCTACGAAGAGGATTGTAATAGGATGAATTTTTAGCCATTCCTACCAACATGGCAGATTGTTCAATTTTAAGAGAATCAGGAGTTGTATTAAAATAAACGCGAGCAGCTGATTTAATACCTACGGCAAGGTTTAAGAAATCATATTTATTTAAATACATCGTTAGAATTTCTTCTTTGGTATAAGAGCGTTCCAATTTCACAGCAATCACCCACTCACGAAATTTTCTGAAAACCATATCCAATTTACTGCTAAAGCGCTCTCTTGGGAAAAGCATTTTAGCTAGTTGTTGAGAAAGTGTACTACCTCCTCCTGCATTTTTATTTGCAGTAACAAGTCCTTTTGCAACACGACCCAACCCAATTAAATCGATGCCTGAATGATCGTAGAACCGAACGTCTTCAGTTGCAACTAAAGCTTTAACCATTTCAGGAGAAAGGTTTTCATACTTCACAAAACTTCTGTTTTGGAAATAGAATTTTCCTAACAGAACATTGTCTACAGAATAAATCTCAGTTGCCAGACTATTTTTTGGATTCTCAAGCTCTTCGAAACTTGGCATAAATCCAAAATTTCCATTTGAGACACCCATAAAAAGGAAAATTACAGCTAATACAGCAGTTGAGAACAGAGCCCAAAATGCAATAATGTATTTTTTGAAATTTTTAGATCCCTTAGGTTTGTTATCTGTTTTGTTAAGATCTGACTCGGTCATATTATCTAAAATTAATTGTTGATCGGCTTTGTTTGTGTGCAATTGGATGGTAAAAATAGTAAATAAAACTACAATTCTAAGATGTAAGTTTTGCTTCAAAATAAGCTACCTAAAAAGACAACTTTTAAAAATTAGTATCATAAAATTTGGAACTTAGGGCGCATATGTTTTTACTTTGCACAAAATTTTAGAGCACGATTTTCCATAAATAGTGATGCGATGGTAGAGAATTTAGTTATTGTTGAGTCCCCTGCAAAGGCAAAAACAATTGAAAAGTTTTTAGGTGATAGTTTTCTTGTAAAGTCCAGTTTTGGACATATTAGAGATCTTGATAAGAAAGATTTTGGTATTGATATCAAAAACAACTTTACACCTAAATATATTGTTTCGACGGACAAAAAAAAGGTTGTAACTGAACTGAAGAAGTTGGCGAAAGAAGCAGAGACAGTATGGATCGCTTCCGATGAGGACCGCGAGGGAGAGGCTATTGCCTGGCACTTGTTTGAGGAACTTAAATTAAAGAAAGAGAAAACAAAACGTATTGTTTTTCACGAGATTACCAAAGATGCAATTCTGAATGCGGTAGAAAATCCACGTCAGATTGATGATAATTTGGTTAATGCGCAGCAGGCAAGACGAATTCTTGACAGATTGGTTGGTTTTGAAATTTCCCCGGTGTTGTGGAAAAAAGTGAAGCCATCATTGTCAGCAGGTCGTGTTCAATCTGTAGCAGTACGATTAATTGTTGAAAGAGAGCGTGAGATTATCGCTTTTAAATCGAAATCTTTCTATAAGGTAGTCGCTCATTTTTTAGTGACGGATAAAAATGGAGCTAAGAAACTCCTAAAGTCAGAATTGCCTAAGCGTTTTGATAATAAAGAAGAAACCTTAAAGTTCTTAGAGTCTTGTAAGAATGCAGAATATCATATTGATGATATCGTAAAGAAACCATCTTTAAGAAAACCAGCTGCACCTTTTACAACATCAACACTACAGCAGGAAGCCAGTCGTAAGTTAGGTTTCTCTGTTTCTCAAACCATGACAGTAGCTCAGCGTTTGTACGAGGCGGGAAATATTACTTATATGAGAACAGACTCGGTAAATCTATCTGAGACTGCATTGAATACGGCTAAAGAAGAAATTACACGTTTGCATGGTGCTGACTATGTGAAAATCAGAAAATACAGTACGAAGAGTAAGGGTGCGCAGGAAGCTCACGAGGCCATTCGCCCTACATATCTTAATAAGCACAAAGTAGAGGGTGAATCGAATGAGAAGCGTCTTTACGATTTGATTTGGAAACGTACGATTGCTTCACAAATGAGTGATGCAAAGCTTGAGAAAACGAATATCAAAATTAATATTTCAACCAACGAGGAAAAATTCGTTGCAACTGGTGAGATGATTAAGTTTGAAGGTTTTCTTAAAGTTTACTTAGAATCAACTGACGACGAAGAACAGAAGCAAGAGCAATCTCTTCTTCCGCAAGTTAATGTTGGTGATAAATTGGAAAGCGAGTTTGTTAAGGCGGTTCAAAACTTTACACATCGTCCACCACGATTTACTGAGGCAAGTTTAGTAAAGAAGTTGGAAGACTTGGGCATTGGACGTCCATCAACATACGCACCAACTATTACAACGGTTCAAAATCGAGGTTATGTGGTTAAAGAATCGCGTGATGGTGTTCAACGTCAGTACGAAGTTCTTAATTTGATTGATGATGCTATCGAAGAAGAGACTTTAATACAAAATACAGGAGCTGAAAACAAAAAACTATTTCCATCGGACATTGGAATGGTTGTTACAGATTTCTTAATAAAGCATTTCTCAAATATCATGAATTACAATTTTACTGCTGAAGTAGAAAAGGAATTTGATGAGATTGCTTACGGAAATTCGGTTTGGCACGAAATGTTGGCTAAATTCTATTTCCCATTTCACGAAAATGTTGAAAAAACCATTGAAACTTCAGAGCGTTCTACTGGTGAAAGAATTCTGGGTGAAGATCCTAAAACAGGAAAAGTTATTCTTGTACGTATTGGTCGTTACGGTCCAATGGCTCAGCTTGGAGAAAGTGCCGAAGGGGATGAAGAGAAACCTAAATTTGCCAGCTTAAGAACAGGACAGCATCTTGAAACTATTACGCTGGAGGAAGCAATAGATTTATTTAAGTTACCAAGAGATCTAGGTCTTTATGAAGATAAGAAAGTTGTGGTTGCGATTGGTCGATTTGGACCTTATGTCCGTCATGACGGTAAATTTGCATCCTTACACAAAGATGTTGATGATCCGATGACCATTGATTTGGAGCGTGCTATTGTGTTGGTTGAAGAGAAGCGTGAAAAGGATCGTTTGAAACATATTAAATCATTTGAAGAGGATGCTGAGCTTCAGATTCTGAATGGGCGTTGGGGACCATATATATCTTATCAAAAAGAAAATTACAGATTGGCTAAGGATCTCGATCCAAAATCTCTTTCTTATGAAGATTGTTTAAAAATAATTAAGGATACGCCTCAAAAGAAGAAAAAAGCAACAACGGCTAAGAAAACAACTGCAGCAAAAAAGAAAGCGCCTGCAAAGAAAAAGACAACAGCTAAAAAAGCGACTACAACAAAGAAAAAAACGGCTGTTAAAAAGAAATAATAAACTTTTGAGGAACAGACATAAATAATAAAGAACTCAATAATTGATTTTATTGAGTTCTTTTTTTTTGAAATTATTTGTGAATCAGAGTGATGAATTTTGAAATAATTGTATTTTTATATGTGTTGGCTAGAATGTAAGCTATACGTTTTGTTTGACTAATGTGGCCTCTACTTTGATGAAGCTTGTTTTAGATGATTTTTATTGCTTACTTTACAACAAACCAGATTATCATTAGTACAGTATCTGTTTCTAATTTATGAGAAAAATATTTTTCGTCATATTGGCTGTCGGAATCAGCTTCGTGTCTAAAGCACAGCAGGATCCTCAGTTCAGTCAAAATATGTATAATCTTCTCACTTTTAACCCTGCTTTTGCAGGAGTTGGTGAAGAAATGTCAGGATCGATTATCAACCGTCAACAATGGATGGGATTTGATAACGCGCCTGTTTCTACGGCTTTCAACGGAAATGCTCCTTTGAGAATCGGACGTAGAATTCATGGCTTTGGTTTAACAGTAATGAGTGATAAGCTGGGGATTGAAAACAAGACCAATATTAAATTTCAGTATGCTTATCAATTTAAATTATTTAAGGGAATTTTGAATGCTGGTCTAAGCCTGGGATTGCAGAGTAATGCACTTAAAGGTAAGTGGGTAGCTTTAGACGAGGGTGATGATCTCTTAGATGGTGGAAGTATTGATGCCAGTAAAATGGTTTTTGATGCTGGTTTAGGCTTTTATTATCGAAGTAAAACATTATATTTAGGAATGTCAACGACTCATATTAATAAGCCAAACGTGGCTTATAATGAAAGTCTTGAGACATATTTGTATCGCCATTATTACTTTATGGGTGGATATAAGCATGCTTTAAACAGCCAAGTTGATATTATTCCTTCATTTTTTGTAAAAACTGATGCTAGAAGTACACAATATGACATCAATACTAATGTTGTGTACAATAAAAAATACCGTGGTGGCGTTTCCTATAGAGTAGACGACGCTATTGTTTTTTTAGCAGGAATATTATTGAAAAATGGATTAGACATAGGCGTGGCTTATGATATATCTGTATCGGATATAAAGAAGCCTTCCTTAGAATTTATGGCGGCTTATCATTTTACACCTAGTCTAATTAAGCGTAAGCAAAAATATAAGAGTATTCGCTTTTTGTAGTAGAAAATGTATTAAAAACAGTGCAAAGCACGAATCATAGAGTTATGAATAAACTTGTTGTATTTATCGGAGTTGTTTTTCTATTAGGATTATTTAGTTGCAGTCGTAGAAACGAAGGTGGTGAATTGGTCGGAGCTTCTCAAAGAGGAAAATATATGGAACCTATTCCTCATGGCATGGTTCTTATACCAAGTGGAAGTTTTACACAAGGTATTAATGAGCAGGATGCAACCTGGGCATTAAATTCACAATCGAAACGTGTTTCGATTGGAGCTTTTTGGATGGACGAAACGGAAATTACGAATAATGAATACCGTCAGTTTGTTGAGTGGGTACGTGATTCTATAGCAAGAACAAAATTAGGAGAGCAATTTGATGAGTTTTTAAACTCGGAAGATGAGAATGGGAATCCTGTTGAGCCACCTACATTGAATTGGGAAAAAGAGATTGAGTGGGATAATGAGGAATATGCTGAACTACTTGAAGAAATGTTCATTCCTGAGCATGAAAGATTCTCTAGTAGAAAAGAAATTGATGCTCGTAAGTTGATCTATTCATTCCAGTGGGTTGATTTTAAACAAGCAGCTCGTTTATCGAATCGTTACAATAGCGAAACAGGTGAATACGAAGGTTTGGTAGATGATTACCAAGGTGGACGTCAGAGTATAGAAGACAGATCCTCTTTCATCATTAAAGAAACATTGAATATTTATCCTGACACTTTAGCTTGGATTCACGATTTCACATATTCTTATAATGAGCCATTGGCTGAACAATATTTCTGGCACCCATCTTTCGATGAATATCCTGTTGTGGGCGTAAGTTGGAAGCAAGCTCGTGCTTTCTGTCGTTGGAGAACGGAATTTCACAATTCTGCTCTTCGAAGAAATGGAAAACCTGATGTTCCTGAATATCGTTTGCCAACAGAGACAGAGTGGGAATATGCAGCTCGTGGAGGTATTTCTTTGAACTTATACCCTTGGGGAGGAGATTATACTCGTAACGAGAAAGGGTGTTTCTTAGCTAATTTCAAACCATTACGAGGAAACTATGTAGACGATGGAGGTTTGGTTACTTTACCGGTTGGTACCTATGAACCTAATGGGTATGGACTTTACGATATGGCAGGTAATGTAGCGGAGTGGACTTCTGCGGTATATGCAGAATCTGCTTATAGCTTCACTCATGATATGAATCCAAATTATCAGTACAATGCTTTGCCAAGTGACCCTCCAGCTTTAAAAAGAAAAGTTGTTAGAGGTGGATCTTGGAAAGATGTTGGTTACTTCTTGCAATGTGGTGTTTCTAGCTACGAATATCAAGATACAGCAAAATCATTCATTGGATTCAGATGTGTGAGAACACGTCACATTAAATAATTGCAAAAAATCTATCCTAAATAAGCTATTATGAATATTACCGAATTAGTTGAATCACCAAGGTGGAAAAGATTTATGGGCTACGTGTACGGTTGGGGTGCTTCTGTGGTACTACTAGGTGCACTTTTCAAAATTCAACACTGGGCACATGCTGGAACACTTCTTACAGTAGGGATGCTGACCGAGGTTATTATTTTCTTCTTTTCAGCTTTTGAACCACCACATGAGGAGCCAGATTGGAGTTTGGTTTATCCGGAATTGATTGGTTTAGATCCTAGAGAAAATGCGAGTGGGCTAAAGGTAGAGGGATTAGATGAACTGCAATCATTCCTTGAGAATGTGAGTATAGATTCAAATAAATTAACAAACCTGAGTCAAGGTTTGGGGAAATTATCAGATGCAGCAGAGCGAATTTCAGATATGTCAGAAGCAGCAGTTGCTACCGAAGGTTATATTGATACTTTAAGAAATGCTAGTGAATCGGTTAATACATTATCTGACGCTTACAATTCTTCATCAAACGAGATTACAGAATCAGCAACTGAGTTGAGCAAATCTTACAACCAATTGGCTACTGATATTTCTAGTAATGGAAGAGAATTCTCGGATAGAGTTCAAGAATCAGGTGATCAATTATTAAATACTTACGAAGACTTTAAGTCAAGCTTAAATGGTAATTTCACTCATATTTCAGAGAGTGGTAAGAACTATGCAGAGTCGATGACAGGGTTAAATGAGAAGTTATCTTCTTTAAATTCAGTATTTGAGCTGCAATTGAAGCATTCTAATGATCAGATTGAAGAAGGGCGTAGAGTTCAGGAAAATTTCAATGAAATTGTTGAGAACCTAAGTGTAACTCTTGATAACACGAAAGTTTACCGACAAGAAACTGAAGCTCTGAATGAACGTTTGTCTGCACTGAATTCGGTGTATGGTAATATGTTGAGCGCTTTAGATATTAGTAAAAATAAGAATTAATATTGACTGACATTTCTATTTTAAGCTAATATGGGAGCATCGAATTGTAAAGAAACACCAAGGCAGAAAATGATCGGAATGATGTATTTATTCCTGACAGCAATGTTGGCAATAAATGTATCAAATGAGGTATTGGATGCTTTTACTATTATCGATAATGGTTTAGCAAAAACTGTTCGAACTTTTGAAGAGAAGAACCAAATGATTTATGGCGAATTCAAAAGGGCGTTAGATGCGAATCCTACGAAGGTGCAGACCTCTTGGGATAAGGCAATAGGTATCCAGGGTTTGTCTGATGAACTATGCGATGAATTACAAAATTATAAACTTGAGCTGGTTAAGATTGCTGATGGACCTGAAGGTCGTTTGGACAGTATTCAAAAGAAGGATAACATTGACGTTGCGGCTCAATTAATGATTGTGGGTGGTAAAGGTAAAGAGTTAAAAAAACAAGTTTCGGATTATAGAGAACATATTTTAGAATTAATTCCAGAAAAGGACAGTATATTTAAGCATGCTATTTCGGAGACTCTAAATACAGATAATCCACCAAAGAAAAACCCTGATGATCCTGCTTATACTTGGGAATCGCAACAATTTGCACATATTCCTTTGGTTGGAGCTGTAACACTTTTATCAAAGCTTCAAACAGATATTCGTTCGGTAGAGTCTGATGCGGTTAAATATTTATTCAACCAGATTGAAGCAGAATCATTCCCTTTTAATAAGTTAAAAGCACAGGTAATTGCTAAATCAAATTTTGTTTTAAAAGGTGATTCTTATGAAGCTGAGGTTTTCTTAGCAGCGAGTGATACAACTCAAAATCCTAGAATTACGCTTACAAGAGGTGGAGAGATAAAAACCTTTGATCCTGATTCCAGAAGAGGGATATATAAGAGAAAAGAAACAGAATTAGGACAAAAATCCTGGGGTGGAGTTGTTTATTATAAATCGCCTTCAGGAAGTGTTACACCATATCCTTTTGAAGCAGAATACATAGTAAGTGAGCCTCAAGTTGTGGTTTCACCTACAAAGATGAATGTATTTTACAAAGGTGTTGATAATCCAGTTAGTGTATCTGCTCCTGGGTTTACAATGGATAATGTAAGAGCAACTGTTGATAATGGTAAACTTATTAGAGATGGTGAAGGCTATATAGCCAAACCACAAATTGTAGGTAAAGTTGCTAATATTCTAGTTGAAGGACGATTAGATGGAAAATGGCGTCGTCTTAAAACAGTAGAGTTTAGAGTGAAACCTATTCCGGATCCGGTTGCAATGGTAGCAGGAAAGAATGGTGGTTCAATTAATAAGAATCTGTTGGCTATGCAAACAGGTGTTGATGCGGTAATGGATAACTTCGATTTTGATTTGAAATTCAAGATTAAAAGTTTTAATGTTTCAACAGTTGTACAGAGTTATACAAGAGATGAAAAATCAAATTCTGATTATTTCACACCCGCTCAGCTTAAGCTGTTAAAGGGGTTAAGAAAGAATCAGAAAGTATATATTGAAGATATAAAAGCAGTTGGTCCTGATGGTTCAATTCGTAATCTTCCAGCTATATCGTTTAAAGTTAAGTAGACCTTAAGCGAGGATTTAAATATTATCGATTTATTATTGTTGTATAAATCGAATGAAGAATAGATAGTTTATTTTTTATATATGGGTGGGAATCTGCCTTGGACATAAAAATTATTGACGATGAAAAGGATTGTATTATTATTGGTCGGTTTAATCTTGATGGGTAGCTTTTCTCAATCAAAAGCACAGACAACTCCTACTAGTATATATTCTAAGGATCATACTAAAAATGAGAGACCAATTCCATATGCTCATATTCGTGAAGCAGATGTTATTTTCTCAAAATTAGTTTGGCGTGTGATCAATCTTCGTGAGAAGATGAATCAACCCATGTATTATCCAACTGAACCAATGGATGATAGATATAGCTTGATTGATCTTTTGATGTTTGGTATTGAAAACGAAGGTTTGACAGCTTATGATACAGAGGATGATGAATTTACAGCTCCTATGACAATCGAAGAAATTCGTTCGAAATTTGGTGCAGGTGCTGATACGATCAGACAGCCCAATAGAGAAACGGGTTTAATGGAAACCAAAATTGTTCCTCGTACGATGAGTACAAATGAGGTAACCAAGTATTTGGTGAAAGAGCAGTGGTTATTCGATAGACAAAGTTCTACTCTGCAGGTTAGAATTATTGGTTTATGCCCAATCCGAGAATATATCAAAGAAGGTGATGACGAAACAGAAGGTCTTCGTAAAACAAAGATGTTTTGGATATTCTTCCCGGAAGCTCGCCAATTGTTAGCCACTCACGAGGTTTTTAATCCATTTAATGATGCGCGAAGATTCTCTTACGATGACTTGTTTATGAAGAGACGCTTCTCAAGTTATATTACTCAAGTTTCGAATGTTCACGATAACCGACCTATTGAATCTTACACGGTAGGGCTTCAAACGATGTTAGAGTCAGAAAAAATAAAGAACGATATCCTGAATGTAGAGCACGACTTTTGGGAGTATTAAGATGATATTAATAAAAAAGGAGCCTTTAAGGCTCCTTTTTTATTCTAAATGAACTTCTTGTTCTTGGAGACTTTAACATCTCCTACAAATGTTTTAATATCCTGTTCATTTTCCTTTTTACAGATAAGAAGCGTATCCTTACTATCAACGATAATATAATTGCTAGCACCTTGAATGACCACTAATTTTTCCTTGGGAACATTAATTAAGCAGTTTTCAGAATCGTAAAGCATAACATTATCACCTTGTATCGCATTACCCGATTCATCCTTGTCAGATCGGTCATATAGAGATCCCCATGTTCCCAGATCAGACCATCCAAAATCTGAGCAGAACACATAAACCTGATCTGATTTTTCGAGTATTCCATAGTCAATTGAAATATTAGGACATTCAGGATATATTTTACCTATAAATTGTGTTTCAGTATTCGCATCAAAGACACTCTCTCCTGAAGTAAACAGGTTGTCTACATCGGGTAAATAGCTTTTAAAGGCTGAATCTATTGCGGATAGAGACCAAATGAAAATCCCGGAGTTCCAATAAAAGTCACCCGAATCTAAAAATACTTTTGCGAGGTCTATATTGGGCTTTTCAGTGAATGTCTTGACCTTAGAGATGCCAAGGTCAATATCTTTATTTTCAACTTGTATGTAGCCATAACCAGTCTCTGGACGGTTAGGTTTTAAACCTAAAGTAAGGAGCTTATTATTGCCCGTAACATAGTCTAATCCTTGGTTTATGACATTTAGAAAATCATTTTCGTTAGTTATGAGATGATCAGCAGGAGATACAATAATTCTGGCATTTTCATCTCTTTGTTTTATTTTGTAATTGGCATAGGCAATACAGGGGGCTGTATTTCTCATGATAGGTTCGAGTAACACTTGCTCGGGCTTTAGTTGAGGAAGTTGTTCCAGAACCAGATCTTTGTATTGCTCGTTTGTTACGATATAGTAGTTTTCCGCAGGACAAACCGATGAAAATCGATCAAAGGTCATTTGAATCAAGGTTTTCCCAATACCTAAAATATCGAGAAATTGCTTTGGGCTTTTTTGTTTACTTAGCGGCCAAAATCGGGAGCCAACACCACCCGCCATGATGACACAGTAATTATTTTGATTCATCTTTGTGTGTTTTAGATAACTATGTAATTCTGAAAGTTCTATATTGCTTTCTCTAAAATTACGCATTCAATTATTTATTTCAAACATTGATTGGAATGTTTTGATTTAAGTTGGCTTTTTATCTTTGTACATGGTAATTAAGGGATATTTGTTACTTTTATCATAAAATGTAATTCTTATGAGTTTTATTGAAAATATAGGACGATACATACTTTTTCTTAATAGGGTATTTTCAAAACCCGAACGAGGAAAAGTTTTCTTCGCTCAGATAATTAAGGAGATATATAAGCTTGGTGTTAATTCTGTTGGCATTGTAGTGATTATATCTGTTTTTATGGGAGCAGTTATAAGTTTGCAAACAGCTTATAATTTGGTGAACCCTTTGTTACCAGATTATTTAGTTGGTTATACCACTCGCGAGTCAATGATTCTGGAATTTTCATCTACAATTGTAGGCTTAATATTAGCAGGTAAAGTAGGATCGAATATCGCTTCTGAAATTGGATCAATGCGTGTAACCGAACAGATAGATGCTCTTGAAATTATGGGTGTCAATTCGGCAAGTTATTTGATTTTTCCTAAGATTATTGCTGCTGTTTTTATTAACCCATTTCTATACGTATTGAGTGTATTTGTTGGTATTATGGGAGGTTTGTTAGCTAGTTATATGGCTGATACGGTATCAATTACTGATTTTCTATATGGAGTTCAATTCGGATTGATTCCTTACTATATTACCTACTCCTTAATTAAAACTTTAGTATTTGCTTTTATTATTACATCGGTACCATCGTATTATGGCTATTTTGTTTCGGGAGGGGCTTTGGAAGTGGGTAAGGCGAGTACAAAAGCTGTTGTAAATAGTAGTATTCTGATTTTGTTAGCTAATCTGATTCTTACTCAAATTTTATTGAAATGATTGAATTAAAAAATATCAATAAATCCTTTGGAGAATTGGATGTTTTGAATGATATCTCAATTCAATTTGAAGCGGGTAAAACAAATCTAATTATTGGACAGAGTGGCTCGGGAAAAACCGTTCTCCTAAAATCAATTATTGGATTACATGAAGTTGATAATGGTCATATCTATTATGACGATCGTGATTTTACAAGAATGAACTTCAGTGAGAAAAAATTGATCCGAAAAGAAATGGGGATGGTTTTTCAAGGAGGAGCACTTTTCGATTCACTTTCGGTAGAAGAAAATGTTAGATTTCCACTTGACATGTTTTCAGAAATGAGTGAAGATGAAAAGAGGGAGAGAGTTTTGTTCTGTTTGGACCGTGTGGATATTAAGAAAGCTCATAAGCTTTTCCCGGCAGAGATTAGTGGAGGTATGCAGAAACGTGTTGCCATTGCCAGAGCCATTGCTTTAAATCCGAGTTATCTATTCTGTGATGAGCCTAATTCAGGACTCGATCCGGTAACGGCTATTGTGATCGATAAACTTATTCAGGAGATCACCAAAGAATACAATATGACGACTATCATCAATACGCATGATATGAATTCGGTGATGGAAATAGGTGAGAAAATTCTTTTTATTAATAAAGGTTTAAAAGCTTGGGAGGGAACAAGTGATATGATTTTTGATACCGAAAATAAAGCCTTAAACAATTTCGTATTCGCTTCAAATTTGTTCAAGAAGATAAAAAAGGAGATTTAACTTCATGCTAAACTCTTTAGCACTGATTTAAATATTTTAAACAAGTTTCTATGAACTGATTTTTTATCTTTGTCTCAGATAAATTCTCTACCGACTTATTATGAATAAACAATTTATATTTCTGCTTTTAGCAACCTTACTTTTATTCTCTTGCAAAAAAGAAGAGGAAAAAACTTATTTGTCAAAAGACGATTTCACCCGTATGTTATTTGATATTCATCTTGCAGATGGAATTTTAACAACAAAAAATATTGTAAGTCGAGGCAAAGAATATAAGCCTAGTTTTTACTACAATTCCATTTACAAGAAATATAATATTACCCCATCTCAATTCGACTCATGTGTTGCTTTTTACACACAGAATTCAGCCCTTTACGAGAAAATATACGAAAAGGTTATAGATTCTTTGAACCGTATGGAGACTCAATATCGCATGGCTTTAAAGGACTCTTTAGTTGTGCGTGATACGGTGAATCTATGGAAAGGAAAGAGAAAAATATTTCTTGCACGTGGTCGCCATGAAGATTTAAGTTTTTCTATTCCAGTTACTGAAGCGGGAATATATACTGTGCGTGCCAAAATTAAACGTTTTAAGGATGATCAGACTAAGAAACCATTCTTGAAAGCTTATTTTTGGAGAGAAGATTCAACTCAACAAGAGCAGCGAATTAATTTTGATTCAATAGCTATTAATCGTAGTGAAGAATTTGTGAGATATGAAACGCAACTTGAGTATTCAGATACTTTGTATAAAGAATTAAGAGGTCATATTATTGCTTGGGAAAATGTGGATAGCAATTTTACACAGCGCATCCAATTAAGGGATATTATGATTTTCAACCCTCAAATTAAGCGCGATTCTTTAGGGCTTGATTCCATTGTAAGAATGCAACGTTTCAATAAAGGAGAGTTGGATAGGTATGAAGATATTGACAGGCCTAAACGCTTTCGTGACATCGAAAAACTTGATGAGAAATGAGAAAAATCTCTGCAAGTTACATCATAAGTAATGCTGGAACTCCGTTGAAAAATGGAATCTTAGTATTGAATGATGATAATTCTGTGGTAGAGTTGATTGATAGAGAAGGTACGACAAAAGAGATACAGAATTTAGAATACTACAGTGGTGTATTGGTACCTGGGTTTGTTGATTGTTTTGCATTTCTATCATGGCCTAAAACGAATTGTGATCAAATCATACTGAGTAACTTGTCAGAATTAAACTTGGAAGAACCTGCAAGTGATTTTGAATTTCAAAAGGCAATAAATCATTTAGAAGCTTTTGGAACAAAAGGTACCACTGACTTTTTTTCAACTGAATCCCATAATACTCTAAAACTTAAATCTAAATTAAGCTTTCGGAATATAAATAGGGAATCTCAGAATATTCTGTCTACTCTCTTTGAATCTGTTTTAGGACGCTCGTTTCTTAACAATATTTCCATAGATAAACCGTTTTGTATAGGTACAGGTAGTTTGGCTACTCATGCAAAATTATCAGTTTTTGAAGAAATGAAATATTTACAGAATTTATATTCAGAAATAAATCTTGAGAGTTTGATCAAATATTCAAGTCTAAATGGTGCGAACCTACTGGGATTCGATCATTTAGGGAGTTTTGAGAAGAATAAGAAACCAGGTGTTAATTTGATCACAAATATTGATTACGAGAATTTCCGATTGAAATCTGATAGTAAACTTAAGGTTCTTATCTAATTGATTTCAGAAGTTTATTCAATTTGTGATAATATTTTCAAGTCAATATAAAAATTGGGTTTTGAGGCTGATAGCTAACTAATCTATTTGTATATTGTTTCGTATTTTTAAAATTAGTATTCGGATTTCCGAATTAAAATATTCCAAAAAATAGAATTGCTTTGAATAAAAGAAAGTTAAATATTGCAATCTTGAGTCTCGCTATGGTTCTTTTCTCTCTAGCTTGCTCCAATCAAAAAAATACTTTTATGAGTCGCCAGTACCATGCGCTTACGACTCATTATAATGTTTTCTTCAATGGGAAAGAAAGCTTAAAAGCTGCTAAGAAGAAGATAGAAGAAGGAATAGAATACAATTACACTACAATTTTACCTGTTTTTGATTATCAAGACCCTACGGCACGAAATTTGGCAAGCGGTGATATTGATAATGCCGTAGATAAGGCTACTAAGGCGATAAAGTTGCATTCTATTACGCGCAAGCCAAAACGTAAGCAAGTAAAACAATCCGAAAAGTATAAGGAGTTTCGAAAGCAACGCGAATTTAATAAGTGGATAGAGGATTGTTATTTACTTTTAGGTAGAGCACAATTTTACAAGGGAGAATATAGAACTGCGGAACAGGCTTTAGAGCATGGATTGAAAGATTTTCCAAAATCGAAAATGAAATCTGAGTTTATAATTGAACTTGCAAGATGTCAAATTGCTCAAGAGAACTATACGGGTGCAATTGGCTTATTGGAAGAAGTGAATTCATCTCCAGATTTGTCGAAAAAGAACCGTTTGGAAGTTGAAAGCTTGCGAGCTCAAATTAATATTCAAGAAGAGAATTATACCGGAGCAGTATCAAATTTGCGATCGGCAATCGATTTACAAACAACTAAGCGAGTTAAGGCTAAATACTATTATATTTTAGGTCAGTTATATCTGAAGATGGATCAGGCTGATAATGCTTCTGATGCATTTCTGCGTTTGGTAAAGTTGCATTCAACTTATGAGATGGCATTTAATGCAAAGATCTCTCAAGCATTAACCTATTCAGGTTCAGGTAATGGTTTTGAAATGCGTAAGCAGTTGAATAAAATGCTTAAAGATCAAAAGAATTTGGATTACCGTGATCAGATATATTTTGCTTTAGCAGAGATGGATATGATTGATGGAGATAAAGAATCTGCAATTAATAACTACTGGAACTCTACAAAGGAGAGTGTTGCGAATGACAATCAGAAAGCTATATCTTTTATCAAATTAGCTGATAACTACTTTGGAGATTTAAATTATAAGAAAGCTCAAATTTGCTACGATAGTTCAATGGTTTACCTTGATCAGAATTATCCTAATTATATTGGGATATCTACCCGAGTTGGAAATTTAACAGAACTTGTTAATAATTTAAATATTATTGAGAGAGAAGATAGTCTACAACATGTAGCAGCTATGAGCGATAAGGAAAGAGATTTTCTGATTCGTAATTTGATTGATAAAGAATTGGAGAAGGAAGAAGAAAAAAGATTGCTGGAGGCTGAAGCAAAAGCAGATAGAACTTTCTTTACTCAGAATAATATGGTAGGTAATTTTAGGTCTAACAATTCATCTCAAACACAAGGAAATTGGTATTTCTATAACCCTACAACTGTTGGACTTGGAAAATCAGAATTTCAACGTAAGTGGGGAAGACGAAAGCTTTCTGACAACTGGAGACGTAAAAATAAGTCGATCTGGAATGGTGAAGATTTAGATGAAAAAGAAGAAGATAATGCACTTGCTGAAAAAAGTGAAAAAGTAGGAGACCCTAAAAATAGAGCTTACTATCTTGCAGATTTACCTTTATCAGATGAATTGATGAATCTTTCCAATGATAAGATTATGGAAGCTTTACATGAGGCATCCTTCGTTTACTCTGAGCGTTTATTAGACAAAAAGAAAGCGATAGAAACCATGGAAACTTTGTTGAAAAGATTTCCTGATAACCCTTATTTATTGTCGGCTTATTATCAGTGTTATTCCTTAGCAACTCAGATGGGAAATGTTTCAAAATCTGATTATTATAAGAATAAAATATTAACTGAATTTGGAGATACTGATTATGCTAAAGCTTTAAAAGACCCCAACTATTGGGCTAAGATTGAAATGCAAAATAAGGAAGCGGAGTCTTTATATATGACGGCTTATGATGCCTTTCAGAATTTCTATTACGATCAGGTTATTCGTATCTGTGAGCAGGGTTTAAAGTCATACCCGGATTCAAAATTAGAATCTAATTTCATGTTCTTGAGAGCACTTTCATTTGGGAGAACCCATGATGTAGAAAGCTTTAAAAAAGTGCTTCAAGAGTTGATTGATTCAAAACCGAGTTCTGAAATTGAAGAAGTGACTCGTGGTATTTTAAGTACTTTGAATGCCGGATCGGTTCCTGTTCAGTATTCTCAGGAGGATATGAGCAAGGCACGTCAAAATCGTTTATTAATTAATTGGAGAATTGAAGATCAGTTAGCACTAGAAATGCAAAATGGTGGTGATGATTTTGAGGAGGAGAAAGAGTATTTCAGGTTTATTCCTAATGAAGAACATTATTTCGTTCTGTTGTTTAAACGTAGAGCTGTTGATCCTAATAGAACTATGTTCAATATAGATCGTTACAATCGAACAGCTAGTAAAAAGAGTTTAAGAACTGACCGTCTATCCTTGAATAAAAATGAAGTGATAATTTTAGTTAAAGGTCTTAAGGATAAAGAAGCTGCTTTAAATTATTTCAACAAAATAATTGCTTCGGACAAGGCTTATAAAGGTCTCGAAAATGTCCCATATAAGAACTTTCTGATATCAGTATCGAATTTCGATACCATGAAGAAAGAAGAGTTAATAGATGAATATCTGAGGTTTTATAAGAAACACTATTATCAGAAAAAGACAGTATTAATTAAGAAAGAAGGAGAACTGGTTGATCCTACAGAGGAGAATGAGGCTTTCGAAGTTGATTCAAAAGACAATCATCGATTTATTCTTATGGTTCCTACTCGAAAAATTAATGCGATTAAACTTAAGAATGATGTTTTCAACCATGATAAGGATTTTAGAGCCATAAAAGAACAATATGATGAAACTCGTCATATGATTATTGTGAGTAATCTTGGACCACAGAATTCGGCAATGGATTATTTCAATAAAATTACATCTGATAAAAAGGTGTTCGATCAGTTGGCTCAAATTGATTATGAGAGTTTCGTTATTGGCGAAAAGAATTTTATGAAATTTTTTGTGAACCGAAGCTTAAATAAATACCTATCATTTTTCAGTGAAAATTACATTAAAAAAGCACTAAAAGAGAAACAAAGTAAGGAGAAGAAAATCGAAGAGGACAAGGGACCTTATACCTATAATGCTAATATGCCTCACGATTTTGTTTTAATCTTTAAGAAAGAGGGCGTGAATTCGAAAGCTATTGAAAGTGGCATAAAAAAATACAATACCCGAACATTAAAAACAAAGCTTGTATCTCTTGATGAGGCACGTGATATGATTGTAGTGACTAACATGAGAAATAAAAAGCAAGCAATGATGTATTTCAGAGCAATAATTTCTAATAGAAATCTATTTGATAAGGTTGAAAAATCAGGCTATCGTAATTTTATTATTTCTAAGGATAATTTTGAGATCTTCAAGAATATGAAAGATGCTGATCAGTACCTGAAATTTTTTAGTAAGCGATATTTAAATTAAGCTTTCTTAATGTTTTTCTTGAAATATTTATGGGGATAGAGCGTTACTAATGGAGTAGTGCAAGTTGATATCTTGTTGCTACGATGAATACTGGAGGATGTTAAATCTTGCCATTTGTAGAACACTTAAATTGATTTGTACGTGAAAGCAGTTAAGATACTTTGGGTTGACGATGAAATAGATCTATTAAAACCACATGTTATATTTCTTGAGAGTAAAGACTATTTAGTCGAGACTTGCAATAATGCCCCTGAGGCAATTGATATGGTTCGTAATACGCATTACGATCTGGTATTGCTTGATGAAAACATGCCAGGTATGTCGGGTTTAGAAGCTTTGTCTGAGATAAAAGCTATTGATCCTACCCTTCCCATTGTAATGATTACCAAGAGTGAAGAGGAAGATATCATGGATGAAGCCATTGGAGGACATATTAGTGATTATTTAATAAAGCCAGTTAACCCTAAACAGATTCTTCTGAGTGTTAAAAAAAATACAGATAAGAGACGTTTGGTTTCTGAGAAAACAACCTCTGCTTACCAATCTCGATTTTCGCAATTGGGTATGGAAATAAATGATTGCAGAAGTTTTGAAGAATGGAAACACATTTATAAAAAACTTGTCTTTTGGGAACTGGAACTTGCCGGTATTGAAGATTCCGGAATGGATGAAGTTCTGAAAATGCAAAAAACAGAAGCTAATAATCTGTTTGCTCGCTATATAAAGAAGAATTACTTAGATTGGATGGGTTCAGATACGAGTGATAGACCCTTGTTTTCTCATAATGTATTCAAGGAGAAAGTTTTTCCGTTAATCGATAAGGGAGAAAAAGTTGTCTTTGTATTGATTGATAACTTACGAGCCGATCAATGGCAAATATTATACCCTATTATTAGCGAATATTTTGTGATGAAAGATGAAGATATGTATTGCTCCATCTTACCAACTGCAACACAATATGCAAGAAATGCTATGTTCTCAGGTTTAATGCCATTGGATATACAGAAAAGGTATCCCCAATTATGGATTGGGGATGATGAAGACACAAGTAAAAACTTGCATGAAGAAGAATTAATTGATTTGCATTTGAAGCGAAAATTCAAAGATGTGAAGTTTAATTATGAAAAAATCAACTCCAAAAAGACTGGTGCAAAAATAATTGATAGTATTTCCACATTATTGGATGCACAATTAAATGTATTTGTTTACAATTTTGTTGATATGCTTTCTCATGCACGTACCGAGAGTGAGATGATCAGAGAACTCGCTAATGATGAGGCAGCTTATCGATCGTTAACAGCCTCTTGGTTTGAACATTCTCAATTGCTCGAGTTAATAAAGAAACTTTCAGAGGAGAATGTAAAGTTGATTATCTCTACAGATCATGGTGCAATTCGAGTACAGAACTCTATCAAGGTTGTTGGTGATAGGCAAACGAATACCAATTTGCGATACAAGCAAGGGCGAAACCTTAATTATAACCCAAAGGAAGTGTTTGAAGTAACAAAACCATCTCAAGCTCATTTACCTCAGGCTAATATGAGTTCTTCGTATATATTTGCAACAGGAGAAGACTTTTTAGCCTATCCTAACAATTATAATTACTACAGTTCATATTATAAAAATACCTTTCAACATGGAGGTATTTCCTTAGAAGAAATGTTAATTCCTTTAATAACTTTGAGCCCTAGGAAAAAATAATAGATCACTACCAGAAAAGTGAAAATGACAGATTTAAAAATTAAGAGTTTAGAAGAGATTAATTCGGTAGCTAAGCAATTTATCGAATTAGTGGGAGAACATCGTGTGTTTGCGATGTATGGTGCAATGGGAGTTGGTAAAACGACTTTTGTGAAAGCGGTTTGCGAAGAATTAGGTGTTGAGGATACGATTAATAGTCCAACCTTTGCTATTGTTAACGAATACCATACAGCAAAAGATAAATTAGTGTATCACTTCGATTTCTATAGAATTGAAGATGTACAGGAGGCTTACGATTTTGGTTACGAAGATTATTTCTACAGTCAGGCAATGTGTTTTATCGAATGGCCAGAGCGAATAGAGACAATTCTACCGAATGATGTTGTGAATTTAAATTTCACCGAAGAAGAAGATGGAACTCGTAGCTTGCAAGTTCAAATGGATTAAATTTTGACCACTTAATGCCTTTATAATAACTTGCAGTTAACAAAATCTGATAAGCTCTAAAAAAAATACTAACTTGTATTTCTAAAGATGACACTAACGGCATAAATGACGATTATGGCAAACCTAGGTGATACCCCAAAAAATTTTCCTGTTGGATATGAGTTTTATCATCCAAAGGAGAAACTTTTAGAGATTGAGAAGAGCAAGAAGAGATTGGTGATTGGATTGCCTCGAGAGGATTATAGAGGTGAAAATAGAATCAGTTTGACTCCACTAACCGTTGAGATGTTGGTGAATAATGGTCATGAGATTTTTATTGAAGAAGGCGCTGGATTGGCTTCTAACTATACCGATAGAGAATATAGTGAAACAGGAGCCCAGATCGTCCGTTCAAAGTCTGAAATTTATCAATGTGACATCGTATTACAGATTTCTCCATTGTCGTCTGATGAGATTGACATGCTAAAGGGAAATCAGATTATCATGTCCGCACTTCAAGTTCATTGTCAATGTGCCGAAGATATTCGAAAGCTAATGCAAAAGAAGGTGACGGCCATTGCATTTGAATATCTTAAAGATAGAGATAATCACTTTCCGGTAGTTCGCTCAATGAGCGAAATTGCTGGAGTATCCGCAATTATGATTGCTGGGGAATATTTAAGCAAAGGTAAAGGTGGTAAAGGTGTTCTTTTAGGTGGTGTTACCGGAGTTTCACCAACCGAAGTCATTATTTTGGGAGCTGGAACTGCCGCTGAATATGCTGGTAGAGCAGCTATGGGACTCGGTGCCAGCATAAAAGTATTTGATAATTCAATGTATCGCTTACGTCGCCTTGAGGATCATCTGGGGCAGCGCGTACATACTTCCACTTTTCACCCATCAGTTTTAAAGAAAGCATTGAAATCAGCTGATGTTGTTGTTGGTGCTCTTCGTTACGAAGGTAATCATCCTGGCACTTTAGTAACTGAAGACATGATTAAGGAAATGAAAGCCGGATCGGTTATTATTGATTTGAGTATTGATCAAGGAGGTTGTTTTGAAACCTCGGAAATAACAACTCATAAGGATCCTGTATTCACCAAACATGGCGTAATTCATTATTGTGTTCCTAATTTAGCTTCACACGTTAGTAGAACGGCTTCTTTAGCTATGAGTAATATTTGTGCTCCACTATTGTTACATATTGCCAATAATGGAGGTTTACATCAGTTTCTAAAAACTGACATGGGATTGAGACATGGGACATATATTTACCGAGGTATTTTAACCAATCAGCGTTTGGGAGACTGTATTGGAATACTTGCCAAGGATATAAATCTGTTCTTTGCTTCTATGTAACTTAAGAATCAATCTCTTTATCTTAATCTGGAATAAAATTGAAGAATATTTTTTGATTTAAATTCAAAGTAGTTTAATACCTATTATTTGACAGATAAGTTATGGTTTTAAACTTGGTACTCAGAAACAAGTTTTATTTTGATTTGAATCTTAGATTGTTCGATTAATAGACTATCTTAAATTTGGTTATATTCTTATTGAACCTTAAGTTTTGTTTCTCAATAGTTTTGTCTTATTTTGCCATCCTAAATAAGTCATTGTCATGTTAAGAATTTCCCTATTTTTATTTTTCATATTGAATTCTTTTTCATTTATTCTTAATGCTCAAGATCAGAAAGGTGAATCGAATTTAAATATCCACGAGCAAATTATCTCTAATTTGTTAGAATCTTCGGTCAACTATAGAGATAGTAGTAAGAATACTAGCATTGAAATTTGTGATAAAGCGATTAAAGTTGCCGAGAAAGAACAGACTGACTCACTTTTAGCTTTAGCATTTAAAACACAAGGAGCAAACTATTATTATGCGAAGGATTTTGATTCTTGTATGCTTTATTGGAAAAAGGCTCTTGTAAAATTTAAAGAGTTAGGCAATATGATTCAGGTTGGTAAAACATCTGGCAATATTGGGCTTGTTTATAAAAAAAGAGGTGAGTATAATAAAGCTCTGGAATACTACTTAGAAGAAGTGAAGATCTTTACAGAAATTAACCATAAAGTAGGATTGCCCGCTATATATTTAAATATGGGAAATATTTCTGTTTTGATGAATAATTATTCACGAGCAGAAGGATATTATAATTCTGTTTTAAAGATTGCAGAAGAAACAGATAATGTCCGTGACCAAATAAATGCGTTAAATAACTTGGGAGTTGTTAATGAAAAGCAGAATAAATTTAAGGAAGCTTTAAAAGCCTACGAAAGATCTTTGAAACTTATTCTGGGTACTGGCAGTAGCCTACGAGAGAGTAGGCTTTATTTAAATATTGGTATTATTCATAGGAGAACAGAAGCGTTTGATAAGGCAGCCCTCTATTTGAAAAAGAGTTTTGATATTCGTAAACTGAGAGGAAACTATGAAGAACTTCTTGGTGTGTATAATGAAATGTTTGAACTTGCTTTGGCAAAAAAAGAGTATGGAGAGGCAGAACAGTTTGTTGGCACTATGCATGATTTGGCTGAAATGAATAAGGATACAGGTTGGATGATAGATATGTATGCTGCATACTATAAACTCTACAAAGAAACTGGTAAGTATAAATCTGCTCTTAATTTCTATGAAAAGCATAAGGAAATTGGAGATTCAGTTCAGTTGGCTCTTTATGAGGAAAAATACAACGACTTGATGGCCAAGCATGATATGGATCATACGAAACAGAAAGTTGTCTTGATGACTCAGGAGACTAAAATTCAGGCTCTTGAAATTGATAAAAAGAATGCTTGGCTGGTAGCGATGATTGTAATCATGCTACTAGGTGTGATTGCCATAGTTGTTTCCTTCAGAATAAATAAATTGAAAGCACAGCATAAACTGATGAGCTTGGATCAAAAAGTGCTTCTTTCCCAAATGAATCCACATTTTCTATTTAATGCACTAACAGCTGTTCAGAGTCTTGTTTTGGATAACGAGAGTGATAAAGCCAACTTATATTTATCAGAATTGGGAAGCTTGGTTAGAAATGTTTTGGAAGACTCCAGAGAAGAAAATATTAGTTTGCGTAAAGAGCTTGATACACTTGAAAAATATATTGCTTTGCAAAAATTACGCTTCAATTTTCCACTGGAGTTTTGCTTTGATATTGATGAGAATATTGACCTTGATGAGTTAAGGATTCCTCCAATGCTAACTCAACCCTTCATCGAAAATGCTCTTGTGCATGCCAATCTTCAACAAGTTGAAAAACCTGAGATTCTGATTAAGTTAAAGCTTATGGATAATGGGCTTGTTGAGTTTAGTATTCAGGATAATGGAATAGGGATTGAAGAAGGGAAACAGCAATCTATGATGAAGGAGAAGAAGTCTTTGGCTATGCAAATTGCACGAGATCGTATTCAGATTTATAATTATAAATCAAAGTATCAGATGAAGCTTGATGTTATCGATTTGAAGCACATCGATAAGAATCAACAAGGAACTTTGGCACGATTTATTATTCCTACACAGGCTTAAACATGCGTAAGATATTTCTACTAAATTTATTCATTTTTCATATAATTGGAAATGTTTTATCGAATCAATATCATTCTACTTTTCCTGAAAATTATGACCAGCTCCTTGATTCGATAACGAAGATGGAAAGCCTGAGAGATTCTTCTTATACAATAAGTGTCAAATATGGAAAGAAGATAATAGATCTGGCACAGGAATCTAATGACCCTAAAATCCTTGGGCAGGCGGAAAAGGCCCAGGGAAATAGTTATATGTATCAAGGCCTTTTCGACTCTGCTCTATACCATTATAATAGAGCTATACCCGAGTTTGAAAAAGCAAAGCGAAAACTTGATGTAGGTAAAGTAATGAACAATATTGCTATTGTTTATCGTAGAACAAATAGGGCTGAACTTGCTTTAGAGACTTACCTTAAAGCAAAAGAGGTTTACGAATCAGAAAAATATGAGAGAGGTATTGCTAGTATTTATTTTAATGTAGGCTGTATTTATCATGATTTTATAGATTATAAAAATGCAGAAGAATATTATCTTATTGCTCTATCTTTATTAGAAAAGTTGGATTATGGAAGTAGATTAGCTCGTGTCAATATGAATCTTGGCGTCTTGCATCTTGAGCAGGAACATTTTGAAAAAGCCTTAATGTTCTTAAATAAAGCGGATGCTTTAAATGAGGAATATGGAACACCAAAGCAAAAAGCAACGATCCTTTTAAATATGGGTCAAGTTGCATTTCACAAAAAGGAATATACCAAAGCCTTAGATTATTATAGAGAATGCGAAGAGGTTAGGTTAAAAATGGATGATGTTTGGGGATTGCCAAAATCTTATAAATGGCTAGCACAATGCTTGATTGAGATGGAGGAATTTGATGATGCCTTGATAGCTCTACAAAAGGCTGAAGATATTTGTCAAGAATATAATCTCGACGATGATTTATTAGAGATTTTCAAGATAAAAACAAATTTATTTGAGAAAGTTAAAGATCCTATAAAGGCTTTATTTTATTATAAAGAAGTAGCTTTTTTGAACGATTCGTTGAATTCAGGGAGTCGAACCAAAAGACTAGCAGAACTTGAATTCATACATAATTTAAGAATAAAAGAAAAAGAACTTGCTATCAAAGACCTTGATCTTAGTCGGAAAAATATTCTTCTTTTATCGCTTATAGGCTTTATTCTACTAGCTACAGCTTTTCTTCTTTTTTACTTAAGATCGCGATCGCACCGCAACAAATTGCAAACACTTTCACTGGAACAGAAGGTTCGCTTGAGCCAGATGAACCCTCATTTCCTTTTCAACTCACTTTCTGTTATTCAGGATTTTATTCTTGATAAAGATAATGATAAGGCCTTTTCGTATATGTCAAAGCTTTCTGGTCTGGTAAGAGGTGTTCTTGAGAATTCAACTCAAGATTATATAACTGTTCGTGAGGAATTGGATATATTATCTGCCTATATTGAATTACAAAATTTGAGGTTTGGGAATGAGATTAAATACCGATTTAATATTGATTCTGAGATTGATTTGGATGAGGTTCGAATTCCACCTATGTTGGCTCAACCTATTATTGAGAATGCTTTAGTTCATGGTGAATTAAGAAACAACCCTGATGCTGAGATCAAGATTCGTTTGTTTAAAAATAGAGATAATAACAGTATAGATTTTGCAATTGAGGATAATGGGGTTGGTATCGATATTAAGAAGAAACATAAATTACCCCACAAATCAATGGCAACAGAAATATTGAAGGATAGAGTGCGTATTTATAATTATTATTCGAAAAATGATTTAAGTATAGATGTGATTGATCTTAAAACTTTGAATGAGGAATTACATGGAACTCGTGTTTGCTTTAGTATCCCTTTATTATAGTTTGGATCAAATGATTATCTATTGAAAAATTAATTAGCTTTATAGCCATTAAAAAATCAATATAAAACATATGTTAGAATTAGAAAAAGACGAGTTGAACACTGAAGAATTAAATACAGTACGAGGTGGTACAGTAAATGCAGGTGTTGTTACAGAAATTATTGAGTAATCATTTTTTTATGAAAAAAGCCGTTCCACTAAAGAACGGCTTTCGTATTTTATAGATCCAGGTGTTCTTACCCCACTACTTCTTTCATTTTGTTTCCTATATCAGCAGGTGATTTCACAACGTGGATACCAGCAGCTGCCAGAGCTTTCATCTTCTCTTCAGCTGTACCTTTACCACCAGCGATAATAGCACCTGCATGTCCCATACGTTTCCCCTCAGGAGCAGTTTGACCAGCGATAAATGCTACAACAGGTTTCTTCACGTTATCAGCGATATAAGCAGCAGCAGTTTCTTCATCTGAACCACCAATTTCACCGATAAGAACGATAGCTTCCGTTTCTGGGTCTTCATTCAAAAGCTTGACTGCATCAATATGTTTGGTTCCAATAATTGGGTCACCACCAATACCAATAGCTGTAGACTGACCAAAACCTGCATTACCTAGTTGGTGAACAGCCTCGTAAGTTAAGGTTCCCGAACGTGAGATAATACCAATCTTACCTGGCTTATGAATAAAACCTGGCATAATACCAATCTTTGCTACACCTGGCGTAATTACACCTGGGCAGTTAGGCCCAATAAGAGTTGTTTTTGGACGCTTTGAAAGAAACTCATGAACATCTACCATATCAAGAGTAGGAATACCCTCGGTAATACATATTACAAGCTCGATACCTGCATCAGCAGCTTCCATAATCGCATCAGCCGCAAATGCTGGTGGAACAAAAATAACCGAAGCATTAGCTTTTGCAATTTTCACAGCATCTTTTACAGTATCGAAAACCGGTACACTATCCATAAACATTTGCCCACCTTTACCTGGTGTAACACCTGCAACCACATTGGTGCCGTATTCTATCATTTGTTGGGTATGAAATCCCCCTTCTGAACCCGTAATTCCCTGAACTACTAGTCTTGTATCTTTATTTACTAATACACTCATTGTGTTGATTGTTTTAATGATGATGACTCATTTAAATATGAACCCTTACTAATACCTACCTACTAACTGCTTGTCCTAATGTAGCAACCACTTTCTCTGCGGAGTCTTTAAGTTCTGTCGCGGCAATAATATTCATGCCTGACTCTTCAAGAAGCTTTTTACCTTCTTCAGCATTGGTTCCTTGTAAACGAACAACAATAGGTACTTGAGTATTGATATTTTTGATGGCTTGAATAACGCCATTGGCAACACGATCGCAACGAACGATACCACCAAAAATATTAATTAAAACAGCCTTTACATTTTTGTCTGAAAGGATGATACGGAAACCTTGTTCTACGGTTTCTGCTGATGCTGACCCTCCAACATCAAGAAAGTTAGCTGGCTCACCACCAGTCAATTTAATAATATCCATCGTTCCCATAGCCAAACCAGCACCATTTACCATACAGCCAATGTTACCATCTAGTTTAATATAGTTAAGACCTGATTGCCCCGCCTCAATTTCCAATGGCTCTTCTTCGTCAAGGTCACGAAGTGGAGTCAATGTTTTCTGGCGATACATAGCATTATTATCAAAATCGGCCTTAGCATCCAAAGCGATAACATCACCTTCCTGAGTTACAACCAATGGGTTAATCTCGAATAGAGAAGCATCCGTTCCCATATAAGCTTTATAAAGCGCAAGGAAGAACTTCACTGCATTCTTAAATGCAGCACCGCTAAGACCTAATGCAAAGGCCATTTCTCTAGCCTGGAAAGCCTGTAATCCAACCGCTGCATCAACGGCAACCTTTACAATTTTCTCAGGTGTTTCTTCAGCGACTTTCTCAATTTCCATACCGCCTTCGGTAGAAACCATAAAGGTTACCTTCGATGAGGCACGATCAAGAACGATACCCGCATAATACTCATGCTTGATATTCGAAGCTTCTTCAATCCAAACTTTTTTAACCAAACGTCCTTCAGGACCTGTTTGGTGGGTAATTAGGGTCATCCCTAAAATATCATTCGCATATTGGCTTACGTCTTGAGCAGTAGGTGCAAACTTAACACCTCCACCTTTTCCGCGGCCTCCTGCGTGAATTTGCGCTTTAACGACTACAGGCAATCCAATTTCTTGAGCTGCTTGCTCTGCTTCTTTTACTGTAAAAGCAACTTTCCCTTGGGGAACAGGTACACCGTAAGATTTTAATATCTCTTTGGCTTGGTATTCATGAATCTTCATGGGCTAAAAATTATAGTGGCTTAGTTAGATTAACTTGTCTTAAATGTCATTTTATGTTACTTAAAACAAGCCTTGTTTTTTTAATGAACCTAAATATATAAATAACTGAATGAATATAAAAAGCTGAAAGGTCTTTTTTCGGACTTCTTTGTCTTAAATCTTTATAGATAATATCAATGAGGTCATTTCAAGTCTATTGAGGACTATTTTTCTATTTTTCGAGTTCTATTCTTAATCATCTTGAGAAAAGTAAACTTGTTTCTTCTATCGATTCCAGATTTAATCCTTATTAATAAATTGGTGAATGAAAATCGGAATATCATCGCTTTTTAGTATTTTGAGGCGAAATAAATTTCAAACATGTATCCGATAGAACTGCGTTTAGATATTTATGCCTTATTAATACTGTTGGGCGTTTTTCAGGCTTTCTTTCTTAGCTTCTTTTTCCTGACTGGGGACAATAGCAAGATACACGCCAATAAGATTTATGGACTCCTGATTTTAACCTTAGGTTTTCTGACTCTTGAAAACTGGCTGAATTACACGGGTTTTATTACTCGGGCTATTTTTATCGATAATTTTTCGGAGCCAATGAATTTTGCGATTGCTCCTTTAGCATACCTCTATGTTAGGGCAGTATCTGGCTATGAGTACCATAAAAGAGATGCCTGGCATTTTTTAATCTTTGTGTTCTATTTCTTTTACTGCTTTCAATATTTCTTTCAGGCAGATGAATTTAAATTCAATTCCTTTATCGATGTCATTCGACCAGAATTGCAGAAGATAGATGCACAGATGTTATTCGACGATGACCCTTTTGGTATTAGAAGTATCGTAAATGAGTTGACCTTTGTACATTTTGTGGCTTATCTAAGCATGTCCCTTCAAATTTTATTTAGAGAAGCTAAAAAACAAGGAGAGAACTTAATCAATATAAAGAATTCGAGTTTACGTTGGGCAAGAAACACCATCTTTCATTTTATTATTATTTCACTAATATTTGTTGCGGTGAAGCTCTACTTTGGTAGAGATTTGGGCGACTATATCATAGGTGTTTATATTGCCTTTATTATTTACCTTACTAGCTTTTTTGTTGTCAAAGGCTCCAGCTTTTTTAAGCCCGAGAGTGTGGTGATTAGCAAGTACACCAAATCATCGCTCGACGAGAAACAAAAGTTAGAAGTGCTACATGCACTAGAAAGCATTATGAAGGATGAGGCTTATTATTTGAACAACAGAGCTAACCTTCCTGATTTATCGAAGAAAATAGGTTGGGCATCGCACCATGTGTCGCAGGTGATAAATGAGAAGCTGGATAAAAGCTTTTTTGAGTGGATAGCCGAACAGAGAATCATGAAAGCTTGTGAGTTTTTAAAAGTGGAAGAAAACAATAGAATTACCATAGAAGATTTGGCCGAAAGGGTAGGCTATAATTCCAAATCATCCTTTAATAAAGCTTTTAAACGCTATACCAATCAAACTCCATCACAATTTCGATCATCTTAATAAAAGCCTGATTTCAGTCGTATTTAATGGGTGTGTTGTGTGCGTGCCTATAAACGCACACGGCCTGCTTATAGGCAAATTCTCCCCCAGACGACTTATTCTATTCCTTTGCTCAAAAGAAATTTATAACGAATACAATTGAGTGATGGAAAAGCAAGAAAGAAGATTTGATATTGATTGGATGAGGATACTCCTTATACTCTCTGTTTTTATATTTCATATTGGTATGTTTTTTAATTCCTGGGGATGGCATGTGAAGAATAATATAGAGTTAAGTGGTTTGAACAGAACCATGGAATTTATGCATTATTGGCGAATGCCTCTCTTGTTTTTTATATCGGGAGCAGGAACCTTTTTGGCTTTGGGATCTAAAACACTTGCCACTTATGCTGGCGAACGTGCTAGGCGATTGATGATTCCTTTCTTAATTGGTATTTTCACTTTAGTACCTATTCAGGTCTATCTTGAGAAATTTGATGAATACAGTTCCTTATGGAATTTTTACACCCATATGTTCGAGGGTGTTTATCCCGAAGGTAATTTTAGCTGGCACCATTTGTGGTTTATTATTTACCTCTTCTTTATTTCTATAGTTGCCATTCCATGTATTAAATGGTTACGATCAGAGAAATCTAAAGCTTTGTTTGCCTTTATCGATAATTTGAGCCAGAAAAAAGGGGCTTTGCTTTTATTGGGATTACCTATTCTTGTTTCTCAAATGATTCTTCGCCCCTACTGGCCCGAAAGCACTCATGCTTTTGTTAACGATTGGGCCTATATGATGATGTATTTCCTTTTCTTTATTTGCGGGTATATTTTTGCCAAAAGCAAGGCTATGTATCAAAGTATCATCAAGCAGCGATATACCAGTTTGTTTGCCTCAATACTGGTGACAGTTTTCATGTTTAATTCGTTTAATTTGATAAGTGATAATTATTGGGCATATTATTTTTACGGCTGCAATGCCATTCTATTGGCTTGGTTTATGGGCATAACAGCCATGGGTTTTTGCGGGCGATATATGAATTTCGATTCTCCATTTCGGAAAAAAGCCAATGAAGCCATTTACCCTTTCTACCTACTGCACCAGCCCATAATTTTACTGGTCGGTTTCTATATGAAGGATATGGATCTACCTATCGGCCTTAAGGCTACTGTGCTTTGTGGCAGTTCATTTTTCATGACCGTTTTAATTTATCTCACTCTGGTTCGACCATTTAACTTTATGCGAGTAGTCTTTGGTCTTAAAACCCTTAGAACAGCCGATGCCAAATTGAAAGTAAATGCGATAAAAGTCTAATGATTTTTCACTACTTTAGTGAACATTTTGAAATTTATTAGACGATTCCCCTATGGAAAATTTAGAAACAGTAGAACAAGAAAACAGAAACGAATTGATATTGGAGCTTCAGGCAGAAGTCTTTTTGCGCGAAGGCAGAAAGTGGGCTAAGTTTTTAGCTATATTAGGTTTTATTGGTATCGGATTTGGCGCAATTATAGCTCTTATCATGTTATTAGGTGCTGGTTTTGCAGGATTCGCAAGTACTTATTCTTCTGTACCATTCGTAGCTATAGGATTCTTTTATCTAGTTATTATTGGTATCTATTTTTTCCCAATTTATTATTTGTTGCAGTTCGCGAATAAGGCTAAAGAAGCTCTTGACTCTCGTAGCTCACAAAGTCTTACTGAGTCGATGAGATATTTAAAAGGGCATTATAAATTTCTAGGTGTCATGACTATTGTAATGTTCGCACTGTATCCAATTGGAATGATAGTCGCAATTGTTGCTGGTGTAAGCCAAGGTATGTAAGTCACATATACAATTATATTTAAAGCTCCCTTTCTGTTTATGCAGGAAGGGAGTTTTGTTTTGGGTATATTTAGATTCCGACATTGATGTTAAAGAATATTAAACGAGACCTGTCGCTTTAGATTTTTTATAAATTTAGATCATAACTTATACAACAACTAAAAACAGATATACCATGGGAACAGTTTTAATAGTAGCATTAGAGATAACACTCTTTGTAGGAGCCATTCTAATTTCGGATTTGGTTAAAATTAAACCAGCTCCTGTAAAAGTTAGAGTTGATTTCGATAAGAAAAACTGATAGCCCGATGAGGCTTAAATATAAAAAGAGAGCACCCATCAGGATGCTCTCTTTTTTTATCTTGTTCGGAAAGGTTTAAAGCTTAAAAGCTTCTTTTACTTTCTCGATATAGTCTAGTTTCTCCCATGTGAAAAGCTCTACTTCCATTGTCTTATCTTCGAAATAAGGCGAAGCAAATGTTTTCGTAACAGTACGAGGCGTACGTCCCATATGACCATAGGCAGCAGACTCTTCGTAAATAGGGTTACGTAGCTTTAAACGTTGCTCAATAGCAGCAGGGCGAAGGTCAAAAATCTCAGCAATTTTATCAGCAATTTCGCCATTGCTTAACTCAACATTCTTTTTGCCATAAGTTTCAACAAAGATACCTACAGGCTGTGCCACACCAATAGCATACGACAATTGAACCAAAATTTCATCGGCTACACCAGCAGCAACAAGGTTTTTTGCAATATGACGAGAAGCGTAAGCCGCAGAACGGTCTACCTTTGAAGGATCTTTACCCGAGAATGCACCACCACCGTGAGCACCTTTTCCACCATAAGTGTCAACAATAATCTTACGACCAGTAAGCCCCGTGTCACCATGAGGGCCACCAATCACGAATTTCCCTGTTGGGTTAACGTGAAGGATAAAATCTGCATCGAAGAAAGCCTGAACACGTGCTGGCAACATGTTAATCACACGAGGGATTAGGATATTGCGAACATCGTCTTTAATCTTAGCCAACATGCTCTCATCATCAGGACCAAAATCGTCGTGCTGAGTAGAAACGACAATGGTATGCACACGCTTAATGCTGTCATTATCGTTATACTCAATAGTTACCTGTGATTTTGAATCAGGACGTAGGTAAGTCATTTCTTTACCTTCGCGACGAATAGCCGCCATCTCGATTAACAAACGGTGTGACAGGTCAAGAGATAAAGGCATATAGTCGTCAGTCTCCTTACTAGCGTAACCAAACATCATCCCTTGATCACCCGCTCCCTGGCTCATTGGATCTTCACGATCTACACCACGATTAATGTCATCCGATTGCTCGTGAATAGCCGTTAACACACCACATGATGTGCCATCGAATTGGTACTCGCTTTTGGTATAACCAATACGGTTGATTACCTGACGAGCCACATCTTGAGCATCGATATAAGTTTTGGTTTTTACTTCTCCAGCTAAGATAACCTGTCCTGTTGTTACCATAGTTTCGCAAGCTACTTTCGAGTTAGGATCGAAAGCTAAAAATTTGTCCAATAAAGCATCTGAAATTTGATCAGCAACTTTGTCTGGATGTCCTTCTGAAACGGATTCAGATGTAAATAAATATCCCATAATTTAAATTTGAGATGTGAGATTTAAGAATTTAGATTTGAAACAGCATACACTGTAAACATAAATCTAGTACTTCAGGTCTAACAATCTATTAATAAAAAATACGGGAAAGTATTGGTTGTACAATGTACAGAAAATGAAATAGGGTAAGTATTACTCTTTTTAGCATTTTTTTCTGTGGTCGCAAGCAGCCAAATCTTTCCACTTAATTCGATGCAAAGGAAAGCAATCTTTCCCAAATAAACAAGCTTATTCAGATTGCTTCTGCCTAAGAATATAAAGGACTTAGGTTAAAAAGACTAAAATCTCTTATTCTTTGTGCTTTCAGTCCAGGTTTGAAGGTATTATGTAATTTGAGTTCGTTCATGTTTTACATATGGTATAAATTATAGAATTACCAACCTCTCTCTTCCTGGCGAGATCTCTCCTAAAAGAGAAAATTTGCCTAATAGGCTTTTTCACTTTCGCTCTAATCGCTGGGTTCATACTTTTTTCTTGGATAAAAAAGTATGCAAAAAATCAAGTCAGCTTGATGTCGTAAAAACTGATTCGTGCCTCAAAACAATACAAAATAGAAATTCTCCCCTATAAAAGGGAGAAAATAAAATCCAAAGGTGAATTTTATTTATAGGTTTAATTTGTTTAGTTTTTCCCTTTTAAGGGAACCGAAACGAAGTGGAGCTCGTGAATACTTACATAATTTTCTATGAACAAAGTGTCGGTAGGCGAAAGAGTGATTAAAAATTAGAAGTATTATCGAGTTAACTCATGAAAAATAGACTCCAAATTACGTTCCTGAGCTTTCATTTCGATAAGAACAAGCTGATTACTTATGGCCATTAGGAAAATCTGTTCACGAACATCAGACTTTGCAGAAATCTGGTAGCGATTATCAGCTAAGGCTTCGATATGTGAAATGCCTTCGATATTTTCGAAATAAACCTTGGATACAGGGCTTGTAAATTGTAGATCGAAAACATGAGACTCCTTAATACTATGGATAGAGTTTGAAGCCTGATCGGCAACCAACTGCCCTTTATTGATGATAAGCACACGTTGACAAATAGCTTCAACCTCCTGCATAATATGAGTCGATAGCATCACCGTTTTCTCTTTGCCAATATCTTGAATCAACTGGCGGACTTCAACTAGCTGATTAGGATCTAGCCCTGTTGTAGGTTCGTCAAGAATCAGAACTTTAGGGTCGTGAATCAAAGCCTGAGCTAAGCCTACTCGTTGTCGGTAACCTTTCGAAAGCGCACCAATCTTTTTATTCTGCTCCAGGCCTAAGCCTGTCAGGTCAATCATCTCGGCAACGCGCTGTTTTTTCTTTTTACCAAGTTTGTAGATGCCAGCTACATATTCCAGGTACTCTTTTACGTATAAGTCAAGGTAAAGTGGATTATGCTCAGGCAGGTAACCAATTTGTTTGCGGATTTCCAGAGAATGTTCCGTCACATTCATGCCATTTACGAATACCTCGCCTGAAGATTGAGGAAGAAAACCTGTGATGATCTTCATCATAGTAGATTTTCCAGCTCCGTTGGGTCCGAGGAAACCTACAACTTCAGCATCTGATATCTCGAAGCTTAGATTATCTAAAGCTTTTTGCTTTCCGTAGAACTTACTGACTTCTTTAACTTGTATCGACATGATTGTATTTCTCCTTGTTCCCTTATCAATTGAAATTCAAATTTAAGAATTTATAGCTTACATTTGTAGATCAATTAAAATCACTTAGGATTTTTAATCTCTAATTTTCGTCAGTTTCGAGTTCATTGGGTCTTGCTTATTTAGCGAGGAACAAAACGAATGGCTGCATTATAATATCTGGTTCATGACTATTTCAAGCTTCAATACTTTTTGCAAAGATTTATTTAACTATTCTCGCCGATTATCATCGGAAACGAAGATAGGGCAAACACCGCTAGGCGATCAGCATCCCATTCGTGTACAATCGATGACCAATACCGATACGAATGATGTGGCAGGCAGTGTAGAGCAAGCTATCAGGATGATAGAGTCTGGGGCGGAGTATGTGCGATTGACCACACAGGGTAAAAAGGAAGCAGAGAATTTGAAATTCATTAAAGCGAGTTTGGTTGAGAAAGGCTACGAAACACCTTTGGTTGCTGATATTCACTTCAATCCCGAAGCGGCGACAATTGCGGCTCATTATGTGGAGAAAATCCGTGTGAACCCGGGTAATTTTGTAGATAAGAAAGTTGATTTGGATGGATCGGAATACAGTGAAGAAATGTATCAGGAAGGCTTAGCGAAGATTCGCACCAAGTTTATTCCTTTGATAAATATTTGTAAAGAAAATAAGACAGCGATTCGTATTGGAACTAATCATGGTTCTTTGTCCGATCGTATTATGTCTCGCTACGGTGATACGCCTCGTGGTATGGTTGAAGCAACGCTTGAATTTCTTCGTATTTGTAAAGAAGAATGTTTCAAGGATGTGGCTATTTCTATTAAATCGAGCAATACGGTGATGATGGTGAAAACCGTTCGTTTACTTGTAGGTGAAATGAATAAGGAGGAGCTTTATTTTCCATTGCATTTGGGTGTAACCGAGGCAGGTGAAGGTGAAGATGGTAGGATTAAATCGGCCGTGGGAACCGGCGCTTTATTGAACGATGGCTTGGGCGATACCATCCGAATTTCCTTGACAGAGGATCCGGAAATTGAATCACCAGTTGGTCAGAAAATGGTAGATTATATTCTTGAAAAGGAAGGGCATGCACCAATCGAATCTCCCCTCCATTCAGGCATTAACCTTTGTGATTTTTATAAGCGATCCACTCTTGAGGTGGCTAATATGGGAGGCAGAAAACAAGCTGTAGTTATTGCTGATTGTAGTTTTGAAAAGCACTATAGTAGCGATTTCCCAGAGCAAGTGGGATACAAGATGAATAATCAGTTGGAGTGGGAGAAGGGCGATTTGGCTGCCGACTATCTTTATCTAAATGGTTTTGATCCGTCAATCAGAGATTTTCCTAAAGAGTTAGGCTTAATTGTCGATTCAGTTTGTTGGGAAGATGCTTTTCAGTATTCTGATAAAACACAACCTTTATTTTCAGCAGAGGTTTTTCTACACGATGATTTGAGAGCATTCAATTCGGAGATACACTTTGTCAATTGCGAGTATGCTGATTTAACTGAAAGTTTTATCGAGAAACTAAAAGCTAATCCAAAGGTAGTTCTTCTTTGCCAATCGAAACATCAAAATGGCTTTGCCGAGCAGCGTGCTTTTGTGTTCAAGTTGATTCAATTTAATTGTAAGGTACCTGTAATTTTCAATCGTATTTTCAGAGAAAATAACTTAGAGGATTTACAGTTGAAATCGGCTTGTGATTTGGGTTCTTTATTCATCGATGGATTAGGAAATGGTATTTGCTTAAACAATATTGGAGCTATTGCTCGTGAGGATGTAAATGCAGCCGCATTTGGTATTTTACAAGCTGCTCGTGTTCGTACATCCAAAACTGAATTTATCTCATGTCCTGGCTGTGGTCGTACGTTATTTAAACTCCAAGATGTCGTAACAGAAGTAAAGCAAAAATTTGCTCATTTATCACACCTTAAAATTGGCGTGATGGGCTGTATCGTAAATGGCCCAGGTGAGATGGGTGATGTGGATTATGGTTATGTTGGTGCTGGTGTCGGACGCGTCTCTCTTTACAAATCTCAGGAGTTGATAAAGAAGAATATTTTGAGTGAAGATGCCATTGAAGAATTGATTCAAATTATCAAAGAAAATGGTGATTGGAAAGATGCGAAATAGAAATTATTTGAATTAGCTCCTCAATTGTACTTTCAGATTTATCTAAAATTCTTATATTGAATTATATATTGAACTTGATAAGAAAGAAATCTGTATGAAAATTTGACTTTCATGCGGATTCATAAAAGTGGTTTTAATAATATGAACTTCAGAATACTACTTATTTTTTTCGTATTTGTCACAAACGTGGCCATGTCTCAGGAACTCATTATTGAAGGGGTTTTCAGAGGGGCGAACGTTTATGTGATGAATCCTTTTACAAAAACAGAACATACTTTCTCCATCGAATCAATTTTTGTTAACGATAAGGAATACAGTGAAAATATAGAGTCGAGTGCTTTTGAGATTGATTTGAAGCATATGGGTTTTAAACTTGGTGAAGATTTGCGTTTTTGCATCAAGTACAAAGATTCTGTTATGCCCTCCATAATTAATATGGAAGCTATACAAGCCATAAGTTCTTTTGAAATGAAAAAGTCCTTTGTAGATAAAAATCAATTTCTAAATTGGAAATGTTCTGAGGAGGTGGGATCCTTACCATTTTTAATTGAGCAATACCGATGGGATAAATGGATTCGTGTTGGTAGATTAAGAGGTATAGGAACCTCTGGTGAGAACCATTACAAGATAAAGGTTCCGGTTCATTCCGGTATCAATCTATTCCGTGTTTATCAAAAAGATTATACCGATAAAAAAAGATTTTCAGATACGATTCAATACAAATCGAATTTACGACCAGTTTCTATTGTGAATAAGAAAGTAATATCGAAGCTGAGGTTTTCAGCTCCGACTCAATTTGAAATCTTTGATATTTTTGGGAATATGATTTACGATGGATATGGTAAAGAAGTTCTTTTCGAAGATCTTATTCCAGGGAAATACTATGTGAATTACGACAATTCCATGACGGAATTTATAAAGCAGTAAACTTAATTTCTTCCGAAAAGATCCAGGATACTTTCCCCGTTTTCAAGATCCAGGTGGTGAGCAATCATACCAACGGCTCTGGCGGCTTCTACATTGCTATACATGTCATCAATGAATAATGTTTCTTCGGCTTTAAGATTTTCTGCCTTTAAAAGCGCGTGATAAATTGTTGTATCTGGTTTGCGCAATCCCATATCATGAGAATAATAATCCTTCTCAAAGCAGTCTGCTAGTTCAACACCGTGGGTGTTTTTTATATCCTTGGTATAACATTCCCAATGTATACTGTTGGTGTTGCTGAGTAAGAAAATTCGATGTGTCTTTCTAAGTTTTTTTAATAAAAGTAGCCTTTCGTGAGGAAAGTCTAGTAGCATTGCATTCCAAGCATGATCTATTTGTTTATCGCTAACTTCTGCATCGATATATTGGCGAATTTCGTTTCGAAAATCTTCAGGACTTAGCAATCCTTTTTCAAGGCGGTCAAAAAGTCCATTTTCACGATATTCGTGTTGAATTCTGGTTGTATCACTTAAACCAATCGCTTTAAACTGATTAACAGAATTTTCAGGATTGATATTTAGGAGTACTCCGCCTAAATCGAAGACTATATTTGGAATTGATGAAAAATTAGGCATATTTTTTTCGTAATAATTTTGAATAATTCAATGCAAATATGTAACATTGCAGTCGCAAAACAAAGGTAATAAAATACTTTTACCGTCTTGTTTTTGTCGGGCCTATAGCTCAGCTGGTTAGAGCACCTGACTCATAATCAGGGGGTCCATGGTTCAAGCCCATGTGGGCCCACCCCCAATAAAGCAGCTACACTATGTGTAGCTGCTTTTTTATTCTCTCAAATATCTCAATTTTAAATTATAGTATCTTTAAGAAGTATAACTGATTATTTATGGCATACTGTTACATTCTTTATAGCAAGATATTAGATCGATATTATTACGGTTCTACAGAGTTGAATCCTGCGGAAAGGTTAGAATTGCATCTTCAACAACATTATGGAAATAAAAAATTTACCGCTAAGGTAAATGATTGGGAAATTGCCCTTACTATTAAGTGCCAATCTGTTAGTCAAGCTAGGAGAATTGAAGCATTCATAAAAAAGATGAAGAGTAAAAAATATGTTGCATCTCTAATTACTTGTAGTGAGAAGGTAAATTGGTTATTGAAAAACGTATAAAGCCATGGTTCACCCCGATACTTCGGGGCATGTGGGCCCACCCCCAATAAAGCAGTTACACTACGTGTAGCTGCTTTTTTTATGGTATTAATTCCCATAAATAAAAGAGAATGCTCCAGCAAGAACATTCTCTTAAACCTATTAGGAAATAATTATTATCTAAAACTAAAAGCGATACCACCAGTAATGGTATTGTATTCCTGCATGGTGTAGTCGGCGAAAATCTTAAAGAAACCTAGATTTAATCTAGTACCAAGTGTTGCTCGTACACCGCTAGCGTCAAAATCAACAGATATAGGATCAGTTAAAGTTTCTTTAACAACTGTCATACCCGAATTAACCTCTGTATACTCTACGATGTAAGTTCCTTTAATATCGACATCCATTTTGGCTTTATTGTATCCTACAGCTCCGTAAAACTCAATTAGTTTTAAATTAACGGAAGCAATGGCTTGGAATGTAATTGCGTTTGTCGAGAACTCCATCATTTGTCCAGAGCCATCAAAATCTGAGTCATCTTGAATATCGTATTCGGCCTTTAGATTGGTAAAGGCTACTAAAGCAGAAACATCAAAAGGCGTTTTATCAATTTTTAGCATTTTGCTAAAACTTTTCTGAAGACCAATACCAAACATACCTACTTCTAAATCTGAGGTTCCGACTTTAGGGAGATATCTAAGTTTTAAATCAGCATCGATTACTGGAATACCAATACCCACTTGCATCGTTACCGAAGGAACGGCACTCATTGGTAGGTCATCACCTATACCATCAGGAACACTAAAATTAGCAAGATCAAATGCTCCGCCTTCAGTTTCAATTTTAGCTTGAAGTACCGTGGTATTTTCACCTCCGAATAAAGTCTGAATTTTACTTGGACCACTTGCTAAACTCAAATTTTTGTAATCAGAAGCAACAAAATTAAAAGCCTCGTCCTTGCTAGGCACTTGTGCTAAATTAGCAACAAACGTAATATCGAAACCAAATTTTTTATGTGTTCGGGCAGTTGTGTACCAGCCGCTATTTAAACCATACATAAAGCCTTTGGCTACAGGATTTACATAGTTTTTTGTCAATTTAGAAGCATCTTCGGTTCCGGATAATAGAAACTGTTCAATGTCTTGTGACTGTCCCAAGAAGGGGATCAATAAAAATAGAATTAGAATACACTTTTTCATAAGGGGAGATTTAGAGTGAATGTTCTACGAACGACTAATAATTAGTTATTAAAGACATAGTTCTCAAGGTAAAGGAAAAAATGAATGTAGCCAAATCATTTTTCTATAAATAGCTTTTAGATGAGGAGGAGAGTGTTAGAATTTAGAGTACAAAAAAAGCTCCTAACTTTCATTAAGAGCCTCTCTCGAGTAGCGGGGACCAGACTTGAATCTGTTGTCCGCCTGAGGCGGATATGGTCCCAACGATATTTTATTTGAAGAATTTTAGGCACAAAAAAAGCTCCTAACTTTCGTTAAGAGCTTCTCTCGAGTAGCGGGGACCAGACTCGAACTGATGACCTTTGGGTTATGAGCCCAACGAGCTACCAACTGCTCCACCCCGCAATATACTTTCAATAAGGTAATTTCGACGAAAACGAATCCTCGAAAGGATTCTTATAGTAGCGGGGACCAGACTCGAACTGATGACCTTTGGGTTATGAGCCCAACGAGCTACCAACTGCTCCACCCCGCAATATATTTTCAAAATGTTTTCGTCGAAAGATGAAATCTCGAAGGATTTCTTAGTAGCGGGGACCAGACTCGAACTGATGACCTTTGGGTTATGAGCCCAACGAGCTACCAACTGCTCCACCCCGCAATATATCTTTAGATTGGTATCTTTCTTATTTGCGATTGCAAAGATACGCCCTTTTTAAATTAAAGCAAGGCAATTGAGACTTTTTTTCAAGAACACCTGTAATATCTATCTGTTCTCTGTGTTTGAATAGAAGGTTATTTGTAAGATATTTCTAAAAATATCCTTCTCATCTCGCAATGTATCATTAAGTTGAAGTTGTGATAATTATTCAACTGTGATTGTTTATGTATAAAATAAATAATTTTAGAAATATGCTCTTAATTCCATGCTTCCAACATGAATTGCGGCATTTCCTTCGGCTTGTCTACCTCGATAGTTAATATTCATCTGGAAGGTTTTAGAAAGTTGTTGTTGGAAACTTAGGTTCCAAGTCATATTTTTTCCGGGAAGAAAACCTTCAAGCATTTCATAAGCAATAGAGCTGTTCGTATCGCTATTGTATTTTAGACTAAGAAAATGAACTGCAGCGTTCAGGTTTTTATTTTTCCCTGGTGAAAGATGAATTTCTAGCCCCAAATCGTGAGATGATAATTTTTCGTTACCAAGCTTGTTGTTTTTATCTTGAACAAGATATTCAAACTCCAACTGTAGATTTCGTCCGACTTGATACTTAAGTTTTAGTTCATTCTTAATAAAATCTAATTTATAATCTTTGCTCGAGTAAAACTCACTACCACGTGTCTTAATTCCTTTATCTATTCGATTACTAATTTGCCAATCATTCTTCTTCCAATTTAAACGCAAACCATTCTGAGACAATTTACTCCTTTCAAAACCGCTGTTTAATAGTAATTTGCTTTCATTCTTTATATAAATAAAATCATAATTCATGTTTGACTTTTGAGGATGAAATGAAAGTGTGTTTTGCAGCGAAGATGCCAGCTTGATAATATCACTTTTTCCTTTTACCGAGGAAAAAGGATTACCATAAAGGTTGAAATTATTATCGGTGCTTTTCTTTGCAATGCGATACGAAAAACGGTTTCGAAAGGCAGAGATAAAATTGATCAACTTAGAATTACCTTTTAAGCGCTTGAGTTGAATGTTTAAACTTTGTCGGTATTCACTAGTGTATACTTTCTGATAGTCTGTGGTAATGTTTGAAATACGAATGTAATTGGCTTCATCTTTAAAGCTGGCGATCTCAAATTCATCGAGCTCTTTTACTTCATTTTTGTTGTAGTCTGTCCATTTGTAGACACCTTGTCCGGCATTTACTTCCAAATAGGAATATATGCGATCCGCCTCTAATCCCGATCCCAGTTCGTAATGTGTAGTACTTCTGATTATTCCTTTCAGAATTCTCGAACGATGGTCCAATTTGCCGAGAAAGTTTTCTTCGGGCTTCTCGCTACTGATTTCTTGATTAAGAATTCGTAGCTTACGATAATTGCTTGATAACTTTAGTTGATTTTTCTTGTTCTTTTTAAGCCAGATCATAAATCCAATATCTTCGGATTCACTCTGTGAGCGAAGTTTGTTTTCCCAAGGAAGAAAATCTCTACGATACTGATAGAATGTTTCGAATTGGTTTTTGTTAGGTTCACTGCTCTTAATGTAGGCTTTGTATGAGTGATTGGCAAAACTATTTGTTAGCAGATTGTTATTGTCTTTATTTTCCCATTTGTTGTTTTCGCTTTGCTGTTCAACTCCAAGTTTAAAAGCTTTGAACTTGTAAGAGGCTCTTGCATTATTTCTGAAAAAACGGGTTTGAATCAGATCCTGCTCGTTCGTCATAAGGTTTGCATGCCAATTTATTTCTAAACGGCCATTTTTACAACCTGTATTCACTCGGTGTCTCAAGCCATTGTAGTGTGAACCTCTGTTTAGTAACGAAAAGTCGTATGATACTTGACTTGTCTTATTTTTATAGGTGTTATTTATCCGGATAAAATGCTCTTCTTGTTTCAATTGATCATTTTCGATATTCCAGTCCCTATTGAATTCGGGAGACCTAAACGTCTCAATTTCTTTAAAATTTTTGGCGATAAAGGCGTATTTTAAATATGTATTTAAAGAATTAATAGAGTCTTTAAAAGTGAATTTTTTATTACTCTCAAGCTTAAGAGCCATTGCTTGGTTGTCATTATCTCCTTGAGAAGAAAAAGTATTTAAATCTTTATTGCTAAGAGCAAACTCAAATTGGCTATTGGCATTCTCGGAATGTTCCAGTTGACCTCCAATTGTTATCATTTGATGTTTTTCGGGCGCTACAAGTTGGGAGTTAATAGAAAAATCGCCCTGAGGAATAGAATTGACTGGTGCTACCCATTCGTATACTCTCCCGTTGGCTGATGATTCAATTTGATGGTAGTTACCCTTTTTGTCGCCAAGATATGAAAAGCGAACCTTGTAAATAGCTTCTTCTGGTTCTGTAGAGTAAACGTATGTGTCGTAATTTTTTCCGTCAATTTCTTGAACAATTTTCTTGTACAGTACAAGATCGTTGGTAAATTCTACAGTTTGAACTTGTGGTGTTAAAGCACCCTGTAAGTTATCTCCAAGTTCACTTAGTAAAAGCTTTTGTTCATCGTTTAGATTTTGGCTTGTGCTACTGTTCTTATTGTCCTGCTCGTTATAGAAATTGAATTGAAATTTGGCTTTTTTCCCTTTTATCTCTGTGCTGTTATAAATTAAATATCGGGAATAATTCTCTTCTGAATATTCGAATTCGACTATAATTCGTGAATTCCGATTTATAGGCCGATTGGTGTTAAAGCTAAGTTCAGCAGTGTTGTAATTAATGTTATAATCATGATTTTCACCTCTAACTAAAAGTTGACCATCCAAATAAATTTTTTCCGATCCTGCCAATATAATTATGTAGGTTTCGTTATTGGCTCCAAACAATCGGTAAGGCCCCTGGTTACCTTCAGCCCCTTGAATATCCATTCTATTGAATTTCCCCTTGGCTATGGAAGCACTTACCTGTGTTTCAACTTTTGTTTTGTCACCCTTTGATACTAAGCCTTGGTATTGGCCGCCTTGTACCTTTTTTCGAAACCTTAGAAAGTGAGAATTTTCTGAGTTTTCAATTTGATAATCACCTAATGTTAATTCGTGTTTTTGGTTAAATACTTTGATGAATATGCGATCGAAATCCTGAATTTGTTGCGTGTTGCCATCAGGTTGAATAGGAATATTGTCATCGGTAATTGCTGCCAAAATATTAACATCCCTGCTTAGTTTACCTGATAGTTGCAGGTTAAGATTTGAATTACTAACCACATCCTGGTTGTTTCCCAGTGATAAGCCACGCGTATAACTTCCTTGCTTATTGAGTTGAGAACTGAACTGATCTTTATTCGAACGAGATTGTTTTGCAAGAGAGTATCGTTTATTCTGAAAGACATCAATTTGATTAATCTCCCTTGGGTGGTGCTTGTAATGAACTTGATTCACTTTATAATCAAAGATTCGGTAAGCCACCTTAGCTGTAGATCCCTTAGCTTTTAGTTTTTTGTTTGGAATGAAAAGACCTTTCACCAAATTTAGTTGATAATAACTGCTATCCAACTGCTCACTCTTTACCCACAGTTTAAATGTGCTTGGTAGAATCAGAAGGGAATCAAGTTGTATCGTATCTTTCGTAATATCTATGTCACGAGTTCTGATATTGCTTGATTTTTGAGCAAAACTAGGTATGCCCAGAAATAAAAATAAGCAAAAGATCAGAAAATGTTTCAAGAGGTTGCTGTTAAGTAGATGAAAGACCTGGGTTTATCTTCTCGATTTAGATTATGAATTGAATCTACTAATTTGGGGATAATTTTTTTACAGTGGATAGATGGAGGTTAAAAATGTTTAGTTTTGCATGATAAGATCAGTTTTAATTCAGCTGATTAATATTGAATCGTTTAAATTTAAACGAAGTTTAAGATTCTAAATTGTTTGACTCATGATTCTGTTTTATAATCTATCTATATTTTTCTATTCATTATTAGTGCGATTTGCCTCTTTGTTTAATCCTAAAGCAAAGCAATGGGTTCAAGGGCGAAAGGGTATCCTAAAAAAGATTGCCAAGGAAGTGGAAGGTGAAACAAACTTGGTTTGGTTTCATTCGGCTTCTTTAGGTGAATTTGAACAAGGTAGACCAGTTATTGAAGCCTTTAGAGCGAAGTATCCTGAGTATAAAATTGTGCTGACATTCTTTTCTCCATCAGGGTATGAGATTCGTAAGAATTATGAAGGTGTTGATTATATATTTTATTTACCTGTTGATTCCAAGAGAAATGCTAAGGCTTTCATCCGTATAATTGATCCTAAGATGGTTTTCTTTATCAAATATGAGTTTTGGTACCATTATTTAAATCAGTTAAGAAAACAGGAAATCCCTACCTATATATTCTCGACTATATTCCGCAAGAATCAAATGTTCTTCAAACCGTATGGAGGTCTTTATCGTAAAATTCTTAAGGCCTTTACACATTTCTTTGTTCAGAATGAGGAATCTATTAAGCTGCTGAAAGGAATAGGGTTCGAAAATGTAAGTTTAGCCGGAGATACCCGTTTCGATCGTGTTTACACAATTGCAAAACAAGCTAAAGTTTTAGATCAAGTTGAAGATTTTGCTCAGAATCGTCCGGTGATGATAGCTGGTAGTACCTGGCCAAAAGATGAGGAAAACATTATCAGTTACATTAATAATACCGATAAGGATTATAAATTCATTATTGCTGCTCACGAGGTTGATGAGAATCATATAAAAAGCATTGTGAATGCCATTGAGAAGCCTTATGTACGATTTACCTCTGCTACTAAAGCTGAGATTGATGCAGCTGAAGTTTTAGTTGTTGATTGTATTGGTATACTATCCTCATTATACCGTTATGCCGATGTTTCATATATAGGTGGAGGCTTTGGTCGTGGGATACACAACACTTTAGAAGCAGCTTGTTATGGTTTACCCGTTATTTTTGGACCAAACTACCATAAATTTAAAGAGGCAAAAGATCTTCTTGCTCTTGGGGGCGCTTTTACATATGAAAATTCATTAGAGTTAAATAGCCTCCTTGATTCTTATCATGATAATCTCGATTTGAGAAAAAAATCTGGTGATTCTTCGAAAAATTACGTTGACGAAATGAGAGGTGCTACGAACAAAATTCTTAACACAATAAAGTTTTAGTTTAAGCCAAACTCATCTGCGTTCACGCTCTCAGTTCTTTAGCGTTTAATAAAGTTCGACATCTTATTTTCAATAGCTTTTTATCTTATAAATTGTCTGAATGGCTCTGTTTTCAGTACGTTGAGAACGTATTGTAATATCTAGATGTTTTCTTTTTGGAAAACTTTTTGATTTTTATAGAAAAACAAACAATTGATAGTGAGTGAATTAACAGGTTTTTGTGGATAACTTTTATTGTTTTTTAATTTTTGGTATTGTTGGTTTCATAAACGATAACTAAATTGCATATCGGAAAGAAAAAATCTAAGAAAATAAGACACTATTCTGTTTTATGTAAATAATCTGGATTCTAAATCTACCTTAAATATTAATCATGACAGTTAAAGACAAGAAAGAAAAACCGATGGTTAAACAACAAACTTTTGATTCAGAAGAAGCATATCAGGCATCACTGGAATATTTTAGAGGTGATGAACTGGCTGCACGAGTTTGGTTGAATAAATATGCTTTGAAAGATTCATTTGGTAATATCTATGAGAAGACTCCAAATGATATGCATCATCGTATTGCAAGTGAAATTGCGCGTGTTGAGCAAAAGTATACTAATCCCTTGTCTGAGGAGGAAATTTTTTCAGTATTAAAAGATTTTAAATATATCGTTCCTCAGGGAAGCCCGATGTCTGGTATTGGAAACAAATTCCAGATTGCTTCTTTATCTAATTGTTTTGTGATTGGTAACAATGGCGATTCTGATTCTTATGGTGGAATCATGAAAATTGATCAAGAGCAAGTTCAGTTGATGAAACGTCGTGGTGGTGTTGGTCATGATTTGTCACACATTCGCCCTAAGGGTTCTCCTGTTAAAAATTCAGCTTTAACTTCAACAGGTATTGTTCCTTTTATGGAGCGTTACTCGAACTCAACTCGTGAGGTTGCTCAGGATGGTCGTCGTGGAGCCTTAATGCTTAGTGTATCTGTAAAGCATCCGGATTCAGAAGAGTTTATTGATGCAAAGATGGAGCAAGGTAAAGTTACCGGAGCCAATGTTTCTGTAAAAATCCTTGATGGGTTTATGGAGTCTGTTCTTGCGAATAAAAAGTACACTCAGCAATACCCGATTAATTCAGATAATCCAACTTATACTAAAGATATTGATGCTGGTAAATTGTGGAAGAAAATTGTTCACAATGCATGGAAATCAGCAGAGCCAGGTATTTTATTCTGGGATACAATTGAGAAGGAATCAGTGCCCGACTGTTATGCAGACCTAGGTTACCGTACTGTTTCGACTAATCCATGTGGTGAAATTCCATTATGTCCTTATGATTCTTGTCGTTTATTGGCTATCAATCTTTATAGCTATGTAGAGAACCCTTTTACGCCTCAGGCAAGCTTTAATTTCGATTTGTTTAAGAAGCATGTTGGAATGGCTCAGCGTATTATGGATGATATTATTGATCTTGAGTTAGAAAAGATTGATGCAATTATAGAAAAGATTGAATCTGATCCGGAAGAAGCTGAAGTGAAACGTGTTGAGCGTAACTTGTGGCAGAATATTAGAACTAAGGCTAAAGAAGGACGTCGTACAGGTGTTGGTATCACTGCTGAAGGTGATATGGTTGCAGCTATGGGCTTGCAATATGGAACTGAAGCAGCTACAGACTTTTCAGAGGAAGTTCATAAGGTAATTGCAATTGAGGCATATCGTGCTTCAGTACATTTAGCGAAAGATCGTGGTGCATTTACTATTTTCGATGCTAAGAGAGAAAGCGAAAACCCATTTATTCTACGTTTGAAAGAGGCTGCTCCAGATATGTATGAGGATATGGTGAAATATGGCCGTCGTAATATTGCTTGTTTGACGATTGCTCCTACCGGAACAACCAGCTTGATGACTCAAACAACTTCGGGTATTGAGCCGGTATTCTTACCAGTTTATAAGCGTCGTAGAAAGGTAAATCCAAATGATAAGGATGTTCGTGTTGACTTTACCGATGAGGTAGGTGATTGTTGGGAAGAATTCGTTGTATTCCACCACAAATTTGTGACTTGGATGGAAGCTAATGGTATTGAAACGGCAAAACACTTTACCGATGAAGAAGTTGAAGAACTTGTAAAAAAATCACCTTACTATAAAGCAACATCAAATGATGTAGATTGGTTGCAAAAGGTACGTATGCAAGGTCGTGTGCAGAAATGGATTGATCACTCGATTAGTGTAACTGTTAACTTACCAAGCGACGTGTCTGAAGAGTTGGTAGGCGATCTTTATGTTGAAGCTTGGAAGAGCGGATGTAAAGGTTGTACGGTTTACCGTGACGGTTCACGTTCGGGAGTACTGATCGCTAACGATAAGAAAGAAGAAGAAGGAAAAGATATTCCGGAAAAGCGCCCTGCTGAACTTGAAGCTGAGGTTGTTCGTTTCCAAAACAATAAAACAAAATGGATTGCCATTATTGGTCTTTATAAAGGAAAACCTTACGAGATTTTTACGGGTATTCAGGATGATGAGGAAGGTATATTGCTACCAAAATCTGTAAACAAAGGATTTATTCTTAAACGTAAGGATGATGAAGGAAATACGCGATATGATTTCCAGTATAGCAATAAGAGAGGCTTTAAAACAACTTTTGAAGGTCTGTCGTATAAGTTTGATAAAGAATTCTGGAATTACGCAAAATTGATCTCAGGGGTATTACGTCATGGTATGCCAATTGAGCAAGTTGTGAACTTGATTTCTGGTCTGCAGCTTGATAGCGAGAATATCAATACATGGAAAAACGGTGTTGAGCGTTCACTTAAGAAATATATTCCTAATGGCACAAAAGCAAAGGGAATGACCTGTACGGATTGTGGTTCAGAACACATTCTCTACCAAGAGGGTTGTCTGATTTGCCAGTCTTGTGGTACGTCTAAATGTGGATAAATAATTAGAACAATAATATAGGAAAGGATCTTCATTGCGAAGATCCTTTTTTTTTGTTTTTACTTTTCGCTCCATCCGCCTAAGGCGGATCTTACTTTTGCTTAGATCAAAAAGTAAGCAACCCCGAAGGGCTCATGAGCACCCGAAATTTAATCTGCAAATAAAAAATCAAGTCAGTCTGATCCTTGTCTTCCTTTGTGGATAAAATTGTAGCACGCTTCACGGCAGACTGACAAATCACGCTCAAAACAACTCTAAGGGTTTAGTGAAATTTTCTATAGCATGTTTTAATTTGGGCTCCCTGAGCGAAGTCGAAATAGAGTCGAAGGGGCAGATTTCGGAGAATTTAGAGCAAAAAAAATCCGATCGTCAGACCGGATTTTAAATATAGAATGAGATGTTGAATCTCTATTTTTTCTTTTTCTTAGAGAATGAATCTTTAAGCGAAACGGTACGGTTAAAGATCAATTTTTCTGCAGAACTGTCCTTGTCAGTTGAGAAATAACCCAAACGCTGAAACTGGAAATGATCTTCAGCTTTTGAATTTTTCAAACTTGGCTCAACAAAACAGTTATCAAGAACTTGTAGAGAATCTTTGTTGATGAACTCCAAGAAGTCTTTTTCTTTATGACTGTCTGGAGCTTCATCGTTGAATAAACGATCGTAAATTCTCACCTCTGCTTTAGCAGCATGCTTAGCAGAAACCCAATGAAGCGTTCCTTTTACTTTACGTTTACTTTCCTCAGAACCACTTCCTGATTTTGATAATGGATCGTATGTTGCGTGAATTTCTGTGATGTTACCATCGGCATCCTTCACCGCTTTCTCACACATTACAATATAACCGGCCTTAAGGCGAACTTCGCGACCAGGCGTCATTCTGAAGAATTTTCTAGGCGCATCTTCCATAAAGTCCTCACGCTCGATGTAGAGTTCTCTTGAGAAAGGAATTTCTCGTGATCCTGATTCCGGATCTTCCGGATTATTCTCGATGCTTAAGAATTCTTCTTGTCCTTCAGGGTAGTTTGTTAATACCAGTTTTACCGGATTAAGCACAGCCATTACACGAGGTGCTGTTTTGTTCAAATCTTCACGAACACAGTGTTCCAAAACTGAAACATCAATCACATTATTACGCTTTGCCACACCAATGGTATCAGCAAAGTTTTTAATTGAATTTGGGGTATAACCTCTTCTACGCAAACCTGAGATGGTTGGCATTCGAGGATCATCCCATCCCGATACGTGATTTTCGTTAACCAATTGAAGAAGCTTACGCTTACTCATTACCGTGTAACTCAAATTCAAACGTGCAAATTCACGTTGTTTAGGCTGGTATTCAGTATCTGTAATATTGTTTACAAACCACTCGTAAAGTGGACGATGAACTTCAAATTCAAGTGTACAGATTGAGTGAGTGATCCCCTCTAAATAATCCGACTCGCCATGAGCATAGTCGTACATCGGGTAAATACACCAGGCATCGCCCGTACGGTGATGATGCGCATGCATAATACGATACATCAATGGATCACGCATGTGCATGTTTGGCGATGCCATATCAATTTTTGCACGTAATACTTTTTCTCCATCCTTAAATTCACCAGCTCTCATTCGAGCAAACAAATCTAAATTTTCTTCAACAGAACGGCTACGGAACGGGCTTTCGGTTCCGGGAACCGTTGGCGTACCTTTCTGTTCAGCAATAGTTGCTGCAGATTGGTCATCAACGTATGCTTTACCGTCCTTAATTAACTTGACAGCCCAATCGTATAGTTGTTCAAAATAGTCAGAGGTGTAGTAAGGATCTGCATCCCACTGAAAACCTAACCATTTGATATCTTCCATTATAGAATCTACGTATTCTGTATCTTCCTTTACAGGATTAGTGTCGTCGAAACGTAGGTTGCATTTTCCCTGGTATTGTTGGGCAAGGCTAAAGTTTAGGCAGATTGCTTTTGCATGTCCAATGTGTAGGTAACCGTTTGGCTCCGGAGGGAAACGGGTGTGTACTCTACCATCATTGACATTGTTTTTCAGATCCTCTTCAATGATCTGCTGGATAAAATTCAGAGATTTTACTTCCTTAGCATTCTCGTCATTCATAGTCTTGTTATCCATACTTCACTCTAATTTAGATGATACATGTATTGCCTGAGATTATATAAACCTCGCCTTGCTTTATCTTTTGATTCCCTTGATAAACTGTTTAATCAACTTAAAGCAGTTATAATGGGTTCGAACTGACAAAAGTAGAGATTTTCACTAAATAAAACAGTGCCTATATAAACGAATTTGCAAGCTAGACCAAAATTGAATTCAGCTTTTGGAAATTTGTCCTATATTCGCCCTGAAATATTATTACAGATATGAAGGGAATTATAGAACTGGAAGGATTGGAATTTTATGGCTATCATGGCTGTTTTGTTGAAGAGCAAGTGGTAGGTAATAAGTTTATTGTATATGTGCGCATGGAGTATAATGCTGAAAAGCCAGCAGCCTCTGATGCAATAGCCGATGCTCTTAATTATCAGAGAGCTTATGAGATGATTCAGGAAGAATTTAAGATTAAGTCTCATCTTTTGGAACATGTGGCTCAGCGATTATTGGATATGCTTTACACAAAATTCCCGGAATTGGAGAAGGCTACCGTTAAAGTTTCGAAAATGAATCCCCCTATGGGCGGGCAAATCGAGAAAGTTAGTTTAACTTTAAGTCGATAAGTTTTTGATTCTCTTTAAGCTGCGGAAAGAGTCGAAAAAAAAATATAGAAAAGCTTTAAAAAGCTTGGAAAGTATTTTCTTATTTACTTATCTTTGCATCGCTCTTAAGGAGAAAAGGGTCTCTTGGCCGAGTGGCTAGGCAGTGGTCTGCAAAACCATCTACGGCGGTTCGAATCCGCCAGAGACCTCAATAAAAACGCTTAACTTCCTAGAAGTTAAGCGTTTTGTTTTTTATGCCTGACGGAATACCTGACGGTTTCTTAATTTACCTCTATTTTCACCTCTTTTAGTATAGATAAAATATACACTAAAGCCACTCTTATGACATATTTGTTTAGAATTCAACTTGCTCTTTCAAATATGAAATAACTGGATCCCTTTCATCTACCAAAATTAAATAGCTTTTACCAATATTATAAATATCTGCTTTTTCTACATATACTTTTCTTTCGTACTTACTCCCGAAAAATCGATAGGTAAATAAAATACTATTAGGTTTAGAGTTAGCATCTGTTTTTTGAACTTTTCCAAAAATCTCTTTAAAATTCCCTCTATTTGAAATGATAGGAGAGGTTAAATCTATTTGTACTATCTCAGGTTTACTCTTTGCAAATATTCCATGATAACATTCACCCTTTTTAAACTTAACATTGTTCTGGTGATGATGTTCATATGTCTTTCCTGAAACAGAATATTCAAAGATATTTCCACTTAATCTAGTGTGCCAACGACCAATTACCTGGCATGTAACACCTTTTGATTCAGTTTCTAGAAGATATTTTCTTTCTTTTTTTGATGATACTATATAATCGACAAAAAAATATCCAATAAGCAGCATGATAAACAAAAGAACATATAGAATCTTCTTCTCAGTTTTTCCGAGGTTATCTGATTTTATAAATTTCTTCTTTTTCATTTTCTAGTAAATGACTAATTGTAGGTTTATTATGGATATTTTTCGAAAATATATTTCATTTTCTTTCCATTCCTAAGTAGGTGGAATTCCAATGAATTGGCACTCTTAAAAATTGAATCACCTTTTTGTATTTTCTCATAGAAGGATACATTCTCCTCTCGAACTACATAGAATTCTTTGATATTATCCTTCTCTAGGACTCTGACTACTCTGGTTGCATGATCATTATAGTCTATCCAAGTACTTTCAACGATACCATTTAAATCTAGAGGAATAAGTACTCGTTTCTGGTAGGCTTCACAGCCCAATAAAATCAGAAGGCAAATGATACTATATAATACTCTTTTGTTCATGTTAAATCATTTTTTATTTCGCGTTATAGGTCAAACATATAGCTCGTGTTCTCTAAAAGTAGATGAAAATTAAGAAAAGTATTGCTTTACAGTCTCAGTGTAAGACTTATACGATACTAAGTGTGGTGTAAGCCTGCAAATGTGCCAATAGCTCTCGGTAGCTTGTAAGGATATCAGCTCTTAATTCCATTGAGTTTAGTGACGGACTATTAACTAGATTTTCTAAACTGTCTATGAAACGTTGGATAAAGTCTACATTAATGGATTTCTATTTTGTTATCCAAGGACTTAGACTTAAAATTGCAAGGGCACTTGTATTTATCAAATTATTCTAAGGAAATAAACTGCTTATAATGTTCATAACGCTCGAAGATCTGCTTGACGTAGTTGACGGGTTCTGATCCTCGCACATAGCCATATTTTATAAAGGGTTTGTTGAAATTCTTAGGCAAACTCAAGGCAAGGACCATCTGTTCTACATGGTCTGACCAGATGGTAGAATCTAAGCCATTTTCTTTTGCAAGACGCTGAGCATCTCTTATATGACTGTAACCACAATTGTAGGAGGCTAAGGAAAATTTAACCCTGTTTAGAGAATCTGGAATGTCAGTAAATCGTTTATATAGATGATCCAAATAATCCGTACCCCCTCGGATACTTTCACCAGGATCGGAAATGTCTTTTATGCCTAAAGATTCTGCCGTGGCAGGCATCACCTGCATGAGTCCTTTTGCGCCTGCCCATGATTTGGCGCCCGGATCGAATTTGGATTCCTGATAGACTTGTGCGGCGAGCAATCGCCAATCCCAGTTAATTTTTTTCGCATATTTCTTTATCAGATCATCGTACTTGCTTATCTGATTATTATTCAGGCTGTAGTAGTCACTTTTGATTCTTCGTTTGAAGTTTCGCTTATTTTTAAAGTACTTATTGTAAATAACATAATTGGTTGCTTCCTGTCTCTCTGCTTTGATCCATTTATTGATAACGGCATGAAGCTTAGGGGAGTTTTTGCGGGTAACCCAGGCAATTCGCTGCGAAAAAGAAACAGGAATATCAATTTTTAGAATAGGATTGTAGGAGGCATTTATTTTGGCCAGGTTTTCGTCGGCTATCGTGTACTTAATTTTCCCATCTGCGACCATACTGATGATCTCATCCGTAGATAGCTGACTGTCCAGAGTATCAATGACAATATTCCCTCCAATTTCATTCGATAAGCTAATTAAACGCTCGTAGTAGTTAGAATTTTTTCTTATCGATACCGTATCATCAATTAATTCAATTGGATCATGAATAAGCTGTTTTTGCAAAGCACCCCAGGAAATCTTTCGATAGTTGTCGGGCTTCTTCTGAACGAGCACCTGTTTGGTCAGGTATAAATATTCAGTAAAAGCCACTTCATCTTTTCGTTGATTGGTGATGGCCATTCCATGTGCAATTAAATCCACATCGCCTCTGTTTAATATCTCGAATTGCGAATCGAGATCAGTGGACACGATAATTTCCAGCTTTAAATCAAGATGATCTGCAAGTCGCTTCAAAAGTTCATATTCAAATCCCATGGGTTGCCCCTTGTAAAGAAAATAACTTGTGCTGCTATAAACGACCAAAGCCTTGAGCACCCCGTCTTTCTTGATGGCGTCTAAATCTCTGCCCACAGAATTTTCTAAAATCATTTTCACCTCTGCCTGAGACTCATCAGTTTTGGACTTTTCTTGCTGCTGACAAGAGAATAGGCTCAGTATCATTAATAGGATGATAATTCTAATGGTAGGGGGAAATTTTATTTTCATTTTGCTGTTAAGGTATGTGTAATTTTGATTTTATTTCTTTTGAAAAGGAGACTGTACATCTCTAATTAGGTGTATATGTTTACCTTATAGTTTTTATCTCAGACATTTTATAACTAAAATGCACAAGATTTGAGTAAAGCTATCAAATTTCAACTAAGATTCACCCTGTCAAATTTGTCAAGATTTCTGCTTTACGTTTAAAATTGGAATAGTGATGAGGAAAGGATTTAATCTGTAATTCTATTCCCTGTAAAGCACTATTGTGATCAGTACTAAGCATGCAAGTTGGTTTCTAATAGCGTTCTAAATAAATTGGCGCTTCGCCCAATCGAGCTTGCGAGCTCATGAGCTTTGCGAATAAACCAGACTTCATTTTTTGGCTTGATCCAAAAAACGAAGCAAAAAAGATCAAGGCTACTTTTTAAATCTCGTTCTTATTTGCCTCATGCTTAAGTGCGGCTGGGTGATTTTCGAACAAGTTCTCAACTTCCCAGTCTTACTAAAGCTTTCGTAAAACGAAAAATATTTAAAAGAGATGCCATATTCCGAGGAGCTCAAAAAAGAACCCCTTAGTTCTACTATTAAGCTTAAACATTTAATAGTAATGAAATACGGTATAAACAAAAACGTTTAGGACGGGATTGGTTTGTTTCATTAATTTCTCTCCATTGTAACATATGTTACTATTTTTTCACATGAAAAGGTCGACTTTTGTTTAAGAGTTAGTAGTAATCAGTTTAATACAATAGATCATGGAGATAAAAAAGATATTTGAAGCGGAGTCGTTTGTAAACGGTCATGGTGTTGAAGCCAGAAAGTTTCATCAAGATGAATATATGATGATGGTGCATTTAAATTTGAATCCAGGTGATACTATTGCTAAACATGCTGCACCTCTTGATGTTCGGTTTTTGGTTTTGGAAGGAAAGGGAATTGTTGAGATAAGAGACGAAAGCAAAGAAGTGGAAGCAAATACCCTAATCGAAAGTCCTGCAAATTGCGGACATGGCTGGAGAAACGAAAGTGATTCTGTATTGCGAATTGTTGTGATGAAAATGATGAAATCTGCCAAATAGGAAGCATTTATATTGAATAATATTCTGTATAAAAAAACGAGCTTCTAAGGAGCTCGTTTTATTTAAAGAATGTATTTATAAGCTAAGTCGTTATTCTGAAGAGTAGTGAATATTTCTAATGCCAACTTTAACGAATAGTTCTAAGACATTATCAACAAGTTCCAAAGTGAGATCTTGTGTTTTCAAATAAACGGTAGCATTGGGGTTCTTCTTTAAAAATGGTTTTATTCTATCGGCTAACTGATCCTTAGGACAAAGCTTATCATTAAAATAAATGCCATCTTTTGTAACATTTAATTTAATGGCTTGATTTGCAGATGTTGAGTAATTTAATTTCTTAACACAAGCTTTTCTTAATTCTGTTTTCACATCGGTTATGATTCCCATTTTTGTTTCCTTGTCTGCTTTTAAGTTAACAACTGAATTTGGATTTTTAGCCAAAATGGGTTTCAGTCTTTCTGCCAGCTCGTTTATAGCGCATGCTTTTCCGTTTAAAGAAATACTTTTGTTGGTTATTCGTATTAGGATCTGCGAGTTTGAATCTTTTTGACTCGAAGCCTGCGAAACTCTCTGAGGTATATTCGACAACTTCCCTGTATTTCTTGGAGAAGGTGATGAAACTCTAATGGGAACAATTCTGTCGATATGAGAACGTTCTGTCTTATCTAATTGGAAATAAGCTTTGCCAAATAAGCTTTGTGCTTTCTCTTTTCTAACTTGAAGGTAAGCTTTCCCAATAACTTTGAGTGTAAAATCGAAATCAGACTTTTTTGTTCCTCTATCGTACATGAAAGAAATCACACCTTTACTTATAAGAGCTTGTTGTTCACCATTCAAACTCATCTTTTTCATTTCAGGTCCTACTTTTCCCCAATAGTCATTCCCTTTCAGAAAACTGATTATAATGGCTTCAACTTCTTCTTTTTTAGCGATTCGTCCATTAATGAGGTGGGCTCCCTTTCTGTTCTGAAGCATTTCTAAAACATTTCTTTGCTTGATTCGATAAGCTTCCGATTCAATACCTTTTTCGCCCATATTTGCATACTTGGTTACAATACGGCTATTGTGTGGCAGATTCTCTAGAGTCCAATGATTCAACCATATCTGGCTACTATCGGCTTGGGTAATAAGAGGAGGTAGTTCGTTTACTTTTTTTATGATTTCGGGTTGTGTAAAGGCTTGCAAAAGTAAAAGCCCGGCAGGGAAAAAAAGTAAAGCTTTTGCAACGCCCCATCCTTTGATTTGTTTCTTTTTCATCATTTTTAATCGTTTAGAGATTGAACCTTGTTTGAAATGATTGGCTGAAGCAAAACGTCTTTTGCCCACAGCTTTTTCTAAAATCAACAGTTGATATTGTGTTGCATCGATGCCAGTGTTGAGTACGGCCTGATCGGCCTGAAATTCATGAACCAGTTTGAGTTCCTTCTTAAGTAACCATGCAAAGGGATTGAACCATTGCATATAACAAACGAGTTCGATTAGGATCACGTCAGATGAATGATGCAACCTAATATGTGCTTCTTCGTGCAGAAGAATTGCTTTTTTATTTTCCTGATAATCGGCTTTAGAAAGCACAATGTATTTTGAAAAGGAAAAGGCCTGTATGGCATCCTTAACAATGGCCAGGAGGATATCTTTATAGGGTTTTATAGTGGCTTTTCTCAGCCATTTATAAATACGATGATAAGAGAGAAAAAATCGAATACCAAGCAAACTTAAGATACTCCAATAGATGGTAAATGTCCAGTTTATAGGTGTGTTACTGTTTTTTCTCAGGATTGTTTCTGTTTGATTTGGGTTAAGACTTGTTGTTTCATATAAAGGCATTTCAATCAATTCCCGAACTTTTTGGATGGGAGCTGAGTTGATTTCGTTTACTGGAATCAGATGAGCCAATAAGGGCATGACAAAGGCTGCACAAACCGATAGCAAAAGCGTTAGTCTTTTGTATTTATGGTTGGTATCCTTGCTAAGCAATAACTTATATAGCACATAAAAGAATGCCAGGCTAATACCGACCTTTATCATATATGTTATAAAGATGAGCATGATTAGCTTTCTTTAGATTTTTCAATATTCTGAATCAATTTTTTAAGCTCATCAAGAGAGAGGTTTTCTTCTTCTACAAACATCGATACTACGCGTTGGTAAGAGTTGTCGAAATATTTTTTGACCACATTTCCCAAATTCTTTTTGCTGTAATCACTTTCGCTGATTGCGGCAAAATAACGATGCGTTTTTCCAAAACTTTCGTGAGATATAAAGCCTTTTTCTTCTAATGCTCTCACCATAGTAGATAGGGTATTGTAGTGCAGTTTTTGATCTGGATATAGCTTTTGAAGTTCTTTTACGAACATGGGCCCATCTGACCAAAATAGTTGCATTATTTCTTCTTCCTTCTGAGTTAACTTTTTCATAATAGCTAATATTTTAAATCAAATATAACTATAAAATCTAGTTTGACAACTATAACACATAGTTTTATAACTATTAGATATAGTTGATGAACAAAAAGTACTTGATTAAAATTTGAATAGATTAAGCTTTGTTTTCTTAATAATGTCAATAAAAACTGATAGTTGGATGTTTTGTTTGTGAGATTTATTTCTGCGATAAATAAAATTTCCTGCAGATTATTTCGGGTTCTCTGTGGAGAAGAGGGAGTCCTTATATTAGTGTAAAGAGGTCTTACACAACTTTATCCTCAGAAATATTTTTTCTAAAACTTCGTTTTTACCCTTTCTTTAGCGCACTTTAAAAATGGCAAAATTTACTGTTTCTTTTGGTTTTCTTTACTTAGTTTTGTGTGTTTTAAATTATTTTAACAGTACAAAACTTATACACATGAAAAACGTATTTAAATTATCACTTGTAACACTTCTACTGAGCTTTATCCTTGCAGCTTGTAGCGATGGTAATTCTTTAGTGAAAAAAAGAATTACACAACGCATCGACCAAAAGTCAATGGGGATGATTAAAGATTTAGATATTGAGAGTATTGAAAGTGTAGATGCTGCAACATTTATTTGTATTTACAACTTTTCTAATCCCATGCTTAATAAAAAAGTAAGATTAACCAAACAATACACATTCACTACTGATTTAGATAGCATTGTAGGCGTCAAAGATTTAAAATCAGAAATGGAATCAGGTGGCGAGTGGGTGAAAGCAGGTTTTTAAAGTCTCTATATAACATCCAAAAGCCTCACCAAGTTTATATACTGGTGGGGCTTTTTTGTGTTGTTACATTTGCTAAAATGCTGATATAAAGATGGGTTTTATTGGTTTAGCTTGTCGGGGGTAAATACCATATTGCAATGCTGGGAAAATGATATTTTTAGTTCAAAATAAATCGATATATTCTTTAAACATATATTCCGCATAAGTTCTACGGCTCGCATATTTTTTTATATTTGTTAGTACAATTGGAAAGATCGGAAATGGATCAGAGGCGATTGAATTGAGTTTAATTTAATACAAGAAACGATGGGATTTTTTTTTAACGATAATAATGCTCCAAAAACAAGTTATACACCAACAGAATTAGTAAGCGAAATGGAGAAGCGAGATGATATTCTGCTTATCGATATCCGCGAATCACATGAATTGGCACAAGGAGGCATTAAAAATGCAATGCACATTCCGATGGGACAAATTCCTGAAAAAATGGGAACCCTACCTAAGGATAAAGATTTGGTTGTATTTTGCCACTTAGGCTTTAGAAGTAAACAAGTAAGACGTTATCTTCAAAAGAGTGGGTTTCACAGAACAGCTCACCTAAAGGGTGGTATTAACCGTTGGGAGAAAGAAATTAGTGCACAGTAGCCTAATTAAAATACATTGATACATAAAGAGCTCAACATACGAATATGTTGAGCTCTTTATCATTTCAGGAAATTTCTTTTAAACGAACTTCTCTCGTTTTTGCAGATTAATCAAACTCCAAAGAATGGAGATGATTGATCCCACAATCAGCATCATTCTGTTTTGATAGAGTACATTTTGCCAAATGGCATAACTCATATTGCCAGGTACATCAAAAGGATTTAAGAAAATGTTCCACTTGCTCGATTGCAGAGGTTCTGCCAGAATCAGAAATACCAGACCAATAATCACCATAACAACTGCTGCACCACTGGCATTTTTTATTAGAGTTGTGAATAAGAAGGACAAACTTGCCAAAAAGATAAGGCTATACATAAGCTCATAAACCATTTGGAAGACAGGAATGCGAATGACCGTAAATACGACTATCCAGGACATCAATGTCATAATAAGGAGCAGAAGTAAAATACTTAGCAAGAAGCGCACCAGATAGACCTTATATCGGTAATTGGGTATTCCGAAGAGAATCTCCAGCATTCGGGTATCTTTATCCGATTGAATATTGTAAATAACCGGGTAAAAAAGAATCAGGATACCCGGGAAAATAAGTGTTAAAAAGATATCAGATTCTTCGGGACTTGCACTGGTGAACAGCATAATACCTGAAACCATAAGAAAGAAGGCAAAGGCTGCAATCAGAAAATAGATGAACTTATTGGCAAATATAATCTTGAAATTGTAGCGTATAAAATCGCTTATGAGCTTTATTTGTTCTATTCCTTTCATAAATATGAGATTTGAGACGGTGATAAGAAAGCAATTCCTTTATCCTGACTCATTTTTATATTATCCTTAATTTTGTCTGTTATCCGTTGTGGAACTTTAACCTCTTTATTTTTCGCTTTGAAAAACACCCCTCTCCCTGCCGGGATCTCCCCTAAAAGGGAGAATTTGTTTATTATCCTCATGAGAGCTCAAAGCTTCTTACATCTGACTTTTTACTTTATTCTTTCAATAGTCAATTGCGGAATTTTATCTTTCCTTTTACCCCTAGACCTTTCGACTTTCTGACTTTTAGACCTTTTGACTTTTCTAACCTTCTAAGCCATCACCGTTTCCTTTTCATTCAAAAGACAGAGATAAGCATCTTCAAGATTAGCCTTGGTAATGATAGCATCGTATCCTGGATTATCATCAGACAGACAACGAACTCTGATCTGATCCCCGTCTCGCATATGATGAATAATAACGTGATCGGTTTTTAACTTTTCAAATTCCTCACCTGATACACTAAGCATCCAAACCTTATTGTTAGCTATACTGGCCATATGAACTGGTTCTCCCAGGTATTTAAGTTTACCTTTTTTCACAACCCCAACCCGATTACATGAGCTGGCCACATCTTCGATAATATGGGTCGAGAAGATTACAATTCTATCCTGACTCAATTCAACCAATAGGTTCCTGAAGCGAATTCTTTCACGAGGATCAAGTCCGGCTGTTGGTTCATCAACTACCAATATTCTTGGTAGATGAAGAAGAATTTGAGCAATACCAATTCGTTGCTTCATACCACCGGAGAAGGAGCCGATTTTTTCATCTTTCTGATCGAACATATGAACGGCATTCAAGACATATTCAATGCGCTCATGCCTTTCCTTATTATCTTTTAATTTCTTGATAATACCCATATAGTTTAGGAAATCCCAAGCACTCATATTCTCGTACATGCCAAATTCCTGTGGGAGATAACCGATTAAGCCCTGAAGTTCTTCTCGTTTCTCGCGAACATCAATCCCATTAATGGTAATTTGGCCATAGCTCTGCTCCAGTATACCACATATAATTCGCATAAGGGTAGATTTACCCGCACCATTAGGACCTAATAAGCCAAACATACCATTTTCGATATTCAGAGATACACCTTTAACCGCCTTGAAAGGCACTTTCTTTTTGCCGATAATCGGAATGATTTGAACAAAACGATAGAAGTTACGTCGGATAGCTCCAAAACGTCCTTTTATTCGATTGATATTGATCTTCTCACGGTATAATTTGTCAGATGATAGTTTGATTGTTAAGGCTAAATACCAGATAACACCAACAGGAATTATGAGACCAAGCAATTCGTATTGTTGATAAGCAAAGTTGAGCACGAAGAGAGGAAAGATCCAAAATACAGCTTTATGCAATGCATAAATCAAATGCTGAACCCATTTGCTTTTAGCTTCTTTTTTCAAATGATCTCTATAAGCCAAAATAGGCTTGATAAAAGTGAGTAGAATAATCTGGAAGAATATGGAAAGAATTAGGATCCATATCTGATCCTGAAGATGAATAAAAATAAAGAAGACCATAAAAGCGGCTAAAGGCAATTGCCAGATTAAAGCAACAAAATCATTCAATGATTTGTATTCCAATTTTAAGCCGAGGCGTTCTCGTATTTTAAGTCCGGATTTCCATTCGCGTGCAAATCTGTTATCCCATTCGTAAATTTTAACCAGGTTTCTGATTTCAATATGCAAAGGTTCGTCAGGAGCAATAAGCTCTTCGTTGGCCTTTCGTAAACTGGCTGATATAAAATAGATACAAGCTGGTACAGACAGAAGCAAAACAAGAAAATCAATAATCTGCCAAATTTTACTATCCACCTCGGTGTAAATAAAATAGGTGCCCAGAATCCATAATGAGAATTGTATGGTTTTGACCCAAAGCTTCTGACTCCGGAGCCATTTAAGACTGGTTTGCAAGCCTGCATAAACGGTTGGAATAAACACCAAGGTTAGCACGGTACTTAAACTTAAACCTCCGATTACGGTTATGGCAAATGGCACACCAATTTGAGTTACATATTCAGCCCTTCCCAGTGCCAATGGCATAAGGGCAATTATAGTTGTTATAGCTGTAATTAGGATAGGGCGAATACGTGCTAAACCTGCCATAATGAGGGCGCGAGATTCTCTGTATCCACGCTTCTGTAAGACATTGGAATAGTCAATCATGATAATGCCGTTATTGACGACAATTCCCAGAAGTATGATAAAACCAGTAAACACATTGGCATTGATAAGTGATGTTCCAGTTAAGATAAGAGCCAGTAAGGAGCCAATGGCTGCCATTGGAATAGAAAACATCATGACAATAGGCATGGTAAAGGACTCGAATACCGAAGCCAGAATCATAAAGATTAGTATGAAAGCCATCAAAAATAGAAAGCCAAATTCGCCCAATGTATCTTCCTCGTGTACCACTTCAAGGGCAATACCAGAAGGTAGGTTCAGACGCTCCACAAGTTCATCTATTTCGACTCTTGCCGCGGTTAAAAGATCCTTGTCGTCGTTAACTTCATCGATAAACTGGTATTCTACTTCCAGATGTTTTTCCTGATTGGTTCGTTTAATCGTAGATAGACCATCGGTGAAATTGAGATTACTGATATTCTGTAATTCAAATTCAGCCCCCTGATTGCCTTTAACTCTAAGCCTTCTCAGGTCTTTCGCATCGCGGGTTTCTTTTTCAGTTTCACCCTGTGTCTTGATAATAATATCGTACTCATCAGTACCATGCTTGAACTTAACACCACTGGAGAATTCTTTTTGAAATGAATTTAATTCCGATAAAACAGAATTGACAGGAATATCATAGATCGCCATAATCTGCTTATCCAGTTCCAGCAGCATCTCAGGACGTTTATTGGGTACCTTAACCGATACGTTTTTGATGGATGATAGCTGTTCCACGTAATATTGAATATCATCAGACAAGTCTAACATCTTATCGAAATCCTGACCTTTGATAACAAGCTTTTCTTTTTGTGTACCAAGTCCTAACATACTCATAAAGGGATTGTCACCACCAAAATCGCCACCACCGCCACCAAAGCGACGGGCTTTTGCTGGTGGTTCCCAGCTAAATGATGCTCGGGGTATTTCACGAACACGCTCCAGAATATTTTTCTTGATTCCGGGAACTGTCAGGTTTTGTTTTTCACGATAGTCGTCAATTAATGAGATGGTCAAGACAGCTTCTTCTTCGTATACCTGACTGGTCACATCTTTCTTTTCCTCAAGTGATCCAAGGTTCTTTTCAACTTCACGAATAACAAGATCGGTGTTATTAAGGGTTGTGCCACCGGGAAGAGTCACATAAAGTTTAAGCTCTTTGGTTTCAGTTTCGTTTTTCGACATAAAACTCAAACCTAAACTAATTAAGAGGGTTATAAAGAATAAGCCGAGTGCTCCTAAAATGGTTCTGCCCGGGAATCGCATACAGGATTTTAATAAAACCATATACACCTGAACGAGTCGGTTATGATAGGCGATATTCTCAAAATTAACTTCTCTTATTTTTCCTTTGCGTTTAAGAAAAGAGTGGGTAATCATAGGGATTAAAAGCAGGGCAACAACCAATGAAACCAAGAGTGTTGAAATAATGGATACCCCAATATGTTTCCCCAAGAGCCCTACCATGAAGTTTGTTGAGAATAGGAAGGGCAAAAATACGGTAATAGTCGTTAGTGTTGCTGCAAAGATCGAACGCCAAACCTCTCTGGTTCCTTGAATTACAGCAGTGTCCGGATCAATTTTTTTAGCCGCCAGCCTATATATGTTTTCGAGGACGACGATACTATTGTCGAGAAGCATACCAATGGCAAGCGCCATACCCAATAGAGTTAGGGTATTAATGCTAATATCGTAGGCATAGAAAAAGTTAAAGGCTGTATACACAGAGATTGGAATAGCTAAAGCAATAGCCACAACCAAGCGGATATTTTTTAGGAAGATCCAAAGAATAAAAATGGCGAGTATACCGCCCACAAGGGCCAATTCGATGATGAGATCGATATTGGTTTTCATGGTTTCGGCGGTATTGGACTGAACGACGATGCTAACATCTTTACTTTCTAACTCTTTATTCAGATCCTCAATTTTTTCGATCACATTATCCGACAAGTCAATGATGTTTGACTGAGCATCACGAGTCAACTGTATGGTAACAGCTTCTTTGCCATTAACGCGACTATAAGATTTTTGTTCTTTTACACCAAAACGAATATCAGCAATATCTTTCAGTTTTATCTTGCCTTCTTCCTTTACGACCAATTCATGTATGTCTGTTATATCCGTGAATTCAGATACCACATTTACAAAATGCATTTGGTTGTTTTCAACAACTTTACCAGCAAAATCTCTCTTATTATTGTTTTGATTTAGAGCAGATCTTACTTGGGAAGGACTGATGCCATAGCTTTTGCACACATCATCGCGTAGTAGGATCTCAATGGACTTTTCACGTCCACCAAAAATGGCTGTATTAGCAATACCATCAATGCTTTTAATCTTTTCGATGATTTCATTTTCGGCAACTTGTCTTACTCTGTCAACACCACCACTACCACGCACCTGCAGATTCATAAACATGTTGCTCAATTGTTCTAAGTCGAACTTGACAACCTGAACGAAAAATTCTTGAGGAAGATCTTTTTTGGCCTGTTCTACTTTTTCGGTCAGTTTGAGATAGGCGTATTTTGTATTGGTTCCTTGTTCGAAGGAAATTTCGATACGACCACTTTGCTGCCCAGCTGTAGATGATATTTTCTCAACGCCTTCAAGACCTCCCACGACTCCTTCGAGAGGAATAATGGCCTGGTTTTCCATATAGCGGGGATCCACTTCCTGGCTTGCATTGATTTGTACAAAGAGCATAGGAAGTTGAGCATTGGGAATCAGTTCCACCGGAAGTTGCTTGTAGGAGAAATACCCCAACATGCTAAGTCCGGTAAAGAGCATTGCGATTAAAACCTTGCGTTTTATAATGAAATTCATTTCTGTTCAGATTTTAGTATCAGGCTTCGATTAGCTTCTGTGGTTTTATTCTGTATCTATCGACTTTGAAAAATAGCCTTGTACTCTATCGAATACATAGTAAACACATGGAATAACCACCAATGTTAGTAATGTTGAGGTAATCAAACCTGCAATAACAGCAATGGCCATTGGCGCTCTTAAGGCGGCACTTTCTCCAAAACCAATGGTCAATGGCAATAAGGCCAAAATGGTTGTAATACTGGTCATGATAATAGGTCGAATCCTGTTTTCACCAGCCATCACAATTGAATCGAGTAAGGTATTGCCCTGTCGTTTAAACTGGTTAATCGCATCAACCAGAATAATGGAGTCGTTTACGGCAATACCTCCCAGCATAATAATACCGATATAGGCCATAATATTCATAGGAATACCCAAGATAAAGAAGGCCCAAACAGCACCAACTCCTGCCAACGGAATGGTCAATAGAATGGTGAATGGATGAATTAAAGACTCAAATTGAGAAGCCATAACCATATAGACCAGTACGATGGATAATATGAGGGCGAAACTTAAATTTGACAATGCCTCCTGTCTTTTTTGCTCTTCACCAATAAGGCTGATTTGGTAGCCTTGTGGTAATTCCAGATTTGCTAGCTTGGCGTTCACTTGATCTATAACCTGATCAAATGCCTTCGATCCTTGAATATCGGCAGTAATTTTACCAATACGTGTTTGGTTTCGTCTAAGCATTTGCTTAGGCGATGAGGATCGTTTAATCTCGGCAACTTCGTATAATGGAATTTGAGCATCGCCACTTTTAATTAAAATGGTATTCAGTTCTGATAGACTCTTTTCAGGGAGTTGTATATGAATATCGTTCATTTCTCCCCCTTGTTCGAATTTACCTGCTTTTTTACCCATCAGAATGTCCTTAAGCTGATTGGTAATGGTTTGGGTGTTTAGATTAAATAAACCGGCTTTATATGGGTCGATAACAACATCAACTTCAGGAGCTCCTTCTTCAATATTGGTCGTTACATTCGTTAAATCGGATAATTGACTAAGGCGTTCCTTAATCTGATTTGACAAGTCTTCCAAAACCTGCATGTCTTTTCCTTTCACCTCAACTGCAATAGGTGCATTTTCGGTTCCTATGGTCGATTGTAGAGCGGTTTCGTCACGTACAATTGTAATATCCGCATTGGGAATGTCAGAGATTAGCACACCAACATGATTCAGAATCGCTTCAGATTGAGCCAGGTATTCACTTTTAAGTCGAACTTTAATATTGGCTGTATTTTCGTTCTGGAACACTGATTTACTTGTAGATGAACTGGCACCTGGACCGATTTGACTGTAAATCGTTTCAAACTGATTGCCCATTGACTGTCGTAACATGGATTCAATTGCAATAACAGTTTGAGCTGTTCTTTCAAGTTGCGTGCCCTCTTTTAATTCAATATCCAGGCTGAATTCTCCAATGCCACTTTTGGGCAGGTATTCATTTCCAACATAGGGAAGGACGAGGCCTGTTGCGATAAGAAGAACTGTTCCTCCGGCAATAACCATTACTTTTTTACCGAGTAGTTTTCTTAATAAAATACCATACCAGCTGATTTTAACCGATTTGAACTTGATGTTTTTCCCTTTGCCTTTATAAGCAAAATTAAAAAGCATGGGTATCATCAGGATCGCAACAAATAAAGAGGCTATAAGCGAGAAAGCAACCGTCCATGCCTGATCCTTAAATAAGGCACCTGAGGCACCATGCATATAAACGATAGGAAGGAATACAACAATAGTTGTTAGAGTTGAAGCAACAATGGCTCCACCGACTTCAGAAGTTCCCTCAATGGCCGCTTCCTTAACGGAAAGACCCAATTCCATTTTCCGGAAAATATTTTCGATAACCACAATGGCATTGTCAACGAGCATTCCTGCTCCAAGAGCCAAGCCACCCAAAGTCATAATATTTAAACTAAGACCATTAAAATACATGAGGTTAAATGTGGCAATAATAGAAACGGGAATGGCAAAACTTACAATAGCTGTAACCTTAACTCTTCGCAGAAAAACAAAAAGTACAAAAATGGCGATAAGCACACCAAGTAGTGCTGTTTCCTGCACTTCGTCAATGGCTTTCTGAATAAATTGGCCCTGATTTTGAACCGTGATAAATTGGTAGCCAGGCAAAGCTTTCTTGATGGATACCATGGTTTTTTCGAAGTCTTCTACCGCCTGAACGGTATTCGATCCTGTTTCCTTATAAATGGATAATCCGACACAACGGATTCCATTAATTCTGACAATATTCTGAGCTTTCTTAGCTACAAAACTCACTTTGGCCACATCTTTTAAAAGGATAGGCACCTTACCTTTTACAAGTGCTTGTTTATTGCCATTTGTTGCCTGTGCAGTACCTGATGGCTTTTCCTGTTTTGTGCCAACAATTACATTTTCAATTTCCTGAGTGTTTCGTATTAAACCGGCACCTTTTATAATATACTTGGTTCCCATTTCCACTATACTTCCACCCGAAACATTCTGGTTGAGGCTTTGTATTTTTTGTACAATTTGGTCGATGGTAATTTGGTGTGCATCCAGTAAATATTGATCAGTTTCTATGCGAATTTCTTTTTCTTGAGAGCCTGTAAGTTCAACTTCTGCAATACCTTTTAATCGAATCAGTTCATTACGAATATAGTTTTCGCCAATTTTTCTTAACTCGTTCATGTCCTGAATTTCAGGATGAAGCATACCTACGATTAGAATGGGTGAGGCATTGGGATCGTGTTGGGTAATGGTGAATTCATCAATTTCAGAATTCTGACTATACGAAGAAAGGGCTTTCTGCAGATCAAGAAAGGCTTCGTCCATATCGCTACCCCATGTGTATTCAACGGTAAGTCTTGCTGATCCGACCATACAAACGGATGAAACCTGACTGACACCTTTTTGTCGAATGGTTTGTGCTTCGATGCTCTCAATAAACTGTTTCTCTATCTCCTCAGGAGGACGTTCCCCTGCTTTAATTTCCACAAATATGCGAGGCGCATTCATTTCAGGAAACAGGTCAACATTTAACTTGCCAAGTGAAACGTATCCTAAAAGCAATATCGCCATTACAATCATGGATACTGTCACGGGGTAGTTGACTGAAAATTGTGTTATTTTCTTCATATTGTGAGCCTTTCTAATCGTTTTTTATGCTATTCTGAATGTTGAAAGATTGTTTTTCAAAACTACTTGACAATCTTAATCTTCGATCTGTTTCTTAAAGTTTCAAATCCTTTAATAACCAATCGATCCTTCTCTTCTAATCCTGAAATAATTTGAACTTCTTTAGGATTTTCCAAGCCGAACTGAATATTTCTTTCTTCGGCCAGGCCTTTGTTCACAACAAAAACAATATTCCCGGATTGTTTGTTCAAGATGATATCCTTAGGAATAACGATAGCCTTATCAGCTTTAGCAACGATAATTTCACCTTTTGCAAACATACCCGGGCGTAACAATAATTTTGAGTTGTTGATGTTCACAACGGCTTTGAATGATCTTGTATCCGCATTAATTGCAGGAGAGATCTGTGCCAGCACAGCATTTAAAGTATCCCCGGGAATGGTATAATTAACAATCTTAACTTTTTGCCCCTTTTTAACCGATGTGATATTCTTTTCAGCCAGATTGATTTCCATATGTAATCTACTGTAATCCATAATAGCTAGCACAGGAGAAGCGGCATCAATTCGGGTGTTTTGAGTGTAGTAATTCAGGTTTGTAATTGTACCTGAAAAAGGCGCTTTAATTTTTAACTTGGCTAAGCGATATAAAGCATCTTCGTAGGCATATTTTGAATTGATCAACTCAATTTCCGATTTCTTCACGTCTGAAAGTGTTACGCCACCTTTTTTATACAAAGATTGTTGCTTCTCATAGTTTTGCTGAGAAATTTGTAGACTCAACTCCTGAGATTTGATTTTAATGTTGTTTTCGTATTCCTTGTCTTCCAAGACAATAATTTCGGTACCTTCTTTAACTAAATCACCCAAGGCGTATTTTTTCCCTGTAACAGGATTAATTTGGAGTTGATACTTTCCACCAATCTCACTTTTAATTTCTACGGTTTTGATCGGATTGACTGTACCCGTTGTGCTGATAAATTTCTCGATGCTTTTACTTGCAACTTCTTTTACAGATACTTGTACGGCAATATCTTTGTTTAGGTCTGTAGCCTTATCGTCACAAGATGCCAATAAGCTTAAACTAAGAATAAAAATGGCGATTCGTTTCATTGTTATGAGGTTTGTATGGTGTATCATGATTGAAATAGGATTAGTTTTTGATCAAGTTATCTTGTAATTCCTGTGGGACAAAAGATCTGTTGTTTTCGAAATCCCAGAGCGATTGAATTTTCAGGTTAAGTAACTCCAACTTGTAGCTAATAAGCGAATTTGCCAGAGTCATCTTCTTTTCAGAAAGTTGATTTTGAAAGCGTTCCAAATCGATACTGGTTAGATCCCCGTTTTTGTAACGTTCTAAATTGATATCGTAGGTACGTTCTGCATTTTTCTGATTCTGTTCTGCAATTTCAATTTGTTGTATCTGATTTTTTAAATTTCTGTAGATCTTTCTAATATTGATTGTAATATTATTCTTCAAACTATTCATGTCTATTTCACGACTTTCAATTTCCAGTTCAGCAGTTCTAATTTGGGCTTTCCTTTCACCCCAATCAAAAATTGGAATTGAAAACTTTAACTCAACTCCCGGACTTTTAGTGGGCTTATTATAAACTTTACTCCATTGTTCATTATTTCCCATCAGACCAACAGAAAGTTTGACATCTCCCTTAAAAGCTTTTTGTTCAGATGTTTCAATTAAATCGAATCGGGCATTATTTAAATCGATTTGTTTTTGAGTCAATTCCAGTCTTTGGCTTAAACCATTTTGAATGGCTTTTTCAAGATCAACGATCACAGGAATATATTTGATGTCGGTACTTACGGCTACGTCTTCGTATAAAGAGATTCCCAGAAGCAGTTTAAATTGATCTTTTGCATTTTCAAGATCAACGCGTTTGTTGTCCAGATTCGATTGGCTGGTAGAAAAATTCAGTTCTGCCTGATAAAGTTCTTCCTTAGCCGATAAGCCACCTTCAACCTTACTGATAATAATATCTTTACTTACTTTTTGATTTTCAAACTCCTCTTCGGCAATTTTTAGGGCCATTTGTTTTTGGTAGATTGAATAAAAAGCTTCATTCACTTGTCTTTCTATATTCAACATTTCTATGGAGTAGGATAGGGTCGCATTTTCCAGGTTTAACTCATTCCGAGTTAAATCCATCTTGGTTTTATTATATGTAAATAAGGGTTGGGTAAATTCTATTTTTAGATCGTTGTTATAACCTTCGTAATTTTTGACACTAGCTTCGGAGAAATTATCCTGATAACTAAATGAGTTTATTAAAGATAATTTCCCTCCCGTATATTTTATTGGTTGCAAAACTGTAAAGGTTCCCCCTGCTCCCTTATTTTCGGAGGTGTTCCATTTAGAAAAATATTCGTCGTATGATTCTGTTTTGTTGTAGGATATCGGCATAAAATCAAAAGAAAATTGAGATCGTAAAGAAGCCAATCGGGCATTCAATCGCTCCTTGTTTTGCTCCATATTGATTTTTGATTTTTTAATGTCCGGACTGTTTGAAAAGGCTATTAAAAGAGCTTCATCCAGTGTAATTTTCTTTTGAGCTTGAGTTGCGAAGGAGCCTAGTAAGAATGCTCCGGCACATATGAATATCTTCAATAAATCAAGCTTTCGTTTCGTTCTGATCATGCCTATGTAGTTTCTGGTTATTTACTTGTTTTCGACCCATTTAATTGCATCTGCAAAAAGATAGGCACCTCGGGATTTATTATTTAATTCAACTTTTGAAGTTCCAGGTGTAATGAAATAGGTACCTAAATAATTCCACCCATTTTCCAGCTCCTGATCACTTTTATTGACCTCTTCAAATCCTGATTCGTGATATATTTTGAAATTGTAGTCTGTCTTTTTTTGTTGTCTTCTTCGACTCCATCCTTTTACTTTTTCGATATGGCAGAAAACATCGTAATAGGCTGGCTTTTTAAGTTCTGCTTTCCAGGAAGCTGAACGATCGCCTTGTCCGGATTTTGTAAAGAATGCCGAACGGACATATTTGCCAAAGAAACCAGATCGAAGTACATTCTTCCATTCATTGGGTGGTCTCCATGTTCGTAAACGTGAGTATTCGTGAGTTGAAACGCGTTTATCATCCAACCATTGCTTCAGATAACTTTTATTGGACACCTGTACATATTCAAAGCCTTTATCTTCGTTGTCAACAACAAATTCGTTATCGGCAAGAATGCCTTCAAATACCTCAGAATTTCTCACTTCATTAAAGAAACCAGTCTTTTTCGTTTCAGAAAAAGTACTGAAATCGTAAACCAAACTATTGGGTAAATTTTCTGATATATGTGTCGAGATGTTCATTCTGCTGGGTTGAGTAGAAAAAACAAAACCGACTTCACGAGCTGAATGTGCAGGTACAAAAATAGTTTTTGAGAAATCAGGTTTTTCATCATCCTGATTTCTACGGTTTCTTCTTCTATTTTGATTTTTTAGTTCAACGCTTACCGACACCATACCATCGGAAGATTCCGGATTTGAAATTTTGTAGCGAATTTGATATTTAATATGATCGCCTTCCTTGACTTTATATGTTTTCAAATCTTTAATTAAGAAACCTGGTAGCTTATTGGTTGTGTACCAGTTTTTCACATCTTCCTGAATTGATTGTCCACAGTTTTCGCTTAAGAAATGATCAAAATTCTCAAAACTGAATTTTTGGTGTTTGTTCTTTTCGATATAAGACTTCAGTAATGCGTTAAATTTTTCTTCGCCATAGCGAGCCTTTAGTAGTGAAAAAAGATGCAAGCCTTTGGCTTTTAGAATGTCATTCAGATAGATTTGTTCTTCATTATTATTAGAAGGTTCTAAGCCCGTTTTTACAATTTCCTGAAGAGATGATTTCTTTAATTCCAGATTAATGCGTTCTTCTTTACTTATACCATCGAATCGCCATCGGGAGTATGATTGCGATGTGGTATTCTTCTCTTTTAAGTAAACGCCTAAAGCCGTATTTAATGCCGGATAATCCCTCGAACTTAATTGAGTTGAATAGCCATAATAGTTTGGGAATGGCGAATAGGTATTTCGGTCAACACTTTTGAATTGATACCATTCGGTTGATGGTGGCATGAAATTACCACGCACAAATCGTTTGAAGATTCTCGCCTGTAGCTCTTCATCCGAAACTTCTTCGTTATCACGTTTCATTCGTTTTTCGAAGCGTTTTTTTCTCCTTTTGAAATCTGTTTCTTCCATTATTACCCCTTTTTCAGGATAAAAAATGATTTCAGGCTGAACGGCATCACTACTAATTGACCAAATGTGTTTGTCAAGAGCAAATTGAATGGGAACTTCGGCTAAAGCGAATCGTTTAAACGGATATTCCAGATTTATTTTACTTTCGAATTCAGTTTTCAATTCTCGGATTAAGGCTGGTAAACTATCTTGAATAGAATCGAAATGTTGCAGGAAGAATTGATTTCCTCTGATAGAATAAATCGAATATTCGATTGAGTCCACAAGAGTATGATGTTGTATGTAATCACCTATCAACAAGCTTATTTTTGGAAGAGCCGTTTCAGGTTTGAACTCAAAAATGCTGTCTGAAACTTTAGTGAACTTTCCTTGTGATACTGGTGTAAGTTTATTTTTTGTATGAACTCTTAGTGAATAATTGGTGAAATCCGGTGAATGAAGAACAGGATTCAGAGAAGCATAACCAACTCCAGATATTGGGTACCAAAGGGCTTCATCAGTTAAACAGACAAAATTATCTTGCAGGTATGAGAATCGCTTTCGGATTCGGAACATTTCTGCCGAGAAATTGTCTTCAACCAGTTCTGGGTTCAGATCGAGGAAGTGTGTTCTCTCATCAATCGAACCTCGGTAAGAAAGTTCAAAATTAATTCTCGTATTGGGCATTAAAGCTTCTACGGCTTGTATTTTTATTAGATGCATTTCCCTTTTAAAATCAAGCTTTTTACCATCTTGAAGAATAGAAGTAATTTTTAATGCCGGATTTAAACTAAGGATTAGCGTATCTAATGCTGATGTATTGGAATTCGAAAGTTCTATCTTCGCCTTTACCGAAATTTCTTCGCCTAAATGACTCAGGTTGATATCACAGTTTTCAATTTCAGCAGTGGGATATGACAGGTATTTGTTATTCAGGCTGATCATTTCCTTCCTGAATGTTTCATTTCCAATTTTAATATCGAGATATTTTTTTGTTAGCAGGCCGCCTATTCCAAAGGCAATAAGTGCTATGTAGACGGGGAGTGAAACAAATCTTTTCGATTGTGGTAAGCGTTGTAGTTTATAAATTGTAAGAAAGATCAACCCGATTCCAAAGAATAAATAAATCCCTCTGTGAATGGCGACTTCTGCTAGGTTTCCAAATCCTCCAATTGTTGAATTCATCATGGGAACCTTATAGGCAATATAGTCGAAGAGGTGATAAAATTTCGTATTCAGGTAGAAAATGGTCAGCGCAATATATCCCAAAAGAACGATGAAGGTGATGGCCTGATTCTTTAAAAGAGTCATTAGAATGAAAGCCAGTCCAAAAATAAAGATTAAGGTGGGGATGGATATTAAAAGAGGGTAGTAGAATAAGACCCAAATGCTTTGTGAAGATTCATTGCTCAAAAATGAAAAGCCAATTCCCATAAGTAAGATCAGGACATTGAGAATGATAAAAACAGAGATGATTCCAAAGGATTTACCCAATATATATTCACTATTGGTCATCGATCGGGCGTAGATCACCTCAATAGTATCATTTTTGCTATCTTGTTTTAAAAATTCAGAAGCTAGAAAAACAGCTACAATGGCCTGTCCTAAATTCAATAAGATTAAGTTGGCATAGGGTATAGCAGCTGGTAGAGCACGGTATATCCAAGGTGCACCGCTATCTTCAAGGAAGGCAGCAACATTAAATATGCCGATGAAAAGGATGGATAAGCCAGCAAAAATCCTGAAAAACCAGGATCGAAGTAGGGTTCTGGTTTCAAATTTAGCTACTGTGCGTATGGTGTGAAGTGAGATCATATATATGACTTGCTAAATGAGTTCTGAAGATTTTTCCATGAAATAGACATAGGCATGTTCAAGATTGGGCTCAATCTCTATGGCATTATTGAGTTGACTACCGTCTCCAATTAGTTGAATATCCCAACCGTCTTGTGTTGGAATGGTAGAAACCACTGCATATTTATCTTTGATTAAATCATATTCGTAGCCAGAGGCGCTAGCTTGCCATACATGGCCCCGGGATTTTTCAATAAGTGCTTCGGGTGTGCCTTTAAATTCGAGCTTCCCATTGTTGAGTAGGGCCAGATTGTTGCAGACACTGGATATATCACCAACGATATGAGTAGATAGAATAATACTGACGTCCTGTTGGCTGATTTCAGATAAAATATTTCGGAATCGAATCCTTTCTTCAGGATCGAGTCCTGTTGTAGGCTCATCGACCACAATAATTTTAGGGTCACTAATCAATGTCTGAGCAATACCTAATCGACGTTTCATACCGCCGGAAAGTTTGTTGGCATCTCGTTCTCTAACATCGAAAAGTCCAACTTTTTCAAGCCACTCATCAACCTTTTTTCTTCTAACTTGTTTACTCTTTATACCAGCTAGAGAGGCAGCATAATCGAGAAACTCCCAGGTTTTTAATTTGGAGAAGAAACGAAAATCCTGAGGTAAGTAGCCAAGTATGCTTCTTATCTCTTTTCGGTTTTTATGCAGATCATACGAGTTGAAGCTAGCTGTTCCGGTTGAGGGCTCCATTAGGGTAACCAGAATTCTCATAAGGCTTGATTTTCCGGCTCCATTGGGACCCAGTAAGCCAAACATACCATTTCCTATCTCCAGATTGATATTGTCGAGTGCTTTCTTTCCGTTCGGGTAAATCTTGCTGAGTTCATTTATGTTGATCTGCATTTATATCCTTGCTTGTTTGGGTTAGTATGTGGCTGTCAATATGTATGGCATGGGCTTTTGCTTTTCATATCAAATCAAATATACAATTTATGCTAAATAATGTGTGGCATGTATTTCGATTTTAGATAAAGTGGCTTGTTTACTCGTTCTACATATGACATGAGACAAGAAAAAGATGCATAAGGTTACATTTTTATCAAAGAAATATTTAAGAAAAAAGCTCAGCAAATTTAATTGCTGAGCTTGTTCTTATTCAACCAGTATACTTTGTTTTATAACAATTGGATCTCCATTTTCAGAAATCCCTTGAATGATTAGTTCATATTCACCTTTAATATCACTAGTTGTAAATACCAACTCGAAATCTTTATTGTGACTAAGAGTTATATAGGGTTCCCAGAGTAAATCAGTTCGGTAATCTGCAAGATTATTTTTAAGATGCTTGTCGAACTTTACATATTCAACACTATTTGTAAATAGAGGTAAATAATAGCGCTCTGTATTCTTTGGAAGTTCATTTAATTCACAATCTTGTTTCTTTGATATAACATTAACGATTCCATACAAGTGAGATGAGCCATAATAATACTCGTAAGGTACTACTTCTATTCTGTCAATCTCTGTAGATGGTTTGTTTAATATTGGAGACGCATCGGAAAGAATAAGTCCATCGTACAGGATTAAAGGGCTTTTATTAAATGTTCGATTAGCATCTGGACTGAATATGTACATGTAAGGTTTATTCTTTTTATACTTGATTTTAATTGTAGAAATAAACTCATGGAAATACTCTTCTAAGGAGTCTAATTGTATGTAATTATCAATTGTGATAGAATGTTGAGCTTTCCCATAGAAACTACTTTTCCCTCTATAAAGACATGTGTCTTTAATCTCTCGGTAAGTCTCTTTTTTGTAGATATCTCTTATTCTGTAATTTTCAAACACTTGCTTTAAGTAGCTCAACTGTTCTCCTTGTAATTGCTTGCTACACCATGGAGTTGGAGCAAATCCTTCGGAGCTAAACTTATCTTTTAATGCAACAGCAAGATCTAAATCATCCTTATCTCTAACTTGAATTGATATATCGTGTAGCCCTTTACTTAAAGGTAGATTGAAGAAGAATTGACCTTTATCGTTAGTTCTAAAAGTGCTAATGTCTGCGTAGGCGCCAATTTTGGAGAGGTAGACATTCTCATTCGCTAGAGCCTTATTACTGATTCTGTTTTTAACGGTTCCTTCCAGAATATAAGCTTCTTCTTCAGGGTACCTGTTGGCGTTTATCGAGTACGAATTAGAATTTTTTAGCCAAAGTGTTTCTGGCCCGTCTTCAGCTATCCAACTTTGTTTATCTAATTGCTTAATTTTTTTGAAATAGGGTAGCATGTTGGCTCCAAAATCTGAATATAGATTTATGTAATCAATAATATTAACAACAGTATTGTTTGGCTCTTTTAATTTGATACTTGCCGATAAAAATAGACTGTCATCTTGGAGGGATATATCGTCCATGTGAAGTTTTATTGCATTCTTCTTTCTTTTACCGGTACTGAGGGGTGGCTTCTCAATAAAGCTACCTTTACGGGATTTATCAATATGAACAACGGCCGTTTTAAGAATCTGATCTTGCTTATCGCGGATACAAATATTGTAATTCGATGACTTTAAATCCTTAATTTTTAAGCGTATTTCCCAATTTTGCTGATTGAATTGGAAATTTTTTTCCAATACTTTTCCTTCTTTTGATAGAATCTGGAATTTGAATGATTCATATGTATTATTGTCATTGTTTTTAACAGATATTCTAAGAATCCTATTAGCATCTTCAATTTTGGTATTTATTGAGATCTTTTCAAGTTTGCCTTCTGATTTAAGAAGAGTTAACTCATTGTTTTTTAGATCACGATAAAATCCTTCAGGAACTGCTAAAGCATCAGGGGCGTTTACACCTATTTTTTGGTTATTAAAAACAAAAAGAGGGCTTACACTTATAAAATCAGGAGAACTTGTTTTCATCCAATGAGTATAAGTATTAATAGCATAATTCCCTGTCGGAAGTTGTTTCGAAATCACAAACCCGCCTTCACCCAGACCTTTGTTCAAAGTAATGTTGGTTTGAGCTACCGGAAATCCGTTTTCTCCTATAAGTTCAGCATATGCAACTTTACTAATATTGGATAATTTCTGAGTTTTTGCATTTAGACAGTAAACTTTAAAATGAATAGCTTCACCAGCAATGTATGTGTTTTTTTGTAAGTGGATATGAATTCGTTCAACAGGTATTTCTTGGGTGTATCCATTTAAAAGCAGAGTAAGATTCACTACTAGAGTTAGGATAATGTATTTAAATATATGAGTCTTCATAGTTCTAAAATTCAATATTATAAGTAATAGTAGGAATTGCTTCCCCAAAAACAGATAGTCTGTATCCCACCATGCTTCTTTCTTCAAATCTGAAATAAGTAGAATAGGTATTGTTACGCCCGGTAAGATTATAAATACCAAATGCCCAAGACGTGTGATATGCCTTATTCTTTTTTAGATTTCCTTCCATTAAAAGAGTTATGTCTGTTCTGAAGTAATGCGGTACTCTATATGCATTTCTTTTTGAGTAATAAATGATAGGAATATCCTGAACTTTATATCTGGCTGTAGGATAGGTTGCCGGACGACCAGTATGATAAACAAAGTTTGTTGAGAAGATAAATCGTCTGGATAGTTTAAAACTTAAAAAGGCCTTAAGGTTATGAGGCTTGTCATAAGGCGCTCTATACCATTCACCATCGTTTATTGCAAATTCTCCGGTTTTATCTTTCGATTTCAAAAAGCTTCTTGAATAAGAGTAGCTAAGCATTCCATTAAATCGACCTGATTTTTTTCGTAGTAATATTTCTAATCCATAGTTTTTACCATCGGCATTTAATACCTCTGTTTCGGTAAATTCGTTTAAATAGAGTTCTGCACCATCTTTATAGTCCTTAGCATTTTTAACCCTTTTGGTATATGCTTCGATAGAAAATTCGGCTACAGAATTTAAAATGTTGCGATAATAACCGATTGAGAATTGATCCCCAACTTGAGGTTTTAGATAACGGTCACTTAATTTCCACGTATCAGTTGGAGATATTGCCGTTGTGTTGGACAGAAGATTAATGTATTGGTGTGTTCTGTTATAACTAGCTTTAAAAGAGTTATTGTTATTCAAAGCATAGTTTATTGAAAAACGCATTTCAGGTCCATGGTATATATTATTTAGTCCTCCTGAAGTTTCTTGTATTTCAGTCCTGTCTAGCTTATTTGTATTATTATTTTCGTAGATGGCTTCATTTCGTTTACCCAGATTCCCATACAATGAGTACCTTATACCCATTTCAGTATTTAAAAAATGGAATAAATCAAATTTGGCACCAGCAAATATTGCGGTTTCCAAACCTTTTTCAATATCAATTTTCTTTGTAGATATTAGAGATGATTCTGAATAGGGTTTTAGTTCTCCAGGACTAATTTTATAGAACTTGGTACTTGCTCCAAAGTCGAATCTGGTGAATACATCCTTCTCGTATGTTAAGTGAGTTTTAAATCCAATATCCTTAACCTTATGGGTTAGTTTAAATGCGTTACTCGGAATATCACGAGAAGCCATATCATATGAAAAACTTGTGAAATGGGCACTGTTTTTCATTTTAAACTTCTCATTAATACGGTATCTCCAGTTTAAAGAACTGACAAAATTATTGAAATTATATACGGTGTCAGAGTGCAACTGAAATTCGTCGTTGCTGTTATAATAACTTAATTCTATTTGGTTCTTATTATTAGGTTTAAATAATAATTTGCCATGTAAATCATAGAAATCAGACTTTGAATCAACTAATTCTTTTGAATCAATTTTTTTGATGATCCAATCAGAATAAGTGAAACGAAAAGAGTTCATTACCGATAGCTTTTTCTTTAATAATGGAAGATTTAAATAAGCTTTCGATGTAATGGGGCTAATTCCAACTTTACCATTGATATTATCTGCTATGGTTTCGGAAGAATGTATGTCGTAGATGGATGAAATACGTCCACCAAATTGGATAGGTATACTTGATTTGTATAAGCTGGCATCTTGTATCATATCATTATTGAATGCAGAAAAGAAGCCAAAGAAGTGAGCCGGATAATAGATTGGTGCATTATCTATCAAAATGAGATTTTGGTCGGCAGATCCACCTCTTACATTAAAACCAATAGAGCCTTCACCGGCACTTTCAACACCAGGAAGCATTGTTGTGCTTTTTATGATATCCGGTTCTCCAAGAGCAGAAGGTATGCTTTCTATGTCCTTAGATGCAATGTACTCAATCCCCATTGAGGTACGTTTAACTCTATTGTTTTGAGCAAATACCTTAACTTCCTTAATGGCTTGCATCTCTTTTCTCATTTGCACATTGAGTCGCCCATCTCCACGTAAGTTAATTTTTCGTGTTGTTTGTCTGAGTCCCATGTACTTAAAGTTTAACACATAGGATCCTTGCTCTAATTCTATTTGGAAATAGCCATTTTTATCCGATGTTACCCCTTGCGACATAGTTGGTAAGAAAATTTCGACACCTTTTAATGGTATTCCGGTTCCAAACAGGCTGATGTTTCCAAAAACCTTGGCCTTTTTACGACCTAAAGCCACTCCAATTTCATGAATTATATATTCTTGCTGTTGCAGGGTTGAGATGTCGGTATCCTGATCATCAACCTGACTTTGGTCAACAACAGTTTTGGCGCTGGACGTTTTTAAGCTAAATTCTTGATCCAGATTATTAAACAGAGTAAGAACTATGCTATTGTCTCTAATGATGTACAGGATTTTAGATACTGATAACACATCATTCATTAGAAACTCAAGGCTAACATCTGAATATGCTTTCTTAAGAACAATATCTTCAACCCAATCTTTGTAATAAAAGGTTTGAATTTGATATTTAGTTTCAAGTTCTTGTGTCAATTCGAAAAAGGACATTCCCTTATGTCCAATATTTATGTTCATTTCTTCTTGTGCTGAGGCAGAAATGAATGCAAATAAACTGTAGAGAAGGATGAGTGTTTTTTTCATAGCTTTTATTGGTCGAATTTTGAAAGAAGAACAACTGCATCCATTGGAGTCTTGGAGCTTATAGTGAGTTTGTTTTTCCGTATGAAACGTTTAATCTCTTTTTTCTTGTTGGGGAAGAACCGGATAATGTCTTTTTTCTTTTTTATTGTAAATAGGTTATTATCACTTATTAAGTATAAGTGGTTTCTACTCACATATTTGTATTTTCGTGAAGCATCTGCAGTGAAAACAGGATACTTAGTTCTTTTCACAACGTATTTAAGATTTTTAAATTCAACTGCCTGATAATAACGTAAGGGATCTAGTTTCTTATGAATTAAGCCACCTCTCAAGAAGTTATATTGGTTTAAAGTACCATGTACACTAAAACCTTCTAGTAAATAAGGATTTACAACAATGCTCCTTTTTGTTTTATCCTCGGTTTCGATTCGAGTAATGATTATATCTTTAGATAAATCGTATGTGAATTCAATATTCTGGTATTGATGTCCATCAAATAGAAAATCCCCTTTAAGATTCATTTTGTTAAGAAAAAACTGATCTCCGTGAGAAACCGAAACTTTAGGTATCCACACCTTACCATTTATTATGGTTTTAATGTTTTTTTTAGATGTGGGTTGTCCTGAGGCTTTAGAGTTAAATCCTAAAGTGATAATAATTAGAGCGCTTGTGAGGAGTAGGTTTGACTTCATATGTTTTTAAGATTTAGGGCCAGAATGATGGTTTGCTAACAGGGTATTTAATGTTACATTCGTAACATTCAAGTCTACGAACAGTGTAAACAGTTTGAGTTCCCATAGGTTTTGTTTTGAGAATATGATATTTCATAGGATCGGGGGTTGTCCTATCTAAATAAATATCAAATTCTTCACATTCTTCCGGGAAATCAGCTAGCTCTAAAGAGAAATTGTTTTCATAAAAAAACTGTTGCCCTTTCTCTTTGGAAGAAACCTCAAAATATCCAAGCACTTTGCACTCATCATCGCAAGCCGTTACATTTCCAAGAATATTTGCTTGAACTATATCATACAGGCTGCCGTTGGCTTGATGGATTGATTTCATTTTTTCCCAGAAAGTAAAATTCTCCTGAGAAACTGTATATAGACGTAAATCGATAAGATAGTTGTATAGTAATTTTACTTCGTTTTGGAAGATTGTTGTTGTTGTTAGTTGAAATACTTCTTTTGTTGCTTGTTCCGACGCATCAAAGACATTAATTAATTTGAAATCATTAATTGGGTAGCAAATTTGAGCTGGATTTTGTGAAACTTTTTGGGAAATATCAAAAGGAGATCGCCATTCGTATGCTTCTCTATATTCCCACCTTAAAAAACTGGATGTATTTTCTTTATTTACAGCATCAAAACATATTCTTATGGCTTTTGCTTTGGAGTTATCATCCATTATAACTTCTACCTCTTTGCCATACATCGAACTAATTTCATACGGAGATTGCATTGTCTCTGGGATGGATTCATATGCTTCCCCAGATTCTGTTTCGATTTTAACCCAATACGAAAGGCCAATCTCACCTTTTACATCTTTAGAGCTTCGGTGGTAAATCCCAGGTTCTGATTCGATTAAAATTTCATAGTCGCCATTACTGTTGTGCAGAATTATGGTGGCATTTCTTTCGGGAGAGAATTGGTAATCTTCTGAAAAACTAACTGTTCTAAATAACCTAACTTCGCAAGCTCCTGTTTCGTTTGTAATTTTGCCATCTACAACAAGAATCGAAACGTCTTCATCAACTTTAAGGAAAAATCTTTCTGTACAGGAACTTGTAAATATTATTAATACTATTAGAAAAACTAATTTTGATTTTAAGCACATCTTAAATAGGGGGTTAGGGTTTGCTTAAAAGTAATAAATTAATTTATTACAACTTGTAATAATGTATATATGACTTAATTCTAAATAAACTAAAAGCTCACCTCTTTGGACTAATGGCTATGCTTCTTTTTATAAATGGACACTTGGTGGAGATTATCTATATTTTCTGATCTAATGAAATTATGTTATTTATTTTTAGAATGATTAAATATAAACTATAGTGCAACTTGAGAGATGACTAAATCACTATTCTCAATTGCATTGAACTGGATATCTTGAATATTTAAATTATCTAAAACTAAAAGCTCACCTTGTTTAAGTATAAGCTCTTTGTTATTTAAAATAAAAGAGATTTTACCAGTGTACAGATAGATGAACTGTTTGGAATATAGTTTTGAAATTGGGAAGTTGCAGTGTTGATTCTTTTTGAGTTTTAGAGAATTTAAGTTTCCTTTTGTCTTGCCTTTGGTCATTAAGTTAAAATCAATACAAGTACCAAGCGAAGAAGTTTCCCAACCACCTTCAAACTCGTCAATATCGAATTGTTTTAACTTTTTACGGTATTGGTCTTTATGAAAGATTTCTATTTCTCCATCAAGAATCATAATATGCCTTGAGATTCCGGAGAGAGGGGTAAAATCTGATTTTTCTACTTCAACTTTAGCAGTACTTAACCTGAAATCAAAATTCTTTAGCCCGTAATCAGCTGTTTCTGGGTAGATGTAGAGTTGGGTACTTGTACCTCCCGACCACTTTATTGTATTGAATTTATCAGTTTGAATTATTTTAAATGGCATAGAATTATCGCTTATGGTTTTAGTATTTGGTTTCAAACTTAATAATTTGTTTTTCCATTCGCATTCTATTTGTTAAATTAGGAGGTAACAATCCCAAAATATTTCCATGGCGAAAACAACTCGATGGCGTCGCTTTCTGATTTGGAGATTGCGCCATATTAATAATCAAACTTTTATTTTAATACTCAGTGCTCTAGTTGGAATTGCATCTGGTATGACAGCACTTGTGCTTAAAACAGCTGTGTATCGAGGTCGTGAATTCCTGTTGGAAGGGATTAATTGGAGTTATCAGAATTATCTGTTTTTTTTATATCCAATGATTGGTGTTGGTTTGACTTTGCTTTTCAAGAAATACATCATTCGTGATTTTATTAAGCACAACATTACTTCTCTGTTGCATGCTATATCAAAGCGAAATAGCATTGTCAAACTGCATAAAACATACTCATCGGTTATAGGTTCAATCATTACAGCTGGGTTTGGAGGAAGTATTGGTTTGGAGTCTCCTATTATTTCGTCCGGAGCTGCAATAGGATCCAATATGGCACGAAACTTTCATCTCAATTATAAAGAAATAACTGTGATGATGGCCTGTGGAGCATCTGGTGCAATTGCGGCAATTTTTAATACGCCAATTGCTGCTATTGTATTTGCATTAGAAGTATTGCTAATTGATTTATCTCGTTTTTCTCTAATACCTCTGTTGATAGCCTCGGTAAGTGGAGCTATTACAACCAAGTTATTTTTGGATGAAGATATTCTGATTGAGTTTGCAATTAATAACCCTTTTGTAATAAAGGATATTCCATTTTTCATTTTGCTGGGTATTCTTTCGGGACTAACATCAGTTTATTTCACGAGGGTGTTTTTATGGATAGAAAATCGCTTTGAAGGGATTAGGTTGTTGCGTAATAGGCTACTCGTGGGTGGTTTGTGTTTGGGAGTTTTAATTTTTTACTTTCCTGCTCTATATGGTGAAGGTTATAACATGGTAAAGGCTTTAATGGTTGGGAATTTGGAAGAAGTTTTCCAATCAAGTTTGTTTGAAAATTCAACAGATGTGTGGTATATGGTTGTTATTTTCATTGGAGCCATGGTTTTTCTAAAGGTGATAGCTACTTCAATTACAATAGGTGCAGGAGGAATTGGAGGAATTTTTGCTCCTTCTGTTTTTACAGGAGCAATGCTAGGTTTTCTTTTTGTGTATGTGTACAATCATTTTCAGTTTGGTCAAGCACTTTCCCCTGGTAATTTTACATTGGTTGGTATGGCTAGTGTACTTGGTGGTGTTTTGCATGCACCATTAACGGGTATTTTTTTGATAGCTGAAATAACAAGTGGTTATGAATTGATTGTGCCATTGATGCTTTCTACGACCATTTCTTTTATCACAGTAAAAAGTTTACAGAAGGAGTCTATTGTAACTGCACAATTGGCTAAAAAAGGTGAGCTTATAACACACAATAAAGATCAGGCAGTGCTACGGTTTATGCAATTATCAAAGGTTGTTGAGACAGATTTAAAAAGCATAAATGAAGATGCAACTCTAGCCGATTTGGTTAAGGTTATTTCTAAATCGAAAAGAAATATTTTTCCGGTTTTGACTGAGGAAGGATTTTTACTGGGTGTTGTTTTGTTGGATGAGGTTCGTGAAATCATGTTTAATGAAGAAATGTACACGACTCCAATTAGTAATCTTATGATTATGCCTCCAGCCTCAATATCTTATGATGATTCTATGGAAGTTGTTCTAAGAAAATTTACTAAAACCGGAGCTTGGAATTTACCTGTAATTGATAATGGCAAGTATATTGGTTTTGTATCCAAATCGAAACTTTTCTCTGCTTATCGCCAGCTATTAGTTAAAATTACGGCTGATTAGCTTAAACTCTATACATGACAACTTCTTTTACATCTAAAAAGGCTTCTTCTAATAAAAGCATTTTTTTGAAAAAGAAATCATAACAATTTTCCCAATCGTTTTTGTTAAGAATTGTAACATCTGGAAGTTGATAATAAATCACACTGACCTCTTTAAATCCTTTGATGTAATAATGTTTATCCCAAATTAAATCAGGTCCACATGTTTCATCAATCACAAGTTTGTATTTTTCAAAACTTTCGAATACAGATAGTCTGTTCGTATCTAGTTTACTATCTATTTGCAGCATAACAAAAGCTCCCTTTTCATTCAAATCAAACTTAAGCTGAACTTCTTTAATTTGCGTTCCTTTAAGCACCCAGGAAGTCATTTTACGTCCTTTTTTCTTTGAGAAACGCTTAAACCCATCCCAAAATCCTATTTTTATTGCTTTGGCTTCGTCTTTTGTATACATAGCTATATCGAGAGTTACTTTAAATAAAGAAATAATCTAAGTTTGATAACCAGAATTAATTCTTGTTGCAAAATTAAGGATATCTTAAGATTATTAAGCTTTTAAATAGGATAAAAAATAATGCTACCTTTAGAATTCTAACGATTTAAAATTAATGGCTAGAAATAGTATTCTAATATATATATTGCCTCTACTTCTTTTTTATTCTATTAAGAGTGCAGCTTATTTCGATCCGGATTCAACAAATGTTGATTCGCTTCGTGTGGCTAGTTACGTAGAGGGCCCACATATTAAACACCTCTCATCTAATAGGATTGAGGCCTTTTACATCAAACATGATAGTTTAAAGAATAAAACGAAGATCATTCGTAAGTTTTTTAGATTTAAAAATGATACGGTGCGTTTTATGGGTTTTGCCGGCAATGATAGCTCCAGTTATATTATCCCTCGCACTATCAGACCTAAAAAAGGATTAATTAACTCTAAAGGAAAGATTGCTGTTTTTGGAGACATACATGGTCAGTTTGATTCAATGATAAATATGCTTCGTTATAATAAGATCATTGATGAGAAGAATGATTGGATTTGGGGAGATGGTCAGCTTGTGTTTACAGGAGATGTGTTTGATAGAGGAGATGAAGTAACAGAATGCCTGTGGCTTTTATTCAAGCTTGAAATGCAGGCACAGAAAGAAGGAGGTGATGTTCACCTTTTACTAGGAAATCATGAAATGATGGCCCTATTATTTGATGTTCGATATGTTGATGAGAAATACATACATGCTGCTCATGCCTATAATTATCACTACTCACATTTTTTTGCCAAGCATACGGTATTAGGACGATGGCTGAGGACTAGAAATACAGTTATTCGTATCAATAAGCTCTTGTTTGTTCATGCCGGATTGTCTCCAAAATTTATGGAAAAAAGGATGAGTATTCAGAAAATCAATGAAGGAATGCGATACCATATCAATAACTATACTGAACTTGCAGATACTTCTTTAGTAGATTTATTCTTATATTCAGAGAGTCCTTTGTGGTATCGAGGTTATTTATCACGAACAGAACAATATTCAAGAATAAGCCTTAATGAAGTTATAGAAACACTAGATTTTTATGATGCTATTGTTATAATTTTTGGTCACACTCCGGTTGCAAGAGTTTACCCGTTTTATTCGTTTAAACTTATTGCAATGGATGTTCCGATAGGAGACCCCAAATTTATCGATCAAGGCTTATTAATAGATAATCAGATGTATTACCGTATCTTTGCGCACAAAGAAAAAGAACGAATAAAATAGATATATAATGGATCTTCTTTTAAATTCTCCCGAGCTATCTACCGAACTATTAGGTGGAGGTTTTTTTGATATGATGTTACGATTTGGATTGAATCTTTTAGCAACAATCTTTGTTATCATTTTTGTCTATTTTAGAGCGACAGGTAAACGCTCGTATGTGTTTACTTATATTCTTATATCTACAACAATATTTTTCCTTTGTTTTTTGCTTGGAAGTATTGATTTGCAATTGGGTTTTGCCTTAGGATTGTTTGCAATATTTGGCATAATTCGTTACCGTACCGATACGATTCCTATTCGTGAAATGACCTACTTATTTTTGGTTATTACCTTATCGGTAATAAATGCTTTGGCAAGTCGTGAGGTAAGTATAAGTGCTATTCTTTTTACAAATCTAAGTTTAATGATAACAACTTGGATAATGGAAAGAGTATGGATGAAGCGCCATCTTGCAAGAAGAAGCCTAATTTTTGATCGCATGGATCTTATTCACCCAACCAAGAAAAAAGAATTAATTGAGAATATATTTGAAAGGACAGGTATTGAGGTTGTTAGATTTAAGGTGGGACAAATAGATTTATCTAAAAAGAACGTTCGACTTACGATTTTTTATAAAGAAGATGTAACACCTAATATCCTATCTGATCCTGAAATGAGTGATAAGAGTTTTGATTGAGAATAGGAGATTATACACCTAATTAAATCATAGTTCCAACTTGAATATAGTATTTCATTATAAAATCGTTTCGTATGAGATTCTCCTTTAAAAACCAATTGTTATTGATATTGTTTCTTTTTACTTTATTGAGATCATTTGCTCAAAATAAGGAAGTTGAGGAAGTATACAAAGCGCCATATTTATTTGGATCTGATACATTAATAGAGCTTTCTATTACAACTAATATTAAAGAACTAATAAAGGATACCGGTAAGAAAAGTAAGTACCATCAAGCTCGTTTATCCTACCAATTGGGCGATTCTATCGTAAGTATGATCGTGCAATTGAAAACACGTGGGCGCTATCGAAAAAATAAGAATGTTTGTGCATTTCCTCCTCTAAGAATAAAGTTTAATCAAGCCAGTTCAAGTTACACACTTTTTCATGGTCAAAATAAAGTGAAGATTGTTGGGCATTGTAGAAATGACAACTCTCGGTTTCAGCAAATGGTATTTCAGGAATACCTAATCTATAAAGCTTATCAGATTCTTACCCCAGAAAGTTTTAAAGTACGTTTGGCAAGAATAACTTATAAGGATAGTGCAAAGAATATCAAGAATCTTGAAGAGTACGTTTTCTTTATTGAAGATTTCGAGAAAATGGCTGAGCGCAATGGTAAAATTCCAATTTACAAGGAGCGTATTCATCAGGATCGTACCATGATAAATAAGATAACTCGAATGGCAGTTTTTCAATTTATGATTGGGAATACGGATTGGGGTGTACCAACTCTGCATAATATTAAAATGATTGCAAAAACTCCAACAGCTCGGCCTGTAGCAGTACCATACGACTTTGATTGGGCCAGTTTAGTTAATGCACCATATGCGATTCCCAATGCTAAACTTGATCTGGAAAGTATTCATGATAGACTTTATCGTGGCTATCTTCGTACTCCAGAGGAGTTGGAGTTCATCTTTAAAGAGTTTAGAATGAAAAAAGATGAGTTTTATAAGTTATATCAGGAGTCTAACCTTCTAACAGAGAAAGAGAAGAAACGTGTTTTAGATTACTTTGATGAATTCTATGACATTATTGATAATCCTAAGTTAGTGAAACGGTATTTTATTAATAATGCTCGTCAAGTGAGATATAAATAATTTTCGACTCTTTTATTTTCTTCAAACTTTAATATTCTTTCTTTGTACTCCGTAATAAAAAAGAAAGTTAGATATTGATATGGGATTACTTTTAGCCTTAGATAAGAATAAAATTGAAGCGGGTTGCGACGAAGCAGGACGTGGTTGTCTTGCCGGACCAGTGGTGGCAGCAGCAGTCATTTTGCCACGAAAGTTTAAGAATTCCATATTAGACGACTCTAAAAAGTTGACTGAAAAGAAACGTTATGCTCTTAGGGAAGTTATTGAAAAAGAAGCTGTCGCCTGGGCCGTTGGAATAGTTAGTCCCGAAGAAATTGATAAAATAAATATACTTAATGCCTCTTTTTTGGCTATGCATCGAGCTATCGATCAGCTTAATATTACACCTGAGCAACTTCTAATTGATGGCAACCGTTTTAATCCTTATAAAAATATACCACATCATTGCATAATAAAGGGCGATGGTAAATATCTGTCGATTGCAGCAGCTTCGGTTTTAGCTAAAACTTACCGAGATGATTTAATGTTAGATCTTCATAAAAATTACCCGATTTATGATTGGGATAGTAACAAAGGTTACCCAACAAAAAAACATCGACTGGCGATACGAGAACATGGTATAACAGTACATCACCGGAAGACATTTGGGATGGCTACAGAGCAGTTAAGTCTTAAACTTTAGTTTTGATGGAATCGGCTAAAAAAGAGACAGATCTTGGCTTAATCATGAGATTATTAGTTGATTATGCTTAATAAAAACAGGTTTTCTTTGCTTAATATTGTAATTATAACGAGAAAATTCCTCACTTTATCTAAATATACAGAAGCTGATTAGGATGTATGTTGCTGATATGTAGGTTCTTGTTGTTTTGCTCTCAATTCAAGAATAAGCATTACACTTCCCCAATTCAGGAATAATATTAACTTTGTGTTCTTTGAATATACTTATAATAAACATTCACAAATAGTGAATAGACTTACTGATTGAAAGTAAGATGTTCACAATTGATTTTAAATTAAAACAAGATGAGAAAACTAGCATCATTGGTTTTAGGATTAAGTCTTTTATTGTCTTTTAGTCCAGCTAAAGCTGACGAAGGAATGTGGCTTTTATCCTTACTAAAAAAACAAAATGCTGCAGAAATGCAGAAGATGGGCTTTAAGTTAAGCGCTAAAGATATTTATGATATCAACAATAATTGTATGAAAGATGCAATTGTTGGTTTAGGTAGAGCAGGCAGACCATTCCGTCATTTCTGTACTGGTGAAATCATTTCTAATCAAGGTTTATTTTTGACAAATCACCACTGTGGTTTTCCATCAATTCAATCTCATTCGACTACTGAACATGATTACTTAGCAGATGGATTCTGGGCTTACGATAAGAGTGAGGAATTAACAAATGAAGGTATTACTGCTTCTATCTTGGTGCGTATGGAAGACGTTTCTAAGAAAGTTTTATCAAAAGTGAATGATGAAATGTCAGAAGAAGAGCGTTATACCGCAATTGATAAAATTTCTAAAGAGATTGTAAAAGGTGCTGAAGAAGGAACTGATTACAAAGCAAGTGTTAAGGGCATGTTTGAAGGTAACCAATACTTTCTTTTTATTTACGAGATCTATCAAGATGTTCGTTTAGTTGGTGCTCCTCCTCAATCAATGGGTAAATTTGGTGGTGATACTGATAACTGGATGTGGCCTCGTCATACAGCTGATTTTTCTATGTTCCGTATTTATACAGCTCCTGATGGAAAACCTGCTAAATACTCAGCGGATAATGTACCATTGAAGCCTAAACATCATTTACCTGTTTCTATAAAAGGTGTTCAGGAAAAAGATTTTGCAATGATTATGGGTTTCCCTGGAACAACGAAACGTTACCTAACTTCTTATGGTCTTGAAGAGACAATGAAAATCACGAATCAGAATCGTTACGATATCCGTACTGTAAAGTTGGATATTATGATGAAAGAGATGTTGAAAGATCCTAAGGTTCGTATTCAGTACGCTTCAAAGCATGCAGGTTCTGCTAACTATTGGAAATATTCTAACGAGCAAAATAAGGCTTTGAAGAAATTAAACACAATGGGAGCTAAGCAAGAAATTGAGGATGAATATAACGCTTGGGCTACCAAGAAATCGAAAAGAGCTGCTAAGTATGGTGATGCTCTTAAGATGATTGAGAAAGCATACGCTGACCGTAAAGAGATTCGTTATGATATGTCATACTTAAGTGAAGCACTTCTTCAAGGAGCTGAAATGTATATGTTCTCTCTTAAGTCAACTGGCTTAATGAAGAAACTTTCTGCTGAGAAGAAAGATGAAGATGCAATTGCTAAAAATGTTGAAGGCCTTAAAGATGCTGCTAAAGCATTCTATAAAGATTACAATAAGGTAGTTGACCAGAAGTTGATGGCAGCTTTATTTGCAAAATATGCTGAGAATATTGATGTTGAGAAGCGTCCTGATATTTTCAAAGTTATTGCTGAAGAGTATAACAATGATTACGAGAAATTTGCTGCTGATGTTTATGCAAAATCTGTGTTTGCTAGCGAAGAAGCTTATAATAAATTCCTGGAAAATCCAACTGCTGATGCTATTGCTAATGATATAGCATTCAAAATTGGTAACTCAATCTATGCTGTTTATATGGCTGGTGCTGGTGAAATGAATAAAGGTGCTGATCAACTTAAAAAAGGTAAACGTTTATTTGTTGATGGATTGATGCAAATCAATAAGAAGAAAAATCTTGCTCCTGATGCAAACTCAACACTACGTTTAACTTACGGTACTGTTGGTGGTTATTCTCCAAAGGATGGTGTTTATTACAATCACTATACAACTCTAAAAGGGGTGATGGAAAAAGAAAACCCTGCAAGTCATGAGTTTAAAGTTCCAGCTAAATTGAAAGAATTGTTTAAGAACAAAGATTTTGGTCAATATGCTGATAAGAAAGGTAACCTTCCAGCTTGTTTCCTAACTAACAGTGATATTACAGGTGGTAACTCGGGCTCTCCTGTGATTAACGGAAATGGTGAATTGATTGGTACTGCTTTTGACGGTAACTCTGAGGCGATGTCTGGTGATATTGATTTTGAAGATAACCTACAAAGATGTATCAACCTTGATATTCGTTACACACTTTTCATTATTGAAAAGTATGCAGGTGCTAAAAACTTAATTGAGGAGATGACTATTGTAAAATAATCTCTCTTAAGATATTATCAGTTCTAAACTGATATGACAAAACAAAAAGGATGTTCGATTGCTCGAGCATCCTTTTTTGTTATCTTAATATCAACTAAATTTGAGCAGAAAAGTAATTTTATATCCTAAACAAATCAAAGATGGCAAGAAAAATAACCATGTATACCGATGGTGCTTGTAGTGGAAACCCGGGACCTGGAGGTTATGGTACTGTTCTTATTTCAGGTAAACATCGCAAAGATTTGGCTGAAGGATATAGGCTGACTACCAATAACAGGATGGAATTACTTGCTGTAATAATTGGTCTTGAGGCTTTGAAAGAAGAAGCTTGTGAGGTAACAATCTACTCCGATTCGAAATATGTGGTTGATGCTGTTGAGAAAAAGTGGGTTTTAGGATGGGAGAAAAAGCGTTTTAAGGACAAGAAGAATCCTGACCTTTGGATTCGATTTCTTAAGATTTATAGAAAACACAATGTAAAATTTATTTGGGTAAAAGGACATGCCAATATTCCGGGGAATGAATTGGCAGATAAACTGGCGGTAATGGCTTCCCAGAAACCTAACTTACCAGAAGATGTAGGATATAAAGCTTAATAAACGATTATAGCCGTTATTATTGCCACAGGATACATACAAAGCATAACTATTACAAGAATACCAACGTAACGGTAGTAGGCTTTCAAGCTCTGGAAAGCATGCCTCATTATGTCCTGATCATTTTGCTTTAGAGCTCGTTTTGTACAGCGTGCAAAGCAATACAGGAAACTTGATGGGAAGTAAACTATCACTGCCATAAAAAGAAAGAATAATGTTATTCCAATGACAGGTAAATCATAATTTAAATACGCTTCAAGTTTATGTGAGATTAATGGAAATACAATAGTATATAGTATAAGGAAACCAAATTTGATGAATCCCAATATGGCTAGAAATTTCCCCCACATAGCAATTTCTTTAAGATAGATTTTAGATTGCTTATCAATACACAGGTCTTTAAATTCAGCTGTATCATTCATAACTTTAGTTTTAAATCCATTAGATAAGTTACGAAATATTTAAGAATAAGCTATAAAATTAGATGACCGTAAGGCTAATGCCAGCTTCTTTAATCTGATTTTTAGCCTTTAAGACTTCTTCTGTGGTGGGCTCGCTTAATGAAGTATATTTTCCCCTAATGCCATGTTTTCTCATCTTAATTAGAATCTTTTTTACATCAGAAGATAGATTTTTCATTAGATTCGAAATCTGCTCAATTTCTTTATTGCTATTATTATAATCTGGAACAAGAACGAAACGTAATTCTTTTAGTTTTCCTTTAAGGTTGAGATACTGAATAGAGTTCAATATTTTTTCGTTGCTAAAGCCTGTTATCTGCTTATGAATTTGTGGAGAATAAGCTTTGAGATCGATCATGAAACCATCGACCCAATCAATAATTGAGTTCCATTTTTCCTGAGCTACATTCCCGTTCGAATCCACAAGAATAGATAAATTACTGAGTTGAGAATGAACTTTTATTGCAGTGAAAAATTCTTTTAGAAATTTAGCTTGAAGCATGACCTCTCCACCCGAAACTGTAATACCCGAAATAAAATCTTTGACTTCTAATATCTCAGAAATTAAATTCTCAACTGACATTTTTTTGTAGAATGGACTGCTATCCTCAGGGCAAATTTTTAAGCAGGTATCACAATGCGTACAAGTCGCTTCGTTGTGTGTAATTTGCTTGTTCTCTTTGTCAACGATTAAACTTTGAGTTGGGCAAATTTCAGCACAAATGCCACAATAATTGCATAAACCAATGGTGTGTGAATTATGGCAATACATGCAATTGAGATTACACGCTTGAAAAAAGATGACCATTCTGTTGCCTGGGCCATCAATAACACTCGACTTAATGATGCCACTAATATTGGCTTGCAGTTCGCTCATGTGAGTTGACTCTTTTGGCTTTTCTATTATCTATATTCGCATTATCCATAGAGTTAGCAGCAAACAAAGCGCTACCATATCTCGAGCCTTCTTCTCGAAAATCCTTTAAATCACTTCTACGAACCAAGTAACCAGTTATTCGAATAAACTCACTATCCGATAAGTTAAAAGTGAACATTCTCATTCCCTTCTTAAAAGCACCTTTAATAATATCAAGAATAGCCAGAGGGTTGCGCTTTACTGTTTCATCAAAATGAAATATATCGCTAATACCACCATTAAAAAGTTGGTGGTGTGGAGCGACCGCCTTTATATGTGAATAGATATCTGGCTCGTCTCCTATAGGAATTCTTGCTCCTGCTGTTTCATCAATGTCGATATCAATACCCGATTGTGAATGGAAGAATGCTTTCCCATCATTGGCTTTGCAATAAGGTAATTGTCTTGAGTCAACAATGCGTTTCACCTCTTCAAGAATGCGATGTCCTAATTGGTTTGCCTCTTCATTATGACCATAGGTATAATCTTTACCATTGTTTTTCATCAATGTATTGACACATTCTGCTAGTCCATAAAAACCGAACATGGCAGAGAAATTTTCAAGCTTGATGATGCCTTCCTGAGCAAGAAAATCAGTTTCGTAATACTTGACTGTTTCAACCAAATACTTTGTTCTTGCTTCAATAACATCCAATGTCATTTGGCAATATTGGGGTAATGTTTTCGAGATAAAATCTTCTACGTTCCCTTGATGAGAATCGGTGATTTTTTTTAGGTTCAGGCGAATTAAAGTATGTGAACCTCCACCTTCAGGTAGGGAATTGTAACAGCTAACAACGCCATATTCCCCTTTAAAATCAGAAGCTGTCATATTGTGATTGGCAATATGAGGCTTAGCCACTTCAAACACCGTTTTTACAGCTTCGGTTAGGAGTGCATCCGATGTTTTTTCTGTATCGTATTTCAAAGTTAAGTTTGGAACCACTTGTTTTAGTTCCCGTTCAATTCTTAAAACTGCTCTGGCAATAATATTGTCCTCAGGACCAATGTTAATATGTACAAAAGCATCCGGCAAGCATCTATCTATGTATCGCCAAAATAGTTTAAGCTTTTTATAGATTGCTTCTTCAGATAATTCATCTGCAAAAGGAAGTAAAAGCTGATCGATATTACCTAAATAAACGGAATAGCCTGTAATAGATGGAATATGGCTATATAGAATAGATAGAAAGTTAATGGCTTCGTCAAAGTCAGATGGAGGGTCGAGTTCGAGATATGCGACACCTTTTTTAAGAGCCAATTTATAATCTGGAAGAACATAGCGTGGACGATAGGGAGCAGAGCCTTCAAATAAGTCACAAATCACCTTCTCGCTTAAGGCCTTCATTGCTTCCGAAGAAACATTAGGATAGGCTTGAGTACTTTCAGCAATATAGGCTAAATGGTGTTTCTTTTGCTTGTAATCCAGATTGCCGTCCGTTAATACTTCGTGAACTCTATATTTAATATCTTCCATAATTTCTCTAATTCTACAATCCCTTAATCTGGATTAATACGCTCTTCAAAAATAGTTAAAAGACAGCTCAGTATAAAACTGTTTTATAAAAGACTTAATGATGCTTTTTTTTAATTACCAGAGGCAAAAAAGAGTTCACGAATTAAAATATAATTCATGAACTCTGTATGTCAATATCTTATGCAAGCTTCGGTCAGATTTTCTTCTTTAAATCTCCCGCATAGCTTATTAAACCCGCATCTTTACTGTTATCGTTTAGCCAAGGCTTTATCTCGTCTGATTTTTCAATTTTATCTTTTTCTCTATCGAGTTCATCTTCCGAGTAGGAATACATCATATCCGCAGAGATGACATGATCCATTTTCTGAATCTTTTTCAACTTAGCGATTTCTTCACTAATTCCTTCTCCCTCTATTGTGACAATGATTTTTGTTTCATCGTGCAAATAGTAATCGCAAATGTCCGAAGCTTTAATTTTTTCTACTAAGGCTTCACAATGTTCTTGCGCTACACGTATTACAATGCTAGATATATTCATATCGCTTTATTTTTTTATACAAGTACAGACGTCTGATTTTACGTCTCGGTCGTTAATTGTTCACACCTTCCGCAACATTATCTTTAAGATTGGATTCTTTAATACCAAAAGTCTCACGGAATTCAACGGTGAACAAATTCTCAATATCAATGGTAACATCAGCCTGAGGTGCGTGACATTGTGAGCAGTTAAAATAAGCATTATTTAATTCTTTTCTATCCTCTACGAATACTTCTGCATCTTTTGGATTTACATATTTGCCATCTACCAATACCAATTGTGGACGCCACGACTGGAAATGAGTTTTAGAGATCTCACGAGCCCCTGATTCTTCCACCTTATCTGGCATATGACAACTTAAACAAATATTATTATCCATTTTAATTGGGAAAAAACCTGCAGTTGTATGAGGAATCATTGGTGGCGCATTCTCAAAAGATCGCTCAATTGTTGTTCCCACCTCGGGTTTATCTTCATTAAAATTAGCTTTCATCTTAAAGTTGGTTTCATCCGAATTTAAATCCGCATCGATAAAACCCAATTGATCTTCATCAATTTTATTCTCCTTTGGCTGGTTACAAGCCACTAGAAAAAACAGTGCAATTAGGGCTAGGTATTTCATATTCTTTTGATTTTATTTTCAATTATGACATGGAGTACACCATGTTGGTAATCATTATCTTTTATTTTTTCAGATCAAATTTTAAAGCGTACTTTAAAGCATTATCATCGCAAACTTCTATGCATCGAGCACAATTGGTGCAAGCTCCTGAGCGTATAAAATCACTTTCTTTGCCAACAATCGACAAAACGGGTTCTTCTATGCAAACATCGAAACAAGCCATACAATTGGTGCAATTGTCTTTATCGTGCTTTACCTTGATGACAGCTTGCTTGCCAACCAGAGAATAGAATCCTCCTAAAGGACAAATATGGCCACACCAACCTGCTTTAAGAATAAAGAGATCGATAAGGAAAACAACTGCCACAATTGCCCAACCAGCTCCCGAACCAAATACAATGGCTCTGTGTAGCATAGAAATAGGGCTTATGATTTCAAAGGCTGCCAACCCAAAAACTGCTGAAACTATCAGGCTTAAAGCCAAAATGTAGTAACGGAAATTTCTAGGCAGGGAAATACGTACTTCTGTTTCAATTTTAAACATTCTGCGCAGGCGAAAGGCCAAATCGGTAATGATATTCATTGGACAGATCCAGGAGCAAAACATTCTACCACCAACCAAAACATAGATTAGTAAGATGATTAATGCGCCAATCAAGACAGAACTTGAAGCCAAAAAGCCGGACGCCAGTATTTGTAAGATTGCATAAGGATCACTCAAATGCAAAGAGTCAACAATGATGGCTGAACTATAATTGCCTCGAAGCAACTCCCATCCAAAATAATTCCCTGCAACAAAAAGGAATAAAATGGATAGTTGAATGATTCGCCTTAGTATTAAAAACTTATATTTTCTCATTCAAGTATTAGTTAGTCATCAATTAGATCATTATCATTTAAGTAGTCGATGGCAGATTCAACATCTTTTTCATCATCTACTTTTTTGACATCATCATTTATGCGATTTTCATCTTTTTTTTCCCAGCCTTTGATGTAATGGTCTCCTACTTCGCCAGTTGACTTATCTAGTGGTAACACAAAAATGGCTGCTTTTTCAGCAATGCATGATTGCTCGCAAACGCCACAGCCTGTACAAACATCAGAGTGAACTATAGGTAGCAATTTAGCATGCATTCCCGTTCTTTTATTCACTTCGTAATCCAGCGTTATGGCTTTGTCAATTAAAGGACAGGCACGATAACAAGCCTCGCAACGAATTCCCCAATAGGCAAGACATGATTCTTTATGAATCACTGCCAATCCCATCTTTGCATTGTTAATATCAGCTGGTTTTTCTTCCTTAGTAAGAAGTTTTAGATCCAAAGCTCCCGAAGGACAAGAATCGGTGCAAGGCATATCGGTACACAGATAACAAGGAATACTTCTAGGCTCGAAATATGGCGTCCCGTTGGCAATGCCATCGCCAGGCTCAGCTAATTTAAGTGTATCGTAAGGACAAGCTTCAACACACTGACCACATTTGATGCAAGCTTTCAGAAAATTTTTCTCTTTCAAAGCTCCTGGTGGTCGAAGCACGTAATCAGCCTTGGTAGTTGTTTGTATGGCTTTTCCCCATATCAAACCACCAGTGCCCATAAACACAGCTCCCTCCATCATTCTTTGAATTACTTTTCTTCTTGTTGCCATAGATTTCATATGAATTATAAATTAAGAATTATGAGCTATGAATTAAAGGATTAGAATATCTGTAATAATTCATAACTCTACATTCATAATTCGTTTAGGCCTTCGTTATCTTAACTGCACACTTTTTAAAGTCCGTCTCCTTAGACATCGGACAAGTCGCATCCAAACATAGTTTGTTGATGAATACTTTTTCGTCGAACCAAGGCACATAAATCAATCCTCTTGGGACACGGTTTCTACCTCTGGTCTCGATATGCGCTTTTACGCGTCCACGTCTTGATTCTACCCAAACCAAATCGCCTTCGACCAAACCTTGCTCTGATGCATCTTTCGGATGAATGTAGCACAAAGCCTCAGGTACGGCACGATACAATTCAGGTACTCTCATTGTCATGGTTCCCGAGTGCCAGTGCTCTAAGACACGACCGGTACACATCCAATAAGGATATTCTTTATTTGGAATCTCTGGTGCTTCCATATACGGACGGAAGAAGATCTTTGCTTTATTTTTCAGATCAACCTTAGGCTTCGACATGTCAGGCTTTGAGATAGATCCCTGTGGCATTTTCTTCAATGCTTTTCCGTAGAATGCAAATGGTCCAACATTAGCTTTTTTCGCATATACATCGTATTCTGAATTGAAACGCCATAGAGTTTCTTTACCATCTACAACCGGCCATTTTAAACCACGGCATTTGTGATAGGTATCAAAATCAGCCAAATCGTGACCATTTCCGATACCAAACTTACGATACTCTTCCCAAATGTATTTGTGCATAAAGAAGCCGTAACCTTCGAATGGCTTACCATCCGAACCAACTACTTTACGTTTATCTCCACCAGATTCGGTATTCATTTTTCCTTCTGCAATTGGGTCTGGCCAAGCATATTTCTTGGCATCCTCGTTTGCAAACAATACATCGTAAAGCGTATCATCAGGAGAGTACCCCATAGCTTTAGCTCCTTCCAAAACATCAGGAAGCCCATCTTTTAATCCAGGAACTTTCTGCGCTCCCCAAACTTCGCTTAATTTGAATCGTTTAGCTAATTCAACAAACTGCCAAACATCAGGCATTGCATCACCAACTGGTGTTACTTGCTGTTTCCAATGTTGGGTTCTGCGTTCTGCATTTCCATATGCTCCCCACTTTTCGTAGATCATTGCCGAAGGCAATATCAAATCGGAAACTTTAGCCGAAATACCAGGATATCCGTCAGAACAAACAATAAAGTTATCCATCTGACGAGCTGCTTTAATCCAGTGATTCGCATTGGCCGTATTCTGATAGGGGTTACATACATTAATCCATGCAAATTTAATCTTACCATCCTCAATATCGCGGTGGATTTTCATCAAGTGGCTACCCGGCTTAGGATTAATAGTTCCTTTAGGAATTTTCCAAAGCTTCTCAGAAATTTCACGATGCTTTGGAACTTTAACTAACATATCGGATGGCAAACGGTGAGAGAAAGTTCCTACCTCACGAGCTGTACCACAAGCCGATGGTTGTCCGGTTAAACTGAAAGCTCCATCACCTGGCTTCGATTGTTTTCCAAGCAATAAATGCACCATATAAGCTTGCTCATTTACCCATGACCCTCTGGTATGTTGGTTGAACCCCATGGTCCAATATGAACATACTTTTCGTCCTTTCTCTATATAAAGATCAGCCAATGCTTTTAGCTTCTTCTTGAAATCTTCAATTGACTCTTCAGAATCTCCTTTTGAAACATTTGCAACGTAATCAAGGGTATATGGCTTTAGTGCTTTCTTGAATTCTTCGTACTGAATGATCCAATGGTTCATGGCTTTATTGCGATGATTCATTTCCATAGTATCACCTTCCTTATAGCCAAGGTAAGCAAGAGATTTTCCTTCATCGGCAGATAACTTTTTAGCTACCTCGTGTCTTACTGTTTCTCTTTCTTTATCTGAAAATTTTGGATGATCAGGCGTACGCATACCGTAACCTATATCAGTAAAGCCTGTTGCAAACACGGTATATTTCTTCACGAAATCCCAATCGATCGCCTGTGGTTGATTGTATACAATTTCGTGAGCAATGTAATTCCAAATCGCAAGATCCGTATTCGGCTTGAAGATAATTTCAATATCTGCTAAATCGGAAGTACGATTGGTATAAGTGGATAAATTAACAATCTTGGTTCTTTTCGGATGACTCAATTTATTCTCAGTAATTCTCGACCAAAGAATAGGGTGCATCTCAGCCATATTGGCTCCCCAAGTAACTACGGTATCCGTGATTTCCATATCGTCGTAATTACCTGCTGGCTCATCGATACCAAAAGCCTGAATAAAGGCAACAACAGCTGATGCCATACAGTGGCGGGCATTGGGGTCGATATTATGCGAACGGAAACCTGCTTTCATTAATTTTGATGCAGCATAGCCTTCCATAATGGTATACTGCCCCGAACTGAAGATCCCAATACCAGTTGGGCCCAATTCTTTCATGGCTGATTTCATGTGCTTCTCCATTTCGTCGAAAGCACGTTCCCAGCTGATGGTTTTAAATTTTCCGTTTTTATCGAATTCACCATTTTCGTTCATACGAAGCAATGGTTTTTTCAGACGGTCGGCACCGTACATTATTTTGGCATTAAAATAGCCTTTGATACAATTCAATCCACGGTTTACAGGTGCCAATGGATCTCCTTTTACAGCAAGTATTTTATCATCTTTGGTGGCTATCATGATACCACAGCCGGTACCACAAAATCGACAAACAGCCTTGTCCCACGACCAGCCTTTTTCGGCTTCGCGAGCTTCTGCTTTAAGAGTTTCAGGAATGGCAACGCCAACTGCAGTTGCTGCTGCTATAGCTGCCGAACTCTTTAAAAAATCACGCCTTGCAAGTTTCATATATTTTAAGATATTAAGTTCAAAGAATAAGGGTTAAAAGGAGTTCTCTATGCTTCCTCTTTATTGGCTTTATTGATATTTCGTAAGCCAATTACAATAAAGAGAAGTACGAACCACACACCAAATACGGTAATGAAGAAACTTACCTTTAACCATACCGGAGCCATTTTATCAGTACTCCAAATGTGACGCCCTTCAATGGCTGATTTTCTAATAGTAGGCTCTACCATTACCATTTCCTCATTCATTTTAGCTCTACCAAAACCTTTGGAAGCTTTCACCATCACACTCAGCTTTCCCTCTTCGTCGCCAGGCATGGTCGGATCAACATCGATATAGGCAATACCTAACTCGTTGGTCTGAGATTTACCCAAAAGGTATTTCCCGAAAGTTCCCATAACATAAGCTGCAATGCTTACTTCAGGCTGTGGCTGATTTTTGGCAAAAACCTTAACAACCAATTTGTCTATATTATCATCGAAGCTCAGTTTCATGCTGTACTCAGGAATTTCAACACCTTCCATATTAGGTAAGGGCTGCTTGTAATCTTTATTAAAGCTACGGATGTAGGCTACAATATTCCATAGTTCATCATCTGCAAAAGCATCTTCGAACTTAGGCATGCTACCACGCCCCATTTTAATTTTATGGAAAAGTGCACCATCAGTTTGTAACTGAAACTGATCTGACGCAGGATCGCCCGGAGGTGGCGCCATAGGTGTAAAATCATCCTGACCTGGTGTACCGTGACAAGATGTACAAGAGTTTTCGTAAGAGATTCTTCCCTCTAAAACCATATCATCATCGAAGAGGAAAGGACTCATGTTCTCATTTTCTTTGGCAGGAACTGGCCAATCGCTTTGAGCATTCACATTTGCCACAGCCAAAAAGCAAAGGCAGAACAGAATGATCAATCTATATTGTTTAATGTTCTTCATCGTGCTATTTCTTATTGTGGTTAATTTCTTCTTTTACTTCCCAAATTGGTATAATTGGGAACAATTTGGCCAATACGGTCATAATCAGCAATACCAAAATAAAGGAAGCCACCGTTATCGCAATCTCAGGCAATGTTGGTGAATAATGTGTCCAGTTTTCAGGAACATTCTGAATAGGATAGTATGGTGTTAATTGTGTAGGAACTACAATTAAAACTCTCTTGAACCAGGCTCCTGCCAATACGATAATCGAAATTAAAGTTAAAGGCAAGGGTCTACGCATAGGTCTGAATAAAATCAGAAGGAAAGGAATGACCAATCCACCCAATTGTACCAGCCAGAACATAACCGATTCGTGTCCATACAACATTTCGTGTACGTGCTTGGCGTCGGCAGTATTGGCTTTATAACCCGGAACGATAATTTCATTGATATTGAAATACACATAAACCAAGGCAACCAGTACCAGTAATCTACCCATACGATCGAAATGATCAACAGTAATGTAATCTTTCAATTTGTAATTTTTCTGAAAGAAATACATAGCGATGATAACCGCAGCACAACCGGCAACAAAGGCTCCTGATACAAAGTAAGGACCGAATATTGGCGAATCCCAACCTGAACGAAGGGTCATGGCAAACAGCCAGGAAGTAACGGTGTGAATAGATAAGGCAATTGGAATAATCAGGATTAATAAGATACGCGTGTAGTTGTGCATGATCTTAAATTGCTTTGCTTTTCCACTCCAGCCAAGGGCTAGGAATTTGTACATTTTCTGCTGCCATTTGGGTACATTTTTAAGCTTATCGCGACAAAGTGCAATATCGGGTAACATCGGAATGTAAAGCAACAACACACTAATGGCAACATAGGTAACCACTACGGCTATATCCCAAACAATTGGTGATTGCACTCTTCCGTGCATAAATACATTTAGAAGACGATCGGGACGTCCCATATCGGTAATGATAATTAGGCCTGCTACCATAGCAAAAGCTACAGCAACCAATTCTGCAATTCGTGCAAGAGGTTTGACCCAACTCACATTCATCAGTCCTAAAACCGATGAAATTAGCATACCTATTAAAGAGGTCGCAACAAAAAAGACAAAGTTGGAAATATAGATTCCCCAGGAAACATAGTCGTGAAGGCCTGTTACACCAAGTCCGTTTTGTAATTGTTGATAGTAGTAGTACAAACAAATTATGAGTGATACTGCAAGAAAGGCTAACCATAGCTTGAATTTACCTCCCCAGTTCACGTTTTTTAAAAGATCCTGATCGATTTGCGATTCGCTCAGTTCTTTTGTTATCGTTTCATTCATAGTTATAATGTCATTAGATAAGTGGTCAATGGGTATTCGTAATTACGTCCCAACAGCTATTGGGGTATTATTGGTTTTATCCTTTGCTTTCGCGTGGAGGCAAGTAATAAACACTTGGTTTTGTACCCAATTCAGGCATTAAGGTATAGGCTGCATTATTATCGAGTAATGCGCTCAAACGAACTGTTTTCTTTGTAGTACCATTGGTTACTAAATCTTCGTTTTGATCACCAAAATAATACACGCCGTTTGGACAAGCCGATACACAGTAAGGTAACTTTCCTTCACGTACTCGGTCTGCAGAAAAGGCACATTTGGTAACGGTTCCTTTTTTCTGTGGTACGTTAAGTTCCATATCATAGGTAACCTCTGCAAACTCTTCAGAATTTTTAGGCTCGGTCCAATTAAAAGTACGAGCTGAATAAGGACAGGCAGCCACACAGAAACGACAACCGATACAACGCTCATTGTCGATTAGTACAATTCCGTCTTGTCTTTTAAAGGTAGCATCAACGGGACATACCGAAACACATGGTGGGTTGTCGCAATGTTGACACGTTTTTGGCATCCAATAAGAAGTGTCGCGAACCGGATCTTCCATCTCTAATACATTCAAATGATGCATCTCCGGTTTTAGTTGGTGTGCACTCTGGCAGGCTTTCATACACTTGCGTGCATTTTTACATTTTGCCAGATCAACCACCATAACAAACTTTTTGCCTGGAATTCCTTCTCTTCCTCGTTCTTGCAGGTAGCTTAAATCTTGGATTTTATCTCCTGGTTTTAGGTGGGCTACATCAACTTCAACTAACTTGTTGTCGGCTGTTAACACCTTTACTTTGTTACCGCTTGATTTGTTAGAGTCGGAACAGCCTTGAAGTAGTAAGGCAGATCCGGCAACGGCACTGGCTCCTGCAACACCCAATTTTTGCAGGAATTTTCTTCTGGACTTGTCGTTTTTATTAGCCATGCTCTTATATTTATGCTTAATCGTTATTTTCAATTTGGTTACTAAATATATAAAAACTAGGCTTCTATGCGTAATGTTATGTTAGGTATGTTTAAAGTGTTAAAGAATATTAAAATTCGATTTGTTTCCTTTGGGATTGAAATTCAATCGTTTGCAAACAATAAAGGATAAAAAGATAATTTCATCGGAATATGCTGTTTATATTTAGAATAAATATACTTAGACAACTTGTGGTTATTGATTTCAATCTGAACTTGATTTAACACTTAATCTTTAACAGGTCTTATTAATGAAATGTTAAGATTAGAATCAGACTTATTGATTTAAGTTAATCTATGTAAATTAAGATGTTTAAGTATTAAATTCTATAAATATGAAAAACTGGTACATAATTTTGATTCTTATCCTTGCAGTGTCTGCTCAAGTGATGATAAAATGACAGAAATTGAAGAAGCTCCTGATATGGAGATGAAAATGAGCAAAGAAGAAACAAAAGGTAACTTTGTTTCAGATGCTCATGAAACCACCGGAACTACTAGCTTGAATGATAATGATCCTCTTTTAGAGGTCTATTTATCAACTGATAAAGAAGCAACTGAATATATAAGTTTGGGTGTTTTGAAAGGGATAGAGGGAGATTATCAATACGATATTCCTTTGGGTACAGATTTGACCAAATATAAGTATGTTCTTATTTGGTGCGTTGACTTTTCAGTCAGCTTTGGCCATGCCGTATTGGAATAGCATATTTTTGTATCGTATAAGTATATGAAGCCAAATCTGTTGATTTGGCTTTTTTATGATGCTTCAACCTTTCAAAGGATATTGCTTTGCCGCATCCTTAATACTATCTTCAACAGTAATAAATTCAAAGTTTATAGTATCCTTAATTTTCTGATTAGAATAATAAGTGCAATGATGCGATGATCTAGCTGTCGCACGTGTGAAACTAGATTCTTGAAATAGGAAGATCTTTTTCAAGTAAGCCAAGCGCCATCCAATTCCAGTTAATAATGGGGAAGCATATTTTTTGGGTTCAGGTAAGTTAAGAGCCTTCGCAATGCTTTTGAAGATAAACTCATAACTACAATTATCAGCATTCAGAAGAAAACGCTCATTCTTTATATCTGAATCCATGAGTTGAACCATGGCCTTGCTGACATCTCTTACATCGACATAACCAGTGATACCTCGGGTAAAATATTTCATGCCCTTGGCTACAGTTGTGAATAGTAGAGATGAACCTTTATGCCACTGACCAGGCCCTAGAATAATGGAAGGGTTGACAATTACGGCGTCAAGACCTTCTTCAATACCTCGCCAAACCTCAAGTTCTGAATTGAATTTACTTATTGAATATCCCGAGCGTTTATCTTCAGGACTCCACGGTGTTGTCTCTGAGACAATATCTTCTTTTTCTTCGGGAGTGCCCAGAGCGGCAACAGAACTAACAAAACATAGTTTTTCAATTTTATGATCCAGACAGGCGTCAACAATATTTCGGGTTCCCTCCACATTGATGTTTTTCATCAAATTCTTATCAGCTTTCTTAAAAGAAACTAAAGCGGCACTGTGATAAACTTTTGTAATTCCTTTCAGAGCATCATTTAATGAGTCAGTGTCAAGTATGTCTCCATTTACCCACTCAATTTTATCAAAGAGTTCATCTGCTTTATCAGAATAGTAGGCAAAACAATCACGCACATCTTGTAAAGAGCTGTTTTCTCTTTTCAAGGCACGTATGTTTTCGCCTTTTTTAGCTAGATCGAAAAGTAAATGTGAACCGACCAAGCCGGTACCTCCGGTAACTAGAATCATTTTATTAGTGAATGTGTTAATGAGAAAAATGTGTCAATGCGTTTTTCATGGCGAGTGAAAGAGTTAATATGTAAGAGAATAATCAATGATTTAACAATTAAACTCATTCTCTCACCCCTCATTTACTTATTAAACTATTTTGGCCAAATCATTTTAATGCTTTGTGTCATATTAGGACTTACACTCAAAGGCACTGGGCTAGTTCCTGCTACTGATTCGATGATTTTTTTCTCATCATCGGTATATTTCTTGTTTGGAAAGACAAACTCAGCTACCACTTCATCAACACGGCGAGGACCTGCAGCCATTATTTTAGTAATGTTCAGCTCAGTTCCTACAATGTCGATATTGTTATCGCGAGCAACAATTCCCATAATGGTCATAATACATGAACCGAATGAGGTTGCCATTAAATCTGTTGGAGAAAAAGCTTCGCCTTTCCCTTGATTATCAATAGGAGCATCGGTATAAATCTTATTTCCCGATTGTAAGTGAATATTTTCTGTTCTTAGATCGCCTAAGTAAGTTGTTTTTACTGTTGTCATGATATAAAAATTAATAGTTGTCAAAACTTATAATTGTCCACAAATATAGTCTGTCCACGAATTTCTCAAATTAACACAAATTTTATAGAATAATTTGAATTTGAGAAAATCTGTGAATATCAAAATTCATTGAATTCTTAACTAATCCAAAGCTAAATATATTTATTAATTTCGGATTATAAGTTTTTTCTCTTTAGAGCTTAAAAATTGTTCATTTTGATGTTAATGACTTCACTCATATTCCTTTGATTAAGTGCTTAGTATCGTTATCATGTCTTGTATTTTTTCTATATTTGTGAACTTTTGAGAAGAAGTATCGTATCCTAATTGATACCTATCTAATTTATTCCATAAATCATCATTGGTGTAAGTGTGATTGATTCAGTTATTTACAATCTTCTCAACCCGTTGGTTTACGGGATAAAATGTCAAGTATCAAAACAAGAATATGAGCACAAAATTTCCAGATTACAAGAACTTAGATCTTTCACAGATCAATAAAGATGTCTTAAAGGAATGGGAAGAAAACAAGACTTTCGACAAGAGTTTAGAAACTCGTGAAGGAAATCCATCTTTTGTTTTCTATGAGGGACCCCCATCAGCTAACGGTATGCCTGGTATTCACCACGTAATGGCCCGTGCACTTAAAGATATTGTATGTCGTTATAAGACGCTTAAGGGTTTTAAAGTAGACCGTAAAGCAGGTTGGGATACACACGGACTTCCAGTTGAGTTGGGTGTTGAAAAGGAATTGGGTATTACCAAAGAGGATATTGGTAAGAAAATTACCGTTGACGAATATAACGAAGCTTGTAGAACGAACGTGATGAAATATACACGTGAGTGGGAAGATTTGACTTCGAAAATGGGTTATTGGGTGAATATGGATGAGCCATATATCACATACGACAACCGATATATTGAAACTTTATGGTGGTTGCTTAAGCAATTGTTCGAGAAAGGTTATTTGTATAAAGGATATACAATCCAGCCATTCTCACCAGCAGCAGGTACGGGATTGTCAACTCATGAGTTGAACCAACCTGGTTGCTATAAGGATGTAAAAGATACAACAGCAGTTGGTCTATTTAAGATTGAGAAAGACGAAAAAAGTAATTTCCTTTTCGAAGGAATCGACTGTGATGTATACTTCATGGCCTGGACAACTACGCCTTGGACTTTGCCATCGAATACGGCACTAGCGGTTGGCCCTAAGATCAACTATGTACGTGTACGTACTTTCAATCCATATACAGGTAAAGATTGTGTGGTTGTATTAGCCAAAGAGCTTTTCAATAACTTCTTCGATACAAAGCTTGAAGGATTAGAGTTAAGCGAATATAAAATTGGAGATAAGAAAATTCCATATAAGCCACTTTCTGAGTGTGTAGGTACTGATCTTGAAGGAATCCGTTACGAACAGTTATTACCTTGGGTTAAGCCTGAAGGTGATGCTTTTCGCGTGATTTTAGGTGATTTCGTAACTATTGAAGACGGTACAGGTATCGTTCATATTGCGCCAACTTTTGGTGCGGATGATGATAGAGTAGCGAAAGCTGCTGGAATTTCTCCACTTATTTTCCGTGATAAGGAAGGTAAGATGCAACCAATGGTTGATCGTACAGGTAAGTTCTTCAAAATTGAAGACCTTGATGAGGAATTCGTTAAAAACCATGTAAATACCGAACTTTATGCTCCATATGCAGGTCGTTACGTTAAGAATGCTTTCGATAGCAGTTTAACTGAGAAAGATCCTACTTTGGATGTTGATATTGCTGTTGATTTGAAGAAGAGCAGTCAGGCGTTTAAGGTTGAGAAACATGTTCACAACTACCCACATTGTTGGAGAACTGATAAGCCGGTATTGTACTATCCACTGGATTCATGGTTTATCAAGACGACAAAAGTTCGCGATCGTATGATCGAGCTAAATAAGACGATTAACTGGAAGCCAAAATCAACTGGTGAAGGTCGTTTTGGAAAATGGTTAGAGAACCTGCAGGACTGGAATCTTTCTCGTTCTCGTTATTGGGGAACACCTCTACCTATCTGGGTAAGCGAGGATCGTAAAGAAATGAAATGTATTGGTTCTGTACCTGAGCTTAAGGGCGAGATTGTTAAGTCAATCGAAAAAGGATACATGAGCGAAAACATGCTTGAGAAATATGTAGAAGGTGATAACTCAAAAGAGAACTATGAGAAGTTCGATCTTCACCGTCCGTATGTTGACGATATTGTATTGGTAAGTGAGTCGGGACAGAAATTATTCCGTGAACTAGACCTTATTGATGTTTGGTTCGATTCAGGAGCAATGCCTTATGCACAGCAGCATTATCCATTCGAAAACAAAGAGGATTTCGATAAGAAATTCCCAGCACAGTTTATTGCTGAGGGTGTAGACCAAACACGTGGATGGTTCTTTACGCTACATGCTATTGCAACCATGTGTTTCGATAGTGTAGCCTTCGAAAATATTATTTCAAACGGTTTGGTACTAGATGCGACAGGAAATAAAATGTCTAAGCGTCTAGGTAATGCGGTTGATCCATTCTCAACAATTGAGAAATATGGTTCAGACCCATTACGTTGGTATATGATTACCAATGCTCAACCATGGGATAACTTGAAATTTGATTTAGGTGGTGTTGAAGAAGTTCGTCGTAAATTCTTCGGTACACTATATAATACTTACAGTTTCTTCCAATTGTATGCTAATGTTGATGGATTTACCTATTCAGAGGCAGATGTACCAATGGAAAAACGTCCTGAAATTGACCGTTGGATTCTTTCTCTTCTTAACTCATTGGTGAAAGAGGTTGAAGAGTGCTACGAAGCATACGAGCCAACTCGTGCTGGTCGTGCTATTCAGGATTTCGTGAACGAAAACCTATCGAATTGGTACGTTCGTTTATGTCGCAAGAGATACTGGGGTGGTGAGTATGATACAGATAAAATTTCGGCATATCAAACACTTTATAAATGTCTTGAGACCATTTCTATCTTGGGATCACCAATTGCACCATTCTTTATGGATCGTCTATTCTTAGACTTGAATTCAGTATCGAAGAATTACACTGAGAGTTCTGTTCACTTGGTAGATTTCCCAGCTGCTGACGAATCAGTAATTGATAAGTCGCTTGAGGAAAGACAAGATATGGCTCAGAAGATTTCTTCTATGGTGTTAGGTCTTCGTCGTAAGGTGAAGATTCGTGTACGTCAGCCATTGAGTAAGATTATGGTTCCAATTCTTGACGAAGCAATGATTCCTCAATTGGAAGCTGTAAAAGGCATTATCCTTTCTGAGATTAATGTAAAAGAGATGGAATTCATTACGGATACATCAGGTGTATTGATCAAGAAGATTAAACCGAACTTTAAGACTCTTGGACCAAAGCATGGTAAAATCATGAAGCAAATTGCTGGTGAGATTGCTAAGATGAATCAGGATGATATCGTGACTTTCGAAAAGGCATCTGAATTTACAATTGTTGTAAACGACGAGAATGTAGTTTTGACTCTTCAAGATGTTGAAATTATCTCTGAGGATATTCCAGGTTGGTTAGTTGCTAACGAAGGAAAGCTTACTGTTGCTCTTGATGTAAACATAACTGAGGAGTTACGTCAGGAAGGTATTGCTCGTGAATTCATCAATAGAATTCAAAATTTGCGTAAGGATAGCGATTTTGATGTTACTGATAAAATTTCATTGGAAATTGCTATGCACGATGCCATAAATGAAGCAGTAAATACTCACAAAGATTATATTGGAAGTCAAACTCTCGCTGAATCAGTAAGTTTGATTGAAAATGTTAATGGTGAGGACGCTAAAGCTGTAGAAATAGAGGCTGGAATCGAAACTTATATTCGAATCAAAAAGCTTAGTGAGTAATACTTTTTTTGTTATCTTTAGGATCAAATCCAAAATTATGACTGAAAAAAAACGCTATACAGACGAAGAATTGCAAGAGTTCAAAGACTTGATTTCTCAGAAGCTTGCAAAAGCAAAGAAAGACTATGAAACCTTGAAAGCTGTTATATCTAATAGCTCGGGAAACGATATTGAAGATACTTCTCCTACTTTTAAAGTTCTTGAAGAAGGTGCTTCAGTTTTATCGAAAGAAGAGGCAGGAAGATTGGCACAGCGTCAAGCAAAATTCATTAGTCATTTAGAAGCTGCTCTAATTAGAATAGAGAACAAAAATTATGGAGTTTGTCGTGAGACAGGAAATTTGATTTCTAAAGAAAGATTGCGTGCTGTTCCTCATGCTACACTTAGTATTGATGCGAAGAACAAGCAACTTTAAAAGCAAATTATAATATACAGAAAATGATTGGGAGAGAAGTCTTCCAATCATTTTTGTTTATATTCGGGAGCTGTTAGTTATAAAAATAACTTTCAGCAATGTGAACCGTTATTTTGGTTTTCTAGAGAATAATAACTGTGTTAACCTGTTATTATCACTGAATTTTTAACATTAAAACAATAGCATGTCCTTAATAAAAAAATCTGCACTCTTTATTGTTGTGCTTTTAATACTCGATCAAGTCGTTAAAATATGGATCAAAACCAATTTAATGCTATCGGAAGATATTCCGGTATTTGGCGATTGGTTTATCATTCACTTTATCGAGAATAATGGAATGGCATTCGGAATGGAACTGGAAGGCAAGTGGGGGAAGGTATTGCTTAGTCTTTTCAGAATCGTTGCTATTTGTGGTATAGGTTGGTATTTGAATGATATTTGTAAAAAGAAAGCACCTAAGGGGCTAATTCTGTCAATAGGATTAATTTTTGCAGGAGCCATGGGGAATATTATTGACTCTGCTTTTTACGGTATGATTTTTAACGATAGTTACTATCAGGTAGCGAGTTTTCTACCAGAAGGAGGAGGTTACTCTTCATTTCTTCATGGTAAGGTTGTAGATATGCTTTACTTCCCTTTAATAGATGGTAATTTCCCATCCTGGTTTCCTATCTGGGGAGGAGAACATTTTGTATTCTTCCGTCCTGTTTTTAATATTGCAGATTCATATATTACAATTGGGGTAGCATTGATACTTCTATTTCACAAGAAGTATTTTGTGGAAGAAACTAAAAAATAAAATATCGTTTCACTAGATATAAAAATAGCCTTGGAAACTCCAAGGCTATTTTTGTATGTTGTTATTTACGCTTACAATGTTTCACAAGCAAAATCGATACGAGATAATGTTTCGTCTTTTCCCAATAATTCGATAATGTCGAACATATGTGGCCCTTTTCCAGCGCCTACCATTGCCAAACGGAATGGGTTCATAACTTTACCAAAACCAATTTCTTTAGCTGTAATCCATTCTTTGACAATTATCTCTGTGTTTGCAGATGAGAAATCAGAGATATCAGATAAGATAGTTTTAAGTTCCTGCATTAATTCAGCAGCTTCACCTTTCCAAGCTTTTTTAGCAGTCTTTGCATCGAATTCCAAAGGAGCTTCGAAGAAGAAGTTAACTTGATCCCAAAGTTCAGAGATAAAGTCAACACGATCTTTAACCATGCCGCAAACTCTTGTTACTTTATCTGAATCAGCTTCGATTCCTTTTTCAGCAAGCACTTCTTTACTGAATAGCTGACCAATTTCTTCATCAGATTTAGTCACTAAGTACTGACGGTTGAACCATTTTGTTTTTTCCGGATCGAATTTTGAACCTGATTTTCCAACTCTATCCAACGAGAATGCTTCAGATAATTCCTCCATTGAGAAAATCTCTTGCTCGGTTCCAGGGTTCCATCCTAAGAAAGCTAACATATTAACAAATGCTTCAGGGAAGTAACCATCTTCACGATATCCAGAAGAAATGTCTTGCGTTTTTGGATCAGTCCAAAGTAAAGGGAAAACAGGGAATCCAAGCTTATCACCATCACGTTTACTAAGTTTACCTTTTCCTACAGGCTTAAGAATTAATGGCAGGTGTGCAAATTTTGGCATTTCAGCTTCCCAACCTAATTTTTTGTATAATAAAACGTGAAGAGGCATAGATGGTAACCATTCCTCACCACGAATCACGTGAGATATCTTCATCAAGTAATCATCAACGACATTAGCTAAGTGGTATGTTGGCATACCATCCGATTTGAAAAGAACCTTGTCGTCAAGCGCAGAAGTGTTGAATATAACATGTTTTCTAATCTCATCATCAAGATGAAGTTCTTCGTTTACTGGCATTTTGAAACGCACAACGTAAGGTGTACCTGCTTCGATCTTAGCTTGAACTTCATCAGCACTTAATGCTAAAGAGTTGTTTAAGTTATCACGAGTATCAGGGTTATATGTAAAGGTCTTCTTTTCAGCTTCGTATTCATTACGAATAGCATCCAGTTCTTCCGCTGTATCAAAAGCATAGTAAGCATCACCTGATGCAATTAATTTCTCAGCATACTCGCGATACAATGGTTTTCTCTCAGACTGACGGTATGGACCATATTCCCCACCAACAGTAGCACCTTCATCTATAGTAATACCACACCAGTTTAAGGCTTCTGCAATATAATCTTCAGCACCTGGTACATAACGCGTTTGATCGGTATCCTCAATACGTAACAAGAATTCGCCACCGTGTTTACGGGCAAATAAATAGTTGAAAAGGGCTGTTCTAACACCTCCCATATGTAAAGGTCCTGTTGGACTAGGGGCAAATCGAACTCTGACTTTATTATCACTCATGATTTTATCCTTAAGTATTTTAATTCCTGAATGCCAGGGATGATAATTCAAATTTCGACAAAGATAATAATTATTGTATCATCTCTGTTCGCTTCTTTTGTACTAGAAATTTCTAGTAGAGAAATATTTGAAATAGACTTAATGAAAATAAAAAGGAGTCTCCATTTATGGAAACTCCTTGAAATATTTTGTTCTGGACAACTTCTACTGTTTCAAAACCCAACATGATGCATTTGGATTCTTCTGTCGTACTTTTCTGCGGAATCGTTCAGCTTCTTTTTTAGAATTGAATTTATTCAAAGCAACGGCATAAAGATTTTTATTCTTTATAATCTTTGCCGGATAAGAGTTTGCTTCAATTACAGTTTTTAGAATTTTAGCATTTTCAATATTAGAGAAACTACCAGCAATTAAATAATATTTCCCCTTAATCGACTTGTTTTTAATAGCTGCTTTTGGCTTTGCATAAATAATACGAGGCTCGAAGCTTACTAATTCATTGGCTGGTGAAATTTTCTTTTCAGCTTTTACAACTTTTGCTTTTTGTACATCAGGCGTACTTTCCATCATGCTAAATGAAGCTGAGGATTGATGCTGATAATTACTTAGATTAACCGGAATTAAAGCAAGACCTAAGAAAAAAGGAATAGCAACTGCAGCATAAGCTTTACGTTTCAAACTGAAACGATTCCAGAAATTTTCTTTAATAATCAGTGATCGAATCTGAGGATTTTCTTGAATAATTTGATCAGGAAGTTCGAAACTTTCCATCCCAAAAAGATCGACAAGAAAATTAATGTCTTTAGCAGGTTCGAATTGTAATTTATGGCGTTTATTGTAGAACAATTCACCTAAATTATCAAAATTGACTTTCTCACCTCTTCGCAAGCGAACACTAACATCTTCAATATAAAGATCAATAGCTCTTCTGGCTTCTGAATAAGTTAATTTTTCTGCTTCTGCTAAACAATTTATTAATAAACCATCATTCTGTGTAAGGTTCTTATTGAAACTCAGAGCCTTCGACGGAGGAAGCATTTCATTCATTAGTGGGTTTTCTATAGCAGGCGTATAGTTGGCAACAAAGCCCCCTAAACCTGGTAGAATCACACAATCGTGAATGAATAATAAATCCTTAATATATCTTGATATTTCCAGCATAAAAACAAAGATAAAAATTCTAGAGGCTTATTAAAATCAGAAGCCATTAGAAATATACTAAAAGCTTAGTAATCAAAAGTAAAAAAATGAAAGTTTTTTTCATTTAACTTGAAACATAAGCTCTAATAATATTTAAAGTTGTATCAAATATTGATTTTGAGAAGATGGCAAGCCATAAAATCAAGTTATACTTGGTTGAAACCTGAGTATTCATATTTTGTTATTATAAGATGAATAGTAAAGACTGTAAGAATTATGTTAGAAATAACCACTTGCAAAAAAAAAGGAAGGGTAAGTTGACCATATTAACGACTATTTTAAGATAGTTTGAACGGGGCAACGTAGTGATTTTAATTGATATATGAACTTGTAACAAGTAGGGGAATTGTTCATTTTTTTTTACGAATCACTAAAAAATACAGATTAGGAATTGAAAAATTGAGATAAATGGCTTAGTTTTATTGAATTGAAATTAAATAAAGCCAATAAACCATTCTTACTATGCTCAGATTTAGCATTCGATTATCCTCTATTTTAATATTGCTAGGTTTTTCTATTATCTCGATAGCTTGTCAAAATAAAACAAAGGCAACTACAAATAATGTTAAAGAACTGCCTAGTAACCCACAGAGTTTGAAAAAGGTTAAGAATATCTTTTATAATGTCCCGTCTCCAGTTGAGGTGACTAACATTATTCAAAGAATGGATCTGCCTTATCATCCGGATTTGTTAAATCCTAGCTCTAATTCAGAAAATTACTTAACTCAGGCAGATAAAGCATTGAATATGGGTGTTTATGGTGCTGATTTGAGTTACATCAGGATTTACGAACAATATCAGGATGCTGCTAAATTTTTAGTTGTTGTTAAGAAATTTACGCGTGAGTTGGGAATTCCGGAAGAAGGGGAACGTAAAATTGCTAAACGTCTTGAGAAGAATCTTCAGAATCAAGATTCTCTATTAAGAATTATTACAGAAACATTTACAGATTCCGATAGTTACTTAAAGGAAAATCAGCGAGGAAGTACTGCTGCTCTAATTATTTTTGGAGGTTGGATTGAAACACTTTATTTGGCAACTAATATTTTAGATCCTGAGTTTCCTGAAAACGATATGGTAAAACTAATTGTTGAGCAACGATATTCAGTTAAAAATTTGTTGGCTCTTATGAGCCAGTTCTCGGACGAAAAACGTGTTCAGGATTTTTTACCGGATTTAAAGAAATTGAATGCTAAGTTTCAAGAGATAGGTCAAGTGAGAACAGGAAAGGCTAAGCTTATTTCTAAAAAAGGGAAGCCAGTTATTGGTAATAAAATTGAGCTAAATATACCTCCAAATATTTTAAAGGAAGTAAAGGTTATTAATGATAGAATTCGAATGCGAATTACAGAATTGTAAAGTTGAATAAGGAGTTTTGTTGATAAATAATAATCGTAAGGATGAGTAAAATTTACAAATATATCACACTAATTATAGCATTAACTTGTATTTCGAGTTTTGCATTTTCTCAGTGTAATGAATTTACCAAGAAAGATTGTATTCCCTTATTAAGTCCATATACTTTTAACGGACAACTTAATAATACAGTTCTTTCAGAAGGAGAAACAGCTGAATTGCAATTGACTTTTTATGCTGATCAGGAATATAGAGTTTTGGTAGCAGGAGAAGATCAGTTGGGGAAGATTAGATTTCAATTGTTGGATGTTGAGTACAACGTATTGTACGATAATAAAGATGAAGATTTTACAAAGGCTTGGGATTTCTCGGTGGAAAGTACCGATGATTTTATTGTAAGAGTTATTGTTGATCAGAACCAAAATCCGGAAGATACTGAAAGTGGCTGTGTTTCGATGCTAGTTGGCTTTAGAGCCTTTGGATCGCGTACCCTTTTTAAATAAGAATGAAATTACATTAAATTATACGGTTTATTTCAAAATTAGAAAATCCACCTCACAAGGGTGGATTTTTTAATTTTTGGGATTCAGGGAGATTAGGAAAGCTTACTTTTGTGTATGATTTTAATTAAACAGATAGCCATATTTCTTGGCTTATGGTTCCTTGGTGAATCGATTTCTTTTTATACTCACCTCCCATTATCCGGGAGTATTATTGGTATGCTATTGCTGGTTGTGGGATTGGAGTTGAAACTAATTAAAACTAAGGATGTAAAAGATGTCGCTAATTTTCTACTAAATAATATGGCCATGTTTTTTATACCTGCTGGTGTTGGTCTAATGTGCCACTATAGAGTATTGAAACAAGAGTGGTTGCCGATTTCAGTTGCAATCGTATTGAGTGGCTTACTGATTTTGACGGTTGTAGGCTTAATTATGAAAAAACGATCCTAATGAAAGAACTTATTAATTCTCCCTTAGTCCATGTCTGTCTGACTTTGATCGTATTTATTCTATCGAAGAAATTACAACAGAAGTATAAAACACCTTTGTTAAATCCAATTCTGATAACTATAGGAGTCGTTATAGCTTTTCTGTTGATAACAGATACTTCGTATGAAGATTATGAAAGTAATACTCAAATTATAAGCTTCTGGTTAGCACCATCAGTCATAGCTTTGGGGTATGCTTTGTACAGTTTCCTTGAAGAAATAAAAGCTGATTTTAAAAAGATTATTTTATCTATGTTAGCTGGGAGTTTAACAGGAATATTATCTGTATTTACGATTGCCTATTTATTTGGAGCTTCAAAGGCAACAATGATATCTTTAGCACCAAAATCGGTTACCACACCAATTGCTATTGAAGTGTCAAATCAAATGGGAGGTATTCCTTCTTTGACAGTTGCTTTTGTGATTTTAGTTGGAGTTTTAGGAGCCATTTTTGGCCAGGCTTACCTTAAACTGATTGGTGTGAACGATTCTAAATCGGTAGGTTTAAGTTTAGGGGCAACAGCGCATGCTTTAGGAACTGCAAGTATTAGCGAGAAAGGACCTGATTTTAGTGCTTTTGGAGGATTAGGAATGGCATTGAATGGTGTTATTACAGCTATTTTAGCTCCATGGGTGATTAAATTATTACTTCTGATTCTGTATTAATTGTAATTTAAAAGATATAAAAATGTCCTAACTCTATAATTTAAGAGAAAGGACATCTAATATTTTCAAAGTTTCGAAATATTACTTCAGAATGAAACTTGCATTTCCAATATGAATACCTTCAGTAAATAGATCTAAAGTGTACTCGCCTTTAATTAAACTACCATCGTTATCCCAAAAAATAGAAACTTCTAGCTCATTACCTTCATATTCGATATCACGTTTAGCTGAGAAAGCCATTTGTGTATTTTCGTATTCGAATAACAAACCTTCAGGGTTACTTAAAATCACTTCGTCAGGGCGAGCAATTCTTGCGTAAATAGTCTTAAGGCCTGGTGTTACAGTGATGTTTTTTCTGAGGGTAAAGCTAGCTTTTAGCTTTACTGTTTTCGAAATTTTCTTAATTACCCTACCTTTTTTGTTAATAGGAGAACAGCTAATATTTGTTGCATCGAGAGCAGAAGCTTTTGAGATAAGCTCTTTCATGTTTTTGGTTGAGCTTTCTAACCTTTCGTTACGCTCCTTTACATATGAGATTTGCTTTTTAACACGTAAGTTTTCCGCATTTAATTCTATGTTTTTACTATTCAAAGAATCAATCTGAATCACGTAGCTACGAAGCACGCCCTTAAGAGTTCCAAGTTCTTTTTTATACTTATTGATTTCGAAATACGAATTGTTTCTAAAGACTCTCATTCGTTCAAGTAACTCATCAATTTTTTCCTTCTCTGTTACGAGTAGTTGATTTAAAGTATCGTTACTGGTTTGTAGAGAATCATAATCCTGAGAAAGAGCTCTAAGTTCTGTTTCAAGATCAGCTTTTTCAATTTTAATTTCTGAAATATACTGTCTGTTTTCTCTATATGTTTTTAGAAAAAGGATAGATACGGTAAGTAGGATAACTCCCAATGAAATTAATACGATTTTGTAAATCTTGTCTTTCTTTTCTGTTTTCAAATCTGTGCTCATCTAAATTACTTTTATCGTTTACGGTGGCACCAAATTTAATGGTTTTTACCGTTTTAACGCATAAGGATGCTCTTAAATAGAAAAAAAGCCGCCCAATCTTTTGATCAAGCGACTTAGGAGCACTACTAAAACTCCGACAATAGAAAATTTTAGAATTTCCTTTTTTTTATAAGTTTCCCATTTTCATCCCAGATAAGCCAGGTTCCAATTTTTTCCCCTTCATCGTATTCCATTTCGTACCTTTTGATTCCATTTGCATCCCAAATGTACCATTTACCGTGCTTCTTATTTTTTTTGTATCGAGCTTCTGCAATCTTAATTGATTGATCATTCCAGGTAATCCAGGTACCATCCATCAAGCCTTTAATGTAGGAGCGAACTTCCTGTTTATTTTCATTTTCGAAGAAAAGAGTAATTTTTCCATTACGTTTCCCTTCTAATAAGTTCATTTCAATACGCTTGTGCCCATTTTCGTAGAATTCGGTATATGTTCCCGTATATAAGTCACCATCAACACTATAATATAAACCTTCAATTTCTTTTATCGACTGTGAGAATGCTTGATTTATAAGCATGTATATTAGGAAACAAAGGATTAAGCTAAATCTTTTTTTCATCGGTAATAACTAGTCTTTTTTTAGAACTAAACGAATTACATTATTCTGCCCGTTAACATTTACATTTTTAAGCTTATTGTCGCTATATGAAATATAGTTAGATAAGATATTGTAGTTTCCAGGAACAATGTTGTCAATCTTAAAGTTGCCATCAAAGTCGGTATAAACAACTTCATCTGAACCTTCAAAACGTATGGCAACACCAGTTAATGTTTCGCCAGTTTCGTTATCTAAAACGACACCTGAAAGGCTAGTTGTATTTATTGTAGCCAGTTCTGCTGTTTCTACTTTTTTATCACCGTTAGGTGTTACAATATTTTTAGCTTGAGAAGCCAATCCTAAAATAAGTAATGCTGTAAAAAGGAATACGATCTTTTTCATCATGTCAATTTTTAAAGTTTATATATAATGCTTTTGTTGATTTAGCATTGATAATTAATAAGGCAGCTTGTATATAATGATTGTGCTGCTATGTTTTTACATGACCAAAAATACATGAATCCCTATCTGGGTTGATTAAAAGAAATTTACCAATATGTTAAGGAATGATTAACCATCTGAAAATTGAGCGTTAAATTGTGGTTTCAATTTATGAAAGAGCCTATTCATAGTCATTGTAGAGTGTTCTAAAGAGATGTCTTCAAAGTTTTGAAACCTCAAAAAGACAGGGGAATTCTATTTCTCAACTGAGAATAGGCTAAAAGGTAATTTTAGAGAATTTACATTGGTTTGGATTCTGAAGTGTCCGAATTTATTGGAGTTTTAAGAGGGAAGAACAATAATCTCTCTAACTCTGATTAATCTGAATTTTAGCTTGGTTTAACAATTTACTTTGCTCTAACATATATTTAACATGATTTTTCTGTTTTGATAATTTTCACTTAAAGAGAATTTAACATGCTTGTCGTCTTTCTTGTCTAAAATCGCATAGTGAACAAGAAATAGAAATACGAATAGATTTATTTAAGACGGAAAATGACAAAGCAAGTATTCATACTTATATTATTAAACCTATCTTTTTTGACTTCGTTTGCTCAAAAAACGAGCGTAACCGGAAATGTGAAAGACGTTAAACTTGGAGAAACATTAATTGGGGCTTCGGTTTATGTGGAAGGAACAACAATTGGGACAGTAACTGATTTTGACGGCAACTATATACTTAATAATGTACCGGTAGGGACAATTAATTTGGTGTGTTCTTTTATTTCATACGAGAAAGTTGTTAAAGAAAATATCAAAATTGTTGAAGGAGATGCACCAGTTATCAATTTTGAAATGGGAGAATCGGCTGTAAAGCTGAACGATGTTGTGGTAATAGCTAAAGCTAAACGAGAATCGGCTTTAGTTTTATTGATGGATCAGAAGAAATCATCGGTGATGAAACAATCAATAGGAGCCCAACAGTTAGCCACTCAAGGTATATCCGATGCCGCTTCAGCAGCCAGTAAAATCACTGGAGTGAGTAAGCAAGAAGGGAATAAGGGCTTAAGTGTTCGTGGATTAGGTGATCGTTATAATACAACAACGTTGAATGGCTTACCATTACCTTCTAATAATGCAGAGTTAAAAAACATTGATCTCGGCTTGTTTTCAACAGATATTATTGAGTTTGTTGATGTTGAAAAGGTTTCGACGGCCTATTTGTATGGCGATTTTGCAGGAGCGAATATTAATGTTGTTTCTAAAGTCCATTCGGGAAATCGTTTCTTAAAGATTGGTTTGAAATCGGGTTATAATTTAAGTTTAGCCGATGCCGATAAATTTTATTTGGGCGATGGGCCTGGAAGTTTAGGCTTTGATGATTTTAACTACCCACAAGATTTGAGCGTTTACGATTTTGAAAGCACTTGGAACCCTGAAGAAAAGAGGGTTTATCCAAATTTTGATTTTTCTCTATCAGGAGGGAAAAGTTTTAAGTTCGAAAATTCAGACTTAAATGCTTTTGCTAGTCTTTCATTCGACAATGAATATGCATATAGCGATCTACTACAACGAAAAGTTAATGGGAGCGACTATGTAAGAACCGATCTGGAGGGGGAGCAATTTAAGTACAACACGCAAACAACAGGCATGTTGAATTTGAACTACAATTGGGCATCGAATAAACTATTCTACAATTCAATTCTACTCAATACATCAGAACAAACACTAAAGAATTTACGAGGAACAATTTTCGATTTAGCAGAGCTTGGAGCTTATGTGCGAAGAGCCGAATATGAAAGGAACACAGTTCTTGTTAACCAACTTTTAGGAGAGCATAAGCTGAAAAAGGATATGGATCTGAATTGGGGTGTTGCATACAATACAGTAAATAATATTGTTCCCGATAGAAGACACAATACTCTGGAAGGTGAAGATGAGAACGAGAAGATGTTTGCTACAAACGATCAAGCCAATAATAACAGGTATTTCCATGATTTAACTGAAGACGAGTTGGCTACAAACTTGAGCCTGGATTATAAGTTTGGTAAAGGTTTTGATGACGCAGATTATAAAGGGAAAATTACTTTCGGATATTCAGGTAAATTTAAGAAAAGAGCATTCGAAGCCACTCAATTTAACCACAAGATAAAAACGAATCAGTTGGTTGATGTTTTAGATGTGGATGCCTATTTCAACAATCAAAACCTTCAGAATGATAAGTTTGACCTTCGCGTGCTATCAAACAATTTTGTAAGCTTATCAACTTATGATGGCGAACAAGTTATTAACGCTGGGTTTGCCAGTTTAGAATACAATTTTAATTCTCGATTTTTGGCTCTAATTGGTTTTCGGGTAGAGAATGTCAATCAGCAAATTGAATACAAAACTTCATTAGGAAAAGGAGAAGAAGAGTTTACTGAGTTGAAAGTGTTACCAAACCTATCTTTAAGATATGCCTTGAATGACAAATCGAACTTAAGATTTGCAACAAGTATGACATACACACTTCCTCAGTTTAAAGAAACAGCCTTATTCCTTTTCGAAGGTATTACCGATGTTACGGTTGGTAATCCTTTTCTAACACCATCAACCAATTACAATGGCGAGATTAAGTGGGAATTCTTTCCTAAACCAAGTGAACTGATTTCCGTAGCTGCTTTTGGTAAATATATAATCGATCCTATAAACAAATTTGTAAGAGCCTCTGCTGGTAACGAATTTACTTATGCCAACACTGGCGATTGGGCTTATCTATATGGCTTAGAGTTTGAGTTGAAAAAGGATTTATGGTCTATCTCATCAGAGAAATCGACCAGGAAATTATCTCTAAGCACCAACCTAACTTTGATGGAAACCAAGCAAGAATTGAATGCAGATAAAATCATTAGCCAAACTAAAGGGCAATTCAATGCCAACTTTAATAAGGATGAGGAAGAATTGCAGGGAGCTGCTCCAATGATTGCGAATGCAGATTTGACTTATAAATATGCATGGAATGACGGGCAAAATTCAGTGACATCGACTTTGATTTATGGCTATGTTTCCGATCGCTTGAATCTGATTGGCTATTCAAGTTTGGGTAATCAAGTTGATAAAGCTGTGCACACACTTGATTTTGTATTGAAATCAAAAATTAAGCGATGGGGCTTAAGCTTTTCAGCAAAGAATATACTTAATCAAGACATTGAAAGAACACAGGAAAATACGAGTCAGGATTGGCTTGTGAAATCTTATAATAAAGGGGTGAAACTAAGCATGGGCTTAAGCTATACCTTCTAGAATAATCAATTGTAAATATGATATCCATTTTATAATCTAATAAAAAAAGAAAATGAAAAAGTTATTATTGGCCTTATTGGCAGTTTCGGTACTTGGCTTCTCAAGTTGTTCGGATGATGATGATCCTAAACCAACACCAAAACCTGAAGGGGAATTCAACTCTGAAGATTTTAAAGGTGAAATAAAGGATGGTGAAGAAATTAGTCTTGATGCATCAAAAACCTATAAGTTATCAGGTGCATTAATAGTAAAAAAAGGAGGAAGTTTAACGATTCCAGCGGGAACAAGAATTGAGGCCACTGCAACTTCGACAAGCGATGCTGATGTAAGATATATTGCGGTAGAGCAAGGAGCGAAAATTTATATTAAAGGTACTGCTTCGGCACCAGTTGTAATGACTTCGGCTGTGAAAGAAGCGGAAGCTTGGGGAGGTTTAGTTGTTTGTGGATATGCTCCAACCAATAAAGCTGATGCAGGTAGCGCAGGAGCTGAGGTTTCTGGTTTAGCTTATGGTGGCGATAAGCCAAACGACAACTCGGGTTCTATCGAATATTTACGTTTGGAGTACACAGGTTATAAATACACAAACGAAAAAGAATTTAACGGACTATCTATGTTTGGTGTAGGCTCTGGAACTGTTGTTGACTACGTAGTTTCTTATAAAGGTGGTGACGATGGTATCGAGTTCTTTGGAGGAACAGTAAATGCTTCTCACTTGGTATCTGTTGATAGTGGCGACGATGGAATCGACTTTGCTGACGGATGGTCAGGTGTTGGTGATTACTGGTTCTCTATGAACTCTGCTAAGTCGGGAATTGAAGGCTCTAATAACGGAGATAATGGAGCTGCAACGCCAATGACTGATGCGACACTAAAGAATGTGACTATTTATGGTGTGGGTGAAAAACCATTTTACCTGAAAGAAGGTGCCGGAATGATGAATATCAATAATATTGTAATTGGAGGTTTAGTAGCTGAGAAAGAGCAAGCATTCTTTTATGCTTCGTCTGGCGATACCGATGCTGCAGCAAGAATAAGTGCTGGTGATATTATTGTTACAAATGCCAATTTTGTTGATATGAAAGCCGGACAAACTAAAGCGGTTAGTGGCTTAACAGTTGGAGAAAACCTTGAAGCAAAGGGTGCAGGGAGTGGAATTAATAAACCAGATTGGGTTTCGGATGCATTAAATACTATTGATGAATCGACAACCGTATTTGGGGACCCTGTGGTTGCACGAGTGGCTTTCGAAGGTGATATTACAAACGATATGACATTGGATGCAAATAACATATATGTATTGAATGGAGCCGTTGTGGTAAAAGCAGGTGCGAGTTTAACAATTCCAGCAGGAACTGTGATTATTGCATCGGAAGTAAGTGCTGAAGACACGGATGTACGTTATATAGCTGTAGAACAAGATGCAAAAATCTTTGTGAATGGTTCGGCTGATGCTCCAGTGGTAATGACATGTGAAAAAGCTGAGCCAGAAGCTTGGGGCGGACTTGTTGTTTGTGGTAAGGCTCCTACTAATAAAGCAAATGCAGGCAGTGCAGGTGCTGAGGTTTCAGGTTTAGCTTATGGTGGCGATGTAGCTGATGATAACTCGGGTAAGATCTCTTATTTACGTTTAGAATATACGGGTTACAAGTACACAAATGAAAAAGAATTCAACGGTCTTTCACTTTTCGGAGTAGGTTCAGGTACAACTGTTGAGTATGTTGTTTCTTATAAAGGAGGTGATGACGGCATGGAGTTTTTCGGAGGAACTGTTGATGCCTCTTACTTACTTTCATACGAAAGTGGTGACGATGGAATCGACTTCGCTGATGGCTGGTCTGGTACTGGCATGAATTGGATGTCTGTAAATTCTGCTAAGTCAGGGATCGAAGGATCAAATAATGGTGACAATGGAGCTGCAACACCAATGACTGATGCAACCTTAAAGAACTTAACTGTATTTGGAATGGGTGAGAAACCATTCTACTTGAAAGAAGGTGCTGGTAAAATGAATATCGATAATATCGTAATTGGTGGTTTAGCTGATAATAAAGGACAGGCTTATTTCTATGCATCATCGAGTGATACCGATGCTGCTGCTAGAATTGCTGCTGGTGACATCGTCATTACGAACGTAAAATTTGATCAGATGGGAACAGGTAATACAGATAAAGCTGTTTCAGGATTACCATTTACCGAAAAATCGAACGCAACAGGTGCGGGTAATGGCTTTGCAAAGCCAACTTGGTTATCTGATGCTTTAAATAAAGCTTATAATGGAACTGTGATTGTTAATTAGGGTTAGTTAGGTTTAGTTGAAGAAAGGCAGATCTGTTGGGGATCTGCCTTTTGTTATATTTTAATCTTGCTGACTAAATACTCTTTTTAGGATTGAGCTAACACGTTTCATCGGATCTTTTCTGATTTTCAATTCTTCAGCAGCTACTTTTATAAAAAGAGCATCCAAAGCTTTGTTTGTCACATATTCATCGAGTTTAGAATTCACCGTTTTCATATCAGCAAGTTGACCTACAAAACTTGATGCAACCTGATTGTATGATTGAGTCAGTAAATGCCACGATTCGTTTGTGGAAAGGTTGGCTATTAATTTTTTATCAAGCGAAGTTTTTACCTTCGGCATAAATAAACTCTTAAGCTTCGAATAGCTTTTAGATTTAAGATATTCGGTTGCTGCATTCTTATCTCCTTTTAAAATACCAAAGGCATCCTGAATAGTCATTTCTGTAATTGCAGAAGCGAAGATTGGAGTGGCTTCAACAACGGCATCCTCTGCAGCTCGGTTTAGTCGGAGTATAACTTTGTTAACTAAATCATCTCCTCCAGGAATCTTTTTTATATGCTTACTAATGGTCTGTGCTTCGGGAGGTAGCAATATTTTAACAAGCTCATCCTTGTAGAAACCATCTTTTATGGACAGAATATTTGAAGCCTCTTTGCTACCTATAAGCAAAGCCTCTTTTAAACCTTGTGATACATCGAAAGATGTTAAAGGCTTATTTTGTTCTACGGCATATTCATTAACCATGGTCTGTAACTCGGCACATGAAGTGAGATAAATAAGAGCTAGTAGGAATATAGATTTTTTGAGCATTTAAATTTATTTGTAGATTGAATAATAGATGCAATTTACACAAAATTTGAAGGATGCTAGCTCAAGAGCTTACTCCAAGCTTTAATTAGGGATAGGAATAAAAAAGCGGAGCAAAACCCTAAGGTTTGTACTCCGCCGATTCTAACCGATAGAATCACTAAATTTTATAAATGAACTTTTTATAGTAAGTTACCTAATTTTACACCAAAATAAATTGTTCTTGGATTCATAGGACCATAAATGTAACCTGCGTCACGACTAGGACCACGATCAAAATCATTCTGGAATGAGTTGAAAATGTTTTTCACACCAAAATCAAATTGAAGTTTGATGTCTTTGCCTAAATCGAAATGATAAGCGAAGTTGATATTCATATCCATAAAGTCATCTGATTTTACCAAACTTTCTGTTTCAATAGGCTTGTTATTATTGTCTAAACCACCGGCAAGGTGCATCACATCCATTGGTCCCGTGTAAGTACCACTCAATGTGGTTGTAAATTCGTGAAGCGGTTTCCAATTCATAGCAAAATAACCGTAACGTTCCGGAGTTCTGATAATGTTTTTTGTAGAACTATTTGCTTCATTATCATCATCACCCTGATCGGTAAGTTCATCGTATTTGCTCGATTGCAATGTCATCCCCATTTGGAAATCTAACTTGTAAGAAGGAGCGACTTTGAATTCCATGTTCACACCTTTTACTTCAGCACCTTTGGCATTTGTTCGAACTGACACTTTGTTTCCATCCGAATCAGTATCTCCAAATTCATTTACAAATGGATCTATCAGGTCTGTAAAGAATCCCTCTACAAGGAAATAAGTTTGAGTTTTACCAAAAGATTTGGTGTAATCTAAAGATGCAGTATAACTGTTTGATGTTTCTTCCTTTAAATTAGGATCATTTTCATGGATGATTCTTCTTGCTCCTGAAGCTTCAATATGTAAATCTTCATCGAAAATCTGTGGAGCTCTAAAACCACGAGCATAGCTCATACGAAATTGCATAGGCTCTGATAATTTAAACAGAACATTGGCGCGTGGACTGAAAACAGTATTTGATTCTTCATGTCCGTTTTCATCGTTTTTTACATTGTATGAATCCATACGTACACCTAATAGGAAATTCATGAAGCCAAGATCCCATTTACTTTGTGCAAAGGCACCAATTGTGTTTGATTTTTGATCTGCAATATTAGTGGTTGGAGTAAATTCCTTTTTTTCAATGTCGTAATACCCCAGCTTATCATCCTTTAGTTTATTGTAAGTATTTTCTATACCAAAAGTTAAATCAGCAGGAGATAACAATAGGTTGTCAACTTTAGTATGGAATTGTGCACCTACCGAAACGGCTAAGTCATCGGTTTTTCCATATGAACTGAAATCGGGGATTGGAATAGCTAATGGATTACCATCTGAATCTTCCAGTGTTGCAGCACCATAATAAGAATCTCTGTCAATATGTTGAGCAGAAGCAAATACTGAAAACTTACTATTTCTGTCCTTATTGAAGAATTGATCCCAAACTAACCCTCCTGAGTTAATTCTATGTTTGACTTGTTCAGCAACTTTTGCCTGATGTGCAGGTAAATTTAACTGATCACCACCACGTCTGAACTCATCTACTACATGATACTCAAAAGTCAGTTTACTTAAATCGGTAAATTTGTGATAAGCTCTTAAACCAGCACTAATATTCTCTAATTTTACCAAATCAGAATAACCGTCATCATTAGCATCCCAATCTTCGCGCTGACGATTCATTCCGAATATGAAAATTCCACTTTTGTGATCTTCTGATACCACAGAGGCATTAAAATCAGCCGTAATATCATTGGCAACACTCCCTGCACCATCTGCACCAACACCAACGGCACCATACTTAACGCCTGCTTTAAAAGAATTACTGATTGGATCTTTAGTAATAATATTGATTGTACCTGCAATGGCATTTCCACCAAAAAGAGCAGAACCTCCACCACGTACAACTTCAACACGTTGAATCATGTTTGATGGAATATGTTCCAAGCCATAAACACCAGCCAGCCCACTGAAAATTGGACGAGAATTAATTAAGATTTGTGTATATGGACCTTCCAACCCATTCATTCTCACTTGCGAGAAACCACAGTTGTTACAGTCATTTTCAACTCGTAAACCAGGAGAGAATACCAATCCGTCTGCTAGGTTTGATGCGGATGTTTGTTGCAATAGTTTTGTTGATATTGAATTCACTACAACCGGAGAATCCTTGCGTTTGATCTTATTACGATCGGCTGTAACTACAACTTGATCGAGCCCAATAAAGTCTTCATTTATTTTGAATGTAAGTGTGTTTGCTTGTCCAAGTTTAACATCGAAGTGTTTCTTGTCAGTTCGAAATCCAACACAACTGGCAACGATATGACAATGTCCCGCAGGAACATTCAATATCTCAAATTCTCCATTGAAGTTGGTTACTGCGCCAATCGATGTGCCTTCTAAGGCTACACTGGCGAAGGATACGGGTTCGTTACTAGCAATATTTATAACCTTCCCTTTAATTGTTGTTGTATTGTTTTTTGCAGATGCAATAAGGGATAATAACGCTATTAAGAACAGGCTAAGACCTAGTTTGGTGATAAATTTCATTTATAGATGTTTTATTAGAATAAGATTGAAATAAGCCTGACACAATGCATATAGGTAAACAGATTGAATACAATCTGAATAATCTTAGTTGTGGAGACTTTGGAGACCAGTTAGTTTGGCCGAAAACTAAAGTTGTGTTGAATATTGCCTGATGAATTCAGATTCTAATTTAAATCGAAGATCTATTATTCTAATTTGCATTTATAATCTTGAATAAAGATCATATGTATGCATGTGCATGTGAAATAATAATCCCCAAAAGGAGGAATCTAAATAAAACAAGACGGTATTAAGCCAGGAAAGGAGGAGGCCTATTGTATAGGGGGCTGGCTGTGTAGCCAAATTTTACTTGTAGGGATTCAACTTGAATTTGTCTTAATTGCTTTGCGAAAAGCAAGCCTAAAAATAGAGCTGTAATCGCAATGTAAATAAAACCTGTTATTTGTTGAATCGAAACACAATCATTGCAAGTGTGAGAATGAGAAGTACCTTTTTGTGCTCCGTTATCCTGAGTAGGGTGAGCATGCATAAAGGAGCAACCATTCGTTTGTTTGTGGATATGCAAGTTGAAGATAGCATTTCCAGTCAATGCAAGCATTGCAGGAATAAGCGCTATCAGCACAGCTGTTTTTATCTTTCTAAAGAATTCCATCAAACATTATAAAGTTTAAAGCTTTGGAAATGCAAACATAAAGCCTTTGTGGAAAGCTTACAATACCTACATCATGTGATATTGTCAATAATGTTTTATAACATCTATTTAGTTTGAGATGGGACAAACACATTGGAATGCTATTTTCAGGATGGCTTCCGTTATAATTTGCTTAATTCTTATAACTTTGCCTTCTCTGGTTTTGACAGAGATAAATTGATGTTTTAGTCAATCAAAATTATTCAACATGAGTGAAGTTAAAGAAAAGAAGGCCATCATTAAGAAACTCAGAAACAAGTATCGTTTAACGATTTCTAACGAGAGTACATTTGAGGAAGCTTTGACTTTTCGTCTTTCAAGGTTGAATGTTTTTACTGTTGCCGGAATCTTTTCTATTTTATTGATTGCGTTTGTAACCTTATTGATTGCCTTTACTCCATTGCGCGAATACATTCCGGGTTACCCAGATGGAAAAATGAGAAGAAAGATTGAGCAGAACGTTACGATGGTTGATTCTTTGATTGGTGAACTTGAAAAGAGAGATCGTTTTTTTGCAGGGATTAAGAATGTGATTTCGGGGAATGATTTTGAAAATACGATCCAGAATAAAGCAGATTCAATAGTTGATCCAAAATATAAAGGCTTGCAGTTTACTCAATCAGAAAATGATTCTATTTTCAGAAAAGAGCATGAGGCTGAGGAGAAGTTTAATCTGACTATTGCCGGAGAAAATAAAGCAAGAGGTATATCTAGCATTCATTTCTTTACACCAATGAAGGGGATGATTTCTAATGCTTATGACGGCCAAGCAGGTCATTATGGTGTTGATGTTGTTGGTCCTTTGAACGAGAGAATTTCTGCTGTTCTGGATGGAACGGTTATTTTTGCTGAGTGGACTCTGAATACAGGGTATGTTATTCATATTCAGCATAGCAACGACTTGGTGTCGATCTATAAACACAATCAGGAACTTTTAAAAAAACCGGGAGAATATGTAAGAGCTGGCGAAGCAATTGCAATTCTGGGTAATTCAGGAGAATTAACTTCAGGACCACATCTGCATTTTGAATTGTGGCACAATGGAAAAGCTCTGAATCCTGAAAGTTATATCAAATTTTAAATTCCATTCAATTAACTAATAATGGAATAAGTAATAAAAAAAAAGCAAGGGACTAAATGAGTAAACATATTGCAATCTTAGGATCTACGGGTTCTATTGGAACGCAAACCTTAGAGGTAGTAGAAGCAAACCCGGAATTGTTTGTTGTTGATGTATTAACAGCAAATAACAATGTGGATTTGTTGATTGCCCAAGCAAAGAAATTTAAGCCAGATGTTGTTGTTATTGCTCGTGAAGATAAATATGAATATTTGTCTGAAGCATTGAAGGATGAGGATGTAAAGGTCTATGCAGGTATAGATGCCATTTCTCAAGTTGTTGGAATGTCATCTATTGATGTGGTGCTTACTGCTATGGTTGGTTACTCAGGCTTATTGCCAACAATAAAAGCTATCGAAGCTAAAAAGAATATTGCACTTGCCAACAAGGAAACTTTAGTTGTTGCAGGAGAAATCATTCAAAAATTGGCTCTTGAAAATGGGGTGAGTATCTATCCTGTAGATTCTGAACATTCAGCAATATTCCAATGCTTGATTGGTGAGTTTGAAAATCCTGTTGAAAAAATATACCTGACGGCATCAGGAGGACCTTTCAGGGGGAAAGACAGAAAATTCCTTGAAGATGTGACTTCTAAACAAGCTTTGAAGCACCCTAATTGGGACATGGGAGCTAAAATCACAATAGATTCAGCTAGTATGATGAATAAAGGCTTTGAGGCAATTGAAGCCAAATGGCTTTTTGATCTTAAGCCGGAACAAGTTGATGTGATTGTACACCCACAATCTATAGTTCATTCTTTGGTTCAGTTCGAAGATTCTTCTATGAAAGCTCAAATGGGTTTACCCGATATGAAATTACCTATTCAGTTTGCTTTAACATATCCTAAACGACTGAAAACTAGTTTTGAAAGATTCAATTTTCTAGACTATCCAAATTTGACTTTTGAACCAGCAGACTCCAAGAATTTTAGAAATTTGGCTTTGGCTTATGAAGCGATGGATAAAGGAGGGAATATGCCTTGTATCATTAATGCAGCAAATGAAATTATGGTGGAAGCTTTCTTGAAAGATCAGGTTGGTTTTCTTCAAATGAGTGATATTATTGAAACTTGTATGCAAAAAGCAAGTTTTATAGCTCGTCCGGTTTACGAGGATTATGTTTCTAGTGATGCCGAAGTGAGAGAATTGGCAGCCTCTTTGATATAAAATACTTACCTTGTCGTGATTTTTTAGTCGATGACAAAACCCAATTATTTTGGGTTAACGAATTAGTTAATTGAAATTTAATGGAAATATTAATTAAAGTATCTCAGTTTCTACTGAGTTTGTCCATTCTGGTGGTTCTTCACGAATTAGGACATTTTGTTTTTGCGAAGCTTTTCAAAACTCGAGTTGAGAAATTCTATATGTTCTTCAATCCAGGTTTTTCTCTTTTTAAATATAAAAAAGGCGAGACGGAATATGGTATTGGATGGATTCCTTTGGGGGGCTATGTGAAGATATCAGGAATGATAGATGAGTCGATGGATAAGGAACAAATGGCATTGCCACCGGAGCCTTATGAATTTCGATCGAAACCAGCTTACCAACGTTTATTAATTATGGTAGGTGGTGTTTTAGTTAACTTTGTTCTTGCCTTCGTAATTTATATTGCTGTACTATTTGCTTGGGGAGATGAATATTTGCCGGCAGAGAATGTAAAGTATGGTTACGTATGTGATTCTTTGGCACAAAGTATTGGTTTGCAAAATGGAGATAAGATTCTTGAGTTAGATAATCAGAAGCAAAAAAAATATACGGATATATTAAGCAATATTTTATTGAATTCGCCTAAAACCATGCAGGTTGAGCGTGATGGTCAGATGATGGATATCGCTATCCCGTCAACCTTCGTTCCAGATTTATTGGCAAAGAGTAGTAAGGGATTTTCAATGAGTCCGGTAATTTCACCACGCCGTCCTTTACAGCCATTTATTGTGAATGGGTTTTCTGATGAGTCAGTTGCAAAAGCATCTGGTCTTAAAAAAGGAGATGAGTTGATCTTGGTAAATGGAAAAGATATTAAATACTTTGATGAATACTTAGCGTATTTGCAATCACAAAAAGGGCAGAAAATTCTATTGCAGGTTAAGCGTGATGGTGTGACCAAGGAGATTGCTACAACTCTTGGAGAAGATGCTCTTTTAGGCGTTTCAATGAAACCTTTTAATCATTTTGAGTTTGCTACAATTGAGTATACATTTTTAGAGGCGATTCCAGCAGGTATTAATAAGGGAGTTGATAAACTACAGTCCTACTTAAAGCAATTTAAGTTAATTTTCTCATCTGAAACAAAGGGGTATAAATCTATTGGTGGCTTTGGTACCATCGCAAGTATTTTTCCCGGATGGTGGGATTGGCATGCATTCTGGAACTTAACAGCTTTCTTGTCGATTATACTGGCAATTATGAATATTCTACCAATTCCGGCATTGGACGGTGGTCATGTAATGTTCTTATTGTACGAGATTATCACAAGACGTAAACCAGGCGATAAGTTTATGGAATATGCTCAAATTGGAGGTATGGTTATTCTGTTTGGTTTATTAATTTTTGCTAATGCCAATGATATTATGAAGGCTTTCAATTAGTTTGATTGATATGTGATTCAGACGTCTGCCTTGATACTTTACATGAAAATGTTATATTTGTGACGTATAATACTTAAAAAAAAACTTATGAGCCTTTTTGTAATAGCCGGGATGATTGGTCCATGGCAAGTTGTTATCATTGTGTTTGCACTTGTTCTTTTATTTGGTGGGAAGAAAATTCCTGAATTAATGAAAGGCCTCGGTCAGGGTATGAAGGAGTTTAAAAAAGCAACGGATACCGAAGAGAAAGACAATGATAAAGACGAAAAGGAGTTAAAAGATAAATAATAGAAAGGCAGGTTTTGAAACCTGCCTTTTTTTATGCCTTTAATTTCAAAGAATTATACATCTCGTCTATTGACTTTTAAGAATTGATATAATTACGGCAATATTGATTGTTTTTTGGTCTGATGCAAGGATAAAATGCTTATCTTAATTCCGCCAAAATGCATACTTAAATTTGAAGTGATTATTCCCGATGAGATATACGATATCAGCTTTTAAAATCTTATTTATTTCAGTAGTTCTACTAAGCTCGTCTTATAAAAGCCTGGCTACCGAAAAGGGGAACTTATCAACTTGTGAAGAGAAAATCTTAGTTGATGATAAGGCTGAAGGAAATAAAGAGTTGAATAATAGCCTTCCTACTTTCACAAATGAAGATTATGCTTGGCGTATTGATAAGCTGAATGAGGCGAGCCCTGTGCAACTAGATTTCAACGATAAGGTAAAACGATATATTGATGTTTATTCTGTTCGTCATCGTGAAAAAACATCCCGGATTTTAGGTTTAAGCGAAATCTACTTTCCTATTTTCGAAGAATATCTTGACAAGTACGATCTACCCCTCGAATTGAAATATATTGCTGTAATTGAATCTGCTTTGAACCCCAAAGCAAGATCTCGATCAGGAGCTACAGGTTTGTGGCAATTTATGTATCATGCTAGTCGTATGTTCGATTTAAAAATCAGCTCTTATGTTGATGAACGAATGGATCCTGTAAAGTCGACAGATGCAGCATGTAAATATCTTCAATATTTATATCGAATTTTTGGAGATTGGCAGTTAGCAATTGCGGCTTACAATGGAGGCCCAGGTGTTGTTCGTGATGCGATTAAAGCTTCGGGAGGTAAAACAAGCTTTTGGGAAATTGCACCATTCTTACCAGAACAAACTCGATCGTATTTACCAGCATTTATTGCTGTAAACTATGTGATGAATTACAATCAGGAACATAATATTGAGCCAAAGGATATGCAGTTCTCATATCTTAAGCTTTCAGATGTAAATGTAAAAAAGCCTATCTCCTTAAAGAATGTTTCGAAAGCATTGGATATATCAATAGATAATTTGAGACGATTGAATCCAATTTATAAATTGGATTTTATACCTAAAAGTGAGCTGCCAGCAAAATTGACTCTACCGGTAGATAAAGTGCTTGCATACGTCGAGAAAGAATCTCAGCTATATAATGCTCCACAAACAAAAACTTTATATCGGGATATAGAGAAAAACATGTCTTCGAAAGAGGGAAAGAAATGTATTATTCATGTTGTTCAAGCAGGAGAATTTTTTCACAAAATCGCAATGAAATATGCTTGTACAAGTACCAATATTAAAAAATGGAATAACCTGACTGGAGATATTCTGCATATTGGACAAAAATTAAAAGTTTGGATTCCTGTTTCAGAAACGAGGTCAATATCGAATTTTGGTTTAAAAGGTAATTCGAATCGAAATTCATAAAGGATTAATAAATTATAGCTTTCTATTATGAAAGCGAATGAAAATAAGATAATTAAAATTAAATGTTAGTTATGAAATCGATTATAAGATTAAGTGTCGTTTGTTTGATTCTTATCACAAGCATTAGTTCATGTAAAAAAACAACTAAGAGCCTAATGCCAACGGTAACAGGTCAATCTGGTGAAATGTTGGTGCTGACCAGTAAAGCGCTTTGGGAAGGCTCTGTTGGTGATTCTATTAAAGCGATTTTTAATGATATTCAGGTTGGTATGCCACAGGATGAACCTGTAATGGATGTGTTTCAATTAAACCAGGAGGCATTCACGAGTATGTTTAAAACACATCGTAGCATTTTAGAGATTAAAGTTGCATCATCGGTTAAGAAACCTAAGTTGGTTGTTAAAGACAATATGTATGCACGCACGCAAGCTTTTATGCGAGTAGAAGCAAGCAACAATAAAGAGATGTTAGAGGTATTGAAGGAAAACAGAACAAAGATCTTAGCTTATTTTCTTCGTAGCGAACGAGAACGTAAGATTGGTGTTATTTCTAAAGCTCCCGTTCAAGAGATTTTTGATTATTTGAAGGAAGAAAAGAAATTTACTCTTGCATTTCCATCTGGATATGAGGTTAAGAAAATAGAGCCTGATTTTTATTGGGTAAGTAAGGAAACGCCAGAATCAAGTCAAGGTATGTTTATCTATACATACGATTATCTTAGTGAAGATATGTTTGAAAAGGATGCTATTTTAGGTTTGAGAAATGCATTACTTAAAGATCTGGTTCCTGGCTCTGCAAAAGATAGTTATATGTCTACAGAGTATAATTTCCCAATTTCAGTTAGTCATTTTGAATTTCAAGATAATTACGCTGTTGAAATGAGAGGTCTTTGGAAAGTTGTAGGTGATTTTATGGGTGGACCTTTTGTAAATCTATCATTTTTAGATTCAGAGAATAATCGTGTCATTTGTATGGATGCATACGTGTATCGTCCGAATCAAGATAAGAGAGAGTTGTTGAGAGAGCTTGAAGCAATTATGTATTCATACAAGCCAATAAAGGAAGAGGCTAAGAAAAAGAAGAAAAATTCATAACTCGAAGCAGTTGAAATTGAATGCTGAAACTAAAAATGACAATGTGAATCTTCCCGATTATAAAAAAGTTGAAGTTTCCAAGTATCGAGATAAGCTTGAGATATTGAAACAAGTTGCTGAGCAAATTGAGAAGGATTTCTATCAATTTGGTTTCGAAGTGAAATTTTCAGGAGATCCTTCTGGGGCATATAATGAGCTAATGACCCAGATAGAGGAACATGTTGCATTTATGCTTTCTCAGGATTATCATAGGTTAGTTTTACTCTTATATCAGATTGACTTGAGTGAAAAAGAGATTATTAAAAACGAGTTAAAATACCCTAATGTCGATAAACACCGGCTTTTAGCAGAATTGATTATTCAACGAGAGCTAAAGAAAGTGCTTATTCGAAATTATTTTAAAGAGAACCCAGATAAGTTATAATCAAATACAGTTGCAAGCAATAAATAGGCTTTAGTGATTATAATAGATCTTTTCTTTAATCTTATTACTTTTGTGAAAACATATTCGGATTGCTCTTTTATATACGGCGTTAGCGATTATAAGGAAGAGAAGTTTTGTTAATTTACGAGCACGCATTTTTTAAGCAGGCAATCCACTCCATATATATAAAATACATACAGATGAAAGACACTAAAATAAAAGTTGGAATAACTCAAGGTGATATAAATGGAATTGGATACGAGGTTATTATTAAAACCTTGATGGATTCTCGTGTTTTAGAAATATGCACACCTATTATTTATGGTTCGCCAAAGGTTGCTGCTTATCACAAAAAGGCACTTAATATCGATGAGTTTAGCTTAAATAATATCAAAACAGCAAACGATTCTCATCCTAAAAGAGTTAATGTAATTAACTGTACAGATGAGAATATAAAAGTTGAATTAGGTAAATCTACATCAAGTGCCGGAGCTGCCTCATTAGCATCTTTAGAATCTGCAGTAAAGGATCTAAATGATGGAAGTATTGATGTTTTGCTAACAGCACCTATCAATAAAAAGAATATTCAGTCGAAGGATTTTGTTTTTCCAGGACACACAGAGTACTTAGAGTCGCGAATCAATTCGGGAAAATCTTTAATGTTGTTGATAAGCGAGAAATTGAGAGTTGGCGTTGTTACAGGACATATTCCAATTTCAAAAGTATCGGAGAATATTACAGAAGAGAAGATTATTGAGAAACTGAATATTTTAAATAAATCATTGGTTCAGGATTTTGGAATACGTAAACCTAAGATAGCAGTGCTTAGTTTGAATCCACATGCAGGAGACGATGGATTAATCGGATCAGAAGAAAAGGATGTAATTATTCCTGCAATTGAAAAATCGAGAAAGAATGGCGTTATGGCACTAGGTCCATATCCAGCGGATGGTTTTTTTGGTTCGAATGATTATTCAAAGTTTGATGCAATTTTGGCGATGTATCACGATCAAGGTTTAACAGCCTTTAAAGCTCTGTCATTTGATTCGGGAGTGAATTTTACAGCAGGTTTATCTAAGGTTAGAACATCTCCTGCTCATGGAACAGCATATGCTATTGCAGGAACAAATGTTGCTTCTCCGGAATCTTTTCAGAAGGCACTTTATATGGCAATTGATGTTTATAGAAACAGATTGCAGTATGCTGAGTTAAGTAAAGATCCTATGAAAGTAAAAGCACCTAGCAACGATCATCAAAATAAAAGACAATCGGTAAAATAATTGAATTTTTCTGATTTGAATATATTGTATACACACTCATCTAAACTACCTATATGTTCGAATATATCAAAGGCGATATAAATGATCTTACCCCTACAACCGTGGTGGTTGAAAATCATGGATTAGGTTATTTTATCAATATCACATTGAACACCTACTCTCAGCTTTCTGGTCATGTATCAGGGCAATTGTATTTGCATCAGGTTATTCGTGACGATGCACATTTGTTATTTGGTTTTAAAGAGTTGAAAGAAAGAGAAGTTTTTCGTCTGTTAATCTCTGTTTCTGGTGTTGGAGCGAATACGGCTCGTATGATGCTTTCTTCACTAACAGCTGAAGAAGTGAAAAAGGCCATTTTTTCCAATAATGCTAAAACATTACAAGATGTAAAAGGTATTGGAGCAAAAACAGCCCAGCGAATTATTATTGAACTTAAAGATAAGATAGGTAAAGAAGACGAAATAGGTGAAATTGTAATGTTTCAGGACAATACAATTAAGGATGAAGCGTTATCTGCTTTAGTAATGCTTGGTTTTGCGAAAAATTCTATTGGCAAAGTTCTTGACAAAATTATTAAGGTAAATCCTCCAGCTAATGTTGAGGAACTTATCAAATTAGCTCTTAAACAACTGTAAAAACCTGAATCAAAACCCCTATTTCTTGAAAAAGTTTGTTCAATACATATTAGCCTTCGTATTTCTATTCATTCTTGGTTTATCATTCAGTGATTCGGCCTTGAAAGCGGACGCTTTTGCATATGAGAATTTGCAACAGGATACCACCTTGAATAAAAGTGTGAATCGTATCAGCAATCCTAAGTCACCGTTTAATAAGGCGAAAAAGAAAAATGCTAAGGATAAAAAACTTCCTTATGCATTCGAGGATGAAGATGACACAAACTTAAAGGGTGATCAGACAAAATCGCCTTTATATCTGAAAGATCCATCAAATATAGAAACAACAATTGTTTACGACCCAGTGACTGGAAACTATATTCTTAAAAAGAGAATTGGAGGCATGGATTATCGTAATTCAACTTCAATGTCGAAGGAGGAATTTCAGGCACAGCAAAATCAAAATGCACTTCGTGATTATTGGATGGAACGAATTGCTTCTGACAGAAATGTTAGCGGTAGAGATCAAAGATCATTTCTGGGGTCAAAAGTGTTTGGGAAGCTGTTTGGTAATACGGCTATCTCGATAAAACCACAAGGAGCTGCAGAGCTTAGTTTCGGGATTAGTACCACTAAAGTTGATAATCCAACGATTCCAGAGGAATTAAGAAAGACGACTAGTTTTGATTTTAATGAGAAGATACAAATGAGTGTTTCTGGTAAAGTCGGAGACATTCTTTCTATGGAAGTGAATTATAATACCGAAGCGACTTTTGATTACGAAAATCAGATGAAGCTGGAGTATAATGGTGATGAAGATAACATCATTAGAAAAGTTGAAGCTGGTAATGTTTCGATGCCAATTTCAAATACCTTAATTACTGGAGGTCAGAATCTATTTGGTGTTAAGACAGAAATGCAATTTGGGAAACTTTCGGTAGCATCTGTTTTTTCGCAGCAAAAAGGAGAAACCAAGGTTGTGAATATGGAGAATGGAGCTCAAAAGAGTGAATTCGAAATTTCTGCTGATAAATATGAAGCCAATCGCCACTTTTTCTTATCAAAATACTTTTACGATAATTACGATCAGGCAATGGCTAAATTGCCGGTTGTGAGTTCATCAGTTAGTATTAATAAAATTGAAGTTTGGATTACCAATAAAAATTCAAATTTTGAAGACTCTCGAAATTTTGTTGGGTTTGTAGATTTGGGTGAAAACCAAGGTAATATTCATAATACAGCATTGTTTTCTGAAACTGAATCGGGTATTTACCCAGCTAACTCACGAAACAATGCTTACGATTTGATGACCACGACTTATGGAAATATTCGTGATATTAATCAGGTAACCAATACACTTTCGCCATTGGCACCAGGTTTCTCAGCGGGAAAAGATTATGAGAAAGTAGAAAATGCTCGCTTGTTGTCAGAGCAAGAATATACCTTAAACAGACGTTTGGGTTATATTTCTTTGAATCAGTCGTTGAATGCAGATGAGGTTCTTGCGGTTGCTTATCAGTTTACTGCGAATGGGGAAGTATTTCAGGTTGGTGAATTTTCCAGCACAGGTGTTAGTGCTCCTCAATCTTTGGTTTTGAAGCTGATTAAAGGAACTAATTTGAATCCTACACTTCCTACCTGGGAGTTAATGATGAAGAATATCTATAATATTGGAGCTTACCAAGTTAATGCTGAGGATTTTATTCTGAATGTTCTTTATCAAAACGATCAGGCAGGTTCTCAATTGAATTATTTAGATGTTGATGGTGCTGGAAAGAATGAGATTTTACTAAGGTTGATGAACCTTGATAACTTGAATTCGCAATTAGATCCAAGTCCCGATGGGATGTTTGACTTTCTTGATGCTTTAACTATTTATCCTAATAAGGGGCGTGTCATTTTCCCTTCTACTGAGCCTTTTGGATCTTATCTTCGATCGAAGATTACAAATGCTGCAATTGCTGATAAATATGCTTTTGATGAATTATATGAGAAAACACAAAATGAAGCTCAACAAATAGCTGAAAAGAACAAGTACACGCTTAAGGGTAGTTATAAATCTAGTGGTGGATCTGAAATTTCTTTGAATGCATTGAATGTTCAGCCAGGATCGGTTGAAGTTAAAGCCGGGGGAATTAAGCTTATAGAGAATATTGACTACACTGTAGACTACACACTAGGTAGAGTGAAGATTATTAACCAAGCTCTTTTGGAAGCTGGAACACCAATCTCTATCTCTTCGGAAAGTAATTCATTATTCAATATTCAGACAAAAACTTTGGTTGGGGTTCAAATGGATTACCAATTTAACAACGATTTTAATTTAGGTGCAACAGTTATGCACTTGTCTGAACAGCCTTTAACGCAGAAGGTAAATATTGGTGATGAACCTATTTCGAATACCATTTGGGGTTTAAATGGATCATATAGGACAGAATCGATGTTCTTAACCAATTTGGTTGATAAACTTCCATTTATAGAAACTAAGGAACCATCTCAAATTTCTATTGAAGGTGAATTTGCCCAGCTAATGCCAGGACATAATAAAGCGATTGGTAGCTCAGGAACGGCTTATATCGATGATTTCGAAGGAACTGAAACTTCTATTGATATGAAGAACTATAACTCCTGGGTTTTAGCAAGTACACCACAAAATCATCCCGATTTTAAAGAAGGAGATTTGAATAATGATTTGGCATATGGTTATAATCGAGCAAAATTAGCTTGGTATGTAATTGATCCGCTTTTTAATAGAAACACTTCAACTACGCCTGCTCATATTCGTTCTGATAAGGAGCAATTATCAAATCACTATGTACGTGAAATTTATGAAGAAGAAATTTGGCCAAATAAGGAAACTGCAACTGGAGTTCCTACGAATATTTCGGTTCTAAATTTAGCCTATTACCCATCGGAAAAAGGGCCATATAACTTCGATGTTGACGGATTTTCAGATATTTCAACAGGTATGAATGAGGATGGAACCTTGAGAGATCCGGAAACTCGTTGGGGAGGTATTATGCGTAAGATTGAAACCAATGACTTTGAAGCTGCAAACATTGCATATATCGAGTTTTGGATGATGGATCCATTTGCTTATGACAAGACGCATAAAGGTGGTGATGTGTTAATCAACCTAGGGAATATTTCAGAGGATATTTTACGTGACTCAAGAAAGGGATTTGAGAATGGTTTGCCAACTGGATCGGATATTGTTTTAGTTGATTCAACAGTATGGGGACGTGTACCGCTGGTTCAGTCCTTAGTAAATGCTTTTGATAATGATAATCAATCACGCCGTTATCAGGATGTTGGTATGGATGGATTATCTACCGAGGATGAAAAAACATTTTTTGATAAATATATTTTAGATGTTCAGAACTCGGCTAGTTTAGGTGCGGGATCTAAGGCCTATTCAAATGCGATAACTGACCCTTCAAGTGATAACTTCCATTATTTTAGAGGTGGTGAACTTGATGCTAATGAGGTAAGTATTCTTGAAAGATATAAGAATTTTAATGGACCTGATGGTAACTCGCCAACAGCAGATTTATCACCTGAATCTTATCCAACTTCAGCAACAACTTTACCAGATGTTGAGGATATTAATCATGATAATACTTTGAGTGAGACAGAGGCTTATTATGAATATAAAATCCACCTAGCGCCAGATGAAATGCAAGTGGGTCAAAACTTTATTGTAAATAAGGTTGAGAGTACGGTTGATCTGGCTAATGGAACAAAAGGAACTGTAAACTGGTTTCAGTTTAAGGTACCAGTGGAAGAGCATAGTAATAAATTGGGTAATATCAATGATTTCACTTCTATTCGTTTCATGAGAATGTTGATGAAAAATTTTGAAGAAGAAGTTGTTTTACGTTTTGCAAGTTTAGATTTGGTTCGTGATGATTGGAGAAAATACGATCAAACGCTTAAGCCAGACCTAACGCCGTCATCGGAAGATACTCGTTTTGAAATTTCAGCTGTTAATATTGAGGAAAATGCGGAGAAGGAACCTGTTAATTACGTCTTGCCTCCAGGTATCGATCGTGTTGTGGACCCAAGTAATCCACAGTTGTTGCAGTTGAATGAGCAAGCCATCCAATTAAAAGTAACAGATTTAGAAGAAGGTGATGCAAAGGCAGCCTACAAAACTCTGAATATGGATGTTCGTAAATATGGCCGCTTAAAGATGGATGTGCATGCAGAACAAATTGCCAACCTTAATCTTGAAGATGACGACTTACGCGTTTTCATTCGAATGGGATCGGATTATCAGAACAACTACTATGAATACGAAATACCACTTAAGCTGACGCCTCATGGCAGATACACCAACGAAAATCTGGATGATAGACTGATCGTTTGGCCAGATGCTAATCGCTTTGATTTTAAATTGAACCTCTTCTCTGGAATTAAACAGATGAGAAATAATGAAATGCGTCAGGCAGGTGCCACAACTGATTTACTAACTGTGTTTAGTAGAAATGTTCAAGAGCTTGATCAGAATGCGAAAGCTATATCAGAGGATAATATTATTAGTATTAAGGGTAATCCTAACCTGGCTAATGTTCGTACTGTAATGATTGGTATTCGTTATCCTCAGGAAGGTATTGAAAATGATGGTGAGCAAAAATCTGTTGAGGTTTGGTTAAACGAATTACGTTTGACCGATTTTGATGAAGATGGTGGTTGGGCGGCTAACCTTAGAGTAACGACTAAATTAGCCGACCTTGGAACATTGACTTGGGCGGGTAGTAAAATGACTGCTGGTTTTGGTGGTATCGAAGATGGCGTGAATAGTAGAAATAAAGAGGATATTTTCCAATACGACTTCTCGGCTAGCCTTGAGTTGGGAAAATTTTTCCCGGAAAAATCAGGAGTGAGAATTCCTATGTATTATGCGATATCTGAAGAAACAGCAAATCCAGAATATAACCCTCTTGATCCTGATATTCCACTTGACGTAGCACTAGCTCAGGCTGCTAATAAAAAGGAACGAGATTCAATTAAGCATATCGCCCAGGATTATACCAAACGTAAGAGTTTTAACTTGACAAATGTTAGAATAGAGAAACAAGATGGAAAGGCAAAACTTTTAGATGTTTCGAATTTATCTGCTACTTATTCGTTTAACGAAACTTATTCAAGAAATGTGAATAAGGTTCGCGACTTGGAGAAAAACTACCGAGGTGTATTGAATTATACTTACAGTTCACGACCAAAGAACTATTCGCCATTTAAGAAATCGAAAGCTTTAAGATCGCCTTATTTGCGAATGTTACGAGATTTCAACTTTTATTTGATGCCAACGCAACTTTCGGTTCGGTCGGATATTCAGAGATATTACAGAGAAATTGAAACTAGAAATATTGAACAACCGGATTTATTAATAACACCAACTTACGATAAGAATTTCAATTGGTATCGTTATTACGATTTGAAGTATAATTTAACTAAGAACCTTAAATTTGATTTTTCAGCAACCAATACTTCTCGTATAGACGAACCTGATGGAATCGTTGATAAGGATAGAGATCGTGATGCTTATAATATTTGGAAGGATTCGATTTGGAATAATATTATGGACGGTGGCCGTAATGTAAAGTATCACCATAATTTTAACGTGACCTATAAGGTACCAATTAATAAAATTCCATTTTTAAACTGGACTTCATTAACAACCCGCTATACGGGATCATACGATTGGAATGCTGGTGCTATTCTCGAAGATGAATCATTTGATCATGGAAATATTGTTCGTAACTCGAACAACATTCAAGTGAATGGACAAATGAACTTGGTAAACCTTTATAATAAATCGAAATTTCTAAAAAGAATTAATCAGAAGTACGGCAGTTCTCGTCGTTATAAATCGAGAAGTAAGAAATACGAGAAAGTTAATTTTGAGGGAGAAATTGATGAACTAAAAGCTAATGTAGGGAAAACGGTTTTCCATAAATTAGGCACTAAAGATATCCAAGTGAAGGTTTACGATTTGGAAGGAAAAGAAGTTCGAGTTGAGTACCGCCCACTTTCAGGAAATAGGGTAAGAGTAATTGCAAAGAAATCAGTGAAAAATGCTCGGGTTAGAATTAGTGGAAGGGTAGAAGAGAGGGATAACATATTGGTGAAAGCCGGTGAAGGTATTTTAAGATTAGGAATGAGTGTAAGAAATATCTCAATAGGTTATTCGGAAACGAATTCTACGACTTTACCTGGGTATTTACCTCAAACAAATTTCTTTGGAGGTGAGACTTATAATGGTTCTAAGGCTCCAGGATTTAATTTCCTAATAGGTAATCAGGATAGAAACTTTGCAGCTGATGCGGCGCGTAAGGGATGGATTACAACCGATCCGACACTGAATGCACCTTACGTGATGACACATACTGAGAATTTCACTTTCCGATCGACCATTGAGCCAATAAAGGGATTGAAAATTAACTTGAATGCAAACAGAACTTATTCGAAAAATACAAATGAGTTCTATATCTATAACGAAACTGAGTCTTCAATTGATCAGCCAGTGTTCGATGCTAAAAACAAAACCTTAACAGGTAATTTCAGTATGACTTTTATGAGTATGAAATCTGCTTTCTTTAGTATTGGAAATACAGGCGATTATTCATCTAAATACTTCGATGAATTTTTGACAGCAAGAAAATCTGAGTCTCTTCGTTTGGCTAAGAAACGTTGGGGAGAGGCTTACAAGGATCATCCTAAAACCATAGAAGTAGACGGAAAAGAAGTTATTGTAAAAGGTTATTATGAGGGCTATGGTCCAACTTCTCAAGAAGTGCTTATTCCAGCCTTTCTGAAAGCATATGGTGGAGGAGGAAGTAAGTATAATAAGCTATTCCCAAGCATCACGAAGATGATGCCGAACTGGAGGGTAACATTTGATGGTTTATCGAAGATTCCATTTGTGAAGCGCTATTTCAAGTCGATTAATATGAACCATTCCTACACTTCAACTTATAATATTGGGGCTTATAATAACAACTTGAATTTCACGGCAGACAATAATGGTTTCTCTGATGAATTTGATTTGGTAGGAGATTATTTACCTATGTATGAAGCCAACTCTATTTCAATTAACGAACAGTTTAATCCTTTGATTAATGTTGATATGATGTGGAAAAATAATTTCACTACAACATTCGAAATTAAACGAACACGTAATTTAATATTGAGTCTTGCAAATACGCAGTTAACTGAGGTTGCTTCAAGCGAATTTATATTTGGGTTAGGTTATCGATTTGACAATTTAGGGTTAATTATCGGTCAGGGGTCGAGTCAGAAGAAATTTAATAGTAGTTTAAATCTTCGTGGAGACTTGTCTATTAGAAAGAATAATACAATTATTAGAAAGATTGTTGATGAAGTTGATCAATTGACATCGGGGCAGAAAGTTGTAACTATAAAAATGTCGGCAGATTATGTTTTAAGTAGTCGTTTCAACCTTCGTTTATATTACGATAGAATTGTTAACGAGCCTTATGTTTCTCTTTCTTATCCAACTACAACAACCGAATTTGGTGTTAGTGTACGCTTTACCTTAGCTCAATAGACTTATGTCCAATAACATAAACAAAAGCCTATTTTGAAATAAGAGTTTGGTTAATAATTGGAAAAAAAATGTAAATTTGGGGCAAAATAAAGAACTAGACTTAAACAAGAATTATCATGAACGTACCTGAAAATTTAAAGTTTACAAAAGATCACGAATGGATTCGTGTTGAAGGTGATGCAGCCTTTATTGGTGTTACTGATTTTGCTCAAGGAGAATTAGGTGATATCGTTTTTATCGAAGTTGAAACTGAAGGTGAGACTTTGGATAGAGAAGAAGTTTTTGGAACTATTGAAGCTGTAAAAACTGTTTCTGATATGTTTATGCCATTGAGTGGTGAAGTATTGGAATTCAACGAGAAGTTGGAAGATGCTCCAGACTTGGTAAACTCTGATCCTTATGGTGACGGTTGGATTATTAAAGTAAATATTGCTGAAGCTTCAGAACTTGAAGATCTATTGACTGCTGAGCAGTACAAAGAATTACTTTAATAGTAGCCTTAAAATATAATGAAGCCTCGATTTATCGGGGCTTTTTTTATGCCCTAATTTTTGATGTAGCTTTCTATCTTGTAAGTAGAAACGAGTGAAACTTAGTTTTAGCTAGAATTAATTCAATTTCAGAATCATCTCTTAAATAAGGTGAAATGATTTTTAGATAGATCAGGCATAAAAGTAAAAGTTAGCTTGTAGCTTTTAAAAGAAGGTGTCTGAAAAGAAACATTTTACAAAATGATAGATTTTGGTGTTAATCTGGTATCATAATTGCAAATATAAAAAAAGAGGCTGTTTCATATTGAAACAGCCTCTTTAAATATGTGTGTAAAGCTATTATTTTAGCTTCTTAGCAACTTCTACCTCTTCGAAAGCTTCTACCATATCGCCAACTTTAATGTCGTTGTATTTCTCGATATTCAATCCACATTCGTAACCTTTTGCAACTTCTTTCACATCATCCTTGAATCGTTTCAATGAACCAAGAGCTCCGGAGTAAATAACGATACCTTCACGAATTAAACGAATCTTAGAACTACGCTTAATCTTACCTTCACGAACAATACAACCTGCAATTGTACCAACTTTAGATATATTGAATGTCTCAGTAACCTCAACAGTAGCCACAATCTCTTCTTTAATCTCAGGAGAAAGCATACCTTCCATTGCAGATTTCAATTCTTCGATAGCATCGTAGATAATTGAGTACAATCTGATATCGATTTCTTCCTTCTCAGCAATTCGTCTTGCTCCGATTGAAGGTCTTACTTGGAAACCAACAATAATCGCGTTAGAAGCGGTTGCAAGCATAACATCTGATTCAGAAATCTGACCAACAGCTTTATGAATAACGTTTACTTGAATTTCTTCAGTTGATAGTTTGATTAATGAGTCAGAAAGTGCCTCAATAGAACCATCCACGTCACCCTTAACAATAACGTTAAGTTCCTGGAAGTTTCCGATAGCAATACGACGACCAATTTCATCAAGAGTAATATGCTTCTGAGTTCTCAGACCCTGCTCACGCTGTAATTGCTCACGTTTGTTAGCAATACCACGAGCTTCCTTCTCACTCTCCATTACATTGAAATTGTCACCCGCTTGTGGTGCACCATTCAAACCAAGAATCAATGCTGGTTCCGAAGGACCAACTGCATCAATTTTCTTACCACGTTCGTTAAACATAGCCTTAACGTGACCAGTGTAACTACCTGCTAGTAGAATATCACCAACTTTAAGTGTTCCTGCTTGAACCAATAAAGTTGTAACGTAACCTCTACCTTTATCTAGTGATGATTCAATTACTGAACCAATCGCACGTTTCTTTGGATTTGCTCTCAATTCAAGTAGTTCAGCTTCAAGCAATACTTTTTCAAGTAACTCTTCGATGTTAACACCGTTTTTCGCTGAAATTTCCTGACACTGATATTTACCACCCCAGTCTTCAACCAGGTAGTTCATGTTAGCAAGTTCACTCTTAATTCTTTCTGGATCTGCACCATCTTTATCGATCTTATTGATCGCAAATACGATTGGTACACCTGCTGCACTTGCGTGATTGATTGCCTCAATTGTTTGTGGCATCACGTTATCATCGGCAGCAACAATAATAATAACAATATCGGTAACTTGAGCACCACGAGCACGCATTGCTGTAAAGGCTTCGTGACCCGGTGTATCAAGGAAAGAAACACGTCTTCCATCATCAAGTTTCACATTGTAAGCACCAATATGCTGAGTAATACCCCCTGCTTCACCATCGATTACATTCGCATGACGAACATAGTCAAGTAATGATGTTTTACCGTGGTCAACGTGACCCATTACGGTAACAATAGGAGCTCTGTCAATTAAATCTTCTTCTTTGTCTTCTTCTTCAATAATAGACTCCTGAATTTCAACACTAACGAATTCGGCTTCGAAACCGAACTCATCAGCAACAACTGAAATTGTCTCAGCATCCAATCGTTGATTGATTGATACAAATAGACCAAGTCCCATACATGTTCCGATAATTTGGGTTGCAGTAACCTCCATCATCGAAGCAAGTTCACTTACTGTTACGAACTCAGTAAGCTTAATTGTGTTTTTTTCAGCCTCTTTCTTTTCAGCAATTTCTTGTTGCTTGATGTTGGCCATGTCACGCTTATCGCGACGGTGCTTTGAGCCTTTCGATTTTCCACCCTTAGATGTTAATCTAGCTAAAGTATCTTTAATTTGCTTTTGAACATCTTCTTCGCTAACCTCTTTTTTAACAGGCGCTTTTCTTCTCAGCTTATTAAATTTAGAATCTTTCCCTTTATTTCGGTCATTGCCACCTTGTCTGGCATTACCTGCTCCGGCACCAGTACCCTTAGGTCTGTTGGTTCCTTTTTGAGCAGCGACATTAACTTTTTCGCCATCCTTCTTGATACGCTTACGTTTCTTGCGCTGATTTTTGGCTTTATCTTTATCTGCCTGTGATGTTTTCTTCTCAACAGGAAGTTCAATTTTTCCTAGAACTTTAGGGCCAGTCAATTTTTGAGTTGAAGACTTGAAGATTTCTTCTTCTTTCTTCTCTATCTTTGTTGCAGGAGTCGCTTCTGTTGTTTTAGCAGGTTTGCTTTCAACAGGCTTTTTAGTTGCAGGAGGAGTAACAGTTTTCTGCTTCTCTTTTCTCTCTACATCCTTTTCTGCTTTTGTTTTCTTAGCAGGACGGGTTCTTTGATTCATTGCATTCAAATCAATTTTCCCAATCACTTTAAATTCATCTTTCTTGTCAGATGGTTTTGCTTCCTCTTTTTTAGGCGATTCCATTTTCACAGGTTGTTCTTCGGGACTAGCCTCCGAAGGTTGTTTAGCTTTTTCTTTAGATTCAGCCTTAGGTGTCGCAACTTCTTTCTTAGATACAGGAGTTTCGTCTTTCTTCATCGGCTTCTCCTCAACTTTCGATTCCTTTACCTTTGCTTCTTCTTTCTTACTTGGTTTCGATACAGCATCTAAATCAATTTTCCCAACAACCTTAACAGCACTCTTTGGTTCTTCTTCTTTAGGCGTTTCTACAGTTTCTTCTTTCACGGGTTCCGAACCTTCCAAAAATACCGGATCTTTCTTCTCACGCGTGCTCTTCAGATTTACTTTCTCGGATTCCTTCTTCAGATTCAAATCTGAACTATATTCTTTTGCAAGAATATCATAAGCCTCTCCGGACACTTTGTTATTAGGGTTTGAATCCATTTCAATCCCTTTTTTGTTCAAGAATTCCACAATAGTAGTAATACCTACATTGAATTCTCGTGCTAGTTTACTAAGTCTTATATTTTTATTGACTTTTGTCATATTCTGAAGTTAACTGTTAAATGTCTGTATCTTAAACTAAAAATATTGAGGATTAAAACTGACTATTCAAATTCTGAATTCAAGATATTTAATACTTCTTCAATAGTCTCGATCTCAAGATCTGTTCTTTTTTCTAATTCCTCTGCTGTAAGTTCCAACACAGAACGGGCAGTGTCGCAACCTATTTTCTTAAATTCTTCGATGATCCAAGCTTCAATCTCATCATTAAATTCTGACAAGTTTACATCTTCTTCACCTTCAACCTCACTTTGTACTTTCTCACGATAAACGTCTATTTCGTAACCAGTAAGTTGACCTGCAAGTTTTATATTTAAACCACCTTTACCAATTGCCAAAGATACTTCTTCTGGATTTAAGTATACTTCAGCTTTGCTAGTTTCATCGTTAAACTTAACCGAGTTTACTTTGGCTGGGTTAAGTGCACGTGAAATAAACAAAGAGGTGTTTGTTGTATAATTAATGACGTCGATATTTTCGTTTCTCAACTCACGAACAATACCGTGAATTCTCGATCCTTTCATACCAACACAAGCTCCAACAGGATCAATACGCTCGTCGTATGATTCTACTGCAACCTTTGCTCTCTCACCAGGAGTACGAACGATATTTTTGATTGTAATCAATCCATCAAAAATCTCAGGAACCTCAAGTTCAAATAAACGCTCAAGGAATACAGGAGATGTTCTGGATATAATAATAAGAGGACTGTTGTTTTTCACTTCAACACGAACAACAACCGCTCTCAGAGTTTCACCTTTACGGAAATAATCCGAAGGAATCTGCTCTGTTTTTGGCATAATCAACTCGTTACCTTCATCGTCGATAACAAGAATCTCTTTTTTCCAAATCTGATAAACTTCACCAGTGATAATCTCACCAATCCTGTCTTTGTAAGTATTAAAGATATTATCCTTCTCAAGCTCCATAATACGAGCTGATAGGTTTTGACGAAGTGTCAGAATTGAACGACGTCCAAAATCTAAGAATTTAACTTCATCAGTTACCTCTTCACCAAGTTCATAATCTTCATCTATTTTCTTAGCTTCAGATAGTGTGATTTGAAGGTTTTTATCTTCAATATCAGCATCAGCAACTACTTCACGATTTCTCCAAATCTCCAAATCACCCTTGTCAGGGTTAATGATGATGTCAAAGTTTTCATCAGTACCGTAATTTTTCAATAGAAGGTTTCGGAATACATCTTCCAAAACACTCATCATGGTTGCACGATCGATGTTTTTTAACTCTTTAAATTCTGAAAAAGTTTCAATAAGATTCATATGACTCAGCGATTCACTTGTTAAAAAGTAATTATATCTTTTGTTGATTTTATCTGCTCGAAGCTAAAAGTAAGTGTTTTGGTAATTAGCTGTTTCTTTTTCTTCCCTTCTACCTTTACCAACTCCTCAATTTCTACTTCAATCTCGTTTTCTCCAACGGTTATTAATTTACCGCTGAATTTGTTGCCATCCGTCGTAAGGATTTCAACATCGTTTCCTACATTTTTATGATACTGTTGTATCACTTGAAAAGCTTGTCCAATTCCTGCTGAAGATACTGATAGTTCAAAATCTTCAACCTCCCTGTCCAATTGGGCTTCAATAGCACGGCTCAATTCGATACATTTTATGATTGGAACACCATCAAAACTGTCAATCATCACAGAAATTGTATTGTCAGATGAGACCTTCGTTTCAACCAGATAAAGATCGCTATTTTCGATCTCTTTTTCAATAATTCCCTGTATTGTTTTTTTGTCAATCATAAAGGAGTTGCTTTCAATAAAATAGGGGACTTTGTTGTCCCCTAAAGCACGTGTAAAATGTTACTTTTCGCTGCGAAATTAGATATATTTGTTTTAATATGCAAATGACTCTTGTCTAAATTATTGTTTTCTAATTGTTAAAGAGATTTTCTTACTAATCAGCTCTGGTGTTTTGATGTTAAATGTCAATGCTTGTGACTCTTTTTGTTACATTTGTTAATGAGTGATTAAAAATAGCCAGATTTACCTTTAAAATGATGTGAAGACAACTGTTTTATGATCTGATGAGAAATATTAGGTGAAAGAAAATAAACTGCATGATGAAGAAAAAAGTTTTGAGCGATCCAATACACGGATTTATCCATATACCATCCGGCCTTCCTCACGATTTGGTTGAGCATCCGTTTTTTCAACGCTTGCGTCGAATTAAGCAGTTAGGTATGACTTCTTTAGTTTTTCCAGGTGCTAATCATACGCGCTTTCAGCATGTTCTTGGTGCTACCTATCTAACTCAAATGGCTATAGAGTCACTTCAATCTAAAGGAAAAGAAATAAGTATAGAGGAAGCTGAAGCTGTGACAACAGCTATCTTGCTTCATGATATTGGACATGGACCATTTTCACATGCATTGGAATATAGTATTGTTGATGGTATTACTCATGAGAAGCTATCTGAATTATTTATGGATCGGTTGAATACTCAATTTGGTGGACGTTTAGATTTAGCAATAAAAATTTTTAAGGATGAATATCATAAACCTTTTTTAAACCAACTGGTTTCGAGTCAGCTCGATATGGATCGTTTGGATTACCTTCGACGTGATAGTTTTTTTACGGGTGTGAATGAGGGCGCTATTGGCTCAACCCGGATTATAAAAATGCTCGATGTTGTAGATGGGAATTTGGCTGTAGAAGCGAAGGGAATATATTCCATTGAGAAATTTTTAATTGCACGACGCTTGATGTATTGGCAGGTGTATTTGCACAAAACAAGTTTGGCTGCTGAAGAAATGCTAGTACGAATTTTAAAAAGAGCTAAATATCTTGCTGGAAAAGGTGTAGAGTTATTTGGGACACCAGCTTTGAGATATTTTTTGTACAATAAAGTTGGAATACGACAATTCAAAAATAAGGATAAGGTTGTTGGAAATAAGGATGCTCTTGAAGTTTTTGCTGATCTGGATGATAACGATATAATGGTTTCTATCAAAGTTTGGGCGAATCATTCAGATAAAGTTCTTTCATATTTGTGCAGAGCTATGAAGGATAGAGAATTGTTCAAGATAGAAATAGAAAAGAAGCCATTTTCAAAGGATCATGTGGCGAGTATTCGCAAAAAGGTGAAAGGTGAATTGGGATGTTCAAATCATGCCTTGAATTATTTGGTTATAAAAGGATCGATAACCAATAATGCCTATAGCCGGGCAGATGATCGTATAAATATTCTTTTTAAAGATGGTAGTCAGCAGGATATTGGTGAAGCATCTGATATGTTAAATATTTCTGTCTTGTCTAAAACCGTAAAAAAATACTATTTGTCTTACCCTAAGTTTTAAATTTTCGTAAGTGTTTTGTTTTTAGGAAGATTCTCTAGTGTGTTAGTTTGGGCTTAATCTAGAATTAGGCGTGTTTTGTAATAAAATGGAATTCTGGCAATCGTATTGATAGATGTGATTGTTCAGGCTTTGCGCTCTAAATTTTTATAGCCTTAAAATATTTATTAGATTTGCGTAAATTTTGCCTAATGAAACCAAGTTGTAGAACTATCTATGCTTCAGGCTTATGTTTTCTTAATTAAGCCAGTAATTAGATTTAAAGGAAAGGTCTAAACTTCAGTAGTTTTCGTTGTAAGCATTCTAGGTTTGTTTATTTGTAAGGCATTTAGAAATTAGAAAGATGAATTTTACAGCCAATGATATTGCAGAGTTTCTGAACGGTGAAGTCGAAGGAGACGGAACTGTTGCAGTAAATAATGTATCCAGAATTGAAGAAGGTAAGCCAGGAACATTATCGTTTTTAGCCAATCCAAAATATGCACATTATATTTATGAAACTAAATCATCGATTGTTTTAGTAAATAAGGATTTTGTAGCTGATAAAGAAATCGTAGCAACTTTAGTTCGTGTTGACGACGCCTATCAGGCTTTAGCGCAACTGCTTGAGATGTATGAGCAGAGCAAACCTCAGCATGTTGGAGTTGAGCAGCCTTCGTTTGTGAGTAAAACAGCACAAGTTGGCGAACAAGTTTATATTGGAGCCTTTGCTTATATCGGTAGCAATGTTAAGCTTGGTAAGAATGTCAAGATTTATCCTCACTCTTATGTTGGAGATAATGTAATTATAGGTGATAACACCGTTTTAAACTCCGGAGTTAAAATTTATGAGAATTGCAAAATTGGTGCAGAATGTATTTTCCATTCGGGTGTTGTAATTGGTGGTGATGGTTTTGGGTTTGCTCCTTCATCAGCCAATAATTACAAAAAAGTTCCTCAGGTAGGTAATGTTGTGATTGAAGATCATGTAGAGATTGGCGCAAATACCTGTGTTGACAGAGCAACGATGGGATCAACTATCATTCGTAAAGGAGTGAAGTTGGATAACCTAATTCAGGTGGCACACAATGTTGAAATTGATGAAAATACGGTGATTGCTTCTCAAACAGGGCTTGCAGGGAGTACCAAAATTGGTAAGAATTGCATGATTGGTGGGCAAGTTGGTTTTGCTGGGCACATTAGTATTGCTGATGAAGTAAAAATTGCAGCGCAATCCGGGCTTGGGAAAAATATCAAGAAAGTTGGAACGGTTGTTCAAGGATCACCTGCTTTTGAATTCGGTCCATACCAAAAATCATATGTGTTGTTCAAGAACCTGCCTAAAATGCGTGAGCAAATCATGACATTGGAGAAGGAGTTGAAAGAATTGAAGAAATAGATTATTTAAACTGCGGTTAGTCTACAAGACCAACTTGTAACTTAAATAACAATAAGCTTATTGAATAAGAAGAATGGCTGATAAACAAAGAACTTTAGCAAAAGAATTTTCTCTTTCGGGGAAAGGTTTACATACAGGGGTAGAGGTTTCAATTAAATTTTTGCCTGCACCAGAGAACCATGGTTACCAGTTCAGAAGAGTTGATCTTGAAGGACAACCAACAATAAAAGCTAGTGCCGAATATGTTGGCGATACGTCTAGAGGAACAGTTTTAGAAAAGGGTGATGTGAAAGTTCAAACAGTTGAGCATGCCTTATCCGCTCTTTACGGTTTAGGTGTTGATAACTGCATGATTGAGATGAACTCTCCTGAACCTCCTATCTTGGATGGAAGTGCAAAGTTTTATGTAGAAGGAATAGAGGAAGTTGGAATTGTTGAGCAAGATGCGGTTCGTGAATACTACGTTGTAAAAGAGAGAATTACTTATAAGGATGAAGCTCGTGGATCAGAATTAATAATTCTGCCGGATAATGAGTTTAGTGTAAATACTATGATTTCTTTTGACTCGAAAGTTTTGAGAAATCAGTTTGCGAGCATGAATAGTTTGAGCGAATACAAGAACGAGATTTCGATGTGCCGTACATTCGTCTTTGTTCGTGAGCTAGAATTTCTTTTAAATAACAACCTTGTAAAAGGTGGTGATTTAGATAATGCGATTGTAATTATGGATCAGCCAATGGAGCAGGCTGAGTTAGATCGTATTGCAGATTTATTTGATCACGAAAGTGTTGAAGTAAAAGAAGGCGTTCTTAGTAATGTAGATTTGTATTTCGATAACGAATGTGCCCGTCACAAATTGCTTGATGTAATTGGTGATTTAGCACTTTGTGGTAAGTTTATAAAAGGTAGAGTTATTGCAACCTGCCCAGGTCACGGTCCTAATACCGAGATGGCTAAAGTATTAATCAATAGAATTAAAAAAGAGATGGGAAAAGATTCAGTACCGGCTTACGATCCTAATAAAGAGCCTGTTTTAGACATTAATGGGGTAATGAAATTGTTACCACATCGTCCTCCATTTTTGTTGGTTGACAAGATTATCGATATTCAAAGCGATAGCATCGTTGGGGTAAAAAATGTTTCAATGAACGAACCATTTTTTGTTGGTCACTTCCCGGGAGAACCTGTAATGCCGGGTGTTCTTATGGTTGAAGCTATGGCTCAATGTGGAGGTATTTTAGTTTTAAGTCAGGTTGATGATCCAGAGAATTATGGAACTTACTTTCTGACTCAAAACAATATCAAGTTTAGAAAAAAGGTTGTTCCAGGCGATACCTTAATTTTTAAATTAGAATTCTTGTCGCCTATTCGTCGTGGAATTGCTAATATGAGAGGTTTGGCTTATGTGGGTGATACCATTGTAGCTGAAGGTGAGTTCATGGCTCAGATTGCCAAGAAGAAGTAATATCTAAATTTTCATCTACCGGAAAGAAGACTAGAGCTTTTGGTTTTATTCTTCCGAAGTGTAAATAAAAAATATAAAATGAAGCAACCCTTAGCTTATGTACATCCGGAGGCAAAAATTGCCGACAATGTAGTTATCGAACCTTTCGTAACTATAGACAAGGATGTTGTGATTGAAGAAGGAACACGTATTGGTTCTAATGCAACCATTCTTGAAGGTACACGTATTGGAAAAAACTGTAATGTATTTCCAGGTGCTGTAATTGGTGCTGTACCTCAGGATTTGAAATACCGTGGCGAAAAGACAACTGTTGAGATTGGAAATAATACAACAATTCGCGAATGTGTAACTATTAATAGAGGAACAGCTGCAAAAGGTAAAACTGTTGTAGGTGATAACTGCTTACTAATGGCTTACTCTCACATTGCTCATGACAGTATCTTGGGTAATAATATTATTATTGGAAATGCTTCTCAGATTGCTGGTGAAGTTGTGATCGATGATTTCGCTATTTTAAGTGGACTTGTGGCTGTGCACCAATTTGTACACATTGGTTCACATGTAATGGTTTCAGGTGGATCATTAGTTCGTAAAGATATTCCTCCATTTGTGAAAGCAGCTCGTGAGCCAGTTTCATATGTAGGAGTTAACTCAATCGGTTTACGTCGTCGTGAGTATTCGAACGATAAGATTCGTGAGATTCAGGATGTGTATCGTTACCTTTACCAAAAAGGAATGAATAATTTCGCAGCGATTGAAGCAATTGAAGCAGAGATGCCAGCTTCACCAGAGCGTGATGAGATTATCCTTTTCGTTAAGAACTCAAAAAGAGGTATTATGCGTGGGTATTTCCCAGAATAAAATCTATTTACATAAATAAAAAAAGGTGAGACTTACTTAAAAGTCTCACCTTTTTTTGTTTATGCCTTATGAAAATTGAATAGTGAGGAAAATCTGTAACGAAAAACTGCTAATGAGCGTCAAATATTCTAATGTTTAATGTGAATTAATTCGTTTTATGAAAGCTTTTATATGTTTCTTGTTATTATTTGTAAATATTTCGGCTTCGTTATGCCAAAATAGTTTATCCCATTCTATTATTAAGAAGGGGAGATTGACCTATGATTTTACTTTTGCTGATTTAGCAATAAAGTATATCGAAACTGAGGATTCTATTTATTTGCTTAAGATAGCTAATCTCAAAGCGACTGAGCATATCTTTAAACACGCAAATCAATATAGGTATAATGTTCCGAGGAAATCAAAATTAAGTTTAGTAAAGTATTTATTAACACCGATTGAGGAAAAGAAAGAGATTTTGACCGCATTTAAGCGAAATTTGCAATATGCTAAAAAAGAGATTGCAATGACTGATTTTTCGCAAATGATATGTGCGAACTATCTACCAGATAATTTTGAGTATTCAGGGAGTTTGTTCTTCACCTTTGGTTATGATTTAGGCGTTGTGTTTGATAATAATGCTAGCATAAACTTGGCACATTCAAACTATCTGGAGGATATGAATGAGATTCGTTATTATTCTCTTCATGAACTTCATCATGCAGGCTTTTTTGAAGTGAAAGCTAAAGCCATGCCATCAATTGATATTTTGACCTTTAAAGAAATGGCTGAGTTTATTGAGATTCTAACTCATTTAGAAGGGATGGGTACATATGTGCCACTTAAATTGAGAAAACAAGAGGGGGCAATGAATTCAGATGAAGATTATGTTTGTTTGCAGGCTAAGGATTTGATGAACACCTATGAGGAGGAGTATTTTGATATTTACAATCACTTTAAAAATAATCCTAATCGTTTAATTGAAGGTTCTGATTGGAAGCTAGTTGCTATTTTGTCTAATAAACGAAGATTGTGGTATCGTGTGGGCGCACTAATGGCTCAAGTAATAGAAGAAAAAATGGGAAGAGAAAAGTTGGTAGAATTGATTTCCCAACCTTCCGAAAAATTTATTGAGACTTATTTGGCTGTGAAATAGCGAAAAACAAACTGAAAAAACCACCTTGAGACCAGATCTCAAAGTGGTTTTTATCATTTAAATTACTCCGTAAAGTTAGTCCAACCTTGAGCTTGAAGTGCAATCTCTGTATCGTCACGGGCAATCATATATTTTCCCTTGCTTGCTTCGCAGATATGACCGATAACTTTTACATCTGGCATCTTTTCGATTTCCTCATGTTTGTCTAGAGGTACGGTGAAAAGTAATTCGTAATCTTCACCACCATTAAGCGCAAAAACTGAATAGTTCATATTCAACTCCTCTGCCATTTTATGAGTTTCGTAATCAATAGGGATTTTCTCTTCGTAAATCTGACAACCCACTTTTGAATCTTCACAAATATGGAAGAGTTCCGATGATAAGCCATCAGAAACATCAATCATGGCTGTAGGAACGATTTTAGCGTCTTGTAAGCTCTCAAAAATATCTTTTCTAGCCTCTGGCTTTAACTGACGCTCTAGGATGTAATCGTGACCTGTTAGGTCTGGTTGAATCTCCGGGTTATTTTCGAAAATACGTTTCTCTCTATCTAATAGTTGAAGACCAGCATAGGCTGCTCCCAGATTACCTGAAACGCAAATTAAGTCGTTAGCTTTTGCTCCGCTACGATATGCGATTTGATCTTCATCAGCTTCACCAATGGCAGTTACTGAGATGCAAAGTCCCGTTAGTGATGAAGTCGTGTCACCACCAACTAAATCGACATTATATTTCTCGCACGCCATATTTATGCCTTCATAAATCTCATCAATGGCTTCGAGAGTGAAACGCTTTGAAATCGCTAAAGAAACAGTCACCTGCTTAGGCTCAGCATTCATGGCGTAAACATCAGAAACATTTACGACAATTGCTTTATACCCTAAATGACGCAGAGGTGTATACATCAAATCGAAATGAATCCCTTCAACCAAAAGATCAGTTGTAACAACAGTTTTCTTACCAGATTGGCTAAGTACCGCAGCATCGTCACCAATACCCTTATGAGTACTTTCTTGCGTTAGCTTTACGTTTTTGCTTAGGTGTTTGATTAGACCAAACTCACCCAATGTAGATATATCGGTTCCTTGATTGTTATTTTCCTGCATAATAAGCTGATTTCTAAATTTGGAATTTGCTTGCAAAGGTAGAGAAAAAAAAAGGAATGCAGAACTTGTCAGTTTAAGTAGAAATTTAAGATTTATTAGCTTGCTAAAGCTTATTAAGGGAGGTGGTTTTTTATATCTTAGCCACTTGTATTAATGCATGTGAATTTGATGTATTAAGGTGTGGAATTGTATCTTTTTATACTCTTTTCCCAATCTTACATCAAGAAAAAGACTTTGTGGTGTTTTATTGTGTACCTTACAGATAGATATATAAATACTTTCTTTATATTTGCAGCAAATTTCAAACGTTTCACTTGGTCTGAATGGGTCGTTGGAACGAATTTTCGAAGGCAGCCTTAAAGCTTTTGTAGGAAAGTAAAGGTGTTTCATTAAAGTAGTGAAGCGTTTTCGAATAAGGATACTTACTACTTGATACTTTTTTTAAGATATGGCTAAAGAAGAACAAGATAAAATATTGAACGAAGTCACGCAAAGTGATTACAAATATGGTTTTTCGAGTGACATCGATACAGACTCTATTGCAAAGGGTTTGAGCGAAGATGTGATTCGTCTGATTTCGTCTAAGAAAAACGAGCCGGAGTTCATGTTGGAATTTCGATTAAAAGCTTACCGTCATTGGTTAACCATGAAAATGCCTGAATGGGCACATCTGGATATTCCACCAATCGACTATCAGGATATTATTTACTATGCAGCTCCTGTCCAAAAGGCGAAGTTGGAAAGTATGGATGATGTAGATCCTGAGATTCGTGCAACTTTCGACAAACTGGGTATCCCTTTGGATGAGCAAAAGCTTTTATCGAATGTTGCTGTTGATGTTGTTATGGATTCATCTTCGGTGAAAACGACTTTTAAAGAAGCTTTAGCTGAGAAGGGAATTATTTTCTGTTCATTCAGCGACGCCGTTCAGGATCATCCGGATTTGATTCAGGAGTATATGGGAACGGTTGTTCCTTATCGCGACAATTTCTTTGCGGCTCTAAACTCTGCAGTATTTTCGGATGGCTCTTTTGTTTATATTCCTAAAGGCGTTCGTTGCCCAATGGAACTATCAACCTATTTCCGAATTAATGCGGAGAATACAGGTCAGTTTGAACGTACTTTGATCATCTGTGAAGACGAATCATATGTAAGTTACCTTGAAGGTTGTACGGCACCAATGCGTGATGAGAATCAATTGCACGCCGCAATTGTTGAGATCATCGTTAAGGATAATGCTGAAGTGAAGTATTCAACGGTTCAGAACTGGTATCCAGGAAACAAAGATGGCCTTGGAGGTATTTACAATTTTGTAACCAAGCGTGGAATTTGTGAAGGCGTTAATGCTAAGTTAATGTGGGCTCAGGTTGAAACAGGATCTGCAGTAACTTGGAAATACCCATCTACAATATTAAAAGGTGATGGTTCATCAAGTGAGTTCTACTCAGTAGCTGTAACCAATAATCATCAGCAAGCCGATACGGGAACGAAGATGATTCACATCGGTAATAACACAAAGTCAACGATTATTTCGAAAGGTATTTCTGCAGGGAAATCGAACAACTCTTACCGAGGATTGGTAAAAGTGGTTAAGAATTGCGAAGGCGCCCGAAATTTCTCACAATGTGATTCGCTTCTATTGGGCGATAAGTGTGGTGCACATACTTATCCTTATTTGGAAGTTCATAATAAATCGGCTAAAGTCGAGCACGAGGCAACCACCTCGAAAATTGGTGAAGATCAGATCTTTTATTGTAACCAGCGAGGTATCTCAACCGAGGATGCTATTGGCTTAATTGTTAATGGTTACGCTAAAGAGGTGATTAATAAAATGCCTATGGAGTTTGCTGTTGAAGCACAAAAACTATTGGCAATTAGCCTCGAAGGCTCTGTCGGATAATCGACAACAGATATTTGATAACTGATAACCGGAAAAAAGACAACAATGTTAAGTATAAAGAATCTACACGCATCAATCAACGGGAAAGAAATCCTAAAAGGGATTAACCTAGAAATAAAGCCAGGAGAAGTTCATGCTATCATGGGCCCTAATGGCGCAGGTAAAAGTACATTGGCTTCAGTTTTGGCAGGACGCGAACTTTTTGAAGTTACAGAAGGTGAAGTAGTTTTTGAACAAAAAGATCTTTTAGATCTGTCTCCAGAAGCTCGTGCAAAAGAAGGTATCTTCTTAGGCTTCCAGTATCCAATTGAGATTCCAGGTGTTTCAACTGTTAACTTTATGAAGACAGCTGTAAACGAGCATCGCAAGTATAAAGGATTAGAGCCCTTAAAAGCTGCTGATTTCTTAAAGTTGATGCGAGACAAAAAAAATCTGGTAGAGATCGATTCGAAGCTGACTAATCGTTCAGTAAACGAAGGTTTCTCTGGTGGAGAGAAAAAGAAAAATGAAATTTTCCAAATGGCTATGCTTGAACCTAAGTTAGCTGTATTGGATGAGACTGATTCAGGTTTGGATATTGATGCACTTCGTGTTGTCGCCAATGGGGTTAACAAATTGAAGAATGCAGAGAATTCAACTGTTGTGATTACTCACTATCAGCGTTTGCTTGATTATATTGTACCTGATGTAGTTCACGTTTTATTCGATGGACGTATCGTAAAAACTGCCGGTAAAGAGTTAGCGCTTGAATTGGAAGAAAAAGGATACGACTGGATTAAGGAAGAACTAGTGAAATAGTTAGATTGTTAAATGGCTTAATTGTCAAAGTAAGCCATTCAGCAATGTAGCAATCTATCAATCTGTCAATTTGAACACTATGTCTATAGATACTATAAATAATGATTTTGCAGATTTGTTTGAGCAGGGGAAATCCCTTCTCGAAGACAATTCTTCAAAATTCATGAATACAAAAAGAGAGGAAGCCGTTGAGTATTTTAAAAAGCTTGGTGTACCTACTCTTGCCAACGAAAATTATAAGTACACAAATTTAGTTCCTGCATTTGATCATCCTTACACGGTTGATTTACAATACAGAACTGTAATTGGTGACTTGAATGAATTGTTTTACTGCGACGTTCCAGAGTTAGATACCAATTTGGTATTGCTTTCGAATGGTTGGTATTACAATCAGAATAGAGAATTAGATATTCCTAAAGGTGTTATTGTTTGTAGTCTGCAAGAAGCAGCTGAAAAGCATAGCGAAATTTTCGAGAAACACTACGGGAAATATGCTAAGCCAAACGAAGAAGGTTTGGTTGCGCTAAACACAGCTTTAGCTAAGGATGGTGTTTTTATTTACGTTCCTAAAAATATCGTAGTTGAAAAGCCTATTCAGGTGATTAACCTACTTCGTTCAGATCGTGATTTAATGGCGACTCAACGTAACCTGGTTGTGATTGAAGAAAATGCTCAGGCAAAATTAATTTTTTGTGATCATACGCTAACTCATAACAAATACTTATCGAATACAGTAAGTGAGATTAATGTCGCTAAAAATGCAGTTTTCGATTTATATACCTTGCAAAATCAGCATTTGAATGCAACTGTGCTAAACTCTGTGTTTATTCGTCAGGAAGCAAATTCAAATGTATTGACTAATACACTATCTCTATATGGTGGAATGATTCGTAACAATCACTACACTTTATTCGATGGAGAGCATTGCGAAAATCATACTTACGGTATGTATTTGATGGACCGTCAGCAGCATGTTGATAATTTTACTTTTGCAGATCATGCTAAGCCTAATTGTGTAAGCAATGAGCATTTCAAAGGTGTAATGGATGATGATGCGACTGCAGCTTTCACAGGAAAGATTCACGTTCGTCGCGATGCACAAAAAACAGAGGCTTATCAGAGTAATAACAACCTCCTGTTATCCGAGAATGCTGTTATCAACACAAAGCCTCAGTTAATTATCGATGCTGATGATGTGAAGTGTAGTCATGGTGCAACTGTTGGTCAGATGGATGATGACGCTTTATTTTACCTACGTGCTCGTGGTATTCATGAAGAAGAAGCTCGTATGATGTTGATGTTTGCTTTTGCTCACGAAATCATCGAGAAAATTAGAGTTGACGCCCTTAAAGATCGTATTGACGAATTGGTTGAAAAACGATTAAGAGGCGAAATCTCTAAGTGTAATACATGTGCAATTGCTTGTAATCAGTAGAGCAAGTTTTAGTAAAAGCGATACTGTAAAGACGTAATGATTTACGTCTCAAAACATAAAAATTAAAATGACTCTAGATCCAAATAAATACCGTCAAGATTTTCCAATTTTATCTGAGAAGATTTATGGAAAATCATTGGTGTATTTTGATAATGCTGCAACTACTCAAACGCCAAGTCAGGTAACTGACGTGATGTTAGAATACTACAATAAGTATAATTCCAATATCCACCGAGGGGTTCATTATTTGAGTAATAAATCAACTGAAGGGGCAGAAAATGCTCGTCTTAAGGTTCAGAAGTTTATTAATGCAGCACATTCTCATGAAGTTATTTTTACTGGAGGAACAACTGAGAGTATCAATTTGGTTGCAAACTCATTTGGGGAATGCTATATTTCCGAAGGTGATGAGGTGATTGTTTCAGAAATGGAGCATCATTCGAATATTGTGCCATGGCAAATGCTTTGTCAGCGAAAGAAAGCGACTTTAAAAGTTATACCTTTCAACGATAAAGGGGAATTGATGATTGAAAAATTACCTGATCTGATTACTGATCGCACAAAAATTCTTGCTGTAAATCATATATCAAATTCACTAGGAACAATTAATCCTATAAAAGAGATTATTGATTTTGCACATTCGAAAAATGTGCCTGTTCTTATCGATGCCGCACAGTCGGTTCAGCATAAGAAAATCGATGTTCAAGCTCTTGATGCTGATTTCCTAGTGTTTTCAGGTCATAAGCTGTATGGACCTACAGGAATAGGTGTTTTATATGGGAAAGAGAAATTCTTAAATGAGATGCCACCTTGGCAAGGCGGAGGTGAGATGATTCAGGAGGTTTCTTTTGAAAAAACAACCTACAATGAATTGCCATTTAAATTTGAAGCCGGTACGCCAAACTATATAGATGCAATCGGACTTGGTGCAGCTATCGACTATGTTGAGACAATCGGTTTGGATAGTATCGATGCATACGAGCAGGATTTATTAAAATACGCTACAGAAAAATTTGAGGCAATTCCGGGCATGAAAATCTATGGAACTGCAAAAAATAAAACATCTGTGATTTCGTTTCTAATCGATGGAATTCATTTCTACGATATGGGAATGTTGCTCGATCAAATGGGAATAGCAGTTAGAACCGGAACCCATTGTACCGAGCCTGTCATGCAGCATTTTGGTATTGAAGGAACGGTGCGAGCATCCTTTGCTTTTTATAATACAAAAGAGGAAATTGATGCGCTTCTTGCAGGAATTGAGAAAGTTTGTAAAATGTTTGGAGTCAAAACGGCTTAAAATGTTTCTTAAATAATTATAACTTTGTAGCCGAATAAGTAAGTTCTGTTAATGAACTGCTGTTGAAATTTACAAATGATTGGAGAAATGACCATAAACGAAATACAAGAAGGAATCATTGAAGAATTCGCTGGTTTTGAGGACTGGATGGATAAATATGCATACTTAATCGAATTGGGTACAGATCTTTCTGGTTTGGATGAGCAATATCAAACAGATCAGAATTTAATTAAAGGCTGTCAATCTAAGGTTTGGTTCAATGCTAAATTGGAAGATGGGGTTGTGAAATTAGAAGCTGATAGTGATGCGATTATTGTAAAAGGGATTGCTGCTTTGTTGATTCGAGTATTCGATAATCAAACACCTGAAGCAATTATGAATGCTGATTTAAAATTCATCGATGAGATCGGATTGAAACAGCACTTGTCTCCAACACGTTCAAACGGTTTGGTTTCTATGGTGAAGCAAATCAAAATGTACGGTTTGGCCTTCAACCATAAAGTGAATAATTAATAACGATAGATTGTGAGAACCCTGATTCTCTGATCGCAAATTTCAATACAATGAGTAGAAAACAAACAGAAGAAATTATCGTAGAGATTTTAAAAACGATTTACGATCCTGAAATCCCTGTGAATATTTACGACTTGGGATTGATATATGAAATTGATGTTTACGAAGATGATGAGGTGAAAGTTTTGATGACTTTGACTGCGCCTAACTGTCCTATGGCCGATCAGATTCTTGAAGAGGTGAACGAAAAAATTAAGGCTTTGCCACAGATTAACGATGTAACTGTCGTTTTAACTTTCGATCCACCTTGGGATAAGGACATGATGACTGAAGAAGCAAAACTCGAATTGGGTTTTCTATAAAATATAAAGGACTGTTTTTACGGTCCTTTTTTTATTTCTGGATATTTGGGGCGCAACCTTCGTCCCTCAGGTCGGGATTTTCGTTACAAATCCTCGCTCATACTTCGCTGTGGGCTTCCCACTGCAATCCCTTGCGCTTAGTTTTTTTGTGTTATTAAAAATTTGTCAGTATCTGGATCTGAGTGTACTTTGTTAGCCTGCCGTTAGGCGTGTGTAAGTCGTTTCAACGAAGAGCAAACAAGGATCAGGCTGATTTGATTTTTTGTTTACTTTTTTATCTAAGAAAAAAGTAAAAAGCCAAACGGCTTGAGTGGAATATAAAAAATTAGATTAGTCCTTCGTCTAATATTTGTAATTCTATTAACTCTGTATTTACTCAAGAACTACTTGATTTCACTATCTTCGTAATATGAACTTAACCCTCGCTGCAAAATCACAACTTATAAGAGATAAAGCCAAAGAACTTGGTTTTGATCTTTGTGGTATTGCAGAGGCTGATTTTCTCTCCGAAGAAAAGGAGCGTTTCATTGACTGGTTAGATAAAGATTATCATGGTGAGATGGGCTATATGGCAAACAATATAGAGAAGCGCCTCGATCCCCGACTTTTGGTTGAAAATACCAAGTCAATTGTAATGGTTGCTCTTAATTATTTCCCAGAAAATACTCAAGAAGATTCTGAAGCACCAGTTTTGGCAAAATACGCCTATGGAAAGGATTATCATTTTGTAATAAAAGAAAAGTTAAATGCCCTTTTGGAGTATATAAATCAGGAGATTGGAGAAACGCAAGGACGAGCCTTTGTTGATTCAGCTCCAATATTAGAACATGCTTGGGCACGAAAGGCTGGTTTGGGGTGGATTGGAAAAAATTCATTACTCCTTAATAGAAAGTTAGGTTCCTTCATGTTTTTGGGAGAACTACTTATCGATATGCCTTTAGAATATAATACAGAAACCTATCTCGACTTTTGCGGTGGTTGTAATCGCTGTATTCGTTCATGTCCAACCAATGCTATTGTTTCACCCAAAGTTGTAGATGGAAGTAAGTGTATTTCATATTTCACTATTGAATTGAAAGATGAAATTCCTGAGGTGATGAAGGGGAAATTTGAAAATCGTGTGTTTGGTTGTGATATTTGCCAGGATGTTTGTCCATGGAATCGAATGGTCAAGCCACATGCTGTTGAAGCTTTCAAACCAAACCCGGAAATACTATCTCTTTCAAAAGATGATTGGTTTGCAATGGATGCCCATAAGTTTGGAAAGGTATTTAAAAATTCAGCTGTAAAAAGGACTAAGTTTAAGGGCTTAAAACGCAACTTAGATTTTCTAAATGAATAAAACCCTATTGGTATGACTCATCAAACTGCAATAATTAAATCATCGGATGATATTAACTTGTTTTCTCAAGTATGGAAACCCAACCTATCGCCCGATTGTGTTATTTGTTTGGTGCATGGAATTGGTGAGCACTGTTCTCGATATGAAAATTGGGCAAAAAGATTTGTGTCAAATAATATAGCTCTTCTTGCTTTCGACCAAAGAGGTCATGGGCAGTCAGAAGGTAAAAGAGGAGTGATCCCATCATACGAAACTTTGCTTGATGATATTGATTTGCTTTTATTAGAATGTGAAAAGCAATTCCCTAATATTCCGATTGTTTTATATGGTCACAGCATGGGGGGTGGCGAAGTATTAAGTCACCTAATTAACAGACAAGGAACTTATAAAGCTGTTATTGCAACTTCACCTTGGTTGATAGCACAACAATCACCGCCTAAATTTCTGATTCCTATCGTAGGTTTGTGTAAGCGTTTATTTCCTAATATTAGTTTAAAGACAAAATTAAATCCTGATCTACTTTCTCGCGATTCTAAGGTTGGGGAAGCGTATATGAATGACCCTCTTGTTCATCCATTAGTTTCCTTCCGATTATTTCATGAAGCTTATCAGAGAGGGTATTCTCTTTTGAATAATACAACGAATTTAAATAAGCCACTTTTATTATTACATGGCGATGATGATAAAATAACATCTCATTCTGCAAGTCAAAAATTTGCATCTAGTGCAGGTTATTTATGCCAGTTTCATTTATTTGAAGGTGCTTTCCATGAATTGCAAAATGATTTTTGTAAAGATGAGGCCTTTGATCTAATTTTAAGTTGGATTCAAAAGAATGTAACGCCATCCTTATAATAACGACTATCACTATGAATGAAGATTTGTTTAGAACAAAAGTGAACATCCCTAAATCAGAGTTTGACTTTGGGTATCAGAAGAAAGCTATGATGATGGGCTCTTGTTTTGTTGAAAACATTGGTTCAAAGTTAAAATCATACAAATATCAAGTCGATGTTAATCCATTTGGTGTGATCTATAATCCGGTAAGTGTCTGTAGTAGTCTACGTATACTTATGGAAGAAAAAGAACTAGTTGAGGATGATTTGAATTTTCACAATAATCTTTGGTTTAGTTTTTATCATCATAGCAGATTCTCTAATGCCGATTTGTCGCAATGTTTATCTGATATTAACGAAGGTATAAAGGAGAGTTCAAAGTATTTAAAGGAAGCAGATTTTTTATTCATCACTTTTGGAACGTCTTGGGTATATGAATTGCTAAGTTCAGGTAATATTGTATCTAATTGCCACAAATTGCCATCTAAAGATTTTAATCGATATCGATTAAATGTGGATGAGATTGTATCTATATATAAAGACTTACTTGTAGAGTTGTTGGTTTTCAATCCTAAAATTAAAATAGTATTTACTGTAAGCCCTATACGCCATTGGAAAGATGGTGCTAACGGGAATCAATTAAGTAAGGCTACTCTTCTGTTAGCAATCGATCAGTTAACTGAGCTGTTTGATCAGGTGTCTTACTTTCCATCATACGAAATTGTGATGGATGAATTACGGGATTATCGCTTTTATTCAGAGGACATGTTACACATGAGTGATGTTGCAGTAAAATATATTTGGCAACGATTTTCAGAAACATATCTTTCTGAAGCATCTCTTCAAATTCAAAAACAGGTTGAGAAGTTTATCTTAGCTGCTAATCATCGGCCATTCAATGTGAATTCAGATTCACATCAAACCTTTATTAAATCTAGTTTAGCAAAGATCCATGACTTCTTAAAATTGAATCCTGAGATTAATATGGATGATGTGATTGCTAATTTAGAAAGGAATCTTCTTTAAGGGGCTGGATTTTCTCTAATTAATGTCGTAAATTGCTTGTCTGACTCTTTTTTTCAAAAAAAAGTAGTTGTGGTTTACAGCGACTTAAGCTTTGCTTTCAAAAAACTTTCATTTCGTATTAGGAAAGTTGGAAATAAAGTTCATATATTTGCACCCGCTTCCGAAGGGGAGCAGAGGTCTTTGAATCGTTTGTAAGTATTGAAAACATTGGGATGTCCCGATAAAAACAATTAAAAAATAAACGAAAAAAGATTTGCAATATTGGATTTAAGTTTCTTATATTTGCAGCCGCTTAGATAGCGAGAAGTTCTTAAAAATTTTGGTGATGGTAACAGGAAATGAAGTTTAATTTCTTTGAGAAAAAAAACTTTAAAAAAACTTCAAATTT
>NZ_JAKJSD010000059.1 GCF_029029505.1 Ancylomarina sp. DW003 | reverse complement strand
GAAATAATAGAGTCTTATATTTGTGGAAGCAGGTAATATTTTTTTTCTTGACCTTTCAGACCTTTCAGACCTTTCAGACCTTTCAGACCTTTCAGACCTTTCAGACCTTTCAGACCTTTCAGACCTTTCAGACCTTTCAGACCTTTCAGACCTTTCAGACCTTTTGACTCTAATCAGGGATTTTTCCTCCTACCTGATAAACAAGTTATTCCCTTGTTAGTAGTAGAATCGAACAATTTCTCACGCACTAGCTTTTTATCGCTATCAACAAGTCAAGGTCGGGGCCTCTGGTTTTATCCGATTTTTGATTTGTGTCTATTTCTTTGGCATAAAAAATCCGATAAAAACCTTGACAAGGCAATCTGCATCGCGGTAATTAAAAAAGATGTTTAACAGGAAGCAGCAAAAGATCTGTAGGTGAATTTAGCCGTTGATGATTTCCAAAACAATTTGCTTGCTCTGATTCTCCGCCTCAGCAATTTTTAAACTGAGTTCTTTTTCCAGGCTACCTTGAATAATCTGACTGGTCACTCTGTGTTTGGCTATAAGAATACAACCTGCCGTATCGCTATGTCTGTTCCCACCATGAAAGCGAATGCCCTTAAACCGGATGCCCATAGCATTCACACTTCCATCACTTTGATTGTAAATTAAAGGCATCATTCTTTTATACTTTGGGCTAAAACTCAATTTGACT
>NZ_JAKJSD010000058.1 GCF_029029505.1 Ancylomarina sp. DW003 | reverse complement strand
TCTAAAGGAGTGGGAACACTGGTATAAATAATTAATTCGGCTAGCTGACCGTCTAAATAATAGTTGTTAGCCCCTGTCCATCGTCCACCAATGTATAAGTTGTTGTTGTTTCCCGTTGTTGTGGCATCGATACCATTATCTGACAAAATCACTAAACCATCTCTACTAATTGTTTCTCTAGTTCCGTTTGGTGTTCCAAGCCCTCCACTTCTTCCCAAGGTCCATAGATTAAACTCCCCTAGAGTTCCACCCCAATTACCGCTAACCCAACCTGCACCACTACCAAGTGCCAAATACACTCTCGAATTACCCCAGACATTTAGCGAGGCAAAATATTCACTCCCTGTAAGGTTTTCATTAAATACGGTGTTGTTAGTAAGAATATCCGATTTAGAAACATAATACACCCACATATCGCTATAAGAATTGGTACCCAAAATACCGTTAACAATGGACAAGTACTCAGAATTGGATCTTGTAAAATCAAGTGTAGGGTTAAAGTTTAGTCCATCGGTTACCAAATCTGGTCCATTTGCAGGTACAGTGGCTTCAAAGCCATAACCCGATTGATCACTCCAGTTTGATATTGGAGTAGTTCCAGTAACCCCAGCATCGGCTCTTAGCCAAAGTAATAAACCAGAGGCAGCACCAGGAGTATTAAGGTCATTAACGGCGATAGTAAAGAAGTCTCCATCGGAAAAACTAACTCCTGTAAAGGATAGTACTCCACTGTTAATAGCAGCTCCGGTGGTATGGGCTGTAGCTCCGGTAGCAAATGTTCCATCCCCATCAATCAATAAGGAATAATCAGCCGCATCTAATGCTGTTGGAATACCAAGACTTGCAAGGTCAATGGAGAAGTCCACTGTTCCAGGTGTA
>NZ_JAKJSD010000057.1 GCF_029029505.1 Ancylomarina sp. DW003 | reverse complement strand
TCACTTTAAAAACTTTAGCTTTCTTCTCCAGAGCTTCTTGATCTGTCTTTCCTCCCCACCTTTTTTTAAATAACTCCAGATCGTCTTTTCCGTAATAATACTTGTATTCCATTTTAATATCCGGCCTGAACCTTCTGTACCGCTCGTAGCGATCTAAATCAATATTGATTCTTCTCGGTAATCCATCCCCTCTACGACTAAATAAATTGACATAAGTAGTGATTTTTATTTTTCCCTTTATTTCAGACAGAACTTTCTGACTATTTTCAGTCAACGACCTGGTTTTGGTTATTGTAGAATCATGGTACTTCATTAAAACAGGAATTGTACTAACGTATCCTACTAAAGCGACAATACAAAAAGTAAAAGCATACCGCATTACCGAAATGTACTTCGGCCTTTTTTCACGAATACCCTTTAATCTTAAAACAGTAAAACTAATGAACAAACCAGAAATCAGGATAAAATACAAAATATCCTCACTACAAATTAAGCCACGAACAAAGAAGCTTGCTCTACCACCCATATCCAACCAATAAGTAATGTCACGAACAAATTCGATATCCTGCCATACTGTTCCTATTTTCCCTAAAACAAATAAAGTAACAAATGTACCTATAGCTGCTACTATCTGGTAAGAGCTTAGTGACGACAGAAACAAACCAATGGCTGAGTAGGTGCAAATCAACAAAAACATGCCCAAAAGACCGGTTAAAATAAGAGGAAAGTGATACATTTTGATTCCAATCAACCCGTATCCCAATAATAAAAACATAATTCCACACAGCGCTAAGCCAAATATCATCATAGATAGAAATTTACCTAAAACAATTTGCAGATTAGATATGGGTGAAGAGTATAGTAATTTAATTGAACCTGAACTAAATTCTTTGCTCATTAAGCCCATGGTTACAAGTGGAATATAAAGGAATATATATTTTAACATACCTCCTATAGAGTATTTAGTGATTTCTGAGGTATATGCCCCATTAGTCCGCAAACCAAGTTCTCTTGCACCCACAAGATTCTCAATAACAC
>NZ_JAKJSD010000056.1 GCF_029029505.1 Ancylomarina sp. DW003 | reverse complement strand
CCACTTCAAGAACTTCAGCTTTCTCCTCTAAAACTTCTTGAACCGTCATTTCTCCCCACCTTTTTTTAAATAACTCCAGTTCTTCTTTTCCCTTAGGTGATGAGTAATAATACTTGTATTCCATTTTAATATCCGGCCTGAACCTTCTGTACTGATAGTAGCGATCTAAATCAATATTGACTCTTCTCGGGAATCCATACTCTTTATGAAAAAATATATTGACATAAGTAGTGATTTTTATTTTTCCCTTTATTTCAGACAGAACTTTCTGACTGTTTTCAGTCAACGACATGGATTTAGTTCTTGTAGAATCATGGTACTTCATTAAGACAGGAATTGTACTAACGTATCCTACTAAAGCGACAATACAAAAAGTAAAAGCATATCGCATTACCGAAATATACTTCGGCCTTTTTTCACGAATCCCCTTTAATCTTAAAACAGTAAAACTAATGAACAAACCAGAAATCAGGATAAAATACAAAATATCCTCACTACAAATTAAGCCAGCAACAAAGGAGCTTGCTCTACCACCCATATCCAACCAATAAGTAATGTCACGAACAAATTCGATATCTTGCCATACTGTTCCTATTTTCCCTAAAACAAATAAAGTAACAAATGTACCTATAGCTGCTACTATCTGGTAAGAGCTCAGTGACGACAGAAACAAACCAATGGCTGAGTAGGTGCAAATCAACAAAAACATGCCCAAAAGCCCGGTTAAAACACGAGGAAAGTGATACATTTTGATTCCAATCAACCCGTATCCCAATAATAAAAACATGATTCCACACAGCGCTAAGCCAAATATCATCATAGATAGAAATTTACCTAAAACAATTTGCAGATTAGATATGGGTGAAGAGTATAATAGTTTTATAGAGCCTGAACTAAATTCTTTGCTCATTAAACCCATGGTTACAAGTGGAATATAAAGGAATATATATCCTAACATACCTCCCATAGTGAAGCCAATAACTCTTGAGGTATATGCCCCACTAAACCACCAGTAAGCAAGTTCTCTTTCACCCACAAGATTCTCAATAATAT
>NZ_JAKJSD010000055.1 GCF_029029505.1 Ancylomarina sp. DW003 | reverse complement strand
ACTTTTTTTATGCCCTAATATCTGGAAAGAATTACGAATTATTGATTGCGGATTGTATTATACGTAGTTCTTACTTATAAGACAGATCTGATTGTCCATATAGTTGCATCACTACAGGAAAATGTCTTTTTAAGATGCCTTGATGCATGACAAAACTAGTCATGCGTATTGTTAATTTGTAAATAAACTTCCGCAGATGCCATTGTTTAGCTATCCTATCATTAAAGTAAAATTTCTTTGAAGACACTCTCTCGATCGTTGAAAAGTAAGTCGTATATATAACTTATAATAGGATAACTCCCACTTGTTACCATGGATACCCTCACACATAGCCTATTTATTTATTTATTTATTTATTTATGAGGATGGGACTGTTGCACAACCCCTATAACTTGAGTGTTTACTCTTTCATTAGGTTTTAGATTCAGCTACGAGTTCTTTTCTTATATTAATAATTAATTTCTCATAAATATTTCCTCCCTGACAATAATATCTTAACATGGGTGTGCGAAATATGCTTGATTCTATAGTCTGGCGCAATCTTTGATCTATTCTGACTTAATCACTCATTGTTAATTATTCATTGATATTTCAGCTCACTTAAATCTGTCCCCTTGATATTTTACTTTGAATCTCACAAAACGAATCTCAAATTTGATTTTTTTATGAATTTTTTCTTAGTCCAGAAAGATTCATTTATCCAATCATCAAATTTTACTAACTGATATTTCCAATATTTTCCTCTTTAACCTTTCCCGTACAGCTTCTTTTTATAGACTCTCCTTCATCTCATATTTAAAATCACAAAAAAATGCCTTTTTTTAGAAAAAAAATGTGACCTATAATATCTAGATTTTCACTTTCTGAACCTAAAAATTGAATGATTAAGTGGGGGCGTAAAAGAAATTTAATTTTTATTTCTGCAATGCTATTACGAAAAATAGATGCAGAGTGTCATTAATCAATCTCCTTCTCCCTTATAATCTCCCTGAATATGCTTCAGTTTTGTGTTTTCAAAAGTAGAAAAGGAATCTTTTTCAAAAATAATGCATGCTGCCTTT
>NZ_JAKJSD010000054.1 GCF_029029505.1 Ancylomarina sp. DW003 | reverse complement strand
ATCTGTGTTCGAAATAGCCAATCTGACATTTCCAACAGTCCCGCTTTCTGAAACTCGCCAAACACGGGCAACTCCAAAATCTGTTTTTCCTAAATAATCACCGGTCAAAGCTGTACCGGAGCTTCCATTGTGCCCCCATATCAAGAATGAATTATCCACAGAAAATGCACTTGGTGAACTTATACTCGTTCCATTAGCAATTGTCACAACAGAACTTGCATTAACACTTTTCGATTTCAACTGATCAAGCTCTGTATCATCATCTTTTGCAATACCAGCAATATCATTATTATAAGAACTATTGGTACTTCCTGACCAAACTACTGTTCCATCTGAAGCTGTATAATTTTGAGCAGAAGATTGATCTAAAGTAATACCATATTTAATTGCCAGATACGATTCAAGTCTATTTCTTTTAGCTGCATCGAGATACTCTTTGGCATATGTAATTTCCGCCAACTCGCCTTTGAAATAGTAATTATTACCTGCTTCACCATTCGCACTAGGTTCAAAGTAAGAATCATTTAGCATTCCCCCTAAGCCAATCTGCCCTCCATGAGAATACAATCGTCCAATATTGTTGTTGGTTAGTTCAAGTTTACCTTCGCTTATCAATTCCAGTTTTCCATTCCGAGAATTATTCCCTAGCATATTAAAGGTTAGCAAATAAGTGGTGTTGGCAACAATGCTTATTTTTTCAGATTCAAATCCCCAATCATCACCTGATCCGTCACTGCTTACTCTATTCCAAGCACCTACATAGAGTTCATTATTGAATATATAAGCATTCACTCCTCGAGCCTGCCCTCCTTCTTCATACAAAACCTGTCTGCTTGCAACATCAGTACCCGTCGTAAACACTATGGAAAAGGATTTTTCAATTGTATTATTAATTGTATTAATATCTCCTGAATTAGGAATATTATAAACTTGATTAGCAGCGGCTGAATAGTCCATAACCGGATTAAAATTCAACTGATTGGTTTGATAAGTTGGAAGCGCGATTGTTCCGGACTTAATAGCATTATTCACGTCCAACTGATCTTCCCAGGGATTAACCGTACCACCATCAGAAGTTGAACCTGTTCCTGCATCAGCCTTTAACCAAAATTCGAGGCTAGCACTAACTCCTCCAGGAGTAGCT
>NZ_JAKJSD010000053.1 GCF_029029505.1 Ancylomarina sp. DW003 | reverse complement strand
CCATAAAGGCTATACCCGCTTGAATACTAAAAATAATTAGAATGAACCACGCTATTGGAGAATAGAACATCTTCTGAAGTTCCATTTTCGAAATTTTAAATATCATTTTCATCTTTAAGATTTTTTAATTTATTTCGACAATGCCGAAAAGACATCATTTAATGAATTTTTTTCAACCCTAATCTCTTCTAAACGCCAGCCATGTTTTATACTTTGCTCCACAATGCGCTCTGAAACACCTGCTAAATCAGGAAATTTTAACCTGTAATTAGGGCCTCCCAATTCCTCCACTTTATCGATCCCATCAATTAACATTAGATCTTCAATTGATGGCATTTCCAAGAAACTTACAAAAATGGTATTGGGAGCTAAATAGTTATCAAACTCCTCTGTTTTACCTGCAAAAACCACTTTCCCATTCTCAATCATTATAATGTAATCGCAAATGGCATGCACTTCAGTAAGTATATGTGTGGACAATAATACCGCCCTATCTTCGGCAATTTCTTTTATCAACGAACGTATTTCAAGAATTTGATTGGGATCCAATCCATTTGTTGGCTCATCCAATATGATAAAGGCAGGTTTGTGAATAATAGCTTGAGCTATTCCTACTCTTTGTTGATACCCTCCGGATAAATTTCGGAGCAAGCGTTTTCTGAAATGAGTAATAGAACATTTCTCCATCGCTTCTTCAACAGCAAGCTTGATCTCCTTTTGCGGTATGGCTCGCAAATCCGCACAATTAATCAAAAATTCCTCTACGGTCATATCCATATACAATGGCGGTGTCTGAGGTAAAAATCCAATTTGTTTTTTTGCATTAATCGGATCTTTTGACATATCTATGCCATTTATAAAGATACTCCCTTGAGATTGCCTTAGAACACCACTTAAAATATTCATGGTGGTAGATTTCCCCGCACCATTGGAGCCAAGCAAGCCATAACTACCAGTGCCTGGTATTTCAAAATTTACATCTTTTACCGCCCATTGAACGGCATAGCGATGCGATAGATTTTCTACTCTAACTAAAGAATCTTTCATTGTGACACATTTAAATGTTAACGATTATTACTTTTTCTGTTTTTCACCTATTTATTCTCAAATCTTATTTGAAATTTAAATGGTATTATACTTTTAACCGCTATCGGTTT
>NZ_JAKJSD010000052.1 GCF_029029505.1 Ancylomarina sp. DW003 | reverse complement strand
TGTCCCGTCCTGAAATAAGTTGACAGAAAATTGACTTATTTATGAAAACACAAAAGAAATCAGGCTCTAAACGAACGCAACGAGACTACAAGTTATCTTTTAAATTGTCAGTTGTTCGGCAGGTTGAAGAAGGGGAAATGACTTACCTTCAAGTGCAAAGAGCATATGGTATTCAAGGAAAGAGTACCGTTTTGGTATGGTTAAGAAAACATGGTAAATTAGATTGGAGCAAACCATCATTACATACTATGTCATTACCAAGACAAAAAGAAAGCCCGGCACAACAAATTAAAAGACTTGAAAAGGAGCTGGCTGATGAAAAACTTCGAAATGAAATATTGAATACCATGATCGATATTTCAGATCAACAGTTTGGAACTGCCATTCGAAAAAAGCTTTCACCCAAACAGTTCGAAAACTACAACAAAAAAGACAAGTGAGTTTATCTCGCTGCTGCCAACTGTTTGGGATTAGCAGGCAGGCAATTTATCAATCCGCTAACAGAGCTCAAAAACGATCAAAAGAAATCGTAATAATCCTTTCTTTGGTCAGATCCATACGTATGGAAATGCCGAGATTGGGTGCCAGGAAGTTATATTATTTGTTGAAAGAAGACTTCAGACGTTTAAATCTGAAAATTGGCAGAGATGCTTTCTTTAAGATCTTAAGGTCTGGTAACATGCTAGTTAAACCAAGGAAAAGCTATACTAAAACCACCAACTCAAAACATTGGTTGAAAAAGTACCCTAATCTTTTAAAACAAGTCGAAGTCAACCAAGCAGAACAGGTCTTTGTTAGCGATATTACATATATCAAAACTCAAAACAGAACATGTTATCTCTCTTTAGTTACAGATGCTTATAGTCGTAAAATTATGGGATATAAGGTGAGTAATAATTTAAGTGCAGAGAGTGTTGTAAAAGCATTGAAGATGGCTGCAAAACAGAAGAAAACACCAATACAAGTAATTCATCATTCTGACAGAGGACTGCAATATTGTTCCGATACCTATCAAAAAGTTTTAAGGTCAAACAATATGATTGCATCCATGACAGATGGGTATGACTGTTACCAGAATGCCTTGGCAGAAAGGATGAATGGGATTTTAAAACAGGAGTTTTTAATAGAAAAGTGCAAGGATCAAGACCAACTCAGGAAAATGGTAGAACAATCG
>NZ_JAKJSD010000051.1 GCF_029029505.1 Ancylomarina sp. DW003 | reverse complement strand
CTTTTACTTTTGTATTCAGATCATAAAGGTTATTAAATTGTAGTTTAACTAGATTTACTGACCTTGGGAAATGAGAAAAGGGTGGCCCAGGTAAGCCAATGAGTTATACCGTAAAAAAGGAATTTTCCATTTCCCCTTTTTAATCTTCAGAGTCTGAACAGTACTTAAGGCTATCACAAGATAAGCAAGTGTAAGATAAAAGGAAAGACGAAGGGGGTTTAGGTCATCAACTAAATGCCTTTATTATGGAACAAATCGTTAGACAAAGTTATGGGATTGATATCTCAAAATTAGATTTCAGTGTTTGTCTGTCCAGTCAACTCTCTTGTGGCAAATGTTTATTTAGTCAGGTTGAAAAATTCTCAAACAATAAAAAAGGTTTCAACCAATTTCTGAAATGGAGTAGAAAAACAGGCACAGCTTCCATTGCCTCAAATTTTGTAATGGAAGCAACAGGCATCTATTATGAAGCCTTGGCTTATCATCTGCATAAGCTAAATAAGAGTGTGTGCGTCTTATTGCCCAACAAAGTCAAGCATTTTGCAAAGAGTCTTAATATTTCAACAAAAACAGATGCAGTAGATGCTCGAATTATTTCTCGTCTAGGAGTTGAAAGACAGCTTAATTTGTGGATGCCTCCTGCTCCGATATTTAAGAAATTAAGGGATTTAACAAGGCTTTGCAGTGATTTAAAACAAGAATGCACAGTCTTTAAAAATCGCAATGAATGTGCCAAATATGGTGTTGAAATCCATCCTTTAGTAAGGAAAACCAATGAAAAAATATTAAAGGAGCTACAAAAGCAAATTGAAAAATGCGAACAGGAGATTCTTAAGGCTATCCAATCAGAGTTATGGCTCAATGAAAAAGTAGCTAAGTTAGCTACAATTAAAGGGCTTGGTTTTATAACTATAGCGACAATATTAGCAGAAACTCAAGGTTTTGCATTGATCAGGAATCGCAAACAACTGGCCAGTTATGCAGGTTATGATATTGTAGAAAAAGAATCGGGGACATCAATAAAAGGGCGAACACGTATTTCTAAAAGAGGGAATTCCAGAATAAGGGCATGCCTGCATTTTCCAGCTTTGGTAGCCTCTCGTTTTAACCCTGAGTTAAGAGAAGACTATTTGCGAATTATAGCTAATAAGCCCAGTAAAATGATTGGTATTACGGCTTTACAGCGAAGGTTATTATTGCTGATGTATACTTTGTGGGAAAAGGATGAAATATATTTGGAGCCAGAGTTAAGAATTTCTGG
>NZ_JAKJSD010000050.1 GCF_029029505.1 Ancylomarina sp. DW003 | reverse complement strand
TCCGATGTAGTGCAGCAACTACAACTTTATTAATTTCTATGTCATTGCGAGGAAGTGTGACGAAGCAATCTTACGAAGTAGCGTTAAACTAGAACCTGAAAAATGAATGCAAAAAGAAAAACCGAAGCCCTAAGGCCTCGGTTTTTTCATTTCTAATGTGTTTTACAACGTCTTAATTGTGAGATACTTTCCTTTGATAGGTTGTAATTCAACACATCAAAGATACATTCTGTAAGCAAATCACAACCGGCGGTGTGCTGGCGTCATTGTTAATGTAGTTGTAATTCAACACATCAAAGATACATTCTGTAAGCAAATCACAACATATTCATATAAGCTTTATACTTCAAAGCGGTTGTAATTCAACACATCAAAGATACATTCTGTAAGCAAATCACAACCTAATATTAGAGTTATCAATATTTAATTCAGTTGTAATTCAACACATCAAAGATACATTCTGTAAGCAAATCACAACTGGAAGGGGTGTTTCATCAACTGTGAAGGGTTGTAATTCAACACATCAAAGATACATTCTGTAAGCAAATCACAACAAAAAGGTATTCCGCCACGGGAATGACTTCGTTGTAATTCAACACATCAAAGATACATTCTGTAAGCAAATCACAACCTTTTTCAGCCGCTTCCTTTTGCAATGCAAGTTGTAATTCAACACATCAAAGATACATTCTGTAAGCAAATCACAACACGTTGATGACGTCATAAAAGAAAGCGTCGTTGTAATTCAACACATCAAAGATACATTCTGTAAGCAAATCACAACACGGTGTGCGAAGTTTGGCGGAATTGTTAGGTTGTAATTCAACACATCAAAGATACATTCTGTAAGCAAATCACAACCAAGAAATCCTTCTGAATTGAAAAAGCTTAGTTGTAATTCAACACATCAAAGATACATTCTGTAAGCAAATCACAACAGAAACAATTGAATTGTATTTTACTAATTCGTTGTAATTCAACACATCAAAGATACATTCTGTAAGCAAATCACAACTGGTGTGAGCTCCAGTAGCATGAGATAGAAGTTGTAATTCAACACATCAAAGATACATTCTGTAAGCAAATCACAACACTGAAATCATTTGCTTTGAAAATGCTGGAGTTGTAATTCAACACATCAAAGATACATTCTGTAAGCAAATCACAACTAGAACTATGCTCCCTTTTTGGTGAAAACAGTTGTAATTCAACACATCAAAGATACATTCTGTAAGCAAATCACAACCCTGATAAAAGAAATGTGTTTCTGTTTCTGGTTGTAATTCAACACATCAAAGATACATTCTGTAAGCAAATCACAACGTGGAGTTGTTATAATACTTTCACCAATC
>NZ_JAKJSD010000005.1 GCF_029029505.1 Ancylomarina sp. DW003 | reverse complement strand
CTTTATTAGAACATCTTTTTATTTTGATCTTAATAAAAGCTATGTATATTTTTGGAAAATACTAATAAAGAACAAATGTTTAATATGATTTGATATTTAGGTTTTAGAAGAAAAAAAATGACATTTTTTCGAGTTTTCATTCACCCTTTCTGTTCGATTGAGGGTCTTATAAGCAGATTAAGGTATCTTTATCTTAAATCTGAGTTTTATTTATGGAACCTAAACCCAAAAATATTAGAATATGGAAAATGAAATCTCATGCAAAAGAATTAATGGTTTATCTTCCTTAGTTGGTAATACTCCTTTATTAGCTATTGAATTTGAATATAAAGGTAGCGTTAGGACAATCTATGCTAAAGCAGAATATTTAAATATGACGGGGAGTATTAAAGACCGTATGGCCTTTCATATTTTGCAAAAAGCATATGCTCAAGGAAGTTTGAAAGAGGGAGATCGAATTATTGAAGCGACTAGTGGAAATACAGGAATTGCTTTTTCTGGTATTGGTAGAGCGATGGGACACCCTGTGACCATTTTTATGCCAGATTGGATGAGTCAGGAACGAATTAATTTAATGAGAAGCTATGGTGCTGATATTCGACTTGTGAGCAAGGAAGAAGGCGGTTTTCTTGGTAGCATCGATATGGCTAACAAATTAGCAGCTGAAGATGAGAATACTTTCTTACCATTACAATTCTCAAATCGCGATAACTGTGAGGCACATTACAACACGACTGCTCAAGAGTTATGGTGGCAATTAAAATATAGAGATTTAATTCCAGATGCCTTTATTGCAGGTGTTGGAACTGGTGGTACAGTAATGGGAGTAGGGCATTATCTTAAGGAGCAGAATTCTGCGATTAGAGTACATCCATTAGAGCCTTCAAACTCACCGACAATGTCAACAGGTCATAAAGTCGGTAAGCATCGTATTCAAGGTATTTCTGATGAATTTATTCCATCAATTGTGGAGTTAGATAAACTGGACGATATTGTGAGTGTAGATGATGGCGATGCGATTATTATGGCTCAAAAATTGTCTTCTATCTTAGGTTTAGGTGTTGGTATTTCTTCAGGAGCAAATTTTTTAGGAGCTTTGAAAATTCAAGAGGAATTGGGATCAGATTCTGTTGTTGTAACTGTTTTCGCAGATGATAATAAGAAATATTTAAGTACTGATTTAATGAGAGAAGAGCCTATTAAAGAGGATTTTTTAGCAACAGGAGTTGAATTAAAGAAGTTTAGAGCATTCAAACGAGTGTGCCATACATGTTGTGATCCTTCGGACTGTGTAGAATCTAAATACGAAACAAGTTACGAAATGGTTAAGCTTCCTCACTGTCCAAGGCGTGAGTAATTGAGCTAAGCCGTTGGAACTTAGATAATATTATATATTGTTCAAAAGGGAGAAACATTGTGTTTCTTCCTTTGTTTATATATAGATATCTAAATTAAATAAATGTAGATTTTTTTCAATAATAGTATAGTAAACTTTATCAAAAATATAAAACAGTTTATGCTGAAAAAATGCTTTTTGATGGATAAGTGTTGTTTTTATGAGGATTCATATTTTCGTAGGCTTATTAATTAACTAATTTTAACAGACTTAAATTTAGTTAGTCACGAATTGAGTTTTTATGAAAGATTCTACCCTATTAAAAAACAAACTTAAAGCACATTCAAGAAAAATCAGGTTGGGAGCCATGATATTATTTCTGTTTCCAGCAATTAGTCAGGCAGACAATGTGGATCAAAATCCTGATAAAATTTCACCAAGAATAGAATTGCAAAGTCCTGGTTCGCATTTCGAAGTAGTAAAAGGTGGAAATATCTATTTAAATGCCTTTTTGCATGATAATCAAGAGTTAGATTCTTATCGGGTTGTTATAAGTAAAGGCGGTGTTAAAACAGATAAATATACAAATACCTTTTCCAGTTACTTGAAAAAGGATGCAAAAGGAAATGCCTTACCAAATATTTCTGGAATGAAATCTGCTGAATTGAACTTTGAAATTAAAGTAGAAGAAAACACTATCGTTGGAGACTATAGCCTATTCCTGCATCTTAGAGATAAGTCAGGCAATGAATATACTGTAAAACGTGATTTTTATGTCAGCCGTCATTAGATTACAATTATTTAGCCTAGAGTATTTAAAGTACATATAAGCCATCTCAATTGAGATGGCTTTTTGTATAGGTATATTCAATGTCCCCCAAAAATAAGATGGTTTGACAGTTGAGAAATGCATAAGAAGAACTTCTGAAAGTTTGCTAAATTTATTGACGCAAGTTTAAAAGGTATTATTTTGTTAGTAGAAGATTCGTCTTGATATTTGTACCTACCTATTTATGTATGGTAATAAACATTCAAAACTGATAAATAAAATGAGTATAAAAGGAATTGTATTCGACTTAGATGGTACATTGGCAGATTCTATTGAAGATATTGCAGAATCTATGAACCAAGTTCTAAAAGAGCAGGGATTGATGACTCACAACATAGAAACATATAAAAGTTATGTTGGGAATGGAATTCGAAAACTAGTTATGCGGTCCCTACCTAAGGAACTAAGAACAAATGATCTTTTTGATAGGAACTTTAAGAGAATGCTGGAAATTTATGGCGCCAATTGTATTAATAAAACGAAACTTTATAGTGGCATTGAGGATCTTTTGGATCAACTTCAAGAAAAGGATATAAAAATTGCAGTATTTTCAAATAAAGCTAATGATTTAACACAAAAGGTTGTTAAAGTGCTATTAGCAAAATGGGATATTGCATTTGCTATTGGTGCGGGAGGTGATGTTGAAAGAAAACCAGATCCACAAGGAGCATTGATGGCTGCAGATGTTATGGGCATTTCTCCAAGTGAACTTATGTTTGTGGGAGATTCTGGTGTTGATATGGAAACAGCCGAAAATGCAGGCATGTACGCTGTAGGCGTTTTGTGGGGATTTCGGGGAGAAGAAGAGTTGATGGCTAATGGAGCTAAAGTAGTAATTAATAAAGCTTCAGACTTAATTAAATACCTATAAAATAGATACAGGCAGTTGCGTAGATTGTAACTGCCTTCTTTTTATCTATAGAACAACAAGCTTTCGATTTACAATTGATCCATCTATATTCATTTTTAAGATATAAACACCAGCAGGAAAAGGTCTTAAGTCAAGTTCTATATATGAATTGTAATTAGAAACAAAACCACTTAATCGTTCAGCACCTCGTGTATCATATAACCACCAATCGATACGACTAAACAGTACTGCATTTAGGTCAACTCTTGTTTTTTCATTTTTACTAGGATTCGGATAAATCTCAAGTTCTGAGTTGTAGCTTGTATTGATTGTTTTTGTTAAACTTTCTTCTCCACAAGCATTTCCTGTAGTTAGTTTTACCATATAACTACCTGATTTATTGTATTCGTGGTTTGGACTCATGCTTTCAGAACTTTGTCCATCACCAAAGTCCCACAAATAAGTTGCAGCATTTATTGAGGTATTCCTAAAATCAAAACTGTTTTGTTTAAATAGATAAGTAAAATCCGGCTTAGTTTCATCAACAACCATTAGGCTGGTAAATTCATTTTCACTAGCATCTGCCTGAGTGTAAGTTAGGCTAATTGTTTTAACACCTGATGTTGAATATTGAATTGTATGAGGGCCTTTTGTTGTAGCCGTTGATGGCGTGGCGTCGGAACCAAAGTCCCATGAATAAGAATCGTAATCCATACCAAAGTTGAATGAAACTTCTATATCAGAGTTAAAGCAAGCAATGTTTTTATCTGTTTGAATCGAAGGATTATAACCATCAAGAGTCACCGCTCCTGTATTGTCAGGATCTAACCAATATTTAAGTTGATTTTCTTTGTCAGGATAGTTATCCCAACTTGATGAAAATTTTGCAAAATAGTCATCCACCGAATTAGAACAGTTTGCATCACCACCTGTTAGGTCACCAATTAAACGATGTTGTGTATCGAATAGGGGAGAACCTGAAGAGCCTCCTTCTGTTGTGCCTAGCTCCCAATTTGCAATATGCCAGTGCGTATTTTCATCAAATGTGTAATCAGAATCTGTGTAGCTATCTGTATTGGGAGAATTGTTATCCATCGATATTTTTTTTACATCTCCATTGGGGTGATGGATACATACCGTTTGATCAGGGATATCTCCCGATCTGTCCCAGCCCGCATAGTAGGGTTGGTAAATCGATGGAGGAACTGAGCTCATCTCCAATAATGAAAAATCCAGATGGTTTGTCGTGGCTCGAATGCTGGAACCTGAAATAGTTTGACTTTTTGAACCACCTGTTCCATCACAAGATTCGGCTTCGTAATTAAAATAAAAGATAGCTTGCTCAGCAATTTCTTCCTGATGTATTACATGATAAGCTGTTAGTATATAAGGTTTGCCATCTTTTTTAGTGTTGTTTATTAAGGTACCTGAAGCAATAAATCCATTGTAAGTTATATGACAAACTGAACGTTTTTCTGTTTGCCAATTTAATCCTTCAGGGCAATTGATGTTTACATTGCAACTACCTGAAGTGGCCTTAGTGGCAGAGTTTCTATTATCCAGGAACTTGAAAACGTTTTTATAATCGTGATAAACCTTACTTAGTTCCAGTTCAGCCGTAAATTCTGGCTTTAAAGGTTCAATATATTCAATTATTAAATCGCCACCTGCCAGAGGTTCTATTGCAAATCGCCCGGAAGCTTTATTGTTTTTCTCGGTATAAGCTCCTAAAATTTGACTGCTCGTATAATTATAAATAAATAACTGAGCACCTTTGGGTAAATTGAATTTATCGAATACAAGACTCAAAGAGTAAGCTCCAGGTGATGAAATGGCAAGATTCCAGACGCGTTGTCCATTCGAAAGAGTGGTCCAGGTTCCCGAATTATCAGGACTTTTATCTAATTTAAATGCATTTGCAAATTTGGCATGTTTCACCCTTGATTTTGACTCATTAGCTTTTTCCGATTTAACAATTTGTATGTTTTCTACTGGCATCAAAATGGTCTCAAATTTCATGCTATTTGCCGTAGACTTAAAGTAAGGATATCCACCATGGGAAATCTGAGCTGAAAGGCTAGATGTTGATAATAAAGCAAAAAGAAGACAAATGACGGCGAGATATTTGGTGCGCATATAGTAGGTGTTTTTTAGATAGGATCTAAAAGTAACAAATTTTATAGGATTGTAGAAAACATAAACAAAAAAAACTTCAGCTTAGGTGAGGCTAATTTCAATAGGGAATTATATTATTCTTCTTCATATTCTTTATAACAATCTCTATCGAATTGAATTTCCAATTTTACTTTCTGTTTAGCTTCGTGTAAAGCAAGCAGATGGAAAAGATCCCGAAGTTCATCTGACGAAACACGCTCTGCCAAATCCCAGTAAAACATGAATGTAGCCTTTTCTTTTTCCATTGCCATGATTAAGGCATCATGATAATTTGGATTCTCATTGGAATAGTCGACATCAGCGATATAATGATCGGTTTTTAATTCTTTTATCTGATCATATGAATTGTGGTCAAAGTTACCGCTAATGCGTATGGCCTCCAATTTGAGAATATGGTTTTGTTTTTCCAATGCGATATCCCTGAACAGCTGCTCCACCTTTGGTTTATTCATTTTATCAGCCAATTCATTATAAAAATCAACTTCACCTTGCTCTTGCTCTATAGCAAAATTTAAAACCTCGTCTATACTATTATATTTTTCCATAATATCAGATATTAACGGACAATGAACCAAATTTTAGTACTATTCCAATTTTCTAGTTGTCATGAAGGATATATTCATCATATTCTATTTCCAGTTTCAATTTTTGACGTGCTTCCTGATTTGCTAAACTCAGAAAAGCATTTCTACAATTTGAATCGGCACTACAATCAGCCAATTCTTGATATAAAATAAACTTTTCTTTCTCTTTATTCATCGCCATGATGAGGGCTTCTTGGTACGATAAATTCTTTTTAGAAAAATCAATTTCACCAAATGTTCCTGCAATTTTTAAGTCTTGAACATTTTCAATATCCAACAAGACACCAACATCTTTCATATTCTCTAGTTGCAGCATTCTAGCTGTTTTCTCAAGAGCAATATTGTGAAATAGAAGTTTCACATTTTTTCTTTCCATTTCCTCAGCTAAGTCCGAATAGAACTTTATTTCATTCATTTCACTTTCAATAGCAAAGTCAATGATCTCATCGAAATTTCTAAAAATTTTCATGTTTTTAATAAGCTTAATAATTTGATTTAAATTGAGGGTGACAACATTGCTTGTTTACTGTAAATCAGAAGTTACAAAATAAAAAATCCTGGAGCAAGAGCTTTTACATTAGATAATTAGGCTTAAAGCGTAAAATCAAGAGAAATTAGCTTAAGGCATTATTTTAATTTCGTTAAATTTGTAATTCAAAAATTACAACAATTATGAGTAAAACGAAAGCATGGATTCATGCCTTTAGATTAAGAACCCTTCCTTTAGCCCTTTCGAGTATTTTACTTGGAAGCTTTTTAGCAGCATCACATGATAAATTCAATTCATCTATATTTATATTGGCCATTACAACCACTCTTTTTTTGCAGATTCTATCGAATCTGGCAAATGATTTAGGTGATTCAATTTCTGGTGCTGACAATGAAAATCGAATTGGCCCTGAGCGGGCCGTTCAAAGTGGAGACATTAGTAAAAAGGAAATGAAGAACATGTTGTTTGTCTTTATTGTATTATCGCTGATAAGTGGTGTTTTCTTAATTTACGAGGCTGCCCGGATTATTACTATGAGAGATGCTATCGTTATTTTTACAATTGGAATTCTGGCTATATTGGCTGCTGTGAATTATACAATAGGCAAGAACCCATATGGTTATATGGGCTTTGGCGATTTATTTGTTTTTATCTTTTTTGGATTGGTTGGTGTAATTGGATCTTATTTTCTGCACACAGGTAGCATCGTTTGGGATGTATTTCTTCCTGCAAGCTCTGTAGGATTCTTAAGTGCAGGTGTTCTTAATCTAAATAATATGCGAGACATTGAGAATGATGCTCAAACAGGTAAAAGAACACTCGTGGTTAAAATCGGATCAAAAAATGCAAAAAAATACCATCTTATTATTTTAAGTTTTGCTATGTTTTTTGCTTGTGTTTATAGTATATATAACTTTGATTCACCATATCAGTTTATTTACTTGTTTAGTTTTCCGCTGATATTGCGTAATATTAGTGTTGTGATGAAAAATAGCAATCCTCAGGATTTAGATCCTGAATTGAAGAAACTGGCTTTATCCTGTTTCTTTTTTAGCCTTAGCTTTGGTATTGGTACACTTTTATAATCAGTCTCTTATTCTCTATTTATGCTTGTAGCAAATTATCAATATTACCCTTTGAATTTTAAACGACCAAGTGGTACATCACGAGGTATTCTTACTAAAAAGGACGCTTGGATAGTACGTGTTTGGGATGATTCAAATTCTGAAGTAAAAGGTTTAGGTGAATGCTCTATCATTCGAGGTTTAAGCCCAGACGATAGGAATGGTTATGAAGATAAACTAAGAGAAGTTTGCAAAAATATAAATCAAATTGAAACATATTTTGAGAATGATTTGATTGAATGGCCATCCATTTATTTTGGATTTGAAATGGCTTTACAAGATTTAGCAAATGGAGGAAAAAGATTGTTGTTTTCTTCTGAGTTTTCCAAAAATGAAGCTAAAATATCCATAAATGGTTTGGTTTGGATGGGAAATAAGGCTTATATGCAAGAGCAAGTTCAAGATAAAATTGACATGGGGTATAGTTGCATTAAATTAAAGATTGGAGCCATCAACTTTCAAGAAGAATTGGATATAATAAAATCTATTCGAGATAAATTTACAGCTAAACAAATTGAGATTAGAGTTGATGCCAATGGTGCTTTTCATTCCGATGAGGCAATGGACAAATTGAGGGCTTTATCTAAATTTAATATCCATTCGATTGAACAACCTATAAAAGCTGGTAACTGGGAAGCAATGGCTGAGCTTTGCAAAAATACCCCCGTACCTATAGCTTTAGATGAAGAATTAATTGGTATTTATAAACCAGAAGATAAACTGAAATTAATTAAGAAGATTCAACCTCAGTATATTATTCTAAAACCAAGTTTAATAGGTGGATTTAAGGGAAGTCAGGAATGGATTGATATGGCTAATATGGAGAATATTCCATGGTGGGCAACTTCAGCCCTAGAATCTAATGTTGGATTGAATGCAATTGCTCAATGGGCCTATATTCAGAATAACCCGATGCCACAAGGCTTGGGTACTGGCCAACTTTTTACCAATAATATTGAATCACCATTGGAAGTAAATAATGGGCATTTAATCTATCGTCAATCTAAAAAATGGGAACTCAATGAGCTGCTTGAATCTTAAATTCTCACAATGGAATGAATGTGATATTATTAGTCATTGTTCTAGTCAGATTAAACTTACTGATGAGCAATGGAAAGTGGATATTTATGCTTTCATTTTAGAGTGGTATGAAGAAGGGATTTTTGTACAAGCTAAAACTTCTGGATCTACAGGAGCTCCAAAACCTATTCAGCTAGAAAAAGTGAGAATGATGGAGTCAGCAAGAATGACAGGGGAGTTCTTCAAATTTAAGAAGGATGATACTGCACTATTGTGTCTTTCTCCTCAGTTCATTGCCGGAAAAATGATGATTGTACGCGCTATTGTTTGGCAATTGAACTTGATTTGTGTTAATCCTAATGGTTACCCTTTAAAAGAGCTGGAAGGCTCTATCGATTTTGCTGCTATGATACCACTTCAAGTTAATAATTCGTTACATAATAAAGAACAATTAGCCTTAGTGAAATCTATTCTCATTGGAGGCGGAGTTATTGATAGGAATTTGAGTGAAAAACTCCAATCTATTAGTACAAATTGCTTCGGAAGTTTTGGCATGACAGAGACACTTTCTCATATTGCTATTCGGTCTCTAAATGGTATTCATAAATCAAATGTTTATAAGGCACTTCAAGGAATTCGTCTATCTGTGGATTCACGAAATTGTTTAAAGATAGAGTCATGTAAGCTCCTAAAAAAGGAGTTGATAACAAATGATATTGTTAATCTAATTTCTGAATCTGAATTTGAGTGGTTGGGGAGATTTGACCATGTTGTAAATTCAGGTGGTATTAAATTATTTCCAGAGCAGATAGAAGAAGAGTTGTCGTCTTTTATTAAAATGCCTTTTTTTCTCATCGGAATCTCAGATGAACATTTGGGTGAGAAAATGATATTATTGATTGAGTCTAATGAATGTGACAGAGAACAAAAAAAGAAGATTCAGGCTGAAATAGATTTTTATTTAGAGAAATTTAAGCGTCCACGCGAGATCTTCCTGGTTTCAAAATTTGAGCGTACTGCAACTAATAAAATTCAAAGAAAAGCAACGCTTGAAAGACTTATAGAAGAAAATAATATCATATAGATTAACAGTATTCTTATCTGTCAAATCTCTAGCTTATTTGTTCCAAATAAGTATTAGTCTAAATTTAAGAAAAAACACATAAAGGTACTATTTTGATTACTAGTGGCTTAGTGTATTATCTATTAGTGTTGATATGTATACATGTGATATGTAACATATTTGGATAGATTTATAGTTGTTATTTTGCTCATGCAATTGATTACAACTAATATTCAAATATTATTGACCTATGAAAATGAGATCTAAACTTCTAATTTTAGCTTCCCTACTTTTGGCTGGAATTATTTCAACTCAAACAGCAAGTGCAACTGATGGTTATTTTAGTCTTGCTTATGGAACACAAAACAAGGGTATGGCTGGAGCTGGTATCGCTTGGTATAAGAATTCACTTATTAATGGTAATCCTGCTTCTTTAGTTAAGTTAGGTAACCAATACCAATTTGGTGTAAACATGTTTAACCCCAATCGTGAATATACTGTAACAGGAAATCCGTCTCCACGACCAGCATTTGGCTTGGCACCGGGGACTGTCGAAAGTGACAGTAAAATTTTCTTTATCCCTAATTTCGGTGCTAACTGGATGCTTAATGAAAAAAGTAGCTTTTCTGTAGCAATGTATGGTAATGGTGGTATGAATACGGATTATGCTCCTAAGAATGGATTTGGTACTTTCGGTATGCCAGATGCTGATACAGGGGTAGATTTGGGACAAATGTTCTTAAACTTAAGTTATGCTTATCAAGTAAGCGAAAAACATAGCTTTGGTGTTACTGCTATTGCTGCTTACCAATATTTTGAAGCTAAAGGATTAGGTGCTTTTGGACAAAATGGAATGTCAAGTGATATGACCAAATTAACAGATAATGGTCATGATAACGCATTTGGAGTAGGATTTAAGTTAGGTTACCTAGGTCAATTAAGCGAAAAACTGAGTATTGGTGCTAGCTACCAAACGATGGTATATATGAGTGAGTTTGATGATTATGCTGGTCTTTTTGCAGAGCAGGGAGATTTTAATATTCCATCAACTTGGACTGTAGGTTTAGCATATCAAGCTAATGAGAATTGGGTATTTGCAGCAGATTTCAAGCGTATTAATTATAAGGATGTTGCGTCTGTTTCTAACCCAATGAATCCTATGACTGCTATACCTGCTTTCTTTGTAGGTGGTGATCCAAGTGATATGATGAACTATACTCCAAATCCAAATTTTACTCCTCTAGGTTCTGATAAAGGTGCTGGTTTTGGTTGGGAAGATATCAACGTTATTAAAGTTGGTGCTGAGTATGCTGGGATTGATACTTGGACTTTAAGAGCTGGTTATTCACATTGTGATCAACCTATTAAAAAATCAGAAGTTTTATTTAATATTTTAGCTCCTGGTGTTGTTCAAGATCATATTACTCTAGGATGCTCAAAAGTATTAAGCGAAAAAGGTAATGCATTGCACTTTGCTTTTGTTTATGCTCTTGAGAATTCGGTAAAAGGTCCAAATACAATGGATCCTGCTCAAACAATTGAAATTAAAATGAATCAGATTGAATTTGAAATTGCTTATTCATTCTAATACATATTCTTAGAATACAATTCTTTGTAGAATAAAGAACGCCACATATAAATGTGGCGTTTCTTGTATCTGAACGGTAATGTTTAAAACATTAAATCGAATTTTAGTTCAAAATCATTGTGGATTGTTCTGTCTCCAAGATTGTCGAAGAATGATCCGGACCCGTATTTAATGTCAAATTGTGTACGATCAATAACCATTAAACCACTAACATGAACAGATTCTTCATGCATATGAGAGTCAACTTCAAACTCTAATGGTTTTGTAATCCCTTTTATGCTGATTTCACCCTTTACCAGAATTGAACCATTACTAAGCTTTTTGCTTTCTTTGATCACAAATTTTGCTTCGGGGAATTTTGCAACTCCAAAAAAGTCATCTGATTTTAAATGTTTCTCAAGATTTCCACGATACTTATCACTTTTGATATCAGCATTCTTAATGGTTGTCATATCCATAACGAATTCGCCACCTACAATTTTAGCATCTTTCATGATTAAGGAACCAGATTTTAACATGACGGAACCATTGTGAGCACCGGTAACCTTTTTCCCTGTCCATTCAACTTTACTTTTATCAAGATTTAAATCCATGCTCTTTTGAGCATTAGCATTTGTTGTTATTAATACAGCCCCTGTTACAAATGCTAGTCCTAATAGTATTTTCTTTATTTTCATCGTATATGAATTAATTGGTAATATTCTTATTTAATCTGAATTTAAATATACTTCTATTATAATAGTTGAAAAAGTAATATTTGTTAAGGGCTTGTTAATCTTTATTTAAACACATTTGAGAACAATAATGGACTTGAAAAAGTAAAAAATACTTAGATTAAAATTTGTTTTATAATTTACAGAATACCTATATTTGCAGTGTCTTTAGGACGAAAACGGACGTGTAGCATAACTGGATAGTGCACCTCGTTACGGCCGAGGAGGTTGGGGGTTCGAATCCCTCCATGTTCACGAAACTCATCATATTACTGATGAGTTTTTTTTATGCCCGAATCTCTGATATAAAAGGGATTATAATCTGCTGAGTTTATTTTAGATGAATTGATTAAAAGGTTGAGAAAGTATTAAATTTATGGAAGTATGTAAAAAGTATTTACTAGATAATAACATGATGACTCATCAGCATTTATATTTTATTGCATTGATTCCACCAATTGAACTTAGAGAGCGAATAAAAGCCTTAAAAGAAGAAATGAAAGAGACGTTTAAAGCACAGCATGCTTTAAAATCACCGGCGCATATTACACTACAAATGCCATTTAAATGTTCAGATGAACTTGAACCTTTTATGTTCGAAGTTTTGGAAGAATTTTCTTCGCATCAAACTTCGTTTAAGATTAGTTTATTGGATTTTGATTGTTTTACGCCGAGAGTCATTTTTGTGAAAGTTAAGAATCATGTAAGCATCAAATCTCTTCACAATAATTTCATTCATATTTTTAGTAAAAATATGGATATTGGTGAAAAGGTAATTAGTTGGAATATTCATCCACATATGACTATTGCTACAAGAGATTTGAGTTTTGAAAATTTCAATATTGCATGGCCAATATTTAAAGAAAAAGAATTTGAAGCTTCCTTTTTATGCAAAAGTTTGTTTCTTCTAAAGCATAATGGTAAGAGTTGGGATATCCTCAGGGAGTTTCTTTTTAAGAGAGTCTAAACTTGGAAGGTATATAATAAAGAATGACGAACAGATGAAACTTAACCTGAACGATTAAGAACCAGCTATTCGCCACAAAATTGGAATCTATGTTTGTTGAGTTTAATGTACCTCAAGTTGCCCTTTAGAATCTGCTTTTTTAAGATTTCTTACACCTGTTGTTCCACCACCATTTAAAGTCAAATCTATTGGTTTATTGGTTTTCCATGCACCTCTTGTAAAATCAGGAATTTCAATAGAATTTGATTTATTGGCAATAGACCATTCACTTAAAGGTGTAATACAACTCCAGGATGCAGCATCATATACATCCATATCCATTGGCAAGCCGTTACGTAAGCAGTCAATTAAACGCCAATCCATTACGAAATCCATGCCACCATGACCACCAACTTGTTTGGCCATTTCACCAACTCTTCGGATAATTTCAGGAGTGTATTTTTCTTCTAATTCTTTAAATTTTGTATCATCTATCACGTTATGCCCGAATGCAATATGCTGTTTAGGCCATTTTTGTGCAAAACATTTTGTTCCGCTCAACATATGAATTCTTGAATAAGGTCTTGGAGAACTAATATCATGCTGTATCATTATGGTTCGTCCCATATTGGTACGAATCATCTGCATATCCATATTACCTCTCATTTCCCATCCTACGAATTTTTCAAAGAAGGAATCTTCTTTAGCCATCTCAGCAATTCGATGCTTCAATGTAAAATCTTCAGACATCATGGATGTTAAGTAATCCATTTTGTCACCTCGATTAATATTCATTGCTTGGCAAATAGGTCCTAAACCATGGGTTGGGTATACATTTGCCTTACGTTTGTTCTCATGTAAACGCCACATTCTAGTGTATGCTCCATCAGACATTTTATCATCTTTTGGCTTATTAAAATGCCAATAATCAAGATCGTGAATATAGGCGCCTTCTCCGTGAATAAGATCACCAAATGCACCTTGCTGAGCCATGCTAATGGTTAACATTTCGAAGAAATCATAGCAACAATTTTCTAAAATAACACAATGCTTACGGGTACGCTCTGATGTTTCAACCATTTGCCAGCATTCGTCCATTGTTTTAGCTGTAGAAACTTCAACAGCCGCATGACTGTCAGCTTCCATTGCAGCGATAGCCACAGGTACGTGCCATTCCCATGGTGTAGCTATATAAACAAGATCAACCAAACCACTTTCACACAATTCCTTGAATCCTAAATCACCTCCAACAAATTCTTTGGCTTTTGGTAAACCTGCATCTGATAGAATTTTTTGCCCACCATCAACAGCAGCTTGCCTAATATCACAAAGAGCTGTTATTTCGACACCTTCGATATAAGTCATACGTTTTACTGCTCCTGAACCACGATCACCTATACCAACAAATCCAACACGAACTGTATCGAGTTTTGGGGCAGCATAACCACACATATTGAAATTCATTGATGGATTTCTTGATGCAGCAGCTTTTATATAAGCCAAATTACTTTCATCTTTGGTGCTTGAACAAGCTGCAAGTGGTGCTGCAGCAAGTACACCGGCTCCAAGAGCCAAATTACTTAGAAATGATCTTCGGGTAGTCATAGTTTTTTAATGTTTTATGCTTTTTATATTTATTAGAAAGAATAAAAAGTAGCCTTCAATTATAAAATTAGGACATCAAATTACAGATTTAGGTTTTCTACTGTTTAATACTTCTATATTACTAATTTTCTTTTTAATATTAATACTTAAGCTCTCGAGAATCTTTTTGCTGAATTTTCGTCTAATCAAGCTTCTCTATTTTTTCTTATAGAGAGTAGCTCAAAGATATCTTCAATCTGAAAAAATAGGGGGTGACATTTTTTTCAAAAAGGGACAAATAATAAGCAAATAGAGGTGTTTGCGGTTTTAAGGGGGTAGAATCATTAGTAATAAAAGCAGGTTGAGTCATATTTTAAATGCTACCTTTGCAGCCCATCAGATTATTAAAACCACTAGATTTGATGGCCATTTTTTTCAATAATTATAGTAATGACAATTCGAGCAGTTCAATCATATTTTAAATCGTATCAAGAACATTATAGTGGATTAATAAAACTTGGCATTCCAGTTATATTGGCTCAATTGGGACAGGTGACAGTTGGAGTTATTGATAATATGATGATTGGGCATGTTGGAACTCAGGAATTAGCTGCAGCTTCATTTGCCAATACAATTTTTTGGTTGGTTATTGTTTTTGGTACGGGGTTCTCGTATGCAATTACGCCACTTGTTGGAAAGGCTAGAGGAAATTTTGAAATGAATCAGGTGGGAGCTTGGTTCAAATCATCAATGTGGGCTGTTGTTGGTATGGGAGTATTTTTAAGTCTGGTGATTTATATACTGAGCTTGTTTATGGATAATATGGGACAGTCAATTGATGTGGTTCTTCCAGCAAGAGAATATTTATGGATCATCAGTTGTTCTATATTACCCATGATGGTTTTTATGGGATATAAGCAATTTTGTGAAGGATTAGCAAATACAAAAGTAGCTATGAATATAGTTTTGATAGCTAACTTGATTAATGTTATTTTCAATTATATCCTAATTAATGGGAAGCTAGGGTTACCTGTTCTGGGTTTAAATGGGGCAGGTTTTGGAACCCTGATTTCCAGAATTTTTATGGCTGCTTGCTTCTTTTTTGTTTTTAGGAAAGGGAAAAGCTTTAAATCTTATGGTGAGATAATTTCCAAGGCGAAGTTTGCCGTTGTTGACTTTATTAAGATTTGGAAATTAGGTGTTCCTATTGGTGCACAACTGGTAATGGAAGCATCTGCATTTATGCTTAGTACAATTATGATGGGATGGATTAGTGTTGAAGGTTTGGCAGCACATCAAATCGTTTTAAGTATTTCCACTATCAGTTTTATGGTTTATCTCGGTATTGCTTCGAGTACAACTATTCGTGTTTCGTCTTTATTTGGCGAAAATAAAATTGCCGAAATGAGAAAAGCAGGTTGGGCGGCTATACATCTTGTTATCTTAATGGTGATTGTAATTGGACTTGGCTTTCTTTTGTTTAGGAATCTGTTACCAACTCTATTTTCAGAAGACCCATTAGTTATAGCTTTGGCTGCTCAGTTTATTGTTGTAATGCTTGTTTATCAATTATTCGATGGTTTACAAATTGTATTTGGAAGTATTCTTCGAGGTATGTCCGATGTTAATATTCCAACCTTATACACCTTTATAGCCTATTTTCTTGTTTCATTGCCAACAGGCTATTTATGTGCCTTTACGTTTGGTTTAAATGAAGTTGGTATTTGGTGGGGCTTGCCTGTTGGTTTAGGTACAGCTTCAATTCTATTTATGTTTCGATTTATGAAATTATCAAAACAAGAATTGACAGAGTAAGTTTAGAACCAATAACCAAGGTTTATAAAACCTCTGACCTTAGTTTCCACATCAGACAAACTAAATGTTACTTCCATAGGTCCAACCAAAGAATTATAAGAATAGGTTAACCCAATTCCCTTAATCCATCTTCCCTTAGTTAGTGCACTATTGATATCTTCCACCACTTTACCAATATTCGGTTTTAGAATGAGATAGTTATTCTTGAATAACTCAAATTGAACATCCGATCTAAAGATAAATGAGTTAGAAGAGGCTAGTTCCATTCGCCGTAAACCTACAAAAGGAACTTGTATATCAAAATAATTGGTTTGATCCTGACCTCCTGTATATGTCTGGAAAACTTCTGGAATTGCACGTCCCCAAACAACGCGTCCAAAGAATTTTGGATATATAGTCAATCTGGGGCTAAACGAAATAGCTTTTTGTGCTTTTAAGTATGCAACAGAACCTGGTTTGCTATTGCCATCTAGAGTTGACCCATTATTGGTAATAAGTTTATATTCGCCATAAAGGCTAAATCCTTTTTTAGGATAATAGCCTCTTTCATGAGAGTCCATATTGATAAAGGCATAATAGGTGAAATAATAATCTTCTTCAGATGCATCTATATTTGGCTGAACGATATTTGTGGATACCCGATATACCTCCATTTTACCACCAATCCCCATGGAGTAAGATTCACGAAATGTTGAATGTAAATTTGCATCAAGTTTTAAGTATTTCAGGTCAAAACTGCCAATTTTTTCTCCATCTTCAAAGGCAAATACTTCAGAATCATTGATATCTAATTTGAATTGGTAGCCTGGTTTTAGACCATTATCCAGATTATAGGTTGCTGTAAATCTAGGATTTTCAGAAAGCTTTAGATCTAAAGAAAGGCTTGATCCATCTTGAATCTTATTCTGAAATGTGGTGTTTAACAGAACTGATGCCTTGTTATCATCATCATAATGCATACCTACATTAAACCTGTTTGAACGACGTTCTTTCACATCAATTACAAGTGTCTTTTCGGTATCGCCAATCAATTGGTAATTAATTTTGTCAAAGTACTTGCTGCCATAGGCTCGGTTAATTCCTTTCTTAATATCTTTTATTGAAATCCAGTTTCTTATTTCGATATCCAGTTTTCCAAGCATAGTGGATTTTCTGACATGTTTTAAGCCATTAATTTGAATTTGGTCGATAAAAAATTGACTTGAATCTGTGACAACAGGGTAGTTTTGATTTTGGGTTTTGATCAGTTGATGTTTCTGAATAACAGCTTTAAGCAATTCAACTTGACTTCTAGCTTCTGTCTCTCCGAGGTGTATTAAACTGTCAGCTTTTTCGAAGTCAGCAATAGAATACTTTTTGATATTGGGTTTGATGTAGATATCACAGTATTTCCTGTTTTTTTCGAATTCCTTTTTGGCCATAAGACTTACGGCCTGATTAATAATATCTTCGATGGAATTCAGTTCACTTTTATCTCTGGGACCAGTTTGAACATCAACACCAATCACAATATCGGCTCCCATTTTTATGACTTCTTCAACAGGAAAATTGTTGATCATTCCTCCATCTGCCAGTAATTTTCCATCTATCTCAACAGGTGTAAACACAGTAGGAATAGCCATACTAGCTCTTAAAGCCTGTGAAATGTTTCCTTTATCTAAAACGACGGCATCGCCAGTTTCCAAATCTGTAGCAATACAAACGAATGGAATAGGGAATTTTCTAAAATCAGTTTGGTTATGAAATTCTATTGTAGATTGCTCAAATAGATTAATGATATTTTGTCCTTGAACAATGCCGGCAGGAATTCTAATTCCTTTAGGTTTTATTGGAAAAGAAACAACATAACGATCCAGATTAACTTTATCTTTAACATGAATGTATTTTCGTGAAACTTTATCGCTTAGCAGTTCTTCCCAGTCTTGATTTAGAACGAGTTTTTCAATATCGGTAGCAGAATAACCCATTGCATAAAATGCTCCAATGATACTTCCCATACTGGTACCAGAAATATAATCAATAGGCATGTTTAATTCTTCAAGTACTTTTAATACTCCAATATGCGCAAAACCTTTTGCACCGCCACCACTGAGTACCAATCCTATTTTTGGTCGTCGATTATTCTGTACACTATCCGTTACCTTTTGAGCGTTCAGATTTAAACTTAATAAAATTATAAGTAGTGAGAGTGTTGTTTTAGCCATATGGGTTGGTAGTTGAGTGCTAAAGTATCGGTTAATTTTTTTATTATCCATTTAAGCCTATCTCTTGGGCCAATTCTGTAATATCTTCTTGTTCGTTGGTGCCTTCTTTTATAGTAACACGTAATGCGCGTAAGCCATAAACTCCTTGTAAATCATCTAAAACAAGATTCTCTATCTGATCTTCAAAATAGCCTTTTGCGATAAGATATTCAAGATATCGTTGATATTCGAACATATCGTTACCTTGAGAGAAAATAATAGATAATTTCCCAGGTTGAGTTAAGCGTTCGTTTGTCCCTTTAATGACTGATTTATCAATTCTCTTCTTCACAATTTCATAACGAATGTTGTATGCCCCATCCACATCAAATTTCTTTTCATCCTGGCGGAATCGAATTGAAAGGGTTTGTGAATGAACCAAAATAAGAGCTGTAGTATCTAATGGGATTGGTAATGATGATTTTAATTCTGCAGTTTTACGACTCATTTCGCATGAGATAATAAGCTGCCATAATCTCAAATTCTTTAAATACATAGGGTTATAATCCTGATTCTGAGTGATAGCTTCACCAAGATAAATATTGTGTTCTACACCATCAGTTCTATATTTTTCGAAGTAGTGAGGATACATTTGTTGAGCCATTTCTTGTTCTTTGTCCATACATTTTATGACACAGCTATTTATCATGGCTAATGAGTCTTCAAAATCTTTTCTGCGATTATAAACCATTTTCAGGTTTGGATCTAAACTATCTTTATAATTTTTAAGAGCTTCCTCAAACTGGTCATCTTTAAAATTGAAATGTGAGAATAAAGGCTCAACATGTTCCTGTATAAAATTTAGAATATTAGATTCATCACCTGAAGATAATCCTTTTTCTATGCCTTTGCTATATTGTTCTATTTTGTAGATGACTTGATCGTAAATAGGCATGTGCTTAATACGATAAGCTTCTTTAAATACGTTTTTAGCCAGGCTTAGTTGCTCTAAAAGATCACATTGTATGCTAATGTTTCGTTCATGCGAAGAATTACGAATATCTATTGCTCCATAAAGAGGATGAACGTGTTCAAACACAATTTCCTCCATCTTAGCGTTTTCGTTACTTACCCTTTCATTGAGTAAATTAAGAGCAGCTTCCTCAAATCGCCATTCAACGCTAGGGTGAATAGCAGTACATTCTTCTTTGATTGTAGCTTGCATTTGTGTTTTAAGTTCTTCACTCGATCTTAATAAAGCGATAGAGAAAACGGGCACAAGCTCTTTAATTGTTCTAAGTTTGGTGAAATTAATATCGTAGGCGTTGGGAGAACCTAGTTCTAAAATACCTACCAATTGATCTTCGAGAATAAGTGGTGTTAGAATGATATTATTAATTCCTTTTCCAAGAATTGCTTTTTCAATTACGCCAATATTCTTGTATTTAGAAAGATCATTTATAATGATTGGCATTTTAGTTCTTAAGGCTTCTCCATAAATGGAGTTTTCATAATCATTACATTCAAAACCTGAATCACCCACCAATCCTCTCCAAAAGTTAGTTCTGTTTTGAAGGTTGCCTTGATTGATGTTTAATGCCATAATTCCTAGTCTAAGCTGGGAATTACTAAATAATGCTCGGATATTATTTTCGAGGTTAGTAAAATTAGATGGATTAATGATACTGGCTTTCTCCAACAAGTCTGTTTTGAGAGATGAGATAACTTCGAGATGAGTTATATCAACAAACTTATATTTCATAAAACCGGAAAACTCAAACTGGTCTAAAGGCAACATTTCAAGCCATAAGTCCATGTTTAATGGGTTGTTAATAAGTTTTTTAATGTCGTCATCTGAAAGCTCAACTAGTTCATTCTTGTAATTGACATCAATATAGGTAGAGTCAAAATCGAGTTTAAAGAAATTGACTAAACCATTAAGTTTGTTATCTAATCGATATCGTATGAAATAATCCATACTTAAATCTGAATTGTAGAATTTCTCCAGAATGATAGCATATGCAAACATTAGCTTTGAAAAGAGGTACATGCACTTATCATCACTCAGGTCATCAACCATCTTAAAATCGTAGGTTTTATCATTTTCGATGCTTTTAAGAAGATTCGATTCAAAAATTGGATCATCAGTAAAAGGCGCGCCAACTCCACTCATGGAATTCTCTATTTCATGAGGAGAGAAGACATATGACATTAGAAATGGAATCTGATTTGCAACCAATTGAAGCTCATTGATATCTGGTGTTTCCTTGAGAAACACTGGATAATCTTCAATTTGAGATAATATCAATTGTGAGTGTATAGCATGATCCTTATTACTTTTAATTGCCGATTTTATTTCATTAATGAGCGGTAAAAAGCTAAGGCTTCTTTTAAATGGAATTTCTGATATGCTGAGTTTAAAATTTGGTTTCATAGGTCGTTGGCAATTTCATTTTCCTTACTAGTAAGGGAGATTCAGATCGAAATGTATCATGTTATTTCGCAAAGTAAATTTACGAATAGGAATCTAAATAATATACAAACTTTTATTTAAATCGGTAAATGCTACCAATTCAACAGGGAATGGAGCTCAGTTGAACGGTTAATGGTTTAAAATATCAGGCAAAAAAACTCCAATCGGTAAGAATTGGAGTTTAAATATTATTTGGGAAGCAATGAAGCTTACTTTTTTTGCTTTTTCTTGATCTTTTTAGCCTTCGTTTTTTTCGATTCTATTTCAAAATTTTCAGCCTCTAACATCAGTTCTTTTAAGCTTTTTGAATAGTCTTCAGAAAAATCGATGGTTGTTGAATAATCCTCTTTGGATATTTCCATTTCCACAATTTTCTTTCCCAAGTATTCCTCTATTTCGTTAAGCATTAATTTCTCTTCTTCACTGCAAAACGAAATGGCTACACCTTTCTGAACACCTCGGCCTGTACGACCTACACGATGAACGTAATTTTCATCCACATCAGGAAGATCATAATTAACAACATAGTCTACATTCGGAATATCAATACCTCTGGCACTTACATCAGTAGCAATTAAAACTTTTGTTTCTCCAGATTTAAATTCCTTAAGTGCAGTTAATCTATCCTTTTGTTCCTTGTCTCCATGAATGGTTAAGGTTTTAATATCTACTCGTTGCATGGCTTTAAAAACCCTTTCTGCACGCACTTTAGTTCTTACAAAAACGAGTATTTTACTATCTGAATTATCTTTAATGAAACGCTCAAGAAAGAAACGCTTATCATCCATTTTGATAAAACCTACAGAGTGATCTACATTTTTGGATACTGGATCTTTAGGCGAAATCTGAATTCTGATAGCCTTAGTTACAAGAGAATAAGCTAATTTTTTAATTCTTGGACTAATAGTTGCAGAGAAGAAAAGTGTTTGCCTCTTTTTGGGTAAATATTTAATTAAATCTTGAATATCTTTAATAAACCCCAGATCAAGCATGTGATCGGCCTCATCTAAAATTAGAGTTTCAACATTAAACAGATGAATGTGACCTTGGTTTACAAGGTCAAACATTCGTCCTGGTGTGCTTATTAGAATATCAATTCCTTCCTGAAGTTTGGCAATTTGAGGATCTTGCTCTACACCTCCAAATACACAAAAGCTTATTACATTGGTTTTTTTACCAATTTCTTGAAACACTTCGGTAATCTGTATTGCAAGTTCACGAGTTGGAACCATAACCACAGCTTTGATACCTTCTGATTTTTTGCTCTTTTTATTCTTATTCAGCTTATCGATGATTGGAATGGCAAAAGCAGCAGTTTTTCCTGTTCCTGTTTGAGCAATTGCTAAAACATCTTCTCCCTTCATGATTGGAGGAATTGCTTTGAATTGTATATCTGTTGGGCGTTTAAATCCTAAACTATCTAGGTTACTTTTAATTTCTTTACTGAAGCTATATTGATTAAATCTCATGGATGTATTTCTGAATTTTCCTTTAAATGACTGGACACGTCATCTGTTATTGATGGGACAAAGATACAAGAATCTTTTGATGTATGATGAGCTTATTTTTGGACTGAGATAATTCTTAAATTTATTTAATTAACTGATAAGCACCCTTAATCCATATTTTTATTTGCTGATCAAAATCGGATAGCTCCCCAAGAGCAACGCGATGTAATATGCGATTTTTTGATATCCTTTGGCACTTGAAAACAGGAAAGAAATCGTCTTCTCTATCCAATTGAAATTCTAGTTCCAAGCAATCTTTTTTTTGTCTAATAGAAAGAACTGTAGATCTTTTTTTTACCTGGACGCAAGTCTTGAGATAGCTGACTTCAATTTTATCGAACGTTTCAAGGTGGGAGAGAAGCGCTTCAAAAATAGGTTTTACATTCTTATTCATTTTTTTCAAATGAAATTCTTTGTCACTAATGAAGCACGAATGATATTGATTCGTACTTTTGAAAGATTGTTTATATGTAGGGCATTTCTACATTAAATTCGAGAATTATTTCTTATCATCTTTTTTTGCCACATGTTGAAGGTTCGCGTTTATTCTCTTTAGAGCTTGCTGTATACTTTCTTCCGGCTCAATGTAGTTTTGACTACCCCAGAAAGCAGCATCATAAGGTAATCTGGATTGAGACATAACTGTATTAGGTCGCAGGCGTTCTCTATATTTAAATCGTTCAACATTATTGGTGTCTACTTCTGTAACAGCCATCTCAAAACTAGTTTCGAAGATTTTTGCAAAGAACTTACGCTTATGCCTCACCTTAAATTTGAGGTTGCCTTTAGTGTGGTTCAAATAGTATTTCCCATTTATGTTTTTGTATGAAACAACGTATTCTATTCTTAGTGGTCGAACTTTAGTTTTTGATGATTTTTGAACAATAAAACGATGTCTTGTCTCTCCAACTCGACTAAATGGGACAGAGAATTCTGCCCTAATAATAGCCAAACTTCTGGTATCTATATATAAATTACCTTGCATCAAAGGATATTGCAGGTTTGCTTTAGGTTGAAAGTTGATAACATAAACAGGGTGATTGTTGAATGAGCTGATGTCATCTAGGTGAAAATAGTAATTGTGTAAATTTTCAGGATCGAGAAAGTCAATCTTATTTTTTACGACATCTAGTTGTAAACAACCCTCAACACCGCCTTTAAGTCTAAGAGAAACTGTGTCCAAGCGATTAGAATCGTAAATTTTTCTCGATTGAAATACTTTGGCCATGTCTACACGATTGGTTGATTTATAAGAGGACTTATAAATATCTAGAATGGACTCTAAGTAAATCATGTAATTCTTGTTTTTACTTACCGATTCTCTGTAGAAAGCAGTTAATAAACTAGCTTGATCAGGATAGTTTTGGTCAATTTTACTAATGGCAGATTTAAGTAGAGCAAGTGGATCTGTGGTTCGAATAACGACCTCTTGTAATGAAATAAAATCTTCTTGTAGTTCAACTTTTAGCTCTTCTGATGTTATTTGATTTATTGGAAATTCCGTGTTTTTGAACCCAATAAACGAGAAAACTAATGTGTCATTAAAATGTTTTGATTGAAGATTTAATAGGAATTCACCTTCGATATTACTAATTGTCCCTATTGCTTTTCCACGAAGACCAATACTTGCATAGGATAAGGGCCTTCTATTTTTCTTATTGACAATTCGGCCTCTTATTTTTTTAAAATTAAGTTGTGGAGTTAAAATTTCTTGAGCTAGCTTTTCTTTTTGCTCCACAGGTACTATAATAATCTGTTTATTTACAAGCTGAAAATCAAGATTTGCATCAGGAATTATCTGTCTTAAAACGTCATATAACACTTCTTCTTTAGCTATTAAGCTAACTTTGGGCTTATCAACTAGAATATTAGCATTGTAAGTTAAATATGTATTTGTCAGCTTAGCTATAGAATCTAGTGCTGCTTCCAGACTAACTTCTTTAAGTTGAATAGAGATTTTTTGTTTGAGACCTTTGTTTTGTGCAAAACCATTTATATTCAGCATAAGGATACAGATAAAAACAAGAATTATTTTTATCTGATTTTTTGATTGAATATGATGGTTAAGTTTGAGCATATTTATAATTTAATCAGAGTAATTAAAGTAGGATTTCAGTTTAATAGGGCAAACAGAAGTGTAGAATCAAGCTTGACTCAATTTGCCTTTTTAATAATTACTTGCATGCCTTTTCTTTCGTAAACCAAATTGAAAGGGCTGCACATATAGTTTAAAATATCATCTAAAGGTTCGTGATCGAAAGTCGTGGTAAGCGGTAAATTTTTAATCCCTGCATCCTGAAAATGAATTTGAACTTGATAAGTTCTGTTCAGAACCTTAGCAACCTCCTGTAGTTTAGTATCTCTAAAAATCATTTGGCGAGTTTTCCACGATAAATAGTTATCATCTCGAGGAATTATTTTTTCAAGTTTAGATTTTTTCAGAGTAGCAAAATCCCCACGTATTAAAACAAGCTTGTTGTTTGGTTTATTGATTGATGAGAATTGTACCTTCCCGGTTTTAACCAACACTTCAACATTTTTAGTTGCAGCATTTATATTAAAAGATGTTCCTAAAACTTTCACTTCAGCATCTTTAGCTTTAATGATAAAGGCTTTGTTGGGATTTTTAGCAATGTCGAAAAAAGCTTCACCCACAAGTTCAACACGACGCTCTGTTTTATTAAATTTTCTAGGATAAATCAGTTTTGAGTTAGAATTAAGCGTTATTATTGATCCATCTTCAAGAGTAATACTTCTATTGGTTTGGTTGACTTCACACACAAAAGTTTTGTTTGGGTAAAGATTTGTGTAGGTTGTTTGAGCCAATAAACCAATTCCGAATAGGATGATGATAGATGCGGCAACTCTCATAAAAACTTTAAATGGAGAAGGCTTAGATAGAGTTAGTTTGACTTCTTTTTCGCCTGTCATTTTCTCTTTAACATTTGACCATGCATCGTCAGAATCGAAAGCTTCTTTCGCAAGATATAAATCAGCATGTACTAAATCCTTACCCGAAGCTTTAATTGCTTCAGCATATTTAGGATTCACTTCCATCTCCGCTTCGAAAACCTCTAATTCCGATTCTGTCATTTCGCCACTCAAATATTTCGAAATGATCTCCCAATCCAGTGTATGTGAATATTCTTTTGTCATTCTGTTTGTTTTTAGCAACTCTGTAAAGTTGCAGCAATAGTCTTAATTAATTGTTTTTTTTTTGATATAATTTTTTAGCTTAAAACAAGCACATGTAATCTTTTAAATTGTGTCGAAATGCTTTCAGAGCCTTTCCCATATTAGCTTCTACTGTTTTTATTGAAATGGAAAGTTTTTGAGCTATTTCCTGATATTTTAAACCTTCAAATCGACTCATCTTGAATATAGTACCACAACGTTGTGGTAAAGACGAAAGGGTTTGTTGTACTATCTTGTTTATTTCCTTTTCTTCAAGATTGTTTGTCGAAGATGAATTTTCATTAAAATGGTGTTTAACGTATTCTTTATACTTATTATGACTTCCTTTTTTTCTTAATAATTGTAAGGCATTGTGATAGGTCGATCGATATAAATATGCTTTTATTGATGTATGAATATCGAGGTTTCGTCTGTTTTCCCAGATCTGACAGAATAGATTCTGAACAATTTCTTCTGATAAATCTTTTGTTTTAACAAAGCGTAAGGCGTACAAACAAAGTTGAGGATAAAACTCTTTGAAAACTTTCTCGAATTCTTCTAAGTTTCCTTCTCTAATTTGTTTTGTGATATATGGGGTGTCCTCGAACATTCTTTACTTCTACTTGAATTATTTTTAATATCTAATTAAAAATAGGTCTTTTTTTTATGTCTTCTACTTGCTTTAATAATTTGTTTTGAAAATATCCTGAAGCGCTAACTCCAGGATATTTGTTAACTAAATAATTAACCCCTTACTTACCTTTTCTTTTTAATTTTCTGATGGCAGCTTCAATTGATTGATCTGGTTCAATTGTATTAGATGCTCCCCAAAAGTTTTTATCGCTAAAGCTTCCAATTTCGTCAGCCATTACCTGACTTCGCTTAAATCTTTCTTTTCCTTTAAATCTTACTGGATCACTATCGCTTCTGTCGGTAATTGCCATTTCTGTCATTACGGTAAATTTCGAGTTGAATAGCTTACGTTTCCAGTTACATTTGAATTTAATTTCTCCTCTAGCGTATGTGAAAAACCATTTTCCATCTTTTTCCTGATAGTTGACAATGTAGTCAGCAGACATAGGTGTTACTTTAACGCCTGATGGTTTTTTTCGGATAAACATTCTTCTGGCTTCAGATTCGTTCTTCATATTTAAGCTAAACTTAGCACTACTTAAGGCTAAATTATTTGCTTCGATATAGAATACACCATAGTATAGTGGAAGATCAATACCTTCTTTTTGTCTAAACTCAACTACATAGTGAATCTTATCGTTTAGCTTGGTAATATTCTTAAATGTGTAGTTGTAATTTTCAATAAAATCACCGGATAATAAGTTGTAAGGGTTTTTAATCACGTCAAGTAGAAGTGTTGTATTCGGCCCACCTTGCAATTTAAATAAAAGTGTATCCATCTTTTTAACATCCTGACTTTTACGTCCCTTGTAAATCTGAACTTGATCATCACGCATCTGACGATATCCTGATTTGTTAATGTTAACAACTGCTTCTGATAAAGCAACATAAGTTCTATTTTTCTTTATGGTTTCACGATAGAAACCTTTCATCATGTTAGGGTTAAGTGTGTAGTTTTCTGCTACTTTGTTTAAGATACTACGCACTAAGAATAGAGGATCGTGAGGGTAAATATTGATTTCCCCAAGTGGTACAATTGCAGACTCTAGTTCAAGTAAATTCTTTTTAGGCTTTAATGATGCTATAGTAAATTCTTTGTTTTTGTATCCAATATGTGATACAGTTAGAGTTTTGACATCCGAATTTTTAGCAATTTTTAAAAGGAATTCTCCATCGCTATTCGATACCGTAGCAACATTTGAATTGTTCACCGAAATGTTAGCAAAAATAAGAACTTCTCCAGTTTCTTTATTTTTAATTTTTCCCTTATAAACATTGTACTTAAGTGTATCAATTACTTGCTGCGTCTTAACCTTCTTTTTTCTTTTGAAGTTTAAGCTTTCTGCACCCATTACCTGGCTAAAAGAAAGTACCATTAATAATGAAAGCAATAACGAAACTTGTTTTCTGAAATTTGTTTTCATGATAGTATATTTTAATGTTTAAAACTGTTTGACTAATATTTTGAGAAGGATTGGCCTGATCTTTCTGTCTTTCTACTACTATGATGCTTAATCAGGATAATACCCTATCAGGAAACAATAAAATATACAAATTATTTTCAAATCAACGACAAAACCAGTTGGTTGTGAATGTTTTAGGTGTTTGTGTTTCTACATAAAAAAAGCTCCACTACATTTAAGTAGCGGAGCTTAGATTCTTTTTTGAGAGAAATGTGGCTTACTCTGGTGCTTGCTCTATAAAATGGAAAGCTTCGTGTAGCCAGCCTTTGCGATCTTCGCTTACAATAGAAATAGCATCTTTAAGTTTTGTCATCTCAAGCTCTTTGGTTTTCGAATCGATATTTTCTTCCATGTTTTCAATAACAGTTAAGGCTTCGAATGCAATTTCAAAATCTTCCTTAATCAACAGATCTACAAAAAGACCAAGGTGTTCAGCAAATTTTAAGCTCGATTGCCAACACATTTCAATTAATTTCTTTTGGATGGTTTGATACTTTGTATTCTGAATAGCTGCAACTACAGGTGCAACAGCTTTAGGATCTTTAATATCGAAAATGAAATTGTATAAGGCTTTCTCTATAGAAGCATTTTTTGGAGCAACTAAATAATCAAGAATAGCTGGTAAGTCGTTAATGCTACCTTTTGCACGCAACTTTTCTATGTTTTCCAGAACTAATTTATCGTCCTTTAAGTTTAAATCTATCATGGTGTAATTCTGTTTTTAATCTATAGTTTTTCTTTTAAATATTCTCCTGTAAAGGAGTTTGACTCCTTAATAATTTCCTCAGGTTTACCTTCGAAACATAAGGCTCCACCTTTATTTCCGCCATCAGGCCCCAAGTCAATAATCCAATCGGCACACTTTATAACTTCCATATTGTGTTCAATAACGATCAAACTATGACCTCTTGCAATAAGAGCATTGAAAGCATCCATTAACTTATTAATGTCATGGAAATGAAGACCTGTGGTTGGTTCATCGAATATGAAAAGGCAAGGCTCAGCTTTCTCTTTTGCCAAGAATGAAGCTAGTTTTACTCTTTGGCTTTCACCACCACTTAACGTGCTTGATGCTTGACCAAGCTTTACATAACCTAGACCGACATCCACTAAGGGTTTTAATCGTTGTGCAATTTTTTTCTCTGTTCTTCCATCCGATGCCATGAAGAATTCAGTCGCTTCGTTTACAGTCATCTCCAAAATATCGTGTATGTTCTTTTCACGATATCTGACATCAAGAATATCATCTTTGAATCGGCGCCCTTTACAACTTTCACATTGTAAATAAACATCAGCCATAAATTGCATTTCTACCTTTATAATTCCTTCTCCTTGACATTCGTCACATCGGCCACCATCAATATTAAATGAGAAATGAGCAGATTTAAAACCACTGTATTTTGAGGCTTGTTGTTCTGCATATAACTTTCGAATCTCATCGTATGCTTTAAGATAGGTTACGGGATTCGATCGAGATGATTTACCGATTGGGTTTTGATCAACAAACTCAACATTGCTGATCATATGTAGATCCCCTTTTAATGCATCAAAATGTCCACTTTTGTCTGAATAGCCGCCATAATGTTTTTTAAGAGCAGGGTAGAGGATCGTTTTAATTAATGATGATTTTCCAGATCCACTAACACCAGTTACCAAAGTCATTGTGTTTAAAGGAAACTTGATGTCTAAAGACTTTAAGTTATTCTCTCTTGCACCAAGAATTTCAATATAGTTATTCCATTTCCTTCTAGATTCCGGAGTAGGAATTTCAAGAGTTTTGGAAATATACTGAGAAGTTAGGCTGACATCTGAATTTTTAAGTTGTTCTAAGTCACCTTGAAAGACCAGTTCACCGCCAAGCCGACCTGCATGAGGTCCAATGTCTATAACTTGATCGGCTGCCATAATGATATCTTCGTCGTGTTCAACAACGACAACTGTATTGCCCAAATCTCTTAATTGTTTCAATACTTTTATTAAAAGTTCTGTGTCCTTTGAGTGAAGACCAATACTTGGTTCATCAAGAATGTATAGAGAACCTACCAGGCTACTACCAAGCGAAGTGGCCAGGTTGATACGTTGTGATTCTCCTCCAGATAAGCTGCTAGACAATCTATTTAATGTCAAATAGCCTAAACCTACATCAGAAAGGAATTGTAAGCGGTTTTGAATCTCAATTAATATACGTTTGGCAACTTTGGCATCACTACCTTCAAGTTCTAATTTATTGAAAAACTCATTCAAATCAGATATTGGCATTAAGACCAAATCTTGGATGTTTTTTCCAGTAATTTTAATGTATCCTGCTTCTTTTTTTAATCGTGTTCCTCTACAATCGGGACAAGTTGTTTTACCACGATATCGTGAAAGCATCACTCTATATTGGATTTTGTATTGTTTCGATTCCACATAGGCGAAGAACGCGTTCAGACCTTTAAAATGTTTATTCCCAGTCCAAAGTAATTGTTTTTGTTTTTCGCTAAGCTCGAAGAAAGGTTTGTGAATAGGGAAATCGAATTTGTCAGCAGCAAAGATCAGAACTTCTTTCCACTTTTTCATTTTCTCACCTTTCCAGCACACAACAGCATCTTCGTACACACTTAAGGTTTTGTTTGGAATCACAAGATCTTCATCAATTCCAATAACTTTTCCAAAACCTTCACATTTAGGACAAGCACCAACTGGATTATTAAAACTGAATGTGTGTGTATTAGGGTCTTCGAATGTCAAGTCATCTGCTTCAAAACGATTTGAAAAGCTATGATAGTTTAGTGCTTTTGAGTCGGATACAGAAATCAAACATTCACCTTTGCCTTCGTAAAATGCCGTTTGAATTGAATCTGCCAAACGGTTTTGCGTGTCTTCATCTTTATCTACACGAAGTCTATCGACTATAATGTGAATATCATCTTCTCTTTTTAAAAGCTCTTGATCTTCTAGAATATCAAATATTTTATGTGCTTTACCATCAATTTCAATTCTCGAAAAACCTTGTTGAGAGAGAACCTCTAGCTGCTCTTTTCGCGAACGTTCTCCGTTTGGATAGAGTTCAGCCATAATCATGATAGTAGCATCTAGCTCTTGCTCAAGAGTAAAGTTAACCACATCACTAACACTATGTCTTTTAACTAACTTATTCGAAATAGGAGAGTAGGTTTTTCCAACTCTTGCGAACAGAAGTTTCAGATAATCATATATTTCTGTAGAAGTACCTACGGTTGAACGAGGGTTGCGGGTGTTTACCTTTTGTTCAATGGCAATAGCAGGTGGTATCCCTTTTATATAGTCTACTTCTGGTTTATTTATTCGACCAAGGAATTGACGTGCATAAGCTGATAAACTTTCAACATAACGACGCTGACCTTCTGCATAAAGCGTATCAAATGCTAAAGATGATTTTCCAGAACCGGAAAGTCCTGTAACTACAATAAACTTATTGCGAGGAATTTTTAAGTCAATATTTTTTAAATTATGGACCTTAGCTCCTTTTATGGTGATGAATTTATCTTGCTTAATCATGTTCTTTCTCCTTGTATTCTGAGCGAAATATAAAATCTTACAAATTTATTTAAGTTCTATGGATTTGCAAAACTCTTTAATATTTATAATCTTGCAAGTGATATAATAATTGACACACACTAAAACCTACTTTGCTTATAGATCAATCTCTACACAGTATTACTTAAAATATAGAATGTGAAATTGGAGAATTGTGATTTAAAAAGCGATCAATATTATATTGAGCGATTTATTTCGGGAGACAAATCTGGGATAGATATGCTTATTACTCGCCACAAAGATAGGGTTTATACCTACATTTATTTAATTGTAAAAAATAAGGATTTAACTGAGGATATCTTTCAAGATGTTTTTATTAAGGTTATTCAGTCTTTGCGTGCTGGTAAATATAAAGATAATGGGAAGTTTCTTGCATGGGTATTTCGTATTGCCCATAATTTAATCATCGATCATTTTAGACAAGAAAAAATGAATCGAGTTTATTCTAATGATGATTATGAACTTGACCTGTTTAATTCAGAAAAGTTTAGTGATGAAAACTGTGAGGATGTTATGATTCAATCTCAGATTCATTCTGAGGTAAGAAACTTGGTTGATTGTCTTCCTGATGATCAAAAAGAAGTAATTGTACTTCGGCATTATAAAGGACTTAGTTTTAAAGAAATTGCTGACGATACCGATGTGAGTATTAATACAGCCCTGGGGCGTATGCGATATGCCTTGATAAATTTGAGAAAAATGATTGAAGAAAATCAGTTGAATCTTCAGCTTTCGTAATGGAAAAATGCCATTGTAGAATTTCACATACTAAAACCAATATGTTCGCGTTATAGATGGTACAAACCAATTTATATGCGAATGAATTCAATTTTTACTCTTGTAGGTTGGACAACAACAATGAATCAAGATGATTTTCTTACTGAACTGGAAAGTATCTCAACAGATGACTTGATGGGATCGGAAGATTTAATCAAATATATAGATGATTCTTTGATTGAAGCTCCAACTAGTTTGATTAAGCGAATTTTGCGTTATGCTGATGTTCACAGAAATGTAAAATCGTCTTATGAAGATCTAAATGATCTTATCTTAAACTAAAAAAAGCCAGGTTAAAACCTGGCTTTTCTGTGATTATATGAGATTACTTTTTGTCTTTCTTTTTATCTTTTCTTCCAAAAACAGAAACTTGAACGTAACGTTTAGGATGTTCTTTAAGATCAACTAATAGTTCATCTAAGTGTTTCGAAGCAGATTCCATATGGTGGTATAGACTATCATTTTTTAGAAAAGCACCCATGCTACCTTTTCCAGCATTAATTTGTTGAAATATTTCGTTGACTTGAGCTAAAGCTGCATTGGCATTATTTACGGTTGAAGCTATTTCTGCTTGTTTCAATGAATCTGAGATGCTCGAAAAGTTTGTTAAGATATTATTGATATTTTCTCCGTTAGACTCTAAGTTCCCGGTTATGGATTCTACATTTGCTAGTATCTGTTCCATATGAGATCTCTGTCCACTTACCAAAGTATCGAGGTTACTTGAAGTATTTTTCAGTGTGTTGATTGTATTTTTAATACTAGCAAGGCTTTGTGATATATTATCACGAGCATCGGCATTAAATATATATTGAATAACTGTTAGTACAGAATCAACGCTCGACATTAGTCGCTCAGCCTTATTTTTAAGAGGAAGCATTTGCATGCTAACCTGTTCTTTTAAATCACCTTCAATACTACCACCGATGGTATCACCAGGCTGAAGGATTTTTTTAGAATTCCCAGCTAATAATTGAATTTCTTTGGTTCCCATAATATCGGAACTTACAATACGAGCTGTTGTGTTCTTGGGCAAATTATATTTACTCCCTACTGAGAATGAAACGATTAAATCGTTGATATTTGATTCGCTAAACTTTATGGATTTGATTTGCCCGATTTTGAAGCCACGAAGTGTTACTGAACTAGATTTTTTAAGTCCATCTACGCGTTTATATTTTGCATAAAACACTTGATCTGTAGAGAATATGCTATTTCCTTTGAGAAAATTAATTCCCAAAATAAAAATCGTAATGGCTGCTACAACCAATAACCCAATAGTAGCTTCTTTTGATATTTTCATTTAGTAATATTGTGTGATTACTTTGATCTTTATATATCAAAGATATAGAATATTTATTATGATTTTTGAATATTTTTGGCTTGTTTAATTGAAACAGGCTTCCCATTGTGATAAGCTACTATAAAACAGTCTGGAACTATTTTTTTTACTTCTCTTTTTTTGTTGATAACAGATCTTAAATTTGAGTTTTGACCGACTATATATTTATAAGTGCCATTAACTTGTTTTTCAATTACATTTTCAAGACCTGCAAATACTTTAGAGTTTAGAGGAATTTTTTTAGATGAGGATTTTACTTGTATGCAATATAAAACTCCACTGTTTGATTCATCAATAACAGGAGCTTTATTTACTTCGAAAGTACGGGAAGTGTGTCTTTCAATTTCCTCCTTATATGATCTAAAAGCTCTGAAAATAGCAGAGGACATATAATCTTGCCCTTTTTTTGACTTGAGAAAACGTTCTTCATTTGGATTTGAAATAAAACCCACTTCAATTAAAACAGAAGGCATACTGGCTTTTCTTAGCACCCAAAGCTCAGCAGCTTTTACACCTCTTGATCGTCTGCCAACTCTGTTTTTGAACTGATGTTCTGTGTGTTGAGCCATTGATGTACTGTTGTCGATATGTAAGCTGTGCATTAAGTTGAAGATGATGTAGGAAGCAGGATCTTTAGGGTCAAATCCTTCGTATTTGTTTGAGTAATCGTCCTCGTAAAGCATTACAGAATTTTCTTTCATCGCTACAGCTAAGTTATCTTTCGATTTGTGTAGTCCTAAAATAAAAGTTTCAGTACCATAGGTTCTTGTGTTGTTTTCTAAGCTGTTCGCATGTATCGAAATGAAAAGATCAGCATTGTGTTTATTAGCAATTTCAGGACGTTCTTTTAATGGAATAAAAATATCCTTATCTCTCGTATAGATTACTTTTATGTGAGGGAATTTCTCCTTGATATACTTACCTGTCTTAAGCGCTATACTTAAAACAATATCTTTTTCATAAGAGTGTTTACCTACAGCCCCAGGATCTTTACCACCATGTCCTGCATCAATCACAATGGTATTAATTTTATATTCGGAGTTTTGTCCTAAGCTGAGAAAACTAATCAGGCAAAGAACAAAAACCATTAAAAAAACTGATACTCTATTCATTATAATTTGTGAAATTTTAGTCAAAAAATAATTCATATATGAAATCTTCATAAAAGAACTTAAAAAATGATTCTGAACTGCATTTAGATTAGGGAATATAGTAGTTTTATTTGTAATTTTGGCGTCCTGAGACCTTTTGACTTGAATTAGATAGTCATCATAGCTTCATGTAAAAGTGTCTTATTAGCTTAAATTTTAGTGTACTACATCTGATTTTTAAGTTTATTAATCGATTTCATTCTTGTACAAAAATAACAGATAAAAATTGCAATTGAAATTACAACAAAAGCTTTTTATACTTTTCATTCTTAGTCTGGTTCCGTTAAACATATTGGCGGGTTTAAATCTAAATAGTAATGAAAGTTATAGATGGGTATCTGGCACGGATAGTCCTGTTGAGATAAATTGGTATGCTGAACTTTTACAGCAAGTAGATTCATTAAAGTTGAAATCTGGTAATAATGAATTGGTTGAAAGCGACACATTAGCTGCGGATTCTACAGCTAAACCGAAGAATTTATTTGAAAGAGCAGTTGAATACAATGCTGATGACAGTGTTATTTTTTCACTAATCGGACAAAAGGTATTTTTAACAAATAATGCTTTTGTAAAATATGGTGAGACAGAATTAAAAGCTTATTACATTGAACTGGATTTGGCTAATAAAGAGGCTTTTGCATATGGGATTCAAGATAGTACAGGACAGTTTATTCATACACCGGAATTTAAAGATGGTGCCGAGGAGTTTACCTGTAAGGAGCTGAAATATAACTTTAAGACAGGGAAGGCTTGGGTAAATGAAGTTATAACAGAACAGGAGAGTGGCTACGTTCATAGTGAAATAACGAAGAGGATGGATGAGAATACATTCTTTTTAAAGAATGGAAAATATACAACATGTGATCACGAGCATCCTCACTTTTATGTGCGAATGACAAAGGCTAAAATGATTAAAGATGATAAAATCGTTTCGGGGCCTTTGCACATGGTATTAGAAGATGTGCCGCTACCTATTGGTTTGCCTTTCGGATTTTTTCCTTTTAGTAATTCTTACTCATCAGGTATTTTATTGCCTAGTTATGGAGAAGAAAAACGACGAGGCTTTAACTTAAGAGGGGGTGGTTATTATTGGGCAATCAATGATTATTTGGACTTAGCTGTGACGACTGATATTTTTTCTAATGGATCATGGGGAACTTATCTGAGATCAAAATATAAGAAGCGTTATAAGTTTAGTGGTAATCTTTCTACAGAATACCACAAAAATAAATATGGTGATAAAGGCTTAGATGATTATTCTGAGGTAACGGATTTTGCAGTTCGTTGGACTCATACTCAGGATGCAAAAGCAAATCCATACAGAACTTTTTCTGCATCGGTAAATTTTTCTACTTCGCAGAACGATAGAAATAACTCACAGAGCATTGATAAGATTGTAAATAATCAGAAGCAGTCGAGTATTTCTTATAGTAAAAAATGGCCTGGAAGCCCTTTTAGTTTGAATGGATCATTACGTCATTCGCAGAATAGTCGTGATACGACCATTGCTTTAACTTTGCCAAGCATGTCTTTAAATATGACTCAGATTTACCCTTTTAGAAAAAAAGGTAAAAGTTCAGATTTAAAATGGTATGATAACATAGGAGTTAGCTATTCTTCTAAAATGGAGAACCGTGTGAATATTAAAGAAAAGGAATTAATGTCTTCCTCTCTTACAAAGGATTGGAAAAATGGTTATCAGCATACTATCCCGGTGACTACAAATTTTAAATTGGCTAAGGATCTGACTTTATCCCCAACTGTTAATTATAAAGGCGTTTTGTATACCCGATCTGTTCGTAAGTCATGGAATGGAGATTTGAAAGACGGTGCAGGTGATGTTGAGATTGATACAATTCAAGGATTTAATTATGCTCATAATTATTCCACATCTGCTTCCTTATCTTTAAGTCCAAAGATCTATGGTATGTATACCTTTAAGAAAACATCGAAAATTGAAGCTATTCGTCACGTAATGACACCATCAATTAGCGTGAGTTATACACCCGAGATTGGTGTCGATAGAGATAAGTACTATAGAACTTATGAAAAAGATGGTAAAGATATTGAATATTCAATCTTTGATGGAAGTTTGTATGGAACACCAACTGGAGCCATGGAAGCGGGGAGTATTAATTTGAGTTTGGATAATAATATTGAGGCAAAGATTAAAACTGCTAATGATACGACAGGGAACGAAGATTTTAAGAAGGTTAAAATTCTTGAGAGTTTAAAGTTTTCGACAAGCTATAATATGTTTGCAGATTCATTGAACTGGTCAACAATCAGAATAAATGGGCGTACTAAGATTTTTAATAATAAATTGGATTTAAGTTTCAATTCTACAGTAGATCCTTATGATTTGAATGCTAATAATGTTAGGGTTGATAAATTTGGTCCTCGTTTGACCAATGCTTCTATCGATCTTGGTTTCAGATTATCAGCAAGCGATTTTAAAGGTGATGGTGATGAAGAAGGAAGTGAAGGAGATCAGAGTTCGGATGATGAAATGAAATATGTGCAGTTTGATATACCTTGGTCATTTTCTATCGATTACGGATGGACTTATTCAAAGCCAACGAGTGAGAGTAATGTTAACCAGAGTGTTGGTCTTCGTGGCGATTTTAGTTTGACTCCAAAATGGAAGGTTAATTTTTCTACTGGCTACGATTTTGCAAATAAAGCTATTACTGCAACCCAATTTTCTATTACCAGAGACTTGCATTGTTGGCAAATGAGTTTTAATGCGATCCCGTTTGGAACCTATCAGTCGTACAATTTCAGAATAAATGTGAAATCATCTGTGCTTCAGGATCTGAAGTACGAAAAGAAGAAAGTGTGGCAGGATAACTAAGCCGTAAGAGAAATAATATAAAAAAACTGGGTTGAAGTTTAATCTTCAATCCAGTTTTTTAGCATATGAAAACCTTGTTCTGTCATAATTGATTCCGGATGGAATTGTACGCCGCAAATATCGAGACTTTTGTGACGAATTGCCATGATTAAATTATCATCATCAATGGCTGTTACTGATAAACAATTGGGGAGTTTATTATTCAAAGCCCATGAGTGATATCGACCAGATTTAAATTCTTTGGAAATACCCTTAAACAAAGATTCATTATCATCTATAATAAATGTTGCTTTTGGAATACCGTGAACAATCTGTTCAATATTGAATACTTCACCTCCAAAATAGATACCAATATATTGCATGCCGAGACAAACGCCCAATATGGGTTTTGTGTTCTTATATTTGTCAAGAATTTTCCCCATTACATTAACATCCTGTGGTAAGCCAGGACCAGGTGAAAAAATTATTTTATCCGATAGCTTTAATAGATCCCAATTAACCTCATTATTACGCATAACAATAACGTCATCGGCATATTGCTCTACAGCATGTGCAAGATTATAGGTAAATGAATCGAAATTATCAATGATGACTATCTTCACAATTGTTTGTGTTGGATGTATTAAATAGATCTTGTTATTTTTCGCTTAAGCATGGCTAGCGAAGTTGGTGCGCTATTGTAGCGGTACTTTGCAAAAATAAGGTAAAAAACCATGATTAAATTGAACATGTAGTTGAAGTAGAGTGGGACGTGATAAACCTGATTGGTGATATCATCAATAATAATATACCAAAAAGTGAAAACTTCCCCTAGAAACCAAAGCCAAATAAAAAACTCATTAAGGTCGTCAACCTTTCGGGTTTTAAATGTGTGTATAACTTGAGGTAATCCGCATATTGCGAAAAGGATGCTACCCATCCAGCCAATAATTTCGTTTGGTGTCATGATTTTTAATTTTTGACAAATGAACAAAATTAAAAGCGAACAGAGAAAGTTATGACTTAATTTTTTTGAACAAGGAAGAGTGTTCTGTCGTCATCAAATTTTGAAATATTCAATTCATGAATAAGTTTAGATTCAATTTCACTTAACTCTACTTCATCTCTATTGAGAACACGATTGATACTTTTAAGAAAATCTTCGTTGCCGATCATATTACCAGTTCTATCATTAACAGCTTCAATATAACCATCAGTATAAAGTAAAAGTTTATCTCCGATATTAAAATCTTGTATTAAGCTTAGATAGTGTGCATCTGGGATAACACCAAGTAGAGTGCCAACAATATTTAATTGAGTTGTTTTGTTTTCCTTCGCATTGTAAAAGACAGGTTGTAAGGCTCCTGCGGATGCAATACTTACCTTTGATGTCTGTGAGCAAACTGTTATAATACTTAAGGTTGTAAAAACTTCGCTAAGCTTAAGGTCCTTGAAAATAGACTTGTTTATTATTTCGAGAAACTTACCAGGTGATTTTATAAAATCAAATTCCTCTCGACTCAGGTAAAAGTTTATAGTGCTACGAACATATGCAATGTAGGCTGGGACAAAAAACCATGCATCCCATTTTTTACCCATCACATCACCAACAACAATAATTTTTTTCCGATTGTCGACATTGAATGTTTCGTAAAAATCGCCACCTGCAAGCTTGTTATAGGCTTGATGAATCACTTGTATATTAAAATCTGAGATGTTTTCATCATATTGATTCTCGAATCGCACAGGAGATTGCTTAGCTGCAGTATTGAGGGCGTTAAAATATTTATTCTTAAGATTTAATTCCTGTTGAACAGATGAATTTATTTGATGAGTAATTAATCTATTGTCTAGTTGTTTATATAGGAATGAATCTATATGGTTGCTTAATAAATAATCTATTTTATCTGTATCCTTGGAATCTGAAATTAAGACATCAATTGGAATGAGTTGTTCGGTTGTTTTGCTTATTTTGTCCAAAATCGAAATGGCCCAAACGGCATTGTCATCTATAATAATCCGCCAAACATTTTCATTTTTCAAATACGAAAAAAGATCCTCATCGGCATGAACTAGTTTTACAGGTGTTTTAATGTATACCTGAGAAAGTTTAAAAATATTATCCTGTGGAGTGCAATAAACAATATTCCCTTTATCAAAATTGAGGTTGTTTTTTCTTGAAGCATCAATTATTTCCTTTCTGAGTAGTGTCCTTTTTAGGTGAGCTTTTATTTTAGAAATAAAAACTTCTTGTTTAAAAGGTTTTGTAATGAAATCATCGGCACCATCGTTAAGATTTTGAATCCAAGTTTCTTCTTCATTATTGTCTGAAAGAAAAATAAAAGGGGTATATGTGTATTCAGGTGTCTTTCGAATTTGTCGAACCAAATCATTCCCACTCATTAGCGGAAGATATAAATCAGAAATGATTAAATCAAAATGTTGATTTTTTGCTTTTTCAATAGCTTCTAAACCATTTTTTGCTAAGGTCGATTTATACCCTATACCAGTTAGGGTAAATTCAATATACTTAAGTGTTGCAGTATTATTATCTACTACAAGTATGTGAGGTGTAAGTTTTGTCATCTTAAAGCTCTAATAAAGCTTTTTTTAGTTCAGTGATTGCTAAAGGGCTCTGTATAAGAAATTGGTTGACCAGCTCTGGAATATATTTTAGGTCGATATCGTTGACTTCTTCGTTTCTAACGTTATTCCAAATTCTTAAATCATCATCATTAAGTTTATGTCTGTTTTCTATTTTTTGTTGAAGTCCAACCTTTTGATTTCCTTTAGAGTAGTGTTCTATTTTCTCTAAACAATCTCCTAGTTCACTCATTCCCATAATTCTGACTGATGATTTAGCTTTATGAGCTATTGCACCTAATTCAGTCCATTGTTTATTCTCAAAATAATTTGAAATACCTTGAGTAAATTCAGGGGTCTGTTCAATAAAAATCTCAACCATTTCAATCATGATCTCTTTATTATTTCCAGACATTTCTTTTAAGTACGATAGATCAATGATCTTAGTGTTTGAGCTCATTTTCTACTATTGGATTGATTAGTATAATCGACTAATTCAACTTTTATAAGTAAGCTGAATAGAATGTTGTGTGTATGGTTTCTATTACGATTAGATGAATTTAATGAAGATTTTTCTAAGAAACAAAGTAAAAATATTCATGATTCACATTGAGGCAATATTAATAAAATATTTTTAATTAAGCTATTGTGTTTGTATATGAGCTAGGCAATACCTAGTGGTATTAGTATTTTAAGACAATTTTCAATTTCAGGATGATCTTATTTTATGCTTATTAAAAATAAAGAAAAAGCCCGTCGTATGTTCTTAATATTTCTTAATTTAGATGATGCTTATTTAATCTAAAGAAAAAACCTATGCGATTGTTACAATTATTTTTAATTCTATTCTTTTTTTCTTGTGTAAGTGTTTACGCTCAGGGTTTTATGAAAGTTAATTATACGGAATTTACTGGTGATAATGTTGAAGGGAAGATCTTTTATAAGAATATTAATAAAGCTAAAAAGCTTTTTGAAAGAGGTGAATTGCAATCTGAGGAATGTTTAAGGTTATTATTAGAATCGAATAATTTTAATAGTGAAAATGCTGAATTGAATTATAATATTGGTTTGTGTCATTTATTCTATGGTAAAAAAGATCTTGCTCAAGCTTATTTTGAAAAGGCTAAAGAACTCAAGCAAAATTTAAATTCAGAGATGTATTTGTATCTCGGGCAAGCTTGTCAATATGCAGGGGATTATACGAATGCTATTTTAAATTATAAGATCTACACTGAAATTCTTCAACATGAAGGAGGTAAGAAAAATAGAACAAAATTACAAGAGGTTCTAATGTATTTAGAGCAATCTAAGAATGGTCAAATCTTATCGGCCAATCAAGCAGAATTTGAAGTTGAAGAAATGCCTTATCCAATAAATTCTGATGCAAATGACGTGCTGGCAATAAAAGATGGTTCTAAACTATTTTTCAATTCTGATAGGATAATTGATGGAGATAAAAAAGATCGTAAAAAAGAAAAAGATTTAAGAGGGTTTTCTGTGGTTTTAATAAATGGAGAATGGTCAAACTTTAGTGTTTTAAATGATGAGAAAAAATCAGAAGAATTACCATTATTGGTTGCTAAAGTCGATGAGAATCAGTATTTGTTTTATGACAAGAATATTGGATTAGGAGATTTGATATTTATGCAAAAAGATGAAAAATATTGGACGAAAGAAATGGATGCGTTTTTTATGAATAAAAAGAAGTCAAATGAATCTTCCGCATCTTTTTCGTCAGATGGTAACCTAGCTGTTTTCGTAAGTGATAGAGATGGAGGACAAGGAGATATCTTTTATTGTCAGAAAGATGATGATGGGGAATGGAGCAAACCTTTTAAGATGAATGGAAATGTTAATACTAATCTAGATGAGCGAGATGTATTTCTTTCGAAAGACGGAAATGTTATTTATTTTAGTTCAAAAGGGCACAATTCAATTGGAGGATATGACATTTTCAAGTCAGAGAAAGATGATATGGGACAATGGGGCAAAGCTCAGAATATGGGAATACCAATTAACTCGTCATATGATGATTGCCATTATTTTCCTTATGAAGGAGATTCTTTTCTGTTTGATTCTAATAGAGGTAAGAATGGTAAGTTTGATATTTATACGAAGAAGTTGATTGTAGAAACGGTTATTAAAGAAGAAGTGGAAGAGCCTGTGAAACAAGTTGAGAAACTTGAAGAAGCTATTCCAGTGGAAAAAGTAGATGTTCTTCCTACCGTAATTCCTCTTCCAATTCCAGTTGTCAAAAAAGTGGCAACTATTTTAACAACTTATAAAATTCAGATTGCTGCTTCAAAAAAAGAAATTAAAGAATCTGAGTTAAAGAAGCTATACAGAGGCAAATCAGAAGTTACTAGCTCTTACGATGGAGAGTGGTACAGATATACAATTGGTGACTATGAGAGCTTAGAAGATGCAATTTATTTTAGAGATAGGTCTGGTGTCGAAAGAGCTTTTGTTGTGAGTTTTGAGAATGATTCCAGAAAGAAAATAATAACCAATTACAGTTTATCCAGAAATTGAAAATAAACTTTAAAAATTTAATATCCGGTTAAGTTTCAAAATATGCTTTAAAATACAAAGTATATTTTGAAGTTTAATCGGTATTTTTTTGCCTAGAATTTGTATTCTTTTACATTTGCAAAACAAAACAGAATGAAAATTCTATATGTATAATTACTTAGGATGTTTAAACGGTTAAATTCTTTGTAATTGAGTGATTTAAATAAACAATACTAAATAGGAAATGATGTGTTTTTTTTATTCAAGAACACATTAAGATCTTAAACTTCAAACAACAAACAGATGAAAAGAACTGCATTCACTAGTTTTCATGAAGAATTAGGCGCTAAGATGTTAGAATTTGCTGGGTATAACATGCCTATTGAATACACTGGTATTAAGGATGAGCACATGTGTGTTCGTGAGAAATTAGGAGTATTTGATGTTTCTCATATGGGTGAGTTTTGGGTAAAAGGCCCTAAGGCTTTTAGCTTTGTTCAGAAATTGACCACTAATGATGTGGCAGCTTTAACTGATGGAAAGATTCAGTACTCATGTTTTCCTAACGGAAAAGGTGGTATTGTTGATGATTTGTTGGTTTACTGTATCGATTCTGAAACTTATTTATTAGTTGTTAACGCGGCTAATATCGAAAAAGACTGGGCCTGGTGTTCTAAGAATGCCGAAGAAATGGGCTTAGAAGTAGGTAAAGAACTTTACAATGCGTCTGACGAAATTTGCCAGTTAGCTGTTCAAGGTCCTTTGGCTCTTAAAGCAATGCAGAAGCTTGTCGATGTTCCTGTTGAAGATATGGAATACTATACTTTCAAGAAAGTGAATATGGCTGGTATCGAGAATGTCATTTTCTCTACTACAGGTTATACAGGTTCAGGTGGATGTGAAATCTACGTTGCAAACGAAGATGGCGAGAAACTTATAAATGCTGTAATGGAAGCAGGTAAAGAGTTTGGTATTCAGCCAATTGGTTTAGCTGCTCGTGATACGCTTCGTCTTGAAGTTGGATTCTGCTTATACGGTAATGATATTGATGATACACATACTCCAATTGAAGCTGGTTTAGGATGGATTACTAAATTTGTTGATGGTAATGACTTTATCGATAGAGAATTTTTCGAGAAGCAGAAAGCTGATAAGCCTAAGCGTCGTTTGAAAGGTTTTGAAATGATCGACCGTGGTATCCCTCGTCAGGGTTATAAGATTGAGGATGCTGAAGGAAATGAAATTGGTGAAGTAACTTCTGGAACAAGTGCTCCTGCAGTTGGAAAAAATATAGGTATGGGTTACGTTAAAGAGGGTTTCTATAAAGCGGATACGGAGATTTTTATTCGTGTGAGAAAGAAGGCTCTTAAAGCAAAAATTACAAAAATACCTTTTTACAAAGGTTAAGCATATTTGATTATTGATTGAGCTTATTTAGTTTAATTGGAATCAATGATTTTATTATAAAAGCAGGTTTGTGAAGTATCGCAAACCTGCTTTTTTTTTGTCTGTTTGGGTATTAGATCAGAAAACGATTTCGGAACATGTACACTCCTTTGTTTAACTGTAAGATATTCAAATGTATAACTAGCTGATGTGAGCTTTTGTTATTTTTGTTGAAAAACATATAAAAAATGATTTCTGATCTCGTTATTCTTCATTTTTATTTGCAAATTTGCGCATGAATATGCAAACGTTCACATTTTAAAAAATATTGAAAATGAAAGTACATAATTTTTCTGCAGGACCCTCAATCCTTCCTGACTCAACAGTAGAAAATACTGCTGCAGCTATTAAGAATTTTGCCGGAACATCTCTTTCTTTAATGGAAGTATCTCACCGTAGCAAAGAATTTGTTGCCGTAATGGATGAAGCTATCGCTTTATTCAAAGAATTATTGAATATTCCAGCAGGATACTCAGTAATGTTTGTAGGTGGTGGAGCTTCAACTCAGTTCTGCATGATTCCTTACAATTTAATGGCTAAGAAATCTGCTTACTTAAACACAGGTGCTTGGGCAAACAAAGCTCAAAAAGAAGCTAAGTTGTTTGGTGAAGTTGTTGAAGTTGCTTCTTCTAAAGAAACAGTTTACAACTACATTCCAAAAGGATACGAAATTCCTGCTGATGCAGATTATTTCCATATTACTACAAATAATACCATTTATGGTACTGAGATCAAGCACGACATGGACGTGAATGTACCTCTTGTTGCTGATATGTCATCTGATATTTTCTCTCGCCCTGTTGATGTATCTAAGTATGCATTAATTTATGGTGGAGCTCAAAAGAACCTGGCGCCAGCTGGTGTTACTTTTGTAATCGTTAAAGACGAGTTACTAGGTAAAATGGATCGTCAGATTCCTACTATGTTAGACTACAGAACTCATATCAAAGGTGAGTCAATGTTTAACACACCTCCGGTGGTTCCTGTATTTGCTGCTCTTCAAACTTTGAGATGGATCAAAGAAATGGGTGGTGTTTCTGCAATGCAGAAAATGAATGAAGATAAAGCTGCGGTTCTTTACAACGAGATTGACCGTAACCCAATGTTCAAAGGTACTGTTATCAACGAAGAAGATCGTTCATTAATGAACATCTGTTTCGTAATGACTGACGAGTACAAAGAACTAGAAAAAGATTTCTTCGAATTCGCTACTTCAAAAGGTATGTCTGGAATTAAAGGTCACCGTTCAGTTGGTGGTTTCCGTGCTTCTACTTACAATGCTTTACCAAAAGCATCTGTACAGGCATTAGCAGACTGCATGAAGGAATTCGAAACAATGCATGTAAAGTAATTACCTGATTATATGGGTTTGAGTGTGGCAACACACTCGAATCTCTATTTTGAGTCATTAAAGCATGAGGAACGACTAAAGGGATCCGTAAGGATAACTTCGATTTGGCTGGCAATGACATTTTATTTTTAACGTTTTAAATTAATAAAATGACTAAAGTTTTAATTGCAACCGATAAACCTTTTGCTCCTGCTGCTGTAAACGCGATTCGCGAAGTAGTTGAAGGTGCAGGATATGAACTAGCTTTGCTAGAGTCATATACAGATAAGGCTGAGTTAATCGCAGCTGTTGCTGATGTTGATGGAATGATTATTCGTTCTGACAAAGCAACTCGCGAGGTGCTTGAAGCAGCTAAAAATCTAAAAGTAATTGTACGTGCAGGTGCTGGATACGATAATATCGATCTTGAAGCATGTACTGAAAAAGGTATTGTGGCCATGAATACGCCTGGTCAAAACTCGAACGCTGTAGCTGAGCTAGCATTAGGAATGATGGTTTTCCTTGCTCGTAAAGGTTATAACGGGAAAGCTGGTGTTGAGTTAAGAGGTAAGAATATCGGTATTCACGCTTATGGTAACGTTGGTAAACACGTTGCTAATATTGCTAAAGGTTTCGGAATGACAGTATATGCATTCGATCCTTTTGTTGCAAAAGAAGCTATTGAAGCTGATGGAGTTAAGGCAGTAGACACAGTAGAAGAGCTATATAGCACTTGTCACTATGTTTCCTTGCATATTCCTGCCAACGACAAGACTAAAAAATCAATTAATTACGATTTGTTGAACAAGATGCCTGAGGGTGGTATCCTTGTTAATACAGCTCGTAAAGAAGTAATTGACGAAGAAGGTATGTTGAAACTTATGGCAGATCGTAACGATTTTGCTTATATCTCTGATATCGCACCTGATTGCAAAGACGAATTTGCTGCTAAATATGAAGGTCGCTTTTTCTTTACACCTAAGAAAATGGGTGCTCAAACAGCTGAAGCTAATATCAATGCTGGTATCGCCGGAGCTAATCAGATTGTGAACCTGATTGAAAAAGGAGACGAAACATTTAGAGTAAACAAGTAGTCTTGTGTAAATGAGTGAAAGAGGATAGAGTGAAAGAGGTTGAATTTTTTTGATGAATTAATTCTATAAAAATGACAACATTCGACTTTGAGAGCCTAGATTTATACCAAAAAACCATGACATTTATTGATATGGTTTATGAATTAACTGCAAAGTTTCCGGAAAGTGAACGATTCGGACTGTCTAGTCAATTCACTAGAGCTGCAAATTCCATTGCTTTAAATTTAGGCGAAGGGTTTGGAGAAACAGTTGCTTTAAGTCTTAGATACTTGAGAATTTCAAGAGGATCAATTAGAGAATGTGTTGTTTGTGTCGAAATTGCTCATCGAAGATGTTATATTTCTGACGACGAAAACATAAAAGCTCGATCTCTTTTGGCAGAACTTTCAAAAATGTCGATGGGATATAAGAAGTACCTTGAGAAAAAGAAAGTTTGTACATAAAAAACACTTTCACTCATTAACTATTTTACTCTTTAATTAAACAAATACAAAACATACAAAATACCAAATCATGGCAATTGTAAAACCATTTAGAGGCTTACGCCCAACTAAAGATATCGCTAAAGATTTAGCATGTTTACCATATGACGTAATGAATTCAGAAGAGGCTGCACAGATGGCTGAAGGTAAAGATTGTTCTTTGCTTCACATCACTCGTGCAGAGATCGACTGTCCTGCTGGAACAGACGTTCACTCTAACGAAGTTTACGAAAAATCAGTATCTAACCTTAAGCTATGGCAAGAAAAAGGTTGGTTGAAGCAAGATTCAGAAGCTAAATTCTATATCTACGCTCAAACAATGGACGGACGTACTCAGTACGGTATCGTTGCTAATGCTGCTTGTGAAGATTACCGTACAGGTGTTATCAAGAAGCACGAGCTTACTCGTCCAGACAAAGAGGAAGATCGTATGATCTTAACTCGTTACACTGAGGCTAACCTTGAGCCAGTATTCTTTTCTTACAAAGCTGTTCCAGAGATTGACGCTATCGTAGCAAACATTGTAAAGAACGAAGAAGCTGAGTACGATTTTGTTGCTGAAGACGGATTCGGTCACCATTTCTGGCCTGTAAACGATGCAGCTACTAACAAAGAGTTGGAAGAGTTGTTCGCAACTAAAGTTCCTTCTACTTACGTAGCTGATGGTCACCATAGAACAGCTGCTGCTGCTCGTATTGGAGATGAGTTTGCTGCTAAGAACCCTAATCACACTGGTGATGAAGAGTACAACTACTTCATGGCTGTTCACTTCCCAGATGATCAATTGGCAATTATCGATTACAATCGTGTAGCTAAGGATCTTAACGGAATGACTGAAGTTGAATTCCTTGCTAAATTGGAAGAGACTTTCACTGTTGAGTGTATGGGTGAGGAAACTTACAAGCCAGCTCAATTACATGAGTTCTCTATGTATTTAGATAACAAGTGGTACAAGCTAAACGCTAAAGAAGGAACTTACGATGATAAGGATCCTATTGGTGTATTGGACGTAACAATCCTTTCAAACCACGTATTGGATAACCTATTGGATGTTAAAGATCTTCGTACGACTACTCGTGTTGAGTTCGTAGGTGGTATTCGTGGATTAGGTGAATTGAAGAGACGTGTTGATAGCGGTGATATGAAAGTAGCTTTCGCTTTATACGCAGTATCTATGCAACAGTTGATCGATATTGCTGACACAGGTAACATCATGCCTCCTAAAACGACTTGGTTTGAGCCTAAACTACGTTCAGGATTATTGATTCACAAATTGGACTAATTCCAATTTTATCATATTTTTTGAAGGGAATGCCTTATGGCATTCCCTTTTTTATTTGTCATTATTTTATAACTGACATTCCTTCCACCCAAGGAGCTCCAGCTTCTAAGAGTTCTTTTTCAATTTTTGGAAGGTTAATGTTTTTTAATTGCAGAAGCTCTTTTAGAAGAATGGTTAACTCAGATTTGACATATTTAAGGCTTTCACGATGTGTTTGGGTTGGTCCATAAGTGGATTGAGAAATACCCATAACAACAGTCATTAGTCTGTTATTTATGGTTGGTGTTTTAAACTTCTCTCCAACTTGAAGCTTAGCCTTTGATCCATTTAATCTGATATCTAAATTGATGTACTTTTCTTTAATGAGATATAATTTTTCATCAAATATACCAGGAAGAGTAAGTGAGTTATGGATTGATTTTTTTAAAAACTGAAGTTTTTTATCGATATTTTTCAATACAATATTGATTGTAGATACTTGGCCTTGAATATCTGCTACTTCTTTCCAAAATTCACTAATATTGGTCATATCATCAGTTGGTAAAGCGCCATTTCTCATTTTTATAACTTCGATTGGAACTTTCTCAGAAAGAATACTGACTTTGCCATTTTCTTTTTTTGAGAGACTCACATAATATGTTCCAGGAATAACAAGTCGTCCTTTAGGTACTTGAAAATCATTAGTTTTTTTATTGTTCATCGTTATTGCATTAGTAGGCGCATAACGAAGATTCCAAGCGATTCGGTGAAATCCTTTTGTTTTCTTCCCCTCTAGTCGTCTTATTGCATTGCCTTGGTCATCGGTAATGGTTAGTATCACTTCAGGTTCTTCCTGCCGAATTTCTTTTTCGACTTTTTGCCAATCAGAAACTTTAATTTGTTTCTTAGTTTTTATTAGTTCTTTCTCAATTTGTTTTCTTTTTTGTTTCAGGCTGACCATATCTTTAGGTAAATAGTAGGTGATGTTGGCACCAAAAGTTGGATTTGGGGCTACATAGTGGGATGCTCCCTGTGATCCTTTATCATCCATACCTAATATCGGTTTTGGAATATACCAAAGTGCTGGACGAGGAGTGAATAATATGCTTTCGTTTTTAAGCATCTCTTCATTAATATTTCTTAGCGGAGAATAATCATCTAAAATGAAGAATCCTCTTCCAAACGATGCCCCAACGAGGTCATTTTCCCTTCGTTGTATAGCTAAATCTCTAAATGAGATGGTTGGTACATTTCCATTTAATTTAATCCATTTATCGCCTCCATTAATAGTAACGTAAATACCAAATTCAGTTCCCGCAAACATTAGTTTAGGGTTTATATGATCTTGTACTAATCGCCATACAATTGTTTTTTGTGGCAAAGTGTTTGAAATTAAATCCCAGGTTTCACCACGGTCTGTACTCTTTAGAATGTAAGGACGTAAATCACCGAATTTATGATTGTCAAGTGCTATATAAACGATGTTTTTATCATGGAGATCTGCTTTTATATCATTTATAAATGCAGTTGAAGGGATATTAGGTATAGATGCAAGTTCAATTCTTCTCCAATTTTCACCTCCATCTTCAGTAATTTGAAGTAAGCCATCGTCTGTTCCAATATAAATCAAATCTTCTTGCACTGGAGATTCTGAAATTGAAGTAATGGTATTGTAGTTGGACATCGCGTTAAAATCCCAAGCATTATCCCAACTTTGAGTTGCTCCCATAATTGGAAGTTGAATTCTGTTTTCATTTTTAGTGAGATCGCCTGATACTGGTTTCCAACTATCTCCTCTATTTTCTGAACGCCATAAGCGTTGCGATGCAAAGTATAATCGAGTTGGGTTATGAGGACTTACCAGAATAGGAGCATCCCAATTAAAGCGTTCGGTAGGTTCTCCTGCAGCAGGTTGGGGTTGTATGTGCAATATTCCCCCCGTAATTTTGTCAATACGATTTAAGTTACCTTCTTGCCATTCACAGTAAATTATATTTGGGTTTCCAGGTTCTGTAGCTGGTTGATGTCCATCAGCAAAAAGTGTAATATACCAATCGGCATTTCTAATTCCATGTACATTATCGGTTCTTGATGGACCTCCTTGAGTGTTATTATCCTGCGTTCCTCCATAAATATTATAGAATGGTGCGCTGTCATCCAGTGCAAGTTTGTAGAATTGAGTAACAGGTAAATTGTCTATATAGCGCCAATTTTTAGCTCCATCAAAGCTTTCGTAGATTCCTCCATCAGTTCCAATAAGCAAGTAATCAGGATTTGTTTTACTAAAGGCTAGTGAATGATTATCTGAATGTTTGTGTTCTTCTTTTAATCTTTGAAATGTTTTTCCTCCATCACTGGAAACCTGAGCTCTAACATCCATCAAATATAACTTATCGAATTCATGCGGCGAGGCGTAAAGTTCCTGATAGTAGTGTGGGCCTGTAGCACCTGAAACGGCATTCGACATTTTGGTCCACTTTTCGCCTCTGTTGTCACTTCTAAAAACACCGCCTTTTGTTCTGTTTAACTCTATAGCCGCGTAAATAACATCTGGTTTTTGAGGTGATATGGCTAAACCAATTTTACCCATGTTTGATTTTGGAAGTCCATTTTTCAGTTTCGTCCAGTTTTCTCCACCATCTTCAGAACGGTAGATTGCTGTGTTTGGACCACCTCCCAAATAAGAGGCTACATTTCTATGACGTTGCCAAGTTGCCGCATACATTCTATCAGGTTCTCTTGGGTCAATTACAATATCTGTAACTCCAGTCCATTTATCGTCTCCTAATACTTTTTTCCAACTATTACCACTATCTGTACTTTTGTAAAGTCCTCTTTCTTCTCCTTTGTTCCAAAGCGGACCTTGAACAGCAGTCCATATGATATTAGAATTGGTTGGGTGAATGATGATTTTAGAAATGTGCTGAGATTCTTTTAAGCCCATATTTTTCCATGTAGCTCCACCATCTGTACTTTTATATATGCCATCGCCGAAGCTTACATGGCGACCACCTACATTTTCCCCAGTTCCCACCCAAATTACATTTGGATTGAGCTGATCAATAGTAATGCAACCTGTAGAATAGACAGCTTGTTTATCAAAAAGAGAAGTCCAGGTGGTGCCTGCATTTTCAGTTTTCCAAACGCCTCCAGAACCAACTGCTACATACCAGCAATGTGGTTTTTCCGGATGAATAGCTATGTCAGCAATTCTACCAGACATGAATGCAGGACCTATATTTCGCAATTTCAATCCGGAAAAAGTTTCTTCGGATAATATAGACTTTTGACTAGGTTCTTGTGCTTTAATTGATGAACTAAATAGTGCTGATGTAATAATTACAATGATTAGATAGCAAAGCTTCTTAGGTTTCATGAGGTTAGTGTGTTGATTAGTTGTTTAAGTTAATAATATCTTGTGTATTATACTTTACTAAAAGCAATTTGATTTGAGCTGTAAACTACGTTCAGGATTATTGATTCACAAATTGAACCAATTCCAATTTCATCATATTTTTGGAGAGGGAATGCCTATTGGTATTCTTTTCTTGGTTGCATTAAATTCTTTTCCTTAAAACGAATTTTTTACTGAAAATAGTTTAATTTAAATGATTGAATTAAATAAAATAAATTATGTCAGAATTTATAAATAATACACAGGCAAGAATCAATTCTCTTTACGATTTTTGCTACCGTTTAACAATAGGTGAAAAAGGGGGGGAGTTAATTAAGATACATCAGGCAGCTATCGATGATTTAACCGTGAATGATGTGATTGTTGTTGTGCATCGTCTTGTTGAATCGGATTTGCCAATGGGAGATTTGAAAATAGGGATTAATAAGGCCCTAAATGTTTTTTATAAACAAATATTAGGTCAAAAACCAATTTCATTGCCGGAAGATCATTTTTTGACTTACCTAAAAAAAGAAAACCGAGAGCTTGAGAGGCGTTTACAAAATCTAAAATCATGGGTTAAAGATTTTAACAGTGAGAATTTTGATTCGATGAAAGTGGCTGAACACCTTCGAATAGGAATAGAAGATCTGATGCAAATGGAAAAGCATTACGTCAGAAAAGAGAATATTCTTTTCCCATATTTTGAAAAGGAATACCCCAAATATAAATGTCTAGGGGTAATGTGGTCTATTCATGACGATATTAGGAGAAACCAAAAGGCCTTATTAATGTCACTTTTAGAGGTGAACTTGGATAAGAAGAGAATAAATAAGCTTCTTGGCGATTTGTTCTTTGATATGTATGCTATTATTTTCAGAGAAGAGCACTTATTGTTTCCGGTTGCTTTTAATGCAGTAAATCAAGAAGCTTGGGCTGACATGATTCTGCAAAGTGAGGAGATTGGATATGCTTATATTGAAGTGCCAAAAGTAAAAGAAAGGCCTAAAAAAAAGAAAGATGAATCGTTCGAAACAGATTTTTTAAGCGAAAACAAATTAGAAAATACACTACTGAATTTTGATACAGGTTTGATGACCTTAAAGCAGGCTATATTATTACTAAATAATTTACCTGTTGATATTACCATGATTGATGAGAATGATAAGGTTTGTTTCTTTTCGAATCCTAAAGAGCGATTTTTTCCAAGATCAAAGGCAATTATTGGGCGAACAGTACAGAATTGTCACCCACCGGAAAGTGTTCATGTTGTGAATGAACTTGTTGAAGCATTTAAAGATGGAAGCAAGGATAGTGAACCTTTTTGGATCGAAATGAAAGGACGGTTTATTCTAATTCAATACTTTGCTCTTAGAGATGAGCAAGGAGCTTATAAAGGCTGTATTGAGGTCAGTCAAGACTTAACTGATATTCGGAAATTGACAGGAGAGAAGCGATTGATGTAATTACATATCAGAATGTAAAGTGTTTGATGAGCTGAGATTCAACATTTCAACTCTTTCTATTTGATCTCATCACAAAATAGCTTCTATTAGAATTTCCTTATATTTACTTCGCTTAATTTTAATCGACCCTGAAATGAAATTTGACTACTGCAAAGATGAAATGATTTTAAAAGTTTACCCAACGGTAAGTGCGTGCTTTGAATCTGCTTTTTCTCTATTTAAGAAGCACTTTTGGATGCTAATATTGATCATTTTTGTAGGTGGAGCTATTGATTCTCCAATGTGGTTTATGCAGGACGTAAAAGAAGTTTCTGATGATGGTTACCAGTTCACTTTTCATTTAGCAGAATTGTTGCAAACGATCTATTATTTTACCGTTTCATCAATTTTCTCCTTCGGTATCGTTCAAATTTTTATAAAAGTTGCCCGAAAGCAAGATTTTGTCTTTGAGGAAATCTTTGATGGCTTTAAAAGTTATTCGAGAGTATTTCTAAGCAACTTGATTATTACTCTAATTGTTATAATTGGCTTGATTTTATTGTTGGTCCCTGGCATATTTTTAATTTGCCGTCTTGTATTCGTTCCCTATCTCATAATGGATAAAAAACATGATGTTATGGAATCCATTAAGATTAGCTTCTATATGAGTAAAGGTTACTTCTGGACTGTTTTTGGTATGGGGATTTTATCCTTTGTAATAATAGTTTTTGGGCTGGTTCTATTGGGTTTTGGAATACTAATTTCTTTAGTATGGATTAATGCTGCCTTTGCAGTTCTTTATAATGCCTGTGAAGATCTTCACTATGAGGAAGCTTGCAAAATCGTTGGTGTAATACCTGAAGAGAAGTAGGTATTTAAATCTAAAAATTTGATTTGATATAAAAAGAGGTATTTCATTCGTGAAATACCTCTTTCTGTTTTACCCGTATTTTTGCAATTAGTTTTTGTCGTCACTTAGTAACATGAGATAATGAGCTGCTGACCAGGAAAAGTGGTTAGCATTTAATCCTTTACCACTTATAGGGTGGTAGTTTTCTCTAATTGGTGCATCCTGAAGTAGACCCTCAGCATTTTGCAACAATTTCTGACTTAATAGATCTGCTTCTTTAGTGTAGCCATATAGTTCTAGCGATTTAATACCAAAGTAAGCCTGATCTAACCAAACTGGGCCTCTCCAATAGCCTTTAAGCGGATTGAATTTTTTGTGATCGGCTACTAGGGTAGGGAAAGGAACTTTAGTTGCAAATTTGGTTGTATCCATTAGGATAGATGTTACTTTTTTAGCCTGCCCTTCCGTTGCAACACCTGTGTAAAGAGGAATCCAGCCTTCGGGTCCTTGTTGTACAGTTAAGAGTTTGCCACTTATAATTTCTCTATCGTAGAAAAAACCTGTTGTTTCGTCCCAGAAATCAGATGAGACACGTTGCTTAAGCTTATTAGCATCCTGTTTATAGAGTTCTGCTTCATTACTGTTTCCAAGAATACTGGCCAACTCAGCTAAATCTTCTTTCTCAGCTTGCAAATAAGCGTTAAGATCTACTGATTCCTGATTCATAGACCATCCGTTCTTGTTGTTCTTAAGCATTTTTGAATCATCAAAGCGAACCGCATTGTCCATACCTGATTCCCATTTAGCTGCGATAAGAGTACCATCGGTTGAACCATATTCGCATAAGCCATTTTGGTCGTGATCACGATATTGATACCACCATTTATGATATTTCACCAATTTAGGATACATTTCTTTCACAAACTCAAGATCAGAAGTTGCTTTATAGATTTCTAAAACAGCCCAGCTAGCCAATGGTGCTTTGGTGTCGCGCCAATTATTTTCTTTGGGATCAAAATATACACAGTCGGCAACCATACCCATATCATCCTGATATTGGAACATAGAGCGAAGGTTACTTTTTGCAAGTTCAGGATTGAATCTTACAAGAGCAACAGCCTGTTTCCATGAGTCCCAAGACCAGAATCCATAAAAACCTTGATAAGCTGCTGACGGAAAAACACCAGAGTGTTGTAGATCACCCGCTGGTGATCGCCAATTTGTCATCAGTGTTTGAACACATTTAGCAGTTAGTTTTTGATTTTCTTTTTTGTTTAATAATGGGTTTTCACTGTCTAAAGCATTGCTTAAATAAGTGTTCCATCTAAGCTTATTGTCTGCAAACAACTGATCATTTTGACTCAACCAATTCGCATACTGCTCAGACTCTTTAGCCGCTTCTTCCTGATTAAAATAGTAGGAGTGAAGTAAGTTTATTTCTAGGCTTTTACCAGACGTAATATCCTGTTTATCCTTGATAAACATTTGATAGGATTGTTTATCCGGTGAGATTTGAATCGATTTGTCTGATTCGTTATGTATTAGGAAAAATTCATCACCATCCTTAAAATCGATTTGTAAGCCTTTTTCGGATTGACTAAGTGAGAGGTTTTTAGGGAATAATTCACCTTTCCAACCTACAAACAGGTTTTGAGTTTTGTTATCTTTATTTGTTATTTTAGTTTGAATTAAAGCAGTTCTATCGCTTACAAATATTAAACTAAGATTAATACTTAGTGCCTCAAGTTCTAGTGTTTGCTCCAATTTCCCAGGCTTATAATTCAACTCTGCCGAAGCTTTAGTCAAATCAATTGCAGTCATGCTATTGGCGTCTGTTATTTCAAGCTGGCAAAGACTCTTACTTAGCCATTGCCCCCACATTTTCATTGTAAGTGGTCCCGAAAAGCCTCCATAATAGCTTGTACTATCTTTTGATGGAAGAGAATAGCCATGCCAGGCTCCCATATCGGAAAATCCAAATGGTTCTAGTTTGTGCTGTGCTTGAGGAATACCTTGAATATTAAGCGCATTAGCTAGATCTTCCTGCAGATCTACCTGCTTATCAATTTGGGGCTGACAACTACTCAAAACCAGAAGGAACAAGAGTAGGATATATAGGTTTTTATTTTTCATGCTATTTAAAATATAACCGCAGAGTGCGCAAAGATTTACACAAAGTTCGCAATTTAGTGATATGATTTTCTCTTAGCGCTCCTAGCGTAAATCTTAGCGTTCTTTACGGTTGAAATAATTTGTTATTGATATCTACTTTTACTTAATTCGTTCAAATCTGATTCTCCATTTATTGGACGAAGAATAAATTCATATTCATAACCCTGAGATGGAATTGAATACTCTGAATGTACAGGAGCTCCCCATGAAGTATCGCCGCCAACACCCATTTGCTTGTAATCAATTTGCCAGCTAATAAGGTCACCAGCCTTTATCTCAGCACCGTGTTTCTGCGTATTGCCCTTACCAGAATGGTAAAGTTCCTTATAGTCAAATGGAAGTGCAGAACCAGCTAATTCAGATTGTGAAATGACCATTAATCCTATATTTGATTTATCGTATAAGGCCATCCACCTTAAATCGGTTTTATTTCCTGTTTCTTGTGGACGTACATAAGGGTGATATTGATTGACAACATTAGATTGGTAATGCCCTATCGGATAACCTGTTTTACGATCACTCATACTTTCCTGAGGACCACGACCAAACCATTCAATTTGATCAAAAGTTTTCGGTAATTGCATCTGCATGCCTAAACGAGGAAGCATAGGAATAGCATTTGATTCAGGGATATAAATATTCTTGACTTTAATGTCACCATTTCCATAAATCGTATAAATTGTTTGATATTTACTCGAAATATTAGGAAGATCTAATGAAACAACAACTTCTACCGTCTGTTTATTCAGTTTATTACTTTTAAAGGACAGAACTTGAGCTTTTTCACCGGCATCCTTCCAAACTTGACATTTAGCAGGCATTCCATTGCCTAAATCATTATCCGTAACAGCTCGCCAAAAGAAGGGTTTTAAACCTTGAGTTATCAGTTCTTTTCCATCAATTTGGTAGGAACTTAAACTTCCGCTTTGCTTAGAGAATCGAATATGAATACCGCCGGCAAACAGGTTTAACTCGTTTTCATTTTCTTTTAATTTTATTCTACCTAGTGTATTTATAGCTTTCGCAGATATAACTTTTGATACGGGTAATTGGAATTGTTCCCAGGCAATTAAATGTCCTTTAGGAATAAAAGGCATCTTTTTGTTGCTATGAGCTTTAATCTCCAGGAAGTATTCCCTGCCTTCTTTTGGATCTATTTCAGGGTAAGGGATCGTAATTGTTAAATCCTCATGTGCTTTAGTCGAAATACCATTTAATTGACCTGATGCAATTTCATTAGCATCTTCTTTGAGTATCCATGAAAAATCAAAACCCGAAAGATTGATGAAATCATGATAATTGGTGATCTTAAATTGATTATTAGAAAGATCAACTTTTTCGAAAGCAATAGGTTGGTATACTTTCTTTACTTCCCAAATATGAGGATGAATTTTTCTGTCTGCACTAATCAAGCCATTGGCACAAAAATTTGAATCATTTTGAATCTTATAGATCCCCATATCACCACCATAGGCAAAAATTGTATCTCCTTTTTCGGTTACTTTTCTAAAGGTTTGATCTACCCAATCCCAAATGAATCCACCTTGAAGTTGGCGATGTTTGCGAATTAAATCCCAATAATCCTTAAGGTTACCAACGCTATTTCCCATAGCATGTGCATATTCACATTGGATAAGTGGACGCGTTTGTACTTTCTCAATATACTTTTTCATTTCCCATATGCGATCGTACATGGGGCAGAAAATATCTGTATTGAATTCTTGTCCAGAATCTTCAGATTGTACAGGGCGCGAACTATCATGTTCTTTTAACCATTTATAGGTTGCTTCGAAGTTTTGACCACGACCTGTTTCATTTCCTAATGACCAAATAATAACAGAGGCATGATTTTTACTTCGCTCGAACATGGACTGAGTTCTGTCAAGAAATGCTTTTTTCCAGTTTGGTTTATTAGCCAATGTTTTTTCCTTATTGTAAGGATCGCAACCATGTGCTTCAATATTGGCTTCATCAATTAGATATAAACCATATTCATCGCATAATTCGTACCATCGCTCACGGTTTGGATAGTGTGAATTTCGAACAGCATTGATGTTGAATTGCTTCATTAACTCGATATCTCGAATCATTGATTCTTCAGTAATCACACGACCTTTTTCAGCGTCATGCTCATGCCGGTTGACACCTCGTATAACAATTGGCACACCGTTAACTTGCAATAAGCCATTTTTAATCTCGCTGGTTCGGAAACCAATTTTACGACGAATGACTTCAATGTCCTTATTGTCAGAATTCTTTAGACTGATCTGAATGTCATATAATTCAGGCGTTTCAGCAGTCCATTTGCGTACATTGGCAATCTCTCCTGAAAAACTCACTTGATTATCACCTTGTTTTAGGCTAGTTTCAATATCCTGATTAATGACGATTTTATTATCGTCTAAAACTTTAACATTAATGGTTTTTGTTTCAGTTTTTGAGTCGGCTTTATTTAACTCGACTTCAAGTTTGAATTTTCCATCTGTGTATGTTTTATCTAGGTCAGCATGAACAAAGAAATCGCGTATATGAGTTTTCGGACGAGCATATAGATAAACATCTCTTTCGAAACCGCTGACTTTCCAATAGTCTTGATCTTCAAGGTAAGAACCATCGCTAAAACGATAAATTTCTACGGCTATTTGGTTAACGCCTTGTTTTAAATATTTATTTAACTTGAATTCGGCAGGTGTTTTACTCCCCTGGCTGTAACCAACTTTTTTGCCATTTACCCACAAATACATAGCCGAACGAACACCTCCGAATTGGATGAATATTTCTTCATCGTTCCAGCTTTCAGGTATTGTAAAGTTTCTTTTGTAAGAACCTACCGGATTGTAGTCGTGAGGAATGAAAGGCTCATTATTTGGAAATGGATAAGAAACGTCAGTATAGATTGGAACACCATGGCCTTGTAATTCCCAATGTCCGGGAACCTTAATATCTTTCCAATTTGAGATGTCGTAGTTCGTTTGGTAAAAGTTGACAGGACGATCAGCTGGTTTGCGAACCCAGTTGAATTTCCATGTGCCATTCAGATTGATATAGTATTCTGAATTCAATTTTTCATTTTTAAGAGCATTATTCAAATTTCGATAGGCAAAAAAAGATGCTCTTGGTTTTTCTTTATTTATGCCAATAACTTGTGGGTTCTCCCAATCGTTGACATTTGCTTTCTCTTGAGCAAAAATGCCCTGGTAGAAGAGTATAAGCAATAACGTTAAAGTTGTTTTCATTTTATGGTTCGTTATCGATTGTCAGTTATCGGTTATCGATTAGCCATATTAGGCTGCCAAAAACCGATAACAATTAATTGTTTTAGCTTCCTTGTTTATTATTCGTGTATTTGGTGATTAGAACATTTCTAATCTGAGTATATAAGTCGACTACGGCTTGCATAGTTTTATTACTTTTTTGAGTTAGGAATTCTTTTGCCTTTTTAGGGCTCTTTTTATATAAAGCTAAGGCTTTTTTATCAGTAGCCTCTATATTAGCAAACAGATCATTCTGAAATGAATCGCGATACATTTGCATATCCTTTACTGCATCTTGCCATCGCAAATACATCAGATTATCTACAAAATCGATTGCCCAACGTGCAGATGCCGGATTAAATTGATTGGGGTCGTAATTTTTATAAGATGGGTGAATTTCTTGAGTTCCTGCATAAATTGGAATGTAAGGAGAGGTAAATTGATTGTCCTGAAAAACCCAGTAAAGCCCACCAACTGCATCTGGTAACCACGATCTTAATTGGCAAATCATACCATAATTGCCTTTAGATACATTTCTGCGGTTGGTAATATCCAATAATTCACGCATTGCTGTTGTTGGAAATGGTGTGGTTAAGGGGCTTTTTTCCAATTTTCCATCTTTAGTTGGTACGTACCAATCCGGATCTGATGTTTTGTCGTATATCGTGCCTTCAAATGTTGAGCGTTGAAAAGCCATAATATCTTGTACTGAAATTTTCTTTTCCGGTTTAACCGAGAAAGGGTAGCTCGAAACATCTTCGACAAACTGATGATAGGCATCTTGACCTTTATAGGGGTTGCTTAAACTACGATCAGGCCATTCCTTAAGATTAGGAGCAAAGGTGCTGTAGAATAACCAAAAACGTCCGCTTGCCCATTCTCTGAAACATGGACTGTAAGCTTCTTGCCAAATAAATGGTTTTCCCGATTCTTCGTTATGCCATCCATGATCAATTGCAACTTGTTTATAATTATCCGAAGCCATAAACCACTCAGGTTTCGAAAGGTCAATTTCTTTGATAATACTCCAGTTAGGTACTATGGCGATATGGTCATCGGGTACACGTTGTGCAGCCCAAATAGCACCAGCTTTTCCAGATTTTGGGTCCCAGTTTTTTCCAACAGCTACAATTTCCAGTACCCAAACTTCATTGGGATCAGCAATACAAAGCGCTTCAGATTCCGGACCACAAGAAGGTAGAAAGCCATATTCATCCATCAGAGAAGTGATCAATTTAATGGCTTCACGTGCAGTTTTACATCGCTGTAAAGCGAAAATTTGAGCTTGTTCCACAGTCATGATTTGCTTACCACTTTCATGATCTACTTGCAATTCCGGCTTTTGACTCATGGTACTTTCTGCAATTGCCAACTGATATTCATTCATGTGTGAATAAGCAGAATGAAAATAGGTGTATGTTTGTTCAACCTGAGGAATATGACCTATGATTTCCCCATAGTTGTCTAGTGCACCATTAATCTCCTGAAGTCCGTAATAAACAGGTGTCATGCTTCCTTTTGGAAATTTTTGTCCATGTACTACTCGGATTCGGGTGTCATTTCCTCCAAAAGTATGTGAAGTAATAACCGAACCATCAACTGTTGCTTTTTTACCAGCAACGATATCGGTACAGGCTTCTACATTGTTACCCAATGTTAAACTGATAAATCCTATGAGAATGATTAACTTTTTCATATGTTTTAATTTTTAATATCGATGCCTAACCAATTTTCCAAGCTTGCAATAATTTCCTCCTGCATTTTCGGAGGAAAACTATGAATACGGGTTCGGTGTGCCCCTGCCGGGTTGATAAACTTTTCGCATTTATTATTTCCATTAAGATCTACTTGCGTAGCTGACCAAGTATCGTATTCTCCGTATATAAATAACATTTTTTCTGCATCGTTTTGTAACCACTTATTTACAGCTTGCATTGACGAAGAGTTAAAATCTCCCTTAACACCTTTAGGAAGCGTAAAATCAAATGTTAATTTTTTTTCGTAACTGATGTATTTACTGAAAGGAGCAACTTCGTAACTATACATGCCTATTTCTGTTAAAGCTTGATAGAAAAAAGGTTGTTGCGTAGTAATATCCTTGGCTTCGAAAAATGTAAATGGAGATGTTTTTGCCAAATGTTTGAATAGTTCTTCTGCACTGGAATCCGGGCTTGGAATATCGGAAAGACTTGTGTTTCCCCATTGCCAAAAGGCAAAAGAGTATTCTAAAATATTTAAGTCTAAAGCGCCTTCAATTCCCATAGAGAATTCCCAGTTTTTTTCTGTTGCTAGTTTTTCGAGCAGTGACATTAGTTTTGATTTTTTCTCGAAACAAGCAATTTGAAAATCTTTGACTTTTTTCCTTGACTCTGCATTTCCAACTGTGGCAAGATGTTTATGAATTCGCTTGTCTTCACGATTATAATTCATCGGGGCCACGTAAGGCACACTTATATCAACATCATCCGGATAAAAGTAGCGATGGTAAATAGTTGTTTGTCCTCCTTTACTAATACCGGTCGATATCCATTTATTTTTATAAATTGACTTTAGAGCTTGAATTACAGCATGCTGATCAGCTGCTGCTTGTTTGATTGTTAGTTTATCCCATTGTAAACTATCCGGGCGGGAATTTTTAAAATAACGATGCTCAATGGTTAACTGATTTGCATCAATTAGTTTGCTAAGTTCTCCAGCTTTTTCGGTCCAAATATTATAGCCTTGTATTTCTACAACCATTGGTTTTGAAAGATCGTGATGACCTAATAAAACTCTTTGCTTGAAACGACCTAGTTCAGGTTTTTCATGATCGATAGGTTGTGTAAACCACATTTCGTAGTATTCTGCAAAAGTTGTATCACCTTCAATTTTTTTTATACTTACATTGGGTAGTTCGCTTAGTTGTGTATAAAGATCTGCTGTCTTTGTCTGACAAGCCGTTATTATGCAGATTAGGATTAAAACGATTAGATGTTTAGGTCTTAGGTTTTTCATATGATTCGTTGTGAATTGTGTCTTTAAAAAAAGAAAACCTGCTGGTTTGAATCTAAGGTTGTTGCAAATAAGGTGAATCTTATATCTCTCTCGACTCAGTTTGCAGGTTTTCTATCTTCATGGTTGTTGTTGTTGTATTTTATCTAAAAATAAAACCATCCTTAAGAGGATCATTGGGGGCAAAATAAAATTCGTTTTGTCCTGTAATCGAAGCTGTGCCACTCACTTCTGGAATTATAGATTGATGGTGCCCGTATTCACAGGGCTCGATAACTTTTACCGTCATCGTACTACCCAAAATACTTTCGATTGTGATTTCTTCATTTAATTTCAGCTCATCTTTAGCGTAATGAATAGCGGCTCTGCCACTCACGCCCGATCCGGTAGGGGAACGATCGACCTCGCCTTCGGCAAAAATGCACACATTGCGAGAATGATGCTCATGGTTCTTTGCTTTTCCAATGAAAATTGTACCATATAAAAAACTTAAATCTTCTTCGAAAGGATGTTTCACCTCGAATTGATCCATAACGGCATTTTTAATCTTACGACCATATTCAATTAACTTATTGTAATCAGACTCATCAAGATTTAAACCTAAATCTTCAGCTTGAACGTAGGCATAAAAAGCGCCACCATAGGCGAGATCAAATTTGACCTTGCCAATCTCAGGAACATCAACTACTTGATCTTTCAAAGACATAAAAGAGGGTACATTTTGAAACGTAACTCGCTTTACTTTTCTGTCTTCGCGGAAAGCCTGACAAGTAATCCTGCCGGGAGGAGCATCAATTCTTATTATGGGGTTGTTTTCTTTACGTTTAATCATGCCTGTATCCAGAACTAAAGTAATTAATGCAATCATTGCATGACCGCACATGGTACTGTAACCTTCGTTATGCAAAAAGAAGGTTCCAAAATCACCATCTTCAGTTGTAGCTTCTGTAATTATTGCTCCGTACATATCGGCATGTCCGCGAGGTTCCCACATGGTTCCTGTACGTATATAATCATAGTTGTCACGGAAATAACGACGTTTTTCTAAGATGGTATTTCCCTTAATTTCAGGAAGTCCCTCTGTGAAAACACGTAGAGGTTCACCACCTGTATGCAAATCAATAGTCCTAATTTTTAACCAGTCTTTGGGAGCTTCCCATTTCCAATTGTCAAGTATATTCATGATTGAGGTATCTAGCTAGTTAATTTTATAATTGTTAGGGGGATTTTTATGCATTAAATGTTTAACAAAGAAATCCCAGCGTTTTCTCAAGAAATACTTATTGTAATAAACTGTTCCATGGTCACATCCAGGAATCATCAACAATTCAAAATCCTTATTGGCTGCAATCAGGGCATCTGCCATACGCATGGAAGCTGCCGGGTTTACATTATTATCCATATTTCCGTGAACCAATAATAGTTTACCTTCCAGTTTATCGGCTAGAAAAAAGTTCGATTGCTCGTCGTAGTGCTTACCAACTGGAAATCCCATATACAATTCAGGCCACCATGCTTTTGCTGACCGGTGGTCGTGATTACCAGCAGACGAAACACCTACTTTATAGAATTCGGGATGAATCAAGAGGGCATGGGTTGAATCATAGCCTCCGGCAGAGTGACCATAAATACCAACATGATTAATATCCATGTATGGATACTGCAAAGACAATTCTTTAATGGCTTTTATGTGATCTAAGCATCCTATATCTCCCAAGTTTTTATAAGAAAAGTCGTGAAACTCTTTTGATCGGAATGCAGAACCTAACCCATCTACTGTTAGTACAACAAAACCGAGTTGAGCCATTGGAACATCCATATTGATTAAACCTCTTCGGAAGGTTTTTGGACTTCGAATGGTTTGTGGGCCTGAATACGTTCCATCAATAACAGGGTAGGTCTTGTTATTATCCAGATTAAATGGTCTATATATGACACCATAAATATTTGTTTTGTTATCACGTGCTTTTACTGAATACATTTCAGGAGCTTGCCATCCCATTTCAATGATGTCTTCGATGTCGGTTTCATCCACTTTCATGATAAGATTGCCATTCTTGCTGTTGCGAATCACAAATCTGTTCGGTAGGTCAACTCTGGAATAATTATCGAAGATGTATTTTGTGTTCGGACTTATTGAGCATATGTGGTAGGCATTCTCCGGGCTTAGTAATTTTAAACCTGAGCCATCAAAATTGATGGAATACAAGTAATTGTAATAAGGATCACCTTTTTCTTTACCACAGGCACGGAAGTAGATTTTTCGTTTTTTCTCATCTACTTTACAAATCTCACGAACCACGTATTCCCCTGTGGTAATCTTATTCTTTAGTTTGCCAGTGGTGTAATCGTACAAGTATAGTTGGTGCCAGCCTTCCTTTTCAGAGCTCCAGATAACTTCATTAGATTTTTTTGTAACATGATACACAAGCATGTTAGGATCTACATATGTTTCGGCTGATTCAGATATAATGACTCTCGATTTTCCGGTGATAGCATCTACTTCGATAAGTTCTCTTTTTTGGTAACCACGGTAGTATCTTAGGGTATAAGCTTTGGTTTTATTTAGCCATTTGAAACCATACTCCAGAAATACTCCATTTTCGGGTAAATCACACTTAATTTCTTTTCCAGTCTCGGTGTTAAAAATAACATAGGAGATACGGGTTAAATCTTTATCGCCAGCAATAGGTCTTTCGTAAGAATAGACTTCTGCGCGAAAACCTTCCTTAGGACTGCTTTTATACATGTACAGATTTTTTGCATGTTTGCGATTGTATTTAGCACAAATCAGGTATCTGGAATCGGGAGACCAGGATGCATCAATTTCAAACTGATCTTTCTGATTGGCACTTTCATTCTTTACAAAATACCATGAAATAGATGTACCATAGCTCAACTGGGCATTACCATCAGTAGAGAGTTGCTCTTCGCCGGTTTTCCCGTCTTTTTTCAGATAGATATTGTAATTCCTAATGAAGGCAATCTTTTTCTTATCCGGAGAAACTAGTTCTGTTTTATTCTTTACTTTGATTTTTTCCTGCTTAATAAGAGTATAATCATTTGTGTTGATATTTAATCTGGAGGAGTCGATTTGGAAAGAAATTGATTGATTCTTACCTAATTTAACCTGATCCAGCTTTAATTCATATGTACTAATTTTTTTGTCCAGAACAGATGAAAGCAGAGTAGCCATTTTTTCGTGATCGAAAAGGTGGTTTTTCTTCTTCTTTTTGATGTCAACAAGGAAATATTCCTGTCCTTTTCGAGTTTTTGTATTGTACCAAAAAGAATCACCTTCTTCTATCCAATTGGGACTGATATTGGTATGATAGATCTTATTTTCGATATTGGACCAAAGCCATTTTTCGGCTTCCTGATAGTCTTTAAATTCCCCTTGTCCGAATCCTTTTACAGAGAATAGAATGAAACTAATAAAGAGAATTATTGTTGATTTCTGCATTGGGTTAGCATTTAAATGTTTACTTGAGAACCTATATTTAATTCCAGAGCACGGGCATATATTTTTTGTGCTATTACGACATCAAACAGGGCCATACCTACAGATTTAAACAGGCTGGTATCTTCATTTGTTAGTGTTCTTGAAGCCACTAGTTTACTGATAGGTACGATTTGAGAATCATCAATTAAAGATTCTTTTAGAGCGGTAGCTACATCTCCTGTTTCTTCTTTAGCAAAGGGCGTATCCACATACAATTTATTTAGTAGAGGGTAGAGTTGTTTAGGAAATTCATGCATATCGGGTTTATAAGATCCAATACCAATAAAATGTTTCCCTTTCAATAGCTCTGCATCATCAGGGATGACAGCTTGCTTTGAGGTCGTCGCTGTAATTATAATTTGACTTCTTCCTACCAGTTCCCGATTGCTACTGCAAACTTTTATATTTACGTCAGGTAAGCTTTTCTGAAGTTTGGCGATGAATTCATTAGCTTTTGTTTGCTGCATATCGTATACATAGAGCTTTTTTATAGGACGAACTCCACAAGCAAATAAAGCCTGAGTATAAGCTTGAACTCCTGCACCAATTATGCCTAGTGAATCAATATTTTCAGGAGTGGTGTATTTAATTCCAATACCACCAACAGCACCTGTTCGGAATGAGGTTAAAGCTGCACCATTCATTAGTGCAACAGCTTCGCCACTCGTCCCATCATTAAGAATCATACTACCATAAATAGAAGGCAAGTTATTTTTTTGATTCTCAGGGTTGACGCTTACTAATTTTGTTCCAAAAAACTGATTGGTAAAACATGGCATTAGTAGTAATGTGTTATTTCCATGATGAGCATGCATGCGATCGGGCATGTGAAAATCTCCTGATTCAAATATCAGAAAAGCTTCTTCCATAGCTTCCAGTGCTTCATCTAATGTGAGTGCAGACCAAACTTCTTTTTGATTTAATATGAGCATGATTTTAAGGAGAAAGGATGAAGTGAAAAGTTTAAGGTATGCTTATCTGTTTTCGGTTGTCGTGTATGATGAACGACAACCGAAAGCTGATAACAGCAGTTATCTCTGTGCTTCGACATCTGCTATGGTTTTAGGAATTGGTTTTCCTAATAAACGAGCACCATCTTTTGTGATCAGGAAGTCTTCTTCGTTTCTGCAACCACCAAAATTTTTGTATTGTTCAACTTTGTCGTAATTAATGAATTCAGAGAAGCGGTTCTCGGCTTTCCACATATCAATGAGCTCAGGAATAAAGTAAATGCCAGGTTCTATAGTTAGAACAAAGTTTTCTTCCAATTCTCGCCCTAATCGTAAAGACTTAAGTCCAAACTGAGTGCTTTTAGCTTCTCCATTGTATCCGACATAAACTTCGCCAAGATTCTCCATGTCATGAACGTCCATACCCATCATATGACCTAGGCCACATTGGAAAAACAAAGCATGAGCTCCTTGACGTACAGCTTCATCTAAGTCGCCTTTCATGAATCCCATTTCTTTCATACCTTCAGCAATAGTTCGGCCAGCTTTTAGGTGAATATCTTTAAATTTTACACCAGGAGCAAGCATATCGATAGCTGCTTCGTGAGCATTTAGTGCAATTTGGTAAATTTCTTTCTGTCTGGTTGTAAATGTTTTGTCAACAGGGAATGTACTTGACATATCACCCGCATAATGCATGCTATTTTCAGCACCACAATCCAGAAGGAAAAGATCTCCACTTTTTAGCGTGTTACCATGATAATGGTTGTGTAGAGTTTGGCCGTTTATAGTTGCAATAACAGGAAAGGAAAGTTGACCACCAGCTGCAATAGCAACTTGTTGCACCGCAGCAGCAATCTCAGATTCTTTCATGCCGGGGCGAGCCATTCGCATAGCTGTTAAGTGCATGTCAGCAGTAATATTTACTGCATCTTCAATTAAAACAATTTCTTCCTGACTTTTGTAATTTCTTTGGTTAACAACTGCTTTCACAAAATTAATGGATTGATTTGTATTGGCTTGTGAAGGAATGATATTTAAAAGGTCGAATAATTTAACTTGGTGTTCAGGTCGGTAGGGAGGCAAATAATGAATTTTTCTTCCATTACTGATTGCTGATTCAAGATAGGTTTTGAGTTGAGAGGCAGGAGCTGTCTCGTTTATACCTACCTGTTCTGATTTCTCTTTAATAGTTGGCTGACTACCCATCCATACAATATGATCCATTGTAAGTTCATCACCAAAAATAATCTCGCGGTTTTCATCGATATCGATAATGGCATTTAAGCCTGCATAATCGGATCCAAAGAAATATAAGAAGGTGCTATCCTGACGAAAATGATAGGTGTTATCTGCGTAATTCATGCCTGATTCATCGTTTCCTAAGAATAGTAGAATTCCTGATTTTACATCTGTTTTAAGCTTATTACGTCTGTTGATATAGGTCTCTTTTGCAAACATAGTTTTGGATTTAGCTAGGTTATTTAGATTTATTTGGGTTTAAAAATGCTATAGTTTTATTTGTGGCAATTAGAATAGAATACATCAATCCCATGTAAAGAGTATAATCTATTAAAATTGTGAAAACGGAAAAATCGATAGTGGGGATGGAGCTAACAAATCCAGCACTCGTACAAACCTTTGTACGAACAATTATAGAGAAGTATGAATTCGTTATAGCAAATCATTCAACTGGATGTTAATTGAGAAGTAAATTTATAAAAAATAAATAGCTTTTACGTTTTATATCCTTTAAAATGAGTTTAAACTGCTTCTTAATTGATCTAGGTAATTACAATCAATCTTATTAATTGCAAACTACAAGAATTGCAGAATGAGTGGGACTATTACGGGTACAAAAATTGTTAATACAATTCCGCTAAAAACAGCAATTATAGCATATTCTTTACCTGAATATTGAACGATAATTGGCATGGTTGTATCCATTGCGGTTGCACCACCTGAAGCAATACCTGCAAGTTTTCCAAAATACCGAACAAAGAAAGGTGTTGCTAAAAGTGTAATAACCTCACGAATGATATTGGATAGGAGCGCAATAACTCCCAATGTCTCAGAATGAAATTCTGTAATTATGACTGAGGATAGACTGTAATAACCAAAACCAGCCCCAACAGCCATAGCTTCTCCAAAATTGATACTAGATAAGAGAATAGAAACGGCAGAAACACCAATTAGAGAACCAACTATTACAGAAAGTGGTACAAGAACAATTTTGAAGTTGACTTGACGAATAACTTTCCATGAGTCGCGATCAGTTCCAATACCAATTCCAACTAAGAACATCAACAAATAAAGTGCATAGATGCTAAAATCTCCTTCAAGAAGCGTATCGGGTAAAAAGCGAGTCAGGCCAAGAATTAAACCCAAAACAAAAAAACTAAGAATGATTAAACTGCCTTTCATAGAATAGGAAATATAAGGTTGTAGAAGTAAGACTAAAATTGGTTTAGTTCGTTTTTTTAAAGAAGAATTTATAAGTAGCCCAAGCACAAACTAATGAACCTAATATGGCTCCCAGAGTAAGAATTAATGCTTGTAAGCCTATGGAATGCAGGTTGTTTATAATTCTATCGTTGGTACCTACACCAATTCCCAATAAAAAAAGGAGAAGGAATATTGAAAATGAGGTTAAAACACCTACGATTTTTATGACTTTTGGACGGTTACCAATAAAAAGACCAATGCCCATTCCTAATATCATAATGGCTAAAACGATGATGATGTCTTGAAGCATAAGTGAAAAGGAGGTTTGTAAGTTTAGATTGAAAATTATTCTTTTGGCAAAGTAAGTAAATATGTTGTCAGGTTAATATGTTTAAGTGAAATATTTCTCTTGATATATATTGAGCGAAGTTAATTAAAACTCCGCTCAATAATCTAACTACTCACTTATGAAAAATTAAGCTCTAATCAATTGCATTATTTGAGTTAACTTCACTTTCTGGAACAGGGAAGAAGTGAGTTGCATCACTAACTCCTGATCTACCATGGTCAGCCATAGTCGCGTTTAATTTACCCCAACGTCTCAGGTCGTGAAAACGAGAACCTTCCATAGCTAATTCACATATTCTTTCATGTTCTAACTGGTTACTTACATCTGTTTTTGAAGAACCAGTCATTGCAGGCATACCAGCGCGTAACCTCACTGCATTTATATGAGGAATGGCAGCTGAAGTTTCATCTAGTTCGTTCAGTGTTTCAGCGTACATTAGCAGAACATCAGCATAACGAAGTAGAGGAATATTATTACCAATACTGTTCTGACTTAGCTCTTCAGATGTTTCTGGTAAATATTTTCTAAAACCAGTCTTATCATGGGGAGTTCCTGCCCAATCCCACCATTCATTAAATGTTGAACCATATACACGAGGGTTTCCTGAATCATTGAAATATTCATCTTCGAAGAATAGAGTTTCGTACAAGCGGTGATCGAATCGACCATCAGTTGCAACTTTACCTTCTTTTTTGAATTCCTGAAGTAAGAAATCACTACCTGCGATTTCATCCCATCCACCTAAACCTGCTGGTTTTAACCATCGGTGGTAAGGGAATTTGAACCAAGCCCCGTTGTCAGTATTAGCAGACAATTGTAATTCGAATAATACTTCGTCTGAATTCTGATTTGTACCATTGAACATTGAGATAAATGATGATTCCAGACTGTAGTTACCACTTAATACAACTGAAGCAAAAGCTGATTTCGCAGCAGTGTAATATGTTGTAGCATCAGCAGTTGTTTCACCTGCACAAAATAGGTTAGCCTTACCTAAGTAAGCTAAAGCTGTATATTTAGTAGCTCGCCCTATGTTTTCGACAGAATTGCTCTCAGGTAATTTATCAGCTGCAGCAGCAAAGTCTGCAATAATGAAATCCCAAGTTTCAGATCTTTCGCTCACACCTTTGTCAATACTTGATAAACCTTTAGGATAAGCATCGCGAAGAATAATTTTTTCCCAGTTTAATAGTAATTTAAGATGATAGTATGCTCTTAAGAAACGAGCTTCAGCAATAACCTTGTCTTTAGCTTGAGTACTAATTTGCTCTTCAGTCATTTCTCCAACTTTCTCAATCACTTGGTTGGCGTAGTTGATACCTTTGTAATGAATGTTCCAGTATTGTGTTGTTTGTGTATTACCGGCTGTAGTATTAAAGTTGAAGATAGAGAACCAATCTTCGTAGTTTAAGGCATCATTACCTAATTTAATCAAGTCGGATGGGAATAATTCTACTGTAAATTTAATTTCGGCAAAGCCCCAATAGCTGGTAGCACATTCAAGTTGAGAATAAGCTGCTGCAAGACCTGCTTCAGCATCACTTTCGTTTCTCCAAAAATTCTCTCCTGTCAATTGATCTGGAGATTTTTGCTCTAAATGATCTTCATCACAAGCAGTGAAACTCAATCCAATGCAAATGAAGAATAAGTATATATATCTGTTCATTTTTTTCATGTGTTTATTAGAATGATAATTGTACGCCTGCAAAGAATGATTTGTTGATAGGGTATAAGCTTCTGTCAATACCAGTGTTTAGAACATTACTACGTCCTACTTCCGGATCAATACCAGAATAATCGGTAATCGTAAATACATTTTGAGCATTGATATAAAATCTACATTTGCTAATACCTAAACGATTAATCATTGATTTTGGTAGTGTATAACCTAGTTCGATATTTTTCAAACGGAAGAATGAACCATCTTCAAGGTAGCGGTTAGATTCTCGATTATTTAAATTTGCATCACCAAGTACAGCTCTGGGCGTATTCGTATTTCTATTGGTTTCTGTCCATGCATTTAGAGAAGACGCTAAGAAGTTTTGTCCTGCTGACATGTTCTCCAGGTAATAACGGTTACCATTGTAAAGCTCATTGCCCTGGACGCCATAGAACATCATCGAGAAATCGAAGCCTTTATACGATGCATTAAAGTTGATCGAGTAAGTGAAGTCAGGAATACCTGAACCTGAATAAACTTTATCTTTCTCGTTTAATTCGCCGTCACCATTTGTATCCTTAAAGCGAATGTCACCTGGTTTTGCATTTCCTTGCAGAAGATCTCCATCAGAATTTTTATGAGCATTAACCTCATCCATTGATTGGAATATGCCATCAGTTTGGTACAAGAAGAAAGCTCCAATTTCGTAGCCTACTTTTGTTTGAGTTGGGAAATGAGAATCTCCGAATTTTAAACCTTCACCAAATAAGGCCTGATCTTCACTTGCTAAAGAAATAACCTCATTTCTGGTTGTTGTGAATGTTGTGTTGATGCTGTATTTGAAGTCACCATTTTGTTTATAATAACCTAACTCAAGCTCAAGACCCTTATTACTAATTTCACCAACATTCAATACTGGACTATCAAGACCGGCAGAACCAGGTAGTTGACGATAAATCAACATGTCTTCGGTTGTTGTGTTGTAGTAATTTATTGTACCATTGATTTTATTACCCAATAAAGTGAAATCTAAACCAAGGTTTTTTGAAATCGTAGTTTCCCACTGAAGTTCTCTGTTTTCAAGTCCTGTTGCGATTGACCCTGTCCAAGGATTTGCTCCAGAACCACGTACTGCACCTAAGCTATAATCATTTCCTGTGCTGATGAGTGCTTGATGGTCGTAGAAACCAAGAGTTACCTCGTTACCTAGTTTACCCCAACTTGCTCTAAGTTTTAAGTTATCAATGAAAGTATAGTCTTCCATAAAGTCTTCTTCGGTAATTCTCCATCCAAGAGCAACAGAAGGGAAGGTACCGTAACGTGAGTCAGAACCGAATTTAGACGATCCGTCACGACGAGCAGTAACCTGTAATAGGTATTTGCTATTGAAAGAATAGTTTACACGACCTAAAATTGAAGTTCGAGTATATTCGTTTCTACTTCCGTAAGCAGCGTAAGTTCCACCTTTACCAGCATTTAAAGTCATCCAACTTGGATCAAGAAAACCAGCCATTTCGTCTTTGGTTTTTACTTCGTCACCTTCAGCAGAATAAACTGTATTTTTACCTGTTACGTTAGCGCCTAGCCAATTGTTAGTTTCCTTAGAAGCTGTGTAGCCTACCACAGAAGAAACAGAATGCTTGCCAAATTCTTTCTGGAAGTTTAAAAGATGCTCCATAATTTGAGAACGATAGTTATTACGTTTTTCGCCATAATAGATCCAATCTTCACCATCCTTAGGGCTTCTGTCAAATTTAGTATGATAAGACCATTCATTATCGTTACTATTGACTAAACCCAAATTAACCTGATACGATAACCAATCTGTAAGTTTTAATCGTCCTGTAATATTTGCAGAAAAATATTGCAGATCCGTTTCACCTTTCATGTTACGGTGATTGGCATAAGGATTCGCATTGGCAGGCATATCACCTGATGTCAGTTGAACATCTCCGTTTTCATCAAATGGATTGATTAGTGGTGTTAATTTGTAGGCATCTCTAAGTGAGAATTTTTTCTCTTCATATGTAGTTTCAGCATATGAAATATTAGCATCTACACTTAAGCGACCTTTTTTCATACCTAGTTTAGCACGAAGGGTTTTCTTAAGATATTCACTGCCAATAAGAGTTCCTTCTTCATCGTTCCAGCTACCTGAGATACCATAGTAACCTAAATCGTTACCGCCATTAATACTTAGATTATAGTTTTGTTGAAGTGCAGTGCGGGATACCTCATCTTGCCAATTGGTATTAGCTGTGATAGGAGCCGTTATGTAATCAGGCAGAGCTTTTTGATCTGCAGGTGCTGCATACTGGTTATAATTATCGTACATCATTTTATGTACTTTATTATAGCCTTCAGAGTCTAACAGGTCAAGTTGATCAATAGCTTTAGTTTGCCCTACATGCATGTTAAAATCAACGTTGATTTTTCCTTTCTTGCCTTTTTTCGTTGTAATTAGAACTACGCCATTTGCAGCGCGAGAACCGTAGATGGCAGCTGCCGCACCATCTTTAAGAATCTCAAAAGATGCAATGTCATCAGGATTTAATAGTGACATAGAGCCAGGTAAACCATCGATAATGTAAAGAGGTGAGTTGTTTCCAACAGTTCCAATACCACGAATCGTGATACTCGATCCTGCTCCTGGTGCTCCACCATATTTTGTAATGGTAACACCGGCAACTCTACCTTGTAATGCATTTACGGCGTTAGAGGATGGTGTTTTTGCTAAATCTTCTCCTTTTACAGAAGAAACAGAGCCTGTTAGGTCACTTTTTTTCTGAGTACCATAACCGACAACAACAACCTCATCAAGCCCTAAGTTTTCTGATTCTAATACAACGTTTAAGTTGTTACCAGTAACTACAATCTCTTGAGTTGCCATTCCGACAAACGAAAAGATAAGTGTTTGACCTTTTTCAGCTTGAATGGAAAATTTACCATCAAAATCGGTACTTGTACCATTAGAAGTTCCTTTTACAACAACTGATACACCTGGAATAGAAAGACCATCATCGGCTGAAGTGACAATACCCGTTATGGTATTCTGATTTTGTTCAATCTCGTCGAAATTTGATGTTTGAGAAGCCTTCACCAAAATAGGTGAAAATAGAATTGCGACAATGCACAGTTTCATGAGCCATGAAACACAGCGTTTTTGCGCATAGTGGTAATGCGCAAAAGAGTTTGCATTTTTTTTCATAAATTTAGGTTCGTTAAAGTTTATGCCAGCTGTGTCTTTTTTGCGATGGAAACAACTGAGCCTATTTAATGTTCGGCAGGGATTGTTGGTAGCTTTCTCTGCCTTTTTTATGCAATTGTATTTGGTTTTGAGATAGCAAATTTTAATCTGTTACCTCAATGGCTGTATTTATAGCGAATTGGTTTTCTTTCCTTGGTTTAGGAATTTAAAGGAAATCTCTATTGTGGTGAATAATTGAGATTTGAGAGCTATTATTTAGTAAATCCAGCATTCATACAAACCTTTGTATGACCTGCTGTGAAATTGATGAAAGAGGTTTCGTTTAATCATAATTACCAAAACTAGATGTGTTAATAGTAGCTATCTTTAAATTGTTTGATACAAATATATAAAAATACCTACCAGTTCCTACCAGTATGGCTGATAAAATTAGTAATTTAGAATTTGTTTTACATTCTTACTCTCTGAATGATTTGGTTTTAGTGTGGTTTGAGTTTTTTGAAAAATATGATTATTTTTTCATGATGTCGTATGATTTGAGGAATGTTTCACCATTTTCAGAATTCGCTAATTGTTTAAACTGCTTAGGTGTATGTTCATATTCTTTTTTAAAACATCTCGAAAAATATTTAGGATCATTAAATCCGACATTAAAGGCAATTTCTGAAATTGTATAATTATACTGAACTAATATCATGGCTGCTTTTTTTAGTCTTAAAGAACGCATGAAATCAACAAGAGTTTTATTGGTTATTGATTGAAATCGGCGGTAAATGTTTGAGTAACTCATATTTAATGCATCAGATAAATCCTCCAATTTGAAATCTGGATTAATGATATTCTTCTCGAGTTCAATTAAAACAGCTTCAATAAATTTTTCATCAGGAGATTCTACTTGTGGCGCTTCAGTTTGTGTGAGTAATTCTGTTCTATATCTTTGAATCAAATTTCTTTGCGCCTCAAGAATATTATTGACCTTAAGGGTTAATTCTTTTACATTGAATGGCTTGTTAATGTATTCAATGGCTCCATATTTTAATCCATCAAGCTTTGATTGAGTCGTGTTTCGAGCGGTTAACAGGATGATTGGAATATGACGGGTTGTTTTAGTTTTCTTTAATTCTTTGCAAAGAGAAATACCGTCCATTATTGGCATCATAACATCACTAATAATAAGGTCAGGTGTTGTTTCTTGCAGAGCTGCCAGAGCTTCCTTACCATTTTCTGCTGTGAATACATTATAGAATGAACTAAATGTATCTTTCAGCAAAAGCAACATTTCGTAATTGTCTTCAACTATTAGGAGTTTAATTTTGCTGTTAGGATTAATGCTTGGTATGTATAGATCTTCTTTATTTGAATTGTTTGATGGCACAAGTTCATTTATGATTGGCCTGTTTATGATTTCATCAGCGTTAAGATGTTCACAGCCTAAAGGAAGTTTAAGACTAAATTTAGTTCCTGTGTTTACAGATGAAACAACATTTATCTCACCCTTGTGCAAAGTAATGAGCTCTTTGGTAAGGGCAAGCCCAATTCCAGTTCCTCCAACGGCCTTTCCTTCTTTCGATTGGTAAAACATATCAAATATGTGTTTCAGATTTTCTTCATTAATTCCTATTCCTGAATCAGATATGTTTAGAAAGAAATGCTCATAGTTACTTGAGATTTTAAATTGAATCTGACCTTCTCGTGGTGTGAATTTAAATGCATTGGCCAGTAGGTTATATATAACATGTTCAAGCTTATCTTTATCGTACCAAAGAATAATATCATCTTGTTCCGATTCAAAGGAAAAGTCGATATGTTTAAATCGAGCTTGTTCTGTAAAAGAAAGTGCTATTGTTTCACAATGCTTTGATATATTGTTTTTACTCGTTCGTAATTGCAATTTTCCCAGCTCTCTATTTCTCACGGTCATCAGTTCCAGAGCTATTCGAGATAAACGTTTTGCATTGTTATGAATAACGTTTAGTCTTTGTTTCAAAAGAAGGTTTCCTTCGGCTCTTTCTATCATACTTTCAATGGGAGCCATTATAAGAGTCAGGGGAGTTTGAATTTCGTGAGACATTTTTGCAAAGAAATTCATTTTCATGGCATATAATTCGCTGTTTTTCTCATTTTGCCATTCTTCTAACATGAGCTTCTTTTTAAGCTTAGCCCACATGATTGAATAGCGAATGATGAAAAAGAGAGAGATGAGAACAATTAAACTGTAACTTGTATAAGCCCACCACCTTTGCCAAAGCGGAGAGAGAACCGACACTTGAATGCTCCGGGCTTCGATATCCCACAGATCTCTTTTACTGCTGGCTTTAACCTCAAATGTGTAATCTCCGTATGGGATATTGGTATAAGTTGCTATTCTATTTTGTTCTGTGGTAATCCAATTTTTATCAAATCCTTTTAGGCGGTATGCATAAATGTAATTGGGATCAAGATGATCGTTAATAACTGAAAATCGAAAGGAGAATGAGGTTTGTTTGTGATTTAGTTTTATAGATTTTAATTGTTCTATTCCTTCAGTTAATTGTTTGGGAATAATCTCATTGGCATCTCGATTTAGGATTTCTAAATGATTAATTCTTAATTGAAATTGTTTTTTTGTTGTCTTCATTAAATTTGGATGGAAGAAGTTAACTCCTTCAACACCACCAAAATAAAGTCTTCCTCTTTTATCCACACCGGAACTACCAGACAGGTATCTTTCTTTTAAGGCTCCATTTTTCCATGTATAAGAGTATACCTGTTTTGTATTCAGATCTAAGTGGGAAATACCGCCTGTTTTTGATACCCATATATTATTACTATCAGCTAAAGCAATTGCTATACATCCATGTAGATCTTCTATGCTGAACCCTTCAATCGGTTCGGCTTGTTTATTTTTTGTATTAAACTTTATCAGTTTGGAGTATGAGTTAAGTAGGTATAGATTGCCATTGAGATCAGTAGCTCCATGCATGACACTATTTTCCATTTGATCATTAGACTTTGATAATTTGTAAGTCGTGAAATTTGAGTTCTTTAATACTTTATTTTCATTGAATAAGCAAATGCCACCCTGATACATTCCTACCCACAATTGCTTGCTTTCATCCTCGATAAATACTTCTGCAATACTTCCACTTAGCCCCTTACTATTATTGGGGAAAAAAGCAATTTGCTTATTGGCTCCGGAAAAAACAAAGATGCCTAAGTTGGTACCAACCCAAATTCGATTTTTTATATCGATATATAGAGACCTGACATCAGTTGCAATTTGTCCTTCTTCATTTTTTATTTGTATCGATTTAAACTGATTGGTTTTGTTGCTATAATAACTTAGCCCATTGAGATATGTTCCTATCCATTTGTTTTTATTTTCATCTTCAACCATTGCCTGAATGTAATTTCCATTTAGGCCTCTACTTGATTTAGAATTGGCGATAAATTGTTTTACGGCTTTACCTTCTTTGTTAATAAGGCTTATACCTTCACCATCAGTACCTAGCCAAAGACTTCCATCTTTACAATTTAATATGGACAAAATACGTGTTGGTGTTCCTGATAAGCTTCCACTATAATAACCTATTGTAGACGATTCGTTAGGTAGAATATTGATATTTCCGTAATTTGTGAAGATCCAGATATCAGAATTCTTTGTTTCTCCAAATCCAATTACGGTATTACTTTGAAGAGAGAATTTATTCGTTTTAGAGTGTTCGTATATTTTTACTTTTTTTGTTTTGGGATTAATCTGACAAAGCCCACCACCATCAGTCCCAGCCCAAATAAGACCTTTGCTATCCCGAAAAATTCGGTAAATCATATTTGTAGGAATGAAATGTGAAGCTTCTGCATTTTTATGGAATTGTTCGAAAGTTCGACTTGTGCTATTATAGAAATAGAGACCGTCGAGTTCAGTACCGATCCATAAATTTCCGGCTAAGTCTGTAGTTAAAATAATTGTGTTTGATGATTGATTAAAAGGAACCTGAATTTCCTCTATCTTCATAGATAGAGTATTCCCTTTAAATACTCGTCCATGACCAGTGCTAAACCAAATGGAATTGTTTAAACCTTCCGAAATAGATGTTATCGTTTCGTTTTGAGAGTTGATATCAAATACTACATATGTCGAATCAGATAAGGATTTTCCTATCACAGTACCCAAATTGCTACCTAGCCAAAATCTTGATTTACCAATACTCGATGATTCAAAACTTTGATGTTCTTCTAAGTTGTTTAAATTCGAATGATGAGGCATAAATTTCCCGGATGGTAAAAGTCTGGATATACGACCTTTTTTCGAAGCACACCAAATTCGATTCTTATTGTCTTGTGCAATGCTTAGAATACTTGAAGGGCTTGCATTGTTTCCCATCACATTTGAAAAGGAATAGGCCTTATAATCATACCCGTCAAACCGAAGAATGCCTTTGTCAGAATTAAGCCATAAATAGCCTAAAGAATCCTCGATTACATTTCTTGCATTGGTTTGTTGTCTGTTCACCTCAGCACTTAGGTGAATAAAGTTTGTTGATTCGTCAGCAAAGGAAAAAAAATATGAGTTGCAGATAACTACAATCAATGTAAGTTTGATTAGGTAGGTGTGATTTTCTAGCATACTGACTTAATTTCTAAGTTTTGGGATAAAACAAAAATAGATATCTACTCTAATCCTACCAAGAATAAATCAAACAAATAGTGAGTTCGAAACCTGTGTATCTATCTATTTAATAGGCTTGTGAGAAAATGTCTACCTATTAGCCTAAAATGTCCACTTTTTTATAATTGTGATTTTCCAATTTTGAAACTCCCATTGTTGAATAAGTCGCCTAGCTTGAAATTTTGCGAGATAGATGTGGGAATAAAATTAACCTAACACCTAGTTTTTAATATAATACTAACTCTAACCTTATGAAGAATCAGAAAGTTAAAAAACGTAATTATCAGAAATTTATAAAAATGGATCTTTCGCGGATGGCATTTTTATTATTTGCGATGGTTGTCTTTTCTTTTACAACCAGTTGTGACGATGACGAATCAGTCAACTTACCAGTGACGACTACAGGCGAAGTTACTAACATCACAGGTCAGGATGCTGTTGTGAGCGGCAGCGTGACATCCAACGGCGGATCAAAAATCCTTGCTATGGGGGTTTGCTTTACGACTGGAGACGCTGAACCAACTGTAGCAGATAATTTTGCAGAAGTAGGTGAATTTACTCCGGATGGTATTTTAGAGGCGGACTGGAACTACTCAGCTACCCTAAAAGGATTATCTGTTAAAACGGCTTATAAAGCCAGAGCTTATGCATCGAATGCAGCAGGTACCGCTTATGGAGAAACCATTTCATTTATTTCGAAAGCAGGAAAAACTTACCATACACTAACAAATGAAATGATTGACACTTATACACAGGAAGGCTCAGAAGGACCTAAGCCAAATCTTGTTGATGGTGATTTGAACACGTATTGGCATTCGGCTTGGTCAAGTGGTGTAGAACCCCTTCCTCACCATATTCAAATTACATTTGCCGAAGCTAAAGATATTGGAGGTTTCGAATTCGCAACCAGAGACGCGTATGCAAGAGGCAATAACCCCGCTCAATTCGATGTGCAAACCAGTTCAGATGGCACCACTTACACAACCGTATGGACCTCAGACAGGCTAGATAATGTTTTATTAAATCCTGAATGGAATGCTGTGTCACTTGATAAGAATTACTCTTCTAAATATTTTAGAATTAGAGTAATTGATACAAAAACACCTGCTTCTAGCTCTACGTGTATGGCTGAGCTAAAAGTGTTTGAAGATGGTATGCTACCTTTTTAAAAGGGTGTTGATGTAGAATAATTAAAACAACATGTATACTAGTTTATTTATCTAATTAAGATTTAAGATAATAATTATGAGATATTTGCGACAAATCGATTTCTATCGAAATAATATAAAAAATAAAATAAGTACCAATACTTCCGGCATTCAAAAAATAATAAGTTTGTTCATTTTCATGCTGTTTTTTACGGCTATTGCAAGTGCACAAACAGTTGAGGTAAAAGGGAAAGTGATAGATAATGCCAATCAGGAATCATTACCAGGTGTTAGTATTATAATAAAAGGAACTACCCAGGGTGCTTCAACTGATATGAATGGAGATTATACTTTAAAAGTGGAACAGTCTGATGCTATTTTAGTTTTTTCATTTATTGGCTATGAGCCACAGGAAGTACCACTTAATGGCCAGACAACTATTAATGTTAGCCTGAAAAGTGCGACCAGTGATCTTGATGAGGTTATGGTTATTGCCTATGGAACGACAAAGAAATCAAATTTAACGGGTTCAGCCGTAGCGTTAGACAGTGATGACCTAAAAGATGTTTTTGTATCGAATGTAGCATCTATGCTTCAAGGTAAAGTTGCTGGTGTGAACGCATCATCACGTAGTGGAAGACCTGGTTCAAGTACAGAAATCACCATACGTGGTAAAGGGTCCTTGTCAGGTACAACATCACCTCTTTGGGTGGTTGATGGTATTATAATGGGTAATTCTGACCCTGGCTATAGTCCTGCTGATATTGAGAGTATGACCATACTAAAAGATGCTTCAGCGACAGCTTTGTATGGATCTCTGGCTGCTAATGGGGTAATTCTACTACAAACAAAAAGAGCCAAGAAAGGTGAGTCCAAAATTAACGTCAATGCGACTTACGGATATACCACATTTAACACCGGGAATTTCTCCGTAATGAATTCTCAGGAATTATATGATTATCAAAAAACATGGAACCCCAATGTTACCGAGGATGTATTAAATACAGATACAAACTGGATGGACATTGCGACTCAAACTGGGAAAGCACAAGAGTATAACGTTAATTATACTGGTGGAACCGAAAAAATGATGGCCTATTTGTCTGGTACTTATTATAATGAGACTGGTGCTTTAAAAGGATACGACTATGAACGTTATTCGGCTATTGCCAACTTTGACATAAATGCAACTGAACGCCTTAAGATTAAAGTCAATTTATCTGGCGATTATCGTACGACAAAAAACCAGCAGCATTCTACATATTCAATGTTTACTTATATGCCATGGGATGAAGCTTATTTGCCAGATGGTTCTGTTTTAGATCCAAGAGTTGATAGTGGTAAAGAATACTTACTCGCAAACAATAAAGTTTGGTATGGTAGAGACGAAAATAATTACCTATACGATTTGCAATACAATTACGGCACATCACGTAGCAATAATCTTCGTGCAAATATCGGTTTTGATTATAAAATTAACGAATGGTTGACATTTGCTTCGATGAATAATATCGCTCTTAATTTTGGGCATTCTGAATCGTATACTGACCCTCGTTCTGTGAGTGGACAAGCAGATAGAGGAACCTTATATGATAGTTATAGTTTTAGCCAAAGACGTTTTACCAATCAAATGCTTCGATTTAACAAGACTATTGGTCTTCATGCATTGAATGCGTTTGTTGCATGGGAGTATAGCGATTACCATTATGATGACGCCAAAGCCACAGGTAAAGGTGTTGCAGCAGGTCTTCGTGTACTTAATACCACTGCTGAAGCTCTTGAAGTGGGCGGATACAAAAGTGAAAGTGCCAAACAAAGTACGCTTGTGAATTTACAATATGCTTATGATGATCGTTACTTGGCTACTGCTTCGTTTAATAGGCAAGGTTCAAGTAGCTTTGGTCCAAACAGGCAATATGGTAATTTCTGGTCAGCCAGTTTAGGTTGGAATGCCCATAGCGAAGAATTTCTGCAAGGAGTAGAATGGTTAAACGTATTAAAATGGTCTGCCAGTATGGGACAGGTAGGTAATGCTCCCTCAGGATTTCAATATCTTGGATACTTTGCCTTTGTTGATCAATATAATGGAAATAGTGCTGCTACACCTTATCAAAAAGGAAACCCTGATATTAGTTGGGAAAAAGTAACCAGTTACAACACAGCAATCAATACCAGATTATTCGACCGTGTCAGTATAAACTTAGACTTATATTATAAGAATAGTGATAACCTGTTAACCTATGTTCCACTTCCTGCATTGACAGGTTATAGTGGCATATGGATGAATGTCGGACGTGTTACTAACAAAGGATATGAATTAACTGTTTCACCTGAGATCATTAAAACTTCCAGATTTAAGTGGGATATGACTTTGAATTTGGCATACAACAAAAACAGGGTTGAAGAAATATACGAAGATAAAGCCTATACAAAAGGTAATACTAGAATTGAAAAAGGACACGATATGGATGCACAATACCAACGTATCTGGTATGGTGCAAATCCTGCAAACGGTGAGCCTCTTTGGGAAAAAGTTACGGAAAACGAGGATGGCACTGAAACAATTAGTTTAACTTCAGATTACGCTGATGCTACCTTGCAGTATACTGGAACCAAAGGTACGCCAACATATACAGGCGGTATCCTCAATAAATTTACTTTTGATAATTTCACCTTATCTGCTAACATTAGTTTTGTTCAAGGTATTCATAGATATAACAGCAATAGAGAATTATTTGATAGCGATGGCTCTTATGCTTCTTTTAATAGTATGAATTTGCATGACGACTGGAATCGTTGGGAAAAACCAGGAGATGTTGCGACTCACCCAAAATCATTTAACGGAGGAGTTAATGCAAATAAAAACTCATCACGATATTTAGAAGATGCAAGTTATATCCGATTACGTAATGTAACTTTGGCATACAACCTTCCTAAAAATGTATCAAACTTGCTTAAGATATCAAGTGCTTCAGTTTACGTCAGTGCAGACAATCTAATTACATTAACTGATTGGTCAGGTATGGACCCTGAAATTGGAGCTACACGTCATGATCGTGATCACGGTGCTTTATATCCTATGGCAAAAAAAATTATGGCAGGCGTAAAAATAGCCTTTTAATAAGTAAAGATTATTAATGATTAAAAAGATGAAACGAGCCATGGAAAAATCTTCTCATACGCGAGCATGCTTATCAAATGGCGACTTCCACCTGACTTTAATAAAAAAATACAAACAGATGAAAATGAAAAATATATATTCTTTTATTGCGATTCTGATAGCAATTTCTTTTAGTGCTTGTGATATCACCAGAGAGCCATTTCAGGATTTATCAGATGATAAAGTATTTGCAGACGAATTAGGTATCGAAGCAGCAGCTTTAGGTACTTATGCATTATTGAAAAAGAATGAATTTATGCGCCCTTACCATTTTCATGGTGAATTTGGTGGTGATAATATAGCATTAAGTGGAACAACAACTGATCATTTATTCTATATGTACAATTATCAACATACCCCAACAAATGGTCATTTGAATAGTTTATGGTCTGGTTGTTATAAGGGGATTGTGAATGCAAATAAAGTTATTGCCAAGGCAGAATCAGGAACGCCTCGTTTGAATCACGTTATTGGTGAGATGTATTACCTCCGTGCTTTCTTTTATTTCAATTTGGTAAATATTTGGGGACGACCATATACTCAAGATCCAAGTTCTAACCTGGGTGTTCCACTTATATTGGATGCTGAACCAGATGCAGATAATTTACCTCCCCGTGCTACTGTTAAGGAGGTTTATGATTTAATTTTAAGTGACTTGTTGAAGGCTGCAGAGTTTATGAGTGAATTTAAAAGAATTGAATCAGAATATAATATATATGCATCTGAACAGGCTGCCAATGCCTTATTGTCCAGAGTTTATTTATATATGGAGGATAATGCAAAGGCAGAAGAGTATGCTACCAAAGTAATTGAATCAAACAACTTTGCATTATTGGAAGGTTCTGATTATGAAACCTTCCCAACCATGGTACCTGAGAAGAATTCTGAAATTATTTTTGCATGTAGAGCACTAAAAGATGAAGATGATTACAATTGGTATGCCTTTGGTGGTATGTATGCTACAATTGATGGTGTAGGTTGGGGAGAAATGTATGCTTCTGAGCCATTAAGGAATTTACTTGATCAAAATCCTACGGACAGAAGACATAAATTCATTGATCCTCAATATGAGGCTGGTAACGATTATGAAATCACATACTCTTATGACAAATCATCTCCGGTGGGTTCAAAGATGTTCCAAATGTATGCGGTTACCAATAATGGTGGCACTTGGGAATATGACTACAATGGTACAAAAACAGTTTCAACAGAAAATGTTGATGGTAATACGAAATATTTCATTACTGAAGGTGAGAATATCAGTGGTAAAACCTATGTGAAATTGACAAAGAAGATGCCAGTAAGACAAGGGTATCCAAAATATTTCGTAATAAAATGTTCGAATCAGGAAGGACAACCTCAATTGTTCTCACCAGTGATCTCACGCTTGGCAGAAATGTATCTAAACCGTGCAGAAGCTCGTGCTAAAATAGGTACTAACACATCAGGGGCATTAGAAGATATGAACCTAATAAGAAAACGTGCAGATATTGATCCTTATTCAGCAGTTCCTGCTGGTAGAACTTTATTGGAAATTATACTCGAGGAACGACGTATAGAACTTGCTTTCGAGGCGCATCGCCGTTACGATATTTTCAGAAATGGTCTCACATTAGATCGTAGATATCCAGGAACACATGATAGAGGGGCTAATCCTTTATTAACTGTTCCGGCAACAAGCCCTCGTGTTGTTGACTATATTCCGGAAGCTCAAATTCTAGCACAGCCTAATTTGGAGCAAAACCCTTAGATTATATTAATTGTTTCACACCAAAAGATGCTTTGTTTTCTTTTGGTGTGAATACTATAATACCTCTAATTACAATTCTTAAGTATTTTTTGATAATTCAGAATTTTGCTTAAACAAGCTCACATTTACTTAGATAAGTGTTTTGGTTTTTAGGCTTTCTGATAAAAATCAAACATTTATAGCAATCATCGATCATCAAAGATTTTTCAATATGAAAATTACCAAAATAGGTTTATTTGCAGTTCTTTCAGTCTTGTTTTTATTAAGTTCTTGTGATAAGGACGAATCTCAACCTGAAGATGAAAATTTGAAAAAAGACAAACCAATTGCTTACGATTTGTCAATATCAGTTCCATGTGAAGGAAACAGTTGGGTTGTTTCCAATCCAACGGCTACAGAAAAATTAGTTGTAGTAGGCGGAATTAAAAACTGGACCAATTCAGATGATAAAATACGCACCTTTTTTTATGCAAAAACGGAGGGTAAAATTCAAGTTGGTATACGTGCTAAACTAAATGCATCTGCAAGCTTTAAAATTACCTTGGGGAATGAATCAAAGGAAATAAGCTTGGATGCAAATAGTTCATATAAAGATTATGAAGTTGCGGAGTTTGAAATTGAAAATGCCGGTTATCAGTTTGTAGAGTTAGAGGGAATAAGCAAGGAAGGTAATTCTTTTGGGGATGTTTCGGATATTTTATTAGGAACTTCATCATGGGATACTGATATAAGTTTCGTGGATAAAGAATGGTTCTATTGGGGACGAAGAGGGCCTTCTGTGCATTTAAATTTCGAAGAACCTGCCAATAAAAATATAACATGGTTTTATAACGAATTAACGGTACCCGTAGGAAAAGATCCAATAGGATCCTATTATATGGCAAATGGATTTTCATCTGGTTATTTTGGAATGCAAGTTAATTCGGAAACAGAAAGACGTATTCTATTCTCGGTTTGGAGCGCATACGATACACAAGACCCAAATCAAATTCCAGATGAGTACACGGTTGAGCCTCTTGGTTATGGCAGTGGTGTGACTGTTGGAGAATTTGGAGGTGAAGGATCAGGAGCTCAAAGTTATTGGGTTTATGATTGGAAGCCAGGAACGACCTATAAATTTTTACTTAAGGGAGAATCTAAAGCAGATAATTCTATCGATTATACTGCTTATTTCTATGCACCAGAGGTTGGAGATTGGAAATTGATTGCCAGTTTTAGAAGACCATTCCCGACGGGACAACATCTAAGTAGATTGCATTCTTTCTTAGAGAATTTTAATACCTCAATGGGGGATGAAGTCAGACAGGTAAATTATACGAACCAATGGATTTATGATACTCAGGGAAGTTGGACAGAGATGACCAAAGCAACTTTTACAACAGATGCCACAGGAAATGATGGCGCACGATTGGATTATGATGGTGGAAAAGAAGGGGACCATTTTTATCTTAGAAATTGTGGGTTTTTCAGCGATAATGAGACTCCCAATACTTCATTTTCAAGAACAGCTAAAGGGATAACTCCTGATGTTGATTTTTCAAAATTGGAAGTCCCTTCAATCAACAGTTCAACACAAACTTTGATGGATAGGACAAGTTGGTCGATTGTTGATTATAGTAGTCAGGAAGATCAAGGTGGCGAGGGAGATACAGGTCGTGCTATAGATGTGCTTGATGGTGACAAGGATACTTATTGGCACTCATGCTGGTCTGGTTCCTGCACGGCAACGGCTCCGCATAATATCACCATTGATATGGGACAAGTGAATACTGTTGATGGTTTTAGTTTTACACAAAGACAGAATCTATCCAGAACAGTTAAGAAAATAGAAATTCAAGTGAGTGATGATAATACAAGTTGGGAGAGTTTGGGAGATTATGTTCTTGAAAAAATAACCAAACATCAATATATTCATTTGAGTGGAACAAAAGCATTTCGCTATTTCAAGTTTATAGCAAAAGAGTCTCATGATGGAACAAATAATGCAGCCATGGCGGAAATAGCAACTTTTATCGAAGAATAAGTTAGGAGTAGATTTAAATTGAAGCAAATTTATTGCAAGGTTAATAAATCTGCCATTCAGGAGAGGAGGTGTGCCTCTCCTGATATCCTTATTTTTCAGTTCTTACAAAATATTAAAATAAACATGATAGCAAAAAAGATTTTAGTTGTTCTCCTTGCAATACAGATAATATATGGATGTGCTTCTTGTTCAGAATCAGGTCGTAAAAAGGTAGATGAAGATCTAATAAATGATCTAGTTATTAATGTGCCAATTAAGGGAAATACTTGGGTTGTTAATAATCTATCTCTTAGTAAGTCAATGATAACTGATCAGGGATTGAAGAATTGGAAAAATGACTCTTCTCTTATCAGAACATATGTAAGACTTAATGGAACTGGTAGCTTAAGTGTCGGTTTAAAAGCCAAGCTTAAATCAGGTTCCAGTACACTGAAGGTCACTGTTGGTGATGAATCTAAGGAAGTAAATATAAGCGGTGCTTCATTGAAGCTAATTCCTGTTGGTCGTTTCAATATTAAAAAGAAAGGTTACGTCAAAATTGATTTAAAGGGCTTGTCAAAATCAGGTTCAGGTTTTGCGGAAATCTCAGACATAGTGATTGGAGGAAAAATTGTTGAAACTGGATATGATTTTGTAAAAGATGACTTTTATTGGGGACGTCGTGGACCGTCAGTGCATTTATCTTATAAAATTCCTGAAGGAGTGGGAAATGTGAGATGGTTTTATAACGAAATTAAAGTGCCAGAAGATAACGATGTTATTGGTTCGTATTATATGGCCAATGGTTTTGCAGAAGGATATTTTGGGATTCAAGTGAATTCAGAAACAGAACGCAGAATTTTGTTTTCGGTATGGAGTCCATACCAAACAGATAACCCTAATGAGATTCCTGATGAGGAGAAAATAAAGTTACTGAAAAAAGGAGATGAGGTAATAGCTGGTGAATTTGGTAATGAGGGATCTGGAGGGCAGAGTTATAAGGTTTATAATTGGAAAGCTGAAAATACATACCGTTTCCTATTGGGAGCAAAACCAAGTGTAAATAACTCAACTGATTATATCGCTTACTTTTATGCTCCTGAAATCGGTAAGTGGGAATTAATAGCAAGTTTCAGACGCCCTAAAATTTCCACATATGTAACACGTCCTCATTCTTTCCTTGAGAATTTTATAACAGAAATGGGACCATTTCCTCGAAAAGCCATGTATTCAAATCAATGGGTGAGAAATGTGAATAGTGAATGGTTTGAGCTTACTGAAGCGAAATTTACAGCGGATGCTACTGCTCGTAAAAATTCTCGATTAGATTATGCTGGCGGTTCTGAGGGAAAACAGTTTTATTTGAAAAATTGTGGTTTTATTAATGATAAAACCTCAATCGGTTCGCTTTTTAAAAGAGGTTTCAATGGGATTCACCCCTCTATAAATTTTGAAGAATTACCTTAAAATATAGTATAGAAGTAGATTTAGTTAGTTAAATAGAGGAGATGAAATCAGATAGTAGGTTTGGTAGCTTTTTAAATGGTTTTGGTTTGAATCTCCTCTTTTTATTTTGGTAAATGTAAATGGTATGAAAGCTGATCGCTACGATTGGCTTTTTTGTCATCGACCCAATAGAAAAAGATTAAAGTTTTGTGTCTATAGAAATTAACCATAACCCTTAAAATTAGTTAATAATGATATCAATATTTAAGTTAATTCCAATTTATGGCTTTCTTTTTTTAAGTTTTTTGATTCTTGCTTGTTCAAAAGATGATACTCCTGAGATTGAAGACCCTAAACCGGAAGAAGAAGAAAGCTTCAAATACACTTCAGAAAAGGAATATAATTTAAACGTTGTGTATTTTATACCTACAGATGTAGAAGAACGAAAAGAGTCACATCGAAGGCTAAGTGAGATTCTGTTGCATGGTCAGGAGTTCTATAAAAATAATATGCAGGGGTATGGTTTTGGAAATAAAACGTTCAACATGCTAGTTGATCAGTCTAAAGATCGTGTGAAAATAATTTATTTGAATGGAAAGTATCCTACTTTAAATTACCCATATGAAGGTGGTGGAGCAAAGGTTATTGAAGAAGTTGATGCATATTTTGCAGCTAATGCCGGTGAAAAAAATAGTGAACATACCCTTATTCTTACCCCAGTCGTAGATCATGATAATCCAGATGTGCCTTTTTATGGTTGGGGACGTTATTGTTTCGCATTAGATTATACAGAGATGGATGTTAAGTATTTTGGAAAGAATAGCAAAAGAGGGAATGATGCGACCAAGTATATTGGTGGTTTATTGCATGAGTTAGGACACGGACTAAACCTTCCTCATAATAAAGAAAAACTATCGGAAACGGTTATAAAATCAAAGGGAACAGCATTGATGGGAAGTGGTAATTATACCTATGGGAAGACACCTACGTTTTTGACTGAAGCGAGTTGCGCAATTCTTAATAATTGCCAGGTTATTAGTGATTATGAGGATGTGTTTTATACGTCAGTTTCTCTTCAGATTAATAATATATCAGCATCTTATAATAATGGTCAGCTTAATATATCAGGTGCCTTTACTACGGATGAATCTGTAAATTATGTATGTTTCTACAATGATCCTGCAACCGATAATGCTGATTACGATGCGGTAAGCTGGGCTTCACCTGTAATTGGAGGTAATACATTTAATATTTCAATGCCAATTGATGAATTGCATCAAAAAGAGAATACGCCTTATGTATTAAGATTGCGTTTTTGCCACGCTAATGGCGAGATTTCTAAGTTTTCATATTCATATCGTTTAAAAAATGGAGAACCAGTAATTGAGTTTGGTGATAAAGAAAATTATGACCGAGCTAATTGGCAGGTCATCGACTTTAGTTCTGAGGAAAACAATGAAGTTGCGAGCAACGTTTTGGATGGAGATGCAAATACTTTTTGGCATTCCAGATGGTCTCAAAATGCCACCACCTTTCCGCATTATTTAGTTATTGATATGAATAAAGTATTGGATGTGAAAGGCTTTTCTTTTCTACAAAGAGATGGTATGCGTAAGGTTAAGGATATTGAGATATTGGTGAGTACAGATAATACACAATGGGAAAGTTTAGGTGATTTTCAATTGAAGGATGTCAATACCCTTCATCATATAAACCTGGTGGAGAAGAAAAGTTTTCGTTATTTTAAGTTTATTGCAAATTCAGCTTTTGATGGCCAGCAATATGCGGCTATGGCTGAGATTAAGTGTTTTTGATAAGCTTTTGTATAATAGGTATGAATTTTCATGTTTAGTCGTTTTTAATAGAAGTGATTTTTTATATTTATAAGCTGTGAGTTTAAAGGTGAAAATAGTTGGTGTTATACTCATACTTTTGCTAATTCTATTGTATCGTTCAATTGAAAAGTTGGATGCTTATACTTCGAGGGATTCGTATTGTATAAGTTGTCATGTGCATACCGTTGCTGATGAATCCTGGAAAAAATCTACACATTATATAGCTCAAACGGGCCAAGAAATTCATTGTGTTGATTGTCACCTTCCACCTAAAGAAAGTTCAGAATATTCACAATCTAAAATTAAAGCAGGAAGTAAAGATCTGTACACCTACTATTTTAAAGATCATGCTAAGATTAATTGGAAAGAGAAATCGGAAATAAAAAATGCTGTTCGGTTCACACCCAAATCTTCTTGTGTCAATTGCCATCAAAATTTATTCCCTTTTGAACTATCTGAAAAAGGGAAAAAAGCTCATCTCTATTACCGAAGAAACGAAGATAAATTGTATTGTATCAATTGCCATAGCGGCGTAGGGCATGGAGGTCGTAAAGCGACTTACGAACAAAATATCTCGTTTATGAAACGAAAGAATGATGAGAATAAGGAAGTCTATTCTGATTCGGCTATACTAAAGAGATTTGAAAACTATATAGAAACGATTCCGGGCTCATCGGTTTCTTTCGAAATGATCGCAATTCCTGCAGGTTCTTTCGAAATGAAGATTTATCCTGACAATGATATGGAAAGGAAACCCGTTAGTCAGAAAACAATCAAACTAGCTTCATTTTTTATGGCTGAAGTTGAGTTGACCTGGGACGCTTACCGTGCTTTTTTAACAGATGTTGAATCAGAAGGAAGAAGTCAAGAATTAGAAGCAAATGATGTTGATGCAATTTCTGGTGCAACACCGCCATGGGGCGATCCATCTCAAGGCTGGGGAATGGGGCAACGACCTGCAATTAGCATGACCTGGCAGGCAGCTACAATGTATTGCAAATGGTTATCGAAGAAAACGGGGAAGATCTACCGATTACCTACTGAAGCAGAATGGGAATATGCTTGCGGAGCAAGTATGGATTGGGATAGTGAAGAGTCGAATCGCAGAGTTATTTATCGTGACAATTCGATAGGAAAAACAGAGCTTCCCGTAAATATGAAAGCCAATGCCCTTGGCTTGGTGAATATGCTGGGTAATGTAAAGGAGTTTTGTTCTGATTGGTATGCTGAAAACCCATTTAGGAATAAAATGGATTCTGTTCTGACAAATCCTAAAGGGCCTGCCAAAGGGAAGGAGAGAGTTGTTAGAGGAGGCTCTTTTCGATCTAAGAAGAAACAAGTGCGAAGCGACTATAGAGAAAGCACTCAGCATGACGAATGGTTAAAAACCGACCCGCAAATGCCCAAAAGTATTTGGTGGTATTCCGACTGTCGTGATGTAGGTTTTCGCTTGGTATGTGAATGGGAAGGTGAATAGTAACGTTGAGTTTGTTGATTTATGGAAACAAAGAAAAATAAACGAAGAGAATTTCTAAAAAATGCTGGTAGTATAGGCTTGTTTTGTGCTTTGGGAACCGCAGGTTTACTTCAGTGTGAGAATCGTAAGGAAAGGGATTATAACTACCCACCTCTTCTTAAAAAAGCCCCCGATGGGTCATTGTTAAAAGCTGGCCTAATTGGTTGTGGTTATCGCGGAACCGGAGCAGCACTAAACTTTTTAAATGCAGGTTCTAATTTGCAAATAACGGCTCTGGGAGATGTTTTTAAAGACAGAGTAGAGATGTGCAATTCACAGTTGAAGGAGAGAAAAGATATAGAAGTTCCCGAAGAGAAATGCTTTGTCGGTTTCGATGCCTTTGAAAAAGTGATAGATAGTGGTGTTGATGTCGTTATTCTTGCAACACCCCCAAATTTTAGACCTGAACATTTGGCAGCTTGTGTTAAAGCCGGCAAGCATGTGTTTATTGAAAAACCGATTGCTGTAGATCCTGTCGGAGTTAGATCTGTAATGATATCAGGGGAAAGGGCAGAGGCTATGGGCTTATCAATTGTAACAGGTACAATTAAGCGTCATCAGAAAGACTATATCGAAACCTTTCGACAAGTGGTTAAAGGAGAAATCGGTGATATTGTATCGGCCAATTCTTATTATAATGTGGGAAAGCTATGGCATAAAAATCCACGTGCCGAGTGGAGTGAGATGGAAGCTATGATCCGTGACTGGGTGAACTGGTGCTGGCTTTCGGGCGATCATATCGTAGAACAGAATGTGCATAATCTGGACACTGTAAATTGGTTTGTGGGGAAACATCCGGTTAAAGCTGTGGGATTTGGTTCACGTCAACGTCGCCTTACAGGTAATCAGTACGATATGTTTGGTGTTGATTTTCTTTACGATAATGATGTACATTATCATAGCATGTGTCGACAAATAAACGGTTGTCAGAATAATGTGTCCGATCTTATTAGAGGGAGTGAGGGGTATACGAACTGTCAAAATACAATCTATAGAAACGATTCAAGTGTGAAATGGATATTTGATTATGGGAATGAGGATCAGGAACTCGATATAAGCCCCTTCGATCAGGAGCATGTCGATTGGGTGACGGCAATTCGAACAGGAAAGCCTGTGAATGAAACGCAGGCCATAGCCGAGTCGACCATGACAGGAATTATGGGACGAGTTTCGGCCTATACGGGAAAAGAAGTGACTTGGGAAGAAATGATGAATTCAGACTTATATCTGTCACCGAAGCACTATCATTTTGGTCAAGTTGATGTCGATAAAGCGGTGCCAATTCCCGGGTTATAGAGATTTATTGGCTAACAAGTTTGGATAGCATGCCTTTAAAAATCAGGCCATGAAAAGGATAGACCGTGTACCAATACAACCTACCCGTAACACCAATTGGTCTGTAGGTTGCCGTTTGTATGAGTTTGCCATTGTCAAGCTTAAATTCTAACCAGGCTTCTCCTGGTAATTTCATTTCTGCAAAAAGGAGTAATCGACCTTCTTCTTTGTTAGCGTATAGAACACGCCAGAAATCAAGTGAATCACCAGCTTTTAATTCCTTCTCATCAGTACGCCCTCTTCTTAGGCCTACGCCTCCGACCAACAGATCTAAATAACCACGAAACTTCCATAAAAAGTTGGCATAATACCAACCATTTTTTCCACCAATTCGCCATATTTTATCAATGCACGCTTCTCGGTCAATATAGCTTTGACTTCTTTCATCAGTAAGGCAGCCGAAACGAGGCACATTAATGAAATCTGATATTTTGATGTTTAGCCTGCCACTGCTGAGAGAATCTTTCCAACTCGAAACAACCTCGTTAGATTCAATTTTAAGAAATGCATTTGAAAGGGCTTCTTCATAAGTTAAGGGTTGAATATTAAGAATAGAAATAAGTTTGTTATCTCTGCAAATGACCTCTATTTTCATGCTGTTAACCAATGCTATGGCTAACCTGTATGTGGTGGTTGTTACAAAATAGAGCCAATACGAAGAAAGGCGGGGAGTCATAATTGGCAGAATAAGGATTTTTCTGTTTAGCTTCCTAAGTTTAGCATAATCGAGTAACATTTTCTTGTAAGAGAGAATGTCGGGCCCGCCGATATCATAATTCTGATTGTAGGTTTGGGGGTTAAGTAAACTTTTTGAAAGAATAGAAATAACATCTCTGATAGCTATAGGCTGACATTGAGTTTTTAGCCATTTAGGCGTGATCATAACAGGTAGTTTTTCAACTAAATCCCTAATGATTTCAAACGAAGCACTACCAGATCCGATAATGATACCTGCTCTAAGTGTTGTCAATTTGTACTTGCCTTTTTGTAGTTCTAATTCTACATTTTCTCTGGATTTAAGATGTTTGGACAGAAGAGACTGATTAATAATTCCACTGAGATAAATGACCTGAACCGCATTGGTATTATTGATTGCATCTCTGAAGTTTATTGCTGACTGTTTTTCTAAGACTTCATAATTATTTGAGGATGACATGGAATGCACTAAATAGTAGGCCGCGTCAATATCTTTGGGGATTTGTTTTAATGAATTGGCATCTAAAAGATCAACTTGAATAACTTCGAGATGTGGTAAAAGCGATAATGGAGGGTTGAAGCGCTCAAAATCACGAACGCAACAGACAATTTTATGCCCGTTTTCGATAAGAATTGGAAGAAGTCTTTTGCCAATATAACCTGTAGCACCAGTCAGTAGAATTTTCACACTATATTATTTACGTCAAACTCATTTGTATGTAAAATACCGTTAATTAAGATACTATTATTTTATGTTGTATCCTAACCTGTTCTTAGAGGAAACTTATAACCTATTAATAGGATAAACAGATGGTGATTTTTATAGTGTCAAAATATAATTATAGTATCTGAAATCAATCTTTCAACTTCTATATTCCTAATCATTTACAATAAATGACTAAATTGAAATAGCTTTATAAAAGGATTAATATGAAAGTACAAGAATTAAAATTAAGCATGACATTGCCTATAATTGTAGCACCTATGTTTCTGGTTTCAGGAACAGAATTGGTCATTGAATCTTGTAAAAAAGGTGTAGTGGGTACTTTTCCTTCTTTAAATGGAAGAACGCCACAGGATTTTGAGCGAATATTGATTGAAATAACTGGTGCATTGGAAAGATTCAAAGCTGAAACGGGAATAGAACCTGCGCCTTTTGCTGTTAATTTGATTGTCAATAAAACAAATCCCAGGTTGATCCCAGATTTAAAGCTTTGTGTTAAATATAAAGTCCCATTGGTGATTACATCATTGGGAGCATCTAAAGAAGTGGTTGATACCATTCACCAATATGGAGGTTGCGTTTTTCACGATATCATAAAAAAGCGTCATGCTCAAAAAGCAATTGAAGTAGGTGTTGATGGTATCATTGCTGTTGCTGCAGGGGCAGGAGGTCATGCAGGTACTGCAAATCCATTTGCCTTGCTCGATGAAATTAGATCTTTTTATAAGGGGCCTTTGGTTTTGGCAGGAGCAATAAATAGCGGAAAAGGCGTATTAGCAGCCCAAAATATGGGAGCTGATTTTGTATATATGGGTACACGATTTATCGCAACAAATGAAAGTTTGGCAACTGATGCTTACAAAACCTCACTTGTTAGTTCTAATCTTGACGATATCTTATATACAGATGCCGTTTCGGGTGTTTATGGCAATTTCTTAAAGTCCAGTATCGAAAAGTCTGGCATTGACCTTAGTCAAAAGAAAGAAGAAGATTTTTCTGACCTTACAGCACAAAATGATAAAGCCTGGAAAGATATTTGGTCTGCCGGGCAGGGTGTTGCAGGAATTAAGGCTATCTCTGCGGTAAATAGTCTTGTTGATGAAATAAAAAGTGAATATATGGAAGCACTAAACCAAAATGCGGCCATACTTAAGCGAATAAGGAGCAAGAAGAGATTATAATTGATACGACGTAATAGTCGTTTCAAAATCGCTAAGCATACCTGGTTGATTTACTTGTTTTTTGCATTGATAAAGTGCTATGTCGTTGTTCTATAATTTCTTCTTTCGTCATTATAAGGCGTATATAGCGATACTAAATCAATCTCTATATTTGATATCGATACACATTGGTATTAATCCCCGGCGCAAAAATATTTCCAATTTAACTGTCAGGTTTCTGAATATGTTGCGACTATTTACTTAAAGATTAAAATAAGTAGAGAATTCGACATTTAATACAATTCGTTATGATCCTTAAAATTCAAAAGGCCCTCTTGGGCGGAATTACAGGCACAGCCGCTATGTCTTTATTTATGATGCTGGCGCCTATGATGGGTATACCAAAAATGAACCCACCGCAGATGCTTTCAAGCCTAATGGGTTTTCCAGTTCTTGTTGGTTGGCTGATGCACTTTGCTATAGGCATAACCTTCGCTATGGCTTATGTGTTTCTGTTAATAAAATTAGTATCTAAAATCAGAAGTAAAATTCTAAAAGGGACCATCTGTGGATTGGCCATATTCGTATTCGCTCAAATAATGATGGGCATAATGGGAGCTGTAATGGGAGGGATGCCACCCATGGAAGGCAATATGCTATTAATGATGATAGGCAGTATTGCAGGGCATATCGTTTTTGGAATTGTTGTTGCCCTGGTGGTGAAAGAAACCGTATGATTTAATCGGATATAAAAAATATGCGAAATCAATTGATCTAAATTCTTGATTTATAAAAAGCAATCACTCATATAAGTGATTGCTTTTTTGTTCTGTCCAAGCCTGAGTTCTTGATGTTGGAAGTTCTAAACTTTTCCAAAATAGTTGGAATTGTGATACATAAAAAAAAGGAGCTTACTTGTTAATCTCGATTTGACCCTTTCCACTTTTGTATAATAAAAAAATAATTGCATTCTTTAAACCATCTAATCAGCCATGAAAACTACCGATAAGTATATATGTGAACTCTTAGCCTCTGATAATAAGCAGGGAATGAATTTGCTATTCAAAAAGTATTTTGAACCCTTAGTGATTTGGGCAGATACTTTTTTGAATGATATGGATGTGTCGAAAGACTTGGTGCAGGATTTCTTTGTAGAGATTTGGAGAAAAAAGATCTATACCCGGTGGGATGCCAGTAAATTACCTTCCTATTTATATGTATCGGTAAAAAACCTAGCCTATAACAAGCTTCGCAAAAGAGATGTGTTGAAACATGCCGAGGAGATTGATTCCTTTGATAAAATTTATGAAGATTACCAGTCGAATAAGGAAGAAATCATATCCAGAATTCATAAAGAATTGGAAAAACTGCCTGAAAAAGGTCGAGAAGTTGTTAAGTGCATTTATTTAAGAGGCATGAAATATCAGGAAGCAGCTGACGAATTAAATGTTTCCCTTTCTACTGTAAAAACCCAATTAGTCCGTTCCTTAAAGACACTTAGGCTCAATTCCGAAAAGTTAAGTGATTATTTTCTATTGTATTTTTTTTCAAAATAATTGAAAGGCTTGTCAACCGTTTTGTAATTTCTTCTGTACTAATAGTGAAGTGCGCTATTTAAATTAGAAGAATGAACATTACAGATAAAAAATATCAAGACATTGTAGCTTATATTTCAGGGGAGCTTACCGAAAAGGAGAAAGCTGATTTTGATTTATGGCTGGAAGTTTCAGAAGAGAACAAGAAAGCATACCAGCAGGTTTTACGTAAAGTTCTATACACGCGTTGGTCGCTGAAATCGACTCAGGTGAATACCGAATTTGAATTTACGAAGTTCGAAAATCGAATTAACACGCGAGTACGTTACTTGTCTTTTGCTGCAGTTGCAGCTGGTATTATCCTATTACTTTCAATATCAATTCCATTTTTATTAAATACCGGTTCCAAAGAAACTCCGGCTGTAGCTCAGTTAATAGAAATTGAGCCGGGAGAAAGAGGCGCTGAGCTAATTCTATCGACAGGTGTATCTGTGAAGATTGAAGCGGCTACCAAAGAGATAAAAGAGCTGGATGGTTCATTAATCCAAATTGATTCTCTTAGAGGCATTGAATATACTGTGGAAACAAAACTTGAGTCGAAAGAAATCTATAACACCTTAAAAGTATCCCGAGGACAGGAATTCGATATTCTTTTGGCTGATGGTACACGCGTTTGGTTGAATGCAGAATCTGAATTAAGATACCCTGTACAATTTATAGGTGACAGGAGGCAAGTTTATCTTAAAGGAGAAGCCTATTTTGATGTGGCAGCTAATAAAGAGAAAGTTTTTGTTGTGAATTCATACGGCCAGCAAGTTAAAGTTTATGGAACAGAGTTTTGTGTAAACGCTTACGATCAAAATAAGATAGAAACCGTTTTGGTTGAAGGATCTGTTGGGCTTAGAGTGAACTCGACGAGTGCCGAGACAAAATTAAAGCCAGGCGAACTAGGCTTGGCTAATCTTCAGACGGGAGAGGTAAATGTAAATGAGGTGAATGTGAGACCTTATATTGCGTGGAAAGATGGTGAATTCGTCTTTGAAAATGCACCTCTGGAAAATATAATGGAGCGTTTGGAGCGCTGGTACGATGTTAAAGTCTTTTTCATGAATGAGGAATGTAAAACTTACCGATTTACAGCCGATATGCAGCGCTACGCCGATGTAAAGGATTTCCTGTTTTTTATGGAAACAACTTCAAATGCCAAATTTGAAATCAAGAAGAATGCCATCGTGGTAATGGCAAAATAATGAATCCCTTAGGGGATAAATAAAAAACGGAAGGTTTTACAGAACCTTCCGTTTAAAATTAAATCAGGAATAAATACCGGTCGGGCGTTTATTCAATTTCTAACTTATCATTACAAAATTATGAAAAAAAATGGTTTTACCGACCTTTTCCCCCGAGGTGAAAGGTTAAAAATCCTGCTTACAATGAAAATGTTTCTCTTTTTCACCTTAACACTTACCCTAAGTGCATCAGCAAGTATTTATTCTCAAAATCAGAGAGTAAGCTTGGAATTCAGTGGTGCAAGCGTTCTGGATATTTTTAACGAAATTAAAGAACAAACAGGGCTTCGCTTTATTTATAATGAGGAGAAGGTTGAGGAGCTGGATGCAATCAACTTTGATATTTCAGATATGAGAGTCGATGAGGCATTGGAAGAAATTTTTAAGGATACGAAATTGGAATGTCAATTCTATGATGATGTGATCATGGTTGTAGATAGAGTTCCTGAATTACCTGTAAAAAAAGAGGAGCAAGAGAAAAAAAAACTAGAAGGTACTGTAACCGATAAAGATGGAAATACCCTACCTGGTGTGTCGGTTGTAGTTAAGGGAACCACAACAGGCGTTGCAACAAATATTGATGGCGAATATTTAATCAGTTTTGAAAGGGATAAGGTTGTTTTGGTTTTTTCTTTTGTCGGAATGGCTACTCAGGAAATAATTGTAGAAAATCAGGCAAAGCTTGATATTGTGATGGAGTACGATAACTCAGAACTTGAGGAGGTTATTGTAACAGGAATCTTTAATCGTAAGGCATCTACATTTACCGGATCGGTTACTACATTTAAAGGAAATGAGCTGAAGGCAGTAAGTAATAGTAATGTATTCGAAAGTTTGAAAAATCTCGACCCTTCACTTATGATTTTTGATAATTTAGAAACGGGATCCGATCCTAATAAGTCCCCAAAGATGCTGCTTAGAGGTACATCTTCTTTTGATCTGGAGACAGATCCAGCCTCAATAGAAGCATCCTCAATAAAAGGGACTTATGGAAATAACCCTAATGCTCCTCTTTTTATTTTGGATGGGTTTGAGACTACTGTTGAGAAGATCTTTGATTTAGATATGGATAGAATTGAGTCTGTTACGATTTTGAAAGATGCTTCGGCTAAAGCAATATACGGCTCAAAGGCAGCAAATGGAGTTGTTGTTATTGAAACTAAAGTGAGTGCTGGTGGGGAGATGCGCTTATCTTACACCGGAGGTGTATCAATAGAGGTGCCTGATTTGACATCTTATAATTTGATGAATGCTGCCGAAAAATTGCAGTTTGAAAAAGATTTTGGTCTATATAATGGAAAAATTTATTCTGAAGATCAAGGAGTAGTAGAGCAGAGTTTGTATCAAAGCAGGTACAGGGACGTTCTAGACGGGGTTGATACAGATTGGCTTGCTATACCATTACGAAATGCAATTGGACATAAACACCGCATAGGATTTGCTATGGGTACAGATATTTTGAACTTAAATGGCGGCTTTAGCTACAATAATATACAAGGAGCAATGAAGGGTTCCGACAGGATGTCATATTCAGGGGATGTATCGATTTCTTACAGGAAAGATAAACTTAGTATAAGAAACCAATTGACTATTGGATCTACTGTAAGTAATGATTCTCCTTACGGAAGTTTTTCGGAATATGCAGCAATGAACCCTTATTATTCACCGTATGACCGAGATGGAAAAATTGTAAAACATCCGCCTTTGAAGGTGGGTTCAGAGGAACATGCAGACAGATATTACGTGGGGAATCCCCTATATAATTCAACGGTGAATAGTTTGCTCCAATCTAAATATACTGACATAACAAACAATCTTTATGCTGAGTATTTTTGGAATGATTATTTGAAAACATCTTTGCGCTTTGGCATTGGTATAAAAAATACGTCTGCAGATCAGTTCTATCCAGCAGAACATAATATGTTTCGTAAGTATACCACCGATAATTTGATATGGAGAAAAGGTTCATATCAGGTAAATGATGGAGAGTCAAAAGATTTATCCGGAGATTTTAATATTTCTTATTCGAGAAGTTTTGGTAAGCATTTCTTACTATTCAATGTTAACGGTCAGATTAGCGAAAAGTCATTTAAAGAAGGTGTATATAGTGCTGAAGGTTTTCCAAGTGATGATATGAATAGTATTATGTTTGCACGTAGTTATACAGAGGGCACTAAACCTAATGGAATTGAAGAAACGAGGAGAGAATTTGGTGGGCTGGGAGTATTTAATTATGCATTTGATAACAGATTGCTACTTGATGCTACAATCCGAACAACAGGGTCGAGCCAGTATGGAGCCAATAAACGCTGGGGCGCATTTTGGTCAACTGGCGTGGGATGGAATATACATCACGAAAAATGGGTGGATAATTCGTATATGCAAAGAATGAAGTTAAGAGCGTCTGTTGGATCTACAGGAGCTCAGCCTCACACAGCTTATGCTGGGGTTGGAGCATATAATTATAGAGTCGACAGAACGTATTTAAACATGTTTGGTTTGCAGTTGGAAGGAATGAGAAATGACGATTTATTGTGGCAGAAAAAGTTTGATATAAATTTAGGATTGGATCTTGAATTATTCAAAAGATTAAGCCTGACACTTGAGTTTTATAAAGCTACTACCAAGAATTCTTTAATAAGTAAAACGATTGCTCCGTCAACTGGCTTCAGTTTTGTCGATGCAAATGTAGGCGAAATTATAAATAAGGGTGTTGATCTAAGAGCTTCATATAAGGTCTGGTCGGTTCCTGAAGATGGCTCATTTTTAACTTTGAGTTTTAATGCCTCACACAATAGGAATAAGATTCAGAAGCTATCTGATGCAATGAATGAATACAATGCTCGTATTGATGCAATTTTCGAAAAGGAAGACAGGAAATGGTCAAGACCATTGCAGAAATATTACGAAGGTGCCTCTACGACTTCTATTTGGGCTATGAAGTCTGATGGTATAGACCCAGCCTCAGGAAGAGAGATTTTTGTTAAAAAGGATGGTACACGAACCTTTGATTATATTTCTTCAGAACAACAAATAATGGGAAATAGCTTGCCTGATGTTCACGGTAATATAGGTGCGTTCTTTCAGTATAAAGGCTTTGGTTTAAACTTAAGTTTTAGGTATAAGTATGGGGGGCAGGCATATAACGAAACATTGGCAAACAAAGTTGAAGCATATGATATTAAATATAATGTAGATAAAAGGGTTCTTGCTGGATCATGGTTGAAGCCAGGGGATGTAAAACCTTATGCTAGACATCGTGATATGGTGGTTTGGTATACTAATGAATTTGGAAACCAAGTGTATAGGATGCGAGGTTCAGCGCCTACCCAGAGATTTATTTATGATCAGAATGAATTATCTCTGTCATCAATAACTTTATCATATGATTTTTGGAAGCATAATTTTATAAAAAAGATAGGACTGAGCAGATTGAAAATTTCAGCTTATGGAAATAATCTTCATACGTGGTCTACTGTAGAGCAAGAGAGAGGAACTGCATATCCTTTTGCCCGAACATTTAATTTTTCAATATCAGCAGCATTTTAAATATTAAAATTATTAAGATGAAAAATATAATTACAAAAGTATTGATTGGCATTGTTATGATTCCAATGCTTTTTGCTTGCGAAGATTGGCTAAATGTACAGCCGAAAACCAAGATAAAATCAGAAAAGGTTTTTGATACTAAAAAATATTTTGAGCAGGCATTAATCGGAGTTTACCTTAGTATTTCTGAAAAATCGTTGTATGGGCAGGAGTTAAGTTTTTACTTTTTGGATGCCGCCGCAGGGATTTATGATTTTAAAAGTGAACGAGGAAAATATTTCGATTCTAGTATAAGAGATTATACAAAACCGGTGAATGTTAGTATTATTTCGAATATATGGAGTCGTGCTTACAATGCTATAGCAAACCTTAACAATATTTTAGAAAATATTGAAACTCAGACATACTTGGATGATGTCACAGCAAAATTAATTGAAGGTGAGGCCAGAGGTTTACGGGCGTTTATACATTTTGATTTATTGAGAATGTTTGGTCCAGGAAATTTAGCCAATAATCGGTCGGGCTTGGATGAGCTGGCAATTCCTTATGTTACCAATTATGAGCAATTCCTTAGTCCCCAGCTAAAAACCTCAGGTGTTTTGGCAGAAATACATAAAGATCTGGAACTAGCTATTAAGTTGTTAAACTATGGGGATAAATGGGGACCTGATTTTCCAAAAGATAATAATATGTTACTTGATGATGAGTTTTTTAAACAGGATCGTCGATATCGATTCAATTACTGGGCTGCAAATGCAATAAAAGCAAGAGCGTATTTATGGGAAGGTGATTATAAGAATGCTCTTTTGTTTTCAGAGAAATTTATTAAGGACTCTCCAATAGAATTTGTGAAGGAGAGTGATATTTTGAGGAACGGAGATCTTGTTTTTACAAGAGAATTTGTATTTGGTCTTGATGTACATGATATTTATAATGAATCCAATATAAGACGTTATTTTGAAGTATCTCCTACTGATTTAAGTGCTGAGCAGGTTGTTGATATTATGTATGTGAAAAAGGAGCGTTTTAATACCATATTTGAAGCCAATGGTGTGGGACAGTCCGATTTTCGTCAGAATCATCAATTTGCAAAATACGACAATGACAAGCTTCTTCGCAAATATTACCGATCGGATATTGTTTCCAACTCTAACAATAAGCTTGGTATAATTAGAAAACCTGAGATGTATTATGTTGCTGCAGAGTGTCTTAATGAGTTGGGGATTAGAAAGAATGATGCTCTGACATATTTAAATGCAGTAAGAACATCCAGAACAGTCGTAGATCCATTAGTTGATACTGATGCCATTAAGAAGGAAATTGAGAAGGAGTATTACAAGGATTTATTTGGTGAAGGACAGGTATTCTACTTTTTGAAGAGACTCGGTTATACAAGCATGCCTTATTCTGGGGAGGCTTTGAATCCTAAAAGCTTTGAGTTGCCAATACCTCAGAGTGAATTAGATTTTGGCAGAGAATAAATTAAAAAAAAAAACGATGAAAAACTATAAAATATTAGTACTGATATCGGTGGTATACTGTTTCTTCTCATGTCAAAAAGAGCAGTTCCCATTATATGAAAACAACGCAGGAGTCTATTTTGATAAGCAGAAGAAAGGTGAGCTATTGGAAAAAGCTTATTCATTTTTTCAAAACCCGAATAAACTTGCTGATACCATATTTCTGCCTGTATATATTGTTGGCAATACTTCCGGGGTTGACCGAGTATTTAAGGCTAAGGTAGTTGAAGGAAAGAATACAAATGCTCCTGTTTCAACTTATGTGATTCTTGAAGGAACTGTTAAGGCTGGATCTACGGTAGGGGAACTTCCGATTAAGGTGATAAAAAAAACTGAATTAGAGAGTGCTGTCTATAGTTTTGAGCTTTCATTGGTTCCTTCCGATGATTTTCCGCTTATTGATTTAGCATTGTCAAATTATAAGGTATCATTGACAGCAATGTTAACAAAACCAGATAATTGGGGTGATTATTGTTCTATATGGTTTGGTAAGAAATATTCCGACAATTGGTTAAAATTTATTGTCAAAACAGTTGGAAATGCAAATATCGGACAGACAATGTCGAAATCCTTCATACAATACTTAAATTATGGATTGCCTAAGGAGTATGTAATAAGTCGGTTCCCCGATCCTGTTATGAATGCTTATTCACTTAAGGTAAGGCTTGCCCTTCGGGATTACAATAAGAACTCCAAAGAGCCATTAAAGCATGATGATGGAACTGTTGTTATTATGCCATAAACAAACTTAAAAATTCTGAAATATGAAAATTAAATTTAAATATATCACTGTATTGTGTGCCCTGATAGTTGCTGTGACAGCTTGTTTTGATGATGACACTCTGACCTATAGTACAGAGCATTCTACTGTAACAATTTATAATTCAAAAATTAATTTTAATGCGACTCCAGGAGATATACTGGAGATAAGTATGGATTCTATTGTAGAAGTAGATCGTGAAGGGAAAAAGTTAATAATTGATGCTAATAGTGATAAGTACTCATTTACATGGCGCAAAGGGGGATATGGAGGTTTTATTGAAGACCCCTTATCAAATGAATACAAATTGAAGTTAAAGATAAAGGCTCAAAGTCATCCATATTTGACCTTTGTCGTAAGGGAAATTAGTACTGGTTTAGAGTATTTTAAGAATTTCTCAATAGATATAAGATATAAGACTGGGTTTGGTTTAGGAATTGTAGATACGAAAGATAATGTACACTCAAACTTTCATGAAATTCAAAATATGTATGTTAGTATTAGGAGTTCAGATGAATTGAAGGTTGAAAAAAATACCTATAAAAATATCACGGGGAACGATTTTGTAGGGCTTGTCAGCCACATCAGCTATTATCAGAATTATAGTCTTCCACATTCTGTATTAAATGTGTTTACAAAAAACAATGCTTGTTATGCTTATGATGGCCTGTTTAATAAACTTGCAGACAGTAAAAATATGTTTGTTTTTAAGCAGGATAATTACAACATTCTGAATCTAGACAAAAGTCTTTCGCATCAAATTTTGCTAAGTGCAGAAGGTAAATTGCAGTCTGCAAAAATAAAAAAATATGTATTCTCGCATCCGTTTATCACTATTGATGAATCTGATTACAGAGTGAGCCATTATAGAGCTCAACCATCTTTTGGTCAATCTACTTATATTTATGATGAGATTGGGAACAGGTTTATGAAGAATAAACCTGATGGTCAATATTTGTACCCTGTTGAAGGGAAAGAAACATTATTTGATTATGATAAAGTAGGGGCTTATGATGCTGTTTACATGGGATCGGGATATAGTAAATCTTCTTGGGGAGATACTTATATCGTGACAATATTAAAGTCGGAATCAGGATCTAATTACTTCGCATATATTTTTAATGCAAATAATAATCTTAACGATAATCAGAAAATTGTAAGTTTGGCTAATTGTACAGATATTAATCAAGCCACAAATTTTGCTACATCACCTTTGGAAAAGATACTTTATTACTCAGTTGGGAGTAAGTTGTATTCAGTATCTCTGAGTGGATCTGGCATTCCAGTATCATATCTTGCCTATGAAACACCAAGCTCTGGCGATGAGATTACAAATGTAAAAATGTGGAAAGATTATACATTTATGTATACAACGGATATTTCAAATCCTTCGGGAAAGCCGATTAAGAAAAATGCACAAAATAGAATGTTGGTTATTACTACGTACAATAAGAGTAGTAGTGAAGGGAAGTTTATAGCAGTACCTATCAGAATTCTTGACAATGCAAAAGAGGGACTTGAAAACAATGTTATGAACCACAGAGTGTTTGGAGGCTTTGGTCGCATTTTAGCTTTTGATTCATTGTAGGCCTGAATAAGCATTGCAGGTTTTTAGATTAAAATAAAGGATTATCAACTCCTGTTAAATTTAAGTTTTATAGGAGTTGGTTCTTTTATAGTACACTTAGCAGATACTAAATTTGAATGTTATGCGATTTTAGATGCTAATCGGTATTAAGGATTTGAAATACTTGCTGTTTCGTATGATAGCAAACGTGAGGCTTGGGAAAAAGCAATTGTTGACGAAGAGCTAAAGTGGTTGCAAGGATTAACCTACAAGGGTGGGATTGTCCTACTGCTAGTGCTTATGCTGTTAGAGGAATTCCAACTACTATTTTGATATCCAATGAAGGGATAATTTTGGGTAGAAGTTTACACGGAAAAGAGCTAGAGGAAAAAATAAAAGAGTATCTGAAGTAGAATAATATCTTCTTTAGTAGGGATTCATTCTTTGTATTGAAAGTAAAAGCATATCATACTTATTAAAAAAGTCATTGTTATTAGAAGTTCTATACATCCAGAATTTGAGCAGTTGAAGAAGAGTATTGAAAATATGAGCTAAGTCATGAGTTCTCATATAAAATGAATGTATTCAGAATCAGTATATAAATAAAAACAGGTTCCCATCAGCTAGACATCATCAACTTTGGACGGTGGAAGATGCAGCTGGCGGGACCTGCAGTATTCATTTTAAAACTTAAAATTATGGCCCTAAGATATGGTTTAATTTTAAATCATCTGACCGATGATCCGGATGATTATATGGGACTCGTTACAGACAATGATACCATAACAACAGAACAAATAGTAGAACATATGATAGGTAAAGGCTCTACCGTAACCAAAGCAGAAGCCCTATCAGTCATCGAAGAGTTTAACTATGCCGTGGTAGATGCAGTAGCCAATGGCAACAATGTGAATACCGAACTCTTCAAAGTTTACCCTAGCTTGTCGGGTGTTTTTGTCAACGATCAGGATAGCTTCGACAAGAGCCGTCATTCAATCCGACTGAATTTAAACGCAGGTAAGCGTCTGGCAGAAGCCATCGCGAATATCGAGTTGCGAAAAGTAGAGCTAAGCTTACCGCAACCTGTTATTCAGCGATTCACCGACCTGAAAACAAAAACCATTAACGAGAGTTTTAGCCCGGGACAAATTGCTTCGGTAAAAGGCGCCTTACTTAAGTTCGATGAAGAAGACGACAAACAAGGCATCTTCTTTATTGCAGCAGATAGCAGCGAAACACGCCTTAGCAATATGGTAAAGAAAAAACCATCGGAACTTCTGTTTTCGGGCTCCAAGGCCTGATGTAACTTTTTTTAATCTTATTATCTTATTATTAGTGAGTTGTGGTGGTTCGGGTTTTGTCGTTAAATGTGACTATACCTGTATGTTTGAGCTTAATTCTTTAAATTTATTCTTTGTTTCTTCAAAAACATAGATATATTTGCTTGCAAAGCTTTTATTGAATATGGTTTCAAATCAAAGTATTATAGATAACATGCAAAGGGGAGATAAGAAAGGTATGGACCTCTTATTTTCTCGTTATTATAAGCCTTTGGTACTGTTTGGAAATGCTTACTTAAATGATATTCATACCTCCGAAGATATTGTACAAGACAAATTTATTCAGTTTTGGAATGAAAAATTGTACGAAAATATCAATTCGAAATCTTTGAGTTCCTACCTATTTACTTTAGTAAAGAATGCCTGTTTAAATCACATTAAGAAAAATGATGTGTTGGCTAATTCAGCAGAAGTAGAATTTATGGATTTGGCAGAAGAAGAAGCTAAACGCATTGCTGAAGAAGGTATCCTAAAAGTAAAAGAAGCCTTAAAAGAGCTTCCTGAAAAGACACGTCAAGTGGTAAAATATGTTATGATTCAGAATATGCAATATAAGGAAGCTGCTGAAGAGCTTGATGTTTCTGTCAATACCATAAAAACCTTACTAAAACACGGCCTTAAGAAATTGAGAACCGATTTAAAGGATAATAAGGATCTTTTTTACTTGTTTTTTATGTAGTAAAAGCCTAAAAACCATAGTGTAAAAAAATATTCCAACCATTAAGTACAAACGACTACTGACAGCTGATAACCGGTAAGCCACTATTTAATTTTGTGTGTTAATTCATCAATTTCCGGAAAAAAGTTTCAATTCCATTCACCCATTCCATTTTATTTTTTGTTCTACTTGAAAATGAGAATAAAATGATGAACCAGGAAGATTATATACAAGCGATTTTAGCTTACCTAAAAGATGAAGCATCGGATGAACAAATCGACAGACTACAAAAGTGGCTTGCTTTAGGGCAGGACAATAAAACGACCTATCAAAACATTGTCCGTACTTACTTCAGATTAGATAATATTCAACAATGGGATAAGATTAATTCATTTGCAGCCCAAAAGAAGGTTGCGGCCAAACTAACTCACAAAAAGAAATTTCCTTATTGGTTCGTTGCAGCCAGTCTTATTATACTGCTTGGATTAAGTCCTTTATTCCTGTTAAACGATTTTACCAATGAAATTCCAATTGCACAAACAACACATATTGAACCTGGAAAGAAAGGTGCTGAGCTGATTTTATCAAATGGTAAGCGTGTTCAGATTATGAATACACGAAAGCTTTTAAAAGAACAGAATGGTGTTCTGGTTCAAGTTGATTCTGTAAAGGGAATTATATATTCAAAGGAACTGGCAAAAAGTAAATCCTTAATTTATAATACCATAAAAGTTGCCAGAGGTCAGGAGTTTAATTTAAGGCTTTCCGATGGAACACAAGTTTGGTTAAATGCTGAATCGGAATTAAAATACCCTGTTCATTTTTCGGCAGATAACAGGAAGGTATTCTTGAAAGGCGAGGCCTATTTCGAAGTTGCAACAAATAAAGATAAAGCTTTCATCGTTAATTCATTCGATCAGGATGTCAGAGTCTATGGGACTAAATTTAATATTAATGCCTACGATAAGAATTTAATTAAAACCGTTTTGCTGGAAGGTTGTGTTGGTGTTAAAATTAAGCGCTTAAATAAGGAAGAAAAAATGATCCCTGGCGATTTATTGTTAGCAAATATGCACGAAGGTAGTATGGATTCCAGGCAGGTTGATGTGTACCCCTATATCGCATGGAAAGATGGCAATTTTTTGTTTAGAAATGAGAATCTCGAAGAAATCATGTTAAGGCTGGAGAGATGGTATAATGTGAAAGTATTCTTTGAGGATAATAAAGCCAGAACCATTCCTTTCATAGGTAATATGAAACGTTATACGGAGATTGATAAGCTCCTGTATTTCATTGAAAAATCATCTGAAGCAAAATTTATGATTAAAGACAATGTTATTATCGTAAGATCGAAATAAAAAAACGGAAAGTTCTGCAAAAACTTTCCGTTCAAACTAAGTTTAGAATAAATATCTGCAAAATATTTATTCAATTATTAACCTGTTAGAATACAAATCTATGAAAAAAAACAAGCTAAACTGCTATTTCCCCGCAAGGAGATGGCTGAAACCCCTATTGAAAATGAAAATTCTGATTTTATTGATGCTCATTCTGTCTTTTGGAGCAGGAGCAAAATCTTTTTCTCAGAACCAGAGGGTAAGTATGGAGATGGAGCAAGCAACAATTTTGGAGGTGCTGAATGAAATTAGGGAGCAAACGGGTCTTTATTTTATTTACAAAAAGGCTTTGTTCGATAAGTTTGACAAAGTTAGTATCGAAGCAGAGAACGAAGAGGTAAAGATTCTTTTGGATGAACTTCTACGAGAAAAAGGTTTAGAGTGCGAAGTCGAAGAAGAGGTCATTACCTTTAAAGAACTGGCTAAACAGACTTTAATTGAAGTTGAGCAAAAGAAAAAAGAGCTAAAGGGTAGAGTTACCGATAAAGATGGAAATACCCTACCTGGTGTATCGGTTGTAGTTAAAGGAACCACAACAGGTGTTGCTACTGATATTAATGGTAAGTACAGCTTGGAAATTGAAGGAGATAAAGCCGTAATTGTATTTTCATTTGTTGGAATGGTTCCACAGGAGATTAATTTTTCTGGACAGCTTAATCAAAATATTGTTTTGGAGGCGGAAGCTGCCGGACTTGATGAGGTGGTCGTTACGGGTTATTTTACAAGAAAAAAGGATAGCTATACTGGAGCTGTTACATCCGTACGAGGAGAGGAATTAAGAGAAATTACTACTGGGAGTGTACTTAGCGCATTATCTAGTTTAGATCCTTCATTTATTCAGGTTGTAGATAATGCTAAAGGAAGTGATCCAAATTCAATGCCTGATTTTGTTATTCGTGGTTCAGGAAGTCTTAGTAGTGAGAGTGGGAATTTGAAAAATGAATATGAAGGTAATCCCAATAGTCCCACTTTTATTATGGATGGCTTCGAAGTTACAGCCGAAAAAGTTTTTGATTTAGAATCCAACAGAGTGCGTTCAATTACGATTTTGAAAGATGCTGCAGCAACAGCAATTTATGGTTCTCGTGCTGCAAATGGCGTTGTTGTTATTGAAACAGTTGCTCCGCAAATGGGCGAATTAAGAGTTTCCTATAATGGGAGTTTAGATCTTGAAGTGGCAGATCTTTCTGATTACAATTTGATGAATGCTGAAGAGAAATTTCAGTTTGAAAAAAACTCTGGCTTATATGATTTAGATAAATCAAGACCAGAGTGGGATGAAAGCAAATTAAATACTTTTAATGTAATCCAACGATTAGTTTCAAGGGGTATTGATACGGATTGGAAATCCATTCCGGTAAGAGATGTTGGTATTGGACAGAATCATTCGTTGGTTTTTGAAGGAGGTGATGCAAAATTTAGGTACAGCTTTGATGTCAACTACTTGGATAAAGTAGGCGTCATGAAAGGTTCTGGTCGTAAAGGTATGGGAGTTGGTATTAAACTTCAGTACAATTATAAGAAGTTCAAATTCATGAATTATTTGAGTTTTGATAATGTAAAATCTGAAAATTCACCTTACGGAGATTATGGCAGGTACACCTATTTAAATCCTTACTACTATCCATATAATGAAGATGGTTCAATATCTAAAATTTTATATGAATATACGTATTACGATAGGGGATTTAGAACAAAACAGATGAATAATTGGTACTATAATTCTACCCTTCCTGTTAGAGATGAGAGTAAATATACCGACTTCATAAATAATTTTTCCTTAGAGTATGATATTTTAGAAGGTTTGAAGTTTAAGACTCAAATTTCAATCAGCAAAAAACAAACAACGAGTGATCTGTATTTGCCTAATGAACATCTTAATTTTATAAATTCATCTTATAAGGGAAGTTACACAAAGGGACATACAGATTATCTTTCATACGGAATCAACTCCGTTCTGTCTTTTACAAAATCATTTGGAAAACATTTATTTAATGGTGTGGTTGTATTAGATGTAACTGAAAAAGTAGAGGACTACTCAAGTACTACAGCGGTAAACTTCCCCAATCAAAATTTAGACCATATTGGAATGGGTACTTCTTACAATGAAGGAAGTAAGCCTACTGGAAGCTATGATGTCACAAGACAAATTGGTGGTGTTGGTAACTTTAATTATGGTTATGACGATAGATTCTTGTTAGATATTTCTGTTCGAAAGGATGGTTCGTCTTTATTCGGGGCTAAGAATCGTTGGGGTACATTTGGTTCCATCGGTCTTGGGTGGAATTTGCACAAAGAAAGCTTTATAGAGAATTTGAATTGGTTCGAATTGTTGAAAATTAGAGGATCGTGGGGATTGACTGGAAGCCAAAATTTTTATGCCTATCAGGCTTTAGCTATGCTTTCGTATACCGATTCATCTATTGATGATATGTCATATTCAGGAAATGTTGGAGCCGTTTTGAGAGCATTAGGAAACGAAAGTTTAAAATGGCAACGAACAGAAAAAAGGAATGTTGGAATCGATTTTGAAACGAAAAACAGAACTGTATCCGGTAGTGTAAATATTTACTCTGACATTTCCAAAGACGTGCTTGTAAATGTATCTCTGGCTCCATCACTGGGTTTTGGTAGTTATAAGGAAAACCTTGGTGAAGTTAGAAACGCAGGATTCGAACTAAACTTAAGAACGAGTATTCTAAAAGGAATGAATGATGGACTTCGTTGGGATATTTTTGGTAGTGTTGTAAGAAATGAGAATGAATTGTTAAGTATTAATAATGCACTTTCAGAATTTAATAAAAAACAGGACGCCGAAGAAAGCAACAAAACTAAGGTGAGATACATGCAAGGCGAATCAATTAATACGATTTGGGCTAATGAATCACTTGGTATCGACCCAGCCACAGGGAAAGAAATATTTTTAGATATTAATGGGAATGTAACTAATGAGTGGAGTGCTGACAATTACAAGCCACTTGGGAATACTGACCCGGATTTTTACGGAAATTTTGGAACCAGACTGGCATACAAAGGGCTTGAATTGAATGCCAATTTCTCATATAGTTATGGGGGTGATATTTACAATCACACATTAGTTGATAAGGTGGAGAATATTGATCCTAATGAGAATGGAGACAAAAGGATTTTAACAGATAAGTGGACAAAGCCTGGTGATGTTGCCAAATTTAAAGGATATGATAAGAATAATCCAACTTTCACAAGAGCTACATCTCGATTTATAGAAGAAAATAATTTTATCGAATTGAGATCACTTAGACTATCTTATCAATTCAGCAGATCACAATTGAAAAAACTAGGCCTTGAAAGGCTAAAGCTATCTGCAATTGGTAACAATATTTACAGAATGTCAACAGTAGAGATGGAGAGAGGAACTAGTTATCCTTTTGCAAGAAGATATTCACTTGCACTTCAAGTAACTTTCTAAAAATGACTTAATTATGAAAAAAGGAAAATTATTATATATATTAATATTCTTTGCTGTGACTTTTAGTTCGTGCGAAGAGTGGTTAGATGTGTCGCCTAAGGCGGATGTAAAAGCGGATGTTTTTTATACTTATGAATCCGGGTACAGAGATGCTCTTATAGGTGTTTATAGCCTAATGTCGACTACAAAAAGTTATGGTAGAGAATTATCTTATACATTTCTTGATGTCTTAGCTCAATATTATGATGAGACAGATGGTGTGTATGGTTATGGTAATTTTAAATTTGCAGCAAATTATGAATGGTCTAGCTCAAAGGAAGAGACAAGATTATTGAATATATGGAGTACAGCATATCAATCCATTGCAAACGTAAATTTAGCCCTAAGGTACATTGATGATAACAAATCTGTTTTCTCGAACGATGCAGTTTATAAAGTTTATAAAGGAGAGTTTTTAGCTTTAAGAGCATATCTCCATTTTGATATGTTAAGATTATTTGCACCATCTCCTGCAAATGGTTTAACTGCTAAGTCTATTCCTTATACAGATGAATATACCTCCGAGGCTAAGCCCCAGCTTAGTATCAGCGACGCAATTGATAAAATTGTAAAAGACTTGAATGAAGCTAAAGTACTCATGGAAGAATACGATCCATATGGACCAAATTCAGAAAGTATAGGAGATGATGTTCCGGAGGCATTGAAGAAAAGGAATTTTCGTTTGAATTATTATGGTGTTGTGGCTCTTTTGGCTAGGGTACACTCTTATGTGGGAAACAAACAATTAGCCATAGCAAATGCCACTATTCTAACAGGTAAAGCTGATGGATCTATCTCAATTCCTGATGTGTTTGAATTGACTGTTAATCCGGCAGACAAGAGTGATCAATTGTTTAGAAAGGAATTAATTTTCAGTTTAGATAAGGGAGTTAAAGTATTAGAGGAAGAAACTAAACCTTATTTCTTCAATGAGGAGGATGATTATTATAGACAAAATGTTCTTTCATTAACTACTGAAAGAAAAAATACCATATATGAGGGAGGGGCTTCATTTAGAAATGCATGGATTTCAGCTACTGCGGATGGTGCAAAATATTCATTGTCTAAATATAAAGATCAGGGCGTTTTACCCTTATTGAAATTATCAGAAATGTTTTTGATTGCAGCAGAATCTTCAGAAGTTCCGGCTGATGCTTTATGGTACTTAAATAAAATTCGTGCTCACAGAGGTCTAACAGGGATAACGGAAGCCTCTAAATTACAAGAAGAGATTTACAAAGAATACAGACGTGAATTTATAGGTGAAGGCCAATTGTTTTATTTCTACAAGAAGAATTTGTACAGTACACTTGGTAGTGCTGATGATGTTGAGATAGATGTGAATAAAGCTTATACCATACCTCTTCCTAAGAGTGAATTGGAGTTTGGTAATTTTAATTAATGAAAACCTTGTTAGATATGAAAACAAATATAATAATATTATTTCTTGGAATATTTCTACTATGTGCTTGTGAGAAGAATGAGCGCTTAGTGTATACTTCAGAAGCATCAGTTTTTTTTAAAGATTTTTCAACCGAAACGGATAGTCTAATGGTATCGCTTGCTACAAAGAAAGCTGGTACTGATACTGTATTTATTAAAGTAAATCTACTTGGTCAATCATTAAATACTCCAACAAAATTCGGGCTGGAAATTGTTGAAGCATTAACAACAGCAGAAGAGAATGTACATTACATGCCTTTGATGGAATCATATCTTTTTCCTAAGGATACGTTCATGTTTGAAGTGCCTGTGCTTTTGGTAAAGGGAGATGATCTTCTGAAAAAGCAAACTGTTACTTTGGCTGTAAAGTTGAAAGCTGATGAATTGGAGACTGCTTATCCTGATAAACAATTAGTTCGGATTATATATTCAGATATGTTTATGCCTCCTGTTGGAAATGATAACTATGGAAACATGACTTATTTTGTGCGTCTTTTTGGTGTTTATTCACAGAAAAAACATCAAATGATATTTGAATATTTAAATGAGGATTTACCTACAACAAGGTATGCTATGTATCACAAGTATTACGATCCTGTTTGGCAAGCTTGTTCTGAAGCATTGTCTACCTACTGTAGTGAGAACACTGTTATAGATGAGAATGGTAATCAAATATTACCATGGAGATAATGAACATGTTAATATGTAAACATAAAAAAATGAAAAAAATATTTAATATAGGATTACTGTTCATACTGCTAGCCATTGCAGGATGTGTTAACGATGAAACAGTACACGATTTAATTGAATTAAATGATGTAGAAATAAAGGGTTTTACTGAAGAAAGTTATGAAACTATTTTAGGAGAAGAATTTAATTTGGATCCACAAATTTCGACTCTGCATAATGATGAATCAAATCTGGAGTATTTATGGTATTACTATGAACGATTTGGCGATTTTAATTCAGATACTATAAGTCGCGAAAAAATACTAAAACATACTTTCGGTAACATGGTTTTAGGAGGGAATTATAATTTGACCTTGAAGGTTACAGATGTTTCTTCAAATGTTTTTTATCAAAAAACCGTACCCTTTACAGCAGTAAACAAGTTTTCGAAGGGAACTCTTTTTCTCTGCAATGAGAGTGGTGAGACAGAATTAAACTTCTTATCAAAATCAAATAATTTCTTGTACGAAAATGTATATGCATCAGAAAATGGAGATGTAAAGTTGGGAGATAATCCGACAAAAGTACTTTCAATTGCACCACATGATAGAAATATTGCAGCACATAAAGCTATACTGGTCTTTAACAACAATTCATTAGGAGGTGAGTATATTAATCCTACAAGCTTCGAAAAAATAATTTCTTTGCAAGAGAAAGTAAGTGGCTCGTTTACACCTACCATGAATATTATGCACCATTGTGTAAGTCAAGGCAGCGACTATTTGATTTGTAATGGTAAATTTCATTATAGAATAAATGGAATGGCACCTGAAGCTAATTGGAGTTCTGCAATGGTATTGACTAGTGAAACACCTGACTATAATTTGGCACCAGTATCATTACATCCGGGATATGCTTCTCCACTATTGTTTGACAATTTGAATAGCAGATTTATGTTGTGTAATTCAAATGAGCAGTTGGTTCTGTATACGGGAAGTGAGCATATAATGACAGCATTTGATGCGAATGACTTAGGAGCTAATATGAAAATGTTATGTGCTGGTTACCTGAGTGATTCAGATAAAATGTGGGCACTAATGAATAATAGTACCACAGGAAAATACTGGGTTTTGAGATTTGAGGTAAATGATGGCGTATTTGAAGCAAAGGCAAAAATTGAAATAACTGCCGGTATGGCGCCTAATCTTTCATCTGCGACTAAATATGAATCGATGAGCGATATTTTTGTAAGAAATCAGTACCCATGGATTGTTAGATCTGAAGGTTCTGGTGGGAAAATGATGTATTTGGCCAATAATAATGTGTATGTACTAGATATGAATGTTGATGCTGGAATATCTGCTGAGAGTGAATTAATAAATGGTAGTGCCGAGAATGTACAAATTACGAATGTATTAGCACATCCTATATATACCCCAACTAAAGATGATCCGAATAAGCAATTTACACGTTTGGATATTTGTGTGAAAGATCTTTCTCTGTCAGGAAAGCAAGGTGGAGTAATTTTTTACAAATTGAATGAATTAGGCGGTATTTCTGCTGAAGAGATTTATAGACAGATGGGATTCTGTGATGAAGTTATTTATGTAGATGAGAAGCAAAATTAAGAGAAACTAGGAGAGTGTATATGCACTCTCCTCCTTTTTAAAATGCACTTCAATATCGAATAGGGTGCGATAATTTTTTAAATCATAAGTTATGAATGTAAAGTATATTTTATTCTGGATGTTGTTATGTAATCTATGTATTGTTTCTTGTAAAAAAGATGAAATATTTTTGACAGGAAACATTAACGGATTTAATGAGGAGAAGATTTTCTTAAGTGAAATCAAAGATGAACATTACAGTCAATTTGTTGTTATCGATTCTGCAAGAATTAAGGATGGTAAGTTTGAGTTTAGTTTGAAGAACAAATCGGCCCAGCTATACTACATAGGTAATGGTAATACAGGAGGTAAAGTATTCGTAGAACCGAGAGATATGCAAATTGTTGGAAATGTAATTAATTCTAATTCGATTAAATGGAATGTATTAGGGGCACCATTACATGACATGTATGATAAATATCTAAAAGCAGTGGACAAGATTACTTGTCAAAACAAAAGAGACTCTTTAAGTGAGTTGTTTTATAGAGCAAGAGATAAAGGTAATCGAGAGGAAATGGCTCGAATTAAATCAGAATCATCTTGTTATTACTCTGATAAAATTACCCAAAGCGTAGATAGTCTAACATATGCTATAGTAAATAAGAATAAGAATAATCCATTTGGTATTTATTTGTACAAATCCAGGATATTTTTAAGACTTTGCCCTGAAACGACGGAAGAAGTTAACAAGTACAGAAAATTTGTATCAAGTTTTACTGAAGATGCTGCCAAAACTCACTATGTACAAGTTATGGAGCGAAGATTAGATTTGCTTCAGCAATGTGCTATTGGTTCTGTTGCTCCTGAAATTACAGGGAAAGATACCCTGGATAATGTTATAAAACTAAGCGATTTTAGAGGGAAATATGTAATTGTAGATTTTTGGAGTTCAGGTTGTAAGTATTGTAGATTGGAAACACCAAATTTTAAAAAAGCTCTGGAAAAATATAGGGATAAGAACTTAACTGTTTTGGGCGTTTCTTCAGATTGGAAAAAAGAAATGTGGATGAAAGCGATTCATGAAGATGAGAGCCACTGGGATCACCTAAAAATTGGCAAGGAAAATATAAATGAAATAATGGATTCATATTGTATTGAAGGGATTCCTCACATTATTCTGGTTGATCCTGAAGGGAAAATATTAGCAAAAGATCTTCGAGGTAAGGATATTTATGAGATTCCAGGGAAATTCTTAAAATAATCATCTCAATAAAATAAATTTAGACGAATACAATCAGGTGAATAGAGGCGTTTTTTAGCTCGTTTAGATTTGTTTACAGGAATATGATGAAGTTGGTGAGGGGAGTCAGGATAAAATGAATTGAATGTATTCAGAATCAGTATATAAATAAAAACAGGTTCCCATCAGCTAGACATCATCAACTTTGGACGGTGGAAAATGTAGCTGGCGGGACCTGCAGTATTCATTTTAAAACTTAAAATTATGGCCCTAAGATATGGTTTAATTTTAAATCATCTGACCGATGATCCGGATGATTATATGGGACTCGTTACAGACAATGATACCATAACAACAGAACAAATTGTAGAACAGATGGTAGGTAAAGGCTCTACGGTAACCAAAGCAGAAGCCCTATCAGTCATCGAAGAGTTTAACTATGCCGTGGTAGATGCAGTAGCCAATGGCAACAATGTGAATACCGAACTCTTTAAAGTTTACCCTAGCTTGTCGGGTGTTTTTGTCAACGATCAGGATACCTTCGACAAGAACCGTCATTCAATCCGACTGAATTTAAACGCAGGTAAGCGTCTGGCAGAAGCCATCGCGAATATCGAGTTGCGAAAAGTAGAGCTAAGCTTACCGCAACCTGTTATTCAGCGATTCACCGACCTGAAAACAAAGACTATTAACGAGAGTTTTAGCCCGGGGCAAATTGCTTCGGTAAAAGGCGCCTTGCTTAAGTTCGATGAAGAAGACGACAAACAAGGTATCTTCTTTATTGCAGCCGATAGCAGCGAAACACGCGTTAGCAATGTGGTAAAGAACAAGCCATCGGAACTTCTGTTCTTCGTTCCCGAAAGCCTGACCACAGGCACGTTTCAAATCGAAGTCAGAACGATATTTAAAAATAACAAAAGCATGCGCACCGGCCGATTGTTAATCGACCTGACTCCGGTAAGCTAAATATAAAAACCACCAGATTCTGAATAGATTATAAGCCGACTTTTACGAGTCGGCTTATTTGTTTACTTCTCGCTAATGGCTTGCTCCCGATTGTCGGCCCTTACTACTCCCGACACCATGTCCTTAGTACTCCCGCTTGTTGGTCCTTACTACTCCCGATACCATATCCTTAGTACTCCCGATTATCGGGAGTACTGATCATTTATAAAAAGGATTCGTTTTGAGAGTTTTACTTAATTATAAAAGAAAAGGAATGTAAAGTTTGTTGATTCTTTTGCTTTTCATAAATTTGGATGCTCTTATTCAAAATATTTATAAAACAGGAAGGTATTATTACAAAAAAGTGCACAATACTGACCTATAGGGTATGTATTGTGCACTTTTTATCATGATATATTAAAAATATAGGCACTTTTATAGTGCATGTAGTAACGAGTTGTGGCGCATTAAAAAAGACAGCAGATGTTTAATAGATTAACTAAAAATAAGAAAGGACAGAGAGAAGAGGAATTACCTCAAGACCATGATGGATTACCTGATTCAAATACTCCATATGGACTTTGCCCGCGATGTAACAAACAATCGAGTTTTGATATTTTAGGCTCACTCCCTGCAACTTTTGATTCTGGATATATTGTAAGTCAAGGAGGTCAAAATAGAAGGACTTTAATTGACCAAGTGACTTCAATGGAATGTAGAAATTGTCATCAGCCAGTTATTGTTATTGAACAAGAATATGTTGGTGATTCTCCTTCAAATAAGAAACATGCAGGTGGTCATATAAACTATCGTGGATTGTTTTGGTGGCCTTTTCAAGGAATGAATATTTCATCTGATATCCCCGAGGATATTCAAAAAATAATTCAAGAAGCAAAAACTACTTTCTCAGCCCAATGTTACAGAGCCTCTGCTGTGATGTCAAGACGAACTTTAGAGGCAATAACAGTAGACAAGGGAGAAACTGAGGGAGTTTTAGCAAAGAGAATAAAGAATTTGGTTAAAACAGGAGTTCTAGATAAAAACCTTGGTGATTGGGCAACAGAAATCAGGTTAATAGGTAATTCTGGTGCTCATTTTGACCCAATAAAAAATGTAGAAAAAGAGGATGCAAGTCAGATAATTCTATTTATAGAAGAGTTGATTAAGTATGTTTATGTAATGCCAGCTGAAATAGCAAAGCGTAGAAAGAAATGAAATATCATTTAACCATTTGGATTTAATATTCACGATATATTTCTAATTAGATAAAAAAATATAACATGGGAAAAAGAAGAATTGCTTATTCGCACAATACGAAAAAAGGGATACTTGATAATGACTACACTTTATTTGAAAATGGAGAGGTTCTTCATGAGTATGATAAAAGCCAATATCCTGGTCAATATAATTTATCAGAAACTGTCTCCATTGATAACATTAGTGAAAGTGTAAAAAATGACTTTCTAAAATCTGCGAAATCAGATGATTTAGAATTAGTGAAAAAGTTGTTGGATTTATAAATAACGACGCCACAACAATGTATAAAAACATAAGTGGGGCAGTGGTTTACGGAACTTTCGTACATTGAATCAGCTCCGCCAAATCTGCGATTTGACTGGTTTGTTTAATATTTTAAATTTGTGTCAAAACGCAAATTTGGCTCAGTACAACTTGACAGGTAAGCGCTTCGAAATCACTTACGTTTCTTATACTCAACGTTATGGGCAATTAACGATAAGCTGTTTAGCAGTTATTTTATACTCTATTCTTTTTGATCTGTTTAAAAACCAAACATTAATGAAAAATATCAAGATAGGAATTTATTGTATAAAGAATAGGCTTAATAATCGTTGTTATATTGGGCAAAGTAATGATATCTACAAGAGATGGAATCAGCATAAGGCTGCATTAAAAGAAGGCAATGGAAATAGAAAATTACAAATTGACTGGGATAAATATGGTGAAAATAGTTTTGACTTTCTCATCTTAGAAGAATTACCTGATGATAAATATGAGTTAGAAAAGAGAGAAAGTTATTATGCATATACCTATGATGCCTGGAATGAGGGGTATAATATCTCAAAACTACTTGATTTTAGGAATTTCAGTGATGCTGATATTATCCATCATAAGGAACACTATTGAAATTGTTTTCCAAGAACCCATTAGGAAAATATGCGTTTAAGAGTGTCTATGAGAAACTTGTCTTATCCAAAGATCAATTAGCAATTGTATTCAAAAATCTTACAGAGGATGAAATGAAGGAATACTCAATTTATCTGAAGTTGAATTTAGAGTTTTCCTATGATAATAAATATACTTACATTGAATGTATATCTTGGGAAAAACACCAAGAATATTTAAAGGAAATCCAAGCTGTGTGTTTATTGATGTAATTATAAACAGCCCATAACAACCAACGAAAGGTTGTGCAAAAACTGATAGAACTCACATATGGTTCTGTACAATATAAATCTGGCATTAGCCATAAATTGAATAATTATGAATTTTAGAATTTTACTCTTAATGTATCTTGTCTTTATTACAACAATTTCATTTGGACAGCAATACAAAGAATGGGAAGAGCATGACGTTGTTAAATTTTATGAAAAAAAAGAGATTACGCTAGAATACAATTCACTCGATGAAAATGGAGATGATATGTATGATAATGATATCATATATTATGTTCCAACTAAAGTCAAAGATGATGTTTATGAAATAGAAGTGTATGAAAAGGTTTCATCGAAATTGTGGCAAATAAAAGGAACTAATATTTATATGAAATTTAGATATAACCCATATCTATATAAGTGGGATGAAGGTGTTTTAGAAGTGTCTTATAATTCAGGGACTTTTTATAAGAAAGAATGAGGATTGGTCTCGACACGAACATAATTTAATAAAAGCCCATAACAAAAGCTATATGTAATGCGGGGTTCAGCGGGTAAATCAACCGCAGTTCTCCGTAGCAACACCGCCAAATCTTTGATTTGTCAATTTATAATTTGAATTAATGTAAATCAAAGTTTTGGCTAAATGCAATTTGAAAGTGAAGAGCTTTGAAAGCCCGCAACACACATAGCAAGCCCGTTAGCGTTCATGTGATAAGACCGAAACAATATTAAAAAAACCTATGAAAATCCGACACACAAATAGCACACTAGCAAGCTCTAGCCCACAAGCCAAAACTTCAGCTTACCAAAGAGCTATTTTTTGCCAACCCACAAATAAAATCCGTCTATGATTAAAACAGAATATGGAAATTTTGATGGTGACAGATGGGAAGACGTTTGCCAAATAGTATTTAAAAGAAGATATGAGAATGATTCATATTTTGAAATACCAGCGACGCCTGGAGATTATGGAATTGAAGGATTTACTCGAAGTGGAAAAGCATTTCAATGTTATTGTCCAGATGAGCATTATAGTGCCAGTGAACTATATGACAAACAGAGGGATAAGATCACTAAGGATTTAAAGAAATTAAAGACTTTTGAAAGTCAACTTTCTAATAAATTGGGTGGTACACCTATTAAACAATGGTTTTTTGTTACACCAATGAATAGTAAAAATGAATTGGTTGACCATTGCACAAAGAAAAGAGATGAAGTTAAATCTTGGGGCTTATCAATAATTGATAATGTAAACTTTGAAGTAATTCCTGCTGATATTGGCTTTTTAAAACCGGAAATATATCATATTCTTAAAATTGATGATGGAAAAATAGATATTACACCAACCGATGCAACGTCTGAAGAAGATAAACTAAAATGGAAAGATAAGGAAATATCATTGGTGAAAAATGCACAAAGAAAGCACAAGGCAAGATTTGATTCTAGTACTAAAGATTTGGAAAAGAAAGTAGATAGTCTAACAGAGAAAAGTGTGAGCCATTTTCTTGAAGGCAGTGGTATTTTAAAAAAGTGGCAAAGTGATTATCCTGATGATTTCGAAAAATTCATCAAAATAATTAATCAAGTAGAAGAGCAAGTCGAGGAAGAATGTATGTTCCCTAACCAAGATAATAATAAACTCCATCGAAAGTTTTCAATCATGGTTGAAACTAAAATAAAAGAAAGCTTTCCGTACTTAGATCAACCTATGGTTCAAAGTTTGTGTAATCAGGTAATGGCTGATTGGATTTTACGTTGCCCTATTGATTTTGAATAATATGAATGAATTAAATATCAAACATTTATCGTTTACCAAAAGACCTATTTCTGTACCTGCAGATTATAGACCGAATTATAAGATTGCACAGGTTTGTTTAACCTTAAAATATTCGTGTATTGGTAATAAATCAGGTTTGCTAAAACTGCACCTTTTTTCTTGGGCATTTAAACGCATTGAAAACAGAAAGGTATTACTCAGTTTTGTAGAGAGTAATTTTAAAACAGACTTTTCTGTATGGGGGATTGAGCCAACTTTAAATCGAGCATTACAAATCGCAACAGCTGAGAAATACTGTTCTTACTCAAAGGGCACTTATAAGTTAGAAGAAAAAGGATTTATGTTTTGCGACAAAATTGAAGAAGATGAAGAAATCCTTTTCGATGAAATTTCCTTGTTAAAGAAAATAGGAAAGAAAAAGATTACAGACAAAAAGCTAAAAGAATTAACTAACCAATGGACCTTATTTAATGATTAATATAAGAGCAATAAAAATAGAGATTAATACAAATTCTGGTCTGTATGGTGCAGAATATAGTTTCGAAAAAGGTTTTAATATTATTCGCGGTAATAATACATCGGGAAAAAGTAGTTTGTTCCAATCAATTCTTTATTGTTTAGGATTCGAAGAATTAATCGGTGGCAAGAATGAAAAAACAATGCAGTCTGTCTTGAAGGATATTGTTGAATTTCCTAAAGGTTCTTTTCACCAAGTTTTACAATCTTTCGTTTTCTTAGAGTTCGAAAATGGTAATAATAAAATAGTTACTTCCAAAAGGAGTGTTAAATGTGAATCAAGAGCCTCTCAATTGATTGATGTATTTAAAGGAGCTTTATTAACAGGGGAAAACAAGGCTTTAGATTCACAACCTATGTATATCCACGATAAAGGTGGAGCGTCTGATGATATTTATGGTTATCATTTGTTTTTAGAGCATTTTTTAGGTTGGAGTTTACCAAGTGTATTAAACAAATCAGGAGACAAAAGAAAGATTTATTTACAACAAGTTGCACCTTCATTTATTATTGAGCAAAAAACTGGTTGGTCTGGATTTTTAGCTACAATGCCCTTTTATGGTCTTACAAATAAGGAAGCTAGAATTATCGAGTTTGTTCTAGGGCTTGATGTTTATGTGAATAAACAGGAAAAGTTAAAATTGAATACAGCAAAGAGGGTATTAGAAGAGAAGTGGACTAATTTATTTAAGCAATTAACTCGTTTTGCTGAAAAAGGAGGTGGTAAATTGTATGGGTTTGATTCTAAACCAACAATTGTAAATGATACGAATAGTATTTCTATTTTATTAATAAAGGATGAAGAACAATATAGTATTCCTGATTTTATTGATTTACAAGCCAAAGAATTGGAGTTAGTTGAGCATGTAATTATACCTAAGGTTTCTGAAAAAGTTGAGCAAAATGAAGCAAAACTTGATTCTCTAAATGAAAGTATAAATGCAAATTCACTTAACTATGAAATGTTGTCGGAAGAACTTAGTTTTGATAAAGACAAGTTGATCAGATATAAAGTGCAATTACAATCACTTCAAGAAGATTTACGAAAGAATAAAGGGGCTCAAAAGGTTAAAAAATTAGGTGCTGAAATTGATAGTAAGATAGCTCAAGACATTTGCCCAACTTGCGAACAAACTGTTAAAGATTCGCTATTACCATCGGAGATTACTCAAACACCGATGTTAATAGAAGATAATATAGCCTTTATCGATGCACAGATTAAAATGATTAAGGTATATATAGAAGGATTAGAATCTAAGATTAGAACCAAAGAAATTAGATTAGATAGAATCAAATTGGATTTATCTAATAAGCGTCAGCAACTAAGAGATATAAAAAGGGAACTTATCTCAGATGATAGGCTACCTTCTGAAGTTGAAATTGAACGTAAACTAAATATTAAGAAGAGAATAGAGTTTTATACAAAATATTTGGAAGACTTTAATGAATATATTGAAGAAGTAGAATATTTATCATCTGAGCATCAGAATATATTGAATGATACTGAAAATTTGCCGAGTGATTATTTTTCAACTAATGATAGAAAGAAATTAAGGTATTTACTTGCTGAGTTTAAGAGACTTATAGGGAAGTTTGAATACACGAGCAAATCAAATGATTTAATTAATATTTCAATGGATAACTACTTACCAGTAGCGCAAACTCAATTCGGAGATGATTTGAAGAGTTACGATTTGCGTTTCGATTCAGGAGCAAGTGATTTTATTCGTTGTATTTGGGCATATACTTGTAGCTTATATCTGACATCACAGGAGTTTGAGTGCAATCATCCAAATCTATTGATGTTCGATGAACCTAAACAGCAAGATATTTCAATTAACCATTTTCGTAGCTTTCTAACTGAATTGTCTGGATATACTGGAGTGCAGACGCTGTTGTTTGCATCATTTGAGAATTCTGATGAATCATTTAAAAATGCAACAGAAGGACTAGATTTTAATTTAAGGTATATTGATAAAAAATTGATAAAACCATTGACTATTGATGAGTAACCTGCCCACAGCATTCAAGTACATTATCTGGTCACATATGCTGACACACAACCAAAACCAGCCAAAGAACTTGCCTGCTCCGAATTTGCGGCATGAAAGGAATAAAGCACGAAAGACTAACAAAAGCTAAATTGTCATAGACATTGTAGAGCTTCCAAAAGCTTTGGGATTAAAAACTTAGTGTTGGGCTAATCTTTCCATTTATCCTTTGAAATGCCTTATTTGTGCACTTTAAAATGTGATGATACGTTTTATATTGAATAATAGCTTTGCTCCCTTGTTTGTGTTTCTGATTTTCATAAATTTGATACTTCTTAATCGGGAAGGGCATAAGGCACTATCTGTTTAAGGCGTTTTTGATAAGGGATAAGAATTTGACCTGACTAATCCCCAAAATAAGGTAAGGCAGAATTATAAAATTTAATAGAATGAGTGAACAAACAATTCAAGTTGTTGATACTAGAAGTAATGGAATAGGAACTGCAGGATTTGTATTAGCATTGCTAACCTTATTTTTAGGATGGATTCCTTTTCTTGGTTGGGTGATGTGGCTACTGGGACTTATTTTTAGTGCCATGGGTATTTCAAAGGCTAAAAAGATAAATAAAGGAATGGGCTTGTCTGTTGCTGGCTTGGTGATTAGCTTAATAGGTATTGTAATGGTTTTTCTGCTTGCAGGCACCTTGGCAGCACTTATCGGTTTGTCCATGTAAACCTACAGATTCTAAATAGACTACAAGCCGACTTTTGCGAGTCGGCTTCTTTTATATGTTTGTTTCTCAAAGATTGTGCCCCTCCCGGTTAAATCGACAAGCGAGCTAAATACGAATGATGTCGATTCAATATCACTTTCAGATGGGCAACAGAGAACCCTTAACACCTTTGATATTCTTGTATGGATTCACTATGTTTACCTTTCCGAAATTAAAACTGAAACAATCGCTTAATGGGAATCATTAGTGGCCTTTTACTGTATTGCCTGCTACAAACTTCCGGACTGATGCTTATTCTTCTGAGAAAGAAGTTTAAGACAGCTCCAAATATGATATTGAACTACATCCTATTCACATTAGTGGTGCATTTTAGCTATGGTTTTGTATTAGAATCAGGCTACGATATTACCTCTTTGGCTTCCGCAATTCTGTGTTTTGAGTTTACCGCTCCTATTTCAGTTTACTTTTATGCCTATACGGTTATAAAGGGCAAACTGCCATCTTTCAAGCATATTGCCCGACATCTGATTATACCTGCAGTTCTTTTTATTGCTTTGGCTATTACCGATTTAATGGGCTATGATTCTTTTCACCAATCGGTTCATGCCATGGGAATGGTTCTGCTTATTATTCTTTCAATCAGCTATCCGCTTGTGGTTATTTATCGTTTAAGTAAATTTTACCATCTCGAAAGTTTTGGCCGATTCAATATTTTCAAATACAATAAGGATAAGACGGTGATGCTGCGTTTGGTGGTGTTTATGATGTTATTGAATGGTGTTTTAATGATTCCGCAAACCATTATCGAAAGTACCTATCAATCATACTCCGGCGTGATGGAGATCGCACATATTCTTTATTTTATCACGCTAAGTTATTTGTTTGCCTACCATATCATAACAAATCCTCAGTCCATTCATCACAAGAATAAAAAATATGCCTTACACAACTACGATAAATATTTACGTTCCGGTTTGCAAGAGAAAGACGCCAAAGCTATTGCCAATCGATTAAACGGTTTGTTTTCTCAAGAGAAACCTTTTTTAGATCCGGATATCAAACTGAGCATGATTAGCGAAAAGCTGGATATTCCGCCACACCATATTACTGAAACCTTAAATGGACTGGTTGGGCAGAATTTTAATGAATATGTGAACAATTATCGCGTAGAGGAATTTAAGGCGCTATTGAAAGAAAGCAAGTACGAGAATTATTCCATTCTGGCTTTGGCTTTCGAGGTTGGTTTCAAATCTAAAGGGACCTTCAATACGGCCTTTAAAAAGTTCACCAATCAAACGCCATCAGCGTACCGTAATTCGTTATTGAAGCAAGAGGATTAAATTCTTCTTTGATGAATAGATGGTAATTAACACCCCTCTGTCCTTCGGACATCTCCCCTGGAAGGAGAGAGAATAAAACTAAGCTTTGAATTATTATTCTGAAAGTTTATACTGGATCTTTCCCTAAGAGGGAAAGTGTCGGTAGACGAAAGGGTGCATTTGAAAGTAAGATCAGAAAGTTTACGCATTCATTCCACTTATAGTTTGTATTTGTGTATGAGTTCTTTATAGGTTCTGCCATTTATTTCGCACGTTCAAATATTCTGTCACGTCGATTTTGATACCCTCATTGGCTAGGTTTAAACTCCAAACAAACCAATCAAACGACAAAACAAGATGATTACAAAGAAGGCTAAAGATCCCTCCGCAATTAATAGAAGGAATTTTCTGAAATTGGGAGCTGCAGGTGCCGCTATTGGTGCCATTGCTATTCCTGCTAAAGCCAAAGAAGGCTTAGCCAAAAAGATTGATGAAAAAACAGGAGGAAATAGTATTAAGACGCATGATGAATTTCCGGCTGAAGTAAGGGATGATTACAAACAGCATAGCACCAGAGACATTATTTTTACGGGCTCTCTTTTGGGCTTTCATCCCGAAGATGAAGAAGTGGTTAAGGCCGGACAAATGTTTACAAGCGAAAGACATAATACAAAGCCCGGTTACGATCAGCTGGCACAGGCTATGAATGCCGGGGGGTGGGCCTTGCATCATTCAAGTTCTCCTTTGTCTTGTTTTGGCGTTCCCAACACAGGTATTCTAAGTTGGAATCAATCAGATACGAAAAGCGGACATAGCCCCGAAGGTGGCGAGCACAAAGCCAGACCCCAATACAAGTTTCAATCTAAAGCGGATGCGGCTAATATCATCAAGAGAACGGCTCGTTTGTATGGTGCCGATTTAATAGGCATAAGCAAACGCGATACCCGTTGGGACTATTCGGAACATATCGATCCGGCTGCTGTTATGAGTGGTAGGATGGATGAGGCGGTTTACGGATGGGAGAAATTTCCCTTTGAACCTAAGAGTGTGATTGTAATGGCCTTTGAAATGGACTACGAAGCCGTGTCGGCAGCACCAAGTATGATAGAAGGTGCAACTGTAGGTGCCGAGTATTCTGCTATGACAAAGGTAGCACATCAGGTCTCCGTTTTTCTTAAAGAATTAGGTTATCAAGCTGTTCCGGCTGGGAACGATACGGGTTTGAGTGTGCCTTATGCAATTGCTGCGGGCTTGGGTGAAGGTTCGAGAATGGGAACATTAATTACTTACAAGTATGGGCCACGTGTGCGTCTGGCTAAAGTGTATACCGATTTTGATTTTGTTGAATACGACAAGCCTGTTGAGTTTGGTGCAATGGACTTTTGTAAGAATTGCAAACGTTGTGCCGATGCTTGCCCCGGTCAGGCTATTACTTACGATACCGAACCAAGTTTTGAACCCGATTATGAGAATGCCTGGTTCAATGCAAAAGGCGTGAAGAAATATTATATGAATGCACGCAAATGCTTCAATGTTTGGGGCGAAACGGGTAGCGATTGTGGTTCCTGCATAGCTTCCTGTCCATATAACAAACCTGACTTTTGGCATCACCGTTTGGTTGATAAAATTACGGCTGCCATGCCGGGGCCTGTTCACGATTTTATGCGCGAAATGGATAAAGCATTCGGTTACGGAGATATAGACAATCCTGAGAAGATTGATCAATTTTTCGATGCGAAAGGAAGACGTTACAATGGTCATTAATCTAAAATTATAAACAATGGTTTTTACTGGAACAGAAATATTATTTTACCTGCTGGGCGTACTTTCATGCCTCTTTGTAGTGGGCTTATATAAATATCACAAGCAGATTAATTTTAATGCGCTAAGCTGGTCTTTGCTCGGACTGGGAGGCTTTTTATTCATCTTCTGTCTGGCTTGGTCGGTTAGTTCAGTTCTTGAGGGGGTGCCCCGGGCTGCCAGTATGGGATTGGTTGTATTTGGAATCCCTTCTATTCTTTTACTCCTATTTGGCAGGAAAGTCGCGCTTAAAAAGAAGTAGGGCATGCTGGCAATTAATATGAAGAAATCAATAATCAACGGGTTTGCCTTTGCGAGCCTGTTGATTGCTTTTTATATCGGTCAGGCCGATGTGATTAAACCAAAGCAACTGCACCAACCGGCTTTATTCGAGACGTATAATATCGATCGTGTTGATAAAGGCAGCAGAGTCTACAGTGGCGACAAATGGCTTGGTTATATATCCGAAGGTTGGGCGCAGGGCTATGGAGGACGACTAAAAGTGATGCTTCTGTCCGATTCCCTGGGGAGGCTTATCGATATGGATCTTATGCACCATACCGAGACTCATGCCTATGTGGCCAAGCTTCGCAACAAGCGATTCTTTGAACAATTCCCTGATAAAAAGCTCAATGATAAGTTTCTGATTGGGGAAGATGTAGAGGCGATTTCGGGAGCAACAGTGAGTTCAAATGCGATTGCTTTGGCTAGTCGTGAGGCCTCCTGGAAACTTGCCACGGATCAGTTTTCTTTTCCTCTTCCCGATATTGAGGCTAAATGGCAGCTAGCTTATCAGGACTTATGGGTTGCTTTGATTTTTATACTGGGTATTGTAGCTGTTTTGTTTAAGAAAAAGAAACTAAGATATGCAGTCCTTTTCAGTTCTTTTATTCTGATTGGCTTTGTACTGAATGCCTCAGTATCCTTATCGCATATTGCCAAAATTCTCTTGGGCTATATGCCCGATATCAGACAGCATTTTGTTTGGTATGTGCTCTTGTTGGGAAATATACTCACCATTCTTGTTTTGGGAAGGAATGTGTATTGCAATACGGTTTGTCCTTTTCATGCCGGGCAGATAATTCTGAATAAAATATCGGGTATTAATTTCAAGCTGGCACCTAAACTGAGCCGATTCCTGATTCACACGCCTAAATATTTGTTGTACTTGTCCTTGATTTTAATTCTGATATCCGAAAATCCGACTTTGGCTTCCTACGAACCTTTCGCCATGTTTTTTTCATTGGAAGGAATTGGTGTGCAGTGGTATATTCTACCCGCAGCCTTAATTGGCTCACTTTTTATTTCGGACTTTTTTTGTCACTATTTCTGTCCTGTGGGAGCAAGCTTCAAAGTTCTTCTCGATGCAAGACGATGGTTCACAAATAAAATATTGAAATCAGATGGATAAGAAGAAACAAACTCAAATAGCAGCTTTGCTTTTTTACGGGCTAATGCTAACGGCTGTACTGGTATTTCTGATTCAAAGTGCCAATCTCTTTTGAAAATAATGATCCCGACTGAGGATGTTTATTGGGATGATTGTATAAAAATAAAACTTAGATGTGCTTTGATGTCGGTATGCTTCATCCGGCTGGATTAGTCCATGATTGAAGTTGGCTTGATTGGGAGCATCAGGAAAAGCTTGAGTTTCCGGTGCGATACCCGGGAAGGGACCAAATTGATTCTTTTCAGATTTTAAAATGGAGCTCCCAATTCTTATCGGAAGCTCCATTTGTCATTTATTGCATATTTACTTACTGAGGGGCTAATTTATAGGAATCAATCTGGCAACCCAACCGCCACCAGGGGCTAATTTAATGGTCAGCTTATCTGTTGATTCAACTGTTTTTATCTCTTTCTTATAATCGATGGCATTACGGTCGGCATTGTCACCGTCGCGATACAGGATCATTTTATATTTGCCTTTAGCCAAAAAGGATAGATCAAAGCTTAATTCGCGCTTGTCCCAATCGGTCATAGCACCTATATACCACTCTTTTCCTGTTCTTCGGGCAAGAGTGATGTAGTCAGCTATTTTAGCATTCAGAACTTTGGTTTCGTCCCAAACGGCAGGAACAGCCGAAAGAAACTCCATACACTCAGGCTCCTTCTTGTAGTTCGATGGGTTGTCGCAAAGCATCTGCAAAGGGCTTTCGTAAACCACATACATGCCCAGCTGGTGGCAACGGGTTCCCATACTCATAGGTGTATCGAAAATAGGTTTGTAATCTTTCTTTTGTGCGTTACGCATGGCTCCGGGTGTATAATCCATAGGGCCTGCTACCATTCTCGAGAAAGGCGTGGTCAGGTTATGTTCAGGCGTTTGGCGCATGCTCCACTTGTATTGCTCACCACCATTCACACCTTCACGAGTCAATACGTTAGGGTATTTTCTACGGATTCCGGCTGGCTTGTACGAACCATGAAAATCAACCAATAACTCACGCTTAGCCGATTCACGGGCAATTTTGTGGTAATAGTTCACCATCCACTGGTCATCCTTATCCATAAAGTCGACTTTAATGCCTTTAATGCCCCACTTTTGGAATTGATCAAGAGCCACTTCCAACTGGTCGTCAAGCGTTTTCCAAACCACCCAAAGGATAATACCCACACCTTTTTCTTTGGCATAAGCAGTCAGATCTTCCATGTCGATTTCAGGTACAATCTTTAATAAATCGCCCAGTTCGTACCAACCCTCGTCCATAATGATGTATTCCAAACCATAGTCAGCGGCAAAGTCGATATAATACTTATAGGTTTCGGTGTTGATGCCCGCACGGAAATCGACCCCGTAAATATTGTTGGCATTCCACCAGTCCCAGGCAATTTTACCGGGTTTAATCCACGATGGATCTTTAATCACATTCTCGTCAGCCAGTAGCCATGATAATTGGTTGGTAATTAAGTCACCATCATTTTCAGCAATAGCCACATAGCGCCAGGGGAAAGTTCTCGTACCTTCTGTTTTGGCGATATAATTCATGCGGGTTCTTACAAACACATCTCTGTCTTTAATCTGTTCTGTCTTGTCAGGATAAGCAGGGAAGGTAGAAACCAAACTGTTTCCTTCGGCACCATTGAACCACATGCCCGGGTAGTCTTCCAGATCGGTTTCACCAATTAAGATGCTTGGCGCATTTTCCGATGTCATAAGTACGGGCAAAGAACCCAGATCTTTTGAAGATAGTTCACCCAGTGAAGTAAAATCGTAATAGACCTGGTTGTTTGAATGAAAGCTTTTTTCCTTTGGCCAGTATACCAGTTTATTGTCAGGGAAATGATACTTACCGGTTTCCGATTTCACGGTAATCTCAGCAGGGAAACGGGTTTCGAAACGGTAAGCAATCCCGTTATCGTAGGCTCTGAATACCAAGTCGAAGTTTTGTTTGAAGGACAATTTAATCTCATTGTAATTTTCAATAACAATCTCGTTCTTCTCACGAACTTCAGGTCTTAGTTTGCGATTGACGGTGTTCAGACTTTTCTGCTTCACAATTGGATTGGTTCCAAGACTTGTACCGCCCTCCAGTTCCATGCCAATGGTCGTAGGGGCAATCAGAAGGGTCTCATTGTGTTTGGCAGTAAAGCTAAGTTTGCTTCCGGTTTGAATGCTGATGCTTATCCTTTTGTTGGGCGATTGCAGTTTGTAATCTTTAGCAAATGCCGGGCTTATCACCAGGCAGAAGCTTAATAGGCAGACTAATTTTTTATTCATAAGGTTCTTATTTAGGAGTGAGGTATCAGAAGTGAAAAATGAGACTGTAATCAGATAAAAAACATCAGGTAAATTAGTCTCAGGTTTCACATCCAAATCTCTCTGATTTATTTGCTTAGTTCCAGAATTTGTTCTTTAAAGGGTGTTGGGTTTGCTGATATCCAAACCTCCGGCTTGATGTCTGTATGTTCCTTATCGTATCCCATCACAAACACCTCGATATTCTTACCAATCATACTTTTATCCAGAGGAAGGTAATAGGTGTAATTGCTGTCTCGTCTCGAATTCACAAACTCCCAGGTGTTGGATGGGAATGAAACAGCACGGTCGGGACAACCCAGGTATTCACCGTCTATCTTTGCAGCAGCATAAGCACCCTCGGTACCGTGTTTGCCGTTGATGGCAATCGACAGGTATGAGCCCTCAGGAATTTCATCCAATTTGAAGTTGGCTTGCCATGTTTGTTGTGTCTCCATTTTTTTAGCGTGTGCAAAGAGGTTTGAGGCTGTCCAATTGCTACGGTCCAGCATCTTTCCATTTTTCTTCGCTTCAATTTCAACGATTCTTCCCGGTTGTGCCCCCAGTCTCAGGTAACGGATGGGTTCATTTATATCGATGACCATTTCTTCACCAGCGTAATAGGTAATAGTTTTCCACTTTTTCAGATCTGACGAAACCTCAGCATAATTACCTTCGTCAAGCAGAAGAGGTTGAAGCGAAAATTCGTCAGGCACTTTAATAACGATTTGATCCAAATCGGTGATACGACCCAGGTCAAGACGGAAGCATCCGCCCTTAATTTTCTGATCGATATTGTATTTTCTGCTTGGCCAGTAGCCTGTTTCCATATCGCCATCAAAGAGGTTCTTGTCCCATATGCCTCGTTTTATAAAAACGTCTTGATTGAAGAAGGCATCTCTGGCTTTTTGCACCTGAGGAATATTTGTGGCGCCTGATCGTTTAAGCGATCGGACTTCGAGCGCGTTATTATCGGCAGCAAAACAGGTGGCTTCGTATAAAGCCTCGGTATCTTCGGGTGTTCTAATTTCTTTAAGCTCGGCTAATTTACGATGAGGCGCTTCTTTCAGTTTCTCACCTTCGAAGTTTACTTTTACTGATCTTCCTTTGATTAAGGCCTTTACCGATTTTCCATTGAGGCTGGCTGTTTTGTAGTCTTCGGCATTTGTAAGCTGAATCTTTGAACTGCTGCCGGGCATACCCAAGACTTTAATTAAGACGGATTTACCGGGAACGTTTCGAACGATCTGGTAGTCTGTTCCTACTAAACCAGGCTCATCGTATGTTTGCGAACTGGCCAATAGGAGGCAGGAGCGGAAAGGCTCTACACGCACTTCAACTTCGCTTCCTTTTGTATAGTGTCCCATTATTTTTTCGGTGGGATGGAATTGTCTGAGTTCAATATTTTTATCAGTACTTAAACCGATTTCTTCGTCCAGTTTAATGGTATAGGTCATTGGTTCCCAAGTCAGGTTCGATAGGGTAACCAAACGGGTTTCAGCATCTCCTCGCGAGACAGCTGATTTGCCGTATTTATCTTCATCCAATACTTTCCCATTAACCAGAATTTTGCCATATTTTCTATGAATGTTATAGATTCTTGCCAGCTTGGCAAACTCATCATCATTTAGTAACCAGGGGTTACCATAAATTTCAGGAGCCAATATCATGCTGCGGTTGAAAGCTTGCATAATCAAATCATCATCCCAATAGTCGATACAGGATGAGATGCAAACGCCATGATCTTCAGTTAATCTTTTTAACCCGGGAACTAAGCCTCTGTCGAGAGCTCCGGCGCGGTGATGGGGTGCTGTTGTATTGTTGGTGGTAAACACATCGATATAAGTTTCCTGACCACCCCACAGAAAGGTAGTGGCATAGGGCTTGCTTTTCTTTAAGCCAAGGCGATGATTTAGCAAAATCAGGTCGGGGCTGTATTGGCGACAGGCTTTCATCATTTCGATAAAGGCATCTTCCTTTTCAGGACGTAAAGGACCACAAACGGCATCGAATTTAAACAGGGCAAACTCATAGTCTTTACAAAGGCTGACCATCTGATCAATTCGGGCTTGCTTTTCAGCTTCGGTATCTCCAAAACCATCGGGACCACCCCAAACACCTAATCGTGTGTTAATGGCTTTTGCTTTTTCGTAAAGGGGATCGAAGCCATTGGGAAATTGTTTTTTAAAACGTTCGGAACGCATATCGCCGTAAAATCGTTTGCCATCGATAGCACCCGCGTCGAAAGCGTAAATGTCAAGAACCATTCCGTACTCCTGATTAAGCCACTGGAAAAAATCAAGATTGATAAGGGTTTGTTCCTCAGTAGTTCCTTCGTTGGTGTTGTTGATCCATGAAAAATATTGGGCTCGGGACGGGCTTTGCTCATCGGCTCCCGGAAATACCTTTTCTTGCGCAATGGCATTATGAAAGAGGTAGATAAAAATGACTGATAATAGTATTCTATTCATTTTGGTTTTTCTTTCCTATACGACACCCTCCGTTAACTACTGAGAGTTAAGCAAAAGTTGAAATATTTTGTTTCTTATTTGTGATGTTTGATTTTGTTAATCATTCCCGGAGGGATACTTCCGGGAATGATTTGTTATTTTGCTACCATCCAGGATTTTGCTGAATGTGGGTAATGTCAATCTCTGCTTGTGGAATAGGCCACAGGTAATGTTTGTTAGGGTCGAATACACGTGTTCCCCACGAAAGTGTTACGGGTTGCCCTGAGTCAGGATCAGTGTAAGTCAAGCCTTCAGGTACACCAGGCATCACATTCTCTGCAATTTTCCATCTTCTGATGTCCATCAGGCGCAAGCCTTCAAAAGCCAATTCCACGCGTCGTTCGCGTCTTAGTATCGTACGCAACTCATCCTGACTTTTACCACTAGTAACCACAGGCATGTTCACATCGGCACGTTGGCGCACTTCGTTTATGGCATCGTAAACAGACTGATCGATATCATTGCTCTCAATTTTTGCTTCGGCATAAGTCAGTAGAACCTCAGCATAACGAATCAGGATGTAATGGATGGAACCATTCCAGTAGTCGCCATTGTCGATATCGTCTTCTGATATATATTTCAACCAATTGTAACCTGTGGCTGTTTTGTTCCACTGACCGCCTGTACCGTCGGTTAAGTCATCGCCTGGAATGATTTCTTTTCCAGGGTAAGTTGCTCCGGGAATCGAGTTAAAGACACCATCGCGCCAGTCGTTGCCCGGATAAAGAATGGAATATTTCATTCGAGGGTCACGGTTTGCATATGGATCGTTTGGATCGAACAAAGCTGATTCGGCTATTGTTTTACCATCGGTACACTCATAAGTGTCAACCAAAGACTGCATAGGACAACCACTGCTCCAGCCACCTGCTGAGTTAGGGCCATAATTCTGAACTGTGAAATTCCATTGGTTATCAGAGTCTTTTACTTCCTGTAAATCAAAAATGACCTCGGAGTTGCCGATCCCCTCGTAGGTGAACATGCTTGAATAATTGGGGTGAATGGTATAGATGCCCAAATCCATAACGGCTTTGGCTGTAAGAGCAGCTTCGCTCCATTTTTCCTGATATAAAAGGATTCTTGCTTTCATAGACAGAGCTGCACCTTTGGTTATACGCCCCATATCTTCACTTGAGTAAGTGTTAGGAAGCTTTGTAGCAGCCTCAGTCAAATCTGTTACAATGGCATCCAGAATCACACTCTTGTCGGTTCTTTTTGCCGCTTCAGAAGCTTCTTTTTCGCCATCAGCATCTTCGACAGGTGTTGTATCTTGAGGTTCTAAACTGGCTGTAAGGAAAGGTACATCGCCAAACAGGTAAACCAAATCAAAATAAAAGAAGGCTCTCAGGAATTTTGCTTCAGCAAGTAAGCGGGCCTTATAGTCGGCATTAATATCGGTAACCCCATCGGCACCTTCCAATATTCTATTTACTCTTTGAATACCTCTGTATCGTTCTTTCCAGCGGGTTTCAACATAGCCGTCATAAGAAGAGGCTGTTCCGTCAGCCAGACGATAACCCGCATTCCATGAGTGGTGATCAAGTGCATTATCGGTTAAAGCTTCGACACGAAGCAAATCGGTTGAATAGCCATATTTACTTCCCCAGCTATTGAAACCAATAGAAGCATAGGCTGCATTTAATGCATAGACCAAATCTTTCTCCTGAGTGAAGAAATCTGCTGAAGATACCTGATCGCTAGGTGTACGCTCCAGAAAATCGTCGCTACAGCCTGCCAGTACCATCATTAGAGCACAAGTCAGGCAAATTATATTTGTTTTCATAATATATTTCACTTTAAGATTATTTATTCTTTTAGATTGTAATCCCATTAGAATCGAACTTGAATTCCCATTGTATAGGTTGAAACAGGTGGGTAGTAATTTGGTCTTCCATCATAAGTTTCCGGATCGAGTCCCGATTCTACATCCGTAATGGTAAACAGATTGGTCCCACCGACATATAATCTCAATTTATCAAGCTTTAATCTTTCCAATACAGATTTAGGGAAAGAATAACCAATTTGCAGGTTTTTCAATCTGACGTATGAGGCATCTCTTATCCAAAAATCGTTGTACAGATAGTTGTTTTTGTTTGAGGCAGCCTGTAATCTTGGAAAGGAAGCATCGGTGTTTTCAGGTGTCCATCGATCCAATACACGGGTTGTTGTGAAGATTTCATATGCCGGACCTTCGTTAGGTGCACCATAGAAATAGTTTTCAGCCTTGAGAACACCCTGAAAGAAGGCTGAAAAATCGAAACCTTTGTATTCGGCATAAAGGTTAAGACCAACTGTATAATGTGGAATTGGAGAGCCGATGACCTTACGATCATCGTCGTTTATCTCACCATCGTCATTCTGATCAACCAGTTTAATATCACCGGGCTTCAGCTCCGATTGGTTAGGTTGAACGGCATGCGCATCAATTTCGGCTTGAGTTTGGAATAAGCCATCAGATTCATATCCGTAGAATGAATTGATCGCTTCACCTTCTTTTAGGATAGTCCATCCGCTAATTGAAGGCTCGTTTCCTGCAAAGTCAATCAGTTCATTTTTCACATCGGAGATATTGAAACCGATAGAGTAAGTCAAATCATTAATCGTATTTCGATGGGTAATCGCCAGTTCCCAACCTGTGTTTCGAACCTGACCGGCATTGGTTTCTGAGGCACTTAGTCCGGTTAAATATGAAATTGGCAATTTCAACAGAACATCTTTGGTATCTTTTTGGTACCAGTCAGCAACAATTTCCAGTTTGTTGTTGAATAAGGCAAGGTCCAAACCAAAATCTATCATTTCGGTTGTTTCCCAGGTGATATCGGTATTAGCAAAATACCATTGCGAATAGCCATTCACCTCGTTGTCGTTAAAGTTATAAGGGAAATCAGCATAAACGGTAGACGAAAATTTATAGTAACCGATGTTCTGATTCCCTAATTGTCCCCAACTACCTCTTAGTTTCAGGTTATTTACCATACTAATCTCATTCATAAAATCTTCTTCCGTCACTCTCCAACCTGCTGAAAAGGATGGGAAGACGCCCCATTTGTTTCCTTCTGCAAATCGGGATGATCCATCGTAACGGATATTTCCTTCAAGCAGGTATTTGCCTTTGTAGGCATAGTTTACCCTTCCCAAATATGAAAGTAAAGCCCAGTCTTCCTGGTAACCTTCATTGGTTTGACCTTCGGCATCACCTGTGTTCAACTCCGTATAATTATCGCCGTAAATATTGTTACGCGCTCCATTAAGGATATAGGCTGTATTCTCTGTAATATCAGTACCTGCTAACAGATCGAGTTCATGATCGCCAAAGCTTGTGTTATAATTCAGCAAGGCCTTAAAGTTGATTTCCTCCTGTTGCCATCGACCATCGACCAATTTACTTGGTGACCATTTTTGAATGACATTGTCTGTATTTTCAGGATCCACAAAGTCATATGCAGCGGTGTAGTTTTTGTAACGGTTATTGATGCTTTTGTATGAAAGATCAGCCTTAAGCGTTAAGCCTTTTACCATCTCTATATCGGTTCCGATTTTCATGTTAAGCGTTTCATCAACGGACTCATTCATTCCGCCAACTTCAAGACAAGCCAGGGCATTGGTATTGTCTTTATTCAAACCATACACACCATTGGGATACTTTAAAACAGTAACGGGTGAGGTGCCCACCATGGCTCCTATAGCTGAATTTAACCTGTTTGGCTTTTCGTTATCTCTTCGGTTGAACGAAACATCTGCTCTGACTTTAAAATTGTCTTTCACCTGAAAGTCTGTATTCAAACGGAAACCATAGCGCTTCGAACTGACATTCTTAAGCATACCTTCCTGATCCATATGATTCAGAGATAAGGCTATTTTTGATTTCTCATTTCCACCACTGATTCGTAGTGATTGATTGAAAACCGGAGCGGTCTCGAACAGCTCTTCAAACAGATTTGCATAAGGATAATTGATTGGATCGTCACCAGCAACCGTTTTCTGTATGTAATCATCAGAGTATTTTGCATCCAGTCCGGCATTAACAAGGGCCTCGTTTACCAGGTTCAGGTAATCTTCAGCTCCAACTTGTTCGGGTAGGGTAGCAGGAGTTTGCCAGCCATAATAGCCATCGTAGTTGACTTTGTAGCCACCTTCTTGTCCTCTTTTTGTGGTAATCAGGATAACACCATTGGCTGCCATTGCACCATAAATTGATGAGGATGCTGCATCTTTCAAAATTGAAATACTTTCAATATCAGAAGGGTTTATATCACTCATTGACATTTCAATACCATCGACTAAAACTAAAGGGTTTGTATTGGAGGATAAGGATCCGATACCTCGAATATTAATATTCAGATTCTCTTCACCAGGGATACCACCTCGATCTATAATAGTGACACCAGTAGATACACCCTGCAGGGCCTGACGTGCATCGGTCATGGGTTTTTTCACCATTTCATCACCTTTTACAGCTGAAACAGATCCCGTAAGGTTAGCTTTTTTCTGGGTTCCATACCCAACGACAACAACTTCGTCAAGTCCCAGAGCATCTTCTAGTAGCGTAACATTAATTATTGACTTGCCAGCTACTGCTACCTCTTGATTTAAGAAACCAATAAAGCTGAAAATCAGAGTTGCATTCTCAGGAACACTTATTTGGAAGTTTCCATCTATGTCGGTTGTTGTACCTGTTGTCGTACCTTTAATAATAATATTAGCACCAACTACAGTTACACCATTTTTGTCCAGAATTTGCCCCTGAATTAACTTTTCCTGTCCTTGCTGTACGGACGTTTCTGTATTACGGTCATTAATGGATGCTGATGCCGGGCCAGCCATTATTAGGGATGCCATAAAGCACAAGCCTGTTATCCATGAAAAGCTTTGTTTTAGAAGGCCTCTTTGCCTTGCTAAATTTCGATAAGTTTCTTTCATAAGGTTTAGGTTAGTTAAGAAATGATTTGTCTCCATTTAGATTAGGATGCAGGTGAATTCCTGGGTGTTTTCGACTGTTATTTATTCATTCGGAATGAAAATAAATGACATGAAGGTTTGATCCTTTATTAAATGAATACCCCAAAACAAGCGAATTGTAGAGGGTTTGGGCTGTACAGAATGACCAAAATTCTATACAAACTGACCAATTTTCATGAAAAGTGAGGGTTTAAATAAAAGTGAGCTTGTTTGATGATTTCTAAGGGAGAGAAGTGGTGTTTTTTCGTGGGATGTGAAGAGAGTATAGGGAGCTTTTGTTTACTTCTTTAATAAAATTTCACTTAAGTAGAGAAATCAGAAATTTAGATTTCCCCTCCTTAATTTTAAGGAGGAGTGGTTTGTCAGCAAGCTGGAGTGGTTTTAATTAACCAACTATAATTAGAAATGTGTTATTTTACAACACTACACAAGCTTTCATAATACTCTTTGTATTCTGAAGGAGCTATGCCAAACTGCTGTTTAAAACAACGTGTGAAATAAGAAGGTGTGTTGAATCCCACTTCGTAGGCAATTTCATTCACACTTAAATCGGGTAGAATAAGCAGCTGAGCTGATTTTCGAAGTCTAATGAATCGAATCAGTTCATTGGGTGACAGATCGGTAATGATTTTGAGCTTTCGATAGAAGTTTGATTTACTCATTTGCATGCTTTCGTATAGCTCGTTTACGCCAAAAGAAGTGTTCGAAATACTTCCCTCGATAATTTCAATGGCTTTTTGCATAAAATCGTCACGCATCCATTCCTTATAGATTTTGTCTTCGGGCGTTTCAATTGAGGTACTATATTCGGTTTCGTCGAAAGGAATTGGATTTTGTTTCCGTTTTAAAATAATGATGACTGCTCCGATTAAGCCGATAATTACGAGTAACAACCAGCTTAAGCTTGATTTATTGGAATTCTTGATATCGAAATTAAAGGATTGGTATGCCTTATTAAAAAGACCATCTGCATTTACAACGCTTATATTTATTGTGTATGAGCCTTTTTCTATCTGAGAAAAGTCAAGTCTCGAACTGTTAGCAGGAATCAGATGCCAAAGCGAATCAGGGTGTGAGAATTGATAGGCAATACTGTTGTCTTCCTGATGGTTAAAAGAGTAGTTGTACACCTCAAATATAGCTGAATTCTTACTGTTTCTCTCTATTTCAAACCTGGCCATAGGCAAATAATCAACAGTTGAAGGCTTTATAGCTACAAGTCCATCGTTACTACCCCAGAAAAATTCACCTTGTTCTGTCTGTAATATTTTCCCATGGTTAAAACTATTGGCCTTTGCCCCGCCAGGAATTTGGTAGGCCGAAAAGATTCTGCTTTGGGGATCGAATCGATAGATACCCATACGTGACCCAAGCCAGAAGTGACCTTGCTGATCTTCCCTTATGGATGTAAATTCAATGACTTTCTCCGGCGGATTAAAAAAGACAGGTGTTTTATTTTCACTATCGATTAATGCCAAACCTTTTAATGTGGGAACCCAAACACCTTGATTATTGGAAAGGAGAATGTCAGACACCTCGGTTTCGAGTTTGACTTGAGTTTGATTAAAAAATAGGTTCATATTATAAGATAGAATCCACTTGTTGTTCAAAGAGTCAATCTCAATGTTTAAAGAAGGAAGGCTGTCGGTTTTCACCATCTTATCTGTTCCGAAATCGTACTTAAATGTGCCTTTGGAAGAGTTGATGTAGAGTCGATTATTGAAATTCTTTAGAGAATAGATGTAGTTGTTTTTTTCTAAACCAGCTTCTGAAGAAAAGATATGTCCTGATATTTTTACCTCACTGAAGTTTTGTGGAGGATAGTTTGCTGTAATAATGCCATGATGTCTTGTTCCAATATAGAGTTTATTGTTGTGTTGTAGTAAGGCTTCAATATAAAGGCTATCTGTGTCTATATTCAGAACCTTAACAGGAAGTAACTCTTCTTTTGCTTTATTCAGTAGGAACAGACCTTTGCCTGAAGTTCCAACCCATATTTTTCCATCTTCACTTTGTGTGAGTGCATTAATATACCCCGCTTCGGCAGCTTGGCTTTGAGCCTTGCTTTTATATTTGGTAAACGTGATTTTCTTGCGATCAATTCTGTCAACTCCTGCTCGATTAGTTCCAATCCAAATAACACCTGAATCATCCTTGAAAAGAATATTAATATGAGCATCGAAATAGTCGTTGAAGACCTCATTGTCTTGCTTGATATAATTTTTTAGGCTGAACTGATTATTACTTTGATACACTTGTTGAATAAAATGCCCCTTAGTTCCCAGTAGTATCTCGTTTTGCTGCGACACTTCAAGTGATGAGAATGAGCCTGAAATAATGAGTTTTGTTTCGTTTTTATCAGCAAGCCAAAGCCCTTTTTTACTCAGAACTAAAAGGGTTCCTCCCTCTTTAAAATGCATGGCTTTTATCTGTTCATTTGCAAGTGTCTTAAAAACAGGTGTAAGTTTGAGTTTATCGTTATTTAAATTAGCTTCCCATATACCATCCCCATTAGTTCCCAGAAGAACTTTATTTTCAGGAGATACTTGCTTGCAAGTAATGGAGATCTGAGCTATTTTTTTTCCTTCTCGTTTTTGCGTATTGTATTTGTAAATTCCCTTTTTGCTACCAATAAAAGTTTTGTTATTAATTCTGAAAAGGGCAGTGGCAGGAGAGTTTTCATTTTCAGGCAAATGAATTTTAGTGAAATTCTCTTCTAAAATGGAAAAGATGTAATTGCCATTCTTGGTTCCCAAAAGGAGCTGGTTTTTATCGATCTGACCGATGAAAATGATTGTATTTGATTTTAAAGAATCTGTATTTTGAAAACTGATAAATTCTTTACCATTATAAGTACATAAACCATTCATACTTCCAATCCATATGCGCCCTGTTGAATCTTGAAAAATAGAATGGATCGTATTGTTTGCAATGCCGTGTTCTGTTGTGTATTTGTGAAGTTTTTGAAAATGCTGGTCGGCCTGCAGTTTAGTGCTACAGAAAAAGAGAAGTAATAATAAAGAAGTTATAAATGTTCTTATCATCGTATGCTTTGCGTAAAACTCAAAGATAAAGAAATAAGAGATGCTCCACAAGCTACCAAATTGAAAGAGCATACTCTTACTTTACGAACCTAAATTTGAAAACCTCTACAACTCGCATGCAGGTGTATCAATTTTCGTATGTAAAGCAAGTAAAAATAGGCCTTTTCGACTTGTACAAATTGACCAGAATTCTAAACGGAATGACCAAACACCCCTTTAACACTAGAATTCAGCTTACAAATTGTGATTTTGCATTAGCTATATTTTTTAAGCTGGATTTGAAATAAGCAGAGGGTAAAATGAAGATTCTTTGAAGAATGGTGAGGGAATTTGGGGATATAAACTCTGTTATATACAGGAAATAAACCGATGTTTTAGAAATGAAACTGATAGCGTGTTTGATGTTGGTAAATTTCGCCCGGATGAATTAAGCCATGATTAAAGTTGGCTTGATTGGGCGCATCAGGAAAGCCTTGCGTTTCAAGAGCTAGTCCGGAAAATGGACCAAATTGATTCTCAATATTAATATACTTACCTGTATAGACTTGAAGCCCCGGGAAATCAGTGGAAACTTCCATCCTGATATTGGATTGTTCTTCGTAAACTTCAGCGATCTTTTTCAGGCTTTTGTTTGCTGTTTTTAAAACGTAGCAATTGTCGTAATTTTCAATATCTGCAATATCTTCTTTGATTAATTTAGCTTCTCTAAAATCAAAAGCTGTATGCTCTACTTTCAGGAAATCTCCGGAAGGAATCAGTTCTGAATTGTTTTCCAGTATTTGATCCGAATCAATTTGAAGTTCATGATTCAAGATGTTCTCTTTTCCACCTGTAAAGTTGAAATAAGTATGTGAGGTGAGATTGATAGGACTAATTTTATCGCAAGTAGCAGAATAATTTATGGCTAGTTCATTAGCATCAGTCAGTTCATAAATGACCTTTATTCTCATATTCCCGGGGAAGTTCTGATCACCATTTTTGCTAAATAAGCTTAGCTGCAGTTTTGATTCATCAATAATTTCTGTATCCCAGATTTGCTTGTCGAAACCCGAATGTCCACCGTGCAGTAAGTGTTTACCATGGTTAGTTGGGAGTTGAATTTCCTTATCATCAATAATAACTTTCCCCTTGTTTATTCTATTGGCAAAGCGACCAATGATTGCTCCGAAGTAGGGGTAGTCTTTAAGGTAAGCTTCAGTTTGATATTCCTCATGAGAACCAAAACCCAAAACAATTTCTCTCATACCTGATTTTAAAGGCAACTTCAAAGAAGTAAGTATCGCACCATAATTTGTAATTTTAGCGCAAACACCATTCTTATTGGTAATAACGAACTGTTTAATATTTGGGTTTGTTTGGCTGAAGGCTTTGGTTTGAATCATTTTAAATTTGGCTTTGCTTTTGATCTATAGAATCTTATCTTTGATAAACATTCCTTGGTTCCTCTCGTATTTAGAGTCCCGAAATTAGAAGAAATTTTCTCACTATCAAACATGTTGTATAAATTAATAATTGCATACTGGTAGCTACCTGTAGTTAATATTGTATATTTGTTTGTTCTAATTATTTTTTAATTTTGTCATCTCATCCATTGAGATATTAAATACATTATATGTTGAATCAAATTTTTAAGATATCATCCGGTTCGGGTATCCCTAAATATAAACAAATGATTAATTCTTTGATAGAAGCTATTGAAGCTGGCTTAATTCAGAAGGGAGATCGTTTGCCGTCTATCAATGCGATTTGTAAAGAGTTTTCTTTGTCGCGAGATACCGTGTTGGTAGCTTTTAATGAGATGAAAGCCAGGGGTGTCATTTCTTCTGTGCCTGGTAAAGGTTATTATGTGGAAAGTACAGTAACCCAGTTTAAGCATAAAATTTTTCTTCTTTTCGATGAATTAAATGCCTTTAAGGAAGTCTTGTATAATTCATTTTTGGAGAGTTTAAAAGGTCAGGCAGTTGTCGATATTTATTTTCATCATTTTAACCGGCAGGTTTTTAAGGATTTAATAGAGGCTAGTAATGGAGCTTATACCTCTTATGTGATTATGCCGGCGAAATTTAACGATGCACATTCTATTCTGAAGCAGTTGCCACAGGATAAAGTCTATATTTTAGACCAAACGAATGCTACGCTTGTGAAGCATTACCCATCGGTTCATCAGAATTTTGAAAAAGATATGATTTCTGCTTTAAATTCAGGAATGGACGAGCTAAAGAAATATCAAAAACTATTTTTGGTTTTCCCGGGAGGGAAAGAGCCTCTTGGACAGATGAAAGGTTTTAATAAATTTTGTGACAAGCATAAGAATATATGGGAGTCTGAAGTGATTTCCAGTCTTAAAAACCATCAAATACATAGCGGGGAAGTTTATATTGTGCCATCTGATAAAGATTTGGTTTCCCTGGTGAAAACAGCCAAGTCTGGAAATCTTGAACTAGGAGTTGATTTAGGTATTATTTCTTATAACGATACACCTCTAAAGGAGGTTGTCGCAGATGGAATTTCAACCATATCAACAGATTTTGCCGCAATGGGTAATTTGTTGGCTGATATGGTTTTAAATAAAAAAAATAAGCAAATAGAGAATGTTTCGTATCTTGTTTCCAGGAAATCGTTTTGAGTTAGTAATAACCAATACCTGGATATATGAGTCATTATCACATTAAGCACCTTGAAGAGTATTTTCAAGTTTACAGAGAATCTGTAAAAGACCCGGAGAATTTTTGGGAAGAAATTGCAGAAGAGCATTTTTTATGGCGAAAACCTTGGGACAAAGTTCTTTCCTGGGACTTTAAAAAGCCTGATGTGAAATGGTTCGAAGGTGCTCAATTGAATATTACTGAAAATTGTATCGATAGACATTTACGAATTCGTGCGGATAAAGTCGCGATTATTTTTGAGCCTAATAATCCGGATGAAGATTCTGAACATATTACTTATAAAGAGCTGCATGAGCGAGTTTGTGCTTTTGCGAATGTATTAAAATCCAAAGGCATTAAAAGAGGAGATAGAGTTTGTATTTATCTTCCTATGATTCCTGAACTAACTATCTCTATGTTGGCCTGTGCTCGTATAGGAGCCATTCATTCCATTGTATTTGCAGGCTTTTCAGCTAAAGCACTATCTACACGCTTAAATGATAGTAGTTGCAAGATGATTATCACTTCAGATGGTGCTTATCGTGGTGCAAAAACTATAGACCTTAAGGGAATTGTTGATGAAGCTCTGGAATCTAGTCCATGTGTTGAATCGGCGTTGGTCGTTAAGAGAATCCATTCAGATGTTTCTATAAAAGAAGGGCGAGATGAGTGGGTGCAGCCCTTGCTTGATAAGGCAAGTATAGATTGTACTCCTGAAATTATGGAAGCCGAAGACGATTTATTTATTCTTTATACCTCCGGATCAACAGGTATGCCCAAAGGAATGGTTCATTCTACTGCCGGATATATGGTCTATACGGCTTATACTTTCAAAAACATCTTTCAATATCGTGAGAAAGATGTATTCTGGTGTACAGCAGATATTGGTTGGATAACCGGACATTCATATATTGTGTATGGAGCACTGCTAAATGGTGCTACAACCCTTATGTTTGAGGGGATACCAAGTTATCCTGATTTTGGTCGATTCTGGCACGTTATTGAAAAACACAAGGTTAATCAGCTTTACACAGCCCCAACAGCAATTCGGGCTTTGGCTAAGGAAAATTTAAGTTTCATCGAGAAATACGATTTATCCTCATTAAAGGTGCTTGGAACTGTTGGAGAACCTATAAATGTTGAAGCATGGGATTGGTATAACGATAATATCGGGAAGAAGAACTGTCCTATAGTTGATACCTGGTGGCAAACCGAAACAGGTGGAATTATGATAGCGCCAATACCCTATGTCACACCAACTATTCCAACTTATGCGACTTTGCCCTTACCGGGAATTCAACCAGCCTTAATGGATGGAGATGGAAAGGAACTGAAAGGTAATCAGGTAGAGGGCCGTTTGTGTATTAAATACCCGTGGCCATCTATGGCACGTACCATATGGGGAAATCATGAAAGATATAAGGAAACTTACTTTTCAACCTTTGAGGATAAATATTTTACTGGTGATGGTGCTTTAAAAGATGCTGTTGGTTTTTATAGAATCACCGGACGAGTTGATGACGTGATTATTGTTTCAGGACATAATTTGGGAACAGCACCTATCGAGAATGCGATTAATGAGCATCCGGCTGTTGCTGAATCTGCAATTGTTGGATTTCCTCATGATATTAAAGGAAATGCACTTTATGGTTTCGTCATATTAAAAGAAGTTGGTGAGTCCAGAATACATGATAATGTTCGTAAAGAGATTAATCAAATTATTGCTGAGCATATTGGTCCAATTGCAAAATTAGATAAAATACAATTTTCCAAAGGTCTTCCAAAAACACGTTCGGGTAAAATTATGCGACGAATACTTAGAAAAATTGCTGAGAAAAATTTTGAAGATATGGGCGATATCAGCACATTGCTTAATCCGGAAGTTGTTCAGGATATTAAGGACAACTATATAGAATAAGCCTGATATAATGATCTTTATAAGCGAAGTCTACTTGTTATTGTTGTAATGGGTAGGCTTTATTTTTTTTTTCTGATAGATGGATAGAATACTTTCATTTTTGTCTTGTTTAGATTGAGTTTAAAAGACTAATTTTAAACTAAGTATACTTCCTTTTTGGAATCGTAAAAACTATTCATATATTTACCGACCAGTACCAACCAGTTTGATTTTTTTTATGAATATTGAAACACTAAAGAAACAGTTCTTTAATCTTTACGGAGAGGGAGACTGTAAAATATATTTTGCCCCGGGTCGGGTAAATCTTATCGGAGAGCATGTTGATTATAACGGTGGTTATGTTTTTCCTTGTGCTTTAAGTTTTGGAACTTATTTGATTCTTAGGGAGAGAGAGGATGATTCTATCTTTTTTTCAAGTGAAAACTTCGAATATAAGACCAGAATTTCCACTAGCGAGATTAAAAAAGGAAATAAGGAATGGGTAAAATACCCGATGGGTGTTTTGGATCAGTTTCAGAAAAGAGGATTTAAAGCCAAGGGCATGGAACTCTTATTTTCTGGTAATATCCCCAATGGTGCTGGCTTGTCGTCATCTGCGTCGGTAGAATTAGTGATGTCGGTTGCCTTTAATGAATTGGCTGAAGCAAATTTAGATCAAATAGAGCTTGTGAAAATGTCGCAAAAAGCTGAAAATGATTTCGTAGGAGTCAATTGTGGCATTATGGATCAGTTTGCCATTGGCATGGGCGTTAAAAATCATGTTTTAGCCTTGAATTGCGATACGCTGGCGTATGATATCGTACCTCTCAAAATGGATGGTTATAAGTTGGTTATTGGAAATACTAATAAGCAAAGAGGTTTAGCTGATTCCAAGTACAATGAAAGACGTGCAGAATGCGAGCTTGCTGTTGAATTGATTGATCGGGAACAGAAGATTGATTTCTTGTGTGAGCTCAATAACGAGACGTTCGAAAATTTGAAACACTTACTTAAAAATGATGTTATTCTTCGCAGAGCTAAGCATGTTGTTTCAGAAAATCAACGTGTGTTTGAGGCGATTGATGCATTAAAAAAAGGAGAACTTGAAGAATTTGGTCTGTTGATGAATGCGTCTCATGATTCGCTTCGTGATGACTACGAGGTAACAGGAGTTGAATTGGATACTATGGTTGAAGAAGCTCGTAAGATTGATGATGTTCTTGGCTCCCGTATGACAGGAGCCGGATTTGGAGGTTGTACTGTAAGCCTTGTTAAGGATGAGGCTGTGGCAACTTTTATTAAAACGGTTGGCGAAAACTATAAGAATAGAGTAGGTCTGGAACCCGATTTCTATGTGGCTGAAATTGGAGATGGAGCAAAAAGACTTGAATAAAGTTGATGTGATAATGTATTGATGAGTTGATATGCTGATTTGTGGAGGTAATGAAGAAATCATTTGTTATCAGATTATCGATAAGAGAGAAGCAATAAGCGAAAACAGATAAGGAAAATATGTCAGAATTTAATATGGAGGATCATCCTCATCGAAGATATAACCCTTTAACAGGGGAGTGGGTTTTAGTATCACCACATCGTGCCAAACGTCCCTGGCAGGGACAGGTTGAGAAAGTAAGTGAAGAAAAACGTCCTGAGCACGATCCGGAATGTTACCTGTGTCCGGGTAATGATCGAATAGGAGGTGAGAAGAATCCGAATTATGATGAAACTTATGTCTTTACCAACGATTTTGCTGCATTAAACCTAGATGCACCTAAAGGGGGTGTGAATGAAGACGACCTGTTTCGTGCAGAAAGTGAACAAGGCATTTGCCGTGTGATTTGTTTTTCGCCTCGTCACGATTTAACCATTCCCCAAATGGAGGTTGCAGTTGTAAAAAAAGTTGTGGACTTGTGGCAGGAGCAGTATGCTGAACTGGGAAGTCGTGAAGAAATCAATTACGTACAGATATTCGAGAATAAAGGCTCAGTAATGGGCTGTAGTAACCCGCATCCACATGGACAGATTTGGGCGCAATCTTCGGTACCCGACGAGCCGGCAAAAGAATCGCTTAGGCTAAAAGCGTATTACGACAAGCATGGAAAAACTTTGCTTGAAGATTATCTGGCGAAAGAATTGGATAAGCAGGAGCGTATCTTAGTCGAGAATGAGCACTTTGTGGCTTTGGTTCCTTATTGGGCAACCTGGCCTTTTGAAAGCATGATTATTTCTAAAAGAGCTATTCAGCATTTAGGACAAATGAATGAGGAAGAGAAAGAAGCATTTGCAGCCATCTATAGAGACTTAACCATACGTTACGATAATCTTTTTGAGATTTCATTTCCTTATTCGGCAGGTATTCACCAAGCTCCAACCGATGGAGAAGAGCATCCGGAATGGCACCTGCATATGCATTTTTATCCACCACTGCTTCGTTCAGCAACGGTTAAGAAATTTATGGTAGGCTACGAAATGTTGGGAAATCCTCAACGCGATATTACGCCTGAAACCAGTGCGGAACGCTTAAGAAGGTTACCTAAGAAACATTATAAAGGCTAACAGGCTATTGAATAGTTGTCATAATTATTAAATTTATGGCTGAGTTTAAATAAATGACTGAATTGATATTTAAATAAAAGTTCAAAATATAAGAGTATGGAGAATACATTTTCATTTTTAGATTACGCGATTTTCATTATTTATGGAATCGTTATAATCGGTATAGGTCTTTGGGTATCCCGCGATAAGGAGGGACACCAGAAAAATGCTGATGATTATTTTTTAGCAAGTAAATCGTTACCTTGGTGGGCCATTGGTGCATCTTTGATTGCGGCTAATATTTCGGCAGAACAATTTATTGGTATGTCGGGTTCTGGTTTTGCCATTGGTTTAGCCATTGCCTCTTACGAATGGATGGCTGCGATTACTCTGATAATTGTTGGGAAGTATTTCCTCCCTATTTTTATAGAGAAGGGACTGTATACCATACCTCAATTTGTTGAACAGCGTTATTCAACGAATCTGAAAACGATATTAGCTATTTTCTGGATTGCTCTCTATGTGTTTGTGAACCTCACCTCAGTACTTTATTTAGGTGCTTTGGCTATGGAAACCATTATGGGTGTTCCTATGATTTACGGAATTTTTGGTTTGGCCCTTTTTGCTGCCAGTTATTCTCTGTATGGTGGTTTATCGGCTGTGGCCTGGACCGATGTTGTTCAGGTTGTTTTCCTAACTCTAGGTGGGTTAGTAACAACTTATCTGGCTCTAAATCACGTATCAGGTGGCGAGGGTGTATTAGCTGGTTTTAAACATATTTACGAGGCGGCACCCGATAGTTTTCATATGATTCTGGATGAGGCACATACCCAATATGTCAACCTTCCGGGTATTGGCGTATTGATTGGTGGTATGTGGGTTGCAAACCTGTATTACTGGGGATTCAATCAGTATATTATTCAGCGAACATTGGCTGCTAAATCTCTTAAGGAATCGCAAAGAGGGATTGTGTTTGCAGGTGTTTTAAAGTTAATCATCCCCCTAATTGTTGTGATTCCCGGAATTGCGGCTTATGTCATGGTTAATGATCCGTCTATAATGGCTCGCTTGGGCGATGCTGCTCAGAACAGTACCCCAACATTGGAGGCTGCTGATAAGGCTTATCCCTGGTTGTTGCAGTTTTTACCTAACGGACTTAAGGGAGTTGCTTTTGCAGCCTTAGCAGCGGCAATTGTATCTTCTCTGGCATCTATGCTGAATTCAACATCTACCATTTTTACTATGGATATTTACAAGCCTTATTTTAATCCTAAGGCTTCGGATAAAAGAACTGTGAATGTAGGGCGTTTGTCAGCAGCAGGAGCTTTGGTTATTGCTTGTTTTATAGCACCGCAGCTTGCTGGTTTAGATCAGGCCTTTCAGTTTATTCAGGAATATTCTGGTGTTGTGAGTCCGGGAATTCTAGCGGTATTCTTGTTAGGTTTGTTTTGGAAGAAAGCAACGAATAGGGCGGCTATTGTCGGTATTCTGGCTTCTATTCCAATCGCTATGTTTTTTAAAATCGGACCTAAAGGTTGGCTTGAAGGTTCTGCTTTGGAAGGTTTGTTCCCATCATTACCGTTTCTTGATCAGATGGGCATAACCTGTCTTATTTCGATGGCAATAATAGCTGTCGTAAGCTATATGCAGAATAAAGGTGCTGACGATTCCAAAGGAATTGAAATTAGCAAAGAAACTTTTAAAACAGGGAAAACATTCAATATGGTATCCTATGCGATTATTATCGTTTTGGTTGCTCTATATGCTTTGTTCTGGTAAGAAATTTAGAATTGGATAAGCATTCAGTGTAAAGAGGATTAAATGGTTTGGCTGGTTTTGAGTTCTTATTACATGTGAGCTTATTCAATTTACTTATAGAAAAAAGGTGGAGTCTTAATTGATTCCACCTTTTTTGTTTCACCAGATTTACTTACGATTTTAAAAAAAAAGCTGATTTCACAGAGGAATTAGTCCTTTTTTACGAGTTTGCAGTTTGATTTAACTTTTAGGTTGAAATCAAATCTAAGAACTGTAATCGATATCCAATTGGTATTTATAGAGTAAACCTTCAAGATTGAATGCTGAGAATTTGGCTTTCTTTAATTTATTAGATTCAGCATCTATCGAATAGTTTTTTGCCGTTCTGAAATCTACCTTTTCTAGTATGGTATTTAAAAATATGGCATTGCTTAAGTCACAGTCAGAAAATACGGAAGCCGTTAAATTGACTTCAGTAAAATCAGTCTCCTTTAAAGAGCATTTATCGAATTTTGTTTTCATCAACTTTGCGCCATAAAAAGTAGAATAATCCAAATGACAATTATAAAATGAGAAGGAGAACATAAATCTGTTACACTCCGAAAAATCAACACCTAAAATCTTACATTCTTTAAAAGTCGCATTCCTAAAACCTGCTCCTTGAACTTTTGTCATCGAAAAATCGCAATTTTCAAATGTACAATCTTCAAAACTGTTACCAATCAGATCACTCCTTAAGAAAATACAGGCCACAAATCTACATTTATAAAACTCCCGATCTCTTAAAGTTTTTTCTGTGTAGTCGACGTTTTTAAATAATTTTCTTTCATGTGTTTTTATTTCAATTGTCATTGAATCTATTTTTTTATTCCTGAATCCAAGTTGTAAATGTAAAATTAATATTGTTTACAATATGATTGTGTTTTCTACTTTATCATGATTAAATACAAAAAAGATCCTCGTAAGAATGAACTCACGAGGATGATTTATTTGACTGATTTGAATCAGTTATTTCTCTATACTGAAAAGCTTTTAGAACAATTTTTTAAATAGGTCTCTGGCTTTCTTTTCCAGATCTTTTTTGCCTTTTTTCTTCAATTCTTTCAGTGCAGCATCTTTCGCTTGCTTAATGGCTTTGCTTAGGTCTAAGTTCACTTTAGGATCGTTAGTGGTTCCCGTAATTTTAACAGAGACATCCAGCTTTTGAATGCTTTTGTTTCCTGGTATTTTGTCAAGGAATTTAGTTACGTCACTACCCAATTCTTCTTTAGGTAGTTTCATGTCCATGGTGAAATCCAGTTTTCCATCTACTGACTGTGTACCGTATATGGTAGCCTGATGACCAGCAATTTTTGTATTGAATGGCTTCACAATGATATTTCCGTTTGTAATCACAAAATTCATATCGAATTTTGAAACAGAGATACGCTTGTAGCTATCATTCTTAAGTGCTTTGGCCAAGGCAACAAATGCTTTACTGTCTTTAATGATAATCCCTCTTGAGTGAAAAGCACCTTTACCATTTAAGGTATTCATAACAGGAGCCATTTCCTCGTTTAACTGAGATTTAATCTTCAAATCAGATGATACTTTTCCTTCGCAGTTTAATGCCATGGGGATCATCTTCTTAACCATACTTAAAGACTCGTAAGTCGATTTAATATCAAACTCTTTTACATCTAAACCAAAATCGAAATTTGGCTTTTTAACATCCTTGGTACTGTATGAGCCATTCATGGTCATTTGCCCTTTTAGCATGTTCATTGAAAGATTGGTCAGTTTGGCAACCGAATTCTTAACGACGATAAGCCCCTTTACATCTTCAATCAGCATTTTGTCAAATTTGATCTTTTGCATGTTTGCAACAAATTTGATATCTAAATCAGCAGGAACAGGAACGACAGACATCGGAATGGTATCCGTTGTTTCTACAGCAGTTTCTTCTTCGGTCATAAATTCATTCAAGTCGAAACTTCTTGAATTCATATTGAAGTTCCCCTTAAGTGTTTTCCCTTTCAGGGCATAAGGAATGTAATTTTCAAGTCGACCTTTTAGTTGTACATCAGATTTTCCAATACGAGAATCGAATGAATTTAATCTGATAAACTGTGGTGTAAAGCTCAATACCGAACTGACGATACGAATGCCTTGCGGGAAATCAGGCGTGGTAAATTCAAAATTCTTAAGCTTAAGATCACCTTTGGCCATGAATTTTTCATACTCTTCTTTCTCAATAGCTGATAAACGCCCTTTGAAACTGATATCAGAAGTAACAATACCTGCAATCTTAATGCTATCCATTGGAATGGCATGGCGAATCTTGGCGAAGTCAATAACTCCTTTACAAAGACCACTTATTTCAGGATCGCTTATTGGTGTTTTAATGTGAATCTCTGCATCAATAGGGTTATTGGCAACTTCCAGGTGAAAGGCATTCACGTCGGTTACTAAAGCATCCAAATCGCCACCCGGGTGGTTCACCTCGGCATCGATCTTAATGTTATTGATGGTTTCCGGTAGATCAGGGTATTTGATATTGGCATCAGCCACTTTTAGTTTCGCTCCAAAAGCAGGCATGTGATCTTCTCTGTATTCGCCTTTAATAAAAGCATTCAAAACCAAACTTCCGGATGTTTCCAAACCTTTTACGTCTTTCATAAAGGCTTCCGGAACCATAGATAGGAGGGATTTGAAATCAGTCTTTTTAGCATCTAGTTTAATGTCCATATTATAGGCATCTTCCAACATGGCAAAACTTCCCATCATACCAAATTCCAAATCGTTTAGAGTGAGTTTGTTTTCCTTGAAATTGAAAATCATATTCTCTAAGTCAGCAGCTAAAGCCGCCTCTAAACCTAAGCTTGCATTCTTAAGATATTTTATGCCTTCAAAATCGAAGGTGATTCCGGTTGCGGTAGAATTAACGTTCAGGTTGGTTTCTTTGGCAGAAAAATCACCGTTAAGGTTTAAATCCAAATCAGCAAGAACCAAGTTTGCTTTTAGAGTAGCATCGTGGTATTCCAAAGCGAAATCTTCAACGCGTACTTCCTCGAATATAATTTTGAAGTCAGAAGCTTCGGTGCTTTCTTCCTCAACAACTTCTTCAGTTTCAGCTTTAGAGATATCCCAGTTGGCTTTTCCCGATTCAAGAACTAAAGCATTTACCTTTGTTTTGGCCAATACAATAGCTCCAACATTAAGCTGTTCCCCGGAAATTGCAGAGCCTAAATCAACTGCAGTATACAAACTACCTACATAAGCTAAGGTGTCATTCGAAAAATCACCCTTACCAACGACAGAAATGCCTTGTATTTCAACGAATAATTTTGGGAAATTTTTAAACATAGATAAGCTGACATCTGCAATTTCAATTTTTGCATCAACAGCTTTATCCATCTCTACTTTTACACGATCCATAATCTGATCTTTGAAAAGGTAGGGAAGTAGGGCTAATAGTAGCACGAGAACTAGAATTATTCCACCAAAAATTTTAAAGAATTTCTTCATTTCAGTAATTTTATATTTACAAAGCTTGATTTAACAATAGGGAATTTTGTTTCAAATAATAAAATTAGCCTTTTTTATCTTCAGAACAATTTTAGAGCTGATGTTTTAATAAAAATTAAGCTTAGAAGTAGAGAATTTACAAGGCTTGTTATTTTTTTTGTTTTGTATACGGTTTAAATTCAGCTTTGTATAATGAATAAAGGGCTTTCTGTGTTTTTTTGGAGAGAAAATGCTTGCAGCATTAGAAAAAAAAGCCTTATATTTGCATCGCAATTAAGAAAAGGACGTGTAGCATAACTGGATAGTGCACCTCGTTACGGCCGAGGAGGTTGGGGGTTCGAATCCCTCCATGTTCACAATAAGGACTTATACAAATAACGATTTGTATAATTGAAATCAGAAGAAAATCCGTAATTCTGATTGAAAAAACATAATGGACGTGTAGCATAACTGGATAGTGCACCTCGTTACGGCCGAGGAGGTTGGGGGTTCGAATCCCTCCATGTTCACCGAAAAGATTGAATTTCCCACCAAGTAGGAGGGATGAGAACCCAAAGGGGTTCGTAATATATTCATGACGAACGTAGTGAGGAATAATCCCTCCATGTTCACATTAGAATTTATACAAAATGATTTGTGTAAATTAAATCAGAAAAATTCCATTATTCTGATTCAAAAAAAATATAATGGACGTGTAGCATAACTGGATAGTGCACCTCGTTACGGCCGAGGAGGTTGGGGGTTCGAATCCCTCCATGTTCACAGAAAACTCATCAAGAAATTGGTGAGTTTTTTTTGTATTCAAGTTTCAGCAAAATTAAAGGGCTGAGAATCCATTTAGAGGTTCGTAACATGTTTATGGCGAACGTAGTGAGGAGTCTCCCTCCATGTTCACAGAGAGCACGATTTTGTCTAAGCCAATCGCAAATAAAAATACATTCTTAACTTTCTTTAACTTGTGTTGACTCCCCTTAACTAAAGAAACACCTATGTTTGTAGTGTAGAAACAAAACTATTTTTTTCATAAATAGAACTGAGTCTTACTCCAAACGACTCAGAAAGTTTTTCATAGGTTAGATTTAGGTTAGTAAGAAAACTCAGGTGGGGACCTGAGTTTTTTCTTTTTATATTATTTTCATCTGTTATTTTCCAGACCTAAAATATTCTTCGAGAGGTTAGGTAACGCTTTAACCAATAAGGATTATCCAGGTTTGATTTCATAAGACCTTTCTTTGTTGATACATGCATAAAAAGATTATTGCCCATAAATATGCCGACGTGACGGTACCGTTTTGATGTTCTAAATAGAACTAAGTCACCAACCTGAAGTTTTCTTTTAGAAACAGAATTACCTTCTTTTAGCATTAGACCAGTTGTTCGAGGCAAATTGATATTGAAAAGATGCTTGTAAGTGAATTGTACAAAGCCTGAACAGTCGAAACCTTTTATGCTGGTTCCTCCGTATTTATAGGGTACTGCTTTGTATTTCTTGTAGTGTGTTTCGAGTTTATGCTTTACACTGGTTTTCTTTTTAGGGTTTTGTGATAATTTAAACTGCTTTTTTTGCTCTTTTATCTTAGCTTTCTCGTCATTTTCTATCCGGATTGTTTTATTTTTTCTTTGTTTCCTTACATGTTTTTTTGTCGAACAAGAGGCAATTGTTAAGGCTATCAGAATTAGGAAGAGGACTTGTTTAAGCATAAATCAGTTTTCGGTGGATGTATAAGAAACAGTAGGTTATTGATAAAGGATTTCTCTAATAAGATAAACCTATATTCTCGATACTTATTGTCTGGTTTCAGTATCAAAATATGAGCTAATAAGTTTAAATGTAACGTTCTTCTCTTGAAATCGATTTTGCTTTCAATTTTTCAGCTATTTGAGGGTATCTCTTCAAAACTTTATCGAATTCCTTTTTTTGCAATTCGTACACATCAGAATAGCTTATTGACTTTACTGTTGCAGTTCTGCTTACTTTCTTAAACAGTCCTATTTCGCCCATAAAGTCACCTTTTTGCAGAATGGTTAGCTGCTTACTTTCATCGGCAGAGAGAACACTTATTTTTCCTTTTTGTACAAAAAACATGGACTTGGCAATATCTCCGGTTCTGAATAAATAATCTCCAGGTGTTAATATCATAGGTGTAAGATATTGGGCTATGTCTCTTATGAAATGATCGTCAACACAATCGAACAAAGGAATATCTTTGATGACATTTTTCTTGAATTCGAGCTGTAATTCTATTCTTAAACCGTAGGGTAGTGCTTCCATTAACTCGCTCTCATCATATCCAAGTTTTTGTTTCCATTCGTAAGTAAAATAGTCGTTTATTCTATTTTCCAGGCTCTTAGGAATATGCTGATAATGGATTAATGCTCTAAGTTTTTCCATATTCTCTATAAATCGTTGTTCTGCCGGATTTTTCTTTGTGAATATACCTACAACTGTTCCTACCAAAAAAGCAAGAACTCCCACTCCAAATAATTGAAGAAATATGGTGAACAACATTTCAATATTACCAACAGGAACAATGTCTCCGTAACCTACCGAAGTTAAGGTTGTGATTATCCAATATAGAGATTGAACGTAATTGTCGATATTACTCATACCGGAATCAAATCCATGAATCCATAACCAGAGACAGGTGAAGCCATGGGATAAAAGGAAGAAACCAAGAATTAAGTACCAGAAAGAAATGCCAGCTGTGTTTCTAATATTTCTGATTTGATAAAAGCGCATTGTTCTAAATACTTTTACCCACTTGAACATTCTAAGCAGCTGCAAAGCTGGATGTGAAAACAAAAGGGCATAGGGTAGAATAGCTAAAGCATCAGCAATAAAATATTTCTTAGATGAATAGGTATCCCAATAAATATCCTTGAATACAGTGTGCTTTTGTATTCTTTTATAGCGATATATATTTTCAAGAAAATCCAATAAAAAAACCAAAGTAATCCCCAGATCCAAAAAATAATACCATGGGTGAAATCTTAATTCGAATAAAATATCAAGAGGGAGTAAAGTTGCTTGAATAACAACGGAAAGAATAACAAGGATTCTCCAGGCGGTATCGAATTTGGGGTTGCGTGTTTTAATCATTGTTGCGTTAAAATAATATTAGGTGTTAATATTAAACCTCATTATTTATAGGAATATTGATCTTATCAAAGAAACGAATTTTAGACAGGATCAGTATTCCAAAAATATAATATTATTATAAGAATGCAATATGGCTTTTAGGCTACCTTTCGGTACATTCTTACAGCAAATGAGATGGATGCAATGGCAAAAATACTTAGAATTCCTATTTCCTTGATGATATCAAAAAAGCCGGAACCTTTTAACATGATCATTCTGATTATTTTGATAAAATAAGCAATTGGATTGAGAATGTTAAGCTTCTGTCCCCACTCGGGCATGCTTTCGATAGGTGTAAATAGACCACTCATCAGTAAGAAAATGACCATAAAAAACCAAGCTATAAACATGGCTTGTTGCTGTGTGTCAGTTTGTGTTGAGATGAGTAAGCCGAAGCCTAAGATTGCAATTAAATAGACAAAGGCGACCAGATAGATCAGCCAAACTGAACCTAAAAACGGAATTTTAAATCCCCAAACAGCAACCAAAAGGTCTATTCCCAAAACGAAAAAGCCTATAAGCAGAAAGGGAATTAGCTTCGCTAGAATGAATTGAGACTTCTTAATTGGTGTTACATTGATCTGTTCAATGGTTCCAATCTCTTTTTCCCGCACAACATTCATTGCAGATAAAAACAAGCTAATAACGGTAATCAGCAAAACAATTAAACCTGGTAGCATATACGGTATATACTTCATCTCGGGATTAAACTGATGCGAGTAAGTCGATCTGACCATATTGTGTTGATTGTCCTGACTTAGCCCTGCCAAACTGAGTGCTATATTCTGATTATAATCCTGAATAACAGAATTGATGTAAGCGTTGTACAGGCCTGCTGAACTTGCATTTATGGCATTCACAAGAATCTGAATGGATGCCTGTGTTTTTAAATCAACAGACTTTCCAAAATCTTTATTGAAGACAAGAATTGCATCAATATTGTCTTTAAATATTTCTTTTTCCGCCTCTTCCTCCGAAAAACCAATTTCTTTAACTGTGAAAAACGGAGATCCATTAAATTTGGAAATTAATTCTCTGGAGTGACTGGAAAGATCCTTGTCGACAATATACAGATTCGTGTTTTTCATATCGTAAGTAGCCGCAAAAGACAGAATACAAAGCTGAACTATTGGCATGACAAATATGATAGGTAACATGCTCTTGTTACGGAAAATCTGTAAAAACTCTTTTTGTAGTAGATATTTTAAAATTCGCATAATTCTTACTTTCGGGATTACTCTAATCTTGTTTTAAACTTCTTAAGGCTAAGTCCGATGAAACCTATGGTCATGGCGATTAATATCAAAGTCTCTTTCCATATATATTCAAAACCGACACCTTTCAGCATAATGTTTTTCAAAATCACAATAAACCATTTTGGAGGTATTATATTGCTTATGATCTGAAGGGGGAGCGGCATGTTTCGAATTGGAAAAATAAAGCCGGAAAGTATGATGGTAGGCAACATTAATACAAACATGGAGAGCATCATTGCAACTTGCTGACTTTTTGCTACTGTTGATATAAAAATACCGATGGATAAAGCAAGAAAGATAAATAGAATACTCTCAGCCATTAGTAAGGCAAAACTGCCTAAAATTGGAACACCGAATATAAAATAGCCCATGCCAATAATAACCAAGGCATTGATAAATGATAAAACCAGATATGGTGTTACTTTACCCAATATAATTTGTAATGGATTTAAGGGTGATACCAATAGTATTTCCATGGTTCCCAATTCTTTTTCGCGAGCAATTGATATTGAGGTCATCATGGCTGAAACTAACATGAGTATGGTTGCCATTATACCGGGAATAAACATGAAAACACTTTCCAGATTGGAATTAAAATACATTCGTGTATTAGACTTAATCCTGAAGGGCTCTTTCTTTCCATTATTGATTTCGATATTGTAGTTTTGAAGAATACCTTGCAAGTAATTAACCTCCAAATTAGCCATGTTTGGATCAGTAGCATCGGTTAGAATCTGAACATTAGCTTTTGTGTTTTTGATTAAGTTCTTACCAAAATCAGGTTCGAAGACTAAAATCAGTTTCACATCGCCTTTCCGAAAAATGGCATCGGCTTCTTCTGCAGACTCGAGGTTCTCAGTTAGTTTAAAGTAGCCCGATGAGGTTATTTTATTGATGATTTCTGCAGAATATTCATCTTTAGAATGGTCCAATACAGCCATTTTAACATCTTTAAGATCCGTAGAAATGACGTAACCAAAGAGCATGATTTGAACGATTGGCATTCCAAACAGAATAAGCATAGATCTCTTATCTCGAAAAATATGATAGAACTCCTTTTTTAAAAATCCGATAAATCGATTCATCCGTATATTTATTAATCTTATTCTATATGAGTTGCAGTTCTGGCCAAACTAAGAAAGACCTGATCCATATCAGTCGCATTAAATTGCTTTTTCAGTTCCTCCGGCGTATCTAAGGCCTCAATTTTACCATCTACCATAATGGATACCCGGTCGCAATATTCTGCTTCGTCCATATAGTGCGTTGTTACAAAAACGGTAATTCCTGCTCGGGAGGCATCGTAAATCAAATCCCAAAATTGTCTTCGCGTTACGGGATCGACACCACCGGTTGGTTCATCAAGGAATACAATCTTAGGGTTGTGAATTATGGCTACAGAGAAGGCTAATTTTTGCTTCCAGCCCAATGGTAATGCGCTTATTCTTTTATTTCTTGCATGTTCCAGATCAAGTTTTTTTAGCAATTCGTCCGATTTAGAATTAATTTCTGATTTAGATAAACCATAGATGCCTCCATAGAATCGAATGTTTTCAAAAACCGTTAAATCCTCGTAAAGAGAGAATTTCTGACTCATATAGCCAATGTTTCTTTTGACGGATTCCCGTTCCTTGTATACATCAAAACCAGCGACACTAATTTCTCCCGATGTTGGGAAAGATAAGCCACATAGGATTTTAATAGCCGTTGTTTTACCTGCACCATTAGCACCCAGGAAACCAAAAATTTCACCAGCTTTTACTTCGAAAGTCAAATCACTGTTCGCCGTAAATTCTCCGAATTTCTTGTACATGTTTTTAACACGGATCACCTGTTGTGTACTATTCATGATCTTCTGATTTTGTACTTAATGCCATAAAACAATCTTCGATATCTGGCTTGATTTTTTCGATTACAATATCTGATCTTCCTTTGCTCATTAAATAAGTTTTTAACTTATCAACCGAAGCTTTATTTTGAATGTCGGTGTAGTGTAAACTTTGTCCGAAGAGAAAAACCGAATGAGTCGCTTCAAACTCTCTTAAATCGAGTAATGATTGGTAATTGTCATCGCTTCTAACAGAATACAGTTCTTTGCCAAATTGTGCTACAATTTCAGCAGGTGTATTAACCTGCAAAACCTCACCATCCTGAATTAGTGCAACACGTTCACATAAATTGGCCTCGTCCATATAGGGAGTTGCAACGACTATAGTGATACCTCTCTTTTTTAAGCCCTTAAGCATTTGCCAGAATTCCGATCTTGATACGGAATCGACACCTGTAGTAGGTTCATCTAGTAATAGTATTTTGGGTTGATGGATGAGTGCGCAACAAAGAGCCAGTTTTTGTTTCATACCACCTGAGAGTTGTCCTGCCAAACGGTGTTTGAAAGGTTCAATCTGCACCCAGATATCATGAATCATATCCATATTATCTTCGATTTTAGTGTTGAAAACAGTCGCAAAAAAGCGAAGGTTCTCAATCACACTTAAATCCTGATAAAGAGAAAACTTACCTGGCATATATCCTAAAAGGTTCCTGATTTTCTTGTATCCAGCTATACTGTCAATATCACACAATTGGGCAGAGCCTTCGTCGGGTAATAACAGGGTTGCCAGCAATCGGAAAAGCGTTGTTTTACCAGCACCATCCGGGCCAATCAGTCCAAATAATTCACCTGAATGAATATCCAAACTGATATTTTTGAGAGCTTGGACATTGCCGTAGCTTTTAGATATTTTATCTATATGTATGCTTGCATTCATCGTTTTTTAGAATCTAATTTCGCCTGGCATACCAATTTTCAGACGCCCATCGTTAACAACTTTTATTTTTACGGCATATACCAATTTTACCCGCTCTTTTTTTGTTTGAATAATTTTGGGCGTAAACTCCGATTGAGACGAAATCCAGCTTATTTTGCCTTCAAGAGTGAAATTCTCGTCTTCATTTTTATCAATCAAAACATTTACGGTTTGCCCAATTTTAACAGATGAAATTTGATCACCACTGATGTAAACTCTTAAGTCAAGTGTTCTTAAATCGGCTAATTTGAATAGGGGAGTACCCATGTTTACCATTTCGTAGGGTTCACGATATTTCTCTAAAACTGTTGCGGCTTGTGGAACAATAATGTTGCTTTTCTGAATCAGGTCGTTTAAAGCATCAATTTTTCTGTTTAAACTCTCCAATTCAGCTAGTACCTTCGCATTTTCAGTTTTAACGGCTTGAATTTGTTTCTCAGCAATTTGTATCCCGCCATTAACATCGTCAACCTGTTTACTTGTAGCTGCTCCATCGGTAAACATCTGATCTATCCTTTTTTTGTCCTTTTTTAGGATCGAGATTTGCTCCTGATAAACTGCGATTCGAGATAGAATGTTTTTGATACCTGAGGCTACAGCACTTTTCTGGGCTGTTAATTGTTCTCTTTGAAGAAACAGTTGGGTTGTATCAATGATTCCTACTTGCCTGGCTTCTGTAAAAACATCACCTTCTTCTATATTGAGCTTTAATATCTTTCCCGAATTTTCAGCAGAGATCACATATTCGCTTGCTTCGAAATTACCGTAGGCATCTGATTCATTCCCATTCTGTTTGCATCCGCTTGAAAGGAATACTAAGGCTAAACCAATTCCTAATAGTGTTGTTGTTTTCATATTATTCATATTTAATGCTTTTAGATACCTTGAATTCTTTTATACTCAGCAAGAGATTGCTGTAACTGAATACTATGATATTCTCTATTTAATTTGGCTTGTATTTCCTTGTTCAAATCTTCCAGATAATCACTTGATGTGATCACACCATTGTCAAGTTGAGAAGCAGAACTTCTGCTGATTTCTTCTTGTAGTTCGATTATTGCCTTGTCTTGTTCCAATAGGATTTCAAATTTGTTAATCTCGTTAGATTCTTTCCCGAGTTCGATTAACTGATTTTGTGTGAAACTTAACTCCTTGCTTGTGATAAGATCTTTTTTTATTGAAATGGCCTTTTGTTTTCTGCGGTTGATCTTCCAATCGAATATGTTCCAAGATATTTTTGCACCTAACATATAGTACGTATCAAATTTATCTTTTAGCTGGTTGTAGCTTGGGTTACCGTAACCTGCCTGACCAAAACCTGTGATAACCGGAGACCTGTCTTTTTTCAAAAGTTCGTTTTGTGAATCAAGTAGAGATTGTTGGCTGGCATACCATTTATATTCAGGTCTGTTCTTAGAATCTATTCGAATTTGAGGTGTTAATTTTTCTTGAATTGTATACTCTTTAAGTTTGGTGTCAATATTAAGCTGACGACCCATAAGTTGTGAAAGCACATTGAAGGAACTCATTTCGTGTGCATCCAATTCCATAAACTGCTGTTGGATTAAAAGCAGTTCAGATTCTAATATTTTTAAGTTGGCAGGTAGTACAATCCCATTTTCAACTGAAGATTTAAGCTGTGCAATGCGTTTTAAAATAGTCTTTTGTTTGTCTGCCAGAACTTCCTTGCTTTTTCGGACTAACAGAATACCAAAATAGGCTGTGTTTACTCTTTCGCGAAGCTGATACATTTGAATCTCCAGATTCTGTACTTCTACTTCTGATGATTTTTCTTCAAGATCAATTCTATGCTTTGTTTTTCCGCCATCATAAATCAATTGCTCAACGTCAAGGTTAAGAGCATATCTATCTTTTGGTGCTGAAGGTGTATTCATTCCGGGAAATGAGATACCAGTTACATCCGATTGATAGCTAACTTGTCCATTGACAAACAGGCGCGGTAAATTAGCAACCTTCAAATTCTCAATATTTAATTTTGAGCTCTGATTTATGAGCTCTTTTCCATTCATCAGAGGAAAGTTTTTCTGTACTTCCAGTTGGCATTCTTCCAGTTTTAGGACTTTTTCCTGAGTCCATCCTATTTGAATCTTGAAAAAGATTATCAATAAAAAAATGTATTTGCTATTTCTTAAAATGGTCATATCGAAGATTATATTTTTATGGATTGAATAACAAAATCTGCAATGCGATCTGCTCTAGTCTTTAGAACTGCATTTATATCAGAGTCTTTATAAAAGAATTCCTTGACAATGGGTTTGCTTGCAAATGGAAAAATAGAAAGGCTGATAATATTCAATACCAATTCTCTTGGATCTATTGGTCGTATTTTTCCAGCTTTCACTGCTTCCTCAATTTGCCCCAACGTTTTTTTCTTTCCCTCGATTACACCTTCTATATGGATTAGGTTTATAATTCGACTAGGGTCGGTGTTTACTTCGTTCATGACGAAGTTAGGGATGAAAGGATATTCAAGTAACATGCTGTGATAGAGATTGCAGATGTTACGAATTTTCTGAAACAAATCAGAATCATCTGCCAGGAACGAAGCAAGAGGACGAATAATTTTTTTGAAAGCTTCTTCAAAAATTTGTTCAAATAATTTTTCTTTGTTTTTGTAGTAGTAGTGTAATAAGGCCTTGTTTATTCCTGCGCGATCGGCTATTTCTTGCATTCTGGCGCCAGCATATCCTTTTGTTGAGAATATCTCTCGCGCAGCTACAAGAATATTTTCCTGAGTTTCAATTGCTTTTTTTTCCATGACTCCTGTTTTTAACCAGATGGTTAAATTAAATTCAAAAAATAAACCATTCGGTTTAACCGTTTGGTTAATACAAATGTAGAGCTTTATTTTTTACCTACAAATAATTTCAATTTTATTTTAACCAAATGGTTAATGTGTTTTGAAAGCAGTATTAATAAAAAGGAGTAAATATGAAGTACTTTATCTATAGATATTTATGAAAGGGATTGCCAAGAGTGATCAAGAATACCGGTCTTATCTAAGCTATGATACGTAAGATGATGGAATTATTGAAAAGATTAAAGCTGTAATGAGCTTCATTATGCGATAGCTTTCAGTTGATTAAATTGTAAGAGATGTTGAAGGCTTATTTGTTTTCTTTGATTGACGTACTAATTTAGTCTTATAAAAGACTGAAGTTATCAGTCCTCCCAAAATGGCAGGTATTAGCCATCCCATTTCGTAAGTGCTCATGGGGAAGGATGATAACCAATCTTTGATAAGAGATAAGGAATCGAAAGATTTGCAGATAAACAGCAGGATGCTAAAACATAGCGTTCCGCCTACAACTCCGGAGTAAATACTTCTGTAAGGGATGTATTTATCGAAAAGATTAAGAATTATTAAAACCAGTATGGCAGGGTAAATGATATTCAAAATTGGACCTGAAAAGTAAACGATCTGTTCAACTCCCAGATTGGCAAGAACGAAACTGACTAAAGTGATCGTAACGACATTAAACCGATAGCTCAGTTTATTGTTTGTCAATTCGCTAAAATATTCAGCAACTGTAGTTGTTAAACCAACTGTTGTTGTAAAACAAGCAAATATAACTGTTACGGCAACCATCCAAACCCCATATTGGCCAAACATTTGATCAACCAAAGCCATGAAAGTTTCAGTTCTGCTCATTCCATCAGGGATATTGGCAGCACCACTTGCACCTAAATAGATGAGTCCTCCATAAACGAAACCAATAATACTAAAAGCGACTAAGCCCGACTTGATAGTCATTTTTATTTGTGAAGAGGTATCGGTATAGCCTTTTTCCTTTAAACTCAGAAGAACAATACCAGCAAAGATGACTGCTGCCAAGCCATCAACAGTTTGATAACCCTCAAGAAAGGCATAGGTATATACATTTGATATTTTTGGTGCAGCTAATGTTACATCAGGTATCATCATGTTTTTTACAATGATTGATACCAATGCAATAAGCAAAACAGGTGTCAGATAAACGGCTATTTTGTCGATAATACCTTTGGGATTGATGACAAAGAGTAAGGAAACACCAAAATATAGAAAGGTGAAAAGGTATTGAGGTATATCTGGAAAAATAGGAAGTATTCCCATCTCGTAACTGACTGCTCCTGTTCTGGGTAATGCTAATAGAGGACCAATTATCAGCATAATAATGATACCCATAATGATGCTAAACTTTGGTCCGACTTTGGATGCAAATGAATGAAAGGTTCCTCCTGATTTAGCTATGGCAATAATTGCCAGTATTGACAAGCTCACATCGGTTGTGAAGAAGCCCATTATAGCTTGTAGCCAGGCATTGCCACTCATAACACCCAACTGAGGAGGAAAAATCAGATTTCCCGCTCCAAAAAACATAGCAAATAGAGCTACACCAATTACTACGATATCTTTAAGCTTCTTCATTATCACTTATCATTTTAAAATAGTGCGCGAATGTATGAAATGATTGATGAAAAAAAACAAACAAATATCATCTATTTATGTTTTTGTGTGACTATATACGTTCAGTTACTATGTGGATAATTTATGTCCTATATTGTGAAAAATCACCTCTATATTTTCACAAAAAAAACTCACCTGATTTTGGTGAGTTTCATTTGTTTAATTTCTTTAAGAATTCTTCTTATTCGCCATAGATACCGATATAAGTTTCCCCGTTCGATTTGATATAGCCTCGGTACATGCCAGCCGTATTGAATTCCATGGCTACATTTCCTTTTTTGTCGACAGCAATAACACCACCAGTTCCATTCAGGCTAGTAAGTTTATTAATCTCATCTTGGCAAGATGTTTTAACATTCTGATTAAGGTATTCCATTTGAGCTGAGATATCGCGAGCAACAGCTAAGCGGATAAAATATTCACCATGCCCGGTACAGGAAACAGCACAAGTTTTATTGTTGGCATAGGTTCCGGCGCCTATAACAGGAGAATCTCCTATTCGACCGTATTTTTTGTTGGTCATCCCACCTGTTGAAGTTCCGGCTGCTAAGTTACCGTAGCTATCCAATACAACGCAACCAACTGTTCCATGCTTGTCACTTTGTGTTGGTTTACGTCTTTTGTCTTGTAACTTTTTTAAGGACTCCCATCTTTTTTGCGTATAGAAATAGCTCGGATCTACAATGTTTAGATTTTGCTCTTTGGCAAATTGAGAAGCGCCTTTTCCTGATAACATCACGTGTGCAGATTTTTCCATAACCATTCTGGCAGCACTAATTGGGTTGCGAATATCTCGGACACCAGCAACAGCACCTGCATTTAGATTAGCTCCATGCATAATGGAAGCATCAAGCTCATTGTGACCATCGTGTGTGAAAACGGCTCCTTTACCTGCATTGAATAGGGGAGAATCTTCCATCACATGAATAACCTGCTCTACTGCATCCAAACAAGTACCTCCATTTTTTAGAATAGAATCTCCAACATGAAGTGCCTCATTAAGTTTAGCACGATAGGAGACTTCTTTTTCAGGACTCATATTTTTTTTAAGAATAGTACCAGCTCCGCCGTGAATAACAATGGTGTAGTTGCCACTTGTTTGTGCTTGTAAGCTTAAAGCGGCAAAGAATAGAGCTAGAATTAAAGGAAGTTGTTTCATAGGTAGTAAAGCTTTCTTATTTGTATAGAAATGGAGTTATACCAATCGGTAAATTTCCATAATGTCCTTAAGTATTTTATTAAAATCAATTTTCATATCGATAATATGCCCCGTATGAATATCGAAAACCCAACCATGAACCGTAATATGTCGTTTGCGCAGTGCTTTTTGTACATCGGCAGTCTTAATTAGATTAACACATTGTTCCTGAACGTTTAGTTCTACAAGTCGGTTGTATTTTTCTTGTTCATCTTCAATGGCATTTAGCTCATCTTTATGCAATCGGTATACATCTCTAATATTTCGTAGCCATGGATTTAGAATTCCCATATCTTCAGCTTGCATAGCTGCTTTTACACCACCACAATTGTAATGGCCGCAAATAATAACATGCTTTACTTTTAAGTTACTAACAGCATAGTTAATCACAGACATTGCGCTTAAGTCGGTATTGGAAACCATATTGGCAATATTGCGATGCACAAACATGTCACCTGGTTCTATTCCCATTAGATCACCCGTAGTCACTCGACTATCAGAGCAACCAATAAATAAAATTTCGGGACTTTGATCTTTTGCAAGTGTCTTAAAATAATCTTGATCTTGTTTAAGTTTATTGGCTATCCACTTTTTGTTGTTGTTAAAAATGCTTTCAATATCCACTTTAGTGTGTTTTGGTTAATAAATGAATTCACAAGTGTGCGATAGTTTGATTCTAAAATTAGAAGAGAAACAAACGAGAGGTTTACACACAAGTGAGATTAAATATAGTAAAGTTCTTTTTTGTAAAGCTTAATATTCTTCATCAATGATATTTTTAACACGACCCACTTCTCCGGTTTCCAATTGAACTTTTATACCATGTGGATGTTTAGGTGATTTTGTTAGAATACGTTTCACTACACCTTCAGTTAGTTCGCCACTTCGTTGATCTTGTTTTTGAACAATTTCAACTTCTATACCTATTTTAATGTCTTTTCTATTTCTGCCGTCAGGCTGGTTGTTCTCCATATTTTTCTCTGATCTGTTAGAATTGCAAGATAGAGCTTCTACAGTTTTCTTCAAATCTATTTCAACTATTATTAGTTTTAGTTTAATAAGTGAGTGTGTGATAAGCATAATACGAATCAAATATTGAGGAAATTGATAGAAAAATGGAAAAGTAGCCCCAATGTTTTTTGAATTCTTTTAAATTTGCAGTTAAATCTGATTTATGGGATCCATACGATATATAGAAAGAAAGAGTGGAAGTCTAATTAAGGAATTCGTTCCAAGTGAAGGGATGTTAAGATGGCTTTATAATTCTTCTCTGGGTAAAGCAACGCTTCATACTCTTGTTAAACGAAAAATGTTGACCATGCTTGGTGGTTGGTATATGAGTAGTCGTTTTTCAAAGAAAAAGATTGATAAGTTTATTGCTCAATATCAAATTGATTTATCCAATTATAAGATAACAGATAGTAAGGCTTATTTAAATTTCAATGATTTCTTTTTCAGAAAGATTCAGCCCGAAAGCAGACCTTTGGATAGTGGGGTTGTTTCTCCAGCTGATGGAAAAGTGCTTGCTTTTCAGTCGATAAAAGATATTTCTTCATTTTTTGTGAAAGGATCGGAATTTACAGTTGAGACTTTTCTTAAAGATGAAGAATTGGCTGAAAAATATGCTGATGGATCAATGCTTATTGTTCGTTTGGCACCTACAGATTACCACCGTTTTCATTTTCCTGCAAGTGGACATATCTCAGAATCAAAAGATATAAAAGGACGTTACTTTTCGGTTTCGCCTATGGCTTTGAAGAAGAGTTTGGAAATTTTTTGTCAAAACTATAGAGCTTATAGCACACTTAAAACTAGTGATTTTGGTGAGATTATTATTTCAGAAGTAGGAGCTACAATGGTAGGAAGTATTATTCAAACCTATCAGGCTAACTCTCAAGTTGAGAAGGGAGAGGAGAAAGGCTACTTTGCATTTGGAGGCTCTACATTGGTTTTATTCTTCGAAAAAGGAAAAGTAAAATTAGCCGATGATCTGATTGAAAATACTCGTAAAGGCTATGAAACAGCTGTGTTTATGGGTGAGAATATCGCCAGTAAATTGATTGATTAATTTATCGACTTAATTCTGAAAGTTTCATTACCGTTTTCCAATTTCTCGTAGTTGATTTGCATTTGAGTTTCTTCTCAAATAACGTATTAGTCATCTTACTTTTGCTGCTGAACTTATCCTTACAGCAAAGAAAAATGTGTTGACCTATAATTTCGAACTGCTCAGAATCAAATTCTATTTGTTTTAAATCATCAACCAAATCCTGTGCAGGTGTTTTATCTAATAAGGTCAAATGCAGACGCTCAATACCTATATTTTGGTTCTTAAAAAATGGATTATCTGATACAACCTGTTTCCATTCAGAAGCCTTTCTTACCATTACAGGAACATCAAGTTTGAAATGTTCTAGTATAGCAGTTTCTATCTTCTGGGCTAATTCAATATTACCTTCTTTCTTATCCGATTCAAATACGACATTACCACTTTGTATATAGGTGACAATATTTGTAAAGCCTATTTTTGAAAAAAGAGCTTTTAAATCGGCCATAAGTAGTTTGCGTTTGCCACCTAAATTTATACCTCTTAAAAGAGCGATGTATTTTTCGTTCGATTCCTGCATGTTGGTATTTATTTTAATCGATTTTCTTTAAATCCAATAGTGTGGCAATTTGATTTTCAATGACCTTAGCTTTGTTCATGTCATTTACTCTCAGTAATTTAAATCTTGTCTCTTGACTCTCTGAAAGTAGGGCAATTTCATATACAAATGCTTTTTCTCTTACACTTACCGGAGTTCTACCGCCATAAGTTTTTCTTGCGTATCGCCTTTTTAGTATGCCAATATTGGGCAGGTCGGAAGTTTTCCATTTTCCTATTTTGAAATGCAAGAGATAGAAGAAATTTCTAAACTGACCATTTTTTATTTCAAAGCCAGAAAGATTAAAGCTTAAATAAGACCCGGCCAAAATTAGTGGTATGCCAAATAATGAAGAATCTAATAGCTCTATAACCCCGAGTACAACTGCAATGTATCCGATTAAATTGAGTGGTCGTGGAAAGTACTTACCTGTGTGAATCGCAAAATAGGTTTGACTATTCATTTTTTAATGTCTAAGATCAGTAGTTTGACTGTTAGGATGTTTAAGTGAAACGTATTGTTGTTAATAACCTGCGGCTTGTCCATCTTTTCGACTTTCAGAAGCTGCCCGATAGACCTTATTTTTACTATCCCACATAATAGCTTGGTAACCACCATATACACCTCTGGCAAAACCAATAGTATGTTTTCTGTCCATTAAACCTCTAATGGTCTCATAAGAAATTCCCGATTCAAGGCGAATCTCACCTCTTCCTTCAGCGTCGATTCCAGTTGGAGTTGATGTTCCTGTATGATCCCAACGAGGTGCATCGCCTGCTTCTTGAAGATTCATTCCGAAATCAATCAGGTTCATAACAATTTGTGTATGTCCTTGGGGTTGAAAATCACCGCCCATAACACCAAAACTCAAATAAGGTTTGCCATCCTTTGTGATGAAGGCCGGAATAATCGTATGAAAAGGTCTCTTGCCAGGTTCATAGGTGTTGGCTTGTCCTCTTTTTAGACTAAATAACTCCCCTCTATTTTGTAGCATAAAGCCAAGCTTAGGCGGAACCATTCCCGATCCCATACCGCGGTAGTTTGATTGTATTAAGGAAATCATATTACCTTCTTTATCAGCGACTGTTAGGTAAACGGTTTCACCAGCACTAATTTCACCTGCATCATAATAAGATGCCTTGTCTCCAATTAGTTCTCTGCGCTTATTGGCATATGCATCAGACAATAATTCGTTGACTGGAACTTTGGCAAAATCCATATCGGCATAATACTTGGCTCTGTCTTCAAAGGCTAGCTTTTTAGCTTCGGTAAATAGGTGTAGATGCTCAGCACTACCAAATTCAATCTTTGAAAAATCGTAGCCTTCTAGTAGTTGTAACATTTGCAGTGCTGCAATGCCTTGACCGTTTGGTGGGAGTTCCCAAACATCGTAACCTCTATAGTTTACTGAAACTGGTTCTACCCATTCTGAGTAGTGGTTAGCAAGATCTGATTTAGATAAAAAACCACCTTCTTCTTGAATGAATTTAGTTATTGTTTTAGCAATATCACCTTTGTAAAAAGCATCGCGTCCACCCTTAGCAATTTTCTTATATGTATCAGCTAAGTATGGATTTTTGAAAATCTCACCTTCATCAGGTAATTGTCCATTATTGGGCTTGATATAGGTGTCTTTAATATTTGAAAAACCATTCTTTTCGAAATTGTGAATCGACTTTTGCATGTACCAAGCAATAAGTTGAGTTAAGGGGAAGCCCTGTTCAGCATAGTTAATACTTGGTTCTAAAATTTGATCCATTTTCATGGAACCAAATTTCTTGTGAAGCTCGAACCAACCATCAACACAACCGGGAACACTTACAGGGAGTGGACCAAAAGAAGGAATTTTAGTCATGTCTTTCTTCTCGAAATACTCAAGGTTTAAGCTCTTAGGAGAGCGACCACTGGCATTTAGACCATAGAGTTTTTTTGTTTTTGCATCCCAAACAATAGCGAATAAATCGCCACCAATACCACTACCTGTCGGTTCCATTAAGCCTAGTGCAGCATTGGCAGCTATGGCTGCATCAATTGCGTTACCACCAGCTTTTAAAATGTCCAGACCAATTTGAGTGGCTAATGGATGACTGGTAGCGACAACTCCATTTTGAGCAATAATTTCAGAGCGTGTAGCGAAGGTTTCACCTGTAACTCTATCTTGACTGAAAAGTAAACTTGTGCTAAATAGAAGAATTAGGATGGTAAGAGTGGTCGGTTTCATTATTTTCGATTTTAAGATTAGGGGTGGGTAATTTACACATTATCCTGCAAAAGAAAATCTTAAGTCATGAAAATAATCTCATGAATGGTTTCTCAGTTTGAAAATTTTACCAAACTCCTGATTGTTTACCAGAAAGCTCTTTTATACTTAGTTTTAAAACGAGTAGTTTACTTAGCACCTTAGTTGGATATTGGTTATCAGTTTTACCATGTTGTTGCATGATAATATCAAGACCTTTAACCTTTTCCTCAGGGCTATGGATGATTTCAATTTCGCCTATGCCAATTAATGAGCGATACTCCGAAGTCCATTTACAGGAAACTTCATCAGTCACAAGTCGGTAATCCGATTCTATCTCGAAACAAACCTTATTGTTCTTCTTTATTAAATCAATTTTACGTCCCTCGGGAGCACAATGAAAATACAAGACATTATCCTCGTGTCCGTAATTAAGGGGTAGGATATAAGGGTAATCGGTATCCGATAGACCAATGCGACAAATATGTGAGGTATTTAAAATGTCCTGAATGATAGTCTGATCTTCGATATTTCGTTCTTTACGTCGCATATTAATAGGTTTGATTAATGAAATTTAGATTCTACTATAAAGTAAAAAATTTATTGGCTTCGGCGTAAGAAAAAGGTTGATCAATCATTAAATCTAGTTTCCCGTTAGAATAGTCCTGACCAATATTGATTAGATGATTGAAAACAGAGCGCACGGCTCCGGATCCCATGCTCAAGCGTTTCACACCTATTTTATTCATGACATCAAAGTCGTTGAAGGTTGGATTAGCTATTACATTGAGCGGGGCATCAATTTTATTGGCTAGATTTTTTATGGTTTCCTTATTTAAAGGGCCAGGAATAAAAACACAATCAGCACCAGCTTCTGCAAAGGCATTTCCTCTTTTTATTGCAATTCTTAATTTGCTTTCATCATCGGCTACATTTAACCAATAAGCGCAGGTGCGTGCATTGATAACAAAGGGAATATTCAATTCTTCTTTCAATTCTGAAATAGCCTTGATCATTTTAATTTGACACTCCAGATTTTCGAGATGACCATTGGCTAAGCCATCTTCGATATTGATACCAACCGCGCCAGCTAAAATAACTTGCTTGACGTTTTCTTTTATTTCTTTAATGGTCTCACCATAGCCACGTTCAAAATCGACTGAAAGGGGAATGCTGATTCGCTTGGTGATTTGTTTTACCACCAAACAAAGATCATCTAAGCTAATATCCTCACCATCGGGATAGCCTAAAGAGTATGCAATGCCAGCACTGGTCGTTGCTATAGCTTTGAAGCCTTGTTTTTCAAATACAAGAGCTGAGCCAGCGCTCCAGGCATTGGGAATTACCAGCATTTCATCAGCGTGGTGTAAATTAGAGAATTGTTCTGCCAGTTTCCTTTGTTTTACTGATATCATGATTAGTAATGGTTTTGCTTTATTGTAATACAAAGGAAATAGAAGTTTGTGGGGAATACAAACAAAAAAGAAGAGGGGTTTCCCTCTTCACTGCTAATTATTCATCAAAATGGTTGTTGCTGTACCAAACGTAATCTTTCACAATCAAGCCATCCTTATCGAATGTGGTACTCACCATAAATGGTACTTCAAATTTTTTGTCTTTTCCCCACTCGGTATATAGCCACCATGAGTATACCACGTAGCCGTCGCCTTTGGCATAATACAGGCAATCGGGATAACCAACTTCTTTAATTTTAAACTTGGTTTCAGGTTTGAAGAAACGACTCTCTTTTAAGCCCTTTATCTGATCTTCCAGGTTATTAGTTTGTCCAAACTTCATGGTAGAATTACCAAAAGTTGCTTCTTTGGAGAAGAAAGTGGCCCATGCGTCAATATCCTTTGCTCTAAAGGCATTCATCAAATGTCTTACTTTAGCAATTAAAGGGTGATTGATATAAAGCTTTCCGTTCTCGGTCGTCTTTTTACTATCCCCAATTTGTTCAAACACATCGTTGTTGAAATAATAGTGGAAGGAGGTTATTTTACCATCCTTATTAAAGCTATACAGATGATGTACAGGCAAGTCGAGCATAATACCGCTTTCCTTATGAATCCCTGTTAATTTCAACCAATCTTGAACCCAAACACCTGCTCCTTTGTAATCTATCGCATCGGGGTAGGCAGGTTTATGCTCCATAATTTTTACATTTGTGTAATTGTCTCTGTAGCGATTCACGTAGCCTCGAACACCTTTTTCGGTTGCTTTTACGTCTTCGCCATTGACATACACCTTAAGCGTATCTGCCATAAAACTTAAAAAGGCATCGGCATCTCCAGCCTCAAAGGCCTTCCATAGTTCATGGGTTTTTGTTATTGCTTCGTGCTCAGAATAAACTGTACCACTTTTCTTTTGCGAATAGCTTGTGACGCTTAGAAACAAACAGAGTAAAAAAATACTAAAAGCTTTCATAGAAATGTAATTTGAATAAATAATGAGTGTAATTAAAAGACAGCTCAATTTATGAGAGTCTTAGAGAGGTGAAATCACAGATAATTGCCTGATTCTATAGTAGAATGGGCAATAATATCGGTAATTGGGTCTATGAGTTAGCTTTGCTTAGTTTGTTTTTAATTCAGAGGTCTTGCAAGATTAAAATGGGCCTGAAAGCACATTCAATTCCGCACGATAGAAACAGGTAGGATGAAAGCAACCATAAATTTACAACACTTTTGTCAGATTGTCAATGGCTTAATGTGTGAGGATTATCAAGATTGGGCTGGTACTAGTCGATTATTCAGTACAGAGTGCTTAGATAAAATAAGGTGTCAAAATGATGATATAGGAGCCTTTAATTAGGGAAGAGGCCTATGTTTATTGGTCTTAGAGAGTTGCGAAGTATGCTGAGATCACTAATGGTGGTTGTTATAAGTTTAATAGGAGTGTTTTGTCAAATTTTAAGAATAAGGGATTAAGTGTTGGAAGAATAAACCAACATTGCCTTTGTATTGTGAAAAAGGATATTTTTTATGAAGAGTGATTCTATTTTACAATGGCTTATAGTTTTACTTCTGGGTTAAATATTGTTTAGTTCGTGAATTTTCTAATTTTAGATGCCTTTAAGCTATGACTATAGTTTTCATTTTGATGTTTTGCAAAACTAAAATTAGATTTTAGAATGAAAACGGATGGTAAGTGCAGGTTAATAGAGGATTATAAGGAATGACAGATAAGAGGGGTAAATCGCATTGTGACTTACACACTTGTTAGGCACAACTTTAAAAGAATAGCAATTACAATATGAATAAAAGAGGAATTACAATTACAAACTATCTAGCAAACGGAAATCCAGAGGGAGTAATTTTTGCCTACATGTCTAATTGGACAGGACAAGCTATTAAGATTCCTAGAAACTTGTTTGCTGGAACTAAAGACATACCGGAACTTGCTCGACCAGGAATATATTTTCTATTTGGTCAAGATGAAGAAAATCCAGACGATAAGATTGTTTATATCGGTGAGGCGAACAAGCTTGCGGAAAGAATTACTCAACATTTGAGAGACGGAGATAAATCCTTTGCGGAAACAATAATTTGCTTTAGTTCCAAGGATGAAAACCTAACTGTATCCCATACAAAATATCTTGAGCAAAAAACAATCTCTCAAATATCGAAATCAGGAGAGTATAGAATGAAGAATCGAAAAGAAGGAAACTCAGTAAATCTTCCAAGAATGGTTCAAGATGAAATGGACACTTATTTTGATAATATGAAAATTATTCTTCCGACATTGGGTTATTCTGTACTTCATTTAGGTTCTAATGGATCGTTGATAAGTAAGAATAGTAAGAATGAATTGCTTCAACTTGAGATAAGTGAATTCAAAGCAAAAGCCAAATTAACATCAAACGGTCTTGAAGTTCAGAAAGGAAGTCAAATGAATCCTAAAGAAACCCAATCTTTATCTGGGAGCTATTCAAACCAAAGAAAAACCCTTGTGGAAAAGGAAATTGTAGTTAAGAAAGATAATAAACTTGAGTTTACAGAAAGTTTTGAATTTCCGAGCCCTTCAACTGCAGCAGCTATAATTCTTGGTTATTCCATAAATGGTAGAACTGCATGGAAAGATAAGTATGGCAAAACATTAAAAGAGATTGAAGAAGACGAAATAACAAAAAGCATTGCCTAACAAAAGTAACCGTTGCACAATTCGATAAGTAAACTCTTTAAAATCACACGTGGAATTTAGCAAGATCGCTATGATTCATTTAGGAAAACCTTACTGCTAATAATATAAATTAAAAAAGAATGCTTAAACACACTCCTGATCATTGGTTGACAATTGCTAAAAAAATCAATTCTATTGCACAGACAGGGCTGGCTTTCACTAAAGACAAATATGATAAGGAGCGATATGAAGAATTACGCGACTTGAGTATTCAAATTTTGAATAATATCACGGAAATTGATTCAGAAAAACTGGAATTTGTTTTCAATCGAGATGTTGGATACCAAACTCCAAAAGTTGGTGTCCGAGCAATTATCTTTAAGGATGATAAGATATTATTAGTTAAAGAAATAATGGATAACAAATGGAGTCCACCTGGAGGATATGCAGATAATGGAATGTTACCAAGTGAGATAGCAATTAATGAAGTCAAAGAAGAATCTGGTTTTGACGTTAAACCTATTAGAATACTTGGTTTAATAGATTATAATAAGCATCAGAATAGACCATTCCCATTTGATATATATCAATTGTTCATGGAATGTGAAATCGTTGGAGGGGCTGCGAAAATAGGTTTGGAGACAAGTGATGTAGGTTTCTTCGATATTAACAATCTACCTGAATTATCGGTACGTCGAGTAACAAAAGAGCAGATTTTGAAAATGTATGAATTATATAAAAACCGCAATCTTGAACCAATCTTTGATTGAAAAGGTATAAAACGAACCACAATAAAAGTTAAATAGTCATGTGTTGTACCCAAAGCCTTGTGATAGATTTTGAAGGTTTAGTACAAGGATAAATATCAGCTAATCAGTTATTTTAAATAGCGTTAAAATGGAAATAATAAAACTCGCAAGAAGGTCGAATATAGAAGAAAATAAAAAGTTGGTATCTCAATATGATTTTCTTGAAAAGCTGTTTGAAGAACTGAGACAAAAAGAACTACCGTTGGACTTAATTGGTTCAATTAATCAAAAAGTTGAATTGCTTAATGTCTTTTCAGGTTTAGATAAAGATTTATCGAAACTAATGAGTAGGAATAAAGCTGAGATTCTACAATTGCTTGAGAAAGATCTTAAAATTGTATGCAAAGGACATTATCAAAATCTCTGGTTATCTGTAGGGTTGGCTGCGTTTGGTCTTCCTATGGGTGTTTTGTTCGGAATCAGTTCAGGCAGTATGGCTTATATCGGCTTAGGTTTACCATTGGGAATGCTTATCGGAATGACTTATGGCATATTTCTGGATAAAAAGGCTCAGGAAGATGGTAAACAGTTAGAGACGGAAACGACACTCCATTTTTAATGAATAATAGGGTGTATATTAAATTAGAAATTGAATGGCAAAGAATAAATTTCCGGAAATTATTGATAGACATGCCAGTGCGGCAATTCCTATCGATGGATTAAAGTCTAAATTAATACAGGCAGGCGAGCAACAGTTTGTTTTTATGGAGTTTGAAAAGGATATCGAAGTTCTACCTCATGCACACAATGCTCAATGGGGCGTTGTACTGGATGGAGAAATGGAGATTACAATAAGTGGTGTGGTGCTTCACCTGAAAAAAGGAGATACCTATTTCATAGAAAAGGATGAGGTGCACTCTGCTAAAATTAAAGCAGGTTATAAGGATATGACTTTGTTCGACCAGGCAGACAGATATAAAGCAAAGGAATAAGTTATTCGTTAAAAAAATGATAATAAGAGATGGGATTATTTGAAAAGAAAAAGCCACAAACCATTGAAGTAAGCGGACATGCCTTGGTTTGTCCTGTTTGTAGTGGTATATACTTTTGGAGTAGGGAAGCACAGTTGAACACATCGGTTGCCAGTTTTTTCAATTTAGATTGGGCCAATAAGAGCGCGACTTGCTTTGTATGTTCAGAGTGTACTCACATTTCTTGGTTTTTGGGTTAATGTCTATATGGGAATTATTAAATTGAAAGAATGGAAAAAATACAATTGTACAGGAGTAAAAAATTAACCGTTCGTTTTTTAGTCATAGGTGGTATCTTCTTTTTTATATTGGGTAGTGTTGATTTAATTCGTTCATTGATCGATGGGTTTAAAATGAAATTTCCAGATGGAGATTTCATGTCTGTTCTTTATATGCTTATGGGAATTTTATATTGTATTTGGGGTTATAAGGAAAGAAGGAAATCTCGTTACTTTATTTCCTGGGATAATAAACATCTGGAATATCTGTCACCCAAGTCGAAAGAGCTTGTAAGTTTAGATCTTTCAGATATTAAAACCATAGGTTTGTTTCGTAAAAAGAGAATACTTGGACTTGAAATTGAGACAAGAGGTGGCGTGCGCTATATAGACTTTGAATATTTGGAATGGAAAGAATTGAAGCGGATGAAGAAATTGGTTAGGGATTTGAATCATCAAATAAATTCATAGCAGATTTTGTTAATATATGCTATAAATTGAGTTGTGACTGTGTAGTCACAACTTTTTTGTTAAGGTATAGACCTGATGATTTGTTGGTAGTTTTACTTTTCATAACTTTGTCAAATTTATCTGGAGATTATTATTGAAATATTCATACATAAATGGAAACTTCATTTATGCATGTTGAGTAAAATGAATTATTGAGTCATGAAAAAGGGTATTTGTTACATTGGGATGATTTTATGTGTGCTCACAGCTTGTTCAAAACAGGATGTATCTAAAAAAGAGATTTCTTTTTATCACTGGAAAGCAAAAGCAGATTATACAAAATTTTACGATGAGGCGATAGAAACATGTCAAGCAAATAAAATTTATATGCACTATTTTGATATCGAGTCAGTGCATGAGCCCAATTGGTATGATGATGGTATTTATCCGACCTATGTTTTAAAATCGGTAGCAAAAGAATATCGAAACTTGGATATAGTTCCCGTCGTTTACATTACAAATAATATTTTTAAAACTGATGGCTTGGATATTGTAAGACTTGCCGGTATAATAACAGAGCTTATAAACCAGATTAGCTTGAAGCACTTTGATAATAAGCTAAAGTTGGTTCAAATTGACTGTGATTGGACAACAAAAACGAAGTCGGATTACTTTCGATTATTGAAAGCTTTAAAAAAAGATTTTGAACTGGATGTCACCATTAGATTACATCAAATAAAGTTTCAGGATAAAACGGGGATACCACCTGCAAATAAAGGAACTTTGATGCTATATAATATGGGTGATTTGAGGGCTGAAAAACAGAATTCAATTCTCGAAAGTAATATTGTAAAGCAATACATTAACAAAGAGAGCACTTATCCTATGCGTTTGAAAATTGCATTGCCATTGTTTTCGCAAACAGTTATTACCAATAATAACAACAAGATAAAGCTTATTCGACATACTAATAGAGCAAACCTTGAGAACGATCGACATTTTAAACAGATAAGCTCAAACAATTTTCAAGTTGTTGCTGATACGCTTTATAAAGGCTTTTATCTTGCTAAAGGATATAATCTAAAACTTGAGGATATTAAGACATCAGAGCTTGTTTCTTCATACAATATCATCAAAGAGAGTCAGCTAAACACCGATGAAATAATCTTTTATCACCTGGATAATACATCGCTATTAAAACACAATTTAACAAGTACAATCGAAAAGCTATGAAAAAGATCTTAACCTATATTTTTATTTTGATTTCATCCAATGTTTTAGCTTGTGGTGGTGGTTTTTGGGAAGGCATGAGTTTTTATAATTTGTTTAAACAAACCAATATCTCAGCTGAAGCTTTTTATCCTTTTTTAAGAAATGAATACAGCACTTTTTATGGTGAAGATTTCTATGGTCAGCAGAAAGAAATTATTTACCCTAAAGGTAATATCAACCTATGGCTTGAGATCCTTTCAGATTGGGATCGTAAAGATATTGAACGAGCTGTTTATGATTTTGATAATTTTGATTGGTCGGAAAGGAATTCTGAAATAGAAAAACAAGTAAAAACCTACCTTGATTTTGCGAACCTTTGCAGTCAGTCTTTTAGTTACAGGAACAGAATAAATACCTGGAATTACGATGAGGTATTGGAACAAAAAACAGCGGACGGATCTGCTCTGCTTGCCAGAGCAAATGTTTTGGTAAACAAAGAAACGAATCAGCAATTAAGAATGCGTTATTATTATCAAATAATTAGAATAATGCATTATTCTAAGGATTGGGACGAGGCAATTAACTTCTACGAATCAAAGATTGAAAACCAATTTCCAAAAAATGAGATGTACTATTATATTCTCGATCAAGTGGCGGGTTGTTACTATTCTCTTAATGATTTTGATAAAGCGGCTTATTTGTTCACAAAGGTGTTAAACAAAAGTTGGGATCGTAAAAAATCGGCCTTTATAAGCTATAACTTTTGCACCTATAAAAATGCTGAAGGAAGGTCTTTTTTTACGGGTAAAGAGGATGAAAAGGATCTTTTATTAATCACAAGTTTGCGAAATTTTTCTGATGAAATTAGTAACCTTAATAAATTTATAAGCCTAGATGCGAATGACGAAAGAGTGGAGCTTCTTTTTATGCGTGCACTAAGTAATGTGGAACGAGAGATTTGGCCTAAATATATTGGTGTGCGTAATAAGAGTTTACCATCCTACGAAAATAACACCACTTATCAGCACCTTCTTAAAATTGCAGAACAGCAAGCTATTAATTCTTTGGTTCAAAATAAAGAGTTTTGGAAGATTATAAGTTCCTATTTGTCTTTTATAAAGCAAGATATAGAACTTGCTAAGGATAAACTTACTCAGGTGAATGCTTTTCCTGAGCAGAAAAAAAATTTATCGATGGTTTATGAGGTTTTTGCCTGGAAAGAATTGACTCCGGAAAATGAGAACCACTTGGTTAAAATACTAAATCAAAATCCGGAAGTTAATGATTGGCGATACGAACAAAAGAATGATTGGCGTCATTTGATTTTAGATAAGGTTGCTCATACCTATTATATCAATAAGGAAATTGCAAAAGCATTTTTGGTACATAACCCGATTGAAAATATCAAGCGTATTAACTCACTGGAATTACTTGATGCTTTGGAAAAGTTATACAACAAAACCGATAAAAGTGGATATGAAAAGGATCTTTTAAAGCACAAGGCAAACTCATCTCTTAGCGTTGTAGATTATATCAATAAGCAAAAGGGTGTGTATTATTTATATCAGAAAGATCCCGGCACAGCTCTCGAGTTTTTAGCTAAGACACAAAGTGGTGATCAAACGATAATTCCGGCAAGTATCTTTAGTAATAATATAAAAGAGTGTTTTGAGTGTGAAGTGGATTCTGTCATGAGCGATGAAGTTTATAAAGCAGATGTATTTGCTTTTATTTCGGATAGTTTTACGTTAAAAGATCTGGCCAGGAATCTTGTTGAATTGGAGAAATTGACTGAAGATGAAAAGCAGTGGAAAGCTAAACTTGCCAATTACTTATTAGCTAATTATTATTATAATATTTCGAATACAGGATATTATAGAGGTATCATTAATAACAGGGGAAATTGTTGCGATTATAATTATATCAATTATTCGTTTTATAATTACTATGAGAAAAAAGTAAGCGAGGAGATTATTGCTAAGAAGGCGGGATATAATCTATCTGATATTAGCAACTATGGTAAAAAATACTTTCACTTGTCTACTACGGCCATGCAATACTATCAAAATGTACTTTCTTTATCTTCGGATAAGGAGTTGAATGCAAGATGTTTGTATTTAATGGCAAAATGTGAGCTTAATGTGTATTATAATGAGGGGTGTAAGGATACGTTTACAACAAAAATTTCATCTTACAGAGAGATTACCTTACCCAAATATAAGAGCTTTAAAGTTTTGAAAGAAGATTATACAGAAACTAAATTTTACGAAATGATTATTAAAGAATGTAGTTATTTTAAAATGTATAGTTCTCACGATTAACCATCCTCAGATTTTTCAGGACGAGACATAGGATTAGTTGAAAGCCTCCAGAGTTTACTTTGGAGGCTTTTTATTGTTCAGATCTACTTACAATAAATTTACGTTTCTTATCTGTTTATTGTTTTGCTTTTGGCACTCTATTCTTGTTCTTTTGAAAAAAAAATAGTATTCATAATAGTAACATAACGTTTTATGTGGAAGGCGTTAGGTTAGTTGCTGCTACTAACTCTACTACGATAAAATAGGCAGTTCATGTTGGGAGGATATGGATATAGACGTTAATGGTGTATAAGACTACACTTAATATCTTCGAATCCTTGACACCACTTAACATTTGCCAGATATTTATTATAGCTTTTATCTGCCTTGATCTGTTTAATGGAGGTTTGAGAGGTTTAGTGTCTGAAAACTTCCATAGATAAGAGGTTTTATTCACACCTAATATCTGAATTTATCTACTGATCGTAATAATTAGATGTCAAATTATTCTTTTTTCAGTGTAAGAAACTTCCTTTTATACGTTGAAATATATTTGCTGCAATAAGAGTCACTATACAGGATATTTCATTACCTTCATGATTAACTTAATAATAAAATAAGAGTTAATATCAACCCTTATTACGAATTGAAATCATTCTATATGAAACATTATTTACTCATCGCATTATGTTTGCTTTTTCTGTCTAACATACATGCACAAGAAAAAAAAATACCAGCATACAAGTATAAACACATGCTTTCGGCTGAAGAAGAAAATCTTAAACTTAAATCTAGTTTAAGATTTACTAAAACAAACCCACCCAATGGTTCTGCACGAAGTATTGCAGAATGGGAACCTATGTCGGGAGTTGTAATTGCTTATCCCTTTGGTATTCCTTTGCCGTTAATTAAGGCCTTGGCAAGTAATGATACACTTATGACTTTGGTGAGCAGTTCATCCGATGAGCAAACAGTACGTTCAATTTATGCCAATAATGGAGTTAACTTGAAGTCTTGTAAGTTTGTAATAGCCAATACAGATTCATATTGGACACGCGATTACAGTCCTCTTTTTATGGTGGATGCAAATAAAGAACTGGGGATTGTGGATTTCATTTATAATCGACCACGACCAAACGATAACACTATTCCCGAGAAAATGGCCGCTTATTTGAACGTTCCAATCTATGGAATGAATGTCGTGCATACAGGAGGGAATTATATGACCGATGGAATGGGTGCAGCAGCTTCTACCACCATTGTGCATACCGAAAGTAAAGAACAAGGCTTTAGTAATGCCGATGTAGATAAAGCAATGCTCGATTATTTAGGAATTTCGAAGCATTATGTATTAGAAGATCCGAATAACACTTATATTGATCACATAGATTGTTGGGGGAAATTTTTAGATGTGGATAAGATACTTATACGGAAAGTTCCCAGCTCGCATGCACAGTATAATGCATTAGAGGCCATGGCTTCCTACTGGAAAGCACAAGTTTCATCCTGGGGAAATACCTATCAGGTATTTAGAGTAAACACGCCAAATAACGAACCGTATACCAATTCTTTAATTCTCAATGGGAAAGTATTTGTTCCTTTAAAGGGAAATGCGAACGACAATGCCGCCTTGGAGGTATACAGAAATGCTATGCCTGGTTACGATGTACAAGGCTTTGTGAGTTCTCAATGGTTATCGACAGATGCTCTCCATTGTCGTACGCACGAAATTGCTGATAAAAATATGCTGGAGATCCTTCATAAACCCTTATTTGGAGAAGTTCTTTTACCTCGTTCGATAGCTATTAAGGCTGAAATTACCCCTTTAAGCAAAAAAGGTTTGTATAGCGATTCTCTATTTGTGTTTTATAGATTTAACGATGGTGATTGGAAAAGATCCAATTTAATAAAAACAAAGGGAAATATATATCAAGCAAATGTCCCAATGAACGGAAACAATGCTGAGATAGATTATTACATTCAAGCAACCGATTCAACGGGGCGAACCGAAACACATCCGTATATTGGGAAATACGATCCTCATACCTTTATGGTTGGAAAAAACGTGAATCCCTATTTAAGCTTAAGTTATACTAATATTGATTATAACGACATTGAGGAAACCGAGGTGAATTTTAGTGTGAGTAATCAGAATGAGAAGGCTATTGTAATTGAGGATATTCTAACAGAAAATTTAGGATTTGCACAGGTCAATTATGAAAATGAGATGATATTTCCATATACACTCGAGGCAAATACTGAGATTAGTATGGATATCAGGTATCTTATGGAAACGAATTCTAATCTAAACGATCATTCCATTGATACCCTTAAAATTATGACCAATGATAGTACTTACAATGTAATATTGAAATTGAATAAAAACGATACGACATTTGAAAAAGTAATGCCTTTATGGGGATCTAAAATTACACCGAATCCTTTTACCGATTTTATCGACATCGATATCAATTTCAGTGAAACAGAAAAGCTCCTCAGTATTCAGGTGGTAAATTCGATTGGTCAGCTTGTGGAAAACTTACCTGTATCACAAGCTTACGGGAATAATTACATCTACCAATGGCATCCACAAAAACAATTGGTACCAGGGCTCTATTTTATACTTGTAAAAACCGATACCCGTTTTAAGAGCTATAAAATATTGAAAATTTAATGCCTTTGTAAGGCGAATGGTATTGTTTACAAAGTAATGTGTCTTTATTAAACTCAGAATGTATGTGTCGATGTATTGATACATACATTCTGAGTTTTAGCAGCGGAGCAGTTGTAGAGTTTCTTTTCGGCTTTAGTTGATAATTTTGATTAATGATATGTCAAAATTATGTGTAAATTAAGGGAACTTTTATATTCAAAATCGTCTAACAAAAATTTACACCGATGAATACAACTCTTAGAAATGTGTTGGCTGTTGTTGCTGGATTTCTAGTTGGAAGTGCCGTTAATATGGGACTTGTGATGATTAGCGGCTCAGTGATTCCACCTCCCGAGGGTGCAGATACAACAACTATGGAAGGTTTAAAAGAGGCTATGCACTTGTTTGAAGCCAAACATTTTATTTTTCCTTTTTTGGCTCATGCCTGTGGAACCTTAATTGGTGCATTTGTTGCTGCTTTAATAGCAGCCAGTCATAAATTGAAGTTCGCTATGGGAATTGCTTGCTTTTTTCTTTTGGGTGGTGCCGTCAATGTATTCATGTTACCAACACCTCTTTGGTATGCTTGTGTTGACTTAATTGGTGCTTATTTTCCTATGGGCTATTTGGCTTTTCTGTTGGCAAGACCTTTATCTCCAAAATAGGCGTTTAATTGTATTGTTCGAGTAATCCCTTTTTATCAAGGGGTTTCTTAAGGCACTTATAGCATCGTCTTATCTAAATCTGTGTTTTGGCAAAATCGACTCGGATGGACAATTTGCATTTTTCCACTTTTATTGCTTGTTTTCTAGTCTATGATCTTATTATAAGACGAACAAACTTTTTGAGACCTGTATTGGGGTTAAAAGGGAAATATCGATCCAAGAATCTGACGAGAAATGCACTTAAGTGTTGAGAATAAAAAAAAGACAGCCCCTTTCGGAACTGTCTTTTACCTATTTCGAGTAGGTTGGGACTATTTTTCAAGCTTTTCAATTTCGATAGCCAATTGGTCAACCAATTCATCAAGTTGTTTGATTACCGCTAGAATAGCTTCTGGTTTTGACAAGTCAACACCAGCTTTTTTCAATTGCTCCATTGGGAAATCGTTTCCACCAGATTGCAATAAAGTTGTGTAGCGCTTAAGAGCCGCTTTTCTATCTTTCTTTTTACCTTCAGTTACATCCTTGTACAATTTAGCCGATGATGCATAGCAAGTTGCATACTGGTAAACGTAGAAAGGTGAATTGTAGAAGTGGGGAATACGAGTCCAAGGGTAGTTTGAATATTTCGTTTTCTCTGAAACATCACCATAGTACTTCTGTGCAATATCACCCCAAATCTTTGCGAAGATATCTGCATTAACCGGCTGATTTTTCTCAATCATTGTGTGAGCTTGATATTCGAAATCAGCAAACATCGTTTGAGCATAGAAAGTTCCAATGATTCCTTGAATAGCTTGATTCAATAAAGCAATACGCTCCTTAGGATCTTTAGTATTCTCCATCATATGATCTAACAGTAAACGCTCGTTGAAAGTAGAAGCTACTTCAGCAACAAAAATGGTATAACCATGCGTTGCGAAAGGCTGAGTTTCGTTAGATAGAGTTGTGTGCATGGTATGACCAAGCTCGTGAGCTAAAGTAAATACATACTCTAAAGTCTCATCGTAGTTTAATAACATGTATGGGTGAACGCCGTATACTCCGGCAGAAAAAGCACCACCGCGCTTACCCGGGTTCTCATACACGTCTAACCATCCTGAAGCTGTTGCTTTAGCTAGTTTAGCTTGATATTCTTTTCCTAAAGGAAGAACAGATTCTGTTACGATCTCAACAGCCTCTTCATATGGGTATGTTTTGTGGAAATCAACTAAGCTCATTGAACCATCGAAACCATAATACTTCTCAAGACCTAAAATCTTTTTACGAAGTTTTGTGTATTTCTGCACAGGAGCCGTATTTTCTCTAACTGTATTGATAAGATTCAAATAAACATCCTTAGGAATGTTATTCCCTTCAAGAGATGCATCTAAATTTGACTCATAATTTGCTGCACGAGCATTAGCCCATTTCGATTGAATGATACCTTCGTAAATAGCAGCATAAGTGTTTTTATTCTTGTAATAAACATCATATAAGGCTTCGTAAGCTTTCTTACGATCTTCCTGATTCAAGTTAGTACTCGTGATATGTGAATACATGCCTGGAGTTACTTTTACCTTCTTACCATCTGACAATTCAATCTCCTGGAATTCGATATCTGTTGTAGACAAGGCTTTAAATACGCTACCAGCTGTACCCGATGACTGAGAAAAGAAAGAAACCAATCGTCCCATTTTTTCATCTAATACATGCTTCTGCATACGATACATATCCGTTAAATCGAATGAATATGGCTTTAATGCTGGAGTCTCAGCAATCCACTGCTTCATCTTAGCCTCTGGAATCTTAATCATTTCAGGAGAAATCCAGGTTGTAGCCATTTGCATCTGATTGAAGAAAATACCTACTTGTTGAAGCTTAGCCTGAAGCTCCATGTTTTTTCCATCAACTGTTGACTGGAAAGAAACAAATTGATAAACCTTATAGGCTTTCTTCATCATGTTCTCCTGAACAGATAATAGCTTCAGTAAATTGTCTGCATTTTCACCAAGCTTACCCTTTAGAGCTTGGATTTGTTCCACATCCTTTGACATAGATTTGAAATCAGCTTCCCAAGCATCCCATGTTTTATAAATATCAGAAAAGTTCCATTTGTATTTCTCTGGAATTTCTTCACGGGTTTTGTAATTCACCTGAGCCGTTGCTTGCAAACACATTGTTGCAGCTAAAAGGGTCATGATGAAACCTCCTTTAAATTGTCTAAAATTCATCTTCATTTTATTTTAATATGTAGGTTATTTTCTTGAAATCTTAGATTCAAAGATAGATTCATATGACGATATATTCATAATCCAATAGGGTATAAAAGGGGTAAAATCGATTATCAGTATAATGTACAGGATAAACCTTAGAACATACACTTTAAAAATGTTGGACAGAATAAGGATAGCTTATATAAAACTCTTAAATTTAGAATAGGCCCTTGGAGCCTGATAATTTAATTAAGTTTTAAAATATGAAAAGAATTGGCCTGATTGGTGGAATGAGTTGGGAATCCTCTATTGTTTATTATGAATTACTCAATAAAAGAGTGAGAGGATTGTTGGGAGGCCATCATTCTTGCAAAAGTATAATGGATACTGTAGATTTCGATCATATAGTGAAGCTTCAACACGATGATAATTGGGAAGAGTTGGACGTCATCATGGTTGAGTCAGCTAAGCGATTGGAAAAAGCTGGAGCAGATATTATTGTTTTATGCACCAATACCATGCATCTGTGCACTCCGGCCATAAAGGCAAACATCAAAGTTCCTTTTCTTCATATTGCTGAAGCTACAGGGATGGAAATCATAAGTAAAGGGATAAAAAAGGTTGCCTTACTCGGAACTAAATTTACTATGGAAAAAGACTTTTATAAGAAGGTGTTATTCAATCAATTTGGTATAGAAGTTTTAATTCCTACGGATGAAGAAAGAGAGCTAGTGCACAATATAATATATGGAGAATTGATTCAGGGAGAGATCAAAGACAAATCGAGAGAGGTTTATAAAACGATTATTGGAAACCTTGAGGAAAGAGGTGCAGAAGGCGTGATTCTGGGTTGCACCGAAATACCTTTATTAATTTCAGATACCGATGTGAATATTCCAACCTTCGATACGACTACACTGCATGCTGTAAAGGCTATTGAGTGGGCTTTGAAAAAAGATTGATCAGTTTTAGGGGCGAACCTTTTTTCCTGTGAAATAGGAAAGTAAAAGTAAGGTCATAGATATTGTGGGAAAGGGATCGAATTCATTAATCATGAGATGAGCGAAAAAGGCTAATATAAAATTGTAGAAGAAGCCCATATAGGCGAGCTCTTTTAACAATTTGTTTTTATTTATGAGAATTATAATAGAGCCAGTGATTTTGGCAATGGCCAGAGGATAGATTAAATAAGTTGGATAACCATAGCTTGTAAAATAGTCGACGAGCTTATCGTAGAATACAAAATATAGAATGCCGGTTGCGAACATCATGCCAAACAGAATGAGTGTAGAGACCCAATAGATTGTTTTGGTTTTGAGCATAGATTAATTTTAAGTTGATAATAAGCTAATTTAAGCATTATGAAAGAATATATGAATAATGGGGAAAAGCCAGTTATTGTAGAACAAAGTTTTAATCTGAGTGTTGCAGAATTATGGAAAGTCATAACTGAATTAAATCACATGACAAAATGGTTCTTTGAGAATATTCAAGATTTTCGAGCAGAAGTTGGTTTTGAAACTCAATTCAATGTTAATTCCGGGGAGCGTAATTTTATGCATTTGTGGAAGATAACTGAAGTCATACCATTTGAGAAAATCGTTTATTCCTGGCAATACGAAGGTTATGAAGGGGAATCCTTTGTAAGTTTTGAAACCTTTATAAGTGAGGCCGGATCATGTTTGCGTTTGAGTCATCAGGTAGTCAAAAGTTTCCCTCAATCTATTCCTGAATTCCAAAGAGAAAGTTGCCAAGAAGGTTGGGAATATTTTATTTGTAAGCGATTAAAATCATATTCAGAAGAGTAGAACTGATTTGTCAGTTCATATAAAATTGAATCTTAATATTGTTTGATCTTTTAACAAGTTGTTAAGATATCGAAATACCATACCCTTTAAAATTGAAGTAATTTAGTACTTTAAATAATCGAAATTATAAAACACTATTTATAGATGAATCGAAAAGTCATTATTGTTGTATCTGTAGCCCTAATCCTAGCACTAGGATATGCAGGTATGGTGGGGTTGAAGAGTCTAAAAAAACAACCTAAAAAAGATATTAATCGCAAGAAAGTTCCTTTTGTAAAGGTTGAACAGGTCGTTTACCAGTCTGTAGCGACGCCTATTGTTGAAAAGGGGCGTTTGCTATCTAATTTTGAAGTTAACCTGAGCTCCGAAGTTTCAGGACGAATTGTAGATGCAGGGGTACCTTTAAAAATGGGACAACGATTCAAAAAAGGTGATCTTCTTTTGCAGATTTATGACAAGGATACCCGCATGGATTTGCAAGCTCAAAAAAGCAAGTTTTTGAATAAGTTAGCTCAAAGTTTACCTGACATTAAAATTGACTATGCGGATAGGTTTGACGATTGGATGAATTTTTTTAATACAATTAAGCTTGATGAAGCTTTACCGGAATTGCCTGAAATGAAATCAGGGAAGGAGAAAGTATTTTTGGCTAGTCGTAATATATTAGGTGATTATTACGCTATAAAATCGATAGAAGTTAAATTATCCAAATATCGAATTTATGCACCATTTACAGGCTCGTATGTTCAGGTAAATACTCAAGTTGGCGCCGTTGCAGGAATGGGTGCTAAACTAGCGGGAATTATTGAGTCCCGTAAACTGGAATTGCAAGTCCCAATTGAATCGGAAGATATAAAATGGTTGCAAATCGGTGATCAGGTTGAAGTTTTAACTTCAGAATCTAAGCTGGTTGCTACGGGCAAGTTGTTGCGAAAATCAGAATTTGTAGATGAGGGTACACAATCTATCACTGTTTTTGTAGGACTTAATGATAAAAATCGTGATTTATACCAAGGCCAATACCTGACTGCGAAGTTTAAGGGGAAATTAATTGATAAGGCTATGGAGATACCTCGAAATGCCGTGTTCCGTTCCAATAGAGTATTTGTTGTCGAAGAAGGCATGTTGAAAGAGAAACAGATAAATGTATTAAAGAGGAATGAAGATAGTTTGATTTTTGATGGGCTGGCCGAAGGTGATCTTTTGGTGACCACAGTCCCGGTAAAAGCAGCTGAAAATATGAAGGTTCAGATTTTGAAGTAAGCTTAGGTTTCAATTCTCAAATTAAAATTTTATGAAGCAAATTATATCTCATTTTGTCAGATACCCTTTTTATGGGAAAATGATTATTGCACTCTTTGTCATAGCAGGATTTTCCTCCCTGTTTCATATGAAGAAGTCATTTTTTCCTGAAACGGAATCTAAAACAATTACCGTGTCAATGGTTTATCCCGGAGCCTCACCCAAAGAGGTTGAAGAGGGGATTACTTCAAGAATTGAAGATGCTATTCGCGGAATTGTAGGAATTAAAGAAATGAATTCGGTCTCATCAGAGGGCTTTGCCCGTGTGACCATTACGACCACCGGAGATTATAAATTAGATGAAACCTTAGCCGATGTTAAAAATGCGGTTGATGGCATTCCGTCTTTCCCTTCAGGTTCGGAAAAAGCAGTTATTGCTAAGGTTCGATCGACAACACCAGCCGTTAGAATGGCTGTTACGGGTGATGTGGATTTGTTGACCCTTAAGCGATATTCAGATATTATTTACGATGATTTGATGCGTTCAAAAAAAATGTCTCAAATCACCATTTCAGGTTTGCCTCGCTTGGAGTTATCGGTAGAAATAAAGGAAGATGATTTACGTCGTCATCAATTAACATTCTCCGAAATCTCGAAAGCAATTGCCAGTAATAATATTGACATATCGGGTGGTGTTATTAAAAATGCCAGAGAAGAAATTCTGATTCGTTCACGTAATCGTTCGGTTGATCCGGATAAAATTGGAGAAATCATCCTGCGTGCCAATCCTGATGGTTCTTATCTTCGCATGCGCGATGTTTGTGATATTCATTTTCAGTTCGAAGATGTACCACGTTCTTCATATGTGAATCACAATCCAGCCGTTTCAATGCGAATCAATAAGTTGAATAATGAAGACTTAGAAGAGATTTCAGAATTCTGTAATAAGTACGCTAAAGAATTTAATGCAGATCATACCGATGCTAAACTGGAAATTACTTTTGATTACGTCAATATGCTACAGTCAAGACTTAATCTCCTTTTTAAAAATGGAGGTTATGGCTTACTTTTGGTTGTTATTGCCTTGGCTGTATTCTTGAGTTTCCGTTTATCCTTGTGGGTAGCATGGGGAATTCCAGCCTCATTTTTAGGCATGTTTATTTTTGCCAATCTTATGGGAGTGACCATTAATATGATTTCTCTCTTCGGAATGATTTTGATTATTGGTATTCTGGTAGATGATGGAATTGTGATTGGTGAAAATATATACACCCATTTTGAGAAAGGAAAGAGTCCTCGTCGTGCTGCTATTGATGGAACAATGGAAGTTGTACCTGCCGTATTAACATCGGTAACGACAACTATGATTGCCTTTACACCTTTGTTACTCGTAACAGGGAATATGCAATTCCTATACGAAATGGCCTTTGTTGTGGTCTTTTGTTTGGGTATTTCTCTTTTCGAAAGTTTGTTTGTATTGCCTAGTCATGTTGGAAACGAAAAAGTATTGAATGTAAGAAAGAGTCACACGGCCTTTAATCGTTTCCGCGATAAGATTGAAAAGGGAATTATTTATATGAGAGATAATCTTTATATGAAATTCTTACAACGAGCGATCAAGTGGCGTTGGATTATTGTTTTTATTCCCTTGACTCTAATCTTCATAACAGCAGGTCTTTTTGGTGGTGGATTTATTAAAAGTACATTTTTCCCTAATGTGAGTTTCGATACCTTTAACATTAATGTTGCTTATAAGCCAGGAACCAATAAAGATATCACAGTTAAGGCTTTAAAGAGCTTTGAGAATGCAGTTTGGGAAGTAAATAAGGAATTAAAGGAGAAGCATAATCAGAAGGATGATTTTATAAAATACACAAACCTAAGTGCAGGAACAGCATTTAATGGACAAGAATCAGGGCCTCATTCAGGGAATATCACTGTAACCTTACGTGATATGGAAGGTTCACCAATTTCCAGTTTCGATATATCAAATGCAGTGAAGAAAAGGATTGGCGACGTGAATCAGGCTGAAAAATTCACAATTGGTTCTTTTAACCGTTGGGGTGCAGCTGTTTCGGTGAGTCTTTTGGGTAACGATTTGAAAGAGTTAAATGCAGCCAACCTTTATTTTCAGGATGAGTTGAGAAAGATGACTTCTCTCTATAATATCAATGATAATAACCCCTTGGGAAGCCGCGAGGTTCGATTGAAATTGAAAGATAAGGCCTATTATCTTGGAATGGATTTACGAGGAATTACGGCGCAAGTTCGTCAAGGTTTCTTTGGTGGGCAATCGCAACGACTACAGGAAGGTAAAGATGAGATTAAAGTTTGGGTGCGTTATCCAAAGAGTGATCGTGTTTTTATTGGACAGATGGAGAGTATGAGAATCAGAACGCTTAATGGAGAGTATCCTTTGTCGGAATTGGTAGATTATGAAATCCTGCGTGGTCCTGTTAGTATTCAACGTTATAACGGTGCTCGGGAAATTCGAGTTGAAGCAGATTTATTAGATCCTAATGAGCCGGTTCCTCCAATTTTGGAAGAGGTTAAGGATAATATTCTACCAAAATTAAAAGAGAAATTCCCGAGTGTTCGCCCGGAATTTCAAGGACAAGCTAAACGTTCTGCAGAAGATATTGAGGAACTTCTGACTTATCTGGCAATAGCTGTCGTTACAATCATGTTTATTGTAATGATACATTTCAGATCTTTCACTCAAGGACTTATTGTTTTGATGATGGTCCCGTTGGGAATTATTGGATCAACTTGGGGCCATGGTCTGGAAGGTGTTCAGGTCTCGATGCTTAGTGTTTGGGGGATGGTTGCACTCTCTGGTGTCATCATTAATGATGCCGTCGTCTTTCTCTCCAAATACAATTTATATCTGAAGGAAGGAATGACACCTGAGGCGGCTGTAACCGGTGCTGGTAAAGCTCGCTTTAGAGCTATTGTTCTAACAACTATTACAACATCGGTAGGTTTGTATCCGTTGATTTTGGAAAACTCTTTCCAGGCTCAATTCCTTATCCCAATGGCTATTGCATTGGCATATGGTGTATTGGTAGGAACTTTCTTTATTCTGACGCTATTCCCTGTTATCATTCTTGTTCTTAATGATATTAGAAGAAAATCAAAAGAACTTTGGGAAGGTGAAAAAGTGAATCCTATTGATGTAGAACCAGCAATCAAGGAAGCTAAAGTAACACTAGATTAAATGTCATGAGCTTTGAAATTTCGGAGTTCAGAACTTTTAGATAATATGATGATGAATAAATATATATTACTCGTACTTATGCTTTTTTGTGCAGGCTCTTTGTCAGCACAAGAAGAATTAAGTCTATCGCAAGCTATTGAGATTGGGTTAGAAAAGAACTACAGTTTAAAAGTGGTTCGTCAATCAGAGAAGATTGCTGATCTGAATAACACCTGGGGGAATGCAGGACAATATCCTAAACTTGAATTTAATATACGTTCAAATAATAAGAAAGATTATAATGAGACTGACGATTATCGTCAGAATATTATAACACCTTCTATAGATTTAAGCTGGACGCTTTTTGATGGTTTTGCGGTTAGAATCCGAAAGGATAAATTCAACGATTTGGCTACACTTTCAAAAGGAAATACTATTGTAGCTGTTGAAAGTCAGATTGAACTGATTATTTTGGCTTACTACAAAGCTTTAATGGAACAAGAGCGTTTGGAAGTAAGTAAAAGCATTAAAGAGCTTTCTGAAGACAGATATGGGAATGAGAAAGTTGCCAGCGAATTGGGAACCAAAGGAAGTTACGAATTGCTTTTGGCAAAAAATGCTTATTTGGAAGATAAATCAAATTACCTGACTCAAACGGTGAATTATAATAATACTGTTCGGGATTTGAATTTTCTTTTGGGTGTTGAAGAGAGCAAGCAATATATTTTTACTGATGCCTTCATGACTAATGTAAGCGACTTTCGTTTGGCAGATTTGCTTGACAAGATGTTTGCTAACAATAACAATTTGAAGAATCGTTATATGCAAGAGGCTATTCAGAAACGTGATATCGAGATGGCTCGTTCCAATTACTACCCACGTATTTCCTTATCCACAGGTGTGCAAGGGAATAAGTACAATCAGAAGTTTGACGTTGCACCTAAGATTGATACCAAGTCACATAATGTATATGCTAATCTAAGCTTGAATTATTTGATTTTTAATGGTAATGCGAATCGTAGAGCCGTACAAATAGCAAAAATAGAAGAGGAGATTTCGAAAATACAAACGGCTGATTTAAAGCATAGTTTAACGAATACTTTAGCTCAGAATTTTGAATTGTACGAATTGCGAAAGGAATTATTCGATTTAGCTGAGGAAAACAAGTTGGCTACTGAAGTAAATATGCAACTTTCGAAAGAGAAATATGAAGCAGGTAGTATTAATTCCTTTAACTATCGTGATGTACAAATTTCTTATCAAAATGCTTCATTAGCCAGACTATCTGCAATATTCAATTTGATTCAATCAAAAACAACTTTGGTTAGAATGACTGGAGGAATTTTAAGCGAATTTTAATCTGTACCTAACAATCTAAAGCATAAAAAACCACCAAGCAATTGGTGGTTTTTCGTATTCTGCATTGAGAATGCGTTTAGAATAAACGGAATCCTAAAGTCACGTTTACCATTTTGTTTTTCTTAAGAAATTCTGATGAAACATCAGTTAAACCAAATTCGTAATCTACATCAAGTGTCAGTTTCCAGACATCAACACCAGCTCCAACTTTACCATTCCAAACAGCATTCTTAAATTTAGCATCTTCTACTTCCCCGAGTGTTGTTTTAATTTTGTCGTCAATATTGAATGAAGCAACAGGGCCAGCAAAAGCTCTTAGTTTAAACATAGGAAGTTTTACTATTTTATAACCCAATAACATTGGTATATCTAAACTTTTTGTTTCAATATCTAAATCTCCACTAGGAATTACACTAGATAATGGGTTAGAATTAATATTGATCGAAGATTTGCGTTTTACGTAATTTAGTTCAGGTTGAATGTACCATTTATTTAAATTGATTCGTGCAAATACTCCAAGCATCATTCCATTGTCTGCTTTATCTTTTATGTCTGAGATACCAGAAATTTTAGAATCCGTTTTTGTACTAACGAGTCCACCGTGTATACCAAGGCTAACAGGAGAAGAAACTTGTGAAAATAATGCTGAAGAAAATAAGCAGATAACTACAACTAATAGAAGTTTTTTCATGGGATAGATTTTATTAATGGGCTTCAAGTTTTACAATAGAAGCGAATTTAGATCAAATAATTCTATTCTTGAAATTTTGTAGATAAAATTAGCTGGTATAGAGCCTGATAAATAAGAAAAGGATATCCCAATGGAATATCCTTTTTAGTAGTGAGATATTTAATTCTCTAGAATAAACGGAATCCTAAAGTTACATTAACCATCTTGTTCTTCTTAAGAAATTCTGAAGAAACATCGGTTAAACCAAATTCGTAATCAACATCAAGAGTTAGTTTCCAAACATCAACACCAGCACCTACTTTACCATTCCAAACAGCATTTTTAAAATCTGCATCTGCTGCATCATCTAAGGTAGATTTAATTTTGTCATCAATATTAAATGAAGCTACCGGGCCAGCAAAAGCTCTTAGTTTAAACATAGGTAATTTTACTAATTTGTAACCTAATAGAATTGGAATATCAAGACTTTTAGTTTCAATGTCAGCCTTCACAGTACCTATAACTGGAACTTCTTGAGTAATACTTGATTTACGCTTTACGTAATTTAATTCTGGTTGAATATACCATTTGTTAATGTTGATTCTGGCAAAAGCACCTAACATCATTCCATTTTCAGCACTCTCTTTAATACCACTTAAATCTGTGTCTACTTTAGTGCTAACAACACCTCCATGAATACCAAGACTTATAGGTGATGATAATTGGGCAAATAATGCTGATGAGAATAGGCAGATAGCTGCTACTAATAATAACTTTTTCATTGTGTAAGGTTTTGTATTAATAATCTAATGAGTTCTTTAATTCTACTTTTTATCAATAAAACATATCTCTTCTTTGATATGACGAATTTAGATTAAATTTTTCAATTACAAAACTATTCAAAAATCGGACCAAGTATCTAATAGTGGGGATAAATGACATAAAAAAAGCTCGACCGTTACAGTCAAGCTTTTAATATAATTGTTGAGTTTGACTATTTCAAACCTAGTTTCTTTTTCAATTTCGCAGGAACAGCATCTTTATGAATCATGAAAGACATTGTTTTGTATGCTACGAATGGGAAAGAAGCATAGAAATACCCTTTATACGGGTTGCTTTCTGCCCAAGAATTTTTTACAATAAAATACTTGTTACCTTTTTGATCTTTAGAAATACCAACAATATGCATGCCGTGATCATCCGTTGTTGTGTAGTTATCGAATGCAATCTGACGCATCTCCTGAGTAATTACTTTTTCAGCACCAGGACCTTCGAAGCTATAAAGCATAGCGCTCTTTTTCTTGTCTGACATATCTTGCCATTTAGAAATTTCAGAATCGCTCATGTTCTTAGTGTCAGCTTCAGGAACAATTGCAACACCTTTACGGTATGCAAAACCTTTTTCACTTACGTCAGAAGCCCATCCAATTGTGTAACCATTCATGATTGCGCTTTCCATTACTTCCATCATTTCGTCGATAGGCAAGTTATAAACCTCGTCCCATAACCAGTTGTCACCAACTTCGATAATGAATTTCTCGTAGAATGGGTGATGAGTATAAGATGAAATCTCGATATAGTCATCAGCATTAAGACCGGTGAAATCTTTAGCAAATGATTTTGGCGTATACTCTTTTCCTTCGTACTCGAAAGTTTCAGGCAGTTTACCTAAGTAAGCATCCAAAACACCATCGAAACCTTTATGCCAGTTTGGTGTTAATTTTTTGTTTTTATTTTTAATAACAGCATCAACATAGCTGCTAAGGATGATATCCATTTCACCATGAGTATGACCTGGCTCACCGTAGTTTAATCCAGTATATGCTGATTCAGGAACGATACCGTAATTTTTCCACACATAAGTTACATCGTGGAAAGCTCCACCACCACCAAAGTTGAATTTACCGCTCAAACGAACGTCTTTGATAGCCTTATCAGAGTAACAGTTATAAACCACAAACATCTCAGATAAATCCACCTCAGGCTTACCCATACGCATCATTTCTGATTCCATGAACGAAAGTCCCGAAAAAGCCCAACATGTACCCGAGCGGTGCTGATCTTTTACAGATGTAGCCGGCATACGCTTCACATCAGTAAATACGTAGCCTTCTTTTTTCTTTTTCTTGTCTTTTTTTACTTCAGCAGATGAAGAAAATACTGTTCCTCCAATTAATAGAGCTGCAGCGAGAATTCTAAAATTCATAGTATGTTATTTAAAGTAATAATTTGTTCTGGTTGCCAGAAATAGATCCTTATTCGAAGGAGTCTAAATTCAAAACGCAAAAATAACAAAAACTTAAACCTAGCCAATTGAAAGCATGACTTTGCTTAAGTTTTTAGATATTATTAAGGTTTGACTCGATAAGATTGACCGAATCAAATACTTATAAACTGATACGATATGATTTGTCTAGATTATCTCTTTTGCTTTTAGAATTTGTATGGTCGAATCAACTATAACTTCATCATCAAGTTTCATAGAATTAAAAACAAGGTCAAAATGACTTAGCAGTAGCGGTTTTTTATTGAAGAAATTCCTGAATATTTCTCGTTTATCGTCAACGGTTTGTGCATAGGTTTTCATTTCTCTAATACTTCCGCCACGATTTTTTTGCAACTGTGTGGCGCGCCACTCAATAGGAGCTTGTAATTTCAGATGTAATGCTTTTTCAATTTCTTGAGTAAGAATAACACCTCCGCGACCTATAATTATGCAGTTACCTCGCATAGCCATTGCGAGAACAACTTCAGCAATTGTTTTTTTAATTTTTTTATCACTTTTATAGTATTTGTTCGACATGGCAGAAAAAACATCGTCCCAGGTCGACTTTTCTTTTGACTCAAATACGTATTCTATTTGTTTGGGATGCAAATCAAGTTTTTGAGCAGCTTCTTCAAGAATTTCTTTGGTTAGAACACTCCATTTGTTGCCCGTTATTTTCTCTAACTTTTTCACCAGCATGTTTGCTATATTTATAGCATAGCATCCACATTCTCTTGAAATTGTGATAACAGGGCCCGGAGATTGAAACATTGTAGGGGCGTCTTCTTTAAGCTGGTAACGCTTTTTCATGTATTGATGCAGGATGTCTTTCATGGCGATAGGTTTTAGTCAGTCAAAACTTTATAAGTAGGCTATTAGAATTAGGATATAGAAAAAGGTCACATCCAAATAGTCTTAAATTTTACAGGTAAATACGTGCTTTTATCTTCAAGTTAAGATATTTAAGTGCAAAATAAAAATGGAAAGAATCTGTTTTTGAAAGCAATAATAGAGTGGAATTTGTTTTTGCGTTAGGGGTATTTTTATGATTTAAAATCTGTTAAATTTGAACTGTTTACTAGCTAGTTTTTTTAAGTTTGTAGTTCAACACTTGAAATTTTGTTTTTCTATGCGTTTATACCGACTTCTATTACTGTTTTGCTTTGTTTTTTGTTTGCAGGCTGCTACCGCACAGCTCAATACAGCAAATCTTTTGTCAAAAGGGCGAAATGCCATCTATTTTGATGATTATACTGAGGCTATTACAAAGTTTAATGAAATTATCAGGGTTAAGCCATATCTGCCGGAACCTTATTTGTTTAGAGCTTTAGCCAAATATTATCTTGAGGATTTTGAAGGGGCAGAAGCCGATTATACCAAGGCGATTTCCATTAATCCAAATTACACCTTAGCTTATCTTTATCGGGGAGTCGCTAATAATCATTTGAAGAAATACAGGCAAGCTTTAAAGGATTTCAACATGGCTGAGGAGTTGAGTCCAAGCAATGCGGATATATTTGCCAACAGAGGAATTACTTTAGCAGCTTTAAAACAGTTTGAAGCTGCTGAGATAAATTACACCAGAGCTATCAAACTTAAGAAAGATATGATAGGTGCTTATTTGAATCGAGCTGTGGTTCGTGAGCAAATGGAAGATATAGAGGGTGCTATTGCCGATTGTAATAAAGCTGTGCAATTAAATAATTTCTCTGCAGATGCCTTTGGTCACCGAGCTTATCTTAAATATAAAAACAAGCAGTATAAAGAATCGGTTGAGGATTATGAAAGAGCATTAAAGTTGAACCCGGATGACCCGCGTCTGTTTATGGGAAGGGGAATTTCAAATTATGCAGAAAAGAATTTAAGAGGTGCTTTGGCTGATTACGATAAGGTGGTTCAATTGGATCCCAATAATGCACATGGTTATTATAACAGAGCTCTGTTAAAATCGGAAGTTGGTGATTTGAATTCGGCTATTGATGATTTTAATATGGTTTTGGATATGAACCCTGATAATATGCTCATCTATTTTAACAGAGGATTGGTGAAGGCTGATATTGGAGATAATTTAGGTGCTATTGAGGATTATACAACTGCTATTAAGATTTATCCGGATTTTGCCAAGGCCTATCTGGCACGATCATCGGCTAAGCGTGACTTAAATGATATGGATGGTTCTATTCAGGATAGAAATCAGGGCTTGATTATTATTGACAAGTACAAACGAATGAAGAATGAGGGAGCAATGGCTGCCTTTGTTGATACGACGGAGAACTTTCAACGCTTAATTGACCTTAACTCCCGGGAAAAAATTGTTGAGGAAATTATTAAAGGACGTGTTCAGGATAAATTTATTGCAATTAAGCTGGAAGCTGATTTTCACATTAGTCATTTGTCCATTGACAGTTTAAGAGCGGGGAGAATGCAGTATTACGATCAGGATTTGATGAATTACAATCAAAAGCTTAATTATTCACCAGCTTTCACCTATAGCAATAAGCATATATTATTACCGCAAGCTTTGATGCATCAGAAAATAAACAATGCTGTTTCGCAGGTAAATGCAGGAAAGGATGAGGCCTATTTCTATAAAGGCACATACGAGCTGAATCAAAAGAAATTCAATAGTGCAATTGCTTCGTTTAATGCATGTATAGAAAAGAATAAGAATTTTGCCTACGCCTATTTCAACAGAGCTAATGCTATTGTTGATATGACTGATTACATTCAATCTATTGGTGTAAATGAGAATACAAACTTAAGTTTGAGTGATGATAAAAAAGGCAAGAAAAGTGAAATAATTGTGGATTACAGTTCGGCAATTGAAGACTATAGCAAAGCCATAAAATTAGATCCCAATCTTATTTTTGCATACTACAATAGAGCAAATATTTATGCAAAGTCGAAGCAATTTGATAAAGCAATTGCAGATTACGGTAAGGCAATTAAGCTGGATAGCCGATTGAAGGAAGCCTATTATAATCGAGGCTTGGTTTATCTTTACAACAATGATAAAACATCGGCTTATGGCGACTTAAGTAAGGCGGGTGAGCTTGGCTTGCTTAATGCTTACAACGTTATTAAACGCTATTGTAATAAAGAAAGATAGATTATTATATATCAGTTAAAGCGCTGAGCACAGTTGACGTTTTTTACCCTTTATTCTTTAACCTTTTATTCTTGTTTTATGGCAGCAAACCAACCTTTAGCTGAACGATTACGTCCTACGAATCTCGAAAATTATTTGGGGCAAAAACATTTGGTCGGAGAGAAAGCTGTTCTTCGAAAAATGATTGAGTCGGGGAATATTTCTTCTTTCATCTTGTGGGGACCTCCCGGGGTTGGGAAAACGACATTGGCAAAAATTATAGCCAACCAATTGAACCGTCCATTTTATATTCTTTCAGCAGTTAACTCTGGTGTTAAGGATGTGAGGGAAGTCATTTCTAAAGCTGAAAAACAAAAATTCTTTTCTACTCCGAACCCTATTTTATTTATCGATGAAATTCATCGTTTCAGCAAATCGCAGCAAGATTCATTATTGGGAGCTGTTGAGAACGGAACAGTCACCTTAATTGGTGCTACAACTGAAAACCCTTCTTTTGAGGTTATATCACCTTTGCTTTCACGCTGTCAGGTTTACGTCTTAAAAGCTCAGGAGAAATCGGATCTGGAATATTTGATTGAACATGCTTTAGAAAAAGACCTTTATTTAAAAGAAAAGAAGGTTAGCGTAAAAGAAAAGGATGCTTTGATTAAATTCTCGGGTGGCGATGCACGAAAACTCCTTAATATCTTAGAATTGGTCGTTAATTCTCAGACGACTGATGAGATTGTTCTGACCAATGACTTGGTGCTAAAAGAATTGCAAGAAAACCCATCGATGTACGATAAGGATGGAGAACAGCATTATGACATTGCATCTGCTTTAATTAAATCGATTAGAGGTAGCGATCCTGATGCAGCTGTTTATTGGTTGGCCAGAATGATTGAGGGGGGAGAAGACCCTAAATTTATTGCGCGCCGTTTGGTCATTTCAGCAAGCGAAGATATCGGTTTAGCTAACCCCAATGCCTTGCTTCTAGCCAATGCAGGCTTTCAGTCGGTAAATCTGGTTGGTATGCCTGAATCGAGAATTATTCTTTCGGAAGTTGCTATTTATTTAGCAACATCAGCAAAAAGTAATGCTTCCTATTTGGCAATTGGCAAAGCACAAGCTTTGGTTCGTGAAACAGGAAACCTATCCGTACCATTACATTTACGTAATGCACCAACCAAGTTGATGAAGGACTTGGGCTACAGCAAAGAATACAAATATTCACACGACTACCCCGGCAACTTTGTCGATCAGGAATATCTACCGGAAGAGATTGCTAACCAACGCTTATACACACCACAAAATAATGCCTTAGAAGTAAAAGTGCTGGAACGGCTTAAGTTTTGGTGGAAGAAAAGGTTCTAACTTTTATTCAAACCTAATTGGGTTTGCATGATATTTCCGCTACCGGATGTAAATCAACTTGTTCTTTAGTATTATTCTCTTTTCTCTCTATTTTATGGGCTTGTGCAACGGTTACTTTTGTTGTGGTTTGTTGAAACTTTTCACCAAGGTCGTTTCCCTTGATTACTTTCTTTGACAGTTGTTTTAAACTTTCCTGTCCAAGTGTCGACAGTTAAATCTGTTCCATTCCAATTGATTAATTCAATAGTATTTTCGTCCTTTTTTACAATGTTTGAATAAGGGTCATCAATGCCTATTGCCCTTTCAATTGTCCATTTAAATTTGCAATATTTGTCGACACAATATACATTCTCATTAGTCTCTGTTTTGCAATGGTCAGTTAGAACTATTACAAAATTTTCAAATGGTACCACCTTTTGAATTTTAACATCAAATTCGAGTATTTCATTGTCAATTGTAAGTCTTTTCCCTTCGTATTTAAATTTCATATCTAAAGTCTATTTTAACTTTATAAAGAATGTCCCTTTTTAGGATGCCACCCAATGATTCACAAAGGTCTAGCTGAAATTTAGTGAGCGATTTACAACCGCCGCCTTATCAAAACCGCTTTTGTTTTTGTTACTTTATCTAGTTGATCATCATTGCCCATTAATTTTAACTTTTGTTATGGCACGTATTATCCGACTCTTTTTTCAATGTGTCATTATCCTTGTAATAAGCAATAAATAATAAAAAGTAAGAAATTATACCAACTACGAGGATTGAAACAATAATGCTTCCTGATAAATGGTATATCTCAGTACCAATAGGATAATATTCATAAAATTCCTTTAATACATAGACATTAAAACTAAAATCTTTAGGAAGGAAAATTTTATTTATTCCTCCAAGTAGATAATACAAAACTCCAAAGATGATTTTTTCAAAAAGTATGAGAAGGACTATGGTAAGACTTATACCTTTAATAGTAGAGAATATTTTTTCTTTGTATTGAAAACTATTTACTATAAATACCGAGAGTGCAATCATGTTGATTATTATCCATATTTCTTTAGGTAGGCGTAGAGGAAAAATCGGATTATAAATAGTTATAAATATTAATGAGGTAAAAACCCAAATCTTATTCCTAATTTCTGCTTTTAAAAGAGTCAAATACAGGCAAAGTGAAAAAAATATATTTATTCTAAGGAAACAATAAAAGCCATAAGACATATCAAATATTGATATAATCAATAAAAGACTATTTAATAGCATTATATACTTTACCGAACCAAATTCTTTTTTCTGTGTTGTCATTAATATTTTTTTAAGGTTAAAGAATAACTAAAAATTCATCATTAGAATTTTGTAAAGTATTATGTACCATAACGGCTTTGTATAAGAATAATAAGGGATTAAAATGTATTTATTTTTCGGTTTAGCACCTATTAGCTATGTTTTATACACCGTGTTGACATTCGTTTTTTATCTTTTTATTCATTCGTTCTATTCTATGTTCCCAGTCACCCCACCAACCTTCACTCAAAGCTCTATTACATAAATCAATCCCATCACTGATTTTTTTTGATTTTTCTAAAATTATTGCTAACTGCTCAAAACCTGTATGGCTAGGAAGACTGTCTGTTGGAAAATCTTTATTGAATTCTTTTTTCGCTTCTTTAGAAATTGAAATCTGGTCGTTACAAGTTTTTATAGCAAACTCCATATTATCACTTTCACTTCTATGCCTATAATAATATTTTATCAATATTGCATAATAGAAATGCTTATCTAAAGTATTATTAGTATTTATTACCTCTATATTTCCAAGGTTAACGAACTTTTGTCCAATATCCTTAAAGTCAGGTTTTGTGTATCTTGAAACCTGACCTTTAACAAAACTTAATTTAGAGCTTGGATATTCTGTAATATTATTTTCAAGAAGGTCCTTAGAGTCTGAGCCAATACTACCAGAATTAAAATTTTCTGATATTATTTTTCTTTCTCGGTCATTTAATGCTTCTAACCAAAATGATTCAAGATTGTAATATGAAATTAATCCTTTAATCTTTTTGTTTCTTTTAAAAAGTCTCATTCTCAATTTTTTTTTGTTATTTGACTAATCAATACCAACGGTAAGTGTATGAGTAGTGGCAGATTGCATGGTAATCTATTTTATAGATTTTATTACTTTATTATGTAATTCTTTCAATCTTTCATTTGTGGCATCTATTTCAACACAAATAGCTTTAGTTTTACTATCCTGTTTGTCATGTTTATTTCTATTCATTTGAGCTCTATCATCGATAATTATTCGTCCTTTTCTTTCTACTGTACTTTCTTCAACTGAAACAAAAGAATGACATATTGCATCCCTTAAGTTTTTTAAGTCAACCTCATCTGAAAATTGTTCTGACAAATCTAGCTTGGGCATTTTTGATGGCATCCCAGTATCAAGTTGTGTATTTGTGATATAAGGTGTCAATAAATAAAGTGCAATTATCTCACGAACTCCAGGTATTGAAAGAACTTTATCATTCCCATTTAAAACACTTATAGCTATTTCAGAAAGAAAAATTGAATGTTCTTTAAAATTAGTATCTCTATCTTTAGTCATTTGAAATGTTTTATGATTATTTAGCTTGCACCTAACGGTCTTGTTAAAATTTGAGGGCGATTTAAAACTGCCACCTTATCAAAACCGCTTACGTTTATTGTTTTGTTACATTATCTAGTTGAGCATCACCGCCCATTAATTTTAACTTTTGTTACCTGTTGTTATATATCTTTCAGCAACTTCTTTATTTTAATTTTTCTCTGTTTTTCTTGGTTTCGTTTTTTTCTAAAACTTATTAGCCCAACTAAGGAGAAAATAGTGAAAAAGACTAAGAGAATAATTTGATTTATATGATCATAGTCTCCGTCAGATTTACTCATGAAATCAAAAAAATAATCTAAAATCATTAGAGATGTCATTGCTCCACCGAAAATAGCCATTATCAAAAAATGTTTGGAGTTATAGCTTCCAAATGAATTTCCAATAAGTCCTTTTTCATTTCGTTCTTCTTCAATCAACTTTTCAAGCTGCCATTTCTTTTGATGTCTTTCTACATTCTTGAAATTGAATTTTCGAGCAGTGAGTTCTTTCTCTGCAAAATATTTCGCATCCTTATTCAATTTCTGCCTGCCGACAAATATCTCATAGAGTTCTTTGTCGGATTTATTTTTGAATATTTTTTCCCAATTATAACTCATTGTCTTTTTATAATTACAGGTAACTTGTTACTATATGCACTTTTAGTGCATATATCTTTAATGTATCGTGATTAAAAGTGCACAATACATACCATATAGGTCAGTATTGTGCACTTTCTTGTTTTAAGTCACCTTAAACGATTTCGGTATCTGCCTCGTCTGTTTTGCGACGACGTTTTACCAACTCGTTATTTTTATCGATTAACTTGGCAATCGTTTTGGCAGTGCCCTCGTAAGTAGCAGGCTTTACTTTTGCCATGGTATTCATATAGCCCACTAAGTTGTCGTTAATAGCTTCTATACTTTCTTTTTTCAGGCTACTGGCAGAAGCCAAATCTTCCTTCACACTTTCGCCCTCTGCTTGTTGCAGTGCCAGATTTTTAAAATCTTCCTGAGCCACATTCAAAGCCGTAACCACATCTGGCACGCCTTGTAATTTGGCTATGGCGATTACAATATCGGCTTGGCTTAAATCGTTGAGTAAGGATTCAATACTTGCTGATTCTTCAGCATAATCATCGTGTTGTATGCTTAAACCATATTGTTCCAATATGCTGTTTACGACTAAGGCTGCTTCTTTCATCTCAGCAATAGGGATATACGTGTAGCCTTCTACCAACTTAAATAAAGCTCTAATTGCCATATCGCGCACATGGTTTATCTGACATCTGAGAATAAACTTTCAAACGTTTTAATGCCTGAATTAGTGCCGTATCATTAGCTCTTGTTTTTTCAATGATAGGTGTTAAATAAGCGTCTGAACTCCAATCCTTCTCTGCAAATGCTTTTAGAATAAGGCTTAATAATGCACTAATGTCGCCATTGCGGCTACTCGGTGTAATTTTTTTAATCAATGCCATAACTCGTCATTTTAAGGGTTAGTATTTGTTTTTCAAAAGATCATTTTCCGCTTTGTAAATATTTATATGGGGTGAAAAACCAATTTTTCGTGCTTTGTCAGTATTTATATTGGGCAAAAAAGCATTTTTTCATGCTTTATCAGTATTGATATTGGGTGAAAAAGCAATTGTTCAGACTTTATCACTATTGATATTGATCAAAAAAACAAATTTTCAAGCTTTATACATATTAGTATTGATCAAAAGACTGGTTTGTTAGCTTTGTACGTGTTTTAATACGAATTGTTTACACTTTTTTATTATAAAGCGTTTAGCAAATTTAGTCATTTTATTGATGAACAAAAAAATAAAATAAAAGATTAGGCTTTGTACTTTTGAAGGAGGGAATAAAAAAAGCCTTGTGAATCATAAGTCATGTTCTGACTATGCAAAAGCTAATGAGAGCCACATAAAATGGTGAAACCCTCAAAGTAAATTTAGGATGTGATGAGGAATGATTGATTTTTGGAAATCTAAAATTGAAGATGCAAATTTTAAATTTGTGTCATTGACGGACTTATTTTCGAAATATTCTCATATCTCACAATCTATTAGAGAGTGAGATATGAGATTTTGAGTCTTACTTATCCTTATTCTTTCTTTTAAATATCGACTTGATTTTATCGTAGATCGATTTTCTGTTTTTCTTCTTTTTAGCTCGAGCTTCCTTCTTTTTCAATTTATCCTCTTTGTTTTTGTCAATACCAAGTAGTCTTTCAAAAAAGCCGGCTCTTGGAGGTAAATAATGGGGCATGTCCAGTTTAGCAAGTGTTATATTGTCGGGCTTGAAGAAAGGAGCTTCACAATAGTTTCTGTACTTGTTATTTTTATTGAGCTGGTGCATAAACTTACCATAAATAGGTAATGCCATGGATGCACCTTGTCCTAATGCTAATGAACGGAAATGAACACGCATATCGGCGGCACCTACCCAGGCACCGGCAACCAGGTTCTGATTGTAACCGATATACCAACCATCGGCTTGCGATTGGGTTGTTCCGGTTTTTCCGGCAAATTCACCGGTCAAGCCATAAACCGATCGCAAGCTTTTTGCAGTACCACTATCAACTACAGATGTAAGCATATAATTTATAATATCAGCATTATTGGCTGTTAAGCTCGATTCTATTTCAGGAGAAAGTGGGTTTAAATCGACAATAACCTCACCCTTATTATTCTCAATTCGGGAAATATAATAGGGCTCTACTTTCTTTCCTCTGTTAGCAAGGCTCGCATAAACCTGTACCATTTCTAAGAGGGAAATGTTTGCAGTTCCCAAAGCAAGTGAAGGCACTTTTGGTAATGGAGAAACAACGCCTAACTCTTCAGCTAATTCAATGGTAGGCTGTATTCCCGTTTCCATAATTAAATCTACGGCAATGGTATTGACAGACTCTGCCAAAGCGCCTTCCATACTGTAACTACCTTCGTATTTATTATCGGCATTTCTAGGTGACCAATCTTGATAATCGGGATAAATTTTACGTTCATTTTCGTAATAATCAAAGGGAGACATATCAGCTTCAAGAGCCGCAGCATAAACAATAGGTTTGAATATAGAACCCACCTGACGTCTTCCTGTAACATGGTCGTATTGAAAATGTTTAAAGTCGATACCTCCAACCCAGGCTTTAATTTTACCCGTATGGCTTTCCATAGCAACAAAGCCCGTATTCAGAAGTTTGATATAATGTTTGATTGAATCAAGCGGACTCATGTTGACATCTTTTTCTCCATCCCAGGAAAAAATCTTCATATCTCGCTTTTTCTTTAACAGAGCGTCTATTTCTTTCTTCTTTTTACCCTCTTTCTTTAAGCTTTTGTAGTAGGATGATCGTTCTATCGCCGATGTCAGAATGGCTTTATTATTATCCCACGGATTTTGTCTGCCCCAGTGTTTGTAAAACAAGGCTTGCAAGTTTTTCATATGAGAGCTCACAGCATCTTCAGCATATTTCTGCATACTGTAATCAAGCGTACTAATTATTCTTAAACCATCGCGGTAGATGTCATAGTAAGAGCCATCAGCTTTTGTGTATTTTTTTAAAATATTATCTGCCTCACGACGGATTTTCTCTCTTAGGTAAGGAGCCAAACCATCGTGTGTGCTTTGTCTTTGGTATTTTATTTTCAGAGGCAGGCTTTTTAGTTGTTCGGCTTTATTTTCTGAAATAAAATTATTTTTAGTCATTTGCCCTATAACAACGTTTCGTCTTCGCTTCGATCTTTCCGGGAAACGACGAGGATTATAGTAGGAAGGTGCTTTAAGCATTCCAATCAGAACAGCACTTTCATCTAATTTTAACTTGTAGGCGGGTTTGCTAAAATACTGACGTGAGGCACTCTCGATACCAAAAACTTGCTCGCCAAAAGGAACCGTATTTAAATACAGTTGAAGAATTTTCTTTTTGGAGTAAATCTTCTCAAGTCTCGATGCCGTTATTGCTTCCTTTATTTTATTTACCGGCATAGATAGTTTGCCAAAATTTCGCCTTGGATACAGGTTTTTTGCCAACTGTTGACTTAAGGTACTTCCACCACCGGAACTTTTATTTCCCATGATTAAGGTTTTCACCAAAACACGAACCAGGCTTATTTCATCTATACCTTCATGAGAATAAAAACGAGAATCTTCTGTTGCAACAAGGGCATTTATCACATTAATTGGAATTGCCGAAAAGTCAATATTGGTTCTGTTTTCAGCATAGATACGACCCATCATTCTCCCATTTTCCGAGTAAACTTCCGAAGCTTCAGCATTCTGAATATTTTTTAAGGTATGATAATCGGGAAGTTTTCCCCAAGCACCATAATAGATACTCATTAAAAATAGACCAAATATTGAACCTGCTATTAGTAAACTGAAAAAGATAAAACGCAACAAACGTTTTTTGAATGTTTTTTTAACCTTCCCTTTTTTAGCTGGTGTCGATTTCTTTTTAGGTGTTCTTTTTTTTGTGGATTTGACTACCGTGTTTTTGCCTTTTGTCATGTATTCTTTTAGTTGTGGTTTTCGGACTCAATTTATTATACACAAAACACATCGAACTGAGTCAATTCAGTTAACGCTAAGTGAATAACTTTTATTGCTAAAATTTAAAAATTGAGTTTCAAAGTAAGGTCGATGCAAATATAGGTAAAACTTGCGAATATGGTTTTCTGAAGTGCATTGGCAACTGTTAAAATTCATTATAATTGAATTCAGTTTTTTTAATAATTATCTCTTTTTTTTCAGCGCTTATACAATTTTTCAGATCAACAAGGGTTGATATATATGGCAGCAGTTTGTTGAACTCATTTGATAATTTTGGGGGTAATTGTATTCTAAAGAGGTAATTCGAAGGGTATATATCTGTATTTTTGAAATTTAGAATAAGGCTTTGAATTGACTATTAATAGGCAAAAACTTGCTTTTTTATGTCCCATATCTAAAGGAAATGTTTTATCTTGATGGCTGTTTATTAAGAAAAAATAGACACTTTTGTGGCGAAATTGATTAGAGAGATAAGTATCCTTAAAGCATCTTGTTATGAGATCTTTAAAAGATAAAATGTGGAGAATGACAGTAAAACAAATCATAATAGTAGTACTAACATTGCTTGTCGTATTATTCGACACGCATACCAGTTCGTCTAAACGAGAAGAACTACATATACCTTACGATAGCAAACTCGATCCTGTTTCGCATCGTATTTCCAATGAACTTTCATCTTCTGATGCTACAAAAAAGGCTGATTATAGAATCAACCGATTTTTAGACTATTGGAGAATAAAGGGAGCATCAGTTGCCTTGGTAAAAGATCAAAAACTTGTTTTCGCGAAAGGTTACGGTTATGCCGATGAAGAAAATAAGGTGAAGGTAGAACCTGATCACTTATTTCGTATTGCGAGTATTTCTAAGTTGATAACGGCTACGGCTATCATGAAACTTAAGGAAGAAGGAAAGTTGCAATTAAGCGATAGAGTTTTTGGTGAAGAGGGAATTCTGAATTCTGAAAATTATTCAAATATCAAGGATAAGCGAACAAGAAAGATAAATGTAGAGCACCTGTTGCGACATACGGCAGGCTTTACAAGCCGATATGGCGATCAAATGTTTTTACCTTTAACCATTGCTAAAAAGATGAATGTTCCGGCTCCTGCCAGTGCTGAAACAGTTATTGAATTTGCCATATCCAGACGTCTTCATTTTACGCCTGGTAGTCGTGGTAGTTATTCTAATTTGGGGTATGTAATTCTTGAAAAAGTGATTGAAGCTGCATCGGGAAAAGATTACGAAACCTACGTACAAGAACATATTCTTCATCCTGCTGGTATTTTTGATATGCACTTGGGTAAAAATCTACGAGATGATAAATTGCCTAATGAGGTGAATTATTATGAGCAATCTAATGCAATCTTAGTTCCGGCTTTTGATGGATCAGGAGGAAAAGTACATCGTAGTAATGGTGGAAATAATATTGAAGCCTTAGGTGGTGCAGGTGCCTGGATTGCTTCGGCAGCGGAGTTGATGAAATTCTATGTTGCCATAGACGGAAAAGATAAGCAAGCAGATATCCTGTCGAAGGAGAGCGTTGAATATATGACAAAACCCAGCAGACGTGGGTTTAGTCCCATTGGTTGGAAAGGAACGCGTTCAAATGGAACATGGTGGCGTACAGGAACCCTCGCAGGAAGCTCAGCTTTGATGAAGCAAAACCCTGATGGATCAACCTGGGTTATTATTACGAACACATCTTCATGGAGAGGATCAGATTTTCCAAAGGAATTGAATAAACTAATGAGGCGTGTGATGTACTCTGTTAAGAAATGGCCTGAAACTGATCTGTTCAACTATTTTGAAGCTCAACCTACAATGCTGGTATTCGAAGATGTTTCTGATTTCGAAGATCGTAGTTAGTCTACTAACAAGGCTTACTCTTATTAATACAGTAATAATTCTGGATTGATTTTTAATCTTTATCCAAAAGCTTCTTTTGTGCTATTCCTCAAGGCAGAGAAAATGAGGAACGAATGTTGAGTTCTTAAGTTCATATCTAAAATCAAGAATCTTACCATTTTATCAAGTACTTCCTTTAAAAAACGTAGACTAAAGTTCTTAATTAGGTTATCGAATTGGAAAGAAATATGTCATTGAAACTATTTTACGAAACATGTGTTTGTTGTAAGCGATTGATATAGTGTTGTTAGTGTTGTGTTTTGTAGTGTGATGTATAGCATGAAAAAGATTCTGAAATTTGTCTTGTAATCATAGAGAGATTGGTATTTTTGCACTCAAATACTAAATAAACAATAAACTACTTTTTCTAATGGAAAATCGCAGAATTTTAGCTATCAATCCGGGATCTACCTCTACAAAGATTGCCGTGTATCAAGGCGACAAATCAGTATTTCTAAAAAATATTAAGCACTCTAACGAAGAGTTAGCTCAATTCAATAGCATTTCAGAACAATTCGAGTTTCGTAAGGATATTATTCTTAAGGAATTGATTGATGCTGAAATCATGATTGATTTAATTGAAGCTGTTGTTGGTCGTGGTGGTTTGGTTAAGCCAATTGAATCAGGTGTGTACTTGGTTGATGAGAAGCTTAAAGCTGATTTACGTGTTGGTGTTCTTGGTGAGCACGCAAGTAATCTTGGTGGACTAATTGCTGATAATATTGCTCAGTCTCTTCCAAATGCTAAAGCTTATATCGCTGATCCGGTTGTTGTAGACGAGATGATTGATGTTGCTCGTGTTTCCGGTCATCCGGAGTTTGAGCGCATTTCAATTTTTCACGCTTTGAATCAAAAAGCTGTGAGTAGAGCATTTGCTTTATCTGTTGATAAAAATTACGAAGATTTAAACATCATTGTTGCTCACCTTGGTGGAGGTATCTCTGTTGGGGCTCACCTTAAAGGGCGTGTAATCGATGTGAACAATGCATTAGACGGTGAAGGACCTTTCTCTCCTGAACGTTCAGGAACTCTTCCTGCAGGTGCATTAGCTAAGCTTTGCTTTAGCGGTGATGTTACTTTGGATGATGTGAAGAAAATGATAAAAGGAGAAGGTGGATTAGTTGCTCATATGGGAACTAATGATGCTTACGAAATTGAGTTGAAAGCTAAGGATGGGGATGCAAAAGCTCAATTAATTCAAGATGCAATGGCATATCAAGTTGGTAAGTCAATTGGTGCTTGTGCTGCTTCTCTTAAAGGTGAAGTTGATGGTATTGTCTTAACTGGTGGGATTGCTCACAATGGCGATTTAGTTAACTATGTGAAAGAAATGGTTTCATTTATTGCTCCGGTAATTGTTTACCCGGGTGAAGATGAAATGAAAGCTCTTGCAATGAATGGTTATATGGTATTGAGAGGTGATGTAGAGCCAAAGAGATACGTGTAAATCTTTATACAAAGAAATAACTCTGTTTACTTTATAGACAGAGATTAAAATAATTTAAAACCTTCGGATAATTCCGGAGGTTTTTTTTATGCCTTAACAGATTAATTTAATAAAGTCTAAATACAAATTAAAGGTCATCTTCGACTGTGATATGATCTGTAATTTCTGCTATAATACCAAGGTTTTAGGGATGTTTCAAGCGTGTGTGGTTGACTGAGAGTGAAATGTAATGTATTGTAATTGGGTTAAAAATCTAATTAGAGAAAAATTTCTCTAATATTTTATTATCTTAAAGCAAAGAAATGAAAAAGTAGCTTGTTGGATATGAGTTGAATCAGCCGCACTCATTTAAGTTTGAATCTGAAATTGTACAAGAATAATTAGCATAGAAACTAATCAATCTCACAATAATAAGACGATGAATGAACCTTAAATCTAATATGCATGTTAATTAACGGAGCTTGTTTTACTTGCTCTGCATAATTGCGTATTGTGATTGAGTTATTTGTCGAATCAAACAAAAAATGAAACTATGAATAATCAGGCTGAATTTGTAAAAGATCTCGTTACCGAGCATGGAACAAATAGGGAGAGCCTTCTTCCTATATTACAAGCTGTGGTTGAAAAAGATCGTTTTTTATCAGAAAATGCTATTCTTAAAATAGCAGAAGAAACTAATATCCCTGCCGCCGATGTATATGGAACGGCTAGTTTCTATTCATTTCTGGATATTGTACCTCGTGGAAAATACGTTATTCGCGTATGCAAAACCATAACCTGTGCTATGAAAGGAAAGAACCAAATTCTTTTGGCATTGGAAGATTTCTTGAAAATAAAGTTGGGAGATACAACGCCTGATAAACTCTTTACAATACTTGAAACAAATTGTCTGGGCTGGTGCCATAAAGCACCTGCTATGCTTGTTAACGATGACGTTTATACTGAGTTAACACCAAATATGGTGGTTGATATACTTAGTGCATACAAGGCTGAGGCAGATAAAGAGTAGAGCTTATTTTCAAATTGTAAAAATCGAGAGTTATGACGACAAAAACTAAACAACTCAATAGAATAGATTTGATTTTCAAAAATGAAAATGATTGTAAGGAGATTCTACAAAAATCATTCGATCGTTCTCACGAAGAGATAATCAACGAAATGGTTAATTCAGGACTGAAAGGTCGTGGAGGAGCCGGTTTTCCAACAGGATTAAAATGGAAGTTAACAGCTGAGGAAACAGAGAAAAAGAAATATGTCATCTGTAATGCAGATGAGGGAGAACCAGGAACTTTTAAGGATAGAGAGATTCTTACCCGGGTACCTCATAAAGTTCTTGCGGGAATGGCAATGTGTGCTAAAATTATTGGAGCAAAAGAGGGGTATATATACTTGAGAGGAGAATACAAGTTTCTCGTACCACAATTGAGGGATGAATTGAAGAAGTTCCATAAGATTATGGATGAATTGAATTTGGACTTTGTAGTGGATATTTTCTTAGGAAGTGGTGCTTATATCTGTGGAGAAGAATCAGCCCTATTTGAATCAATGGAAGGGAAACGCGGAGAACCTCGAAATAAACCTCCATATCCAACACAGTGTGGGTATTTAAATAAACCTACTGTAATTAATAATGTAGAAACGCTGGCTCACTCATACACGATTATGAAGTATGGGGCAAAGAAATTTCGTGAATTAGGTGTTAAAGATTCATGGGGTTCAAAAGTATTTTCTGTTTCGGGTGACACACCAATTCCAGGTATTTACGAACTTGAATTGGGTATGAGTGTTCAGGATTTTGTTGATGATTTTGGAGATGGCGACACTAAGGCAGTACAGGTTGGCGGAGCATCGGGTTTTCTGGTTCCTCGTAAACGTTTTGCAAAATCACATATTGGCTATCAGGGAAAACTAACTGGAGTTTCCTTACCAACAGGAGGATCAATGATGATTTTCAATAGTTCGCGCTCGATGTATAATGTTCTTAATAATTATTTAGACTTCTTCGAAGAGGAGTCATGCGGTCAGTGTACACCATGTCGCGTGGGTTGTCAACAATTATTGAAAGGCATTAAAGCTGTAAAACGAGGAGAAAAACCAGCAGCTTATCTTGATAAACTTCTAAAGTTAACAGACACGATGCGTCTGACAGCTAAGTGTGGTTTGGGACAATCTGTTGCAAACTCTTTTTCCTCTATTGTAGAAAATTTCCGGGAGGAAATGATTTACTAATGGATTCTTATATAAACGAGTCTAATGTTCAACTTTTTTAAGGCAAATTATAGAAGCCTTAATCTTTAAAAGAGAATAAAAATGGCAAATATGATCAATTTATCAATTAATGGTATAGCTGTTAGTGTAGAGGAAGGAAAAACGATACTCGAAGCAGCAGAAAAATTACATATACATATTCCAACCTTATGCTATCATAAAGACCTCTGTGTCGCAGGTAATTGCAGAGTTTGTGTCGTGGAACAAGCTGGCGTTGATCGCTTGGTGGCTTCTTGTGCAACTCCTGTGAATGAAGGTATGGAGATTAATACAAACAGTTTAAAAGTAAGAAATTGTCGTAAGCATATTATTGAGTTATTATTGGCTGAACACAATGAAGAGTGTACCAAGTGTTATCGCAACGGGCATTGTGAATTACAGACTATTGCAGCAGATTTGCAAATAACCAATCAAGATTTTATCGATTTAGTTCCTGATCAGTTTTATAGTATAGATTCACTATCTCCTTCAATCGAAAAAGATGATAGTAAGTGTATTCGTTGTCAACGTTGTGTGAGAACATGTGCAGATATTCAAAGCGTGGGTGCAATTGCAGTAGCACATAAAGGTGCCGAAATGAAAATATCGACCTTCTATAATCATCCTTTGAATGAAGTTGTATGTACAAATTGTGGTCAATGTATTGTGCATTGCCCAACTGGTGCATTGGTAGAGAAATCCTATGTTGAGCAAGTTTGGGACGCTATATCAGATCCTGAAAAGCACGTTGTGGTTCAAACGGCTCCGGCTGTTCGTATTGGTTTAGGTGAAGAGCTTGGTTTTGAGGCTGGAACCAGTGTGACTAATAAAATGGTTTCTGCTCTTCGTCGTTTAGGTTTCGATTCAGTTTTGGATACTGACTTTACGGCTGATTTAACGATCATGGAAGAAGGTACAGAGTTGCTTACTCGATTAAAAGGTGCATTAGTCGATGATAATCCGGATGTAGCTTTACCAATGGCGACTTCTTGTTCTCCGGGTTGGGTAAAATATATCGAACACAAGTACCCTAAGTACTTACCAAACTTATCGACTTGTAAATCGCCACAGCAGATGTTTGGTGCATTGGCAAAGACTTATTACGCTAAGAATATTGATGTAGATCCTGCGAATATTGTTTCTGTTTCAATAATGCCGTGTACAGCGAAAAAATATGAAGCTAATCGACCAGAGATGAAAGATAGCGGTTATAAGGATGTTGATTTGGTTTTGACAACCCGGGAATTGGCTGTAATGATTAAGCAAGCAGGTATCGAGTTCGATCAGTTAAATGAAGAGAATTATGATTCTATAATGGGAATTGGATCCGGAGCTGGTTTAATTTTCGGAGCAACAGGTGGTGTGATGGAGGCAGCTTTACGTACAGCTTACGAAATTGTTACCGGGCGTGAAGTACCTTTTGAAAATCTCGAAATTAAGCCTGTTCGTGGCTTAGATGGTGTGAAGGAGGCTAATATTTTAATCGAAAACGTTCTTCCTGAATGGAGTTTCTTAGAAGGCGTTGAACTAAAGTGCGCCATTACTAATGGTTTAGAGAATGCACATCAGCTGATGGAGTCAATTGACAATGGAGATCGATTCTACCATTTCATTGAAATTATGGCTTGTCCTGGTGGATGTTTAGGTGGTGGTGGTCAGCCATTCCCGGTTGATGATGAAATTCGTCGAAAGCGTATGGAAGCTATTTATGCTGAAGATTTGTCCTTACCTGTTCGTAAATCACATGAAAACCCTGAAATCACTCAAATTTATCAGGAATTTTTGGAAGAGCCACTGAGTCATAAATCTCATAAGCTCCTTCATACAAGTTATGTGAAGAGACAACCTTATTGATATGAAGGTTGATAGTATGTTTAAAGTTAAGTAACAATTAGAATGAGAAATCCCTTGATCTTAAGGCCAAGGGATTTTCTTATATATTGGATTAATGTTTCTTAAAAGTTGTTTACAACCTTACGAATAGCAACAAGTTTGGTCAGTAAATCTTCAAGGTGATCTAAGTGCAACATATTCGCACCATCAGATTTTGCATTTGCCGGATCAGGGTGAGTTTCAATAAAGATACCATCAGCTCCAACTGCTATACCAGCTTTTGCAACGGTTTCAATTAGGTCCGGACGTCCTCCTGTTACACCAGATGTCTGGTTTGGTTGCTGTAATGAATGTGTAATGTCTAATACAACAGGACAATTATTCTCTTGCATTGTTGGAATTCCTCGGTAATCTACAATCATATCCTGGTAGCCAAACATATTCCCACGGTCGGTTAATACCACCTGATCATTCCCCGATTCTCTAACTTTATTAACTGCAAACTTCATAGATTCAGCAGATAAGAACTGACCTTTCTTAATATTCACAACCTTACCTGTTTTAGCAGCAGCTACTAATAAGTCTGTCTGACGACATAGGAATGCAGGGATTTGTAAGATATCGACATATTGAGCAGCCATTGCAGCTTCCTCAGCTGAGTGAATATCTGTAACAGTTGGTACACCAAAAGTATCACTAACCTTTTTCAATATCTTTAAGGCTTTTTCATCACCAATTCCTGAAAATGAATCCAATCTGGAACGATTTGCTTTACGGTAAGAACCTTTGAACACGAAAGGAATTTCAAGCTTGTTAGTGATTTCTACTATACGCTCTGCAATTTGCATTGCAATTTCTTCACCTTCTATAGCGCATGGTCCTGCTAAAAGAAAAAAGTTACCTGATTCGGTATGTTTTATATTGGGAATATTTTTAATCATGATGTATAAGAGTTTTATTTAATGCAAAAATAAGAAAAGCTTTGAGATATTGATATACAAGATTTATAATTAGATTTTAGACATTTCTACTCGATTAAAACTTAAACCATCAGATTGGATTGTTCTTGGGTATTTTACAGCTGATTTCCCGAAAACTAAAGCATACCCAACAGAATGAGTTTCCGGAACACCTATAAGTTTAGAAATATTGGGGTCAATATCATTTAAAACCCAGGTTAACATCCCATTCCATAGAGTGCCAATATCATGGCTATTGGCTAAAAGTTCAAAGTAACTTAATGCTATTAGACAATCGGGAAGAGGAGATGAATTTTTCTTAGGTGCCGAGGCGATTAAAAGGTGTGGTGCATTTCGAAAAATCACATCAACACCATTGGTTTCCCAAACTTTTTGAATGGCATAAAGAAACTGGAATTGTGGCAATAGAGTTTTTTCTTCACCAGCCTTTTTAATCGCAGCGTAAATCAGATCTCTAAATAATTTTAATTCCTCTTTTTTGTCGATAAGGGTGAAGTGTACCGAATTATAGTTGTGACCTGTTGGAGCGTAAGCTGTTGTATTAAGCATTTCCTGAATAAGATCTTGATCCAAATTTTCATCTACATATTTACGAACAGACCGACGTATTTTAACCATGTTCGTCATGGATTCGTATGAAGGAATCTCATTTGTAGTAGGCAAACTATCTTCAGGTCTCTTTCCTAAAATAGAAATGGCTGCCGTAGGGCAAACAGCTAAGCAGTGTTGACATTTAATACACAGTTTTTCTCTTGATTTTTGAATACATGGTGTTGGATTCATTTTAATTATCTGAGCAGGACAATCTCCGGCACACAAGCCACAATTTATGCATTTATTACTATCAACTTTAAAATCGATCATTTATTCTTTGACTTAATTTACGATGCTTTTACTGGCTGCAAAGTAAATCACAAAGTTCCAGATAGGAAAATAAGCCACCGATATTGTTTGAGCAAATATATTCTACGAAGGAAATTTCATAGCTTTGCAGAATATCCACAGAAAGAATTCCAATGAAATTACGTAATAAATCCATTATATTCATAGGCCTTGTTATTATTCTAAGTTTTGGGATAGTAGCTTATTTTATTGGCGATAAAATGACCATTACAGCACGTAAAATGAGTGTTGATTTGGCATTGTCGAAAGCGCAAAATAGTTTTCTAATTGTAAAAAAAGAATTGGATGAAAGTATTTTACGTACTAGATTATTAGCGGAATCAATCGAAGAAACAATTGATATGAATACCAAAGGTGCAACTATAATTAACAATGCACTTATTACAAACCTTAAACTAAGAAATGAAATTAATGCGGTTTGGTACATTCCTATTGATAGTTTAATCGATCTGAAGAATGGAATTTATTATTTTGAGAATTCTTCTTGTCAATCAGTTATGGATAAAAAACATCTGATGGCTGGCCAGCTTTTACAAAGTAAGATAGAAACCATATCTGCTCCATATCGGGGAACAAATAATCGTTTAATAAGTTCAATTCTGGTACCGGTAATACGTGATCATAGTATTATTGGTGTATTAGGTGCTGATCTCGATTTGTATCGCTTTCAACAACACTTTTATGACAATGAAGCTTTGAGTAGAGCTTATGTAAGTATTATTTCTGAGCAAGGCTATTGTATTTCACACCCGGAACAAAACCATATTGGAAAAAGTATCGATAGTCTTCATGATGCTGATGCCATTCGAGAAGTTTTGTCAACCGGAAAGAAAAAACACAACGAACTACATTCCAATTTTCTTCAGCTTCCGGTTATTAGAGTCTACCAGCCAATAAAAATAGGAGAAACTAACATCAATTGGCTAATTACAGTAAGTGTACCTTTATTTAATGTTGAAGAAGCAGTACAAGAAGTTAGAAATTCGACTGCACTTATTGGAATCGTGTTGGCCTTTCTTTTAATGGTATTCCTTTATTATTCGCAACGGAGATGGCTTTCAGAATTTGAAGGACGACAGAGAGCAGAAACAAAACATCGTAATATTTTGAATAAGCTGTCCTCTATTATGGAGAGTACCGATCAGATTCGAATTTTTTCGATTGATCGAAAATACCGTTATACCAGCTTCAATTCAGTTTACAAGAAAGATGCTATTGATAATGAGGGAATACAGGTTGAAGTTGGTATGAGCGCTTTGAATACTTATCATGGAGAATTTGGCGAATTAATGAAAACGTATTTTGATAAGGCACTAAGAGGTGAACACTTTTTAACAGAATACAGTAGAAACGATAGACATTATCAACAAGTATTTAACGCTATTTTTGATGAAAATGAGTGTGTAATAGGGTTTTCAAGTTTCCGTTTTGATATTAGTGAAACAGTCGAATTAAGAAAACGTGCACAGAAAGAGGAAGAAGAAAAAGTAAAAGCTCAGCTTAAGAATATCAAAAATCAGATCAACCCTCATTTCCTCTTTAATTCGCTAAACTCTCTTTATGCTTTGGTTGAAACTGAACCTCAATTGGCGCGTAAATTTGTTCTGAAACTATCAAAGGTTTATCGATATTTATTGGATCAAAATAATTCAAGCTTAATTGATTTGAAGCAAGAGTTGGATTTTGTACAACACTATATTTTTCTACAAAAAATCCGTTTTGGTGGTAACTTGAGATTAAATTATGACATTCCAAACTCGTATATGAATGCTAAGTTACCTTCAGTTAGCTTGCAATCTTTGGTCGAGAATGCAATAAAGCACAATATTATAACATCAGAAAAACCTCTTCTTATAAGTATGAGGATTGAGGATAATAAATTGGTGGTTGAGAATAATTATCAATTGCGTTCCGATTTTGAATCGAATTCCGGAACAGGTCTAAAAACTTTAAATGCCTTGTATGCCTTTCTGGGAGAAAAGCAAGCAGAATATGGTGTAGAAGGATCAAGGTTTGTTGTTAGATTACCCTTATTATAGCCTTTAAGATTATTACATTAATTGACATTCCCCCAAGGGTGTCAATTCTTTATGTGTCCTAAATTCATTTCTTTGATTTAATCGCATATCCATTCCATCGTGTTTTGTGAACCTAGTGAAGCTCTTTTTCTATTCAATCCTTGTTTATTAGAACTCACTCTTCATTTTTCCTCGTTCACTCCCTTCTTTTTCATTGGTTCTTACAAAAAAAACATTTTTGTTCCAGATTCTCCTTAAGGGATCGAAAATGAATTTTTAGTTAGTTAAATGGTAAGATCTTGCTAGGGACATCATTTCAGATAGATTTAAAGTTATCTGAATGATGTTGCCCTTGGCAAAAAGAACAAAAACACTGAATGAACTTAACACACACACTTAAAAAGAATTTTGCAGTGGCAATGATGGTGTCTTGTATTCTCGGAGGAATGCAAGAACAGACACAGGCTGCTCATTTAAACCTTCGTCAATCTGAGAATGGGATTTTCAAATTCTTAAAGAAAAAGAATAAGAAAGCCGAAAATGAAGATGTGAAAGATGAGGATAAGAAAAAAACAGAATTAAAAGAATATGATGAGGTTATAACTTCCAAGGCTATTAGTAAAAAGGGTGTTATCGATATTCATAGAGTAGATAAAGATTATTTCTTTGAACTTGATAAGAGCTTGTTGGAACGTGACTTTTTATTGGTGAATAAGATTTCAAAAGTACCAACAGAAATCAACGAATTAGGATTCAACAAGGGAATAAATTATCAAAATTTATTAATCAAATTCGAACTGGATACTATTCTGGAAAAGGTTTGGATAAAGACATATAAAGGATCGTACTCGAGTAAAAAAGGTGATGCAATCACAAAATCTTTTGAAGACAATTATATCCCTTCTATTAGAGAAAGCTTTGACTTAGCTTGTTTTGGAAAAGATTCGACCTCATGTGTTTTTAAAGTGAATAAGATTTTTGATGGTTCTGAAAAGAGCTTGAATGATCTGTTTAGGATATTAGGTTTGCCAGGATCAGCGGTTGCTAAACTTTCTAAGATAAATGAGGTTAAATCTTTTTCTAAAAATGCACTTGTAAAATCACTATTAACAACTAAAGCCGAAGGTATTACTGTTTCTATTGAGGTGACGACTAATATTGTTTTATTAGATGAAAACCCTATGAAACCTAGATTTGCTGATAAACGAGTTGGCTTTTTTACAACCAAACAACACTATTTTAACGACAAACAGCAAGCTCTTGAAAATCGTGAATTGGTTACAAGATGGCGTTTAGAGCCTAAAAAAGAAGATGTTGAAAAGTATCTGGCTGGAGAGCTGGTAGAACCACAAAAGCAAATCGTCTATTATGTAGACCCTGCTACACCTGCTCAATGGCGTCAAGCAATAAAAGATGGAATAAACGATTGGCAAATTGCTTTTGAACAAGCAGGTTTCAAGAATGCTATTATTGCTAAAGATGCTCCTGTAGACGATCCTGATTTTGATGGTGATGATGTTCGCTATTCAATGGTGACATATGCAGCATCAAGCCAAGCTAATGCGATGGGCCCTTCAGTTGTCGATCCTCGATCCGGGGAGATTATAGAAGCCGATATTATTTGGTGGCATAATGTTATGACGGCCTTACAATCCTGGATTAGAATTCAAACAGGTATCATCGATCCTAAAGCAAGAGCTAATAAATTCGAAGACGAACATATGGCTCATGCAATTCGTTTTGTATCCTCGCACGAGGTTGGTCATACCTTAGGGTTAATGCATAACATGGGAGCTTCATATGCTTATCCGGTTGATTCATTAAGATCGAAAACTTACACAGATAAAATGGGAGGTACAGCACCTTCGATTATGGATTACGCTCGTTTTAATTATGTTGCACAACCTGGAGATGGTGTTAAGAATATTACACCGCAAATTGGAGTTTACGATATTTTTGCAATTGGATGGGCTTACAAATGGAATAATAAAGCCAATCCTTGGGATGAATTAAGTGAACAAACTGCTATGCTCCGTAAACACGAAACGGATCCTTTATACCACTATGGACCTCAGCAGAACGGAAAGAATACAATTGATCCATCGGCGCAAAGCGAAGATTTGGGAGATAATTCAATGCATGCAAGTCGCTATGGATTAAAAAACCTGGAACGCATTGTACCACAAGTTGAAGATTGGACTTACGAAGAAGGTAAGGATTACGAGAAGGCTGGAAAAATGATGATGGGTATTATTGGGCAATGGTTCACTTATGCCAACCATGTGGTGACCAATGTTGGAGGTATATATCTTGATCAACCTGTTTATGGTGAGAAAAAAGCGGCTTATACTCACGTTGAGAAGGCAAAGCAAAAGGATGCTATTAAATACTTATTAGAAGAGGTAATTGATATTCCGGAATGGTTGACCCAAGCAGATATCTACAATAAAACATATCCTATTAAGGAATCGCCTATTGGCGATATTGAATATGCGCCAACGACACTATTTCGTGATTTACACGCACATATCTTTTACTCTCTATTAAAAAAGGAGCGACTATTGAGAATGCTTGAAAATGAAGCACAAAATGGTAGCAAGGCTTATTCTATTGCTAATATGATGAGTGATTTGCATCAAGGAATTTTCAAGAAAACGATTAAAGGTTACAGATTAAATGTATTTGATCGTCAAAGTCAGAAAAATTTTATCGATGCTCTTATTATCACTCAGAATAAGGCAATGGAGAAAACGAGTAAGAAATCTCTGCACTCCGACTGTTCATGTTCTTTACACAATCGCATGCCAGTTTTGTGTGATTATTCGATGAGAAATGACAAGATGTTTGAAGATGAAGTTGCTTTTGATAATTCGAAAAATTTCCGTCGAAACGTGCTTTATTCAACAACGGATCGTGTTTCGGATGCTGTTTCGATGAAAAGAGGTGAACTTATGAAAATTAGAAGCCTGTTAAAGAAGCGATTGATGATAAAAGATGAGGCTACTCGATATCATTATAATGATTTGATTTTGAGAATTGAAGAAGCATTGAATATGTAATAATATAAAATCTATAGAGCAGATGGGGAAAGAATTTTACCCTATCTGTTTTTTTACTTACAAAAACCACTATTTTAATAACCTTTAAAAATTGAACTATGAAAAGACTGCTAACCTGGCTTTTGATCTGTTTGCCGGCCATAGTGATGGCGCAAGAGACAAAGCAATTAAAGGGGAGAGTACTCTCAGCAACCGACGGCGATGTGCTGATCGGTGCTTCGGTGTTTATAGACAAATCCACAATTGGAGCCGAAACGGGAGTAAAAGGAGTGATAGAAAATATCACGATGGGAACGATTACAGATCTTGATGGAAATTTTGTTCTTGAAGTACCTAAAGCATTAAAAAACATCTCTTGTAGCTTTTTGGGTTTCGAAACTCAAGTTGTTGATATTACAGGAAAAGATTTTGTTACAATTAAACTAAATGACTCAAATAGTCAGTTGGGTGAGATAGTTGTAACAGGTTATCAGAAAATTGAAAAACGCAAGTTGACATCAGCAGTTGCAAAAGTTAATGCTGATAATATTCGTCAAGCTGGTATTGCTAGTGTAGATAATATGCTTGCAGGTCAATTGGCTGGTGTTACATCTTTGCCAACAAGTGGAGCACCTGGTGCACCAGCAAAAATCCGTATTCGTGGTACAGCTTCGCTTAATGGAACACAAGATCCTTTATGGGTAGTTGATGGAGTACCATTGGAAGGTAACGATTTACCTAATTTCGATGATAAGGATAATGTTGACCAACTTTATAATTCATCAATTGCAGGTTTAAACCCACAGGATATTAAGGATATTACAATTTTGAAGGACGCCGCTGCAACTGCAATTTATGGAGCTCGTGCTGCCAATGGTGTGATTGTAATTACCACTAAAAAAGGTAAGCAGGGTAAAATGAGAGTTAGTTTTAACAGTAATACTTCATTTACTTCTCGTCCTGATTTAAGCAAATTGAATTTGATGAATTCCAATCAGAAAGTTGATTTAGAACTAGCCCTGGCTGGTCGTGAAGATTTGACTTACAGATCAGGTAAAGGTGGTGTCGCTCGAATTTTAAATAATCATGGAGAGTTAAACACATATAGAACTGACGGTTTTTCAGGACTTAGTAACGATGCTCAATCTGAGATTAATGCTCTACGAAATACAAATACAAACTGGGAAGATTTGTTGTATCAAACATCTGTTAATCAGGATCACTCTTTGAGTATTTCAGGTGGTGATGATTTTGCTACATATTATTTTTCAGCTGGTTATTATAATGAAGAAGGAACGACTATAGGTACTTCAATGGATCGTTATAATGTAACTCTGAAAACAGATTTTCAACTAAGAGAAAACTTAAAGTTTGGTGTCGGGATTTTTGGTTCTGAAACCAATAAAACTTCTTATTTGACAGGAACTGATTTGTTCACAAATCCAGCAACTTATGCTCGTACAGCTAATCCATATCAGAGAGTATATGACGAAAATGGTGAGTATGTCTACGATAGTGAAATTCAAGAGCACGACGATGCATTTATTCCTTTTAATATACTAGAGGAGCGCGAAGGAACATCACACAAAATGAAGAGTCGTAAGTTGAATGTAAATTTTGATTTGGATTGGAAAATAATTGATGGTTTAACACTAAGATCGCAATTGGGGATTCAATCGGATAATACTAAAACGACTAAAGAAGCTCAGGAAAATACTTATTATGCGCGTAAACTAATTAATAAGTCTTTAAGGTGGAATTCAGCTGCAAAAGAGAAATTACCTTTTCTTCCAAAAGGTGGTGTAATAAGAGATTGGGATGCTGAGAATAGCTCTTATAATTTTAAGAATACTTTAGAGTGGAATAAAGTTATTGATGAAATTCACGAAGTTGATGTGATGCTTGGTAGTGAGTTGAGAGAGACTGAAAAAAAGCAAGTTGGCTCAGGAAAATATGGATGGAATCGTAATGGTTATACCTGGGTTAATGTAGATTATCCAAGCCAAAGTGATGCGGATGATTTTGATATGTATTCAAAATCTTATGTCAAAAATAGATATGCTTCATTTTTTGGAACAGCTTCTTATACTTATAATAGAAAATATACGGTATTTGGTAGTGTTCGATATGATGGATCTAACTTATTTGGAACTGCTTCAAAATATAAGTATACACCACTTTGGGCCTTAAGTGGATCGTGGACAGCTTCGGAAGAAGAGTTTTTGAGAAATGTAACTTGGCTTAGTAAGCTTAAGATGAGAGCATCTTATGGTTTGCAAGGAAATATCGATAAGGATACTTATCCTGTAATTGTTGGTAAATACCGACAAAGTTCAATTTTACCTGGACAAAATGAGCAATCTATTGATGTAGGTACACCTCCAAATGATAAGTTGCGTTGGGAAAAAACAAGAACTTATAATGTTGGTATGGATTTATCACTGTTCCGTCATGCAGTACGTATAAGTCTTGATGCTTATGATAGAGAAAGTTCTGATTTGATCGGTGTTAAATCTATCCCGATGGAAAATGGATTTGAATTTACTAGCGTCAATTGGGCTGAAGTTTCGAACAAAGGATGGGAGTTGAGTATATCGACTCGAAATATTAAAACAGATAACTTTGAATGGAATACCAATTTTAACATCTCTCATAATAAGAGTAAGGTAAATCGAGTTCAGACTAGAGAGAATGAATTTACACCATCACTTCAAGGGCGTCCTGTTAATTCTATTTTTGTTATTAAAACCGCAGGAATGGATGAGAATGGTTATCCTTTATATTGGAAAGGTGACCAAAAGGTAAGTGGGCAAGAGTATTTTAAATTATATGATGCTTGGGCAGACTGGTGGCCAGGTCAAACGCCTGCATCTTCATTAGAAGCTAAAGATTATCGCAACTTATTTTCTTATGCAGGTGATGCCGATCCTAAATATTCTGGAGGTATTATCAATAATTTCCGATATAAGAATTTTGATTTAGCCGTATCGTGTAACTTTAATTTGAAGATGATGCGTATGGCAAGACCTTCATATCAAATGGCATCATATGATAGAGGTCAGAATACTACAACCGATTTACTGAATGTAATAAATGGGAATAATACTAAGCTCCCTAATTTGATTGGCAAAACATCAGCCAATGGCAACTATTGGATGGAAGAAGGCTTTTATTACTTAGCGACCCCAATTAATACAATTAATTATCTTGATATTTGGTTAAAGGAAGTGAGTTACTTACGAGTAAGTAGCATTCGATTGGGGTATACATTGCCACAGATGATGGTTGATAGATTAAAGCTAAATACGGTTCGTTTTAGTTTCGAAGCACGTAATCCTTTTGTTGTGGCTACAGACTATGATGGATACTTTGATCCGGAATCATATGGTAATATTTATGCTCAGCCACAGGCAAAATCATATACTATTGGTGTTAATGTGACCTTTTAATTGAAAGAAAATGAAGAATTTAAAAAAATACATACATATACTTCTGCTTGCTGTCCTTTTTACATCTTGCGATGATTACTTGGACGTAAAACCAGTTGATACGGTTATTCCTGAAACCTACAAGGAATTTAGAGCTTTAATGACTAGGGGGTATGAACTTAGTCCAGCGGAAAATTCAAAATTGAGTTTGCGTACTGATCAAGTAAGATTTGACGCTTCTGCTTGGGAACAAAATGTTGCTGCTTTTAAGGATATTTATCTTTGGAAGGATCAATCTTATGCTCCAACAACTTTAAGTTTTGGATGGCAACCTTTTTATAAATCAATTTTCTATGCCAATCATATTATTGCAGAAGGAGCAAATGCTACCAAAGGGACAGAGGAGGAAGTTAATCAACTACAAGGTGAAGCATACTTAATGCGAGCTTTAATGCATTTTAATTTGGTCAATCAATATGCACCTCATTTTGATGCAACAACAGCTGCGGCTGATAAAGGTGTACCTATTTCTACAGTAATCGATTTGGAAGCTAATTTTGCACCTTCAACTGTTGCTGAAGTGTATGCTCTTGTAGAATCAGATTTGACCAAAGGTTTGTCTTTATTGAGTGTTGAAGCATATGACTTAGGAAAAAACTATCGTTTCACAAAAACAGCAGCAACTGCTTTACAGGCAAGAGTTGCATTGTATAAAAGTGAATGGGCCAATGCATTAGCTGCGGCTAAAACAACCTTAACTAAGAAATCTGATCTTGAGGATTTAAACCTTGCGGAAAGCTTAATACCTAATGAATACAATTCCAAAGAAAATATAATGGCTTTAGAATATGGTATGAATTCAGCCGCTATAAATTCTGTATTTGTTTCGGATGAGTTGTTGGCCGTTTACGATGTTGATAACGATTTACGTTTTGCAAAATATTATGCAGACAATGGTTCTGGTGCTTACGTGGTTTCTAAGGGAGCGAACGATAAATTTCGTTGTACTTTTCGAACGTCAGAACTGTATTTAATAGCTGCTGAAGCTTCGGCGCAATTGGATGAGTTAGATGATGCTCGTGATTATTTAAATCAGTTAAAAGCGAAAAGATTAAAACCTGATTTTTATACTTTAGAAGTTGCACGTACAGCAAATATGACAAAAACAGAATTAATTAGCGAGATTTTGACAGAGCGCTATAGAGAATTAGCATTCGAAGGTCACCGTTGGTTCGACTTACGAAGAACAACACAGCCAGAAATTACACATGTTTTCAAAACAGAGACATCAATTTTAAAACAAGGTGATGCTCGTTATACACTACCTTATCCTCAAGAGGCGATTAGTAATAACCCGAACCTATTGAACTAATAAGAAGAGGTTAACAAATAAATCTGAATCAAAAATGGGGCTTTCTATTACAGAAAGCCCCATTTCTTTTTACATTTGCATATTAAAGTGTGAAGAGATATGATTAGTGTTGCGATAGTAGAGGATGAGCATCTTGCGGCTCGTGAGTTGGAGAAAAGCTTATTGAGCTTGCGTCCGGGAGGGATAAATGTAAAAGTAAAACTTGAGAATGTTAGTCAAGCTGTGGCTTGGTTTTCCGAGAATCAGGTCGATCTAATTTTTATGGATGTGCACTTGGGTGATGGCAACAGTTTTTCAATATTCGAACAAACTGAACTTAAAACACCTGTTGTATTCACTACGGCTTACGATCAATATGCCATTCAGGCTTTTAAGCAGTGCAGTATAGATTATCTACTCAAACCTATTGATGAAGATGACTTGGAACAAGCTCTGATTAAATATGATGAGATGTTTGCCAGGTCAAAATCTGTAGATATCGAATCTTTACAGAATTCACTGCAATCAATTATGGGAGGACAAAAATATCAGGAACGATTTATGGTGAGTCGAGGAGATAGAATATTATCAATGGATTTAGATCAGGTATCCTATTTTATGGCAGATGGTAAAGCTTGTTACCTTTTTAGTAAGGACGGAACCCGATATCTCTTTGATGGTACTTTGGCTAATCTTGAAAAGAAACTAAACCCCAATACTTTTTTTCGTATTAACAGAAAATTTATTGTCAGCTATGCATCAATTGTAGATATGACTTATTATTCGAAAACAAGAATAAAATTGAATCTCAATCCAACATGCGAAGAAGCCATGGATGCTATCGTTAGTCAGGACAAAAGTGCTGAGTTTAAGAGATGGTTGAACCAATAGAGGAGATTTTAATTAAAATAAAAAAGGCTGAATTATCTCAGCCTTCCTTGTTTTATAAGTTTTTAAAAATTTCCGATTTTAATTCCGAAAAAGATACTTCGTGGTGAAATAGGACCATAAACATAGGTTGCATCTCTGGAGTTACCGTGATCAAGATCGTCCTGAAATGAATTAAAAATATTTTTAGCACCTGCATTTAGTTCTAATTTCATTTTATCACCAAAGTCAAAATGGTAAGCAATTTTAAAGCCTAAGTCAAAGAAATCATTTGTCTTAACGAGAGCTTCATTTATTTCTACGCCATTTTTATCTAGCCCTCCTCCTAAATGTACCAAATGCATAGGCCCAGTATAGTTAGCGTTAAAACTTAAATCAGTATGATGAGTAGGTTTAAGGTTTAACATGAAATAGCCATATTGGTTAGGACTGCGCAACATTTTATTTGTAAAAGTATTTTCACCTTGATTGATTGCTTCGTCAAATTTGCCATTTTGAATGGTAAAGCCCATTTGGTAGTTTATTTTTGCTGATGGCACAAGCTTATATTCTAGATTAATACCTTTAATATCGGCACCTGGAGCATTTACACGTAAAGCAATCAAATCACCTGCTTTCTCAGGGTTTTGAATGTAATCATTACGAAAAGGTTTATTCAACCTGTTAAAGAATCCTTCAACCAGTAGGTAGGATTTCCATTTTTTTAATTTGAAATTCCAATCGGCAGATAAAAGATAGGAATTAGAAGTTTCCTCATCAAGCCCTTTAGCCAATTGATGCGTTATGGTTCTGGCTGTTGAGGCTTCGATATGTAGATCTTCGTCGAATATTTGCGGAGCTCTATAGCCCTTTGCATAACTACTTCGAATATTAATTTGCTCCGTCACTTTAAATTGCAGATTGATTCTAGGACAGATTACCACATTGTCATATTCTGTATTATCCGCATCGTTGGTAATTTTATATGAATCCAATCTAGCACCAAGTAGCAGGTTTATAAAACCCATTTCCCATTTACTTTGAATGTATGTACCTAGCGTATTTAATTTTTGATCAGAGATAAGAGTATTAGGAATCATTTTGTTTTCTTCGCTATTATAATATCCTAACTTGTCGTCTGTTAAAGTATTAAAGTTGTTTTCGATACCACCAGTAATGTTAGCTGGTGCAAATAGCAGTCGATCTATCTTTCCCGAATATTGTAATCCAACAGCATTGGCAATATCTTTTGTTTTTCCAAAAGCAGAATAATCGGGAAGAGGAATATTTAGTTGATTCCCATCTTCATCTTCGAACTGCTGTGTGCCGTAATAAGTGCTTCGTTTAGTAAGTTGTGCTGAAATAAAACTGGTTAACTTGTGTTCTCTGTTTTTATCCAAATATAAATCCCAGGTTAGGCCTCCAGCATGAATATCATGTTCTACCTGCTCAGCAATTTCCGAATTAAAAGGCAATCGATTTAAATGATCTCCACCACGACGATATTCGTTTATAAAATGATATTCTGCGGATAGTTTACTTCTATCTGAAAAACGATGGTAGGCTTGCATACCAGCTCCCTTACTCTTTATTTCAACTAGATTTGAGAAACCATCATTTGTTGCATCCCAGGCTTCTCTTTCTCGTTTGACACCAAACAAAAACATACCTGTTTTTCGGTCATCTGAAATAATAGAAGAATTAAAGTCAATATTAAAATCATTAGCCTTATCGTTAAGGCCCACACCCAATATATTATTTTGAATGTTAAGGCTAAAGTTGTTGCTAATAGGGTCTTTGGTAATTACATTAATAGTTCCTGCAATGGCGTTTGAGCCAAAAAGAGCAGAACCACCACCACGAACAATTTCGATACGCTGAATCATAGACGTTGGAATATGCTCTAATCCGTAAACACTGGCTAAACCACTAATAACTTGTCTACTATTAATCAGTATTTGAGAGTAATTTCCTTCCATACCATTCATTCGCACTTGGTTAAATCCACAATTATTGCAATTGTTTTCGACACGGATGCCAGGAGCAAACGCAAGACCTTCAGCTAACGAACAAGAGTTTACTTGCTGTAAGCTTTTGGCCGATAACATATTTACAATTACAGGCGCTTCCTTACGACTAACCTGACTTCTGTCTGCACTTACGACGATTTGATCTAGACCAATAACGTCTTCGCTTAAGCTGATATTAATCTCGATTGTATTGTTACAATCGACTTCAACTTGTTTATGTATAGATTGATAACCAATACATGAAAAAGTAAGATGATGTAAACCAGGTTTTAACTCATCAAATATGAATGTTCCTGAATTGCTGGTTTGGGTGCCTTGTTTCATTTCAGGAATAGAAACAGTTACAAATGGCAGTGGATCTTTAGACGATTCATCAATAACACAACCCTTAATGGTTGCTTTGTGATCGTGTTTTTTTAAATAGGCAAAACTTAAGATGTTAACTGTTAGAAATAACAGAAGTGTTGCGCATAATTTTTTCATCATTTTGTTTTTTTGATTAAAAAATATGCTCGTGAGATGAAAGATTGTTGTGTAAACGAGGGCCCTTATCTATCGAAAAAATGAATAGTCGGATTACTTCGTCGTCATGCAAAAATCCACTATGTTAATTCGACAAATAAAAAATTTACACATCAATTACCCTTTTCCCGGAGCAAAGTGATTACAAGGCAATGGCAGGTCTTCTGACTTATCTCTATCTGTTAACGCCTTCCCATCAGCCTTAGGCTGACAGTGGCACGTGTTAAAGATGTAACGAGAATTACAGCTACGGGCACAGTTCCGGGTTTACACCGGATTCCCTATTGAGCAAAATTGCACCAATTGCGCGGCAAATGTAATTATTTTTATGAATACAGAAATGCAATGTTACTATTCTTATTTAAATTGAATTAAATCTAGTGTGGTTTATTATTGGACTTTGGTTTTGGATCTGTCCTTTTGATGAATTATCATACGATTGTCTAACTTTGCGAGAATTAATTGTCTTAAATATTCCTTATAAATAAATTGAGTTTGAGCTTCGATCCTTTCAATATAGATTTACCTGTTAAAGAAATTATCTCAGAATGCAGAAAACATTTGGCCAATGAGAATACTTTAATAATTTCTGCTCCTCCTGGTGCAGGAAAAAGTACTTTATTACCTCTGGCTTTGATAGATGAAACCTGGCTGAAAGGTCAGAAGATTTTAATGTTGGAACCAAGACGATTGGCAGCTAAGAGTATTGCGATGCGTATGGCATCGCTTTTAGGTGAGGAAGTGGGACAACGTATTGGGTACCGCATTCGTTTTGAAAAGCGAATCTCAAAAAACACTCGAATAGAGGTATTAACGGAGGGGATATTAACACGAATGTTACAATTCGATAATGCACTTGAAGGTGTAGGAATGGTTATTTTTGATGAAATTCACGAACGAAGTCTTCATGCCGATTTGGCTTTGGCTTTGTGTCGGGAATCGCAGAGTATCTTACGTCCCGACTTACGCATCATGCTGATGTCTGCAACCATTAACAGTTTAGAACTGAGTGATAGCTTAAGTGCGAAAGTAATAGAAAGCAAAGGAAGGCAATATCCTGTTGATTTAATATATACCGATGCCAGCGATGTGAGATTACTCCCCGAAATTACGGCAAATACAGTGCTTAGAGCAGTCAGAGAACAAGTTGGTGATATACTTGTTTTTCTTCCCGGAGAAGCTGAGATTCGGAAGTGTGAAACCCTGCTTAAGAATCAACTGGGTGGCTTTATGATTTATCCTTTGTTTGGTATGTTAGCAGGGAATAAACAACAGGCGGCGATTTTACCCGATAGACAAGGACGTAGAAAAATCGTGTTGGCAACTGCTATTGCTGAAACCAGTTTGACCATTGAAGGGATTCACACGGTTGTCGATTGTGGTTATAGTCGGGTATCTCGCTTTGATTCCAAATCAGGTTTATCACGACTTGAAACTATCGAGATTACCAAAGACTCAGCTGACCAGAGAGCAGGACGTGCAGGAAGACTTGGATCAGGTGTTTGTTATCGAATGTGGTCTTTAGCATCTCATTTACGTTTGAAAGAACAGCGAGTGCCCGAAATATTGGAAGCTGATTTAAGCACACTTGTTCTGGAGATGGCAGCTTGGGGTGTGGATGATATTCAGGAATTAGGTTGGTTAAGTTTACCTCCCTTATCGGCAATTGCTCAGGCTAGCGAAAGTTTACATGAGTTGGAGGCTTTGGAGAATCATAAGATCACAGAGCACGGACGTCAGATTCAGAAATTGCCCTGCCATCCGCGTATAGCCCATATGTTGCTTAAAGCTAAGGCTGAAGGTTTATTGCCATTGGCTACCGATTTGGCTGCCATTCTGGAAGAACGTGATCCTTTGCCACGTGAAACAGGTATTGATATTAATTTAAGAATTGAAGCTCTGCGCCGTCATCGTAAAGGAGAACGAACACTTAAGAGCTTAAATAAAATAGAGAAGGTTGCAGCATCCTATAGAAAGATGTTTGCTATTGAGCCCGAGAACGGATTTGTAGATACTTACGACACGGGACTTATATTAGTGCAGGCCTATCCTGAGCGAATTGCCCATGCTAGCCCGGGAACAAATGCCAGGTTTATGATGGCAAACGGTAAGCAAGCCATGGCAAGTCATCAGGATGATTTAGCCCACGAGCCTTGGTTGGCTATTGCACATGTTGATGATAGGGAGCAAGGCGGGAAGATTTTTATGGCATCGGCTCTTAACCCTCAAGATTTGGCGCCTTTGGTAAAGGAAAGAGAAAGTATCACCTGGGATACACGTAAAGGTGGCTTAATAGCTAATAAGGAATTAAGAATAGGTAGAATTGTATTACAATCGAAACGACTTTCTAATCCCAGTGAAGATAAAGTTGTGGCGATTATTTCTAAGGCTATAGAGAAGGAGGGAAGCAGTTTATTGAATTTCAGCCCTCAGTTTACACAATGGCAAAATCGTGTGATAAGCTTGAAAAAATGGCAAGCTGATGTGGATTGGCCTGATGTGAGTACTGCTGAGTTACTAAAAAATAATAAAGAGTGGCTAAGTCCTTACTTAAATAAAATTCGGAAAGTTGAAGACTTGAAAAAGATTGATTTGGAAGAAGTTCTGCAAAATCACCTGCCTTGGGAGAAACAAACCGATTTGGATAAGCTTGCTCCTAAGCATTTTATAGTGCCTAGTAGTTCTAAAATCCGATTGCAATATCAGGCGAATGGTGATGCACCTGTATTGGCCGTTCGTATTCAAGAGGTTTTTGGTTTACTCGAAAACCCCACTGTAAATCAGGGAAAACTTTCAGTCCTAATGCATTTGCTATCACCTGCATCACGTCCTATCCAAATCACTTCTGACCTGCCTAACTTTTGGGAGAATACCTACTTTGAAGTAAGAAAAGAATTACGAATCCGATATGCCAAGCATTATTGGCCTGAAAATCCATATCAAGCGGAGGCTATACGTGGCGTTAAACGGAAACGATGATTGGGTGTTGTGATGATATGTTGATTAGGTGATGTGTAGCTTGTTGAGCGCGTTGCATTGATCGGAGCCCTTTAGTCTTATAAAAGAAAGTTAGTTTGGGATAAACAAGACAAACCGAAAAGAGATTGGGTGAACTAATAGCAGAGCTTTAAATTGACACTTTATGGGATACTACTTTTAAATTAGGTGTAATCCTATTTTTAAGTATCCAGAGTTAAAAACACTCTCAAAACTGAGAATCAGTTTTTATATGTAGTCTCAACACAGGATCCAGATCTAATCTGAATCCTGATATACTCCTGTTTTGTTTTCTACTTATTGCTAATGAATAAAATTAGCTTCTGATCCCGATCTTTTTTGCCGGCACACCACCCATAATAGAATATGGTTCAACATCTTTGATAATAACTGAATTTTGCATAATAAATGCACCTTCTCCAATTCTGACTCCCTTATTAATTTTACATCCATCGTTTATTACCACATTATCTTCTATATATATTGGCTTAGTAATACCTGATTGTTGAGGAGCCGGAAGTCTTGAAAATTTTCCCGTATTTTCATCGCCATGAGATACACAATGTAGTTCTGATCCAGATATATAAACATCATTGCCAATATTAATAGATCCCTCTAAAGGACCTGCCCAAAGTTTACTGAAACGAATAATTGATTTGTCACCAATAAAAATATTATCTGTATGAGCAACATCAATAACACTATGTATTGAACTAGCTTGACCAATTTTGCCAAAATACTTTTTTGCAATATGACATTGTAAGAAACCAATGTGATTTACTTCCAACATATTTTCCATTATAGACTTAGATACAATGTCATTAGTAGCTGCTCCTATCAATTCGAATGCTTTAGCACCTCTGACCTTTACTTGCTTATATTCTTCCTGGGGTAAAAAGTCGGATAAATTTGCGAAAGGAGACATCGGATTGAGCTTTAGTATCTGAAATTCAAAAGCTATTCTAAGAGATGTATTTTTGATAGATGCTAACATGTTTTCATACGAATTCATAGCGTCTTCAATATTATCATGCTTGCTAAGTTCAATAAATAAATTAATCATATTTGACTATTTTTTTTTAATATCATGTATACATTGTTTGTGCTTGCTGCTGGATTCTTATTTTATCCAGCCATCCAACCACCTGCCAGGCTAATTACCTCTCCAGTTAAGGCAGAGGATTCAGAAGAACACAAATATAGAGTGGTATTTGCAACTTCGTTTGGTTCAGTAGCTCTGCCAATGTGATTTAAATGGTTAGCTTCTTCAAATGAATTAATGAATTGCTCGGTAGTTACTCCAACTTGTTCAGCAAGTTTTTCGGTATTTTTCATTACCATTTCAGTTAATACCAGGCCAGGAGCAATACAATTAACCGTAATATTATTTTTACCAACTTCGGAGGAGAATTGTCTGGTCATCATAATTACGCCAGCCTTGGCAACACCATATGGGCCTATATTTTGAATTGGATGTATTCCTGCTCCTGAGGATATGTTAATTATTCTTCCAAATTTTTGAACTTTCATTATTGGAATTACTTTTTTGGATAAAAGGAATACTGAATTTAAATTAATATTCATCACTTCCATCCATTCCTCAAGAGTACAATTTTCTAATGGTTTTGAAGAACCTGCAACGGAAGCATTGTTTATTAAAAAATCAATTCTTCCAAAGGAACTCATTGTCATGTCAACTAATTTATCCAGATCATTTTCATTTGACACATCCGTTCTTATGCCGACTGCAAGGCCAAAATTGTCATTTATTAATTTTGTAGTTGCAGTCAATTCTGCTTCATTACGTGAACAAATAACGACTTTTGCACCTTCTTTAGCTAAACAAATAGCAATATCTTTTCCAATGCCTTTTGAACCACCTGTAACTATTGCAACTTTATTGTGTATTTTCATTATTTCATATTTTAACTATAACTCGGAATATTTTTTACATTAAGCCACCACCTGCAACTTTTATTGTTTCGCCGGTAATGGCACCTGATGCAGGTGACGCTAGAAAACTGACTGCATTAGCAATTTCTTCACTATCAATTAAGCGTTGAATTGGGGTTCTTGAAATAAATGTTTTAATTATTTCTTCAGAGCTTGTATGCATTACTTTAGCCATTTTTCCCAAACCATCTTTTGATAAATCAGTTTCAACCAAGCCTGGCGCAACACAATTGGCAGTTATTCCAAAACGTGCTAATTCAAAAGATTGATTTTTTGTTAAAGAAATTATTGCTGCTTTAGATGCATTATAAGCTCCCGTAAATGGTGGTGATTCAATTCCACCCATAGACGAAATGTTGATTATTCTTCCCCATTTTTGTTTAATCATAAAAGGGACTACTTCTTTGAAGCATAAAAAAGTACCCTTTAAGTTAATATTAAAAGTATTATCCCATTCATCTAAAGAAATGTCATGTAAAAGCTTAGGGTCGCCGGAAACACCGGCATTGTTGACAAGGATGTCTATTTTTCCATAAATTTCAATGGCTTGATTAACCATGTTTTTAACGCTGTCATAATCAGAAATATCAACATTTACATAAACAGCTTCTCCTCCTTTTCCGATTATTAAATTTACGACATCACTGGCCTCTTTTTCATTTCGAGCCGCAACAATTATTTTAGCGCCTTCTTCTGCTAACTTAAATGCAATGGCTTTACCAATACCTTTGTTACTCCCGGTAACAAGTGCAACTTTATTTAAGAGTTTCATATTTTTTAATAAATTTAATCTAATAAGTAATCATGTTTTTTATCAATATCTAATTTCCATTTCCAAACCATAGCACCACAATTAAAGCCAGATCCAACAGAGCTAATAACAATAGTATCATCTTTCTTTATAAGTTGTTGCTGATATGCTGTGTCTAGATTTACTAATACAGAAACGGATGATAAATTGCCGTACTTATCTAAAGTATCTAAAGTTTTTTGAGGTGGTATGTGAGCGAGTTCTCTCCAGGCATCAATAAATTTTCTGTTAGGCTGGTGTAATATGTAAAAATCAATATTTTCTTTTTTTATATTGTTCTCTTCTAAAGTTCCTTCAATTATTTGGGGCAGAGTTTCACTTGTTATTTCTTTTATTTTATGCAGGGCTTCATTGGCGAGCAATATTTTACCGTTGTTTACAGGAGGTAGATTTCCAAAACCAAAACGCAATTTATTTGTTTCATTATCTACTCGTATCCCCATTCTATCTTGAAATTCACCATTGCTGACTAATTTAGAACCCAAAAATCCATTTTCATCTTGGTTACATTTCTGTATCATAACAGCACCGGCACCATCACCCATGGACATACCAATTTTATATGTTGATTCATTTGATAAATCCAGAATTCTTGAGAATAATTCGGTAGCAATAATTAAAGCATTTTTATATTTACCAGATTGTAAGATGTTTACAGCCATTTCCATTGCCATTATTGCACCATTACAAGTCTCTATTAATCGATAACACAAACTATTAGGTATTGCTAATTTTATTTGTAGTTCGGTTACACCATTTGGTATGATTTCATTTAAATTTATTGTTGAAGATGTGAAAATTAATAAGTCAATATCTTTCCTATTAATTTTGGAATTTGCTATCGCTCTTTCTGCTGCATGAAAAGCTAAATCTAATAAATTTTCATAATGCGATGCATATCTTCTCTCTTTGAGTCCTGATGAATTTACCCATTTTTCACCGACTCCCATTTCTTCATAATTGAAGTTGCAATTGTTCATAATCCTTTCAGGAAAATATGTTCCAACTCCAATAATATTAACTCCATTCATATATTTGATTTTTTAAGCATTTTTTAATGTTATCGTAGTCGGATAAAATTTGTTTTTATAAATATTGCTTCAACTACCGGATTCTGAATCTCTTTTACGGTCTCAAAATCGACACCTTCTTTATAAAACAGTGATCAATATTTTTGCACCTAAAGAAGTAAGTTTTATGCCCATTGCTTTGCCTATACTATTGGCACTGCCGGTAATTAATGCTACATTGTTTTTAGACATTAAACTTTTCATATTTATTGAAAACTATTCTACGCATTCGAATAGGATTTCATCCCAATTATTAATTCTAAAGAAGAAAACCCTTCCATGTGCGCCTTGTTTAATTTCCATTTGCACAGAATATTTATCGCTACTTTTAATCATAGAGTAGTACTTCTCTATATCTTCTACTTTTAAAGCTATATGATGTACTCCAAGCTTATCAGATATCGGACTGTTTTCAACTTTACTTTTTTTCTCACCCAATTCAATGCTGCTCTCTCCTTTGCCACAGAAAGCGATATCCATCCCTATCTCGTCATGGAATGCCCTGCTTGTGCAGGGCATTCCTAGTATTTCGAGCTCTTCTATAATTTCGTTTATATTGGCAACTGTAATTCCTATATGAGCAATATCTTTTATCATACTCTTACGTTTTCAATTAATTGAGGCGGAATTGTATGTAGAAGTGCAATATGATTTTCTCCTACACCTGAAGACGCAATCATAAGTTTGTCGTCAACCTTCACTAATCCCTTTTCTATTGCTTCCAACATATTTGTAGCTGCAGCACAACACGCAATGTTACCGTATTTTTTAAATGATTCGTACGATTTTGCGGGTGGTACACCTATGGCATCACGCCATGCTTTTGCTGCCCAAGTGGCGGGTTGATGTACAGCTAGGAAGTCAATGTCCTTTGATGTCAAATTGCATTTTTGTAATGCACCTTGCGCTACTTCGTTCATGTCAACCAAGGCTTCTTTTGCTATTTCTTTACAAGCACTTTGATCGTAAAAAGTTACATACTCTCCCTCAAAAGAAGTTCTTTGTGTAGTTTTCATCAGAATTTCCGGTTTTCTTTTGTGAAAAACAATAGCTGCATGACGACTTCCATGACTCGTTGCATGTGATGCCAGGTAGCCGTACTCCGGGGAAACTTCAGAAACGATACCTGCCACTGCGGCATCGCCCGTATTTACACTATAATAGTTTGATTTGTCAGTAATGTGTGAATCAATTGCACTACCTACTATTAGTACATTTTTATACAGGCCTGCACGTACATACGTCATTGCAACTTCCATCATTGTTACAAAAGATGCACAACAAGTATCAACATTATATGCCGCTGCATTTAATCCAATTTTATGCTGTACTAATGAGGCATTTAATGGCACATGACGGTCAGGTACTAAAGTTGCACATAATACTAAATCAATATCTTCTTTATTGATGCCACTATTAACAATAGCCATTGACCCGGCAATTGTTTCGGCATCTGATGAAAGCATTGGGTGCGGGTGCATTGATTTTTTTTCGGATACTGGATCCATAGGGACACGACATCTAAATTCAGTGCCCTTAAATGGGTCTTCTTTTTTCTTCTCAGGTAACCTGTTAAACCATTCTTCATACCATGGTTGACTTATCCACCCTTCTTCGTTTGATTCAGATTTGCCAGGCATCCGTTTGGTCTCTTTTATCATTTGTATGTAATCCGGATGCAAATCAGTCGTTTCTAAAAAGTTAATAAAACGGTCCATTTTATTTTCTGGAACATCTTTTCCGGGCAAATATCCGCCCATGCTAATTAATCCTGCATTTTTATTCATAGTATTATATATTACGGTCTTGCTAAGTTTCGTGGTCGATTAAAACAGTTGTCTTATCAAACCGCCAAATAAGCAAGCCTATTAAATTTCCTATATATTTTCAGTAAACCCTATTTAATGGGCTTACTACTGTTTATTAATTGTACTAAACTTTCGAACTGCTAATCAGCACCCATGATTCTTTTTGGTTTGCTGAAATTATCTCAAGAAAAATTTATCATATTGTTTTGGTGTGGGGCATTTTATTTACTGTGTGATCAATTTGTATAGAGTTTGTTTTTTTACTTTATTATTTTGCATTATGTTAGCGTTATTGGATGTTTATTTTGCTTTCTGTTTCCTTATGTTAATGTTGTGTTTTCTGATTGAAATGTAAACTTATTCGATTTTTTCGAGCAAATTATAAAGTTTAATCCCTTGTGTTGGTTCTCCTTTATATATTACTTTGTGGCTCTGTTTCAATTACATAAAACAAGTGGGTAAAGTACAGTTTACTTTATGTTATTTATTTATTATTGTATTTTTAAGTATTTGTTATTCTGATCTTTATAATTAAGGTTGTAACTGGTGAACTTTTTGTTTTTGCAAGATGTTTTTTACTTATATGGGTGTAAATCTCTGTTGTATTATTCGGTTCATGACCTAAAATAGTTTGAATGTAAGGTAAATATGTTCTCAATTTTGCATGAGTTTGATTATTACAGCTCGTGAATTTACAAATTAATAGTTAACATTGTTTATGATTATTGTAAAATTTAATATAAAATTATAGTAAGTATGGTAAATGGTAGGATTTGATCGCTTATGAAAAGTAGGTGAGCTCTTGCTTGGAGTGTTGAGAGATGTTTTTTTAGTTGTCATAAGAAATGCCTTGGTTAGGTTTGTATTCCTGTAGCTAGAACTGCAAGTCTGCTGTATAAATTAGAGCTTCTATAGCCAAATAAATCAACAGATTTAGGCCTTTCAGCTAGTTTGTTATTTCTTCAATATTTTTACTTTTTGTAGTACCTGGTGGTTCGAAAATTCGATTGCAATATCAAGCCAATGGTGGTTCACCAGTGTTGGCTGTTCGTATTCAGGAAGTTTTTGGTTTACTCGAAAACCCCACTGTGAATAAAGGAAAACTCTCAGTTCTAATGCACTTGCTATCACCAGCATCACGCCCTATACAAATAACCTCCGATTTGCCTAACTTTTGGGAGAACACTTACTTTGAAGTAAGAAAGGAATTACGAATTCGATATGCTAAGCATTATTGGCCGGAAAATCCATATCAAGCGGAAGCCATAAGAAGTGCGAAAAGAAAGCGATAGAAAGGAGTTATACAGAAAACGTAAATTATTTTAATTCAGTCTAAATATTATGGTTTTATCGAATTTGAAGACCGTATTTTGTGTTTAATTAAATTATTTGACATTGAATTATCAGTCTCATAATATTGATATAACTTGTTTAAAATAGAAGAGAGTTTGTCAATATTAGGACTTAAATTGGGCACGGTGTAAATATCTGTCTATGTTTTATTTGGACTTGAGCATTGAAATCAGATTAAGATTTTAAATTATTGTTGTCCGTATAGGAGTGTTAAAAAATACATATTCTAATTAGATTTTTTGATCAACAATAATATAGAATGATCATTCGTTATGGTTATACTGTTTAATGATAAGTTGTCAGACCAACCTTCATTTAATCTTGCTATTGGTGGACTTAAGTGTTATATTTAATAGTGTCGAATTGGGCGTGTATTTGTCTTAACTAGTTTAGGTAAGTAATTTGGAATTTATGGTGTTGGAATCTAAATCGAAAGAGCATGCATTGGAGGTATTGGCAAAAGCTGATATAGATCAATCTGTAATTGATTCGATAGAAGAGACTCACCGACAAATTGAGGATGCTTTAGAAGAGGAGCGACAATTGTATCTTGATTTGGCAAATTCTCAACCCACGGGTGTGTATCGCTTACGTGTTTTAAATACCAAAAGATTTAACGAAGATAAATGGAGGAGCTTAACAGATGTACCTTATAAGGTGGAGTTTGCAAATACACGATTTTGTGAGATTCTTAATCTTGATCTGGAGAAATTTCAGAAAAACCCGGCTATAATAAATGATCTGATTTTTGAGACGGATAAGGAAAGTTTCATTCAAAAGAATATAGAATCAGATAGAGATCTTACTCCATTTATTTGGGAGGGCAGATTGATTGTGAGAAATCAGATTATTTGGGGACATTTTGAATCTACACTTCGTTTATTGCCCAATGGTGATGTGATATGGACTGGTGTTTGCTTTGATATTACGAAGCGGAAAAAAGAGCAACAAGAGATTCAAGAGAAGAATAGAGAACTTCAATTGGTAAATGCAGAGAAGGATAAATTTTTCTCAATAATTGCTCACGATTTAAAAAGCCCATTTAATGCTATTGTTGGCTTTTCTAAACTTTTGATTGATGAGATAAAATTAAAGAATTCAGAGGCGGTAGAACATTATGCTGAGATAGTACTGGATTCGTCTAATACAGCTCTTGATTTATTAACCAATTTGATGGATTGGGCTAGATCGCAAACAGGAAGATTGATTTATAAGCCAGTGGAACTTGATATGTGTGAACTTATAAAGAAAACAGTTCATGTTTATTCCAATATTGCAAATGTAAAAGGTATTGATATAAAAATTAACATTGATTCTAAGTTACCGGTGTGTGTTGATAAATCAATGATATTTACAGTTTTAAGAAATCTCATTTCAAATGCAATTAAATTTACTCATCCACAAGGGAAAATAATTATTAGAGCAGAACAACTTGCTCATCACCTCAAAGTTATTGTGAGCGACACTGGTGTCGGTATTTCCAGTGATGTTATTGATAAACTTTTCAGAATTGATGAAAAATATACAACAGAGGGAACTCAAGATGAACAAGGCACGGGCTTAGGTCTTATCCTTTGTAAAGATTTTGTTGAAAAACACGATGGACAGATATGGGTTGAAAGTGCAGTCGGGTTGGGATCCAACTTCATCTTTACTTTGAAGAATAAGACTTGTTAACTATATTTTCTTTTCCCGTTTTTACCTCTATTTTTAATTTTCATTTACCTAAAACCAGATTAATTGCTTTACTTTTGCTTCAATTAATCTAGAATGAGAATTCCTCAAATGAGACTATCATACTATAAGTTTTGAATAGAAAAATAGAATTATTAGCGCCAGGAGGAGATATTGATGCCATAAAAGCAGCGATACTTGCCGGAGCCAATGCCATATATTGTGGTTTAGATAAGTTTAATGCCAGAAACCGAGCTGCCAATATCAGCTTGGATAATTTGCAGGGGATTTTACGCTTGGCACATCAACACGATTGTGAGATTTTTATGACGCTGAATATTCTGATTGTTGAGAATGAAATTCCCGCTTTAATCGATTTATTAAACAAGCTGATTAATACCTCAGTTGATGGACTAATTGTTCAGGATTTGGGCATGCTGTATTTGTTGAACAAGCATTTTAAAGGATTTGATATTCATGCTTCTACGCAGATGACGACGCATAATAAGGGGCAAATTAAGTTCCTGAGCGAACAATCAGTTTCTCGTGTAAACCTATCAAGAGAACTTAATTTATCTGAGATAAAAGACCTGGCAACTTATGGGCATAAAAATCAGGTTTTAACTGAGGTGTTTGTTCATGGTTCCAATTGTATTTCTTTTTCAGGACTTTGTTATATCAGTTCGGTATATGGTGGAAATTCGGGCAACCGTGGCCGATGCAGTCAGCCTTGCCGGGATCGATACTTAAAAACCCCGGAGGGAAAAAATTATCCTTTAAATCTTAAAGATAATTCTGCCTTTTACGATCTTAAAGCCCTGTATGAGGCTGGTGTGTATTCCTTAAAAATTGAAGGCCGAATTAAGAAGGCTGACTATGTATATACGGTTGTTAATACTTGGAAGAAGAACATTCAGACTTTGTTCACGAATCAGAAACCAGATAACTCTGCCTTGTATAAGGTGTTTAATCGTGATTTTTCCAATACGTTTTTGAAAGGGGATATCAAAAATGACATGTTCATAGATAACCCGCGCGATCATTCCATTCAACACCTTTCTGCTTTAAATCCACGAGCTAATGCCGATCAGTTGGAAAAAGCTCACTTAGCTTTATATGCAGAGAAGGAGGATATGAAACGCTCTGTAGAGAAAAAGATTAAAGAGTTAAATGCCAATAAAATACCCTTAAGCATTCATCTGTACGGAAAGTGTGGCGACAAATTGAAATTAAGCATTGAGACTGAAGGAGGTTCTTTTGAACTGTTTTCGGAAACGGCACTTGTGAAAAAAGGGAGCGAGGCACTTAATCAGGCTATGCTTCTTAAGCGTTTTAAAGCTATAAACGATACAGCTTATTTTATCGAAGAACTAAATATGACTGGTTTAGATGGAGATTTATTTATCCCTTTTAAGGCCTTAACGGCTTTAAAAAAACGTCTTCTGTTCATCCTGAACGATTCAAAAGAACAGGTAGAGGCTGTTCAATTGCCTAAGTTGGAAAAATCAGTTTTGTTTAGCGAAAAGCCAAAACTTTCAGTCCTGATCGCATCGCCCGATGAGCTTTCTTTTTGCAACGAAGATTGTATTGATGTTTATTTTCAACTGCCGAATAGTTTGGAAGGTAAACAAGATGAATATCTTGATCTATTCAGAAAGAATAGAAGTCTGATTCCTTGGTTTCCTTCGGTAATCATTGGAGAAGCCTATCAGCTGGCAGTAGACTTTCTGAGCGATTTAAAACCAGCTAAGATTGTAAGCAATAATACGGGGATAGCCTATGAAGCAAAGCAAAGAGGGATTAAGTGGGTTGCAGGCCCTCAGCTTAATTTGACCAATTCTTACAGCCTTTTGTGCCTGAAAGAGGAATTCAATTGCTCAGGCGCTTTTATATCCAATGAATTAAATCGCAATCAGATTAAGCAGATTAGATGTCCAGAGAGATTTGATCTGCATTACAGTATCTATCATCCCATTGAATTAATGACGAGCAGACAGTGTTTGTTTCATCAGGTGACGGGTTGCGAAAAGAATCGGGTGGACGATACTTGCATTCAGAATTGCAATAAGGCAACAATTATTACGAATCTGAAAGACACTAATTTCTTTATCGAAAAGAGTAGGGGAAATTACCACAAGCTTTATAATGACAAGAATTTCCTCAATACAGCAATTGTTGAAGAGCTAGCTCAAAAATTCTCGAATTACATGATCGATTTGAGGGCTATTGAAACAGGCACTGATATTAAATTAGATAAGGTAGAATTAATTCAACTGTTTAAATCTGTGATTGATCGTGAAGTTGAATCTGGAAAGAGCTTGCAAGAATTCATACTTTCAACAACTTGCGACCAGTATAAAAAAGGAATCTAGAAAATACAATAACTAATATGAGAGTAGGCATAATTGGGGGAGGAGCAGCAGGTTTCTTTGCAGCCATAGCTGTTAAAGAAAATTATCCGGAAGCTAAGGTTGTAATCATTGAGAAATCGAGACAGCTTTTATCCAAAGTGAAGGTTTCAGGTGGCGGCAGATGTAATCTGACCAATGCCTGTGAGCCTAAAGATCTTTTTCTGGCTTATCCTCGCGGGGGCAGAAGCTTGAAGAAAGCCTTTCGTCTTTTTAATAATCGCGATTGTGTTGAATGGTTCGAATCCAGGGGCGTAGCTCTCATTACTCAGGATGATAATTGTATTTTTCCTGTCTCACAAGATTCTCAGAGTATTATCGATTGCTTTTTGAAGGCGTGTAAACGACTTGGTGTCGAAATTCAAGTCGGATTAGCGGTAAAGTCTATTAAGCCTGTTGATGAGCAATTTGAACTCGATTTTGATAAAAATGATGTTGTTTCGGGAAGCTTTGATAAGCTCATTGTAACAACAGGAGGTTCACCTAAGCGTAGTGGTTTGGAATGGTTAGAGTCATTAAACCATAAAATTGAAGATCCGGTACCTTCCTTATTCACGTTTAATATGCCCAACGAAGCTGTTACAAAGTTGATGGGAATTGTTGTAGAGAATGCACAAGTTTCGCTTGCGGGAACAAAGTTGAAATCGGAGGGACCATTACTTCTCACGCATTGGGGAATGAGTGGGCCGGCAATTCTTAAGCTGTCGGCTTTTGGAGCCAGGTTGTTAAGTGAAAAGGATTATAAGTTTAATATTCTGGTGAATTGGGTGAATCAGAACTCAAATGAGGACGTTGTAGCCAATTTGAATCAGATTATTAAGGAGAATACGAATAAAATTCTAGCCAATTATAGACCTTACGCTCTACCTGATAGACTTTGGCAATTCCTATTGGAAAAAGGAGATTTATCGCCACAAAAACGATGGGGTGAACTGGGGAAGAAAGGCATAAATAAACTGCTGAATCTATTAACCAATGATGAGTATGCCGTAAAGGGTAAAACCACCTTTAGAGATGAGTTTGTTACCTGTGGCGGTGTGAGTCTGAAAAGTGTCGATATGGCAAGTATGCAATCGAAGAAATGCAAGCATCTCTATTTTGCAGGTGAGGTGTTGGATATCGATGCTATTACCGGAGGTTATAACTTACAAGCCGCATGGTCTACCGGATTTTTGGCAGCTCAGTTGAAATAAACAGAACAAATTTATGATTGCAGGTTTTAAACTAACATGTAAAAACTCATAATTTATAAGTCCTAATTTTAGAATTACAGGGCTTGTTCATAAAATTTATGTAAGTAGCAAACTGTCTTATTTCCTAATCAAATACACCCTTTGTCTGCCGACATTTCCCTAAAAGGGAAAGATTATTATTATAAGCTTAGAATATCTATTCGATATCCTGTTGAAGTATCTCCCTTTTTAGGGGAGATGTCCGAAGGACAGAGGGGTGTTTAGTTATTGTATGTTTTATGAACAAGCCTTGTTTAGAATTATGACTTAGCCATTTTTAATGATAAGCTCAAGGCTTTCTGCTTTAATAATAGAGATGCCTTTATCTTTAAGTTCAATAATACCGTCGTTATGAAATTTAGTTAGTGTGTTTATGGTACTCTCTTTTGAACAACCAGCCAAAGAAGCTAATCCCACACGTGTAACGGGCAAAGTAAAAGTATTACTCTTGTAAATTTCTTTAAATTCGTTTAGAATCATGGCTAAAGATCCTTCAACATTTTTACCAGCTATACGACTTGTTCGGTGCATAATATCATTGGTGAGCGATGACATGTGACGCATGAGTTTAAGAGCAAATTCACCATTTTCTTTAACCAGACTTAAAAAGAGATCCATATTGATCATTCGTATGGTTGTGTCTTCCAATGCAACGGCTGAAAAGTCGAGACTTTTGCAAGCAAAACTGCACATGATACCTACAAACGAATCATTACTCAATAGTTTTAAGGTAGAAAGTTTCGAATCGTTTGTTACATCAAGTTTGGCTAGTCCTTTTTCGATATAAAGGATGTGTGAGGCTACAAAACCTTGTTTAATGATGGTTTCTCCTTTTGTAAACTGGAGCCGGGTGGTGGATTTTTCCACCAAATCTTTTTGGTGTGGTGTAAGAGATTCAAAACAATCTTTTGCGCTAATCGGTTGATGATCGGAGCAATACCCATCAGTTAGATATTCTAAATTCATTACTGGAATTTGTCTGGTTTAAAAAAGCCTCAATATTTGGTGTCAAATTGCATCAAATATAATGAATCTATGCTTCTGTAGATAATTTTATTGTTGATTATGATGTTACATTTTTGTTGGGTTATTTATTCAATTATCTAAACTCATATAAAATGTCAGATTTAAAATTTAGAGTAAGTGCTCATAGTGAGAATCCAACCAAAACCGTAGTAAAAGCAAGAGGTTTTGAAATTATTATTGATGAACCTGCAGATCTTGGAGGAACCGATGAGGGGGCGAACCCGGTAGAATATATTCTTGCAGCATTTTGCGGATGCATTAATGTTATGGCTCATGTAATTGCGAAAGAAATGGATATAGAGCTTCGTGCAGTTAAAATTAAAATGGCTGGTGAATTAAATCCTAGCCGTTTGTTTGGTACTTCATTTGACGATAGAGCAGGATACAAAGGTATTGAGGTTTCTATTGAACCTGATTGTGACGCATCCCATGAGGTTTTAGAGAGTTGGATGGCTGCAATAGAAGACAGATGTCCTGTTTCTGATAATTTGAGAAATATAACACCTGTTAATTTAAAGTTGAAAAAGAAAAAAGCTAAAAAAGAGGTTTTGGCATAGTTTGTTATAAAATATTCAATTCTAAGAAATACAGCTGTCGCTTTATAGGTGGCAGCTGTTTTTTTGTATGTTGATATATGTAGGGCAAAATCTGAACACTGAAGTGAATCTTAGAAATAAATAGATTAGTTTTGTCCACTTAAACAGTAGTGAGAGATGAGAATCAAGATATGAGATTGGTTTGTATCTTGAAATTAGTACAGCGTATCAAGTATTGAGATGATTTACATTATTTATAATTCTTTTCATGCCTTTGCGTTCAAATTCGTGTTTTTTCGTAATTCATCACTCATAATTCATAATTATATAACACTATGCCAGATAAAGCATCAAAGCTTGAGTTTACGATTTCCAATAAAACGATTTTAGTTGATCGACCGGAACCCATTGTGGATGTCGATGTTTTGGCCTACAAACGACGAATGGATCCAATGGATGCTGTTGCGACGCTACTTGATGGCGATTATGTTTTAATCGTAGATTATTTTAGTAGTGGATTGGAAGTCTTAAATGCATTGAAAGCTTATTTGAAACAGGAATATTCCGATCAATCATTCAAAGGGCAACGGGAATACCGTTCTAAGTTTCGTGAACTCTCGCATCGCTTAGTTCTATTGGTCAGCAACAACAAGCTAACGGTTCGTAAAGCACCGGAAATCGGTTGGCTGAAAAGTTTGTATCCTGATATGGATGAGTTTTTATTGCCTTTCCCTCAGGTTCAAGGCTTAAATAGCTCGTGGCAATGGCAGGAGAAGGGAATCTTTATACCCGTTTTAGGTCGAAAGATTCGTCCCTTTTATGGGACCTATTTTCCAACACGATTCGAGCATTTGATTCTTTTCGATAATTGGTTAAAGCGATACGAAGGAGAGAAGAAATCAGCCATTGATATAGGTGTGGGAAGCGGTGTTTTAAGCCTTCAGATGCTTAAACATGGTTTTACAAAACTTTATGGTACTGATGCAAACCCTAATGCGATTGTTGGTGTAAACGAAGAGTTGAAGCGTTTTAGGGCAGAGACTAAAGTTGAATTGATGCAAGGTGATTTGTTTGCTGAATGTTCAGACGATACGGAACTTGTTGTTTTTAACCCACCTTGGTTACCAGCTTCTCACAACCTGGAAGGTATCGATATGGCTATTTATTACGATGAAGATTTGTTTCCTCGATTTTTTGCTGAGGCTAAAAAGCATTTAAAGCCTGAAGGAAGAATTGCTCTGCTATTTTCAAATATGATTGGGATTACGCATCCTGATGCTGAACACCCAATTAAAAAGGAATTGGCTGAAGGTGGAAGATATGAGAAAGAACTGCTCTTGACTAAAAGTGTAAAAGCTGCCTCGAATAAAACGAAACGAAATCAAAACTGGCGAAAAGAAGAGAAGGTCGAATTGTGGATTTTAAAAATGATTTAAACTTTTACTCTCTCTCGCAGATCACCGCTGATTAGTAATTGATAACTATTGAAGTTGTTATATGTACCAAGTGACATATCAAAAATTAAAGAACACTAATGCAAACACATAAACTCAACCCTCAAAATAGATTGCCACTAACTTGTTCGCGAACGGGGAATTGTTGCTTCGGAAAAATCATTTACCTCAACCCTTGGGAGGTGTTTCATCTTGCCAAAGAGAAAAAGAATACGCCAAGAAAATTTCGTGATCAGTGTTGCGATTTTGGTGGCATTCGTTTAAAGTTTGATGGGAAAGTAGGCTATAAAGAGCAACAAGCTTGTTCACTGTATATCGATAATTTTGGTTGTTCTGTACATTTAGGACGCCCATTAGCTTGTCGCTTATACCCACTGGGCCGCCAAATGCAAAGTGAAGAAATTCATTATATGTATCAAGGCGACGAATTTCCATGTTTGGAACCCTGCCCGGAGGTTGTCGATTTACCTCAATTGAGTGTTGGTGAATACCTTCAAGGTCAAAAGACAGATAGCTTTGAAAAGGCTCAAGATGCTTATCTAGAAGTGATGCAGAATTTGGCTGATATGGCATTTGAGCTATTGCTTGATACAGGCTTGGCTGAATCTGGAGATAAGAAAACATTAGTATTGTGGAGAAAAATGGGTAGCGAGCTTCCTGAAGAATTGACGGAGAGAATTGGACAGGAGTGGGTAGACTGTTTGATGATTCCTGAAATTTCAGATAATGATTCTATTGCATTTGTTACAAAGCATAACGAACTACTCCAATTGAAGGCACAAGAAAAATTTGGAACCTCACAAACGCATCAGGAATTGCACGAAGCTTCAGTTACGATAATGGGAGTAGCCTTACATTTGGCTCGTGGTTTGGGAGCAAATCCAAAAGAACTTTCAGAACTCTGGATAGATATTGCAAAGAATAACGGGGCTCAGGAATAATATGATCTATTATCGGTATCAGGTGATCCAAAAAAATAAAGGGACCACAGATTTAACAGATGAACACAAATTAAATTTGTGCTAATTTACTCGCAAGCTCGTTAACATGTTAGAGAAATTTGTGGTTAATAATTAGATTGGAATTAGAGATTTAGTCTCTAAATGTGAGTTTTGCGGGTTCGTTTTCTCAATTTTAAAAGTCGATCGGTGTAGTAAGCCTTTAGTTCTCCAGCAAATAGCATGGGATTTTCATAATCTTGAAGAACACGGTAGGTTGGTCTGCTTTTAGCTTGAATTAACTGTTGTTCTAAATTTTCCTTTTCCCGTATGAGGTAAATATCATCAGATACAGGAGTTGATTGTTTTGAGTTTAGATTAGCTTGGCCTATGGCATTTCCTGAAAAAATGTGAGCATGGAATAACTGAAGCTCATTTAGACTACCAAAATTGTAAATTTCAATCAGCATGCTGGTGACCTCAGTTGCCAGATCAATTTTGTTTTCGTTCATCGAAAACTTATCAGGATGCACATGAAGCATGGCCTCTCTATAAAGACGTTTCCTTTCTTTCTCCTCTTCTTTCGATGTTGAATTAGGCTCGTTTGATTTAGAAATTCTTTTAATCCCTATCGGTTCTTTATAGTTTTTACCTCGTTTTTTCTGTTCCAGACGTTTTTGCTTTTTAGCCTTTTGCATTCTTCTGTAAAGGTCGCTGAGTTCCTGTTCCTCAATAATCATATCGATAAGGATGGCACGAAGCTTGGCTTCGAAAACAGAGGTTTCCTGTTCAATTGTCTGCAACTCATCTTTTAAAGCTTGAATTTGAACTTTGATAGAAAGCTGCTCTTGCAAGAGATTTTTAGTGTTGGGAAGGTTCTGTTTAGCCATATATAAAGTTGTGATGACACAAAGTTGCAGAATATTAATTGAGAAATGAAAAGTGGCAGGGAAGAATTGAAGAATCTTCTTTTTTATTTCTGAATTGTTTAAATAACATAAAGAGATTTCATAAGTTTGAGTGAGATTAGTTTTTTGTTATGACGAATAAGTAGGGGGTTATGGATTATAGAGATGAGGTTTTTTTATTAGTGGCTGAAAATTTAAGTTTCTCCAAAGCAGCAGAGGATTTATTTATCAGTCAGCCTGCTGTAACCAAGCATATCAAGGAATTGGAATCGAGATTGAATATTGCTTTGTTTGAAAGAAAGGGTAACAAAATTTACTTGACAAAAGCAGGGAAACTGATTTATACACATCTTAAAAAGATAAAGCAAGCCTATCAGGAAATGGAGTTTGAATTGGGGCGCTTGAATGATACCTTTAAAGGGGTATTGCGAATAGGTGCCAGCTCTACAATTTCACAATACTTGATACCTAAAGTTATTGCTGCCTTTCATAAACGGTACCCTAAAATCGAACTTCATCTGCTAAATGGGAATTCTTTTGAGGTTGAACAGAAATTGTTTGAAAATGAAATTGATTTAGGGCTGGTTGAAAATGTATCATCGCAGTCGAGTATCAAATACATTGATTTTCTTGATGATGAACTTGTTATTGTAACGGGTAGCAATAGTGTTTATGCCAAGAAGAAAACCCTTTCTGCTGAGGATCTTCAAACACTTCCTATTGTTTTGAGAGAGAAAGGATCCGGGACACTCGAAGTGATTCAGAAAGCTTTGTCGAAATACAATATTCCAATAGATAAACTTAATATTCTTATCCATTTGGGAAGTACCGAAGCCATTAAGAATTTCCTATGCGATTTTGATGGTATAGCTGTTGTTTCTGTAAGTTCTATTGAGAAAGAATTACGTTTAAAAGAGATTACCCAATTAGAATTAAAAGGGATTCGTTTAAATCGAAAATTTAGAATCGCATTGATGCAGGGACATGAGGTTTCGGCAACAAAATTGTTTATTGAATTTCTTTCCAGGTATAACTTTTAGTTATTGCTGATAATAATTGAGTATTTGCCAGGGTTATAGCTTGCGTGTATGTTTGTCACAAATTAATACGACAAATATGACACTAAACGAAAACCAAATTCGCATTGTTTATAGCAGCCTGCTATTTCTTTGCTTTATGCCTTTTATTTCACCAGCAATTGCATTAGCTCTGGGAATTTTACTTTCATTTCTGGGTATTAAGCAAACTGATTTTTCAAAATATACTTCCTTTTCTTTACAAGCTTCAATTGTTTTAATGGGCTTTGGAATGAATTTAGCACAGGTCATCAGTACCTCAAAAACGGGCTTTATCGATACAGCTATATCTGTTTTTGTCGTGATGACTTGTGGTTTATTATTAGGAAAATTTCTTAAGGTTGACTCCAAAATTTCCCTGTTAATATCGGCAGGAACAGCAATCTGTGGAGGTAGTGCCATTGCTGCCATTGCTCCGGTAACACAGGCTAAAAATTCTCAGATCTCATTTGCTCTAGTTGTTGTGTTTATCTTGAATGCTGTTGCTCTGATTATTTTCCCACTTATCGGACATTATTTTAACCTTAGCCAGGAAACCTTTGGCTACTGGGCAGCCATTGCCATTCACGATACGAGTTCGGTGGTTGGCGCAGGAGCCACTTATGGTGTTAAAGCTCTTGAGATTGCCACAACGGTGAAGTTGATACGAGCTTTGTGGATTATTCCTTTGTCCATAGTTGTTGCCGTTTTGCAAAAGGATAAATCTGTAGGGAAACTTAAGTTTCCCTGGTTTATAGGCCTTTTTGTTATCAGCATTCTTATAAGCTATTTATTACCAGCTTGGGATACAACTTATACACATCTCAACTGGTTAGGCAGACGAGGGATGGTTGTTGCACTTTTCTTAATTGGCTCTAATATTTCTATTGCTGAAGCTAAACAAGCAGGTTTAAGAAGTTTTATCTTAGGGATTGTACTTTGGCTATTGATTGGAATCGGTTCTTTCTTAATGCTCACTTCTAATTTTTAAATAGGATGCTATATTTTTGGATTATTTTGATCGTATCAGTAGCAAGTTTAGTTAAAGGGATTACTGGTTTTGGATTTGCATTAATTGCACTACCTCCTTTATTAATCTGGTATTCTCCACAAGAGATGATACCCGTATTAATACTTTGTAATCTATTTGCTTCTTTGGTTATCGTGTTACAAAAAAAGGATAGAAAATTGGTGAATAAGCAATTTCAATCCTTAATTACATATGGTGCTTTATTCACTCTGCTTGGGGTATTCACGCTTAAATATTTATCCGAGGATATTTTAATTACCATTATGAGTATGTTCTTTATTGTACTGTCTATTTGCTCTCTTTTAGGGATTCGATATTCGATTAAATTATCTGATTGGTCATATCGATTAGCAGGTATGTTTCTTGGGTTTTTAACGGGGAGTATTTCTATTAGCGGACCTCCTTTAGCTTTATTTCTTCATTCAGCTAAAGTCGATAATCAGGAGTTTAGAGAAATTTTTTCGTGGTTTAGTATCGTAACTGCATTTATTGCACTTGTGGGCTATAGTATATTAGGCCTTTTAACTGTGGCAACTTTTAAAATGACACTCTTGTTTCTTCCTATCCTTTATCTGGGTTCATTTATAGGAAAAAGACTGAATCATAGAATTTCGCCTTCTTTATTTAAACATGTAAGTGTGTTTATTACTTTGCTCTCCAGTTTGTTTTTACTTCTAAAATGAACTTTCAATAGTTGAATATATTATGATTTTCTCTTTACATTTATGCTCCATAAATATCAAATATAAGGAGATGAATCAGGAACAAATTATAAATAAAACAGTTGCATTTGTAAAGACCATATTGGCTGGTGCTGAAGGTGGCCACGATTGGTGGCATATTTATCGTGTGTGGAAATCTGCCAGGCAAATTGCCCAATCTGAAGATGTGGACTTATTTGTAGTCGAGTTGGGTGCTTTGCTTCACGATATTGCTGATTCTAAATTCCATGATGGCGATGAGGCAGTAGGCCCCTTTATGGCCAGAGAGTTTTTGACTTCACAGAGTGTAGATGAGGATGTGATTCTTCATGTTGAGAATATTATCTCGAATATCTCTTTTAAAGGCGGTAATCAGGAGCAGAAGTTTAAATCTCCCGAGCTGGATGTGATTCAGGATGCTGATCGTATAGATGCCTTGGGTGCCATTGGCATTGCCAGAACATTTAACTATGGCGGTCATAAAAATAGGGAAATCTATAACCCAGAGATTAAGCCCAACTTACAAATGACTAAAGAGGAGTATAAAAAATCTGATGCACCAACATTGAATCATTTCTATGAAAAGTTGCTTTTATTAAAGGATAGAATGAATACTGAATCAGGAAAGCGAATGGCAGATCAGCGTCATGAATTCATGCAGTCCTATTTGGAGCAGTTTTATATGGAGTGGGAGGGTGTTTTGTAAAACTGCTCAGTTTACGATTTTATGTAGATTATGGAGAAGATTAAATTAAGAAATACCAAGCATCCGTATTTTGCGAGTGCCTGGTTATTGTATGAGGATGCTTTTCCTTTGGATGAAAGACGTTCTCTTAACAGTCAGATTTCCATTATGAATCATCCTAACTATCATTTTGAATTGATTTTTCAGAATACTTGTTTTCTGGCTATTTTATTATGGTGGGGATTTGATGATTTGCGTTATATTGAGCATTTCGCAACTCTGCCCGATCATAGAGGTAAAGGGTATGGAAAAGACATTCTGAATGAATTCAAACAAAGGGATACAAGACCACTTGTTTTAGAAGTTGAATTACCCGATGATGAGATTAAGCAAAGGCGTATTCAATTTTATGAACGATTGGGTTTTCATCTGACAGATCACTTATATTTTCAACCAACTTATCGCGAAGGTGAGCTACCCGTACAACTATTATTAATGTCATATCCTTCGAGTATATCACTTGAAGAGGTTGAGCATTTTGTGAAGACTTGTCATCCTGTTATTTTCACAATGAATTATTAGCGTATTTAGAGGTTAAGGTTTTCGAGTAAGCATAGCTCGATAAGAAAAGTTTGATCTAGCATAGAGAACAGCTTCTCTATGCTAAGTCCTATCTTAATAATTCCATTTCTATCTTTCTTCAAGTTCTAATGCAGGTATATTTTTTATTCTGCGCTTGCCATTACCCATTAGTAAATTTGCGATTGCTTTCGAAATAGATCCATTAGCAAGATTATCGAGCCAAAAAAATTCACCTACCGGGTTTACCTCTAAAAATACATATTTATTCTCGGGCGTTAATATCAAGTCCATGGCTCCATAGTTTAAGCCTAAAACATCCATTAACTGTATTAACTGTTTCTCTAGGGGTTTTGGCAGACTGTGTGATTTCCATTTGTCGAGCAGAGCTACTCCTTTTTTTCGCCAATCGGTCTGTGCTCCATCCATTGCTTGAGAATCAATGGAAAAACAGAATATTTCATCACCCACAACTGTAACCCTGAGCTCCAATTGCTTTTCAATTTTTTCCTGAAATTTCATTGGACTAATCTGTAAACCCTCAAGATCTTCCATATGCTTAGGTTCCAAAGTATTTGTAAATACAACATTCTCTTTGCCGTCTTCGTAAATGGCAAATGAACTCTGCATCTTACTTATAACTCCTTTAGGAGTTTCATTGTAAAACTGTGTTAGTTTATTGGAACTGTTTGTAACGAGTGTATTTGGGATGGAAAGCCCACACGCCAAAGCTATTTTAAGTTGCAAGTGTTTATCAGAGGTTCTTCTGACGGTACGGTAATCATCTAATTTAAAGACATCAGTTGTTTCCATTATCCCATATATAACGCGTCTGGATTCTTCCAAAATGGGATCGCGGTATGCTTTAGGTATGGTTGTGTCAAGTGCTTGACCAAGAAAGAGACGGCGATACCAAATGGCCTCAAATTCATCAAGTAAATATTCTTTACTATCTATTTCGATTATTGTTTCAATTCCGTTATCACTAAAACTTTGTGAAACGGATATTTCTGAAGGATATAAATCGCTATTAAAACGAACGACTTCGGCTCCAAGTTCATTTAAATGATGACTTACTTTTTCAATGCTGAAATTGTCTTTTTGATGCGTTATTAATAGTATCTTTTTCATTGATTTTTATTTGTTTAACAATAGTTTTGGCAATAGCATGTGAAATAGGTAAATCAAGCTCTTTCTCAAGCATTCCCCATTCGCCTACAGGATTTATTTCTAAAAACTGAAATTCTCCACTTGGGGTTTCTACAATGTCCATAACCCCAAAGCGTAGCTCGATACTTTCCATAAAGCGAGAAATTTGTTCACATAAGTATTGAGGAAGGGATCCAATTTCCCACGAAACGGATTGGTTTGATTTAATATCGGGGCTTGCATTATCGAGAGTGTCAGTCGTAATTTTTCCAGAGAAAAACTCACCATCAACATAAACAACACGGTATTCAGCTTTTTTTAGAATCTCAGTCTGAAAGATCATAGGACAATATTGGACCGAACTTAAATTTTCCAGATCCTCTGCATTTACCTTACTGGTTCTGAACGATTGACCACTACCATCCATACTTACCGATAGTACGGTCTGCATTTTAGTTATTATATTACCCTTATTTTGGTGATAAAACTTTAAGATTTTATCGGGATTGTTTGATATTAAAGTATTGGGCATAGCAATGCCAAATTTATTGGCTTGCTCCATTTGATATAATTTGTTTTCTGCTCTATTTGTATATTCAAGATGATCTAGCCAGAAGATATTATTTAGGGTATGCAAAAAATTTAATAAGTTGTTCGATGCTTCGTTTGAGCAATATTTAGAGTATGCCGGATCTATATCTTCGGGCATTTCAGGGGACCATATGCGACGTAACCAAACTGCTTTAATACGTTTTACATTAATTTCTTCTCCTCCAATGCTTATTGTTTTTTGGGGCGAATTATGTTGCTTAATCTCGAAATCCAAATTGATTTGAGTTGGATACTGGTCCGTGTTGATTCGTAAGGTTTTATAACCCAGCTTATTTATGTGTGCCTCAACATTGTCAATAGTAAAGAAATCTCTGCTGTGAGTTAATAGTAGTATGATGTCCATTTAATTATTGAATGAGGCCGATGATAAACACCGGCCTAATTAAACTTACATTAAATTAATATTACCTTCATCATTGTCAGAAGGATACTTCATTGTTTGTAGTCCTTCGTCATTATCAGAAGGGTACTTCATTGTTTGATCCAAATCTGGAAGTTTAGTTGCTGATTCAGGAGTTAATCCACCTTTAACTTGTTGGATCTCGTCTTCATTTACTTGATTCTCTAGGAAATTAGCAAAAAATGGCTTTTTCATTTTTATTTTGGATTAGAATTATTGCCTACTCTTACGGTTTTCGGCATCTCCGCCCTTTTTTTAATTTAAAAAGTGAATAAGGGTAACTTTATGTTTTTTATTTACTAGCTAATTCAATATGGTGGAATAAAAATATGTTTAATTATATTAAATGTATATAATCATTATACTGTTTTGTAACATTTGATTTTTAACATGTGTTATTTTGAAATTTATGATTGAAACACTAAGTATTTATAGCACCAATGCATTATGACTGCTTGTTTTTAGTTGGAGGTAACACATGGCTTTTGGCTTAGTTTTCTATATGTATTACATGGGATAGTAATAAAATGAATACCGAATAACAGAGCAGCGTCATGAATTCATACAGTTCTACTTAGAACAATTTTGTATGGAGTGGGAGGATAAATTCTAAAGGATTGTAAAGAAATTGTTTATAGAGGAGTTGTTATCGTGAAGGTAGCAGCTCCTTTCTTATTTTAGGGTTTTGCCGAAATACAATTCGAATAATTATTCCACTATATTTGAAATGTTCAGTTGTGTTTTAGTCAGATAATCACGAACTTAAGCTTGTTCTGTTTTGTCGTAGATAAAAAAATGGAATATAAAAGCACTCTTCCTAACAATTACTCTGTCATAGGGATGATAGAATAAAAGAGAGAACAAAGAATAAGGGAAATGTTTTAATAAATCACATGGATTATTCTAGTCAATTACTATATCAGTTTAAGCAGGGCGATATGAAAGCGTTTAGGAAACTCTTTGAGGAGTTTTATCCTAGACTGTGCAGTTTTGCTTTTAAGTATTTGCAGGATGATCAGTTAAGTGAGGATATTGTTCAGGAGGTTTTATCTGATTTATGGGATAAGCGTCAAAGTGTAACGATAAAAGTATCATTGAAATCTTTTCTTTATACGAGTGTAAAAAACAGATGTTTGAATTTTATTAGTAAGGACAAAAATGAAAAGAAGCGATTTTTGGATTACGTATGCTTTGCCTCAGACTCTGTAGATGATTATAATTTTATAGAGGAAGAGGTACATGCTAATCTCCACAAAGCGATTAAAAATCTTCCTGAGAAATCTCAAAAAGTTATCCTTTTATCCATGCAAGAAATGTCGAATGTAGAGATTCAAGAAGAATTGAATGTCTCTGTCAATACAGTTAAAAGTAATAAACGACGAGCGTACAAGATGCTTCGTGATATGCTACGATAATTTTTTTTGAAAAAAAATAAGAAACAAAACACTCCTTTATGATTTTTAACGGTCATAGGGATAAAACACGATTAATGGAATTAGAACCAAAACATATTTCTGAACTTATAACCAAATATTTAATTGGAAAGCTTTCCGATGAGGAAAAGAATTTGCTTGACAAATGGTTGGAGGATCCATATAATCAAATGCAATTTGATAAGATTACGCATGGAGAATCTTTCTTAAATAAATTTGAGAAGTATGAGAAGTATAATACTCAAAAGGCCTGGAAGAATCTGCTTAGGTCAAAAAGAAAACCTTATAAAGAATGGTTGGCTTATGCGGCTGTTATTTTAATTCCTTTATGCATTGGTGTTTTAATTTTCCAGAATTCCTTGCTCGAAAATGAACAGGTGCAATTATTATCTGAAAATAAAGAAGCGACTTTGGATGAAATTTTGCTTACGACTAATAAAGGTGATTATGTGTTAGGAAAAGCAGATACTATTTATCAGATTGGTAGTGTTGATGTTGCATCGGACTCGGAACAATTATCCTATAATTCGAAAAAAACTGATAATAAACCTCAAGAATTAGTCTACAATACCTTACAAACACCTAAAGGCGTAAAATACAAAGTCGTATTGAGCGATGGTACTGAAGTATGGTTGAATTCTGAAACGAAATTTAGATATCCCGTTAATTTTATTTCGAATAAAAGAGAGGTTTTTGTTGAAGAGGGGGAGGCCTTCTTTGATGTGACTAGAAATGTTGAAAAACCATTTATTGTCAATTTTAATCACAAGAAAATACAGGTTTTAGGTACTGAGTTTAATGTGAAATCTTATGAAGATGAAGATAATGATCTGGTCACCCTGGTTGAAGGATCAATAAAGCTTCTGACTGAGAATAACGATGTAGAATTGGTGCCAAATCAGCAGGCTGTAATAAGAAGAATAAATGATAAAATGCAGATTAAGTCTGTAGAAGGGGCCTTATATACGGCTTGGAAAGACAATGTGTATTTGTATAAAAACCAACCTTTAAACACCATTGTTCGTGATTTGGAAAGAGATTTTGATATCAGGATTTTTTATCAAAATCAGGATTTAAAGGATGAGAAATTTTCCTTGAAGATTAGTCGTAAATTACCCTTTGAAGCGATCTTCTCTGCTATTGAAAAAACGCATGAAGTGGCTATTGAAATTAAAGATAATAATGTTGTCATAAGAAAAAAGTAGTGTGATAACTCTGACCTTATCACACTACCAGTAGGTGGTATAAACCACAAATTAATAACCTATAAATTATTAATCTATGCTAAGTAACAAAAAAAAGCTCTCTAAACATAGAGAGAGTCTTAAAATCCCCAAAAAAACACTGCTGATTGCTTTTGTGTTGATGCTAATAATGAGCGTTCAATCATTTGCTACTGTATCTGTTGTTGAACAAGGAAAAGTTATCATTAAAGAGAAGAGTATCGATTTGGATGATCTGATTTGGAAATTAGAGAAACAATCGGGTTACGATTTTGTATTTAATTCTGAGCTTCTTGGAAAGTACAAGAATCTAAATGTGAATCTTGAAGGAAATATTGATGAGGTGTTAACGGCTCTTTTAAAGGATAAAGCTTTAACCTATGAGGTGGAGAATGGTATCTACATTATCAGAAAAAAAGAAAAGCAGTCTGTTGTAAGAAAGAACCAACAAGTAAAGAAAAATGAACTTTGGGGTAGGGTAACTGATGAGAATGGTGACCCTCTACCTGGAGTTTCTGTAGTTGTTAAAGGAACAACAATTGGATCTGCTACAAATATCGACGGAGAATACCGTTTCCTGATTCCTGCAAATGCTAAAATTCTTATTTTCTCATTTATTGGTATGTTGCCAACTGAATTGCTATATGAGCGACAGTCTGAAATAAATGTTGTATTAAAGGCGGATACGGAAGGTTTGGATGAAGTTGTGGTTCTTGGATATGGAACCATATCAAGAGAGAAAGCTACAGGGTCTACAACGAAGGTTGATCCACTGGTGCTTAAAAATACTCAGAACGTTTCTTATGCTGATGCCTTGATTGGTATTGTGCCAGGTTTGTTAATAGAAGAAGATTTTTCAAACCCGGATGCAGCTCCAGAAATTTTATTGAGAGGTATTGGATCGATCAGTGCTAAAACAGATCCTTTAGTTGTTGTTGATGGTGTTCAAATGCCTTCAGGATTTAATTCGTCTACAATTAACTCGAGTGATATCGAGGGTATTAGTATTCTAAAGGATGCTTCGGCAACTTCAATTTATGGATCAAGAGGATCGAATGGTGTGATCATTATCTCTACAAAAAGAGGTAAGAAAAACATGAGACCTCAGGTTAGTTTTAATGCGACATATGGTTTTAAAACACCCGATAAATCTTTTACTGATGATATTATGAATGCATCAGAAAAATTGAACTATGAGGAATCATTAGGTTTATATCCTGAGGCCGATGCAACAGCACAAGCATTGCTTGCCGAAAGACGTGCATCTGGGAATAATGTCAACTGGTCAGATATAATGCTGGATAATGAAACCAGCCAAAAGTATGATTTATCTATTGCCGGAGGTAATGAGAAAACCAACTATTATGCTTCTGTTGCTTATAACAAAGTTGATAATATCTATGGCAGTAATTACGAAAGATTAACTGCAACCTTGAAGTTCGACTACGAGTTAGCGAAGAACTTAACTTTAGGTTTGTCGGGAACTTTTGGTAATGTAAATAACAAAGACCGAAGAACTACTGGTGATCCTGTTTCAAATTCATTTCTACTAAACCCATGGGAGGATGTGTATGATGAAAAGGGAGAATTACAAAGAAACCTGAAATATGCTCCATACAGTTCTGGTATAGTTTACAACCCATTGTTCGTTAGAGAAAATACGGATGTAAAGTCAGTTCGTAAGAATATTTATGGAAATGCTAAACTAACCTATAAGGCTACTGACTGGTTGACCTTAAGTGGTAATTTGGGTGGTAATTATAATCATTCAAAGTCATCGGAATATCAAAAGATTATTGTTGAAGGTGGAAAGTTGAGAATTAATAATGGTGATAATACCAACTACACAGGAACTTTAATGGCTACTATCGATAAATCGATCGATAAGCATGATTTTAATCTTGTATTGGGTACTGAGTTTAACGAAGATGAGTCGTATAATTTTAATGCATACGCTAAAAATTTCTTATCCGATGCTGTTCAGACGATTAACACAGCAAAAGATCTGACCAGTTATAGTGAGAGAACTTCGGAATCTGGATCTATGAGTTATTTCTCTCGATTGAATTATTCTTTTGACAGAACATATAATTTATCTCTTTCGATTAGACGAGATGGTTCTTCTAAGTTTGGAGGCAATAACAAATGGGCTAATTTCTGGGCCATTGGTGGCTCGTGGAATATTCATAAAAACCTGAATAACGACGAAAGTGCACTTAGTACTTTGAAGTTAAGAGGAAGTTATGGTACATCGGGTAATGATTTTATTGGAGATTTTGATCATTTGTCTTTATATGAATTTAGAAAGAAATATGAAGGTACTGACGTTGCGGCTTTAGCACGAGGAGATAATCCGAGCTTAACATGGGAGAAGAATACCAATAAGAATGTTGGTTTGGATGTTGGTTTATTTAATAACAGTTTTTATGCAACCTTTGATTATTACATAAGAGATACTTACGATTTGATAAATACGGTACCAATTCCACTACAGTCTGGATTTTCTACATTGACCTCTAATATTGGAGATTTTAGAAATAAGGGGCTTGAGGTATCTTTAAGAACCACAAATATTTCGAATAAGGATTTCATGTGGACATCTAGCTTGAACTTTTCATTTAATAAAAGTGAGGTTCTTAAATTAACTGAGGATGATGAAATAATCCAAAGAGGTAATACGGCTTATAAGGAAGGAGAATCTATTGGAGCTCTGTATATTGTAGAATGGGCAGGCGTAAATCCAGATACTGGATACAATCAGTATGTCAACCCTGATGCAACCGGAGATGATGATCGTTTGGTTGACTATGTAACTAACCAGGCAAGTACCAATCGTGCGGATATTACGGAATTAAAAAGAGTTTCTGATAAAGTTGGTACACCTAAATATCATGGTGGTTTAACCAATACATTCAACTATAAGAATTTTGATGCAACATTCTTGATTTCATTTGCCGGAGGGCATCATGTTATCAATAGTGGAAATCATGATTTACGAAATGATGTGTGGTTGAACCAACACAAGTCAGTTAATCAAGCTTGGAAACAAGCTGGAGATGACGCTAAATTAGCTGTACGTGCTTTGAATTTTTATAATCCATTGGGAAGAAGAGTTGAATCTGATTACGAAAGCTCAACACAATTCTTACAGAAGGGTGATTATGTGAAGCTTAAGACTATGACTATAGGTTATACATTGAACGAAAGGTTTAGTAAGAAAATCGGTATGGATAGATTACGTGTCTATATTCAAGGACAAAACCTATTTACAATTACAGATGTTGATTATATCGATCCTGAGTATGCTGGTAATGGTGGAATTGGACTTTCTTCAACTTCACTAAGAGGCTTTTCATTCGGTTTAAGTGCTAATTTCTAAAATGAGAATAAAATGAAGACAATTATAAAATTTACATATTTATTCCTGTTGGTTTTAGGATTTTCAGCTTGTGAAGATGAGCTTATTGAGAAAGTACCAACAGATGAGGTTGCACCAGCAAAGCTTTTTGATACGGAAAGTGGATTTAGAACGGCATTGGATGGTGTGTATGCCACAATGAAAGATGATTTACTAGGCTATAATTTCTGTATCTATACAATTCCGGAAAATATTAACGATGATATTATTGCGGGTGACCCTATGGGTTGGTCATTTGAAAATACGCATGCTAATATTCATCCTTTAGATTATGATTATCAAGAGTTTCAGATTGAAGGTTTCTGGAAACTTGCCTATGCAGCAATTAACAACGCAAATTCAATTATCAAATACGGGCAAACGAGTTCTTTAGCTAATAAAGATCAGTACGTTGCAGAGGCTTTGGCACAAAGAGCTTTAATTCACTATGATTTGTATCGTTTCTTTGCACCCGCATTAAGTTCAAATCCAGATGCACTTGCTGTTCCTTATCGTTTGGATACGGATGAGTTATTGGTGAAAAAAGCAAGAAACACGACTCAGGAAGTTATTAATTATGTGTTAGATGATTTGAATCGTGCAGAAAAAATGGCTACTAATGATGTGAACTCTTATCGTATTTCTAAAACTGCTATTCAAGCTTTATTAGCACGTGTTTATCACGAAACAGGGGATTATACCAATGCAATTAAATTTGCTAAAGAAGCATTAAAGGATACACGTTACGATCTTGATACAGATGCTACTGCTCTGGAAAAGCAATGGAGGCAAGATGATTCGGATGAGATTATTTTCAGAATACGTTTTGAGACAGAAGATGATGGATCGAATGCAGCTATGTTTGCTATTCCTGCTTTCTTTAGTTTCCCATACTATGTTTCTAACGATTTGATAAACCTTTACGATAAGGCTAATGATACGCGTTTCGATCTTTACTTTGAATTAGAACCAAACGGATCGGGGAAGTATTATCCTGAGAAACATGTTGGAATGAGAACGGCTGACTATGCTAACTTTCAAGCTGGAGCTGTTGATATCAAATTAGTTCGTGTATCAGAATTATATTTGATTATTGCTGAATCAGATGAGCGTGAAGTAGGATCTGAAGCTATTACCTATTTAAATACCTTGAGAAATGCCAGAGGATTAGGTGATTATTCAGGTGGTAATCTACTAGATGAAATCATGGATGAACGTCGTAGAGAGCTAGCTTTCGAAGGGTTCCGTTTTACTGATTTGAAACGTTTAGGCCTTGGTTTCTCAAGACCAGATGGATCTGGATTGGCGGCAAACAGTGATAAATATGCTCTTCCTATTCCAAAATTGGAAATAGATAGATCTGGAATTGAACAAAATCCAGGTTACTAATCATGAAGGAAATAAAATTTCTTTTTATAATCTTTTGTTTTACTCTCTTGTCTTGTCAAGAGAGTAAAACAAAAGATATTGAAGAATTCACTAAAGAAGAAATGGCTTCTATTGCTCAGAAGTATGGACTCGATTATGAATTTACTGATAATATGGGTTCTAATGGTCAATTGGAATTTAAAACAATTAATGAATTCGAAACCTATATTAAATCACTAGCTAGCCAGCGAGATGAATATTTAAAAGAACACCCTGTAAGAGATCACCATGCGGTACTTCAAACACTGACTACAGATCGTGCAAAAATTGATAGTATGACTAAGTGGGTGAGAGAAGGTAGTTTTCATATTACTATTTCAGAAAAGGAAAGGTGTGAATCAGGAGAGCGTAGTAAAAATATTCCAGCTGACTCTGTTGAGTTTTATTATTGGAAGATGAAAGAGAAAGAGCAATATAGAAACCAATAAGTTATTAATAAGGGTAGATTTTCTTCCCTTATAACTTTTCCAATTAAATATTTAATTTATCATGATTAGAAGTATAATTTTGAGCCTCTTGGCTTTGCTGTGCCTAAATGTAAGGGCTGAAGATAAAGTGAAAAAAACTGTGTATGTGCAAAATGCATTCATTATCGATATGCTTTCAGACAAAGCGCCTCAAAAAGGAAATGTTCTAATTGAGGATGGACGTATTAAAGAAATTCAGTTTAAAGATGATGCTTCATTTCCTGAAAATGCTGAAGTGATTGATGCCACAGGTAAATACCTTATGCCTGGCTTGACTGATGCTCATGTGCATGTCACCACAGGCAAGTATGAAAGTTTTGATGCACGCAAAAAATATTCAGAAGAGCTTCTAAAGAAGATGCTAATGGGAGGAATTACTACTGTTAGAGATGTAGGGGGGCATGGGGAATTATTAAAAGTATTGAAGGAAGAAAGTTCCATGCAGCAAATTCATTCTCCAAGTATCTATTATTCCGCGTTTTTTGCTGGTCCTTCTTACTATAAGGAAATGGGAACAACTGAGTTTTCACCATGTACGCAATCTGTTGATTCATCAACCAATGTTGAAGAGGCTATGACAAAAGCAAAGGCAGCAGGTGCTACGGGAGTCAAGTTGTATGCATCTATCGAGATAAACTTATTACACAAACTGGCTAAAGAGGCTAAAAAGCAAGGCTTAGGCGTATGGGGACATGCTACAGTAATGCCAGCAAAGCCAATTGATGCTGTAAATGCAGGAATGGAAGTCATGTCGCATGCAGAAATGTTAAAATGGGAACAATGTCCTTCATTATCTACAAATATGTTCGATAACTACGATAAGTACTATGGCAAATTCAAGTTTGATTTTCCTGAACTGGATGTGTTGTTTGCGAAGATGAAGGAGAAGAATATCATCCTGGATGCAACTTGTTATCACGGAACAGTAAATGGCCTAAAGGAAGCTGCAATTTTCACAAAGAAAGCTCATGAAATGGGCGTGAAGGTATCTGCAGGAACAGATTATTTGGGTGACCAAAAATTGCCATATATCCACGATGAACTTGAAACATTAGTAAAAGAATGTGATTTTACGGAATATGAGGCTTTACGTTCAGCGACTATTATTGCCGCAGAAACTTTTAAAAAGCAAAATGATATAGGAACAATTGAAGAGGGGAAAAGAGCAGATATGTTGCTACTGAATTCTAATCCATTGGAGAAAATATCTAATACAAAAGATATTCATATCATAATTAAAGAAGGTGTCGTTTATAAAAAATAAGATAGCATGAAGAAATTACTGGCGATTACAATATTATTAGGATTATTTACGGCGTCCTGTGTTGAAAAAAAACAGCAGGTAAAAAAAGACACTTTTAAATATTCAATTTCTTTGGATATAGCAAATCTAAGAGGGCCTGTTATTTTATTGGATAGAACCACAAATGAGCCTATAAAAACAGTTTATTCAAGAACACCAGAATTCGAGATAGAAGGAGAATTACCTTTGGAGAAGATGCATGCTTCTTTTGTCTTGCATTTTCCATCAAAATATTCAAATCCCTACATGTATCCGGTAGCCGAGGCTTGTGCTATTGATTTTTATATGGATAAGGAAACTGTCATCAAAGGGCATTATGATTCTCTGCTTTTTTCTCATATTCAAAATAGACATATGAAGGCGATTGAAGCGTTTAAATTAGAAAATTTGCCAGCCATTGTTGATTTTGAAGTGTTCAATAAAGCGAGTTTTCGAGATAGTGGAGAGAGAAGAAATGAAAAAGAACAAATAGCATTTGCTAACGAAGGTAATGCTTTGCTTGATGCAGTAAGAAATGAATTGATACATAAAACTGCAGAATTTGCAAACAAAGAGGAAATGGCTGTTGTTTTGGCAAGTTGGGGAGGTCAACTAGGTTTTACCAGCTTAGATTCCTTATCTGCTTTAATGAATAATGAAATCAAAAAAACAGCAGCTTATAAAAGGATTTTAGCCGTTTCCGATTATATGAAAAAACAGCAAGCACCTCAGTCATTAAAGCTTGGTGAAATGGCACCAGCTTTTGAATTGAAAGATAAGGATGGGGATTCACATTCGCTATCCGATTTTAAAGGTAAGTATTTGGTTATTGATTTTTGGGCTTCCTGGTGTGGTCCTTGCAAAAAGGAAATGCCATTTATGAAAGAGTTGTATAAGAAGTATCATGCTAAAGGATTGGAAATGCTTGCTATTTCAACAGATCAAAATCCTAATGCCTGGAAGAAAGCAATGAATAAATTAAATATGCCTTATTTACAGTTGCATGATAAAAATGGGAAAGCTTCAGATTCGTATTTTGTAAGAGGAATTCCTTATGTTCTTTTGATCGGACCTAAAGGAGATATTTTAGCTATAGAGCGTGGTGCAGAATTAGAAGAAGCAATTAAGCTTAATTTAAAACTGTAAGATTATGAGATGTTTAATCCAATGTACAATTCTTGTTTGTACTTTATTCTATAGTGTAATTTCTTATGGGCAGTCTGAAGATTTGTTTATGCGAATTTGGAAAGCTAAAGAAGAAGTGAACTTATCTGAAAAATCATTAGAGAACTTCAACGAATTTAAGCAAGAAAAAACTGAATTATTAGCCCAAATTAAGCAACTAGAAGATAGTTATTATAAGAAACTTGAAAATGGTGCGAAAGATGAAATACTGAAAAAGAAAATCCTTAAACTCTACGAGCGGAAACATCACCTTATTGACGATATAAAATCTCAAGCAGTTAAGAATAAAGATGAAGCTTTATTTTTAGAGTTGACAGAGCATGTTCGTCCGAAGGATTTAAAAGCATTTTTGAAGAATGTGAAATTGTCAGAATCACAAAGTGAACTTTATAAAATATGGTTGGATGCAATCCAATTTACTGCCAATGGAAGCCAACTTAAAGATTTTGCTCTTTGGGATAAAAATGGGACGAAAGTTAAGACGACTAACCTTAAAGGGAAAATTTTTTGGATAGATTCTTGGGCGTCTAAATGTGGTCCATGTATAAAAAAACTGAAGCAAATGCAGTCAATATATAAACAATATCATCCTAAGGGTTTTGAAATACTTGCACTCAGTTGGGATTATACACTTCGGGGCTATATTAAAACGATGGATGCTGCTAAGGCTGATTGGATTAAAGTGATGAATAAGCATGAGTTTAACTGGCTTAATGTTTTTGATACCGGAGATCAGATTATGGGAGATCAGTTTGGTTCAGTTGGTAAGAATATATTAGTCGATGAAAAAGGGATTATAATTGGTTTTGACCTTCATCCTTTGGAAATTGAACGAATATTGGAACAAAAACACCAATAGAGAGAAATCATCAGGAAATAATTTTTGATCACACCCTAAATGTTTAGTACTACATTTGGGGTGTTTAGCATTTAGGTAAATGCTCATAAATCCTTTGTTTTGTTCTTAAATTTACTTTGAACTATTTTACTTAAATTGGAAAAGTGATTTGTAAATGATACTTTTTTGCTGTTAATGGGTGAAGAAAAAAGTCATTTACAGATAAATTTAACTTGTATGGAATGACAAAAATTATACTTGCTCCGGATAAATTCAAGGGCTCATTAACGGGAATGGAATTTTGTGATGCTGTAGAGAGAGGTATTGTAAAAGAGATTTCTGATATTGAGCTCGTAAAGCTTCCTCTGGCAGATGGTGGAGATGGGACTATTGAAATACTAAACTACTATTTGGATGGAGAAATCGTATCACTTGAGGTTCATGATCCTCTGTATCGAAAAATTAAATCTTCGTATTTATACTCAGAAAGTAAGCAAACGGCTTATATTGAAATGGCTAAAGCATCTGGAATATGCTTGTTGAAAGATTCTGAGGTAAATCCTATGCTAACTAGTACCTATGGCACAGGCGAATTGATTAAAAATGCACTTGATAAAGGGGTAAAACATATAATCCTTGGCATTGGAGGTAGTGCGACTAATGATGCGGGTTTGGGGATGGCAAGAGCTTTAGGCTATTCTTTTCAGGCTAAAGATGGGCAAAACCTATGGGGAGTTGGTGGAGACCTGATTCGTTTGGCTTTTATTGATGAATTGGATGTAGACGCCAGACTAAAAGATGTGAAGTTTGAAGTGGCTTGTGATGTGGATAACCCATTATATGGAGATAAAGGAGCAGCTTATACTTATGGCCCTCAAAAAGGAGCAAACTCAGAAATGGTTTTGGAATTGGATGCAGGGCTAAAGAATTTTGGTCAAGTGGTTAAAGCACATTATAAGATAGATTTGCAAAATATAAAAGGAGCTGGAGCAGCAGGAGGACTTGGAGCTGGATGTATGCTCTTCTTAAAAGCAGAGTTGAATTCCGGTATTGATTTGGTCAAGAAGGAAGCTTGTTTTGATACTCATATTAAAGGTGCAGATTGGATTATTTCAGGAGAAGGAAAGTTGGATAAACAAACATTTGCGGGAAAGGTTATTCAAGGTGTTATTGATTCAATAGAGCAACAAAAACTAGCTTTATTTTGTGCTGTAGTTGATTTGTCGGAAGAGGAAAAGCAAACTATTGAGGTAGATTACGTATCTGAAACATCTTCTTATGCAAAGAATGTGGATGATTCCATTAGAAATGCAGGAAAGTATTTAGAGATGGCCGTAGAGGAATTCGCTAAGAATAAACTCTAATTAAATATATTATTGACTCAAACTCTTCTTGTGAGTTCTCTAAATAAAAAGGGCGCCTGGTGGCACCCCTTCTAAATGATTCAGTAAAAGATAATTCTTATTCGGTCATTTTCTTAAAGATATAACGTGTGATGAAAATACCTTTCCCGTCACCTTTTCCGCTATCACTTTCAACAGCTGAAGTCACAAATGCTAGTTCCCAACCATCTGCGACTAATGTGTTGATTTTAGATGAGATTAAAGCATCATTAGAAGCGATATTCTGGAAATTGATACCTGCAATACTGTAAAAATTAAGCAATTTCGTTTCTGAGAATAGGCTTACCTTAGCATCTTTTCTTTTTACTTTTCCTTGTTTACTCTTTTTACCATCAGTACGTTCAGTCGTGAATGCCTGAGCATCAATTGGAGACTTCTCTTCAACAATTCTAGAACGACCTAATCCCATAGGAACAATTGATTCAACTGATGTGATTACTTTGTATTGTACTGATTGTGCATTTGATTCAAAAACAAATGCAAGTGCTACTAAAGCTAAAAAAACTAATTTTCTCATGTGTAATTTTTAATTTAATGGTAGGTTAATTATTTATTTAAAATCTTTAATTCAATATTATAAAATGGATTTTTTACTAAACAGAAATTGTGCCAAATATTAAATCTGTTTGCTTTTTTTTTAACCAAAATCCATTTATTTATTCTGTTTTATGAATGATTGTAGTTCGTGTTATGGGATATACAGAAAAGAATCCAATGGCTCCATTTGAAATATTAGTTTCAATATTTCCAGGAGGGCCCGAAAACATGTTTTGCCCTTCATCCATTTCTTGCAATTGATTCACAAAATTGTAATAACTCTCATTTATAGCATAAGTCTCTAATGTAATCTTATCTGCATTTTGGAGAATTTCATCGGCTTTATTTTGATCAAACTCTCCAACATCCACACCCTTGGTTTGCTCACCATTAAAGTAAGTGTCTTTTTCAACCAAGACTTCGGTAATTGTGTCATGAACTATCACATCGTTAATACGGCTGGCAAAGGCATAATAATCCTCTTTGTCAGGATTATCTTTCATGTAGATTGACAACAACCAAAATTCACCTTCATCATCGTCGTCTCCATCAGGTTCGTGTTCTGGGTCGAAGTGTAGTTTTATAGAATCTACGGCATAAGCTTGCTGCATAGTCGAACTAGCAAGATATTCTTCCATATTACCATCTTTGTTTACATCTACATTATTGATGCTTAGGGTATATGTTTTTCCTGGTTCTCCAGCAAATTCAAGTTCACTTTCATAGGTTCCATCTTTTATTTCTATATACGTAAAATCTGTTGTTCCATCATTCACCTTTACTCTTGCATTTTTAACAGGTATGGCTTCCTGACTGTAGAATACATCACTGGTTTCTTTCAATATAACCCGATGCTTTTTTAAGTCGGAATTGACATTAGCCTCAACAGAAAGACGTGTTTCTTCGTTATCAAGCTTGACATCAATTTCTTCTGTACATGAAAATAGAGTTGCGGTTACTAGAATCAAACCTATTACTTTGTTTGTTGTATATATCTTTTTCATATCTAGAATTTAAAGTTGTACGTAACAGAAGGAACAAAAGTGAACAGATAAGTTTTTTCAGCTTTCATTACCTTAGGGTTATCTTCATCTTGTTTGAAGCTAACATACCAAGGATTTTTTCTGCCGTAGGCATTATATAATGAGAAATTCCATTCGCCTTCCCATTTACGACCTGGTTTCTTTTTACCTTTTAGAGTTAATGCTAAATCGAGTCGATGATTATCAGGCATTCTGTATTTGTTTCTTCCTGAGTAAATTTTTATCAGCGAGCCTTGATACTCAGCTCTTGCGACAGGATACGTGATTGGGGCACCTGTGGAATAAGTGAAGTTAGCTGATAGAGTTGTTCTTTTACTTAATTCGTAACTTAAGGCAGCTTTAAAATTATGTGGAACGTCATATGGTGAGCGATAGGCTTTGCCATTATTAATGCCTTTAACCGTTCTCTCTGTTCTAGACCATGTATAACCAAACCAGCCTTGTAATTTGTTTAAATTAAGGTTTGCAGTGAATTCGAAACCATAAGCTTCTGCTTCTCCAAAACGCAATTCTCTTTCAATTTCTTTGTTTAAAAGTAGATCTGCAAAATCTTTAAAGTCAATGGTGTTTTTCATTTTCTTATAATAGCCCTCCAAAGACATCTCGATCGTATTATTATAGAAATTCCTAAAATAGCCTAAGGCAACCTGATCGGCAATTTGAGGTTTTACATTTGGTGAAGAAGGAAACCAAACATCTAAAGGAAGACCGCCTGTAGAATTTTGAGTCAATTGCATATACTGACTTGTTCTTGAGTAACTCATCTTTACCGATGAATTAGGACTTAGAGTATATTTTAAACCGAAGCGAGGTTCCCAGTTTGTGTAGGTATTATAAACATCGCCGCTTTTGTAATTTTTCGTATTGATAACTTCGTAGTTATCGTCAAAATCGTAAACAGTTCCTTTGCCCACATTGTTGAACATGCTGAAACGTAGCCCATATTTAAGTGTTAGTTTCTCACCTATTTTTTGTTCGTTTGAAAAGTAAACGGCTTGCTCATAGGCATTCGATTCATTTACACGATAATCTGATAAGAAAGATTGATCACCTAATCCGAAAGCATGTCCTGGTTCAAATTTGTGATAGGTAAATATACCGCCAAATTTGATGGTGTTGTTGGCATTCATAAAATAATTGAAATCAAGCTTGGCTGAATAATCTTCCATATTAGAAAGCCATTTAAAAGCGCTAGCACCTAATCTGTTAGATATTTCATAATCATACTTACTATAAAGAAGTGTCGTATTTGAGAATAACTTATTTGAAAACAGATGATTCCATCTAAGCGTAAAGGTTTTATTCCCAAAGTTTAACTCATTTTCATTACTCTTAAATTTATCTTTTCCCAGGTAGGTAGATATGAAAAGTCGGTTTTTGTCGTTAAACCGATGGTTTATCTTTGCATTCAAATCATAGAAATAAACCGTATTATTCTTTACATCTTCATCTGATGATAATTTAAGGAATAAGTCAGCATAGCTTCGTCTGCCAGAAATCATGAAAGACGTTTTTTCATTTTTTCCAATAGGACCTTCAAGAGTCAATCGGGAAGAAACAGTTCCAATTCCACCATTCCCTGAGAATTTTTTTGAGTTTCCATTCTTCATTCTGATATCAAGAAAAGAAGCTAAACGGCCACCTATACTTGCAGGCATATCTCCCTTATATAACTTAAGATCACTTAGTGCATCGTTATTGAAAACTGAGAAAAAACCTAAAAGGTGTGAGGCGTTGTAAACAGGAGCTTCGTCTAAAAGTAATAGGTTCTGATCAGGGTTACCTCCACGAACACTAAAGCCACTAGACCCTTCTGCTGCGGGTTTCACTCCAGGTAACATTTGTACTGTTTTGATCAAATCGACTTCACCCATTAAGGCCGGGAGTTTTTTTACCGTTGCAGCTGGTAATTTAACAACGCTCATCTCTGCTCGCTCCACATTTTTATTTGCATTATCACCTGTAACTACGATTTCTTTCATTTGTAGATTATCGGCATCTAATTCGATATTAAGTTTGGTATCTTCCTCTATCTCGATAAGCTTGGACTGGGTTTTTGTTCCCAAAAAAGAAAATGAAATAGTATAATAGCCCGATGGAATACTTAAAGAATAAAAACCGTAGGGATTAGTTACGGTTCCTTTCTTCAATTCTTTAATGTAGCAGGTGGCTCCAATTAAATCCTCCCCATTTCGTTTATCCTTTATGTAACCACTGATAGTCACTTTCTTTTTGGGGATATTTTTGAAGGCTATTTGTTTACCTATAATTTTATATTTCAACTGAAGTTGTAAACATATTTTGTCTAAAATAACCTTTAGCTGATACGATTTTTTAACCAAATAAACCTTTTTGGAATCCAGCTGACTATTGCTGGGGTAGGTTGCATTATAACCTGTCTGTTCTTTTATCAGTTTTAATAAGTCATTAAATGCATAATGCTCTTTTTCGATCTTAATCAGATGTGATGCTTTTGATTGAGACGAAACGGTATTAACTCCCAACAGCAAAGCAAGTATGGTGAGAGACAAAAATATTTTCTTCATTTATTTTATTTTAGTAGGATGTGGTCGTTCTTTTTTTCAATATCAAGATCCAAAGAGAAACTTATTGACTGAAGTATATTTTCTAGATCTTGATCTTCGAATGTTGTGGTGATACTAAGTTCTTTTATTTGATTGTTCCCTAATTTGATATTTGTGTTAAATAGTTCGTTTAAATCTTTACATATTGATTCTAGTTTCTGGTTTTTATATTCCAAGTGTTTAATTTGGAATTTGTCATTGCTTGTATGTTCAGTTTTAGATAAAAGCACATTGTTTTTCTCGAAGAATCGTGCAGATTCTCCCTTTACTAGTCTGACCTTATTACTTATATTCAAGCTTTCCATGAATTCAACCACTCCAGATTGAACAGTAATATCCGTATAAAGGTCATTTTCTGTAATTCGGAATGATGTTCCAAGAACCTTTGTTTTTGTTTGTTTGGTTGTGATAATAAAAGGTCTGGTTTTATCCTTTGCTATATCAAAAAATGCTTCACCAGACAAGTCAATCAGTCGCTCTTTTCCATCAAAGCTCTTCGAATATGATAATGTTCCACCTTGAGCCAATAGAATCTTCGATCCATCAGGCAATTCCACTTGCTTATCGGATAGCATTTGGTTCTCGATTAATACCCTGTTGAAATTGGAAGATACTACGATATATGAACTTACACTTGTAGCTATAAGTAAAGTGATAACCGCAGCATAGCGAAGCAGTTTCTTTATTCTGAATTGTCTTTTAGCAGCTCGCTTCTTCTGAATCGATAGCAAACCCTTCCTGGTATCAACCTCAATTTGTTTAGAATCTGAAATTTTAGTGTTCCAATAAAACTGAAGTTCTTCAAAGTAGTTTTTATTTCGAATGTCACTTTTTATCCAGTTTTCTATCTCCTTCTTTGTTTCTTCATCACACTGTTCGTTTAAATAGTCTGTAAGTAACTCTGTATTTATTTTCATGGCCCTGAAACTTTTACGCGTTGCAATACAAAAATGATAATTTGAATTAGTAGAGCAAGTGCACCAGTACTTTGCTTACTCTAATGGTAAGACAGTTGAAAATGCTTTACCCCTAGTCAAAATTCAATTATTTTATAAAATAATATAAGGAAATTAAGCAAATGTGTTGTAAGCGTCAGATCTGTAGCGAGATTGGAGGCTTTGTTTGCGAGGAGAATTATTTGATGTTTTTTCCAATCATTAGGAAGTAAATCAACAAATCAGACTTGTGTAGTTGTGATCTTAGCTTTTTTATGGCAGCATTCATTTGATTCTCTATGGTTTTTTTTGAAATTGCTAGAGTCTCTGAAATCTCATTGTAAGACATTTGCATATTACGACGCATAATAAAGATTTCGCGACAGCGTGGCGGGAGATTTTCTATGGCAGTTTCTACCTTTTCTTTGACCAATTCAAGGTTTTCTTCTCGATTTAATTCAAAAGGTGTTTCCATAGGATCTTCAACTTCCTCTATAGGAAGAATGGCTTGTTGAGCCGTTTTCTTTAATTGATTGATACAGGAATTCTTAACTGCTCGATATAGGTAGGATGAAATCGAACTATTGATATCAGGGTTTTTATCCCAGATTTTCAGAAAGATTTCTTGTACCAAATCTTCACACAAATCCTTATCAAAAATAAAGGAATTGGCATACTTACACAAAGGCGCATAATAGGCTTTGAAAGTTGTTTCAATATTCAGTTTTGTGTTATTAGCTGAAAGCTTCATCCTCATTTTTCTTGAATTGTTTCAAAAATAGAAAATAAATTCTGTTGTAAAATTAAAAAATCGTTAAACTGCGATAAGTGATATATTGTTTTTCCGAAGATCTGATATATATCAATAAGCTTGTCATTAGTATTCGGTAAATTAGACGAACCTTAAAACACGTTTAAAATAAACAAAATTCGACTATGAAAATGAAACTCATGACACTTTTGCTATTGGGTACCCTAATGGGAACTCAGCTTAGTGCTCAAATTGATTCGACCGTTGAAAAAATAATTAAAATTGGGCAAACCGATAACCAAACAGTGATTTAACTATAAGGATGAGTCTAATAAAATGCTGAGATTATTCCTGCAAGCTGGCATAAACTGTTTCTTGCAGGGATTTTTTTACCCTAGATAGTGTAAAATGATAGTTGTAATAAATATTATTGTTCATTGTGTTGTGTAAAGGAAAATTGTTAATTTGAGAAGATGAAAACAATAGCACTTTTAATTTGTATAATAATGGTGAATGGCATAATATTATTTGACTTTAATAGAGGAAGCACAACAGAGAATTGGAACGTGATTAACGATGTGGTTATGGGCGGTCGATCAGAAGCAGATTTTAGTCTTAACTCTGAGGGCTATGGTGTTTTTTCGGGACAAGTTTCCTTGGAAAATTATGGCGGTTTTTCTTCTGTACGTTATCGGTTTGAAAGTATTGATGTGATTAAATATGAGAAGGTGGTACTGAAACTTAAAGGCGATGGCAAGCGTTATCAGTTTAGGCTCAAATCTGATTTGAATAATGCACACTCGTATGTGAAATATTTTCAAACATCCGGAGAGTGGGAAACGATTGAGATTGATTTTGAAGACATGTTTCCACAATTTAGAGGACGTGTGTTAGATATGCCTAATTTCTCAGGAGAGAAAATGTGTGAAGTTGCCTTCTTAATTGCTAATAAAAAGGCAGAAAAATTCAGACTTGAAATAGATAAAATAAGCCTGCGATAAAATAAATATATGAGTATAACTATGGAGCTGAGGTCCGATCGATTGTTATTGCGACCAGTAAATAAATTTGATGCAGAAGCAATTTTCAGATACCGTTCTGATGCGATTACAAACCAATATCAAGGATGGGTGCCAAAGACAATTGATGATGCTCAGACCTTTCTGTCAAAAGTAGCGCAGAAGATCAACCTGCATGATACCTGGTTTCAATTTGCAATAATTTTAAAAGAAAATGATGAATTAATAGGCGATATCGGTATTCACTTTCTTGATGAGGAGAATTATCAAGCTGAAATTGGATGTACATTGGCAAAAGATCAACATGGAAAAGGTATCGCTAATGAAGCTTTGAAAACAACTATCGATTACCTTTTTAAAGAGCTTAAAAAACATCGCATAACTTGCTCTGCTGATCCTGAAAATCTTGCTTCCATAAAGATGATTGAAAGATTGGGTTTTAGAAAGGAAGCGCATTTTAAACAAAGTATATTGATTGATGGTGAATGGGTAGATGATATTGTATACGGATTATTAAAGAGTGAATGGGGTAATTAGAACTTATTCACTCAATCATCAAAAATCGCTAGCCAGCTTTGAATCATTGTCCTTAAATAGTCGTATTTTTGCCGATCGCTATCATTTAATTTAAAGCGATTGAATACTGAAATTTCATATGACAGATAAAAAAGCTATGCTTCCAAATAAGAAAGAACACGCTAAGGTAAAATCAAGATTACACCCTCGAAACAAGAATCGTGAGCGTTATAATTTCGCTGACCTGTTAGAGTCGTGTCCGGAATTGAAACCCTTTGTAATCCTAAACAAATACGACGATCAATCCATCGATTTTGCAGACCCAAAGGCAGTGAAAATGCTAAACAAAGCCCTGTTGATGCATTATTATGGCTTGGAAGAGTGGGATATTCCAGAGAACTACTTGTGTCCTCCAATTCCTGGTCGTGCCGATTACATTCACCATATGGCGGACCTTTTGTGCAGTTCTAACTTTGGTGATATGCCAAAAGGAGATAAGATTAAGTGTATGGATATTGGCGTTGGAGCCAACTGTATTTACCCAATCATTGGGCGAAAAGAATATGGCTGGTCTTTCATTGGTACGGATATCGATCCTCTTGCTATTGCCTCAGCAAACAAGATTGTAGAATTGAATTCTAGCTTAAAAGGTGCTGTTGAATGCCGTCTTCAGCCAAGTTCTAAAGATTATTTCTACAGTGTTTTTACTCGCGAGGAACGTGTGGATATGACGGTTTGTAACCCGCCTTTTCATGCCTCAGCAGAGGATGCTCATGTCGCTGCAAAACGTAAAGTGGATAATTTGACAGAAAAAAAGGCTAAGAACGTAAAGCTGAACTTTGGTGGGCAGAGTAACGAATTGTGGTGTGAAGGTGGCGAAGGTCGTTTCCTTAAGACTATGATTTCAGAAAGTAAGAAGTTTGGTAAAAGCTGTTTCTGGTTTTCAAGTCTGGTATCGAAACAGTCAAATCTAAAGTTGGTTAACAAAACTTTAAAAGCCATGGGTGCAGAGAAAATAGAAATCATTCCTATGGGACAAGGAAACAAAACCAGTCGTATTGTGGCATGGACATTCCTAACTGCCGAAGAGCAAAAGGAGTGGAAAGAAAACCATTGGAAGTAAAATTATTCAAAATTTTACAGAAGAGGCATAGCTTAAGGTTATGCCTTTTTTATTATCAGGAGTTATAGAATTAGTAAGGGATGTTCCATAATTATTTTTTTATAAGTATATTAAACAATTAATAAGAACTTTGTAAAGTTTATATATCGAAGTCTTTGTTTAAAAATAAAACTTAATCTGATATTTCTTAAACTTTATGATCTGATCTCTTTTGAATTTTAAAAATCAGGATATATGAGATATTTAGTCATTTTTGCTTTTTTGTTTTGTTCAATTCAATCTTTGTCGCAATCTCCAGGTGGGCAAAGTGCGAGTCTGGAAATGTGGTTGAAGGCAGATGCAGGCGCCACTACTTCGGTGTGGAACGATCAGACAAGTAATAATTACGATTTCTCTCAATACACAGCTTCTTCTCGTCCTTCTTTATCTAATAATGCAATAAATTTTAATCCTGCTTACTATTTCGATGGATCTGACTTCTTTAATGGACAAAACAGAAATTACCGACGTGCTTTGGTCTACTTTGTTATAAAAGGAGAAAATTGGGGAAATCGAAGCCGATTACTTAATAACAGCAGTTATTCTTTGCGTTACGAACAATGGAACAACACTAATACCTTAGGGTTCACACGATATGGTATTGCTGATTATAATAGTGGTATTGCTTCTCCATTTGGACAGGTCTCAATTATTAGTTTCGAAAAATCGAGGAATTCTTCACGTGTTTTTATAAAAAGAATTGTTGATGGAGTCAGTTCTACAAATAATCTGAATACAGGGAGTAATCAAAGTCGTTTCCCATTGAATGAGTATGGTCGTTATTTGCAAGGTCATACGGCTGAGATTATTTTCTATGATAATGTCAAGAATGCAACTGCAGAAAATCGAATAGAATCTTACCTTGCCATAAAATATGGTGTCACACTACATTCAAATTACGTTCATTCTGGCGGAACCACTATTTGGAACCGTACGGCAAATTCAGGATATATAGAGGATGTAGGGGGTATTGGACGAGATGACAACTCAGCTTTAAATCAGACGAAGTCAAAAAGTGTGAACCCTTCAGCTCTTGTAACGATTGCTAACGGAACGAGTATAGTATCTCCAGCTTCTTTTTCTGCCAATCAATCTTTTCTTTTATGGGGGCATAATAATGGATCTACCTCAAGTTTAAATCAAAACTATTATGGACAAACGAATTCAGGAGTCTCACGCAAGTGGAAAGTGAATGAAACGGGAACTGTTGGTGATGTTAGATTGCAAATTGCAAAGTCATCACTACCCACAGGAGTGAACCGACTTTTGGTAAGTACAGATCCTTCTTTTCCTAATAATCTCTCAACTCAGGAAATTACACTGATCAGTTCCGGAGCAAACTGGGAGGTTACAGTGAATTTAAGTAATAACCAATATTTTAGTTTTTGTAAATTCAATACACCTCCTGTTTTGGCAAATTTAGAAACAAGTGATTTGCATTATTGCGATGGACTTCTCACTCTTAGTAGCGCGATTACTGTTTCAGATGCTGAGTCGGATCAAATAACAGCAACCATATCCATTAGTAATGGTTATGAAAGTGGACAAGATGAGTTAGTTTATTCACCCGTATCTGGCGTGACGGTTTCTTCGGCAACCAATCAAACCATTCAATTAAACGCAGCTAGTCTTGCGAACATGCAGAATGCTTTACGTGCCATTCAATTCCGAAACACTGAGATAGGAGGAAGTCTGGTTACGGGACCGAGAACGATTACCTTTATTGTGAATGATGGCAGTTCAAATAGTAATCAGTTGTCCAGAAATGTTGTGGTTGCAGCAAAACCTGATCCGGTAGGCGTTTTTTACGAATAGCAGATATATTTGGGGAACTTATAAATAAAGATTGGAAAAAATGAAGGCAATTGGCTATAAACAAGTTGGAGGCATTGAGAAGAAAGATGGGCTAGTTGAATTTGAAGCGACAAAGCCAGATTTAAGAGCTCATGATCTTTTGGTAGAAGTGAAAGGTATTTCCATTAACCCTGTGGATGTGAAGGTTCGCATGCGAATGCAACCCGAAAAGGATCATGCAAAAATTATTGGCTACGATGCAGCAGGAATTGTACGAGAAGTAGGCAGTGCTGTGAGTCATTTTAAGGTGGGGGATGAGGTTTTCTACGCAGGAGATCTTATCCGCTCAGGAACTAATTCTGAATTTCATGCTGTTGATGAACGTATTGTTGGGAAAAAACCTAAATCGCTCGATTTTGCAGAAGCCGCAGGTTTACCTTTAACCTCGATAACAGCTTGGGAAATGTTGTTTGATTCTTTTGCTTTGAATGAAGATGAGGGAAAGGGTGAGAGTATTTTGATTATTGGTGGTGCAGGTGGTGTTGGATCTATTTTGATTCAACTGGCCAGGCAATTAACCAACTTGATCGTAATTGCTACGGCATCTCGCCCTGAAACTATAGAGTGGGTGAAGAAAATGGGAGCAGATCATGTAATCAATCATCATGAATCTCTTGTAGATCAAATTAAGGAACTAGACATTGAACCTCGCTATGTTGCTGCATTAACGGGAACGGAAGGGCATTTTCCTGCTATCGTAGAACTGATCAAACCGCGCGGGCATATTGCTTTGATCGATGATCCTCAGAATATTGATGTGAATGCTATGAAAACTAAAGCACTTAGTTTTAGTTGGGAATTCATGTTTACCCGTTCCATGTTTCAAACTGAAGATATGGAAAAACAATATGAATTGCTGAACAGGGTATCAGAACTCATTGATGAAGGTACTCTGATATCTACGGTAAGAAACAATCTGGGCAAGATTAGTGCAGAGGGCCTTATGCTAGCTCATATCCAACAAGCGAGTGGGCAAGTGATTGGCAAGAATGTGATGGAGGGCTTCTAGACTATCTATTGCTAAAGAATTTGAAGTATATAGCGTGTAGGTTTTAATTGTCTGCACGCTTTTCTTATCTTGTGTGTTCAACACAAAATAGTACTATGAATATTCTACAGATCATACCTGGATCAGGAGGTAGTTTTTACTGCGGAAACTGTCTGCGAGATGATAAGTTCCATCTGGCAATGAAAAAGCAGGGCCATGAGGTAACTAAAATCCCTATGTACTTGCCTTTGTTTTCAGATGAGCACGACCTTAATGAAATTCCTGTCTTTTATGGAGCTATAAGTATATATTTAAAACAACTGTATCCCATATTTAGGCATGCACCAGCTTGGCTTGATCGCTTACTGAACTCAGGTCCGATGTTAAAATTGGCGGCAAATATGGCTGGTTCAACTAGTGCTAAAGGTTTGGAAGAGATGACCACCTCCATGTTGATGGGAGAGGAGGGCAAGCAAAAGGATGAGTTAAACCGTATGGTAAGTTGGATGGCAGAGTACCTTAAACCCGATGTGATTCATTTATCCAATGCGCTTTTGCTGGGGCTAGCTCCAAGAATGAGAAAAGATTTTCCCAATACAGTTATCATGTGCTCTTTGCAGGATGAGGATGTTTGGGTAGATGCCATGAAAGATTCCTTTAGAGATAAGATTTGGGGTTTAATGAGTACTAAGGCTGAAGATGTAGATGCTTTTATTGCAGTGAGTGATTTTTATGCCAAAGTTTCTTTAGAAAAAATGAAGCTGCCTGCTGAAAAAGTGTTTACCAATTATTTAGGTGTCGACGCGGAAGAATACAGGTGTGTACCAAGTAATACCAAGGAGCGTAATATTGGTTATATCTCACGCATGTGCGAAGCTAATGGATTTGATATCATGGTGGATGCTTTCATACTACTAAAAAAAAATACAGCTTTTAGTGATGTGAAGTTGATTCTAACCGGAGGATCAACAGGGGATGATAAAGCGCTCATTAAACAGATTCAACAGAAGTTGAAAGAAGAGAAGCTTAACAATCAGGTTGAATTTTACGAAGATTTTGATGGTGAGGGCAGACATGAGTTCTTTGCTAAAGTGAAGATGATTTCAGTACCAGTACGTAATGGAGAAGCTTTTGGTTTATATCTATTGGAAAGTATGGCATCGGGTGTGCCTGTAGTACAACCTAAGCTTGGCGCATTCCCCGAGATTGTTGAAAAATCAAAGGGAGGTATCATTTATGAAAACAATAGTCCAGAAGAATTGGCCGCCGCTTTAAAAGAACTGCTAGGTCGGGAAGATAAATTACAGGAACTCTCTGTGAATGCAAGGTTAGGAGTTGAGAAAGAATTCAATATCTATACTCAGACAGACAGGTTGATTGATATTTATAATAAGTTTTTAGGGAAGAGTTAAATTTGATATTTACATTGCTATTTGCAATGGCTTGTTTCAAATAAGAGCAAATCAAAAAAATAACCGAATTCGACAAAGAATGCTTGAAAAATAAATAGAAAATGTTTAAAAAAGAAACAAACGCATTAGAGAACAGATGTCATTTTACAACTGAGAGATTATCAGTTAGTGCATGGACAGACCTATATTCAGGTGAGGTATCTAAAAATGACTTTCATACTGGAGTTATCGATATTTTAACTCCAGAAGTAACCAAAGCTCTACCAGAAGGTTGGCAAAATATAAATACTACAAACCAAGCACAAAGCTGGGTGAAAGACAGAGCTGAAGAAAGTCATTTCGTTGTTGTTGAAGAGAGAAAGAGTAATAAGCTGGTAGGCTTCATTTTTCTTTATGAGATGGATTCACCTAAGGATATGTATGAGCTTCGCTTTGGCTATCTACTTGCAGAATCGGTTTGGGGCAAGGGGTTAGGAACAGAACTCATTAAAGCTTTAGTCGCCTGGTGTCAAGCCGAAGGCAATATTGCTTCCCTATCGGGAGGTGTTGAAAGAGATAATGCGGGTTCAATTAAAGTTCTTGAAAAAAATGGTTTTTCTCTTTCAAAGGATGAAGATCAAAGTGGCGATGTATTTTTCTACGACTACTTGTTTAAGACAAACTAATTAATCATTTTATGGATGCTCATCAAGGTAAGCTTTTTTTATATAGTTGAACTCTAAATAGCTTCAAAAATAATCTCAACGATCTTCAGTTTTTTTACATGATTCTGTAAAATAAACATGTGAACTTAAATAGGAACTTCTCTGACCAGTACATATTCGTTAAAGAAATAATTAGATCTATTTTGATATAGGATATTTTATAGAAAAAATAAGTCAAGTAGCATTTAATAAAGTGCTACTTTTGTTTTCTCAAAATATTAACGATAAATGTGTAGCGACTAAGATGAGTATAGATTTTATATTTATGTTGACAAAGGACGATCAGACCATAACTGATGCAAGAAAGTATGTGAAAGAAATTGCAGCCGGAGGTGTCAAGCATATTGGTTTTAAGGATATTGGTTTGCCCATTAATGAATTGAAGCAACTTGCAGAGGATTTGAAAAAAGAAGGTGTGAAGGTCTATTTGGAAGTGGTGAGTTTGGATGCGGAGAGTGAGAAAAAATCTGCCAAAGTTGCTATGGATTTAAATGTTGACTATTTGCTGGGAGGAATAAGACCTGAATTAATTGCTTCTTTGGTGAAGGATCATCCCTTAAAGTATTACCCATTTGTCGGAAAAATTGAAGATCACCCAAGTATTCTTACCGGAACAATTCCGGAAATTGCCAAGCATGCTCAGCAAATAACTTCAATTGATGGGGTAGATGGCTTAGACCTATTGGCTTATCGATTTACAGGCGATGATGTTCCTTTGTTGATTGAGGAAGTGTGTAAGGCATCGAAGAAACCCGTTGTTGTTGCTGGTAGTATCGATAGAGAAGAGAGAATTGAAGTTGTAAAAACAAAAGGAGCTTCGGGTTTTACGGTAGGAACTGCAGCTTTCGATATGGAATTTCCATCTAAGAAGTCAGGTATTTCGGGACAGGTTGAAACCATCTTAGAAATGACTAATAACTAAGCATCTTTAGATATAATGATTCAAGTTTTAAAAGCTGTATTGATGACTTAACTCCTATAAGTATAAAAGGAGATGAGATATAAGAAAAGAGGATGATCTATCAAGATTATCCTCTTTTTTATAGTAAGTCGGTAGGTTTTATTTCAGAGCTGCTTCTAGCTTATTGAATTTGTAATACAGTTTTTCAAATTGTTGAGGCGTTAATGATTGCATACCATCGGATAAGGCTTCTTCAGGTTTGCAATGTACTTCGACGGTAATACCATGCGCACCTGCTGCAATTCCCGCAAAGGTCATAGGTGCCACCAATTCTCGAATACCTGTTCCATGTGAAGGATCAACAATGACGGGGAGATGCGTTAACTGCTTAAGAAGAGGAATAGCGTTTAAATCTAAAGTATTACGTGTCGCAGTTTCAAAAGTTCGGATACCACGTTCACATAAAATAACCTGGCTATTTCCCTGTGCTAAAATATACTCAGCACTCATCAGGAAGTCTTGTATAGTTGCAGACATACCACGCTTAAGAAGAATAGGGCGCTTACTTTTTCCTACCTCTTTTAGTAAATCAAAATTCTGCATGTTTCGTGAACCTATTTGCAGTATGTCGGCTACTTTCTCTACTTCTTTTAAGGTTTCGGTATTGATTACTTCAGTAACAACCTTAAGACCAAACTTTTCTTTGACCTCGGTAAGATATTTTAAACCCTCTTCTTTTAAACCTTGAAAAGCATAAGGGCTTGAACGTGGTTTGTAAGCGCCACCACGAAAAAGTTGAACTCCTAATCCTGATAGCTCCTTAGCGATATCATTCAGTTGTTCCCGATTCTCAACAGCACACGGCCCCGCAATAACACAAGCCTTATCACCTCCAATTTCAATATTACCTACTTTAACGATGCTATCCTCATTTTTCACATATCTGCTTGCAAGAGGATATGGGACGTTGATTTCTTCAGAATAATCAATTTGTTCTAAACTTTTAATTTGTCCGTTTTGTTTAGGATTCGAATTCTGAATGAAAAACTTTATTCTTTTACCATCTTGTATAAGATGGTATTTTAAGCCCATTTCTTTAATTACCTCTCGCACTTGCTCAAGCTTTTTTTCACTTGTCGCCTCTTTCAATATAAATAGCATAATTCTAATTTTAAATCCTGTCGATATCTTAACCTATTCTTTTTTTGCTCCCTCGTTAATCCACCTCTTAATTAAATCCATTTCGACTTTTGTTAAGGCAACAGGTAGCATATCAGGAGCTAAGTTTGGATCTTCCAACATTTGATATAGGAAACTTGAAGCGACATCGCCAGGCTTAACCAGATCTCTTGTTGTATTAATCTTTGATTTTACATTGACTGTATGCGAATAGGTTTGCCACTTGCTCAAATCCAAATCTCTATCGGCTACTTTAGAGTTATGACAGCTAAAACACTTAGGCGCGAATATTTTATCCTCAATTTTTGAAAGTAAGAACTCAGGAGCAGTTCCTCCCAATGTCATGCTTAGTTCAGGTAGAGTAATTTGATCTTCAGCTTTTACAATAAAACTACCATAGTACATTCGGGTATCAAAAGCACTTGGATTATCACCATCTACAATTGCAATCTCAATATCTGATAAAGCACCTAGTGTTAGGTCATCAATTTTGAAGTTAATTAAATTACCTGCTGGTTTTGCCAGTGTTTTTTCAAAGGCCAGAGCAGAACGATCAGTCGATTTATAGCCGCGTAATATCAATTTCTTGCTTCCTGTTGGCCAGGCATCTGTATCTGTTATCGTAATTTTTCCGCTTAAGCTTGCTTTCTTTTCTACTATTGGATCACCATCATCAGAGCCTCCAGAAGAACAGGATGTCATGAATACAAAAAGGCATAAAATTGCGGAAAGGATTGTCGTTTTCATAAGTTATATTTTTAAAATGAAGACCTCGGAAAGGATGAGAAACCAAGGTCTTCTTAATCAGCTGTATGACATCTAAACATACAGTTGAATATTTATTTTTTAGAATGAGAATTGTAACTGAACAATTAGTTTACGTTCTGAGAGACCATTGTCATCGTCGTTCTCTTTATATGTGCTAGCATGTCCAGACTTAATTAAACCTTGATACATAGCTTGAAGCTTCAGGTTTTGGCCAAGCAGGTAGTAGTTAAAACCAACAGCAGGCATCATTAAAAGGCCGTCTTCGTCAGTCGAATTTCTATCCATTACCTCGAAACGAGCTACAGGTTGAATATTCGATTTTAGCATATATCCCGCTTGAGCATAAGCTCCCCAATACGATAATGCCGGGGAAGTTCTCTGACGTTCAACAAAATCCATATTCAAAGAGTAAACTTCTGATGAAAGATAGAAGCGATTTGCTAAGATTGAGAATTCTGCACCTAGCCTTAAATCATTACTACTCTCATAGTTGGCTTCTACATTATAAGAAGCTGAAGCTGCAAATGACATCTTAAAGTTGTCAATATCCTTTGGGTCACCTTCGTGAAGTGGCATTTTACCGTAAGGCATATAAGCTAATCGTCCTGAATATAGAAAAGAAGGAATGTTTAGGTCATCACTTAAAGTATTAGTCGCTTTATTAATTTTGATACCCGTTCCATTAAAGATTCCAGCCTGATATTGCCATTTATTTTTAATCATACCATGCGCCATAATGCCAATGTCAAAACCTGTTGACATAACCGGATTAACAGAATTCAGGCTATAAGGAAGATTCATTTGGGTAGACAGAGATACAGGAAGTACAGGCATTAAACTTTGTCCCAATCGAACTTGATAAGCACGGTTCATAGGTGTTTTAAATTTACCAACTCTTAAACGAAACTCATCTTTCATGTTGATATCAAACCAAGCTTGATTAAGCAGGGCACTACCCGAAGCTGAAGCATCAAGAGCAAAGTTATATGTGATTTTACCAAAGGCAGTACCTGCAAAACCTAGTACAGCTTTAGGAATACTAAATCCGGTATTCACAACATTATCGACCTCAGCAATATTTAAACCTTCATCGTCTACATAGTTATATTCGCCACGTGTGAAAATTAACATATAAGGTTTCAACTTAAAATCACCTTTTGATGTTTGCCAGCTAAAACCAGCACGATCCACAAGCGAAATAACATCACTTTCGATGTACTTATCTATATCTTTTTGTTTTTCTTGAGTTTGAGCCACGCTTGGTAGGGCTGCAAGTAGTGAAAGTGCACTTAATATGATTTTATTTATAGTATTCATGCTTAGAAGTTTTTATAGTTCTCGTTTAGGTTTTCAGTTAAGGCAATACCTTCAATTTCTATAAGCCAACCTGGTCGGCAAACGGGTGCCCATACAATAACATAAGGCAAGCCTTTAAAACGGTTCCTCAAATATTGATCTACAATTAAGTAATCGCCTTGATCGCGCAGGTACACAATGATTTTTGCTAAATCAGATAGTTCAGCTTGAGTATCTCTGAGAAGAGCTTCAATATTTTCAATTGCTCGTTGCATTTGCAGGTAAACGTTACCTACGTGTACAACTTCACCCTTATTATCAATACTTGCTGTTCCAGAGATAAAGATTTGTTTTCTATCCCCATATTCAACAGTTGTTCCTCTCTCGAAGGTGACGCCATATTCATGAGTTGGATTTAGATGATTAAGTGCATTCAGAAATTGAACTTGCCCTTTTTGAAGACCATCAACAGCTAAGGCATCCATACTAACTTTTACAGCCGGGTTATGAAAACGCCCTTCGATCCCTGTACTTGTAATGAAATTGGTTTCCTTGGTTAAGCCCTTTTCTTCGAATAGTTCGCGGCGTGATACGACAACACCTTCGTAGTTAGCATCTACATTTTGCACATAAATCCATGTACGAATGACATCATCTTTCAAATTCAATTTATAGGATTCAATCATTGGCGTATAGCTTTTGAAAATAGAATCCATCTGATCAAATGAGCTTTCTACTTTGGCATCAATCATCTGCGTGGTCCAAATCTGACGACAATTATTGTGTTCCCATACCAGATTGTTTTTTTGCATGTACTTTCTTGCCTCTTTTTTTTCATCGATAATATGGTAAGCCCACATTACAATTTTATTATCAGGAAGAGGTGGTTGTTCAACAATTGACACACCAAAGCTACCTTCCTCTTTCGAGGTGTTATTTTCTAACTTCTCTTTAAAAAGAGGATACTGGTTTACCAAATCACTCATGAAAAAGCGCTTCAGTATAATCGATTCAGGCTCAATATTCAGTTCGCTTAAACGGCGTTTCCAAGCTTTTTGAAGATCATCCATCTGATTGATAAAGCCTGTTTTAGCATCAGGCTTAATCATGAAGTGGACCTCACTCACACCATTCTCTTTTGTGAAAATAGAGGCGTCAACCTGAGTACTTAAATCAGGATAATAGATGTTATTATAGTTCATCAATTTTTCTTATTAGGATTCTATCGGTTATAAAGATTCAAGGAATGCGATCATCGCATCGCGATCTTCTTTTGACATATTGCGGAAAACTTCACGTGAATAGGCACCTTCACCTCCGTGCCACATAATGGCTTCGGTAATGTTGCGTGCACGTTGGTCGTGTAACAAACCTGTATGGCCACTTACAGTCTCAAGTAGGCCAAGTCCCCAAAGAGGAGCTGTTCGCCACTCATCACCCGAGGCATTGTATTGATCGTAATCGTCACCCAACTCAGGTCCCATATCATGAATCAGATAATCTGTGTATGGATGGATGGTTCGACCAGCAAGATGTGTCATTCGTGTTCCGTCCATCAATTTGATTGGCTCAGAGCTCGTGTGTAGTGTTTCAACATGACATAGGTTACATTTTGCTTTACGGAAGTTTTCTTCTCCTCTTAAAACCTGAGGATCGTTTACATTTCTTCTGGCTGGTACGCCTAAGCTCATTAAGTAAAATTCGACATCAGCCATATCTACAGTTGAAATCTCAATACCAAAATCTTCAGTGGTTTGGCTCTGATCTTTTCCAACTTCATCAGGGAACCGGTGATTGGTAACACCCATATCCGAGGAGAATCCCAATTCAACAGTTAAGTCTGCATGTTGTGCTTTTAGGCCACCAGTTCCAATAAGTTTCTGATTACGCTCATACACATAATTGATTTCACCACTAATATTATATTCTGGGTATTCTTTTGCTGCTAAGGCAAGTAATTCATTTTGGTCGACAGCCATTCCTAAGCCTAAACCCACATGGCTACAAGGTGTGCGAACACTCATGACCAATTCTTCATCAGGAATCTCTGTGGCATACCAATCCGAAATCCAATATTTTGGGGTTGTTAAACTATAAGGTTCACCATCGGGGAAGGTGTAGTGTTGTTCGGTATATTCAACATTTATGCGACCTTCTGGTGTAACACCATAGGTAGCTTGGTCATGTAATACACGCCCGTATTCAGGAAAATATTGCCCATTTTTACTTTTTATAAAAACAAGTTGTGACGAAAACCCATTCCCTGTTCCACCATGGGTTAAAAGGGTAGACTTATTACGCCCTGCATTACTATGACAACTACCACAAGAAAACCCAACATACAGGGGGCCTAGTCCTCCGGCACCTTCAAATTCGGTAGGGTTGGCTACACGGGGTTGATCGTAAAGGGCATCTCCTCTTAAAAAACGTTCTTCCAGAGCTCCTGTGATTAAATCTGATGGTGTATCAAATGCCATATTCGATGAGGTGAATATGGTTAATTCATCAGCAGATAAGGATTTCGTATCTGCGATATGTTTTCCCGGAGTGTATATAATTTCTTCTGTCTGTTTAGAACAAGACACTAAGCTTATTGAAAGAATTAAGCTCAATATAAAAATGTAACTCCTTGCTTTACATTTGGTAAATCTATTCATCCTTCTTTTCTTAACTGATATTATGGTCAAGTTTAAAAATCTCTAAACCACATTACTTCGAAACCCCAATAGGAGTCTCGAAGTGATTTATTAAATCTGTATTAGAGTGGATTAGTAAACCACTAGTGGCTTTACTTTTCCAACAAAAACTGCACTAATTTTGTTGCAGGCTTCAATTGCAGCTTCAATTTCGTCTGCAGAATCTGGATTGTCCAGTTGATTTCTGAATGGTTCTGGAATCTTATTAATAGCAGTAATGGCATCTTGAATGGTTTTTCTAACTTCGGCATCAAGATCAGCATCTTTACCTTTGATGTATGTGCTTAAATTGTCACCTCTATTATTTGAGTCAAATCCACCTAAGTATGCATTTTCGATAGAACGAATGTTATCTTTAAAGTCTGTTAATGAATTCCATGAATACCACGATTCAACTTCCAGAACATTTTTACTTTTGTATGGATCTCCAATTTTACCGGGACCAACTTCACCAGCAATACCATCGATACCGTCAATAACTTGCTCGATTGCCGCAGTAGGCTTAGCTAAGAATTTTGTTACACGATCGCCTGACCAACTAGCATGTAATCCGTCTGTGTCGTGGTATAACTTTGTAGTTACTTTAACCAAGTACTCTCTTTCTCTTACATTTGTAAAACTTGCTGCAGAACGAGGTTGTCCATCTCTAAAAAGAAGATATTCCAAAGTGTGGAAACCACCAGTAGCACTTGTCAATTGGATATCTGCAATTGGTTTTGTATCAGCCATGATGGCATCCAATTGAGTTTTGTCAAGTGGCCATGAATCCAATGCTTTATCAAACTCTTCAGTTACACCAAAAATGTATGCTTCACTCTGTTCCCAATCACTACGAGTTGCAATCCATTCTTGGCATGCTTTATTAATATTTTCTTGACTTGGATTTGTTTGATAAGCTATAACTGCGTCCTTTAATTTTTCAGCATTGGTTTTCATACTAGCATATGTTGCAACCACTGTTTTATTCACATAGGTATTAGCAACTTTGCTAAAGTCATATTGAACGAAATTATCATCGTCATTATCATCACTGCTAGAACATGAGATAGTACCAAAGCCAACTAATGAAATGCATAAGCCAGCATTCAACCATTGTTTGAAATTTTTCATAGTAGATAGATTTATTATTTGTATTTATTTAAAAATCTTGTGTTTACAACTTCAGATTTGTTTGAGTTAAGGCAGTTCACGCCCGGTCGATATAAGTACCGATATTTTTTTTGATAAGAAGCTTTTTATTTATTTTGCTTATAGATACCCTTTACTTCAAGAATATTCCTGAGAATACGACTGCTAAACCAAGGGTGTTTTCGTCATTAAAATTACCACCATCAATTTTTCTCATGGCATAATCTAATTTTACAGCAACATTTGATTTTAGAAAATAGTTGACCCCAAGTGTGTAGATTTCTTTTTTATATCTCGCATCTGCGATTTGCGATGCTTCAACCTGTTCCATCGTATTGTAATATTCATATCGTACAAAGGGATAAAGCTTTGTTTTATATTGAGGGAAAAATTTCAAAATATTAAATCCCACTTCTGCTCCGTACGATAGTGCTCCTTTAGCTACGGGTGTTCTGCTATTTTGACTATTATTCGATAAAGAATTATTAATTCTTGAAATTTCTTCCGCATCGCTAAGGTTACCTTGTAAATAATTGGCACGTGCTAGCCATGGACCATCTTTGTAACGTGCGTGTAAGGACAATAAGCTCACACGTCCATCGATACCATTCATTGTTTCAGGTTTTGCCACGTTTTCGCTCGATTTACCTGTATAGTATGAAGCTCCAAGATTTAAACCTTGCCAGCCTCGATATTCGATTCTTCCAATATAGGCCAAGTTGGTGGCTTTTACATCCTCAAATTTGGTTTGATACCCACCACGAATCCAATTTCCCGAAGAAAACCCATTAGCATCTAAACCGTTAACAATTTGTAACTGATAGGACCAATCGTTAATTTGACCAAAGAATTCAAACCCAGTCTCGTGCCAAGTTGATGGCATAAAAGCTGTTTCCCCCTCAGGACGAATACTTGTAAAAAAATCAGTTGGTAAGTGACGCTGATTAACTTGCCCCAGAGCTAGTATGAAATGACCTGCCCTAACATTGAACGCATTTGAAAAGCGCTTAGTTAGATGAAATTGCTCTAAAACGATTTCTCCACCTTTCTCAATTTCGGTTTCATATTCGCCAAATTCTTCATACTCAATCTCCATTGCTGATCCTGTTCCTCCTTTTTCAAATTCAATTTCGGTAGAGAAAGTCAAGTCAGGAGTGAAATCATATTCAAGGTTTAATACCAGACGAGGTAGACTAAAAACAGCTCTGTTTTCACTCTTAGAACCATTGGCTGTTGCCTTTGGGTTGGGGCCATAGTCCATACGTTGATACAGGATTTCACCATAGCCGCCCATTCTGAATTTCGAACCTGTCTTTTGAGACCTAAGGTGGCCTTTTGTACTCTCAGATTGAGCTTTTAGTTGAATTTGAAGTGTAAAAACGATTAGGATGCCTAAGGCTAATTTATTGATCATTTTATTTGGTTTCTGATTAGATTAAAATCTCGATACAAAATAAGTTTTACAAAAAATTATATACAATACCTACATTTAGGTATTTCACTTTTTACAGATTGATGGAGCAGTTTTAAATGTCAATTTTAAATTGAGAATGTATTTGTTTTTTGTGGAATAAATTTCACTTCAAAGAGTGACATATTCGCACCTTTTATTTTATGAAAAATGAATGTGTTTTTGTTGTCTTTTATTAATCAGTCCTTTAAGCTTGTTTGTATTGATTGAAGTTCTTCGTCAAAAGAAAGAGATTTGAGTGGGGTAACTTCACGAAAGTGATTCAAAATACCTAGATATAGGTATTCTTATTTCCAAAAATGCCACCTAGTTTTGCCCTCCGGTTATATTGTTTATCTAGTTGTTAAATTAAGTATGTTAAGTAAATCTAATATTCTAATTCTGTTTTTTATCATTTTTTTTTCCTCCTGTGCAAATAATAATGAGGAGGAATTATATTCAGATTGTAAAACAGATAATATAAGTTATTCAATTCATATTAAACCCTATGTAGACAATTCATGTTTATCCTGTCATAACAGCAATTTGTCTTCAGGAGGGGTTGATTATTCAACTTTTGAAGGTTTAAAGAAGAGTATTGATGACGGTAGTTTCTTAGGTAGTATAAAACATTTATCATCTTATTCAGCTATGCCACCTTCAAGCCCAATGACTGACGATTGTAAGATTAGTCAAATACAAGCTTGGATTGATCAGGGAGCAGAGAATAACTAGATATTCATTTCAAGAAAAATACAAATATGCTTTACAGATATAGCTTGAGCTTTCTATTAATCCTCATCCCTTTTGTGAAATCATTTTCTCAGGAAACTGAAACATTACCAATTAAAATATTTGAATCACCACATATGATTCATGGACAGAGCTGTGAATTTCTTACGAAAGGGGTGATGGATTTTAGAATTAACCACCGTTTTGGAGAAATAAAATCGGGATTGTATGATTTTTTTGGAGCTGATAAGGCAACTACGAGTTTAAGTTTAGAATATGGTTTTACCAACAATTTAATGCTTGGTCTGCGTCGTAGCAGTTTGAATAAAACATACGAATTGTTTGGGAAATACAAACTCTTGCAGCAAAATGAAGGTAAACAAAACACACCTTTGTCTGTGGCTCTCTACCTAAACTCATCCTATATGGGAGCAAAGTGGATAAATCCTGAAAGAGATAATTTAGAAAGTTCGCGATATGCCTATACCACGCAACTGATTTTAGCTCGTCGATTTTCTGATCGAATTTCCTTACAATTATTGCCTACTTGGGTGCATCGTAATTTAGTTAGATATAAGGAGCAAAAAAATGATTTGTTGGCTCTGGGTATGGGAGGGAGCATAAAGTTGAATTATAGATTTGCTTTGACTTTTGAATATTATTTAGTGAATCATTCTCAAGCTAAACCATCAAATGTTGAGTTTAAAAACCCACTTTCTGTAGGCTTAGATATTAAAACAGGTGCCCATGTCTTTCAACTGTTTTTTAGCAATTCTACTCAGGTGGCCGAGAAAGCATTTATTGGAGAGACGACAGGAGATCCTTTTAAAGGGGAAATATTCTTTGGTTTTAATATCTCCAAAGCCTTTTCCTTATAGAGTATTATAAAACACTTTGATACTAAAATAATTCCTGGGCCTAAATAATTTAAAATTTTATTTAGGGCTGATTACTTGTATATTAATTCAGCCACCAAATATCTTTGGGAAGTTTAGCTGTGTTAAGGTAAATGCTCTCACCAATTCGAGGTGTGGTTAATTCTAAGTCCAGTGAGTTTGCGGCTTTCTTTGCACGAATAACAGGATCATTCCAATCATGAAGCGAAAGAGCAAAAGATCCCCAGTGTATGGGTAGCATTAGTTTTGTTTTAATATCGATAGCGGCCTGTACACTTTCTTCCGGCATCATATGTATTTGTGAAAAAGACTCGTCGTATTGTCCACATTCAATTAATGCTAAATCGAAAGGACCATACTGCTTACCTATGGTTTTAAAATGCGGGCCGTAGCCACTGTCTCCACTAAAAAATAGTTTTGCAGATGGTGCTTGAATCACCCATGAGCACCAAAGTGTATTGCACGATTTTAGACCGCAACCCGAGAAATGCTGACCTGGTGTACAAGAGAATTTAATATTGGCATATAGGGTAGATTGGCTCCAGTCTAATACCTCTATCTTATTCGGATTAATTCCCCATTTAGTTAAATGTGCATCTACACCTAAGGGCATAATGTACTTTTTTGTTTTCCTATCCAACTCCTTTATTGTTTTTCTATCTAAATGATCGTAATGATCATGAGAGATAAGAACGATATCAATTTCAGGTAGATCTTCAATTGTTATTGGCATCTCTTTGCTAAAACGTTTCCCTACAACACCAGGAATTGGCGAAGGCGAGCTGGAGAACATCGGATCGGTGATAATGGTTTTGCCATCTATCTCGATCAAAGTTGTTGAGTGCCCCAACCATGTAATACGCTGTAAACTATCGGGCGTATTTTTGAACATGTTTTTGGATAACTTAACGACCTCAATTTCATTTTTCGGTTCAACGATAGCTTTATTAGCCATCTTTTTCTTGAAGAAGTTCCATGTGTCTTTTAGACTAAAATTGGTTTTTGTAGGTTCCTGGTTAAGAAACTTACCCTCTTTATAATGACTGGTTTTAGCTCTATCTTCAGTTTGTTTTTTGTTCGGTTTTGCACCTAATTCTGGACTGAAATTGACAAAGACAATACCACTTATTGCTGTAAATAATATTAGTCCACCTGTTATACTTGCTATCATCTTTAATCCTTTTTTTATCATTATCGTTTTTTTGAAATTTGCCCTAATAAAAGTTTATCAAAGCTTTTATCAGAAAGTAATTTCTTTAAGAAAACAAGAGGCTTTGCACCTTCACCAGCTACATATCTGGTTTTGGGTCGAGATGATTTTATGGCTTTGAAAATAACATCAGCTATAACTTTGGGTGATGATGATCTTGTTTCTGCATATTTAAATAGGCTGATATGCTTTTTTACCAGATCACCATAAGCAGTAGAGCCTGATGTCTGGAACATTTTATCTCTGGCAATCTTATTCCATTCTGACGTTATTGCACCTGGCTGGACGACTACGACATCAATACCGAATTGTTTTAATTCCATTCTTAAACTATCGCTGAATCCTTCTAAGGCAAATTTTGTTGCGTGATACCATGCCCCATGTGGTTCTCCAAATCGTCCACCTATCGATGAGATATTAATAATCTTGCCTGATTTTTGATTTCTCATGTGTGGGATAATTTCCTGAGATAATCGTGCTAAGCCGAAAATATTGACTTCGAATTGGTATTTGGCTTCCTCAATAGGCACATCTTCAACAGCGCCATAGGATCCGTAGCCAGCATTGTTGACTAAAATATCAATTCTATTTCCTGCCTTTATTATTGTTTTAACGCAATTGATAATAGAATCTTCTTGAGTAACATCCAGAGTTATGCTACGAATACCATAGCTTTCTAATTCTTTCAATTTATTTGTACGCCTAGCAGCTGCATAAACGATATAGCCTTTACTTGCTAGCTGTATAGCACTTTCTTTTCCTATTCCTGCTGAGGCTCCTGTAATTAATACGACTTTTTGCATTGTACTTGTGTTTTAAAGTTTGTGTACTGCAATATTAAGTCGAAAGGGAGAATGTTTAGTTATAAAAAAAGTCCAAAGATGTTTTTGAATCGGTAAATGGTATTAAAATAGCTGTGATAAGTTTAGTCTGGAGATAAATTTAAGCTTGTAAAGATATCTGACTCAGGTTATATCCTTTAATCTTTTTGAAAACATTAGAGAAGTGAGACAACTCTTTAAAACCTAGTAAGATGAAAAGTGATACAGGACTGAAATTGGAACATCTAATCATTTCTTCAGCAAAATCCATTTTCCTTTTTAGAATCCACTGATGGGGTGATTCGTTAAAAATTTCCTTAAAATCTCTTTTGAATGCTGATAGTGACCTGCCAGTAAGTTGTGCTAGTTCCGGAATACTTAAATCGTTGATATAGGAATTTATCATGAATTCGAATAAATCGATTTTAACTGGCCTTAGGTTTTGTTTAAGAAATTCAATCAGTTCAGGATGAGTTTTTGTTAATGCTTTGAGACACTCAATTGTTTTCTGTTGTAGAGTGCCTCTGTTATAGGTTTGATTGTGATTCAAATAAAGTTGCATACTTTCAACAAAAGTGCTGAGTTCCTTACTGGAATTTAATGGAATTACCTTCTGATCTGGATGAATTATTTGATCTGATTCGGAAGTGTTTTCCTCAAGAAAATCCTTTATGAAATCGGGGAAGAAATAGAAAATGAATGATTTGATTGAGCCACTCTCAGCTTCTTCGTAGAATTTTTTAAAATCCAACTTGGCGTGTTGACGAATTAATATGAACTCACTTTGCTTGATGTTGTGTTCCTCATTGCCTATTGTGATTTCAATTCGACCATCTTGCAACATATAGAGTGCACAGGCATGAAAATAGGCACCTTTAAAAATACTCATCTCTCTGCATGAAGCTGATATCGCAAGTTTAATATTACCCAGATTTAAATGGTTGAATTGTATATTATCAGGTTTAAGATTCATACGTTATAATATTTTATTTGCTCATAAAGATATGAGTTCTGCGATAATAATAAGATTTTTAAGCTCTTGATAAGCTTTTCCAAGATAAAGAAGGATGTAGCAGCTTAGAAATGATCAAAGAGAAAAATCTGTTAATGAGTAAAATGAACAAATTTCTTTATCATGCATTATATGCCATTGGGGTGATATATCCAAATAGACAGAAGATAATCCTGATAGAGAAGATATCGCGGAAAGTTGCCTGACTTATTTTGCCATCGCTTATAGATAAGATCGTATTAGCTGGGATACACAAGACATTATAGAAGATCTGAATGAGTATCGATTGGATTATTTCGATAGACAGTTTTTTAATATGCATCCGGTTGATTAATATTGTAGGTTCAAAAAAAGCAAATATGATTAGAGTTGAGTTTCACAAGATTGATGAAGTAGCAGATAATTTATTAAAATATGCTGTAGTACCAACCTGGTACAATAATAAATGGGTTTGGGTTAGACATCAGGATCGTCAAACTTGGGAGATTCCCGCCGGGCACAGAGAACCCAATGAAGATATCTTAAAAACGGCTGAAAGAGAGTTGATTGAAGAAACAGGAGCCACAAAATTTCAAATTCAGCCAATTGCAGTGTATTCAGTAACAATTGATAATGAAACGACATATGGCATTCTTTGTTACGCACTTGTAAAGGAATTTAATGGTGAACTCTTGTTTGAGATATGTGAAAGGAAAACGTTTGATTATCTCCCTGAGCAATTGACTTATCCTGATATTCAACCACATCTTATGGATTATGTAGAGAATTATCTAGTTGAAAACTAAGTTTTATAATTATCTGTTTTACTCTTGTGAATTGTCCCTAAACTAAGGTGAATAATCGGTTTTGTTAGGTAGAATATATACTTTTTATATATTTGTATATCTTACTATTACACAATTAGACTGACAATTTATATGATTAAAAGATTTACCCATTCATTACTACTGTTATTAATCGGTTTATTTTGTGTTCAATTCTCTCATGCACAAAATATTACTGGCGTTGTAAATACATATGCTAAAGTAACGTCTATATCTGGTTCTACATTTACTTTGGGAACACCAGCAGGAAGATCAGGAGCAGGTATTCAGGATTTTAATGCTGGGCAAAGCGTATTGGTATATCAGGCCAAGGGTGCCAGTATTAATGAAACATCGGGAAGTAATTTTGGTCAGGTGACCAGTTTAGGGAACGCCGGGAAGTATGAAATTGCTAAAGTTGTGTCGAGAAGTGGTTCTGATGTGACCTTATCAAGCTTGGTTAATACTTATGATGTTGCAGGCTTAGTGCAGTTAATTTATATCCCATCCTATGGTAATATTAATGTTACTGGTACCTTAAGCTCTACAGCCTGGAATAAAACCAACGGGTACGGAGGTGTTGTAGTTATCGACGCAGATCGATTAACACTTAGCGGGAATATTAGTGTAGATGGACAAGGTTTTGAGGGTGGATCCAGAAGTTCGAATAATGGAAATGGTTGTGTTACGGTTTATAGAGAAACCAATACCATATATGGGGAAAAAGGAGAAGGAGTAAGTACTCATTCAACTTATACCAGAGGACAAGGACCACTTGCCAATGGTGGTGGGGGTGGTTCCACGCATAATGGTGGCGGTGGCGGTGGATCAAACCATGGGAAAGGTGCTCAAGGAGGAATTGGTTGGAGTTGCTCAGCAAGTACCAATGCAGGAGGATTTGGTGGAGAAGGTATGTCATATACCAGTTCAAGCCAGCGTCTGTTTTTGGGTGGCGGTGGTGGCGGTGGCCAGCAAAATAACAGTATTGGAACTAACGGAGGAGATGGTGGAGGAATTGTTATCCTTTTAATTGAAGAACTGACTACAGATTGTGTTGGAACAAGAACAATATCTGCCCGAGGGCAAAATTCTTCATCAGCGGGTAATGATGGAGCTGGTGGTGCAGGAGCTGGCGGTGTTATTTATATACATACACAAACATATAACCCAAATGGATGTAATATCAACTTAAATGTTGATGGAGGTAATGGTGGTGACGTTAATAATGGTGGTACACACGGCGGTGGTGGCGGTGGTGGATCAGGTTTAGTCTATTCATCTGTTTCATTTCCTACAGGCATAAACCTTTCTGGTAGTAATGGTACCGATGGAGATGATAATACAGGGGGAGGACAATCCGGAACTGATGGGATTGATGAACCTATTGACATTGTAGTTGAGCCAGAAGCACCTATTGGTTCAGATCCTATAAATGGGCCTGGCGGTCATACCGATGGATTGAAAATGTGGTTAAGAGCGGAAGAAACAACTATTTTTTCTAATACGGACTTGAACACACCAATCAATAATAATCAAGAACTTAAATCATGGGAAAATGAGGCAGCTTCTTCCAATTACATTAATCTTCTGGGGGTAAATTCAAATGCAACATTTTTAAACTCTAATACTGATTTATTAAATTTTAATCCTATTGTTCGGTTAAATGCTACGGATAGAAACCTTAAGTCGGAACTTGATGTTGAAGCTCAAACTTTTGTTCTTGTTGTTAAATCGTCAAGTACGACTGATCTTGACGGGCTTGTAGGTATCGATGGAGATAAAGGTATCCGGTTGGGTAGTAATATTAATACATGGTCAAATGTCAATTCAGACGACTGGTCTAATGGAGGAGATGGCTTCATAAATGGAGCATCGGGTTCTACTCATAACCAGGAATGGCATATTGTTTATCAAGAGAGAGGAACGGCTTTTACAGACAATTTATTTGTGGGAGGGTACTACGTTGGACGTTCCTTTACTGGCGATATTGCAGAAGTAGTTGCTTATGATAATAGATTAGATAATAGTGAACAGCAGGAGGTTGAATCTTATCTGGCTTTAAAATACGGAATTACACTTCAGGGAAAAGATTATAGATTAGTAAATCAAAATGTTTGGAGACCCAATAATAATACAGGCTATAATAATGACATTGCAGGTATAGGTCGGGATGATCTTTCCAAATTGAATCAAACCAAATCGAAAAGTATTAACACTGATGCTGTTGTAACAATAGAAGCGGAATCTGCTTTGGATAATGCAGATTTCTTTATTTGGGGGAATAATGATCAAAACTTAAGTGGAAGAAACACAACGGATATTCCATCGGCATGGGGCGAAAGAACTGATCGGGTTTGGAGAGTTCGCTTGGCTGGAACTCCGGGGAATATGACTTTAAATTTCGATTTAACAGCACTGGGAATTACAAATGCGGAAGCAGAGGATTTTGCCTTATTAATTGATAATGATTTAACCTTTAGTGATGCGACTGAGCATATTACAGGTAGAAGTTTGAATGTTGCAGAAAATACAATCAGTTTTACCGGAGTAGATATTCCGAATAGTGACTATTTTACCTTGGTAACAAAAAAGAG
>NZ_JAKJSD010000049.1 GCF_029029505.1 Ancylomarina sp. DW003 | reverse complement strand
CTCTACTTTGGAATCGAATATATTATTTTTCATCTTGTAATAATTTACTTTTTAGTTTTTTACACTTACTCTCTATTTATTGTAGAGAATTGCTGTTTAGAAAAAACTAAAGACTTAATTGTTTGCTATATTGTTCGACAAAACCTTTCATTTCATCAAACTGCTCTTCCATACTTGTCAACAATTTATATTGCGCTTGAGTACGTATCAGGTTATGCTCCAGAGATTTGATTTTATAATAATTATCTCCATCGATATAATCCATTAAGAATCGAAGAACTTGCTCGTAAGTAATGTACTTGGCTGAAAATGCCAGATATTCTAGCTCCGGCGGAGATAAAAATGAGATTGTCTCTTCCAGGTAGCCTTTTGTATAGGCTTTAAAAATTTCCATATCCATATTCACATTATCCAGATTCTCATCATCTTCTAAACCTGTATTTGTGTACGAACGCATTGCATCACCAAAATCATTTAAGACTGTACTATTTAGCACTGTATCCAAATCGATTACGCACAACACGTCTCCTTTTTTATCGAATAGAATGTTATTGATCTTGGTATCGTTATGAGTCACTCGTGTTGGAATTGTTCCACTCTCTACTAACGTCCAGAATTCAAGCATTTCTTCTCTCCTGTCCTCAACCCAGGCAATTTCCTTGCTTAAATCTTTTTTACGACCTACCGGGTCATTTTTCAAGATTTCATCCCATTGAGAAAAGCGGAATCTTATATTGTGGAAACCCGGAAGAATATCAACTAAAGGTTCCTTCATGTCCGATAGCATCGACTGAAACTTACCAATGCCTTTTCCTCCGGAATATGCTAACTCAGGACTATCAGCAGCTTCATATGTTAGGTTATCTTTTATGAACAAACACATAGCCCAAAAGTCTCCCTCCTCATCTTTATAATACAATTCTCCGTTATTGGTAGGCGTAACTGTTAATGCCTCACGCATAATATCTCCGCCAGCTGCAGTAATTTTAGCTTTAAGATGATCTGTTACTTTTTGGATATTCCCCATCATTCCGGGAACATCTTTAAAGATATTTTTATTCTTACGCTGAAATAAATAATCGGGATCTTTATCTCCTTCGGTTTTTACAATAAATGTATCGTTAATAAATCCCTCTCCAAGAGGCTTTATATCTGCTATCTTTCCTTCTATTGAGAACTTTGAAGCTATTGCTATTAAATTATCTGTCATAATCGGTCTGTAAATGGGGTATAAATAATAAGGCTTGTGCACACCCCGGTGATATTAATCTATTTCGTTCTGATTTTATGCCCTTTTAATCCGTAGTAGAGGATATAAAGGAAACATGGCACACATATCCAGTAGGCAGCCTGTGCGCCTACAGCATCTTTCATAAAACCATAAACGGTTGGAATTAATGCGCCTCCTACAATA
>NZ_JAKJSD010000048.1 GCF_029029505.1 Ancylomarina sp. DW003 | reverse complement strand
TATTATATCATTAATATTAGAATTAATTCTGAATATTTGGTAATTCAAGACCATAACCTTTCTTCTTATCTTCTGCTTTTAATAAGAATCCAAAAATGGTCGCAAGAATTGTTAAACCAACGAAGATTAACCATGTTGATGAATAATCAAACATTGGAATTTCACCTGCTTCTCTAAGTGCTTGCACTTTTGATGAAATATCACCTGCAGGAACACCTTCTGCTCTGAAAGTTGCAATTGCACCTTCTATTTTCTCGTTTACACCTGGATTTGTTTTATCTAAAACAACACCTAACAAAATAGGAACCAGCATTAGACCAATATTCTGAACATAGAAGATAAGTGCATAAGCCGATCCCAACTGCTTTTCAGGGATAATTTTTGGAACCGATGGCCACATTGCAGAAGGAACCAATGAGAAAGCAATTCCCAATAGAACAACCGCGAATATCGCTACCCAAGTCGCCGTTAAAGCGGGTATATAGAATATCGTATGAACGATTACAAGTAGAACTGCTCCAAGAATCATGATAGAGGCGCCTTTACCGTATTTGTCGTATATGAATCCAAACAGAGGTGTTAAAAGAATCGTTCCGAATGGTAGAATTGAAGGGATGTCACCAGCAGTAGACGGATCAATTCCAAACTTATTCACCATTAGTCCCGAAGAGAACTTGTAGAATGGGAACACAGCAGAATAGAATAATAAACAAAGAATAGCGATATACCAAAATCCCTTACTTGAGATGATGACACCAATATCTGAGATTTTGAATGGCTCTTCTTCTTCAGCTTCATCTTCAACTTGTTTATCCAACTTGGTATCCATTACACTATAAACAATAAAAAGAATTAAAGCAATACTTAAAGCAATAGTACCAACTAAAACTGATGTAGGAATATCAAATGCTTCAGCAATACGAGGTGAACCAAATAGTGCAAGGAATGAACCTAAACGCGCTAAGGCCATTTCTGTACCCATAGCAAGTGCCATTTCTTTTCCTTTAAACCATTTTACGATTATTCTAGATACAGTAATACCAGCACCTTCGGCACCTACACAGAATAAGGCAAATCCAGCTGCTGAAATAAATACTCTTGAATCGATTCCTATGATTGTAGAACCCATTTCAAAATCGCCAGCAAATGCATAATACTTAACTATAGCACCTAGTATCATAACTATACCTGATCCAATGGCAGTAAATTTAATTCCCATTTTATCGAGTATAATACCTGCAAAGATCAACATAAATGCAAACACATTTAAGTAGCCTTGTGCTCCTGTTACAATTCCCCAATCGGTACCACTCCATCCGTAAGTACTTTGAATAAGTGTTTGAAGCGGAGAAAGCACTTCCATAAATGTGTATGCGATAAGCATGGTTACCGATACGAGAATTAGCACAAACCAACGAGCGCCTGCACTATCTCTCAATGTCTTTTTAATAGCATCTGTCATTACAATAATTTTTGGGTTAGTATTTTATTTTTGGGTTTTTAGAGCTTACTAAATTAAGATTAATGCCCAAATAAACAAACCTGTATTTTATCATATACAGTCGCTTACGAAA
>NZ_JAKJSD010000047.1 GCF_029029505.1 Ancylomarina sp. DW003 | reverse complement strand
TGTCGCTTCCTTAAATAACTTGACAAATTATTACTTAATTTCTGATGAGGAGGTATAGAACCAATTTATACTCTGAAACACAAAGATAAATATTTTATTCCTCTCTTTTTTAAACAATAAAAATTGATGTTCCTTCTGTTAGTGTTGGTAGAAATTGTTTTTACTGGAAACCACACCTTTTTTTCCACATAATTCCTGATTGAATCTACATCAAGCCTACCTCTACTGAGTTTATTTTCACCTCCTTATTTGTCTCCTGCCTTGATATACACTTCCTTGTCCACCTGTTGGGCATCTCTCCTTTAAAGGTGTGTGCTTGGCAAGGCGTTTTGTAATCACAACTTGCGTGAGGTCGACTGGTGTTGTAGGAGGCAACGGCTCTTTTGACCGCTTCGTTGGTTTCCAAGTAATCCTCAAAAAGATTACAGAGATCGTATTCGTCCTTGAGAATACCATTGACTCGTTCGGCAACAGCATTCTCGTAGGGATCTCCATTCTTTGTCATGGAGATGGTGATATTGGAGCCTTTCAGGTAGTTGACATAGTCGTAGCAGCAGTACTGCACTCCTCTATCCGAGTGATGAATCAACTCCTTTGGCAATCTTTCTTTGCTCAGAGCCATTTTTAGGGCATTCAGGGCACCTTCACTTTCCAGATTGGGCCAAAGACACCAGCCTACAATTTTCTTGGAGTAGGCATCGGTGATTAGAGATAGGTAGACAAAACCCATTCTTGTTCGAATATAGGTAATGTCACTTACCCATAGCTGATTGGATCGGGTTAGCTCCAGATTCCGTATTAGGTTAGGGTACTTTCGGTACATATGATTAGAATTGGTCGTCTTGGGACGTGTACGACGTGGACGAACCAGTAGATCATGTGCCCTAAGAAGGGCATACATTTTATCTCTACCATATTTTATCTTATGTTCTTTCAGGAAGAGGTTAAGCTTATAAAGCAACTTCTCTGTTCCCATCCGCTTGTGCTCCTGTCGAATCGTCTGAACCTCTTTTAGAATGAGTGTTTCCTGCATTTGAGTATTTGTTTGCCGTTGCCGATGATCGTACCAGGCTTGTCTTGTCTTCCCAAACAGATTGCAGATTTTCCCTTTGGAAATCAAAGGATACATCTGCCCCAGTACGGCTACTGCTTGGGGCCAAACTTTTTTCGAATGTCCAATTTGTAATCTTGCTCGGCAATATCAACGATGGTCTCAAGGGCAATATTTTGCATCTGGGCCAATTCTAGTTGTGCCTCCAGCTCATTTATTCGTTTTTCAAGCTGTTTGTTGTCTGTGCGTTCCTTGGTAGTCATGGAAGCTAAAGATAAATGAAGTTTCACAGAATAACGATCTTGCCAACGGCGGATAATCCTTTTGTATTCAATTCGATGTAAACCAAAACGATCCCGCGCTTCCTCCATGGTCATTCGTTCACTATCAATCTCGCTGATCAGCCATCGCCGAAAACTAATTTCGTAGGCTTGATAATTAATTACCTGTTCTTGAAAACCTTCCATCTGATCGGACAGTTTTCCTGCTTTTCCTTTTTCCATTTACTTGACTTTTGATGTCAAGCTATTTTAGGAGGAGACAGA
>NZ_JAKJSD010000046.1 GCF_029029505.1 Ancylomarina sp. DW003 | reverse complement strand
GAGGCTGTCTCAAAAAGAGGCAGCCTTTTTCAATTTATAGCGAATGCTTAAAAAAAGTTTAATAATTCAATTTCGTCGCTTTTGCTAATATTTAGATGATTGGTACCTTTCGACATGGTAAAACGACACAGAAAACTTTCTTTCAAAACATGTCACGATAAACAAACTATGTTGTTTCCTCCCAATTTGGATGATATGATTCCTTCAACTCATCCGGTTCGCATAGTTGACAGGGTTCTTGACAAAGTGGATATTAGCTCTATATTGGCTACCTATTCAAGGCTTGGGTGTTCAAGTTATCACCCTCGTATATTACTTAAAACTCTCATATACGCTTACTTAAAGAATATTTATTCCTCCCGTCAAATCGAGGATGCCTTAAAAGAAAATATCCATTTTATGTGGATCAGTGGGATGAGTAAACCCGATCATAACACCATTAATCGTTTCAGAGGACAGCGTTTGGACGGTAACTTGAAAGAAATATTTGCTTCTGTAGTTGAAATATTAGCCCGGGAAGGCTACTTAAGTATAAAGGAGGTTTATATTGACGGTACGAAGGTTGAAGCCAATGCGAACCGATATAGTTTTGTTTGGGGCAAGGCTATTGCTACTCAAAAAAAAAAAATAAAACAACAACTTGAGCAAATATGGGCGCATGTTCAAACTGTTTATAAAGAAGAGAAAGATTTGGCTCCAACGCCTGATTTTGAAGAAATCTCATCTGCCAAAGTAGAGGAAGCAATTAATCAAATTAACAGAGCCCTCAAAAGCAAAGAGATTGACAAAGAGGTAAAAAAAAACTAAAATATGCAGCAAAGCATTGGCCTGTAAATCTTGCCAAATATGAACAACAGGAAAAGATGCTTGGAGGACGTAACAGCTTTTCCAAAACAGACCCCGATGCCACCTTTATGCGCACCAAGGATGATCACATGCAAAATGGTCAGCTAAAACCTTGTTACAACTGGCAATTTTCAACCAACAATCAATTTGTCGTCAACTTCACAGTCACTCAAACAACAACGGATACGACCACCTTAATCGATCATCTGAAAAAGTACGAAGAGCTTTATGGAGATTACCCTCAAGTGGCAACGGCCGACTCAGGTTATGGCAGTGAAGAGAACTATGAATTTTTAGAGGAAAACAAAATTGATTCCTATGTGAAGTTTAGTTATTTCCATAAAGAACAGAGCAAAAAATTTAAATCAAACATCTTTCACAAAGACAACCTTTACTACAATGAAAACGAGGACTGCTACTACTGTCCTATGGGACAAAGGATGAATAAATCAGGAACAACAGTAAAGCAAACAACAACCGGATACAAACAATTTGTAACATACTATAAAGCACAAAACTGCACAAGCTGCCCACTGCGTTGGGGATGTCACAAATCCCCAAACGACCGCATTATTGAAGTGAATAGAAACCTGGAGAAACACAAACAAAGAGCCAGAGAAAATCTATTAAGCGAAAACGGAGTCAAGCGTCGCAGGCAGAGATGTGCTGATGTAGAAGCAACCTTTGGTATTATCAAACAAAACAAAGGTTTTAGGCGGTTTATGCTCAGAGGTAAACCAAAGGTGGAAATTGAAACCGGATTAATTGCAATAGCCCACAATTTATCCAAAATAAGAGTGTAAGAACTCTTTGAATTTTATTTTTTAAGACAAAAGCACTTAATGAGAATTAAATAGTCTCGAAAAATCAAAAGCGGGATAT
>NZ_JAKJSD010000045.1 GCF_029029505.1 Ancylomarina sp. DW003 | reverse complement strand
GCTAAAGGAGTGGGAACACTGGTATAAATAATTAATTCGGCTAGCTGACCATCTAAATAATAGTTGTTAGCCCCTGCCCATCGTCCACCAATGTATAAGTTGTTGTTCTTTCCTGTAACCGTATTGTCATTGTTGGTATTGGATAAAATAACTGCTCCATCTCTGGAAATTGCTTTTTTAGTGCCATTGGGAGTAGCTGTGCCACTACTGATGCCCTTGGTCCATATGTTGAATTCTCCCAGTGTACCACCCCAGAGACCATTAATTCTACCACCACCAGTACTACTATTTCCAAGTTGATAGTAAGCAAAGCTATTACTCCAGACATTGAGAGAGGCAAAATATTCTGAACCTGCAAGGTTTTCATTAAATACCGTGTTGGAGGTAAGAATATCTGATTTAGAAACATAATACACCCACATATCGCTGTAAGAGTCCGTGCCTAAAATACCGTTAACAATGGACAAGTATTCAGAATTGGATCTTGTAAAATCAAGCGTAGGGTTAAAGTTTAATCCATTGGCAACTAAGTCAGGACCATTAGCAGGAACAGTAGCGTTATACCCATTCCACTGACCTTCCCAATTTGTGATTGGAGCGGTGCCTGTAACCCCAGCATCTGCTTTAAGCCATAATCGTAAGTTATCGGTAACATCACCAGGACCTTCAACATTTGTTGCTGCAATGGTAAAGAACTGACCATTCGTAAAGCTAACTCCTGTAAAAGAGAGTACTCCGCTATTGATTGTTGCTTCTGTGGTATGAGCAGTAGCTCCTGTAGCAAATACACCATCTGCATCAGTAAGTAATGCATAATCACTTGCGTTGAGCCCTGATGGTAATCCTAAACCACCAAGATCAATAGAGAAATTAACTGCCCCAGGTGTACCTGTTACCGCTACCTTCCACACTTTATTGAGTCGGATATCAAAGCTTGTTAAGTCTACATCAGTAGAAGAGCCATTGGCCGCTGCATCATTCCCCCAAAGAAGGAAGTCTCCATCTGTTCCAAAAGCACCCCCTTTGTCCATGGTAACAGTACCAGTAGTATTAGAGCTTTTCGATTTTTGCTGATCTAAACCAGCATCATCGTCTCTTCCGACACCAGCTACATCATTGTGATAGGCAGTATTGGCCGAATAATCCCAAATAACTGTGCCGTCAGCAGCAAAATAATCTCGTTCATCCTCACCACCTGTGGTCACATTATCTGCACTGTTTTTGGTTAGTCCATATTTAACAGCCAGATAAGATTGAACTTGTTCTTGTTCCAGAGGGGTAGGAACACTGGTGTAAACAATTAATTCCGCCAGTTGCCCATCGAAATTATTATTAGTCCCTACTCCGTTAGAATGTCCTCCACCTATCACAAAGTTATTACTGCTACCTGCTATACTGCTTGATGTGCCACTAGTCATAAACACTGCCCCGTCTTTAGAGAATGCCTTACGTGTTTCATTTGGGGTAGCTAATCCCGTAGAAGTACCGAAAGTCCAAGTATTAAATTCCCCAAACGTTCCTCCCCACGGACCATTCTGGGCACTTCCACTGTAGTAGTATAGATTTTGATTATTCCATGGTAACAATGCTCCAAAATCACTACCTGATGATAATTCTTCGTAAAACAGTGTATTTGTTGCATTAAAATCAGTTTTACTAACCGCATATACCCACATATCATTATAGGTATTGTTTCCTAAAATACCATTTGTAATTTGTAGATATTCTGAATTAGCTCTTGTAAAATCAAGTGTAGGGTTAAAGTTTAAGCCATCAGTAACTAAATCAGGACCATTGGCAGGTACAGTTGCATTAAATCCATAACCCGATTGATCACTCCAGTTGGTTATAGGAGCAGTGCCTGTAACCCCAACATCGGCTCTTAGCCAAAGTAATAAACCAGAGGCAGAACCAGGAGTATTAAGGTCATTAACGGCGATAGTAAAGAAGTCTCCATCGGAAAAACTAACTCCTGTAAAGGATAGTACTCCACTGTTAATAGCAGCTCCGGTGGTATGGGCTGTAGCTCCAGTAGCAAATGTTCCATCCCCATCAATCAATAAGGAATAATCAGCCGTATCTAATGCTGTTGGAATACCAAGACTTGCAAGGTCAATGGAGAAGTCCACTGTTCCAGGTGTG
>NZ_JAKJSD010000044.1 GCF_029029505.1 Ancylomarina sp. DW003 | reverse complement strand
CAAGCCTTCTATGAATTGTCAAGTGTTGAGGAGATCACCACAAAAATTCCCTATGTAGAAGTCGATAACTTTCCAAAATTAGGTCTGATGACCTCGCTTCGTTTTTTGGAATGGGCAGAACAAAACCCTCAAGGCGTAATAAGTTTACCAACAGGAAAAACACCGGAGTATTTCATAAAATACACCCAGTACCTTTTGGAGAATTGGAATAATAAAAAAGGACTGGACATCCGAAGCCAGTATGGGTTAGGCAACATGTCAAAACCGGATTTGCGAGGCCTGGAGTTCGTTCAAATCGATGAATTTTACCCAATTGATCCCAATCAACACAATAGCTTCTACAACTATGTGATGAACTACTATATCAAAGGCTTTGGTTTGGAAAAAGACAACTCCTTATTAATTAACTCCAATGAAATACCACTGGTCGATAACAAGCACTTCCTGGAAGTCTTCCCCGATTACAACATCGATCTGTCCTTACGTTACCGGGATGCCAAAAGCGTCGTAGAAGAAATGCAGCAAAAATCAATTTTCATGATTGATAATTGGTGTACAGGATATGAGCAGCAAATCCGTGATAAAGGCGGAATTGGTTTCTTTTTAGGTGGAATAGGCCCAGATGGACATATAGCTTTCAACACCCGAGGATCAGATCATTACTCAACCACACGTCTGACGAAGACAAATTTCGAAACACAAGCCGTAGCAGCCGGAGACCTTGGAGGAATTGAAGTTTCAAGAAACCGCTTGGTTATTACCATAGGATTAGATACCATAACCCATAAGCCAGACGCCGTATCGATTATCTTTGCAGCAGGCGAAGCAAAAGCCGATATTGTAAAAGGCTCGCTGGAAAGCCAGCCCGATGCAATCTATCCGGCAAGCGTTCTGCAACGTCAGAAAAACAGTCGATTTTATTTAACCACAGGAGCCGCCTGTAAATTAACCGATAGTGTTAACAGATATTACAAGGCCGGAGACTGGTCACATACCAAAACAGAGAAATCAATAATCGACCTCTGTAACAAGTCCAACAAGTACGGACATCACCTAAGACTCGAAGACCTAAAAGCTGATCCTTACACAAGCCTGATTCCTAATTTAAATGAAGGAACCGTTCAAACTGTAATAGAGTCAATAAAAGGGAAGCTGAACAAAGGCATGAAACCAGACGAAAATGAAACCGTTTACCACACAGGACCACACCACGACGATATCATGTTGGGCATTATGCCATACACCAACCGTCAAATGCGTTCAGCAAGTAACGAAATTCACTTCTCAGTCCTAACATCCGGCTTTACCGCAGTCACCAACCGTTTTGTCATTGATGTACTTAAAGAATGTCAGGACTTTATAGCAAAAGGGAAAATTGAAATGTTGAATTACCCCGACTTCTTTGAAGCAGGCTATTCTAAAAAATGGGACAAAGACGTTTACCATTTCCTGAACTCAGTAGCAGCCAGAAATGCCAATGGCAAACGCCGAGGCTTATGTCATCGCCTGATACGCTCTATTGTTGAGATTTGGGACGTGACAGGAAAAGAAAACCTGAATACAACAATAACAAACATCATAAGCGATCTTGAAAACGCTTACGATGGCGGCAAAAACTCCCCGGAAGTTCAGAAGATGAAAGGTATGATTCGGGAATTTGAAGAAGAACTCGTTTGGGCACACTTTGGAACCCCGGTAAAAAACATCCATCACCTGCGATTAGGCTTTTACAAAGGCGATGTCTTTACAGAAACCCCGGAGAAGAACCGCGACATGTTACCCGTTCTCGAAGAATTCAGAAAATACAAACCAACAACAATCAGTTTAGCCATGGATCCCGAAGGGTCAGGACCCGATACACACTATAAAGTGTTGCAAGCCATTGCCGGAGCTGTAAAAGAGTGGAAAGAAGAAGAAGACCTGTCAAATTTGAGAATCATAGGCTACCGAAATGTTTGGTTCAAATACCATCCGGCCGATGCCGATACGATCGTACCCGTATCCCTGAACGCATTGGACGTGCTTGAGAATTCCTTTACCGAATCGTATATGAGTCAGGTGAACGCCTCATTCCCAAGTTACGAATACGACGGGAAATTCAATGAACTAACACAAAAAGTATGGGTCGATCAATTGAAACAAATTCAGATGCTGTTAGGGAAGAATTTCTTTTA
>NZ_JAKJSD010000043.1 GCF_029029505.1 Ancylomarina sp. DW003 | reverse complement strand
TTTTATATCTATAAGATGTTGATTACTGATTAAGAACAAGCTTCTTGATTGTTTTAATCCAAGTGGGGTTATCGTTTAAGCTTTCAACGAGGACGAGTTTTTCGCCTCCATTCTCTTTGAATAGTTCCGTAAATTCTCCTCCAATTTCTATGGTTGTTTCTAAGCAATCTGCAACAAAAGCAGGGCTAAAAACCATAATGTTCTTCTTACCCTCTTTTGCTAGCTTAACCATCAGTTTATCTGCAAATGGCTCAAGCCAATCTTTGTCTAATCGAGATTGAAAGCCGACTGTATACTTTTCTTTAGGAATATTTAGTTCTTGGGCGATTAATCTGGCATTTTCGTAACAAGTAGATTTATAGCAATAGTAGTCGGTTTCACGATTGAATTTTTTATCACAATCACAGGTTTTACAATTTCTTCCAGGGTGTACTTTATTAATTTGTCTGATGGGAAGTCCATGAAATGAGAAAACAAAATGTTCAAAATCATCCAAATTATTCTTGCGTGCATTATCGGCAATAATTTTGATGTAATCAGGGTCTTCGAAAAACTGATTGATGATATTAACCTCAGGAATAACTTCCCATGATTTCATCAATTCCATAACCCTTTCTATAGTCGAACCTGTTGATGAAGAAGCGTACTGAGGATACATTGGGAAAATGATCAAGCGCTCCGGCATTTCAGATTTAATTTTATCTAATACGCTAGGAAGAGACGGCTCATTATAACGCATGCCTAATTCAACCTTATAGTCATTACCTAATTCTTCCTGAAGCATCTTTTTGACACTTTCTCCGTATATCATTAAAGGAGAACCTTTAGGTGTCCAGAGCTCTTTATATATTTTTGAAGAAGATTTTGCCCGAAATGGAATAATGATAAGGTTGACTAATATCTTACGAAGAAGCCAGGGAATATCAATAACTCGTTTGTCATTTAGAAACTCCTTTAAGTATGAGCGTACGTCTTTAACACTTGGGCTTTTAGGGGTGCCAAGATTGATAAGAAGAACAGTTGTTTTTTTATTCATTATTGTAATATAGGTTGATCTATAGTGAAGGTATTCAAAAATGAAGCAATGAGCAACATTCAGGAATATTCTTTACAAATATTGAAGCCAGTCGATACCTTTTTTTAGTTGATTGAGTGTATTTTCTTCGGGAGAATCGATCTCAATTTTGTATTGATAAGTCCACTTTACTTCAGGCGGCATACTTACTAATATGGATTCGGTACGCCCATTGGTGTCTATTCCAAAACGAGTTCCTTTATCTTGTAGAAGGTTAAATTCCACATAACGTCCACGTCGATGCAATTGCCAATCTTTTTCTTGCTCAGTGTATGAATAATCAGCTTTATTTTTCATGATTGCTGCATAGAGTGGAGCAAAGAGCTGTCCAATTTCAATTACAAAAGCGAATAGGTCATCTTTTGATAAACCTGTTGAATCATTTAGATGATCGAAGAAAATCCCCCCAACACCCCTTGTCTCATCTCTATGGCTTAAAAAGAAATAATCATCAGCCCAAGTTTTAAATTTTGGATAAAAATCAGGATTGTATTTTCCACAAATTGTTTTTAGAGCCTGATGAAAGTTTGCGGCTTCTTTCTTGTCAATGTATATTGGTGTAAGATCAATGCCTCCTCCAAACCAATAGGTACCATCATTAAGCTCAAAATATCTAACATTCATGTGAACAATGGGTACATAAGGATTCTCTGGATGCATAATAAGCGATACGCCAGTTGCAAAAAACTCATCGCCTTTTACATTGAGCTTAGTTTTAATTTTTTCAGGAAGAGGACCATGAACAGCGGAGAAATTAACCCCACCTTTTTCAATAATACGTCCATTTGCGAGTACTCGTGATCGGCCACCACCGCCTTCTTCACGAATCCATTTATCTTCTTTGAATTTGGCAGAACCATCTGTGTTTTCAATGGTTTGAGTAATTGTATTTTGAAGTACCTTAAATTGATCGGCTATATAATCTTTATTCATTTGAATGATTTATTCAGTTTAAAAAGTTTACTTGTTTCTTATGCCTTTTTGACGAATCTAAATCGACTTAACATTTTCTTCTCAAAAGCCCAAAAGAATTTAAACTGTCCTAAAAATGTTCCGACAATTATCAAAAGAATTTGATAGGATGGTGTAATAATAAGTATACTAAGAGGAATTCTAATCCAAAGACTGGTTGTGGTATTAATATCTAAGTATTCAAAAATCGGACGACGTACCAGTAGAGTTAAACTTCCGGTAACAGAAAAAGTTATGAGAATAAGAATAAGTTGAAAGTTACTTTCAATCTGCCATCTGTTTTTTAGTTTCTGAAGCATTTATTTAATCTTAATATATATCGTGTTTGGAAATAAGACCTTTAAAATTGATTCTTATTTTCATTCAAAGATATAATAAAATACTTCTTTGTCTTTAAATATTGATTTAGATTATTATTGTTATTTTTTATAAGAGTATAGAGCAAAAAAAAGGATGCCCAATGGACATCCTTTTAATATATATGA
>NZ_JAKJSD010000042.1 GCF_029029505.1 Ancylomarina sp. DW003 | reverse complement strand
TTTATAATACTAATATCTTAAATATCTATTTGCAAACCATCATAAGCCATAAATACATTATCTGGTAGCTCTCTTGAAATGTCCTTGTGAAAACCCAACTGATGACTAAAGTGAGTTAAATAGGCGGTTTTAGGTTTTAACTCATCTATTAGTGCCAAAGCTTCAGGAAGGGTAAAGTGAGAAAGATGTTTTTCTTTCCTTAGCGCATTTAACACCAAAACTTTTAAGCCTTTCATTTTTTCTTTTTCTTCTTTCGAAATATAATTGGCATCTGTAATATAAGCCATATCCTTAATTCGATAGCCATACACTGGTAATTTATGATGCTTAGCCCTAATAGGTATGATTTCGGTTCCATTTATATTAAAAGCTTTGTTCTCTACTGTCCATAAGTTTAATTGTGGAATTCCCGGATATCGAAATTCTGCAAACACATAAGCAAATTCCTGCTTTAGGGAAGTTTGTACACGCTCCTCAGCATAAATATCCACAGCTTTCTTATTTACCCAATTAAATGCTCGAACATCATCTAATCCTGCCGTATGATCTTTATGCTCATGTGTAAAAAGGATAGCGTCCAATTTTTCAACTTTAGCTCTCAACATCTGATACCTAAAATCGGGACCACTATCTATCACTATCGAAATATCATCAACCTCAATTAAGGCAGAAGTTCGCAATCGTTTATCTCTTTTATCAGTAGATAAACAAACGGGACATTTGCAAGCTATAATGGGAATACCCTGTGAGGTTCCAGTACCTAAAAATGTTAATTTCAACTCTTCCTGATTTTTGATTATTAATCTCAAATACAATATTTAGACACAAAAAATCGCATCTCACTTTACTTCTTAACCTTTATTCTTTTCCTTCTAAACTCCATTCTGAAAGAAAGGTAGAGTAAATATAACAAAACAAATATTGCCATTACGGCAGAAGGGATAGCCGCTTCTTTACCAAACAATGTTAATGCTGTTACAACAGCAAAGCCTGAACTCTTAATTGTAAGTAATAATTTTTGAGTTAATGCAACTTCTTTATTAATCCCCAACCTGGCGGAAATAAATTCGTAAAACCATCCCAAACCAAATATACTAAGAAACAAGACCAGAGCAACAAGAAATAGTATCTCAAAATTTGAGAAGAAAACTTGCCTATTTAAGCCTACAGCAGTAAAAATCAAGAGAGCAAATCCCCAATCGACAATCTTCCCCCTTACCTTCTCTACCGTTGGTTTAAGAGGCTCCCAAAGAAGAAAGCGTGAAATAATCATTGGAAGCAACACGAGTTTAACCATACTCATAAATAGCATTCCTGAGTCGATTCCCCCTTCTGCATTACTCAATAAACCAACAATTGCAGGAGCCATAAAAACAGAACTAATAAAAGCACCTAAGACACCAACAATTCCATATTTAATATCTCCTTCAAGGATATGAGAAAATGGAATAACGGCCACTCCGGGAGGTGTAGCTGCAATAACTACAAAACCCAAAAATAATTCAGGAGTTGGCATTAAAATATAAGCCAAGCTAATAATAACCACTCCAAATACAAGATAATTAAGAATTGGCCCTAACAATAGAGGCTGAATCATTTTCTTAAGAGGAAATAGAGCTTTAGTACTTAAACCTGTCGTAGAAAAAATCATGACAATAGCCAAAATATAAAAAGTATAACCTTTAAGATATTCTGCCCAATCTCCTATAGTCAAGCCGAGTATTACGGCTAATACTAAAACAAAGTTTCTATCACGTATAATTCGAGTAAATAATTTTATCATCATCTGTATTTTTGTAAAACAAAGATGATATAATTCAAGTCCAATTCAAAATGATTCTAAGTAATAAAATTATGGTGTTTTTTTAATTCTTTATTCGAATTATAATCTCAAGTTATTAAATTTAAAACTTAATAAAAGTTCAACACGTCTCAATATTAAAACAATCTGTATGAGTTTCTTCAAAGATTTCAGCTTTGGACTTCGCAAGTATTCCGAAGCTTTAGGATTCATTTTCAAAAAGAAATTAGCTTGGTTCTTCCTCTTTCCACTAGCTTTCAATATTCTTCTATTTTGGTTTGGTTGGGATATGGTTAATGATTATTCAGATGCTGCAAAGGTGTATCTGCAAAATCAGTTTGAATTAAAACAAGGTGATTTTTGGGGATCAGGATTTCTAAAAATAGTGATGGATGCCTTTGTATGGCTTACCTTTAAAATCATGTTTTTTCTACTCTTTGCCTATCTGGGAGGTTATATTATTATCATTCTGATGTCACCCGTATTTTCATATTTATCGGAACGTACCGAGAAAATAAAAACAGGCGTAGATTATCCTTTCAGCTTAAGACAACTGGTTAAAGATGTACTACGAGGCGTTATAATTGCTGTTCGAAATTTTAGTATTGAAATTATTCTAACTTTATTAATGTTCATACTAAGCTTTATTCCAATCATTGGCTGGTTTGCGGCGATTATGCTATTCTTTATATCAGCTTATTTCTATGGCTTCTCATTTATGGATTATGCTCTTGAAAGAAAGAAGCTAAACCTGAGACAAAGTGTTCAGTTTATGAGAGAGAATAAAGGAATTGTTATAGCGAATGGCTTTGTGTTTTCTCTTTGCCTTATCATTCCTTTCTGCGGTGTTTCTTTCTCTAGTTTCGCAGCCGTAATATCAGTTGTAGCAGGTACATTAGCCATTAGTGAAATGGAGAATAGAATTTAAATATCTCAACTTATAATATTAAAAA
>NZ_JAKJSD010000041.1 GCF_029029505.1 Ancylomarina sp. DW003 | reverse complement strand
TTTGTATTTTTTTAGAATAGTATTTCTTTACAAGTCTTTATAATGCCATCTTTATCGAAACCACACTCTTTGTACAGCTCTTCCTGGGTACCATGTTCAACCCACTTGTCAGGAACACCCAGTCGTTTGATTCTGGAAGCATAGCCGTGGTCACTCATAAATTCAAGAGCAGCAGAACCTAAACCTCCAATAACAGACCCATCCTCAATTGTGATAATGTTTTTGTGATTCTTGAATGTCTCATGAAGAATATCTTTATCGATAGGCTTAAGAAAACGCATATCATAATGAGCAATTGAATGGCCTTCTTTTTCCAGTTCATCGATGGCATCGCTTGCTTGCATACCAATTGGTCCGATAGATAGAATTGCTAAATCTTTTCCATCTCTCAACTTTTGACCTTTACCTATTTCAAGTTCTTTAAAAGAGGTTCTCCAGTTTAATTCACGACCAGTTCCCCTTGGGTATCTGATAGAAAAAGCACCTTTGCCACCCAACTGAGCAGTATACATCAGATTACGCAGTTCTTCTTCATTTAAAGGAGAAGAAATTGTCATATTAGGAATGCATCTGAAAAAGGCAAGATCGTACACACCATGATGAGTAGCACCATCGGCACCAACCAAACCACCTCTGTCTAAACAGAAAACAACATCTACATTTTGTAGGGCAACATCGTGAATTACTTGATCGTAGGCACGTTGCATAAATGATGAATAGATAGCACAGAATGGAATTTTTCCATTTGCAGCTAATCCACCAGCAAAGGTAACAGCATGTTGTTCTGCTATTCCCACGTCAAAGGCTCTGTCTGGCATTTTTTCCATCATGATATTCAATGATGACCCCGTTGGCATAGCAGGTGTAATACCTACAATCTTATCATTTTTTTCGGCTAACTCAACAAGTGTATTTCCAAAAACTTCTTGGAATTTTGGAATTTTAGGAGAATCAGACTCTTTCTTTAATATCTCACCTGTGCTAGCATCAAATTTAGCCGGAGCATGCCAGTAAGTTTGATTTAACTCTGCAGGTTCAAAACCTTTTCCTTTTTTTGTGATACAATGTAGGATTTTGGGTCCTGGGATTTTTTGCAAATCACTTAGAACTTTGACCATATGATTCACATTATGTCCATCAACAGGTCCAAAGTATCTGAAATTTAAGGCTTCGAACAAATTACTTTGTTTCAGTAGAATAGTTTTGATACCATGTTCTACTTTCTGAAATAATTTTTGGGTATTTGGATTTACTCGATTAAATTTTCCAAGAAAACGCCAAACGTCATTCTTTACCTTGTTATATGTTTGTGAAGTTGTAATGTCTAACAAGTATTCACTTAATCCACCCACATTGGGATCGATAGCCATATTGTTATCATTTAAAATCACTAGCAAGTCAGCATTGTTTGTAGCCGCATTATTTAAGCCTTCGAAAGCTAAGCCAGCTGTCATCGAACCATCACCAATTACAGCAACTGTTTTTCTATCTTTTTCATCACTCAACTGAGCTGAAACTGCCATACCAAGTGCAGCTGAAATGGATGTTGAGGAGTGACCTACGGTAAAAGCATCGTATTCGCTTTCACCACGATTGGGGAAACCACTTATTCCTTTATATTGTCGGTTTGTATGAAAAAGATCTTTTCGACCAGTTAAGATTTTATGCCCATAAGCTTGGTGTCCAACATCCCATATCAGATTATCGTAAGGCGTGTTTAAAACATAGTGTAAGGCAACACTGAGTTCAACAACACCAAGGCTGGCACCAAAATGGCCTGGGTTACAAGAAACTTGTTCGATAATCTCCTGACGAAGCTCTGTACAAACTTGAATTAGATCATCTTCAGAGACCTTTTTTAGGTCGGATGGGAAGTTGATTTGATCCAATAGTGGTTTCTCAGACTTTGTCATTTCTTACTTAGTTTATGGTATATTCTTGGTCGGATTTTGGCCGATTAAAAAAAAGGTCTAGGGCACGAAGATAGGAAAATTTGAGCAATCACACAGCAATGCTAATTCAGGATAGGGTATAAATTGGGAATTATTACTTGAATCATAAAAATTCATAAAAGACCAGAGATAATCTAGCTAAAAGAAGATTTGTATTGTGATCTAGTTTTACTCTTTTTATATTTGTTTTTGTGATTTCTCTAAAATGTATTTTGAAGAAAGGATTCAGGTAATTAATTGATAATTAAGATATGAAAAGAATTAAACAGTTTTTATTTATTCTGGTAATGGGAGGTATTCTTTTCTCATGTGTACCGGCACGTCAGTATCAGAACTTAGAAGCGAGAGCAGATGAGAATCAAAAAAAATACGAAGAACTGAAAGATGCCAATAGGTTGCTGACTGAAAGTAATGTGGAGTTGGAAGGTAAATTTGAAGTTTTAGAAGATAAATATAAACGAGCTGAGGCTGATTTTGAGGAAAATGCTGATCGATTATTGGCAAGTAAAGCACAATTGAAACGCTGTGAGGAGAATCAAGAAAATCTACTTGAGCAATTGGCTAAACAACAAAAAGGAAGTGCCAGAGAAACAAAAGTTCTACTAGATCAGATTCATAAAACACAGGATAATTTGAACTTGCGTGAAGATGAAGTTATGAAGCTGGAGCAAGATTTGAAACGTCGAATAAAAAAGATGGATGCTCTTCAATCTGAACTTGGAAGACGTGATAAGCGATTGCTTGAATTAGAAAAAGCACTTGCTAAAAAGGATGAAGCTGTTCTTGCATTGAAAAATAAGGTGATGAATGCTTTAACTGGTTTTGATAAAAAGGGCTTGAGTATTTCGAACCGAAATGGAAAAGTTTACGTTTCTATGGACGAGAAGTTGTTATTCAAATCGGGAAGTTATACGGTTGATGTTCGTGGGGCACAAGCCTTGAAACAATTGGCTCAGGTTCTGTCAGCAAATAAAGATATTAATATCGTGATTGAAGGACATACCGATAATGTGCCTTATAAAGGAAGTGGAGATTTAAAAGATAATTGGGATTTGAGTGTAAAACGCGCAACATCTATTGTTAGAATTCTAAGTTTAAATAAAGGAATTAACCCACAAAGAATGACAGTTGCAGGGCGAAGCAAATATTTGCCTATCGACAGTAATACAACAGTAAGCGGAAGAAGTAAAAATCGACGTACTGAAATTATCTTAACACCTAAGCTAGATGAACTTTTCCAAATATTGGGACAGTAAATAGAACTATCAGCAATCTGCTGGCAGCTTACAGCCAAAGAAATGATTAATTATATTTTTACCTAAAGTTGTCTATGAGAGATTTTAAAAAGTATACTGTTTGGCAAAAGAGTATGGGCTTGGTAAAGGAGGTTTATTTGTTAGGAGAAAGGTTACCTAAGCATGAAAAATACGGGCTATACAGTCAAATGACAAGAGCAGCGATATCAATTCCAAGTAATATTGCAGAAGGATGTGGGAGACCATCTGATAAGGAATTTAAAAGGTTTGCCGAAATAGCTTTGGGTTCTGCTTATGAATTAGAAACCCAGTTGATACTGATTCAAGAATTGAAATTGTCAGGTAAGGAAATGCAAGAAATTATCACCCTTGTTATTGAAGTGCAAAAAATGTTACAAGCGTTAATTAAAAAACTAATGTAAGGTGCTAAAAATCTCAAATGCTGATAGCTGAGTGTTGCAAGCTGACAGCTCATACAAAAGTAAAATGTTATGAAGTTAAATAAATCCATCATAGGAATGATTCATGTTCAGGCCTTACCAGGTACACCGAATCATAAAATGAGTTTGGAAGATATTTCAGCTTTAGCAGTTGAAGAAGCAAAGCAGTATGAAATAGCACAGGTAGATGCCATTATTATTGAAAATATGCACGACGTGCCTTATATGAAAGGTCAGGTTGGTCCTGAGATTACCGCGGGTATGACTGTTGTGGCAAAAGCAATACGAGAGGCAGTTTGTCTGCCCTTAGGCGTTCAGATTCTTGCGGGGGCAAATAGAGAAGCTATGGCTGTGGCTAAGGCGGCAAACCTTGATTTTATTCGAGCCGAAGGTTTTGTTTTTGGTCATGTAGCTGATGAAGGCTATATCGATTCGTGTGCCAGGGAATTAATGCGATACCGAAAAATGATTGATGCTGATAAGGTGAAAGTCTTTACCGATATCAAGAAGAAACACAGCTCACATGCTATAACTTCTGATGTTGATATTGTGGAAACAGCTCATGCAGCGGAATTTTTCTTAAGTGATGGTGTAATCGTAACAGGGTCATCTACTGGAAAATCTGTAGATATTCGTGAGCTCGATGCTTTGAAAGATTCTGTAGACAAACCAATTTTGATTGGATCTGGTATTACTGTAGATAACATTTCGGAATATTGGAAGTATGCAGATGCATTTATTGTGGGATCACATTTTAAAAAGAATGGCTTTTGGATGAATTCAATTTCGAATGAGCGCTTACTTGTTTTTATGCATCAAGTTGAAAGACTAAGATCTAAAAAATAGTTATTTCAAAAAAATAAGGAAATAAAAAA
>NZ_JAKJSD010000040.1 GCF_029029505.1 Ancylomarina sp. DW003 | reverse complement strand
ATTTTGAACTGGAAAGTTCTTTGAAAATATTGGAAGTAGAATAAAGTTAGGTAAATACAAGAAATATAACCTTGTCAATTAAATTTACGAAATAACTTAGATATTATCCACGAGCAGAATTAACACTAAGTTTTTTATACAACGAAGAGTTTGATCCTGGCTCAGGATGAACGCTAGCGACAGGCCTAACACATGCAAGTCGAGGGGCAGCATTATCGAAAGCTTGCTTTTGATAGATGGCGACCGGCGCACGGGTGAGTAACGCGTATGCAACCTACCTTACATTGGGGGATAGCCCAGAGAAATCTGGATTAATACCGCATAATATATTTGAATCGCATGGTTTAAATATTAAAACTCCGGTGATGTAAGATGGGCATGCGTAGCATTAGTTAGTTGGTAAGGTAACGGCTTACCAAGACAATGATGCTTAGGGGGTCTGAGAGGATAGTCCCCCACACTGGTACTGAGACACGGACCAGACTCCTACGGGAGGCAGCAGTGAGGAATATTGGTCAATGGGCGCAAGCCTGAACCAGCCATGTCGCGTGCAGGATGACGGCCCTATGGGTTGTAAACTGCTTTTTTACAGGAATAATTGCTTCTACGTGTAGAAGTTTGAATGTACTGTATGAATAAGGATCGGCTAACTCCGTGCCAGCAGCCGCGGTAATACGGAGGATTCGAGCGTTATCCGGATTTATTGGGTTTAAAGGGTCCGTAGGCGGTTCTTTAAGTCAGTGGTGAAATCCCAGAGCTCAACTCTGGAACTGCCATTGAAACTGAAGAACTTGAATATGGTTGAGGTAGGCGGAATACGTTATGTAGCGGTGAAATGCATAGATATAACGTAGAACACCAATTGCGAAGGCAGCTTACTAAACCATTATTGACGCTGATGGACGAAAGCGTGGGGAGCGAACAGGATTAGATACCCTGGTAGTCCACGCCGTAAACGATGATTACTCGTTGTGCACAATACATCGTGCGTGACTGAGCGAAAGCATTAAGTAATCCACCTGGGGAGTACGTTCGCAAGAATGAAACTCAAAGGAATTGACGGGGGCCCGCACAAGCGGAGGAACATGTGGTTTAATTCGATGATACGCGAGGAACCTTACCTGGACTTAAATGTAGATTGACCGGTTTAGAAATAGATCTTTCCTTCGGGACAATTTACAAGGTGCTGCATGGTTGTCGTCAGCTCGTGCCGTGAGGTGTCGGGTTAAGTCCCATAACGAGCGCAACCCCTATCGTTAGTTGCTAGCAGGTAATGCTGAGGACTCTAGCGAGACTGCCACCGTAAGGTGAGAGGAAGGTGGGGATGACGTCAAATCAGCACGGCCCTTACGTCCAGGGCTACACACGTGTTACAATGGCCAGTACAAAGGGCAGCTACACAGCGATGTGATGCTAATCTCAAAAGCTGGTCTCAGTTCGGATCGGAGTCTGCAACTCGACTCCGTGAAGTTGGATTCGCTAGTAATCGTATATCAGCAATGATACGGTGAATACGTTCCCGGGCCTTGTACACACCGCCCGTCAAGCCATGGAAGCCGAGGGTGCCTGAAGTACGTTACCGCAAGGAGCGTCCTAGGGTAAAATTGGTAACTGGGGCTAAGTCGTAACAAGGTAGCCGTACCGGAAGGTGTGGCTGGAACACCTCCTTTCTGGAGATGGATAATACGACAATAGGTTTAACTGTGAAAATAGTTGACTTATAAGGTTGTTTTTCTTGACCTAATTTTATTTTTGCTTTCATCTTTTAATATACCATAACCCATAGCGTTAGGGTGTTTGACCACAAGCCTATGGATTATTAATTTAGTCCTGTAGCTCAGTTGGTTAGAGCACTACACTGATAATGTAGGGGTCCGCAGTTCAAATCTGCGCAGGACTACTATTAAATTATCAATTATGAGTTATCAATTATGAATTAAAACGTAATTCGTAATTCATCAATTCGTAATTAGTTATGGGGGATTAGCTCAGTTGGCTAGAGCGCCTGCCTTGCACGCAGGAGGTCATCGGTTCGACTCCGATATTCTCCACAAAATACATATTTTGGTATTAAAAGTTCTTTGACATATTGAAAAAAAATTAAAGTAGAAGTAATCTAAGTAAAGAAAACAGCGATTGATTTCGTTGGATTTTTTGTTGTTAACAATGAAAGATCAAGCATAATAATAAGTAATTAAGAGCGTATGGCGGATGCCTAGGCTCTCAGAGGCGATGAAGGACGTGATAAGCTGCGATAAGCTTCGGTGAGGTGCAAATAACCGCTAACCCGAAGATTTCCGAATGGGGCAACCCACCTACTATGTAGGTATCCGAAAGGAGGCAAACCCGGAGAACTGAAACATCTAAGTACCCGGAGGAGAAGAAAACAAAAGTGATTCCCTTAGTAGTGGCGATCGAAAAGGGACCAGCCCAAACCAGTATTGTTTCGGCAATGCTGGGGTTATAGGACTACGATATGATAAAGTGCGTGAAGTGAAACGCTTTGGAAAGAGCGGCCAAAGAGAGTGATAGCCTCGTCCACGTAAGCAATCTGCATCTAGTAGTATCCTGAGTAGCGCGGAACACGAGAAATTCTGTGTGAATTTGCCAGGACCATCTGGTAAGGCTAAATACTCCTGAGAGACCGATAGTGAACAAGTACCGTGAGGGAAAGGTGAAAAGCACCTCGAATAGAGGAGTGAAATAGTACCTGAAACCATACGCTTACAAGCGGTCGGAGCACCTTTGGGTGTGACGGCGTGCCTTTTGCATAATGAGCCTACGAGTTACTCCTCACTAGCAAGATTAAGATCTTCAGGATCGAAGTCGAAGCGAAAGCGAGTCTGAATAGGGCGAATAAGTTAGTGGGGGTAGACGCGAAACTTGGTGATCTACCCATGGTCAGGCTGAAGCTCTGTTAATCCAGAGTGGAGGGCCCAACCCGTTGACGTTGAAAAGTCTTGGGATGAACTGTGGGTAGGGGTGAAAGGCCAATCAAACTGAGAAATAGCTCGTACTCCCCGAAATGCATTTAGGTGCAGCGTCAGAGTTAAGAGTTATAGAGGTAGAGCTACTGATTGGATGCGAGGGCTTCACCGCCTATCAAATCCAGACAAACTCCGAATGCTATAACTTATATCTGGCAGTGAGCCCGTGGGTGCTAAGGTCCACGGACGAGAGGGAAAGAACCCAGACCATCAGCTAAGGTCCCCAAATGTATGCTAAGTTGAACAAACGTGGTAAGATTGCATAGACAGCTAGGATGTTGGCTTGGAAGCAGCCATTCATTTAAAGAGTGCGTAACAGCTCACTAGTCGAGCGATCTTGCGTGGATGATAATCGGGCATAAGTATACTACCGAAGCTATGGACTTGCGTTGAAAGACACGCATTTGGTAGGGGAGCATTCTAAACCGCGTAGAAGGTGTGTGGTAATGCACGCTGGAGCGTTTAGAAAAGCAAATGTAGGCATAAGTAACGATAATGCGGGTGAGAAACCCGCACGCCAATAGACTAAGGTTTCCTGATCAACGCTAATCGGATCAGGGTAAGTCGGGACCTAAGGTTAACCCGAAAGGGGATATCGATGGACAACCGGTTAATATTCCGGTACCCGTTTTAACTGCGATGGGGTGACGAAGAGATGATAATGCCGCGTACTGACGGAATAGTACGTTGAAGGCCGTATGCTATGAGACTGGTAGGCAAATCCGCCAGTTGAGCTGAAAGCTGATAGTACCGCAATGCTTCGGCAGCGTGGATAGTGCATGTAATTTGACTTCCAAGAAAAACCTCTAAGCATCAGGTTAAAATGGCCCGTACCTCAAACCGACACAGGTAGTCAAGTAGAGAATACTAAGGCGCTCGAGTGATTCATGGCTAAGGAACTCGGCAAAATAACTCCGTAACTTCGGGAGAAGGAGTGCTCTCAGCGATGAGAGCCGCAGTGAAATGGCCCAGGCGACTGTTTATCAAAAACACATGGCTTTGCAAAAACGAAAGTTGAAGTATAAGGCCTGACACCTGCCCGGTGCCGGAAGGTTAAGTGGAGATGTTATCCTTTGGAGAAGCATTGAAATGAAGCCCCGGTAAACGGCGGCCGTAACTATAACGGTCCTAAGGTAGCGAAATTCCTTGTCGGGTAAGTTCCGACCTGCACGAATGGTGTAACGATCTGGGCACTGTCTCAGCCATGAGCTCGGTGAAATTGTAGTATCGGTGAAGATGCCGATTACCCGCAACGGGACGGAAAGACCCCGTGCACCTTTACTGCAGCTTCACATTGATTTTGGGTAAGTAACGTGTAGGATAGGACGGAGACTATGAAGGAGCATCGCCAGGTGCTTTGGAGTCACCCTTGAAATACGTCCCTTTGCTTATCTGGAGTCTAACGTCTGACGACGGACAGTGTGTGGTGGGTAGTTTGACTGGGGTGGTCGCCTCCAAAAGAGTAACGGAGGCTTCTAAAGGTACCCTCAATACGTTTGGTAATCGTGTGAAGAGTGCAATGGCACAAGGGTGCTTGACTGTGAGACCTACAAGTCGATCAGGTACGAAAGTAGAGCATAGTGATCCGGTGGTTCCGTATGGAAGGGCCATCGCTCAAAGGATAAAAGGTACGCCGGGGATAACAGGCTGATCGCTCCCAAGAGCTCATATCGACGGAGCGGTTTGGCACCTCGATGTCGGCTCGTCACATCCTGGGGCTGGAGAAGGTCCCAAGGGTTGGGCTGTTCGCCCATTAAAGTGGCACGCGAGCTGGGTTCAGAACGTCGTGAGACAGTTCGGTCCCTATCTGTTGTGGGCGTTAGAAATTTGCGAGGATCTGACTCTAGTACGAGAGGACCGGGTTGGACTAACCTCTAGTGTATCTGTTGTGGCGCCAGCTGCATTGCAGAGTAGCTACGTTGGGCAGGGATAAGTGCTGAAAGCATCTAAGCACGAAGCCTACCTCAAGATGAGATTTCTTTAAAGGGTCGTTGGAGACGACAACGTTGATAGGCCACAGATGTAAAGGCAGTGATGTCAAAGTCGAGTGGTACTAATTACCCATAAGCTTATGAATGCTGATATCCATGGTTGGATTCTGGAAAGGATTACGAACTTTATTTTTTTTCGATATGTTATGATATTTGTTGCAGCAA